>NZ_BMXS01000001.1 GCF_014651875.1 Litchfieldella qijiaojingensis
GGCCGGCGACCACCGTCTCGATCTCGCCCCAGTCGTGCTGGAGTTGGAAACCGGGCTGGGTCTCGAAACGCACCGTCCGTTTGCTGGGCCGCAGCGCCCGCTTGGGCTGGATGTACCGCCGCACCATAGTGCTGCCGCCGGGATAGCCCTGTTCCCGGATCAGCTGGAAGATCACCTCGGCGTTCCAGACGTTATCGGCCAGCAGTTGGTCGATGATCGGCTTGTAGGGATCCAGCTTGCTGGGCCGGGGCTGTGCCGGCCGCCCGGTCGGCGCGGCCTCGCGGGCCAGGTAGCGCCGCACGGTGCGTTCGGAGCAGCCGATCTGGTGGGCGATGTCCACGAGGTGAGCGCCTCGCTGGCGAAGTTGCTTTATCATGAGAAAGTCCTCTCGGCTCAGCATGGCGCGATCCTTACAGGTTTGGTCACCAGCAAGGAAAGGTCATGCGGGTCGGGGGGACAATCTGTTTTGATGATTTACGGACTTATAGCTCCGGCGTCGACAACTTTAAGGGTGAAGAGGTACTCGCATGCCACGAGGCCGGTATCACCACCTATCTCCCCAAACCGAAGACCTCGCCGAGTCAGGCACGAGGGCTGTTTCCCAGAGAGGCATTCCGGTACGTGCCTGAAAGGAACGAATATCGCTGTCCGGCGGGAGAGCGCTTGATCTGGCGTTTCAAGAACGTCGAAAAGGGACAGGTGCTACATTGCTACTGGAGTTCAGCCTGCCCGAGCTGTTCAAGGAAGCTACAATGCACTACGGGCATATATCGACGAATCAAGCGTTGGGAGCATGAGAGTGTGCTTGAGTCGGCGCAATGTCGACTGGATCAGAAGCCGGAAATGATGCGTCTCAGGCGCCAGACAGTCGAGCACCCGTTCGGAACCCTGAAGGCCTGGATGGGGGCAACGCATTTTCTAACCAAAACCCTCAAGAACGTCAGCACGGAAATGAGCCTTCACGTGCTGGCCTACAACATGAAACGCGTCATGAACATTCTCGGCACCAAGCGTTTGATTCAGTCGATGCGGACATAATGTACCTGCCGCCCTTGTCGCTTCTATAGCGGCCTCTGACGCTCTTCAGAGAAGCTTTCTCGGGGAGCATTATTGTGAATAACCTCGGATGTGGCGATGATGGAAGCGCTAAGAGGCGTCTCGTTGGCCGCTGAGGGTGGCTTCACCGCCAGATCCAGGCATAGACGGCGGTGTTTTGTGTTTTCACACAGCCTCGGCCGAAATCTGCCAATTTACCTGCCTCGTTGTTTAGCCTTTCGACATGGTGTCTCTGCGGTATTCATCCGGTGTCATATGCGTCAGGCGTCGGAACATGGCGATGAATGCCGAGGCGCTGCTGTAGCCCAGGATCATGGCGATGCTTTCCACTTTCGGGATTCCTCAGTGACAGACCCCATTTTCCACGCCAGGGAGCACCCGTGCGGGCAATCCAAAGCACCGCTTCAAGGAAATGAAGAGGCGGTTGTCCTTGGCAGTCACGCCATAGGGGGAGAAGAGGGTCAATCCTCTCCCACTGGTCATCACTTAGTATTAGTCGGGTCATCATTCACCCACATTCTCCTATGCTACATAAGATAACTCTACATTAATTATTGTTAATAATACATAATTGAGCTAGAAGAAATAGGGAGACCTTGACGTAGCGTTTGAGCATGATCGTGCTTTACTGGATCGGCGTCCTCTTCGTGGTAGCCGTCGCTGCGTATCTGGTATACGAGAGAAAGATGAGCTCAGGCCACGAGGCCGCCCTACGCAAGCGCTTTTCTCATTGCGACCTGGTTGCCTATTCGTCAACCGGGGTCATGGCCGTCGACCGCACGGCGAGCGCGGTGGGTATCCTCCAGCGCGAGGACAACAGCGGCGTTTACGCCGAGATCCCGCCGAGCGCGATCCTCAAGCACATGCTGTCCACTGGCAAACCCGACAAGAAAGGCTCGGATGCGACCGTCTACACGCTCACCGTGACACTCAACAGCCCCGAACGGCCGCGGCATGCCTACTCGGTGATCGGCAAGACCGTGGCCGAGGACTGGGACGCGACCCTGACTGCCCTGCGCGCCGGCGCGCCGGAAGAGCCGGCTAAGATCACTTGGAAAGCGCTGAACGCTGACGAGTTCAGCGCCAGCAACGCCAGCGCGGCGCGGGCGGCGTTGCTGACAATCACGCTGACCGGCGCGTTCGGGATAGGCGGCCATTTCGCGCTGTTCTATCAAACACCGGAGGAGAAGGCCACCGCAGCCGCCGAGCCACATCTAACTGCGCAGGAGACGATGGTACCGAATAGTAGTTTGTGCAAGGCTGGAATCGCAACCATCATGGGTCGCAACCCTCGCATTATGAACGCACAAAGCGCAGGAGAAATAACTTATATCTCCTACACCCGTGACGACGGAAATTCGTACACGTATAAATGCAAAATCGAAGGAAACAGAATTCATTGGGGAAACAAGGTTGGACGCTGGCGGGTGCACTCGGCCGATTCTAAGGTGTTTTATCAAGTTGCGCAGGGTAAGGTCCACGTCGAAGATCGCTTTTCAGACGGTTCGTCATCAAATAAATCTTTCTCATTTGCAGAGCTGGGTTATAGCCCACACGGGGCCAGCTCTAGACGAGCCTCACAATGGTCTGATTTGGTTCTAGAAACTCAAAAACATTTGAACCAGCTCGGATTTGATGCTGGGCCGGAGGACGGAATAATCGGTGATAGGACACGTGGCGCTATCAAGCGCTTCCAGCAACAGCAATCGCTTCCAGCCAATGGCGAGCCGTCGGAATCGCTACTCGACAAACTGCGGGCGGCCGCTGGTAGCTAACAAGCGCATAAAATCGGACCGAAAAAAGCGCCGCTGCGCTCTGCTTTTTGCGTCCGGATATGCCTGTCGTTAAAGTATGCCCAACGTCCGCTCTTGGCCGAATTGAGTACTTCAGACTATGCTGATGGGGCACCTGCGGCAGTTTACGCCCCACCGCGGATTTGCCAGCAAATACTGTCGGCACGATGAAATACAATAATAGAACGTGCAGTCTAATAACTATTATATGGATAATTATGCGTTGGTATGCTGATAACTCGGAGTTGAATGGTGTTCGGGGTTCTACTATACCAGACATTCTTATGTTTGGTGGTGTTGTGGTAAACCAAAATGATGAAGCCAGTTTGCGACAATCTATTGAAAATGTTAAGGCCAAGTATGGCCACCCCCGTGCTCCTGTGAAATGGAACTTTAAGGATCTTCGATCGCTATATAAAAAGCAGGGATTAGGCACTCTTTATGAGGGCCTGCTTAAGACATCAAAGGCCTGGAGGTCAGAAATCGCTAGAGAATCTTTGGCATTCGATTACCGAATAGTCGTTTCAGTAATTGAGGGCCATAGCATCGTGAAAAAAACTCTCACTGGTTGCAAGCCGAACCTAGTGCGTTACGCATTTAGTAATGGGCTTATGCGATTCGCATTACATGTCCAGGATGAGCGACCAAACTATGCTCAAGTGATTCTCGATTGGCCGGACCGAGGTGATTCTAAACCATTCGACCTGGAATACAGAGCTGCTTATAACGAAGGAAAAACAGGCGAGAGGCATGTTGTTTATCACTCAGGCCCCTTAAATGCCCTTGGGTTCGACGACTGTGCCGCTTATGTCAATATGCACCATTCCACTTTGCTTCAGTTTGCAGACATGGTCCTAGGCGCCAACCGGGAAGTCATTGAATGCGCCATTGGCAAGAAACCCTCTGGGTTTGGGGTAGATTTCTGTAAGGAAATAAGAGCCAAATATCGTGGGTATCCTGCCAGCATCGTGGGTAGAGGGATAAGCCTAGCAAGTGGCAGGCATGACTTTAGGAAGGAAATTCGCGATTTTGTTGATCGGGAATTATCCATTTAACAAGAAATGGCGCTCTTGTGCCTTCGGCTCCGATGCTTATGAAGTTATATCAGCTCATGCTGAAAGTCAGCTCTTGGCCGAATGGAGAACGTTAGTCTACCCTGATGGTATGGATAAAGCAGCTTTTATGCACCAGAGCGGACACCTTGCAGGTGGTAATTCAGTTTTCCTTGACATAGGAGAAGTCCATGCAAGATATAAGACGACTTGAGGTTGGCATGGCCACAAAGATTGGCACGGATCAGGTGAAGGAGCCTGAGGTGGGCAGGGAGTATGTCCGGGCGCTCGACTCCAATACTTGGCTCCTGTTTACCGAAGACCCGGCCGAGGATCGACCAGTTGTTGTTCGCATTGATAGCATCGACGGTGATGTGTGCCACTGCACGGTTACTAGAAAGCTAAGTTGATAGCTGCTCTAACCTTTATTCCCGCTCTCGACTTGGCTGACTAGGCCAGCGTGCGGGTCGACGCAATTACGTCAGTTCTTGGCGGCGATACAATCTGCGCTCAGACCAACGACTGGCCACCCGTCATCTGCAAGCGGACGGCGCTTAAACGCGGTTCGCTTCATGCTGTCGGTCCTGCAAGACCGTTCAGTCTTTGCTGTGCCTAATAGGTCAATCAAGCAGAACGTCTTGCCCTGGCGCGCCAAGAGACGACTAGTTCTGGCATTATATTAACTATATCCGATTGACGGCTTCTGGCCGAATGAGGAATGTTAGTCTATGCTGATGAATGGAGTTCGGCAGCTGGCGATCCAAAGCAATCGGTTATGCAAGCGTTAAGTGAACATGAGCATAGCTGGAATAAAAACCTTTCTTTTAGGCGAGAATATGCTGCCAGCAATCGGTTTTCCTCACCACTTCATTTCTTTCGGGCTGTTGCTGATTATTATATGTTTCCTTCTCGCTCCCAACCTGAGCTACTCTGAAAACCTGAGATTACAGAGTCTCAGCATGCGCGTACGCCTTTCAGAGAAGACCTTACTTGGAGAAGATGCGCCGGAGGATTTTGAGGAGTACGACGTGTCGGCGAACTTCGGGTTACCATGGAAGAGCTACTCCACTTCAGGCTGGGGTATGGGCACGCGTTTGATGGGGAGCACCGGAATTTTGCGGGGATCGGGGAAAAATGCTCTCGTCGTTTCTCTTATCCCCGAATTGACCCTGGGGAGTGAAGACGGGCGGTTCACCCTGGATTTGGGAGCAGGTGGAGCACTGTTCAGTAGGCATCGCTTTGGGACGCAGGATTTTGGCGGGCCTTTCCAGTTTGCCCTGACCTTGGGCGTCGGTGTTCCGTTATATAAAAATCTGGGGCTAGGCTATCGGTTTCTTCACTATTCCGATGCCGGCGTTAATGGATCTGACACGACCGGGGCAGATTTCCACATGATTGAGTTCAGCCATAGACTTTGATCATCGTCGATTAGATCAGTTGTAGTTATTTTCTATTGCTAAGAGCTCTCTCACAAACTAGGAAGACCTCCAAATGAGCAAGTGCTTGTGTTATTAAAAGGCTGGAGTGATTATACTGTTGGTGTCAGTATTAAGGCTCAAGCATCGTAAATAAACAAATGTTTATCGGGGATGGACCCCAATTTCCTCTCCCGATTAGCGGCACTCTCCCAAGCATTTGCTGCAGCCGATGGTCCCGCCAAGGCCGAGCTTCAGTGCTACATTGGCTTTCGCTGTAAGACTGCTTCTGGCCGCTTGTGGCATGTCATAAGTTTCTTGATTAGCTTGCGTCTTCTTTTGCATCTCCTGAGACAACCTGTCACATAAATGGCTATCCCCACCTCCCCATCGCAGCTACAGCAGCTCCAACAGGAGGCTTCGTTCTTGCTTCTGTGGCAGGACGTGGCCGGACAGATAACTTTAGGCTTCGCTCATGAAGTGGCAGCGGCAGTAGCAGTGCAATTCAGCCAAATTCAGGACTAACGAACGGCGACTGGGCGGGGCGATCGCAGAGAATTACCGCTGGACTTGGATAAGTAGGGCATTTCCTACCTATACTTCATATCGTTTGATGCGAATGGACAGTGTCATCCGTTGACTACCGGTTGCCACCGCCGACCGCAAGCGGCACGGTCTCTCCACGCCGAGCACCGCAACGAAGAAGTGAGGGTTCGTCATGGCAAATGAAGGATCTCAGACCATTCAGAAGGAAGTCTTCGCCAGCCGGTTCACCTTCGTCGCGGCAGCCATCGGCATGGCCGTCGGCACCGGAAACATCTGGCGGTTCCCGCGTGAAGCCGGCCTGAATGGCGGCGGCGCCTTCCTGATCGCACTCGTCGTGGCCAACCTGGTCTGGGCGATTCCGATCTTGATGGCGGAGTCGCACCTGGGATCCCGGTCACGGCTCGGTACGGTCGGCGCCTTCCGCGACTTCATGGGCCGCAGGTTCACCTGGATGGGTGGATTCATGGGGTTCCTGACCGTGGGGATCATGTTCTACTACTCGGTCGTCTGCGGCTGGTCGATCCGGTACTTCGTGTACGCGATCACCGGACAATTCCAGCCCGGCACCGACACCCAAGCACTCTGGGACGGGTTCACCGGCACGCCTTGGCAAACGATCCTGTTCCACGCGATCGCGATCGCCCTCGTCGGGCTCATCGTCTACCGCGGCCTCAAGCGCGGGTTCGAGATGATCCTGAAGTACACGATCCCGTTGCTGTTCTTCCTGCTCGTCATACTCGCGGTGCGCGCGATGACGCTCCCGGGGGCCTCCGAAGGACTGCGCTTCCTGTTCGTCCCTCAATGGGATCAGCTCGCCAGCGCGGAGCTGTGGCTGCGGGCGTTCACCCAGATGGCGTTCTCGACCGGGGCCGGTTGGGGCCTGTACCTCACCTACTCCGTCTACCTGCGGCGCCGCGAAGACTTCGCCCTCAACGCCTCGACAGTATGTGCGGCCAACATGCTGGCGTCGCTGCTCGCCGCCGTCGCCGTCATGGGCACCATCTTCGCGCTGCGGACCCGCGAGTTCGCCATCGAAGCAGCGGAATCCGGCAACGAAGGGCTGGCGTTCATCTTCTTCTCGGAGCTGTTCGGGGAGATGCCAGGCGGAACATGGATCTTCGCGCCGGTGTTCTTCCTCGTGCTGTCGATGGCCGGCGTGTCCAGCCTGATCGCGATGATGGAACTCACCACCCGCAACGTCGAGGACCTGGGCCTACCACGGCGCCGCGCCGTTCCCTGGATCGTCCTCGTCGCCTTCGTGGCCGGAATTCCGTCCGCGATCAGCCTGGACTTCCTGGCCAACCAGGACTTCGTGTGGGGCGTCGGCTTGCTCATCGCCGGCCTGTTCTGTGCCATCGCGATGATGAAGTTCGGCGTCGAGCGTGCCCGCGCCGAGATCGACGCGGACAGCGACTTCCGGGTCACCTGGTGGTGGACCTGGCTGATCCGGATCTTCCCGCTGGTCTTCGTCCTGCTGTTCGGCTGGTGGATCCAGCAGACGGTCACCGTGTTCGCGCCGGACGCCTGGTTCAATCCCTTCGAGCCGTTCAGCCTGATGACGTTGCTGGTGCAGTGGTTCGCGCTGTTCATCGTCATGGTGCTGCTGAACAACTGGCTGGCGAACCGGGTGTCGGTGGGCCCGATGACGATGACGACCGAGCCGATCTCGGCCCAGAGCGACAAGTGAGAGGAGGTCTGGTATGGACGTCGTGATCTGGACGCTGATCTTCCTTGGCGGCGACCTGCTCATCCTGATCTTCTTGCTGGCCTGGGCAGTCAAGAAGGACCGCGAGAAGGCCGCACGTCTCACCGACGAGGACTAAGGTCTGGCCGCCTCAATTCAACTGAGCTGTACCG
Organism: Litchfieldella qijiaojingensis; assembly: GCF_014651875.1. Lineage (GTDB taxonomy): Bacteria > Pseudomonadota > Gammaproteobacteria > Pseudomonadales > Halomonadaceae > Litchfieldella > Litchfieldella qijiaojingensis. Next base: position 7,720 of record NZ_BMXS01000001.1, read on the forward strand.
CTTGCGATAGCGCTCACCCGGCCCAGATGCCTCGCACTTGGCCGATGTGGTGGCACGTTCATCCAATTACAGAGCATGCGGTCTAATCACTGTTATGCAAAAAATGAGTTCATAGCATGGTAAAGGTTGCGATATTTGTTGACGTTCAAAACGTATATTACACGGTGCGGGAAGCATATAAGAGTAACTTTGATTACAACAAGTTTTGGTCAGAAGTAACCGCTGGTAGAGAAGTCGTGAAAGCTTGTGCCTATGCAATAGATAAAGGTGACCAAAAGCAACGAGAGTTTCAAAATATACTTAGGGCTATTGGTTTTGAGGTAAAGCTGAAACCTTTTATTCAAAGATCGGATGGCTCCGCAAAAGGTGATTGGGATGTTGGCATCACTCTCGATGCAATGGAATACGCTGAACAGTCAGATGTCGTAGTGTTGGTATCGGGCGATGGAGACTTTGACCTTCTAGTAAATAAAATTCGTGTTGTGTATGGGAGAAAAGTTGAAGTCTATGGCGTTCCTCAGTTAACAGCATCTTCACTAATGAGCGAGGCCAGTGAGTTTATCGCTATAGATAAAGAGCTTCTGTTGGTTTAAATTGGCTATAAAGCAGCATAACAAGTCGTTCAACGGGACGTCGCTACGCGCCGCTGCCCAGCAGGTTCCGAGCATACCTAACCGAGTCGATTTCACCCATAGGGCATAAGAGGACTTCACATGGCTGACCGCCTCATTCTCACCACTTCCTCGCATCTGGAAGGCTACCGCGTCACCGATCATATCGACATCGTCTCGGCGGAATGCGTGTTCGGCATGAACGTGCTGAAGGATATGTTCTCGAGCTTTCGCGACTTCTTCGGTGGACGCAACAAGTCATCCCAGGATGCGCTTCGTGAGGCCAGGGTTGCCTGCTTGAACGAGCTGCGCCGTGAGGCCGAGTCGATGGGTGCCAATGCGGTGATTGGCGTGGATCTCGATTACAGCGAAATTTCGGGCGGCGGCAAGTCCATGCTGTTCCTTGTGGCCACTGGGACCGCCGTGAAGGTAGCCAAGGCCTGAGCTGTGGCTTCTGGCCAAGAGGTAAGGCGATATGACGGATGAGAGCTTGTTCAAGGAACTCGAAGCGGTTGAAGACGCCTTCAATCAAGCGGTCGTCTCGAATGACGTAGCCGAGATCTCGGCATGTATCGCGGACGATTGGGTCCTGGTGACACCAGAGGCGGGGCCGGTATCCCGAGAAGGGTTCCTGAAAGCCGTGGGGGAAGGCGTTCTTAGTCATTCCAGCATGAGCAAGGATATAGATCGCGTCCGCGTATACGGCAATGTTGCGGTAGTGACAGGTCGTGGTCGCAACACAGGGATGTTCAAGGGAGCCCCCATCAGTGCCGACGAGTGGGTGACGGATGTCTATGTGAAAACGGAAGGGCGCTGGATATGCGTTCTCACCCATTTGACCCCTGTTGCTGGGAGCTGATAGAGCTTGTTCAAGCCGGTTTTGCCTTTGGCGGGTGGGGTGATCTTGCCATTGGCGGGTTGGTAGAGACAAAGGCATGACTGCCCGCCAGGGGCGGGCAGCCGGCCGATGGTTGGTGGGCCTTAAGAAATCAGCCCGCAGCGTTTCCCTTCAACGTGGCCATGTCGATGACGAAACGGTAGCGTACGTCGCCCTTTTCCATTCGCTCGTAGGCCTCGTTGATGTTCTTGATGTCTAGCATCTCGACGTCGCAGGTAATGCCATGTTCGGCACAGAAGTCGAGCAGTTCCTGGGTTTCCTCGATGCCGCCGATCAGCGAGCCGGCCAGCACACGGCGCTTGAACACCAGGTTGAAGGCTTCGATGGTCGGTTCGATGGGGTCGAGCAAGCCGACGAGGATGTGGGTGCCGTCATACTTCAGTACCGCCAGGTACGGGTTGAGGTCGTGCTGCACCGGCACGGTATCGAGCATGAAGTCGAAGCTCTCGGCAACGGCTTCCATCTGTGTCGCGTTGGTGGAGACCACCACATGATCGGCGCCGTTGCGCTTGGTTTCGTCCACCTTGGCCGCGGAGCGGGTGAAGACAGTGACCTCGGCACCGAGCGCCTTGGCCAGCTTGACGCCCATATGACCGAGGCCGCCCATGCCGATCACCCCAACCTTGTGACCCGCTTTCACGCCGTGGCGCTTGAGCGGTGAATAGGTGGTGATGCCGGCACACAGGATCGGTGCGGCAGAGGCGAGGTCGATACCTTCGGGCATGCGCAGCACGAAGTGCTCGCTGACCACGATCGAGTCGGAATAGCCGCCTTGGGTGAAGGTGCCATCTTGCCGGTCGTCGCTGCCGTAGGTCATGGTGAAGCCTTCGAGGCAGAACTGCTCGACGCCGTCCCGGCAGGCCTGGCATTGGCGGCAGGAGTCGACCATACAACCGACCCCCACCAGGTCGCCGGCCTGGAAGCGTGTGACCTCCGAACCCACGGCAGTCACCCGCCCGACGATCTCGTGCCCGGGCACGATCGGGTAGCGGGTCATGCCCCAATCGTTGCGTGCGAAGTGCAGGTCGCTGTGGCACACGCCACAGTAGAGGATCTCGATGGCCACATCGTCGGGGCGCGGCTCACGACGCTGGAAGGTGAATGGGGCAAGCGGTGTATCGGCGGAGTAAGCAGCATAGGCGCTGGCTTGGCTCATGGTAACGCTCTCCTTTTGATCGGTTTCTCCTCCGCTATTGGAGGGGACCCATCCATTGTGGGGGCGCCAGGTCGGGGCTGCGATTGACGATCCTGCGGCATTTTTGCTCATTCCTCCGAGAATGCTTTCCAAGGCAGCGACATTGCCGCGAAAATCGTCATTATTTGACGCAGTCGACGAAACGGTAACCGATGATGTCTACCTCGAACGAGCTTGCTTCCGAACTGCTGGGGCTGATGACGCCACTGGTCGCCAGGGAAGGCGTTACCTCTACTGCGTTGCCGGCGGTATCGCTGTTCTCATTTCAGCAGCAGGAGGAGCGCAGACCGCTGATTTATGAGCCGTGCCTGATCATCGTGGCCCAGGGGCGCAAAGTGGGCTATCTCGGTGATCGGGTCATCCATTACGACCCTGGACAGTACTTGGTCCAGACGTTGCCGCTGCCGTTCGAGTGCGAGACTCATGCCTCCGATCAGGCGCCGTTGATGGCGATATCGGTGGGTATCGACCCTGCACTGCTCAGTGAAATGGTGACCGCCATGGGAGCCGATCCTCGCTTGGATGCCCACCGCGATCCCTTGCCGATGGCTTCGGTGGCTATGACACAAGGCATGCATGAGGCCGTGGTGCGGTTGCTGAGGACGCTTCACGACACGCGGGAAACGGCGGTGATGGGCATTCTCCGGGTACGTGACGTGATTTTCGAGGCATTGAAGGGCGACCAAGGCCCGGCACTGCGGGCGCTGGTGCTTGGTCAAGGTCATTACTCGCGTATCGTTCAGGTGCTTTCCCGGCTGAATACCGATTTTGCTGCCGAGCACTCGGTGGAGGCGTTGGCGCGCCAAGCGAACATGAGCCTGTCGACCTTTCATCAGTACTTCAAACAGATCACTCGGACCTCTCCCGTCCAGTACCTCAAACGGCTACGCCTGATCAAGGCGCAACAGCTACTCGTCCAGGATGCGTGCAACGTCAATCAGGCGGCCTTCGCTGTCGGCTATCGCAGCGTGCCGCAATTCAGTCGCGACTATAAACGTTGCTTTGGAATGTCGCCGTTGCGGCATCGTCGCCAATGGCAGGAGATAGATGTCGCTGAGGTTTGAGGGGCCGGCCGCTCCTACAATTATCTTGCCATTGGCGGGTAGGGGCTTTTCAATCGCGCTGAGAAGCTGGGCTCCTGTCAGGTAGGCTTCATCCATGCCCTTGGCCGGCAGGCGGGCAGGGGAATTCATCGTATCGAGGACGATATGACCATCATCGGTTTCGTGGCGGGATTGGTACTGCTGATCGTTGGGGCAGAGGGGCTGGTGCGCGGCGCTTCGCGCCTGGCGGCCAGGATGGGCATTTCATCCTTGATCATTGGCCTTACGGTGGTTGCCTTCGGCACGAGTTCGCCGGAGCTGGCGGTGAGCATCAAGTCGGCGTTGGCCGACCAGGCGGGTATCGCCATCGGTAACGTCGTCGGCAGTAACATCTTCAACGTACTGTTCATTCTCGGCGTTTCGGCGCTGATCGTACCACTGATCGTGGCGCAGCAACTGGTGCGCTTCGATATTCCCCTGATGATTCTGCTGTCGGTGGTGCTGATGTTGCTGGTGTTGGATCGGCACATCGGCTTTCTCGATGGCTTGCTGCTGGTTGCCGGTCTCGTCGCTTATACCGCCTTTCTGCTTTACCAGAACCGGCGGGTAAAGGCCGAAGAAGCGACCGGCACCCAGGAAGCGCCTGCCACTGAGACGCACTGGGCACTGAACCTGGGCCTGGTGGTTGGTGGGTTGGCGCTGCTGGTGTTGGGATCGCGCTGGTTCGTCGATGGCGCCATAGCCTTCGCGGCCTACCTCGGCGTAAGCGACCAGATCATCGGGTTGACGATCGTCGCCGCGGGGACCTCGCTTCCCGAGGTGGTGACCTCGATCATCGCAGCCCTGCGTGGCGAACGCGATATCGCCGTGGGCAATGTGGTGGGCAGCAACATCTTCAACATCATGGGCGTGCTGGGGCTGACCGGCCTGCTGGCTCCCTCGGGCATCGCCGTATCCGAGGCGATGGTCGGGTTCGACATTCCGGTGATGATCGCGGTAGCACTGGCTTGCTTGCCGATTTGTTTCACTGGTGGCGTGATCAGCCGCTGGGAAGGGGGCGTGCTGCTGGCCTATTACGTCGCCTACACGCTCTATCTGATTCTGGCCGCCTCGCAGCACGATGCTCTGTCGGGCTTCAGTACGGCCATGCTTTATTTCGTGCTGCCGATCACCGCGCTCACCCTGATCGTGCTCTCTTATCAGGAGACGCGTCGCAGGAAATTGTCATGAAGAAACCCGGTCGTGAGTCGTTGGAGCACGATCACTTCCCGGAGGAGATCCGTCGCTGCATGACGGAAATATCTATTTCGGGCCATGTGCTTCTTTGGCTGAATGGGGCACATCAAATATTTTGTCAAACGCCCAATGGAAGACAAAGGAATAAATGAAGAAGAATGCAAAGAGCCCAATGTTCATAAGGAGAGCGGCCCACCAGCTTATGTCAAGCCAGAGTGCGACTATGGGGAGAAGAATAAGAGTCAACCCTCCCTCGAATCCTATCGAATGTATCGCTCTCCTCAGAAACGTCCTGGTTCGGTGCGCTTGTCGAACTTCCCAGAACTCAAATATTGAGTTGTAGAGCATGTTCCAAGTCACAGCGACACTAGATATCACGAATGAAAGAGCTGTGGAATAAATAATGCAACTGATCAGGCTAACCTGCTGAAAAGTTGACTTTTTCTTTTGGTGTCCCCTCTGAATCAACGGTACAGGACGTAGACGGAGCCAATCATGTCTGATCTTGCACAGCTATACTGGACTCCGGTCATCCGTTAGACGATATTCAAGAACATGTTGCGTCGTTGGCTATCTGCGAGGAAAAAAATGAATCTCAAGGATTTGGGAACAATAGAGCTACTGCGCCTCCAGTCATCGATTACTGATGAGCTTATGGAGAGAAAGATTGTTCGCACTAAAAACAATCCGATTGGTGATTACACAGAGTGGCTAGTGGCAAAAGCGCTAGGCTTGGAGTTACAACCTAACTCGAAGTCTGGGTATGATGGGATCTATAAGAATGGAGTCCGGGTTCAAATAAAAGGACGTCGAATTACCAAAACCAGTAAGTCACGTCAGTTGAGCGCCATCAGGAATTATGATGAAAGGGACTTCGATGTGCTGGTGGCAGTAATTTATGACGAGAGTTTTGATGTGATAGAGGCGTTGCTCATTCCTCATGAAGTTGTGAAAGAGTATGCTTCATATAGGGAGTATGTCAATGCTCATATTTTAATTCTACAAGGGGCGATATTGAAAGATAAAAGAGTTAGGTGTATTAAGGATGCTGTGAGCAGTTGTATGTAAAATAAAATGTAAAAAGTCTGTTGGTTTGTGTTTTTGTTTTTAATTGGCTATATCCAAAAACATAATAGGGAACTGGATAATGAAAAATAATTTCGTTGTTGCTGCAGCAGCAGTCGCTCTTTCTGGATGTACTGCCGTCACTGTCAAACCCGTCGATACGGCGGAGAGACTAGATCACATCTGCATTCAAGATAATCCAAAGGTCATCGTATCGGATTTTGTGCCGGTCGTTCGGGATCGTTTCTATTGGCATGGCGTTTCCTCGGAAGTGTTTTCCGGGAGCATTCCCGAGCAATGCCAGTATGTGTTGACATATACTGCACTGAGGTCATGGGATTTTGCGACCTACCTTTCTCACGCCGAGCTTCGTATCGAGCATGACGGTCGGCAAATTGCCTATGCAGAGTATCATCTGAGAGGAAAGGGTGGTTTTTCTCTGAATAAATGGGGAAGTACGAAGTCGAAGATGGATCCTGTCATTGATGAGCTATTGAGCGGGCGGGGCTGATGGTTGGGCGCTAGTCATGGTAGAAACAGTTGACGACTTGAGCAGCAACGGTATGAGCGAAACCGACTACACACTTGAGCCCATTGGGGTGGTGCATTCGCCACTGACGAGTCGCAAGGAGGCGCCTCGTCAGGCGGACGAGGGCGCGCCGCAGGCGTGGCTGGAGCTTTCCGATTCGGTGACGGAAGGGCTCGATGGCATCGAGGTTGGCGACGAGATTATCGTGCTGACCTGGCTGCATCATGCTCACCGCGATGTACTCAAGGTGCATCCGCGCAACAGGGTCGAGTCGTCGTTGATCGGTGTATTCGCGACACGCTCGCCGGATCGTCCTAATCCTGTGGGGCTGCATCGGGTTTCGGTGCTGGAGATTGCCGGGCAGCGGCTGAGGGTGGCCGCCATGGAGGCGATCGATGGCACGCCGATCGTCGATATCAAGGCCGTACTGAGGAATATTGATGAGAGGTGAGTGGTATCTCGGCTTTGTCCGAAAACTGCCTGCGCTCGCCCATACGGCGTTAAAAATCAGCTCAAAATGCTCATTTACAACCACGTATACTCCGCTTTTTCGCTGATTTTTGCCTTGTCTGGCCATCGCTCGGCGACTTTTCAGACAAACCTTAGCGTTCGTGGTGTCCGCGAATCAATCGCACGAAACTCTCTTCACCTTGCCGGAAGGTACTGTTCACCACGGCGATGTCTCCGGCATCGTTCACGGCGAGCTTGCGCATCAACAGCCCCTGCAGGCTGCCGTTGAAGCCTGAAGCCGTTTCGGTGCTGTGCGGCACGATCTCTGGCAGCGCGAACTGTTCACCGCCATCTGTCGAGTACGTCATACCCAATCCCCTGCCACGATAGCCAAGTCGAGGGAACAGTTCCCACAGCACGTATACGTTATCGCCTGAAACGGCGAGCGACGGGAAGCCAACGCTGTCGAAGCGTTCCGCATGTGCAGTCGAGATGTCCTGCGTTGGGCGGAAGCTCTCGCCAGGGCGTGCCTGGGTATAGCGAATATGCGCTTGTCGCCACATGCCTTCCGGGCTTTCGGCGTACACCAGGTGCATGACTTCGTCGTCGTCCACCGCGAGTTTCGGCGCGTCCGAATGGCCATCCGTCTCGTCGACGGTGCGAGGCCTGTCGAAGGTTTCGCTCTGGCTGTCGGAAACCGTGTAGTGGATATCGGCTGCCGAGTCTTCGCCGACGGTCCACGCCACGTGTAGTCGTCCGTTGCCATCCACGGCGATGCTCGGTGCGCGAGCGGGGAGGGCATCGTTACCGGCGATATGCTTCGGCTCCGAGAACGTACGGCCGCCATCGCTTGAGCGACTGATCCGCAGCCTGCCTTCATACTCCGTCCAGGCCGCCCACACCTCACCGTCGGGCCCTTCCGCCAGGTCCAGGCTGCCGTTATCCCAACGCTGGGCCGTCAGGCGTCCCTTGCCCGCTCCATTCCGCGTGTTGGAGAGATTGACCGGCTCGCTGAATGTTTCGCCGCCGTCGCGCGAATGGGCGAAGAGGATTTCGCCGCCGTGGCTGCCGCCGGAAAAGATGATTTCCTGCCAGAGCACGTAGATGGTATCCGGTTCGTCGGCGGTCATGACCACGCGTGGAAGCCAGGAGAACGTATCGCCGCTACGCGAGACGTTGGCCGGTGCATCCAGTTGCGGTTCTCCATTGCGGTCGTAGCGCTGAAGGAACACATCCTGCCGAGTCTGGTCGGCCCAGACGACCGCTGCCATGCCGTCTTGGTGTAACGCTATCGAGGCGTCATCCACATAACGGAAGTCCGACTCGTTCATGCGCCAGGGGCCCATATGGGCTTCACCCGTGGCCACTTCCAGTGCATCCCGCCAGACGATGCCAGCGTTTTCTTCAGAGCCCGCCATCGGCGACGACAGGGCGAGTGCCAGTACGATGACAACTCGAGTAGTGGCCAGCACCGCTCTTCCGCGAAGTGAAGACGAAGCCGTTTTCCGATGCTGGTTCTGATTTTCCTGCATCGTTGCTTACCCGGCATGTAGACAAGGAATTGGGTGCTGATTCAAGTGTAGCGTTGCCATGAAGCTCATTCCGGTGGGGGCAGTAGATTCGACTATTCTGTAGTTGTCATGGCTCGGACGATCGACGAATGAAAAAAATTCTATTGCTCGTTCTTTCGCATTTGCTGGTTGGGGTGGTGGGGTTCGCCATCGGTATCTACACGCTGCCGATTCTGATCGCCCCCCCTTCGCCGTCGGCGCAGGAACTGGAGACACACAGCGAGCAGGCCCTATACATGGCAGAGTTCCGTCGGGATCTCGAGGGAAGCGACATGCTGCACTGGGGCGAAGGCAGCGTGTCGATCGGGCGGCAAAGCATCACCTTCGTCGGCAAGCTTGCGCCGGGGCCGGACTACAAGCTCTACCTATCGCCCGAGTTCGTCGAAACCGGCGAGGCGTTCGAGCGCTTGAAAGATCGGATGGTGCGGGTTGGCGATGTCAGGACCTTCGAGAATTTCCTCGTCGCCGTACCGGAGTCGGTGGATCCGGATGACTACAACACCGTCATCGTGTGGTGCGAATCGTTTGCCCAGTTCATCACCGCCGCTCGTTATCGATAAGGAAAAGCATGGCGATGCGCATCAAGATACGCAACGAAGAGCCACGAGACATCGAGGCCATCGAAGCCTTGACCGCCTTGGCATTCCTCGATGCTCCGCATGTGAGCCACACCGAGCAGTTCATCGTCAACGAGTTGCGCAAGGCCGGACAGTTGTCGGTTTCGCTGGTTGCCGAGAACTACGATGGCATCGTCGGGCATGTCGCGGTATCGCCGGTGACCCTCTCGGATGGCAGTGCCGGGTGGTATGGCCTGGGGCCAATATCCGTCACGCCGGAGCGTCAGGGGCAGGGGATCGGCACCAAGCTCATGGAAAAAGCGCTGACCGTGTTGCGAGAGAAGGGGGCCGCTGGCTGCGTTCTGGTGGGAGACCCGAACTACTATTCTCGTTTTGGCTTCAAGGCCGAGCCGTCACTCGTTCTTCCCGGTGTTCCACCCGCGTATTTTCAGGCGTTGATGTTTCGTGGTGCGGTGCCCGTTGGCCTCGTTTCCTTTCATGAGGCGTTCGATACCCAGGGCTGATTATCCGTACGGGGTTGCTCCGGCTCATGGCATATACTTTCTTTACCCTGCACGAAATGGCAGAGCGGGTGGAAGGAATATCGGATGCAACGCCTGAACGTGACCGTGCTGCTCGGCGACCCCCGCCTACCGTATGCCTATGCCGTCGATGGGGTGTTCGGTGCCGAGGAGTTCGAGGCGGTCGAGCAACTGCGCAGTGCCTTGGAGCGCCTATCGGGGTATCGCTTCAGCTACCTTGATGACCATGCCAGGCTGATCGATGAACTGCGTACTCATCCCCCCGATCTGGCGTTGAACTTCTGCGATACGGGATTCCGCAACGATTGGGAGCTGGAGCGTAATATTCCGGCATTGCTGGAAATCCTGGATATCCCCTATACCGGCGCCGATCCAATGAGCATCAGCCTGACCACCGACAAGGCCTTGGTTCGCGCGCTGGTGGCCGGGCAGGGCATTCCCGTGCCCAACGAGACCTACGTGGAGCTGTCCGCCGATCCGCTGGTACTGCCGAGCATCTATCCCTGCCTGATCAAGCCGAACAGCAGTGGTGGAAGCTTCGGCATCACGCGAGACTGCGTGGTGCATGATGCCAGCGAGGCGGAGGCCTATCTGTGCTGGCTGGCTGAGGAGCTTGCGGTCATGGATGCGCTGATCCAGGACTTCCTGACCGGCCCGGAGTATACCGTGGGGCTGGTCGGCAATCCCCAGACAGGCTTCACGGTGCTACCGCCGTTGGAGATCGACTATAGCGCTCTCGACCCCGTTCTGCCGCCGATCCTCACTTACGGCTCGAAAGCCGACCCTGACTCGCCGTACTGGAAGAAGCTGAGTTTCCGTCGCGCGAAGATCGACGACGTCAAGTGGAGCCAGTTGGTCGATTATTCCGTGAAGCTGTTCCGTCGGCTGGGTCTGCGTGATTACGCCCGCTTCGACTTCCGCGAGGGCGAGGATGGGCAACCCCGGCTGCTCGATGCCAACACCAATCCAACCTGGAACTGGGACGGCAAGCTGGCGCTGATGGCCGAGTGGGCCGGCTACCCTTATCACGAGTTGCTGAGCTTGATCCTCGAGGCGGCGGCAGCGCGCTACGAACTCGGCGGGACGTCCTGACCCGGCGGCACACCACGGAGCCGTATGGGCCATTCACAGCAGCTCGCGGGCGACTTCCTCGTCCCAGTCGCGGCGGGCGAATAGCGTGTCGCCTTCGTAGGCTTTCAGTATGCCGCGGATGCGAAAGCTCTGCGGTGTTGCGGTGAGTTGCGTGCGGCACTCCAGTCGCGTGGACCAGTCGCCACGTCGATGCGTGGTGGTCTGCTCGACCGTCGATTCGGCCAACTCCGGGTTGTAGTCGTAAATGCGGTAGGTCTTGGTGATGGTGTAGCCGACGGTCAGGTCGATATCCTCGATCCGGGCGAGGGCAGCGTCGCCGAAGTCTCCGCCGGTGGTCGAGATGCGGTAGATCGTCATGCCGGTGGTCAGGTCCCGCTCGACCTGACGGCGGAGGGGCGCGACGGTGAGCGTCGTCATCTCGGGCATGGGAGCGCGCTCCGGCGGTTCGAAGGCCCGCAGCTCGGCGTCTTCCGAGCGCGGCGGTCGTGCCGGAAGCTGCAGTTGGCTGGTACCGGTGTAGAGGGTCAGGTTGACGGGCTCCGGTGCCGGCCAGATCACTGGCCAGTAGCTGGTCGAGATCGCCAGGCGGATGGTGTGTCCGGGGGCGAAGGCATAGGCGATGTCGTTCAGCTTCACCGTCACACGATAGCGGTGCCCGGGCTCCAGCGGTTCGGGATGTTCGCGACTGTCGCGCTGGGTCAGGTTGAGAATGCCGTAGCTGACCCGGTCGGACGCGCCGTCGGGGGCGACATCATTGAGGCGTACGATAACGTAGGCGACAGTGCGGTCGGCTGCCAGTTCCAGTGAGGCGATGGGAGCGCCGAGAATTTCCAGGCGCTCCGTCAGGGGGTCGGAGTCGAAGACCAACGACTTGCCGTCGTCCTCACGCTGGTCCGTGGGCGATTCGCCTTCCGCTCCGAAGCCGTACCAGTCCCCAGCCGCCAGCCCGGTGGTTTGCGGGGAAGCGATCCGCATCCGGTCTTCGCTGTCGGGGCGTTCGCCCAGCGACAGCACGTTGAGGTAGAAGGTGTGCGGTTGCAGGCGTCCCGATGGCCAGGTTTCCTCCGCTACCCAGCGCCCGGGACGCTCCGCGTGCATCGGGGCGGGCGGCACGTATTCCTCCATCCATACCCGCAGCATGGGTTCGTCCATGAGCCCGCTGTCGATTCCCTTCAGCCAGTGATCCCACCAGCGCAGCGCCTCCTGGAAGAAACCGATGGCCGGGCCGGGCAGGGCGGCGTGGGGAAAGGCGTGCGACCATGGTCCGATCAATGCCTTGCGCGGTACCTTCAGGCCGGCCATAAGGCGCGGAATGGCATCCACGTAGCCGTCGGCCCATCCACCCACCGCGTAGACGGGACAGGCGATTGCGTCGAAGTCCTCGCAGATCGAACCATGCTTCCAATATTCGTCACGGTGCGGGTGGCGCATCCACACCAACGGGTAGAACGGCGCGTTGTCGATCCGGTGGCGCCACTTTGCATGCCAGTCGCCACCCACGATGTCGGGGTCGGGGGGCGTGGTGGCGCAGGACAGCAGGACCGAGCCCCAGCCGAGGTTCTCATTGAGCAGGCAACCGCCCTGGTAGTGCACGTCGTCACTGTAGCGGTCGTCGGTGGAGCACATGGTGATGATGGCCTTGAGCGGCGCGGGGCGCATGGCGGCGACCTGGAGCGCGTTGAAGCCGCCCCAGGAGATGCCCATCATGCCGACCTCGCCGTTGCACCACGGCTGGGCGACCAGCCAGTCGATGGCGTCGACGGCGTCATCGAGTTCCTGCTGCAGGTATTCGTCCAGCAGCAGCCCGTCGGAATCGCCGCTGCCGCGTAGGTCGAGCCGGATACAGGCATAGCCATGCCCGGCGAAGTAGCGATGCAGTGGTTCGTCGCGCAGGCGCGTGAAATCGCGCTTGCGATAGGGCATGTACTCCAGGATGGCCGGCACGGGGCTATGCTCCGCGTCGGTGGGTAGCCAGACGCGAGCCGCCAGCCGGATGCCATCGGACATGGGAATCCAAACGTTTTCTATGACCCGGACTTCGCGCGGAAAGTCATGGACGATTTTCATGGCACCCTCTGTGGGGCCTGTGGGGGAAAGTGCGCCGCAACGGCGATGCATGTCCTAATGATATACGATAAAAAGGCTTCCACTGGCCCGGCATCGGTGCCGGCCCCATAGTCGGGGGGGACGCGAAATGAACGATGGGCACGCGACCGAGGTGACGGTCATCGAGAATAGCTGGATCCCCATGCCCGACGGTTGCCGCCTGGCCGCCAAGATATGGCTTCCCGCGGATGCCACGGATCATCCGGTTCCCGCGATCCTTGAATACATTCCCTATCGCAAGCGCGATTTCAAGGCCGTGCGCGACAGTGAAGTCCACGGTTTCTTCGCTCGTCACGGCTATGCCGGCGTGCGCGTGGACCTGCGCGGCAGCGGCGACTCTGATGGCGTACTTCACGACGAGTACCTGCCCCAGGAACTGGCCGACGGCGTCGAGGTGATCCGCTGGATCGCCGCCCAGCCGTGGTGCAACGGCCGTGTGGGGATGATCGGTATCTCCTGGGGCGGTTTCAACGGTCTGCAGATCGCCGCCTTGCAACCGCCCGAGTTGCAGGCCGTGATCACCGTCTGCTCGTCCGACGACCGCTATACCGACGATGTGCATTACATGGGCGGCTGTCTGCTGACGGACAACCTGTCGTGGGCGTCGGTGATGTTGTCCTATAACGCCTGTCCGCCGGATCCGGCCATCGTCGGCGAACGCTGGCGAGATTTGTGGTTCCAGCGCCTCGAGGAAAGCGGACTATGGCTCAAGACCTGGCTGGAACACCAGCGGCGCGATGCGTTCTGGCAGCATGCTTCCGTCTGCGAGGACTTCAAGGCGATTCGGTGTCCGGTGTTCGCGGTCAGCGGCTGGGCCGACGGTTATTGCAACACCGTATTCCGGCTGATCCACCATCTCGACGTGCCGCGCAAGGGCCTGGTGGGCCCTTGGGGCCACAAGTATCCGCACATGGGCGGTCCCGGTCCCTCCATCGATTTCCTCGGCGAGTGCGTGCGCTGGTGGGACCGCTGGTTGAAGGACATCGATAACGGTGTCGACGCCGAGCCGATGCTGAGGGCCTGGATGCAGGACAGCGTATCGCCCATCAGTGACGACCGCCCCGGGCGCTGGGTGGCCGAGGACGAATGGCCGAGTCGGCGCCTTCAGACGCGGGTCTATGGCTTGACCCCGGGGCGGCTCGAACCAGGTGGTGACAACGTCGTCACTAATGCGCCTCCGCTCGAGATCCGCAGCCCGCTAAGCGTGGGGATGTTCGCCGGCAAGTGGTGCAGCTACTCGGAAAGCACCGATCTACCCACCGACCAGCGCTTGGAGGATGGCGGTTCGCTGTGTTTCGATACGCAGCCGCTCGAGGAAGCCGTCGAAATCCTGGGGCAGCCTGTGGTCGAACTCGAACTGTCGGCGGACCAGCCGCAGGCGATGGTCACCGTCCGGCTGTCCGATATCGGCTCCGAAGGCACGGTGACGCTCGTCACCTACGGCCTTCTGAACCTCAGTCATCGTGGCGGGCATGCCCGGCCTGAGCCGGTTCGCCCCGGTGAGCGGTATCGGGTTTCGGTGCGGCTGAATCACGTCGCCCAGCGGTTTCCGGCGGGCAATCGTATCCGGCTGGCCATCTCGTCTTCCTACTGGCCGCTGGCCTGGCCGTCGCCGGTTCCCGTGACTCTGACGCTTCACCCCGGCGGTCGGCTATTGCTTCCTTCGCGTCCGTTGCGGGAGGCGGATGCCGACCTGCACGACCTCGGCGTGCAACGAGTGGCGCTGGGGCCGACGACGACGCTACTGGTGCCGGCGCATCGCGAATGGACGGTACTGTTCAACCTGGCCACCAACGAGGCCACCCTGCAAGTCATCGATAACGATGGCCAGTGGCGGCTTGACGAGTTGGGCCTCACCATTGGCTACGACGTCACCGAGCGCTATCGCTATGCCAACGACGATTACGCCACGTTGAGAGGCGAAGTGGTCAATAGCCGCAGCTTCGAACGGGGCGACTGGCACGTCGTCGTGGCCACTCGCACACAGTTGACCTCGACGCCAACCCATTTCCACCTGGATGCCACCGTCGATGCCTACGAAGACGATGTGCGCATCTTCTCCCGCACCTGGAACGAGAGCGTACCGCGGGACAACATCTGAGATGTTGGTCAGCAGGGCAATGTCGATTCTGAACTTCTGCGTTCGACCAAGAGGGGAAAGGCTATCCTTTTTCCGGCGTTATGAGTCCTTACGAGGAGACGCGGCATGCCAGCCATCCAGAGAATTACCCCGTGCTTGTGGTTCGACGACCAGGCCGAGGAAGCGGCCAATTTTTATACCGTTATCTTTCCAAATTCCCGGATCGTGCATATCTCCCGCTACGGTGAAGCGGGCAAGGAGGTCCACGGCAAGCCGCCGGGAAGCGTCATGGTCGTGGCCTTCGAACTCGATGGGCAGGCGTTCACCGCGCTCAATGGCGGCCCGGTGTTTCAGTTCAACGAGGCGATCTCATTGCAGATCGATTGCCAGTCACAGGAAGAGGTGGACCACTACTGGGTGACGCTTTCCGAGGGCGGTGACGAGAAAGCTCAACAGTGCGGCTGGCTAAAGGACAAATACGGCCTGTCGTGGCAGGTGGTGCCCCGAGTGTTGATCGAAATGCTTAGCGATCCCGATTATGAGAAATCGCAGCGTGTGTTCCAGGCGATGCTGGGCATGAAGAAGATCGAGATTGCCGAACTGGAACGTGCCTATGCCGGCTGATCGATCGCTATGGTTGGCAGAATGAATGCGGGCCGCGCAAATGCGCGGCCCGCTTGGTTGTGGCTCAAGCCCTCGGCTTCATGCAGTTGTCGTAGAAAGTCACGGTAGCCGGCCAGTCGGAGAACAGGCCGTTGATGCCGACGTCCCGCGCCAGGACATCGAGCGTGAGCAGCTTGTCGCCGTCGTTGTCGATCGCGTTGTCGGTGGTCTGGTGGTACCACTCGCCATCATGGTTCAGCGGTCCCGAGCGCTCGAAGGTCCAGGTAATGATGTCGAGGCCGGCATCCTTGGCGCGTTCGGCGTAGACCGAGGGCACGATTCGGTTGCCGGTATCGCTGGCCTCGGGATTGGCGGCGAGCAGCATCCACATCGGCGGCGCGATGATTTGCACGCCTTGCTCCACCAATTCCTCCATGCTCGGTGACCAGGTGTCGGGGTTGGTGTGGTCGAAGCCCTCGACGTCGTAACGGCCGTCGAGAAACACCGCTTGTTCGCCGAACTCGGGCTCGTTGTCCAGCCAATAGCGTACGTCGTCTAGGTTGAACGATTGAGGGTAGACATAGCGAGGCGACACGTCGGCGGCCTTGTATTCATCGATCATCTTCTGCGCGTAGTCTTCCTGGCTCATGCCGTCGAAGGGCATCTCCACGCTGGGCGCCTTCAGCTCGGGAGTCATCTTCACGCCAAGCGCCTTGAACAGCGCGATGCTTTCGGCGTGGGTCATCAGCGTGCCGCGCGAGGCGTAGAGGTCAGTGCGCCAGCCGGGGGTGCCGTTCAGGTAGTCTTCGATGCTGCGCGCTTCGCTGTTGGCGCCTTCCATCTTGCCCTCAAGCGTTTGGAACTCTGCCAGTGTGATGTCGCTGGTGCAGCACTGGATATCTGCCGCGTTCACCAGTTCGCCGCTATTCGGGTCGAATTCAGGCGGGACACGGCATTTCTGGGCCAGATCCGTTTCGAGGATGTTGGTGGTGGCATGCAGGTCGCATTGCGAGTGCCGGCATACGAGTTCCTGATCGGCGGTGAAGGTCACGTCGCATTCCAGGATGCCGGCGCCCATCTGCGCCCCGGCAATGTAGGATTCGCGGGTGTGCTCGGGGAACTGCATTGCCGCGCCGCGATGGCCGATGGAGAAGTCAGTCTTGCGCCAGGCATGTTTGCTGGTGGCACAGCGCAGCAGGTCCGCCTTGAGTTCGCGTTCGCGTTGCGAGTCGTCGTCCATGTCCTGGACCAGGAACAGCGGGCGGGGGCCGAGAGTCACGGTATCGGCGGCGGAGATCACGGCGTCGTCCTGTTCCTGCGCAGCCCATGCCGTGGGGGAGAGCGCAAGCATCGCAAGCAGGCAGAAGGTGGGGAGTGTCGCAATCGTCTTTTTCGTGTTCATGGGGAGTCTCGCTGTTTTCTTCCTGAAAACCGGGTACGGAACCCCTGAGTATGGCCGGAGGCGTGTTACAGGGTCGTGATGCCCAGGGAGACACGGTGTCATCCGCTTGATTTCTCCTCCGAAAGGGCTCACTCCCAGCCGATGATCTTACCGACAGAGGGTGGTACGGCTATATTTTCATAGTACCACTTCCTCTGAGTGACACGGCCTGCGACCCATGCAGTCCGGGCAGGGACGCCATCGACGCCAATCCAGCAAAGAGTCTCAGACAAGGAGACAGTCGCCCACCTCCATCTCCAGTCGAGTTGAGAGGGCCTTGAAGTGGCAATGCCCGCAACTCAAGGAGGTCAACCATGTACGAGATGATCCGCAACACCCTGGCGCATCGTGGCACCGGGATGCCGCAGGCAGTCGTTCCGCGGCTCGGTCCTGTAGGCGTTCTGGCAGCAACCGTGGTAGCCGCCGCCTTTATCCTGCCTCCCCAGGTGCAGGCAGGCGAT
Source organism: Litchfieldella qijiaojingensis (assembly GCF_014651875.1). Classification (GTDB taxonomy): domain Bacteria; phylum Pseudomonadota; class Gammaproteobacteria; order Pseudomonadales; family Halomonadaceae; genus Litchfieldella; species Litchfieldella qijiaojingensis. The sequence goes on from NZ_BMXS01000001.1 coordinate 25,200, forward strand.
AAGGACAAGGAGCACGCCCAGCATACCGCCGCGGTGAAGTGGCATGCTCAGTCGGGCAACGAAGGCGAGGTCGCCGGCGCGGGGGCCACGTTGTACACCACCGAGTGGGGCAGCTCCGTCCACTTCGAGGCGGCTGGCCTTGAGCCGGGGCATGTCTACACGCTGTGGTGGGTCGTAGTGAATAACCCCGAGGCCTGCGAGGCGTACCCCGAACCTTGCACCGCTGGAGACGTCCTCGCCGATGGCAACCCCGCCGAGGCGCAGGTTAGCTACGCCGACGGCAACGTCGCCACCGACGACGGCAAGGCAACCTTCAGTGCCCACTTCACGCCCGGTCCGATCGAAGGGGGCTGGCTGCCTGATCAGGAGTTCACCAACCTGTGGGGCGCCGAGCACCACTTCGTCGTCAACGACCACGGCCCGCTTGTCGCCGAGCTGATGCCGGGGATGATGCACACCTACCGGGGTGGCTGCAGCGATGACTCGCCGTTCCCCGATAGCTTCCCCGACACCGCGCTCGCCGATGGCGAACCAGGCCCCAACGACTGCATCCTGACCCAGTCTGCGACCTTGCAGCAGTAGGAGGAACCTCGGGGTTGAAGGCGCGGGCCTTCAGCCCCGCTCGCTCGGCCATGCGGGCGACGGAATATGGCCGAAAGTTTTGTCGGCATCCCATTGACGGTACCGGTTCAGGCACTTACCTGCTTGGTTTCCGCAGCGAAGGCGCTCAGTCCCAGCCAGGTTTGAATGCTGGCCTGCAGTTTTCGGTCGCCGGTCAGCTTGAGCCTGCCACTGTCGATGGCCTCCCGCACGGTCATCAGGCCCATCCAGATGGCAGTCATGCTACGCAGATCGCAGACCACGTACAGATCGACATCGTGGCCGGGATCCTTCTTGCAGAGGTCGACCGAGCCTTCTTCGGACGTATTGTCGATGACAAGCCACCACTTCGCCTGACCACGCGTCACATCGTGGTACAAAAACTGAATCGTAACCCTGTGTCGTGGCAGTGGTGTGGGGTTCAGGTTGCGTCGCATGTCCCACATCAGCAGCGATGGGTCGAGGTTCTTCATGGAGAGCTGCGACTCCAGCCAGCGCTGCCCCCAGCTTCCCATCGACATGATCACGGGGCGAAGTTCTTCACCGGCTTCGGTGAGCTCGTAGAGTGGCGTGCCGGTATTGGGATCGGCCTGGCGTCTCACGACTCCCAGCGCTTCCAGCTCGCGTAGCCGTTTCGATAGCAAGGCGGGTGAGATGTGGGGTAATCCCCGGCGTAAGTCGTTGAAACGGTGACTTCCGCACAGGAGCTCGCGCACGACCAGGATGGTCCAGCGGGTTCCCAGCACCTCCGAGGCCATGGCCACCGGGCAGAATTGCCCATATCCCCAATCAGCCATTGTGTCTCCTCCCTAATCGCTACCGGAATCGCTATCGCACCGGCACCGCGAGAGAGAGTGTCATGCGCAGCGCGAGGGCGGTACAGATGGTGAATTCATGGCCATCGAACAACGCTGCTACCGTTGACTATATCACTTCCCCCGAGTGGCTAGACACCCGTTGCAGGGACACGCATGCGAAGCCGTCGCCACTTGAGAGGGGGCCTTCGAGAGGAGCCTTGACCATGAAAGCGAAAACATTGGATGGCCTCGATATCGACTTGAAACCGGAGACGGTCAATGGTTTGAAAATGCAGTTACAGGGGCTGCTGTATATGCCAGGTGACGCAGGCTATGAGGAGTCACGTAGCCTGTGGAACGCAATGATCGACAGAAAGCCGGCCGTTGTCGCGCGCTGCCTTGGCACGGCTGATGTAATGGCGTGCGTGCGCTTTGCACGCGAACACAACCTGCTGCTGTGTATCAAGGGCGGGGGACATAACATCGCCGGACTGGCCGCGGCCGACGGGGCGCTGATGCTCGATCTGTCGCTGATGCGCGGCGTGTGGGTCGACCGCGAGAGACGGATTGCCCATGCGCAGGCCGGGTGCATCCTTGGTGATGTGGATCGTGAAACCCAAGTGCATGGGCTCGCTGCCGTACTCGGTTTCATATCGACCACCGGTATTGCCGGCCTCACCCTGGGCGGTGGGTTTGGCTATCTGACGCGACGCTGGGGGTGGACCGCGGACAACGTGACGGGGATGGATGTGGTGACCGCCGATGGCCGGCTGGTACATGCAAGCCGCGATGAGTATGCGGATCTGTTCTGGGGCCTGTGCGGCGGTGGCGGCAACTTCGGGGTCGTGACCGGCTTCGACTACAGGCTCCATGACGTTGGCCCCGAGGTAGTCGGCGGCCTCGTGGCCTGGCCTGCCAGCGAGGCCGCCGGCGTGCTCGAGCTGTATCGGACGCTCGCCGAGCAGGCGCCGCCCGAACTCACCCTGGTGGCGCTCATGCGCAGGGCACCGCCCGCGCCTTGGCTGCCGCCGGAACGGCATGGCACGCCGGTCGTGGCACTGCTTGCCTGCTACAGTGGGGATCCGGATGAAGGCGAGAAGGTGGTGGCACCGATCAAGTCGTTTGGCGCCCCCATTGGCGATGTGCTCGTGCGCCGTCCTTATGCTCAGTTGCAGACACTGCTCGATGCGACCCAACCCAAGGGGCGGCGTTACTACTGGAAAAGCGAGTACCTGTCGAGTATCGAGCCGGCATTCTGTGAGAAGGCGATCGAGCACGCGGCAAATGTCCGTTCGCCACATTCGTCGGTGATACTGTTCCAGATGAGCGGTGCCTTGAACCAACTCGACTACGACCACTCGCCTGTCGGCAACCGCGACGCGCGCTACGTGTTCAACGTGGCGGGCTCATGGGAGCAGCCGGACGACGACCAGGCGAACATCGAATGGGCGCGCAATGCGTGGCACGACATGAAGGCGTTTTCCACCGGAGGTACCTACATCAACTTCCTGACCGAGGACGAAGGGCAGGAGCGTATCGAGGCGGCGCTTGGCTCGGCCCTCCAGCGGCTCGCCGAGATCAAGACTCGCTGGGATCCGCAGAACGTGTTTCGCATCAACCGCAACGTCAAACCCATTTGATCACTAGCAGCGGCGTCGCCATGTGGTTCAGGTGTAAGGTTCGGGAAAGGCGCCACGACTTAATCGAGTTAGCGAGAAACCTACCTCGTTGCTAGCCTGCTTTACGGGATTGGCGGCTCGGGGCTCATGACTTCCGGCCTCGTGGATGGCCCGAGCGACTAGCCGCGGACAGAATGATAGCGACCAATGGCGGAGGGGGCATGTTCAAGTTCGCGGTCGCCTTGGTGTGTGGAGTCCTGATGGTGGTTGGCTCCTCTGCGGTGAGCGGGGGCACTCTGTACCCTAGTAACCCCCTGCTCTCCGAGCATGCCGTCTTCGTCTCCCATGAGGGCATTGCCCGAATCGATCGCCGGACCGGTGAAACGGTATGGACGGCGCTGACGGGAGAACAGACGTTCGAACCGGTCATCGCGGCCGGTTGGCTGCTTGCCGGCACCAGCTCCGGACTCGTGGCGTTGTCACCAGAGAGCGGTGAAGTGATATGGCGGCGGTTCACCGACGAAGTCGTGTTCTCGCCGAGCGTGGCCGACAACCTGGCCTTCATAGCCGGACGGGACGGTCGCCTGCGCGCTCTCGACCTGCCGAGCGGAGAGGTACGTTGGACACGCCAGTTCGACGGCTGGGTCTATCCGCCAGCCGTTCAGGACGGCGTTCTCATCACCGGAGGGCAGGATGCCAGGTTATGGGCCTTGGAGCCGGTGACTGGAACCAGCGTATGGGAGATAGCCCTTCAACAGGAACTCGTTTATCGGCCCATCGCCGGCAAGACTCTGGTGTACGTGACGACCTTCGCCGGCGAATTGCTGGCCTTGAACCCTACCGACGGCAGCATCCGCTGGCGTTTTCATGATGACAGGGTAAGCACCAGCCCGGCGGTGGATGACCGCTTCATCTATCTGGGGCGGTTCGACGGCGTTCTTCAGGTCCTCGATCAGACGACGGGAGAGTTGCGATACCGGCAGCAATTGGGTCAGGGGCCGCTACGCCCACCTCATGTGGGCGATGGCAGGATCGCAGTGGCTGATAGGGAGCGTCTGGTTACCGTACTGGACACCGAGAGTTTCGAGATCGCATGGCAGGCTAGGTTGTTGACTCCCCCGCTGGCCAGTCCCTGGTTCGAGCACGAGGAGGTGGCCATCGCCGGTCCCGGGTATCGCCGGTATACCTTTGCCCTTTCGCAAGACCCAGGGATCCGCTGACTCGCAGGAGCTCACGGATGCACCTCCATGTCGGCATCTCGCATAGCGAAGGAGTGTAAGGTCGCGACGATACCCGCAACTAAAGAAATGGAGCTTGAAAGCCGCCAACGACACGGAAGGAGGAGGTAACCATGAAAACAACGCTTCTGGGGTCTATCGGCATTGGGCTTATTGCGACCAGTCTAATGGCATGGGCACAGCCGCCCTTTGGTGGCGAGGAAGATATCGCTTACGCCGAAGCATTGTGGGAAACCATGAAAGACACCAACCTGGTGGGTGAAAAACGCACCATGTCTGCCCCTTATACGGGGCAGCATCCGCATGGCGCCATTCTCGACACCATGGATGGGGAGATCACAGTAGAAGGCACCACAGGGCCGGTGATCGTCAAGCGCAACTATGGCGGTGAGGGCGTATCCAGGGAGGCCGTCTGGAACGATCCCGATCAGTACCTGGGGTCCGTGACCGTAATGTTCCAACGCGAAGGTTATGATCCGGACAACAATGACTGGTTCTGGGCCAAGTATTTGCCGGACGGTAGCCTTGACACGAACCCGGAAGGCAGGCCATTGGCCGGTAGAGTCGCCAAGGGAATGGAGCAGGGATGTATTGCCTGTCATTCCACTGCTTCGGGCGACGATCTGGTGTTCGGTCACGACCGCTTCCAATGACCCAACGATAGCGCGGGCGCCCATGTGGCGCCCGTTTTTTGCCGAGAGCAAGCGTGGAAAGTAGCCCTAGACGGCCACCTCCTGCTCTTCCCCCCGATATACACCAAAATTGGTCAGCCCCTGGTCGGCGAGATGCAGCGCCTGCATCTTGCTCATCACACCCTGATCGCAGTAGAGCAGATAATGACGGTCGCTGGGCAGCGTCTTGGCTTCTTCCTGCAACTCGTAGAAGGGGATTTCCAGCAGTTCGACCTTGTTGGGTATCCGCAGAGGTGCCTCGTCGCGCTCGCTGGGGTGACGGATATCGATCACGCTGCAGTCCGGCTGGGCGGCCAGGGCTTCCGGCGAATCGACGACCTTGACCTCGGCGAGCACCGGCGCGGTTTCGATCAGCTTGTTCACCCGGGTCTTGCTGGCCTGGTCGATGGCGCGATCCAGCACCTCGAAGTCGAACTCGGCTTCCGCGGTTTCCACCCGGTCGCGGCGAGCGCGGGTGTTGGGGCGGCGGGACGTCACACCGCAGTATTCAGGCATGCGCTCGGCGAATTCGGCAGTGCCGATGCGGCGGGCTTCGGCGATGATGTCCTGCTTGTCGCTGGCTACCAGCGGGCGCAGGATCGGGCGCTCGGCGAGGCTGTCGATCAGGCTCAGGTTGGTCAGGCTCTGGCTCGAGACCTGGGCGATGGCATCGCCGGTGACCAGCGCCGGGATCCGACCCTTTGCAGCGATCTTGTCCGCGGCGCGCATCATCATGCGTTTGAGCACCACCCCCATCAGTCCGTCGGGGATCTTGGTGAGGATCTCGTTGACCACGCCTTCGAAAGGCACGGAAATGAAGTCCACATGATGCGAGGTGCTGTAGCGTTGCCACAGATGGTGGGTGACCTCGCGTACGCCGGCTTCGTGAGCGGGGCCGCCCAGGTTGAAGAACAGGAAATGGGTCTTGATGCCACGGCGAATCATGCGGTAGGCGGCCACCGGCGAGTCGAATCCGCCCGAGATCAGCGCCAAGGCGGACCCTTGAGTACCTAGGGGGTAGCCGCCCAAACCCGGGCGTCGTTGGGTGATCAACAGCAGCCGCTTGCCCTTGAGTTCGAGCGATACCACGACATCGGGGTGTTCCAGGTCGACGCGAGCCCCGGGAGCGGCGGACACCAGGGCAGCGCCCAAATGGCGTTCGAGGTCGTCGGAGCGGAACTCATGCTCGCCACGACGTTTTACGCGCACGCAAAAGCTTTTGTGGGCGATGTACGGTACCCACAATGGCAGGAGCTGTTCGGTCGTGTCTTCGAAGGAGTGGAACTGCCGATCCTCGATGGTCAGCACTTCATGAATCCCGGGAATGCGGGTCATCATCGCTTCGATCGTGGCCAGGCGATCCGCCGGCAGGTCGGTACTGGGTTGCACTTCCAGTGCATCCCATTTGCCCGCCACATGCACCCCGGCATCGTAACGGTACAGGGTGTTGCGAACGTTGGCGCGCAGGCAACGTACCATCTCCTTGCGTACCGATCGCGATTTGATGGTAATTTCCGGGAATAATTTCAGTAGATACTTCATGAAGGCAAAATTATTTAAAAACAATTATTTATTATAATAACAGCCCCCTACGACACGAGCAATCGAGGGGGCTGTGCGATAAGGCGGGGCTCGCCAATGGAGCATGCTCCCAGCCGGCGACGGAAGTGTGTTGTGCCCACCCGTTCGGCTTATACGTGGCGGCTGAAGTGGCCATGCCCGGCTTCGCGCATCAAGCGATCGAACTCCCGCCCACTCATGTGGATCAGGGTTTCGTGGTCACCGGCTTCGAAGTAGATATCCGACTGCTGGCGTAGTTCGTCATCGACGAAGACCTGCAGGCCATAAGCCTGGCCCACGGGGGTCAAGGCGCCTGGATCGCAGTCTTCGAAGCTCTGCCGGATCTCGTCTTCCGATGCCAGCTCAATGCGCTCGTGGAGCATGTTCGACAGCATGCCCAAATCCGCTTCACAACTGCCGGGTAATACAGCAACCCGGTAGCCGGAATCGCCATGCAGCAGTATCGCCTTGGCCAGTTGGTTGCCGGTGATGTGTGCTTGCTGGGCAATGCGGTTGGCGGTCACTTCGCGGGGGTGCTTGACCTCTTCGAAGTCGATGTCTTGCGACCTGAGGTACTCCCGCATTGTCATTGCCATGGCCATGACACGTCCTCCTACGGCCATAAGGGCCGGTATGGTTAGCAGCGAGGCGTCCTTGCGGCACTTTCCATCGCTTGGGCGGCGCCCACGCTTACCCATAATGATAGTTGGAGTGCGTGGCGGATGCCGCCCGTTCGCGAAAGCTCCCGATCAACCGCCGGCGACCTGCAAGACGGGAGAGGATGGACGGCAGAGGCTTTGACCGCCGGGTTGCAGGTACGGCCGCAAGATGGGCTCCATGCCCTTGAGCACCTGGACCGGCAGGGCGGAAGTGAAGCGGAAGTTGTCCGACTGGCTGCCGGCCACATAGGCGGTGAGCGTACCGAAGTGATGCTCGCCAAGGTAGAACACGAAGGTGGCGGTGCGGTTGAGGGCTCGAGAGTCGATGACATGACCGAAGCGGGTCACGGTTTCGATACGGTTATCACCGGTGCCGGTCTTGCCGCCCAAGGTCAACGGCGTGCCATCCTCCAGGGTAAAGCTGCCCTGCAGGCGTCGAGCGGTTCCACCTTCCACCACCTGCGACAGCGCTTCACGCAGCACAGCGGCAACTTCCGGAGCCATCACGCGTTCGCCGTTCGTGGGCGTACGAACGAAGTGTGTTTCGTAGGGGGTGCCAGCGGCGAACTGCAGGGTGTCGATGCGTTGTGTGGGCAGGCGTACGCCGTCGTTGAGAATGATGCCCATCAGTTCGGCCAGAGCCGCGGGTCGGTCGCCGGAACTGCCGATGGCGGTGGCCAGCGACGGTACCAGGTGCTCGAAGGGGTAGCCCAGACGCTTCCAGCGCTGGTGGATATCCAGGAAGGCCTCGACTTCCAGCATGGTGCGAATGCGGATGTCACGAGCGCTGCGGTGACGTGTCTTGAACAGCCAGCCATAGACTTCCTGGCGTTCGTCGTGGCTGGCGGCCACGGCGTCATGGAAGCTGGCATCGGGATTATCGAGCAGGTAACCGAGCAACCACAGTTCCAGCGGGTGCACTCGGGCGATGTAACCCTGGTCGGAGAGGTCGTAGGCACCGGGGCCGTAGCTGTGATAGAGATCGTCGATACGTTTGTCGCTGAGCGACGCTCCTGGCAGGCGCTCGTCAAGAAAGGCTGAGAAGGTGTCGAGGTCAGCTTCCGGTATCAGATAGCGATGCACCGCAGCCAGCCGTGCCGGGGTAGTGCGCAGGCCATCGAGGAAGGTGTCGAGGCGTTGCGGGTTGTCCTTGTCCTGGTACTTGCGCCAGAAACGCAGCAGGAAGACGCGCCCTTCGCGGTCGGCGAAGCGGCGCAGGTACTCCACGCGGCGTGGGTCATTGTCGTCTTCGAGCAACTGGGTGCGGTTGACGTTCTGGTAAGTGGTGTAACGCACGATGTCGCGCAGCAGGCGCACGAAGGCCAGGTTGATCGATTCGCGCAGGGCGTCGTTGAGGGTTGGGTAGCGGCCGTTGTCCTCGCGCCGGAAATTACTGAAAGTATGGCGGCCGCCGCCGGTGAAGAAGGCTTCGTGTGGGCTCGCCGAGTAACGACGTTCCATGGCGGCGTGCAGCATGGCGGTCAGGTCGCGCTCGGGATTGGCGATCAAGTAGTCCAGTGCCCAGCGGCTGAGCGTATCCTGACGGTCGATCTCGACTTGGCGTAGGGCGTCGGCCGATTCCGCTGCGTAGCGCTGGTGCAACTCGGCGATCACTTCCAGGTAGGTGGCGAGCACCCGCAGTTTGGCGGTCGAGCCGAGCTCCAGTTTACTGCCTTCGTTGATGTCGAACGGTTGGTTGGTATTGTCGGTCTGCACCCGAACCTGGAAGCCCTCGTTGCCACGCTCGAACAGGGTAAAGCTGTAGCGTACCTCGCCGGTTTTTTCCGGGGACAACAGGCGCTCGCCGAACAATCCGATTTCGTTGGCGAATTCCGGGTCGGCCAGGCGCTGCAGATAGTCGGATACCTGCCGTTGCAGGTCGCCATGCAGCGTGGTGGTGGCTGAGAGATCGAGCCGGTCGAGATCATAGTAGGAAAGTCCCATCAGACTGGCAAGCCGGCTGCGTGCCACCTGGATGCCCTTGTCGCTCTCGATATGGATACGTGCCGGATCCTGGGGGAAGTGGCGGAACCCGAGGGCTTGGGACAACGCAGCATCGCGTAGGGCGGTGTCGATTACCCCTGCTTCGACCAACAGGCGCAGATAGCTGTCGGTGAGCTGCTCCAGGGACTGACGACCCTGTGACAGGTAATAGGAAGGGCGGCGTTGGGCGATCATCAGCGATACCACCTGTCTCAAAGCCAACCCTTGTGCCGCTATCGTGCTGTCATCATTGAAGGCCGGGACCAACAGGCGGTTGACGGTGTCGAAGTCGGCGCCGTACCAGACCCACAGGCCATCGCCGAGACCATGGACTTCTCCATAGCCAGGAGCTGCCGAAAGCGGAACCGTGTTGAGATATTCCAGGGCAACGTCACGGCGTGCCCCTATAGTCTGCGGGCCTTGCTGGTAACTGCGCACGCTGGCCGAGATCATCTGGCGCAGCTTTTCCATTGCCGAAACCGTCAGGCCGCTGGGCGAGTGGCGATACTTTTCCACTTGGGTGGCCAGGGTACTGCCGCCGGTGGATTGTTCCTGCATGTCCAATGCCTTGCCCACCTGGGACATCGCGGCCTTGGCGAAGCGTGGCCAGTCCACCGCGGGGTTGGCGAAAGGGTGGGTGTCGTCGAGCAGTTCGCGATTCTCGATGAACAGCAATGTTTGCAGCACTAGGGGAGGAATCGCATCGAAATGTGGGTAATGTCGCTGTGGGTGGCGGAATTCGTAGAGTGGCTCACCACGACACTCGGCGATGGTCAGGCCGGCCCGGGTCTTTTCTTGATAGGGAACGAAGAAGCCACGTTGGGCATAGTCAAGCAGCGACGAGGAGAACTGGGCCTGGTGCTCGACGAGGTAATCCCGGTGCGTGAGTCGTTGCTGCAGCGCAGGTAGCAATGTATAGCCAAGGCGGGTGTCGAAAGGGCCGTGTTGCGGGAAGACGATCTGGTTGCTGGGCCCAGGTTCGAGCGAGAATGTCAGGGTGCTGGCATAACGCGACAGTTCCTTGGCCTGCAGCCGCGATGTGCGCGCCTCGGCTACCAACAGGGAAGACAGGACGGCGGCCAGCGACAGCAATACCCAAGGTATTACGACTTTTAGCCGCCAGTGGGGTTTGGCACGAGCCGAGGTAGGCTGTGGAGGACGATATGCCTCTTGTGCTGAGAGATCGGTGCTCTGGTGCGTTGGATATTCGAATGCGCCCATCTCTACTTCTCCCAGCGCGTACCGCTACATGACCTCCGGGAAGCGCTGAATAAATGCCTGCGCGGCTTATTCAGCGCTTCCCTAATTCAAGAGTAGACGGACGACGCGGAAAGAAGGAGAGGGGCCAGCACAATTTCTTTACACGGTAGGAGGCCCTTCCTGGCCCACGACTTGGGCGATCCAGTCGTTGAGATTGTAGTAGTTAGTGACACGAGCCACCTTGCCCTGGCGGATCTCGAAGAAAGCACCGGCAGGCAGTTCATAAGTCTGCCCCTCGGCTTCAGGCAGGCCCTCGTCGGTGGCCAGGTATTCGCCATGGACCACGAACTCGGCGGCGCCACGGCTGCCGTCGTCGTTGACCATGATCACCATGTCGCTCAACCGTTCCCGGTAGCAGCGGTTCATATGGGCCATGAAGTCGGCAAAGGCGCCCTTGCCGACCTGGCGTTCGCCCTGGTTGATGTCATGAACGACCTCGTCGTCGAGCAGCGCGAGGAAAGCATCCATGTCGCCAGCGTTGAAAGCCGCGTAATAGGCTTGAATCAGGTCTTGGGAGGTCATCGAATCACCATCCTTTGTGTGAAGGGAACATCGAATAAATGTTTGTGTTCATGATGGTAGGGTAAGTTCGATGAAGCGAGCTTGCCCGGTTGCGGCGCTGAAATCCCCCAAGGCGCCTGATGGCAAGAGGTATTCGGCTACGCTGATATGAGAATTCCCGAAATGGTGATGAGAGGTTTATATGAGCGAAGCGCTCGTGGCACAAAAGGGTCCCTACGCCGTCAAGGTCGAAGCAGGGAAACGCTATACCTGGTGTGCCTGTGGGCGTAGCGGGAGCCAGCCATACTGCGATGGCTCTCACAAGACCACCGATCTCAGGCCGGTGGTCTACAAGGCGGAGAAGGACGGCACCGTGTATTTCTGTGGTTGCAAGCAGACCTCGACGCCACCGTTGTGTGACGGTACCCATAACACTCTCTAGGCATAATTCCTTCCTGATATCACTTGAGACAGGACGCGCCCCGGATCTGCCTATTGCAGTGTCAGGTGCCGCTTGACGAGGACAGACAGTGCCTGACATGGCAAGGCAGGGAAAAGATGGCATGGCAAAGCAGCAAGCGGGACGTAGCGATCGCCTTCGGGCGGCACTTCGGGCGCGTCCTTATTTGCCGACCGGCGGTGGGCGAATCGAAGCCATCGATCTGGCTCGCGGGATCGCCATTGGACTGATGATCCTGAGCCATGGCGTTTCGGGGTTGCTAGGCATTCGCCAGGTGCCCGACTGGGGGATGGTACCCATCCACCTGATCACCAAGTTCTCGTCGTCGTTGTTCATTCTGGTGTTCGGTATCGCCCTGGCGGTGGCTTTCCTGCCGCATGCGGATGCCGAGGACTGGCCGCGGCGGCGCATGAAGCTGTGGTTGCGCGCGTTGGTGGTGCTGTTCTGGTACAAGATCCTGACCGTCGTCGAGATGCTGCCGCTCTATCAGCCGCAGGATATCGTCGATACGCTGCTCTATCGGCGCTTCCCGATCTGGGTGGAGATCCTTGGCTTCTATGCCATTGCCTTGCTCTGGGTGCCGCTGATCCTGCCGGTATGGAAACGCGCACCGCTATGGGGCCGTTTGGCCAGTCCGGTACTGATGGCTCTGCTGGCATACCTGTTGGGGCGCTATAGCGTTTTCGGCGACAACGAGCCGCTCCAGGCCCTGCTGATCGAACACGACGATCATTACACCTGGGGGCAGTTGAGTCGCGGGCCGTTGGTGTTGGTGGGTTTGCTGATCGGCGAAGCGGTGTTGCGCTGTTACTGGAAGCCCGATCTGCGGTGGCGGCTGGTGAAAATGCTGGCTGGTGCCGGAGGTGTACTGTTGCTGACGTTCTTCGCGCTGGCGGCACCGGCACTGGGCGAGCAGTTGATGGCGGTGGCGCGCAATGTCGGCAAGCACCCGCCGGAGCTGATGTTCATGCTGTTCAGCGTCGGTGGGGCGTTGGTGATCCTGGCTCTAGCCCTGTTGGGTGGCGAGCGTCTGGCAAGCTGGCTGCGACCGATCACGTTGGTTGGCACGGATGCGCTCAAGGCCTTCATCTTCCATATCGTGGCGATCTTCCTGGTCATGCGCTACCTGTTCGAGATGTGGCAGGTCTTCAGTTATCCGCAGGTGCTAGGGATCAGCCTGGCGTTGATCGTGGTTACGGGGCTGTGGATTCGGTTGACCACCTGGATCAAGGTCAAGTCATGATGATGGTGTGGCGACGTGTCGGCTTGGTCTCGATGCTGTGGTTTGCCGTGACTGCCACCGCATCGGCGGACCCATCCGATTGGCGCGCCGACTTGCGCGAACGTCTGGCGATACTCGACGCCGATTTCCCCGGCGAACTGGGCGTGTATGTGAAGGAAATGGACAGCGGCGAGACGTTCTCGTTGCGCGCTGACGAGGTGTGGTACCTGGCCTCGTTGGTCAAGGTAGCGGTGGCGATGGCCCTGCTGCGCCAGGTTGAACGGGGCGAGTTGGCACTGGATTCCACCCTGCGACTGGAAGTGTCCGATTATGTGGATGGAGCGGGGGCGACCAACTGGCAAGAGCCGGGCAGCGACTTGCGCATCGACTTCCTGCTCGAACAGATGTTGACCGCCAGCGACAATACCGCTGCCGACATGTTAATGCGGCATGTCGGCCTCGAAGAGGTCAACCGCCTGACTCAGGCAGTGGTGCCGGAAGGGCTTGGCCCCATCACCACCCTGATTGATGTGCGCCGTCATATATACCGTTACCTGCATCCGCGTGCCCTCGAACTCGATGGCATGGTGTTCATTACCTTGTACAAGGCTGATGACGATGAACGGCGCGTCGAGGTCTTCCGCAAACTGCTGGGACTGCCCCGGCATGAGCTGAGAGTCGACGATCTGGATAGGGCTTTCGCTGCCTACTATACCTCGCATCTCAATGCCGGCTGGCTGAGCGCCTATGGTCGGCTGCTCGAAGCACTGGCCGAAGGGCGGGTATTGTCGTCCGAATACACGGCGTATCTGCTGGCGATGCTGCGTCGAGTCACTACCGGCGAGCAGCGGCTCAAGGCGGGGTTGCCGTCGGGATTGAGCTTCGCCCACAAGACTGGCACCCAGCATCGTCGGGCATGCGATGCCGGAATTGCCAACCGCGACCCGAGAGAGCCCGCGCGAGGGGTGATCATCGTTGCCTGCGCCCGCGGTAGTCTGGAGGAGGAGCAGGCCGAATCGGCACTGGCAGCGGTTGGCGCTGCTGTCGCCGCTTCGGGAGTACTGGAATAATTCTTGCTCTCCGACTTTTCAGATAGCCCTTGGCTGGCCTAACGGCCGGATCGCGCAGAAAATCTGCGCTCCCACTGAAGAAAGATGTTCACGGGATTGCTATGGGAGGACTGTCGTGGGAGCGCAGCTCCGCTGCGCGATGAGTTGGGTTTCACAAAGAATGTTGGATCACGGCAACGGAACTGGCGTGACCTATACTGGGGGTGCCGAGAAGTTGCCTGCCATGGTGAGAGATATCGCTCATGGCCTCCATAGTCGATCAAGGGGCGCTTTCGGCCATGTCGAGACTGGCCAGCGACAGAACTCGGAGGCTCAGATGAACGAAGAAACCTTCAACCTCAGTATCCGCAAGTTCCTGAAACACGTCGGCGTCAGTTCCCAGCGCGAGATCGAGCATGCCGTGGACAAAGCAGTGGAGGCAGGGACCCTTGAGGGGACGGAGAGTTTTCCCGCCGTCATGACCCTCGAGGTCGACGGGCTCAACCTGAAGGTCGAGTTCGACGGCAAGATTCAGCTCGAATAGCCATTGCTGTCATGCATCGTCGGGCCATGGTGTCACACCATGGCCTGGTTGCGATGAAGGGGGAAGTAATGAAAGGCATGGCGTCCTGGGCAGTGGCGTTGCTGGCCGGTGGCCTGCTGGCCATGCCGGGGACCTCGCACGCGGACTCCTGGGGCGAGCTCGAGATCACTGAGTGGCGTGTGCCCTGGGAGGCATCGCGGCCGCGCGACCCGTGGGTTGCCGGCCGGGGACGGGTCTGGTTCGTCGGCCAGCAAGGCGACTATGTCGCGACTCTCGATCCCCAGGGCAGCGATTTCCAGCGTTACGATCTCGAGGCGGGAACCGGGCCGCATAATGTTATCGCCGACGAGCGCGGTGTCTGGTATTCCGGCAACCGTGCACGGCATATCGGGTGGTTGGATCCCGCTAGCGGAGACATCGAGAAGATCATGCTGCCGGAACCCGGAGATGTACACACCATGGATTTCACTCAGCAGGGGGATATCTGGTTTACCGTAGCCAGGGGCAATCAGCTTGGCTTTCTGGACACTGCCAGCAGGGAAGTGACGTTGCACGAGGTTCCGACTCTGGGAGCGTACCCCTATGCCATGGTCGTGGGCAGCGACGGTCGCCCTTGGGCAACCCTATTCGGCACCCACAAGCTGGCGACGGTGAACGACGGTGAAGTGAAAGAGATCGAACTGCCACGAGAAGGGGCTAGGCCCAGGCGTCTGGCGGTGACCGACGACGGCTCCGTCTGGTACGTGGATTATGCCGGTGGCTATCTGGGGCGTCTGGACCCTGATAGCGGTGACATCGACGAGTGGCGAGCACCGGCAGCCGCTGATTCAAGGCCCTATGCGATGGCCTCGGACGATAGAGGGCGCCCGTGGTTCGTGGAAACCGGTGTGATGCCCAACCGTTTCGTGGGCTTCGATCCGGAAACCGAAACCTTCAGCGAGCCAGTCGAGATCGGCAGTGGCGGTGGTACGGTGCGCCACATGGTTTTCGATGCCGAAAGTCGGAGTTTCTGGTTCGGGACCGATGCCAACACCATCGGTCGGGCACGCCTGGTCGAATGAGTTCCGTGTACGGCCGGCGTCATTCCGGATCGAGCAGCCGCGGCCCTGGACCTTCCTCGGACAGTTCGTCCCAGGGGTTGCGCAACGGACAGTCATCGAGCGATAGGCAGCCGCAACCGATACAGCCGCTGAGCTGGTCGCGGAGCTTGGTCAATCGTGCGATACGGTCGTCCAGGTCCGCCTTCCACTGCGCCGATAGCTGGCGCCAGTCGTCGCTATTCGGGGTACGCTCGTCTGGGAGCGTTTGCAGCGCATCGCGGATCGAGGCCAGGGGAATGCCGGTGCGTTGGGCGACCTTGATGATGGCCACGCGCCGCAGTACGTCGCGGGTATAGCGCCGCTGGTTGCCGGCATTGCGGCGGCTTTTGATCAATCCCTTGGCCTCGTAGAAGTGGATGGCCGAGACGGCAAGGCCGCTGCGTTTCGCCACTTCGCCTACACTGAGTTCCTTATGTAGACGACTGGGATCGATTCTCGACATTGTCATCCCTCTCATCTTGACCTCAAGCTTGCTTGAGGTTTTACGCTAGCTAGCCTCGGTCGGCAACCCCCAGGGACAAGGTAACGATGACCAGTAATATCGAAGCGCCGCTACGGCGTGCGGAACGAGAGCCGGAACGGACGGTCGTGCCACCGGTCGTTGTGGTGGAGAACCTTTCCAAGACCTACGCTTCCGGCTTCCATGCCCTCAAGAATATCGATCTGGAGATCCGTCGCGGCGAGATCTTCGCGCTGCTCGGTCCCAATGGAGCGGGCAAGACAACGCTGATCAGCATCATCTGTGGGCTGGTCAATGCTAGTGAAGGACGCGTATTGGCCGATGGCTTCGATATCGTCAGCGACTATCGGGAAGCTCGCTCGCGTATTGGCCTGGTGCCTCAAGAGCTGACCAACGAGGCCTTCGAGACGGTATGGGCTACGGTCAGCTTCAGCCGCGGACTATTCGGCAAGCCACCTGATCCGGAGCATATCGAACGGGTGCTCAAGTCGCTGACGCTGTGGGACAAGCGCAACAACAAGCTGATCACGCTTTCGGGCGGCATGAAGCGGCGCGTGTTGATCGCCAAGGCGCTGTCTCACGAACCGAAGATCCTGTTTCTCGACGAGCCCACCGCGGGTGTAGATGTAGAGCTGCGACGCGAGATGTGGGAAGTGGTGCGCCGGCTACGTGACAGTGGAGTCACCATCATTCTCACCACCCATTACATCGAGGAGGCTGAAGAGATGGCCGACCGCATCGGGGTGATCAACCACGGTGAGATCATCCTGGTGGAGGAAAAGCGGGAGTTGATGCGCAAACTCGGCAGCAAGCAGTTGACGCTGCACCTTCGGCATCCGCTCGAGACGGTTCCGGAACGGCTTGCGGGCTATCGCCTCGAATTGGCGGCCGGCGGCAAGGAACTGATCTATCACTACGACGCCAATCTCGTCGGCGACCATGATGAGGGGGGTGACGAGGCTTCTGGCATCGCCGCCTTGCTAAGTGACCTGGATGCAGCGGGCATTCGCTTCAAGGACCTCCACACCAAACAAAGTTCGCTGGAGGAAATTTTCGTCAGTCTGGTGAGGGAGCGCCGATGAATCTTTACGCCGTTCGCGCAATCTACACGTTCGAAATGGCCCGTGCCTGGCGCACCTTGTTGCAGAGCGTGGTGTCGCCGGTGATTTCCACGTCGTTGTATTTCGTCGTCTTCGGAGCAGCGATCGGCACACGCATCGCCGAGATCGAAGGCGTCAGCTACGGCGCTTTCCTGGTTCCGGGCTTGATCATGCTGATGCTGCTGACCCAAAGCGTTTCCAACGCTTCCTTCGGCATTTTCTTCCCCAAGTTCACGGGAACCATCTATGAACTGCTGTCGGCCCCGGTATCGTATTTCGAGATCGTGGTGGGCTATGTGGGGGCGGCGGCAACCAAGTCGCTTGTGCTGGGCTTGATCATCCTGGCCACGGCCGGCTTTTTCGTGCCGCTGTCGGTGGCCCATCCCTTCTGGATGCTGCTGTTCCTGGTGCTCACCGCAGTGACCTTCAGCCTGTTGGGCTTCATCATCGGGATCTGGGCCGATGGCTTCGAGAAGCTGCAACTCGTACCGCTGCTGGTGATTACGCCGCTGACCTTCCTCGGTGGCAGCTTCTATTCCATCGACATGTTGCCGCCGTTCTGGCAGGCCGTGACTCTGTTCAACCCGGTGCTTTATCTGGTCAGCGGCTTCCGCTGGAGCTTCTACGGGATCAGCGACGTGAGCGTGGGGGCAAGCCTGTTCATGATCCTGCTGTTCCTGGGGATCTGCCTGGCGGTGGTGAGTTGGATATTCAAGACTGGCTATCGGCTTAAGCCATAGACCGGCCTGACGGCCGGATCGCGCAGAAAATCTGCGCTCCCACCTTAGGGTAATGCCACAAGGGTGTTAAAAGGACTGTCGTGGGAGCGCAGCTCCGCTGCGCGATGAGTTCGGTTCCACAGTGAATGCCGGCCTGATGGCCGGATCGCGCAGAAAATCTGCGCTCCCACCGGAAGATGATGTCACTGGGCCGCGATAAACCTCATTATCCGTTACCATGACGCCTCGCGGCCGCGTTGCCACTGTTCCTTATCGAGCCAAGAGGCGTCCATGCCGATTCTGCATAGTATCGTTCACCGCATCGACAAAACTTCCGACGAACAGTCGGCCGTATTGCGGCTGGCCGAGGCCGAGCCGGCCAATTCGGAAGCCATGGGCAGCTTGCTGGCTGCCATCAATGATCGCTACAACACCAAGCCCAAGGCCTGGGGGCATTTCGCGGATACCGAGGCCGGTTCTTTTGTCGAATGGTTGACGGCCTATGTGGAGAATGCGAGTGACTTCGTGGTCTTTTCGCACCGGCTAGCGGAAGGTTTCATAGCGCTGATCGATGATCAGTTGTCGGTGGGTGGCTATCTGCTGATTGCTCATTACCAGCAAGGCGATGTCCAGTATTTGACCATGGCGCTGTTGCACCAGCGCGAAGGGGTGGGCATCAACGAAGCGTTGGAAGCGGTTGCTGCACCGCAGCTGAATCTTGGGCAACTGACGTTGGCGGCGCGTATCAACCTGACGCAGTGGCGTGATGACTCTCCTTCCCAACAGTACCTGTCATTCATCAAGGATCGCGGTGGTAAGCAGCTTTCCGAGCGGTTCGGCGAATGGTTGGGATGTCGCGAAGGCATTGATGCCACGAGTGAAACGCGGACGTTGCTGAAGGCTTTCAGTGATTACGTCGAGAGCGAGGAACTTGCCGAAGAGCAGGCTCGCGAGAAAACCGATGCGCTGGTCGACTACGCCAACGACCAGGCACGTCGTGGGGAGCCGATCACGTTGGATGAGTTGTCAGAACTGATCGATGAGCAGCAACCCAAGGCCTTCTACAACTATATCCGCCATCAGGATTACGGATTGTCCGCCGAGATTCCTCCGGACAAGCGGATTCTCCATCAGTTTCGGCGTTTTGCCGGTCGTGCAGGTGGTGTCTCGATCAGTTTCGACTCGCACCTGCTGGGTTCGGGAGTCGAATACGACGAGGAACGCGATCGGCTGATCATCAAGAAGGTCCCGACGCAAATTCGCGATCAGATCAAGCGGCGTCGGGAATGATGAAATGGTAATCGATACTTGCTGACAGAGAGAATATCGACAACCTTGGTAAAGAGTACCTTCTTGCGCCAGTTCGAGACGACTGGCTGCTCGTCAAGCGGTTTGGGACATCGCTACGTCGCAAGGCTTGTAACGGAGAAGGGAACGTTCTGACAGTAAGGATTGGCCTTGTCACGTCGATGCCCCCGCTGCGTCATGGGAGGGCGTCACATGCAACGGTTGTATTTCCTGAGCCCTGATTTGGATACGACGGTCAACATCGCCCACGAGTTGAGCGACCTGAACCTGACGAAGGACGAAGTGCATGTCATGGGCAGGGACTGGAAACATCTCGAAGAGCGGGGCGTCAACAATGCCACCTTGCGGCAGACATCGGATGTCGTCAATGCCGCGATGCGTGGACTCAAGTACGGTGTTCCCCTTGGCGGCGTGTTGGGGCTGCTGGTTTACGCCATCCTTGGTGAAGCCACCGGTAGCGTGGGTGTCGTCGCACTCACCGTCGGCATGGGAGTGTTCGGTGGTTTGTTCGGCGTCTGGACGAGTACCATGATCGGGGTGTCGGTCCACGACGTGAAGGTCGACAAGTTCGAGCGTGAGATCAACAAAGGTGCCTTCCTGATGATGGTGGATGTGCCCAACGACCGTGAGCGCGAGATCTATTCGGCTATCCATCGCCATCACCCGGAAGTGGTCATTGATAAGGTCACCCCCCAGGAGAAGAGGCATCACTGGGGGGCGGGCGCCTGACCTTAGCCGAAGAATGCCAAGGCACGAATCTCGATGCTCTCGCGCGGGGGAGCTGCGTCGGGAGTGTTCGGGTCGTGGAAGGCAGTATGCGGCGTAAAGCGAGCCCTGCCGTCACGGCGTGAGTCATAGCCCTTGATCAGCAATACTTCCTCGCGGCGCATGTCGGGGAAATAATACCAACGATGGTTGGGGTTATAGGCGAGATGATAGATTTCCCCGGTCCGGTTGGGATAGATCATGTCGGTGGCAAGCAGATCGCCGGCGCCGAGTGACGCGGCGTTCAACAGCGCCAGGGGAGAGCGTTTTACCGGCCCGCGAATCGGGCGCCAGAGGTTGATCTGGGCAACGGGAATATCCTTGACGGCTTCGGCTTCCGCCTCACCCAGTACGTCACGGATGCGTTGTGGCCCGGAGCGCTCGGTATAGTCGTTATGCACGCGACTGGCGGGACCGCGGATACTGCGCTCAGGGGCGTCGGTGCGCCGTGTGTGATCGAAGATGACCACGCGTTGGGCACCGGTCGCTTCCTTGATCAGCGCCTCGACTTCGGGATAGTAGTCGCGCTTGACCGCTTTGTCGTCGTGGAGATCGGCAACCGCCGTATCCCGTTTGTGAAGTTCGAAACCTTGTTTGTCCAGCGACAGGTTCGCTGCCAGGGGGCGGCCATCGTGTATCGTGACCTCGCGCTCCTCCAGCTTGGCAAAGTAGTGCGGTTCACTGGCACCGGTCAGTGCCTCGGTGTGTATATAGGGCTTGATGTCATCCTTGATCATGAAGATGAGCGTCGCGGTTACGGTGTCCGGGGACTCATGCGTCCGGTTCGTGTTCATGCATCGCCTCCAGATACGGTTGACGGGAACGTCGTCAATGCCTCTTGCTTCTATGGTATATGGGCAGTGCGCGTTACTTGCAAATCAGGAACTGGCTGGCTTGTAGTAACGTCCTCGAGACGTGTTGTATCCCGTGCCAGTGAACCGTCATGCGGGGAGCAGTGTCGGATGCGGGTGAATGTATAAGGAGATCACGGTCGATGCTCGATGCCATACAACGGTTTTTCAGTCAGACACTGGCCAATCCCGACGCCAGTGCGGACCGCACGCTGACGCTGGAGCTAGCCACTGCCGCACTGCTGTGTGAGGTGGTGCGTGCCGACTATCGGACCGGCGAGGACGAACTGGCGACACTCAGGGAAATGCTGTCGCGTCGCTACCAACTGAGCGGCAAGGCCGTGCAGGAGTTGATGGATCTGGCGAGCCAGGAGGTCGAGGAGGCGGTCGATCACTACCAGTTCGTCAGCTTGATCAAGGCCCATTACGGTTATGACGAGCGGGCGGAACTGGTGCGCCTGATGTGGTCCCTGGCTTATGCCGATGGCGAGCTCGATCCGCTCGAGGAACATCGCATCCGGCGGCTGGCCGAGTTGTTGTACGTCAGTCACCAGGATTTCATTCGTGCCAAACTGGATGTCCAGTCGCAGTCGAGGAATGATGGGTGTGAGCGAGGACCATCAACCTGATAGCCTGGGCCAGCTCATCGAGTGCCTGCGGCAGATCGAGCATGATGGGGACCGTGTCTCGTTGGGCGATCTTTTCGATGCCGTGGGGCGGCGTTCGTTCGGCCCGCTCTTGTTGTTAGCCGGATTGGTGACACTGGCGCCGGTCATTGGCGACATTCCCGGCATTCCAACTTTGATGGCCAGCATGGTATTGCTGGTTGCCGTGCAATTGCTGTTGCGTCGAGAGCACTTCTGGCTGCCCAACTGGCTGCTCGAGCGTTCGGTATCACGCCAGTCGCTGGACAAGGCCATCGACTGGTTACGCAAGCCTGCACACCATATCGATCGCCTGCTGCAAGCCAGACTCTCCCTGTTCATGGGCGAGGTCGGCGTATCGGTTATCGCTGTTTCGTGTGCCTTGATTGCCTTGGCCATGCCGCCCATGGAGTTGGTGCCGTTTACGGCCAATGGTGCGGGCCTGGCACTGACGGGCTTCGGTCTGGCACTGATCGCCAAGGATGGCTTGATGGCCCTGCTGGCTTTGGTGGTGACGTATGCGACTGTCACCGTGGTAGCGTTCAATCTGTTCTGACCAGCCCTGACCGCCTCTTGGGACTCGATGGGGAAAGGAGAGCAAGCGATGGACAAGGTCTATCTGGGACTTAAGATCGTTATCGCCCTTGTCGTGGCGATTCTGTTCGTACAGAACATCCGTGTCGTGGAAGTCAACTTTCTGGTCTGGAGCTTGTCGCTGCCATTGGCGCTATTGCTGATAGTGATCTACGTGCTTGGCATGGTCAGCGGAAGGGGGGTGATGGCGCTTTGGCAACTCCTTAGTCGACGTGGGTAACCGGCTGGCGTCGTGGGTCGATGTACCAGGGCAAACCGGCTCGGGCGTTGCGTTCCAGTTCGGCGATCACCTGGCCGCCCAGCAACAGGATGATGGCGCCGGTTTCCAGACTCAACAGCACGATGATGATGGTCGCCAACGAGCCGTAGACGGCGTTGACGAAGGAAACATGGGCGAAATAGACCACCAGCAATAGCCGTACTACCTCCCACATGAGAGCTGCCACGAAGCCTCCCACCAGCGCGCGCCACAACGAGATCTTCACGACTGGCAACACCTTGTAGACGGCACTGAACAGCACGAACATGCCAATGAAACTCATCAGGTTGAGAAGCGCCGTCGAGGCGCCGGCGAAGGGCAGGCTGCGTCCAGTGATCGTGATGACCAACTCATTGGCGGCGCCGGCCAGCGACACCAGCAGCGTCAGCGTCAGTAGCCCCGTTGCCAGTACCAGCATGAAGAGATAGGGCAGCAGCGCCGACACCCAGATACTACGCCTGGCCGGGTCGTCGGGTTGATGGAAGATGATCGCCATGGCGTCTTCGAGCATGCGAAAGGCGAACGAGCTGAATACCAGCAGCACGAGGGTGCCGACCAAACCGATCACATCGCGGGTTTCCAGCACGGTGCGAACCGCGTCGAGCAACAGGTCAGCGTGCGCCGGTGCCAGGTGCCGTGCCTGAATTGCCATTACCGAGAGCAACTGGTGTTCGTCGACCACGTGGGTCAGGAGCACACAGGTGAGGGCGAAGAGCGGCACGATCGACAGCAGGATGTTGTAGCCTAGCCCGCCTGCCAGCAGGATGCCGCGATTGCGCAGGAAAGCCGCCAGCACGCGGAAGGTGAAATGCAGAGTGCGCCCCGTCAGCGTGGTGGGTGGCTGGTAGTGCTTGTTCATGGACGTTTCTCGTCTGTCTTCCTAATAGCCTTTTCCTCCAAGCGTGGCATTCTTGACGATGATAAGCCCGCGGCATGATGCGATACCATGTCGGCTCAAATGCATCTCTCAGGGAGTTCTTGGCCGATGTCCAGACAAGAGATCATGCTGATCTACGATAAGCAGTGTCCGTTCTGTGATCATTATTGTCGATTGGTGCGCCTGCGAGAGTCCGTGGGCTCGCTCATCTTGGTCGACGCTCGCGAAGACACCGAGGTGATGGACGAGATTACCGAAGCCGGGCTCGATATCGACCAGGGGATGGTGTTGAAGATGGATGGTCGGCTTTACTACGGCGACGATGCCATTCATGTCCTGGCACTGTTGAGTAGTCGTTCCAGTGTTTTCAATCGCCTGAATTTCTGGGCCTTCCGCTCGGCAAAACGTGCGCGGTTGTTGTATCCGATGCTGCGCGGCTGTCGTAATTTTCTGCTAAAGCTATTAGGCAAGACTAAAATCAACAACCTTTCACGGCCGGACAACACGCACTTCTGAATGGCGCAGACGGTGACGTGGGGGATCATGGACGGGGAGCTTATGCCACACAGTCGAAAGCAGGATCCTTCCGATCCGCTATCACGGAAGCAAACAAGACTGGAGGAAGGCTTCGAGCGATTTCTTTGGTACTCGCGGTTCATGGTGCTGTTGGCGGTGGTACCGAGTCTGTTGGGGGCATTGGCGCTGTTCATCATCGCCACCCTCGACATTCTCGAGGTGGTGATCGATGCGTGGGTGTATTACGTGGCGGGAGGCAGCGAGGACATCCACGATACCGTGGTCACAGACGTCATCGTCGCGGTGGACATGTACCTGATCGCCATCGTGTTGATGATTTTCGGCACGGGCGTCTACAAGTTGTTCGTGTCGCGTCTCGAGCTGGCCGAACAGCGCGATTCCCCGCATCCCTTCAATGTCCAGTCACTCGACCAGCTCAAGGACAAGATCGCCCGGGTGGTGATTCTGGCCGTGATCATCGAGTTCTTCCGCGCGGTGGTGGGGATCAGTTTCGCCAACCCTTTGGATGCCATCTACCTGGCCCTTTCCGTACTGGCCCTGGCTGCAGCGCTTTATCTGATGAGTCTGGCCCATCGGGGCGAATGATCCCGTTGACTGTTGAGCTTGCTGCTGGTCGAAGGAGTTGGATGTGCACAGGATTCCTGGCACCGCTTGGTACGGTGTCGTTTTCATGCTGGCTTTTCTGCTGCTCACCGGTTGTGCCGGGCGAGTGACGCCTCCGGTTGTGTTGCATGAGCCGGTCGATGTCTACCTGGTCGATCATGGGCGCCATTCCAGCCTGGTTCTGCCACGTGGGCAGGGGCTGGTGCGTTATGCCTACGGGGAATGGGGCTGGTACGTGATGGGGCGACGCGGCACTCTGGCAGGGATGTCAGCGATGTTGTGGCCGACCCGTGGGGCGCTGGGACGGCGCATCTTTCCCGATCTCGCGATATCTCCTTTCCCCACTTGGGTCGCCCCGGAAGGCGTCGAAGAGGTGTTTTCCTTGCAGGCGGAAGCGGCGCGAGTGGAGCAGCTTCAGCGCGAACTGGACCGCGCGTTCGACGCTGGTAGCGATCAAGTGCACTACCACGAAGGCTATGACCTGGAGTTCGTACCTTATCACCGCCCCTACTGGCTGGGACATCAGTCGAACCTGGTCACTGCCCAGTGGCTCGAAAGTTTGGGATTCGAGGTCGCGGGCATCCCCTGGCTATCGAACTGGCATATCGAGACGCCGACGGAAGATCCCGAGCCCGTAGGCACGTCCCTCAGCCGTCCACGATGATCTCGCGTTGCTGTGCATCGAGGCGGAATCGGCCTGCTTCCAGGGCCTGGCACCAGGCCAATGTCTTGTCGATACCGCCGAACGGGTAGAAGTGCAGAGCCAGGCGTGGAGTGGCATGCCTGGCCAGCCCGAGTACCTGGCTCGACGGCGGCTTGGGGCGTGCCAGTTGCAGCATGCGGCTGCCTTGCCGTTGCAACGTGGTCACCGACGCCCCAATGCCGCAAGACATGGCATACTTCCATAACGTGGCCAGGCTCGCTGGCCCTGGTAATCCCACTCGAATCGGCAATTCGAAGCCTTGACGTGTCAGTCGTTGGTGCCAGTCGAGCAGCGGCTCGGCATTGAACAGGAACTGGGTGACCAGCCACATCTCGAGTCCATCGCGTTCGGCGTGGGTCAGCTTGGTCGCCAGTGCCTGGTCGAGGGCCTCATCGTCGGCATGAGGGTGTCCTTCCGGGTGACCGGCGACCGCCAGCCGGCGGATGCCATGCTCGGCCAGGGATACCTCCTCGAGCAGCGTCAGAGTATCGGGATAGGGGCCGAGATGGGTGGCCATGCTGCCCGCGATGAGCAGCACGGCATCCACCTTGGCCTCCTGCGTCAGTCGCTCGAGCCAGTCGACGAGCATGCCATGATTCGGCACGCTGCGCGCCACCAGGTGGGGCACGGGGTCGTAGCCTCGAGATCTGAGCCAGGCCGCGGTGGCGATCACGTCCTCGAATGGCTGGCCGGGCAGATGGGTGATATATACCTGGCTGCCGGTAGCCACTGGCGGATCAGCCTTGGCGAGGTGAATGGCGGTCCTCGGCGTGACCTCCAGCGACCAGCCACGGCATAAGCCTTGTATCCGTCGTTCGAGGGAATCCGTGTCGAAACCGGCACTCTGCGATTCGAACGATTCACCGGTGGCATGATCAGCTTGAAGCATCCAACCCCCTCGCCTTGGCGACTTCACGAGCATTGGGATTGACCGAGGCACGGAATGGCATCTCGACCACGGTGGCATCGACCGGCACGCCCGGGGTTTCGGCGTAATGTTCCGGCAGCCAGATCTTGAGCCGAGTGCCGATCTCCTTGAGTTCCACCGGCACATAGCCCATGGCGATATTGGTGCCGAGTTCGGGAGAGTACCAGGGTGAGGTCACATAACCCACCGGATCGCCTGCATTTTCGTCGGAGATCAGCCAGAAATCGGGCGCATAGTCGTCGATCGGCTTGCCGCCAAGCACCATCCCGACCAGGATGTTGCGGAACGGATATCGCCCCTGGTCGAGCTCGGCACGCACACGCTCAAGTGCCGCGCGACCAATGTAATCGGCATCCTTCTGGCGAGGGACCTGGTATCCCAAGTTGCACTGGAAGGGCAGGGTTTCCTGGTCCATGTCCTGGCCCCAGGACAGGATGCCGGCGGCGATGCGCCGATGGTGGGCCGGGGCAATGACCCGCAAGTTGTGCTTCTCGCCAGCGGCCAGCACTGCGTTCCACATGTCGTCGGGGTAGAGCGTGGCGTTCTTGAGATAGATCTCGTAGCCCTTTTCGCCGGTGAAGCCGGTTTGGGACACGATCACGTCTCGACCGCCAATCTTGGCTTCCATCAGCCCGTAATAGGGGATCTGCCGTACTGCGTCACCGACCAGGTCGACCATCAGCGCCTCGGACTTGGGGCCTTGGATCTGCACCGGCGCGACGTCGATTTCACCGATGCTGACGTTGTAGCGCAAGCCGACATTGACGCCCTTGAGCCACAGTTCGAGATCGCTATCGGAAATCGAGAACCAGAACTCGTCCTCGGCGACGCGCAGCAACACTGGATCGTTGATGATGCCACCTTCCTCGTTGCACAGGATCACGTACTTGCCACGCATCGGTGCGATCGCCGAGGCATTGCGGGTGATGACGCGGTCGACGAAGGCCTGGGCGTCTGGACCCTTGACCTGGATCTGACGCTCCACTGCTACGTTCCACAACGTGACGTCGTGGACCAGGGAGTCGTATTCGACCATGGCGCCACCGTCTTCGGGCTTCACGTAGCCGCGCGGATGGTAGATCCGGTTATAGACGGTGGCCCGCCAGCAGCCCGCTTGGTGCGACAGATGCCAGAAGGGGGATTTGCGCACCCGGGTGGAGATCAGCATTTCTACCGGCGTGGGGCCGGATTGACGAAGGTTGATGGGAACTCGGCGGTCATGTTGGCCGACCGTTGGGCATTGATGGGTGCTGAAGTCTTTCACGATGGCATCGGTACCAGGCATCGGGATGACACTGTCGCGGTTAGAGGAAGTGGGGTGCTTGGAGCTCATGGGGGCGACCCTCCTGCTCAGCGAATTCCTTTCTCGATTGTAGTGTGGAAGTGAACGCTGCCGTGCTCCATGCTGTTTGCGACGTCTCTCCTGGCGTGAATGTTCAGAAAGCGACTATGGGTGGGGAGCCAGGACATCAATGGAGGTCCCATGAACCATCACGACTATCGCGTCATGTTGCAGAAGACAGCGGCCGGCAGCGAATGCCCTTTCCCGGAGTCCGAATTCCAGCGACGCCGTGAGGCGCTCAATGAATCAATGCGGGCCGAGTCTCTGGACGCCCTGCTGCTTACCGATCCATCGGATATCTACTACCTGACCGGCTACAACACCTTCGAGGTGTCGGTGCATTCGGCGCTGGTCTTCACCCCGCGACGCATGGTGCTGCAGGTACCTTCCATCGAGACCGGTCCGGCGGTGGCTTGCACGCGCGTCGAGGAGATCCTCGGCTATCGCTGGGAAGGGGTCGAGGAAGTGCTGATGCCGTTGGCCAAGGTGCTGGCCGAGGCCGGCCCGCGCATCGGTGTCGACTTCTGGCATGGCTCTCTGCGACATGGGGTGATGAGTGGTCTGGCCGAGCGACTGCCCGGGCATCGCTTTCTCGATGCCGGACCATTGATGGATGGCGTGCGTATCGTCAAGAGTGCCGCTGAGCTGGATTGCCTGGCCGAGAGCGCCCGAATCACTGGCCTGGGAATCGAGGCTGCCGCGCAAGCGGTCCGCCCTGGTATCACCGACAGCGAAATCGCTGCCATCGGTGCACGGGTCATGCACGAGGCCGGCAGTGAATTCATGAGTATGCAGCCGATCGTCACCGTCGGGCGACGCAGCAGTATCATCCATGCCAATCATCAGCGTCATACCATTGCCGAGGGTGAACCGGTATTTCTCGAGTTCGGCAGTGCCTGGAAGCGTTATACCGCGCCGATGATGCGAACGGTGATCGCCGGGGCCCCCTCGGCGAAGATGGAAGCCGTATTCGATGTCTGCCACCTTCTATATGCAGCTCTGCTTGATGCGATGCGCCCGGGGCACCGTTTCGACGATGCTGCGCAAGCTGGCGAACAGGTACTGGCTCCCATAGCCACGGAAGCGTTCTTTTCCGGTGTGTTCGGTTATACCGTCGGTGCCCAGTTTCCTCCTTCATGGGTCGAAGGGACCGGATTCATCGCGCGTGGGCAGATGCGACGCTTCGAGGTCGGCATGGTCTTCCACTTGCCGCTGTGCCTACGCCTGCCTGGCCAGTGGGGCATCGGCTGTAGTGACACCGTGCGTGTCACCGAGCAGGGGGGAGAACCGATCACCGCCAACCCCTGGACCCTGGGCTGCAGTCAATGACTGATGTCATCAGGTTGTTCATTCATGGCTACTTTGTAACGAACTTTCGGGTTTTCGTTAACCGACTATGCTGAAAACGTAGCTGTGCCAAATCGTAACCGAGCAAGGGAAACGTCACATGTCAGATCTGTCGATGTCCGAGCTATCCAAGGACAACCGTGTCCGAGTACTCGGCGCCATTGCGGTGGTGGCGATCGTTTACGCCGTGGTCGTCACTGGGGGAGCCAATTCGGCCCGCGAGGAGCGTGACCAATTGCAAACCCGTGTCGAGACCTTGGAAAGCGAGAATCAGTCGCTGACCGAGGAAATGGAGGCTCTGGGGAGCGAGAACCAGTCGCTGACCGAGGAAGTGGAGGCCCTGAGAAGCGAGAATCAGTCGCTGACCGAGGAAGTGGAGACCCTGAGAAGTGAGAATCAGTCGCTCACTGAAGAAGTGCAGACGCTGGGCGAGCGTTTTGACTCCATAGAGGAGGCAGAGGCCGAGCTGCAGGCGTTGGAAGAGAGGAAGCAAGCGCTCGAGAGTGAATTGGCCAACCTCGATGAGGAAGCGACGCAAGCCGAGGAGCGGTTGGCGTCTCTGGAGAGCGAATACCAGCAGCGTCAGGAGACACTGGCAACTGAATACGAGGAGCAACAGGCGCAGTTGAACCAGCGTCGTGAGGAACTGCAGGCCCAACTCGAAGAACAACAGGCGCAACTTGACGAGGGGGGCGAGCAGTTGCAGGCGCTCGAACGGCAGCGTGAAGAACAGATGGCCGAGCTCGAGGCGCTCCAGCAGCAGGCCAGTGAGGTCGTTGAGGCGCGTGATGAAGCCCAGGCTTCTATCGATGAACTTCAGGCAGCGACCTCCCAAGCCGAGGAGCGCCTGGCGGAACAGGAGAAGCAAATCGAGACTTACCAGGAGCGTATCGAGTCTCTCGAGGCGGCTATTGCGGAACGTGAGGCCCGTCTGGACGAGCTCGATGCGCAGATCGAGGCTGCCCAGCGCAGCTTCGACCATGTCGAGAATGGTCTGGAACAGGCCTTGAACGAATACGAAGCCACTCAGCAGGAACTGGAAACTGCCGAAGCCCGATTGGCCGAGCTCGACGATCGCACGCAAGCACGCCGTGAGCAGCTCGATCGCCTCGAGGTTCAACTGACCAAGTGGCGCGATGAACTGAGTGCGATGGAGGTCAGTGACGAGAAAGAGGCTGGTACCGGTGAGGCTGCCATGGAAGGAGCCGATGTCGAGGAGGGGCAATAAGCCTCTTGGCGTTCTTTGTGAATATGTATGACAGTGGGCTGGTTCGCCTAGGGCGATAGCCACTCGTCGAAGCGCTCCCTGATTCGCTGATAAGTGCGAGCGTACCAATCGTCATCCTTGGTGACGGCGCGCTCGGCATTGAGTGGGTGAGTGGGGATGTGCAGACGCATGTCCATGCCATTGTCCGGATGGGTGGTGACCTGCATGGCGGCGGAATGCCGCGCCGGGCCATAAGGAATGCGGCTGGCGAGTGCGGCGAGTCGCTCCGTGGTAGTGGCGAAACGGATGAAGTTTCTTGCCAGTTCGGGATGGGGTGCGCCTTGTGGCACCACCCAGGTTTCATGCTCCTGGACCTGACCGTCCCACAGAATTTCGATGGGCAGGTTGCGATTGACAATGGCATCGAAGAAGCGGCCGTTGTAGCCCGAAGCCATCACCACTTCGCCCTCGGCGAGCAGCCGGGGTGGAACATCGCCCGCTTCCCACCAATGGATATTGTCGAGGCTATCCAGTCGCTTCAGTGCCAGGCGAAGGCCACGCTGGGTGCTGAGCAATCCATAGAGTTCCTCGCGGGGTACACGGTAGGAGAGCAGTGCCCATTCGAGATTCACTTCCGGTGTTCGCTGCAAGGCTCGAGGTCCGGGAAAGCGCTGCTGATCGAAGAGGTCGCCGATCGAGGTAGGACGCTTGCCGGGAAAGGCGTCGCGCCGGTAGGCGACTACGGTGGCGAAGACGGTATGCGTGATGCTGCAACGGTCGAAGGCGCCGTCAATGAAGTCCTGCTCCGGCGGGGTGCCATCCGGTGCCGAGTCCACCAATGTCGGGGACAAGGGTTGTAGAAGCCCTTCATCGCAAGCGGCAAGGGCGTCACTGCGGGTCATATCGATCACATCCCAGGGAACCTCACCGCTTTCGATGGCGTGGCGCAAGCCGTCGAGCCCGCCATTGTAGCGTTCCACCCGTACGACTTTGCCCGTGGCCTCGCTGAAAGGGGCGAATAGCGCCAGTTGTTGCGCCCGTTCGTAGGCGCCTCCCCAGCTCAGCACGGTCAGGCCGTCTTCCGGCTCGTTGCTTGTGGCGGTTGGGCTGAGGGCTGCCAGCAGCAGGGCCAATGCCACTGCGAAATAACGTTCAACCTGTGCCATGTTCCTCCCGCCGCAATTCGTCGCTGTGTTGCAGATAGGCGCGGGCGATGCTCGCCTCATAGACCACCCCCAGGAAAGTGTCATCGGTTGCATCATCGATCACCGCGATGGCTTCTCCGGTGAAGTCCTGCATTTGCGCCATGGCCTCCCAGACCGAGGTGTCGGGTCCCAATATCGGTCGGTTGGTGATGGCGCATTCGCTGACCGGATGTTGGCCGTGTCCGTCTTCCCGCGCTGCTTCCAGGTCGGCCAGGGAGACGCTACCGTGATAGCGATTGCGCGAGTCCACCAAATGGGCCTCGCCGTGGCCGGCATGACTGAGGGACGTCACTGCCGCGGTGATGTCGATATCGGGGGGCAAAGTAACGCAATTTTGGGTCAGGTAGAGGCGCACCGGCGCTTCCCTGAGCACGGCTCGCCCACGTCCGGCCGAGAGGTCCAGGCCGCGCACGCTGAGTTGGATATCGAACAGCGAGCGGCCGAAGAGCTGGGCGGAGATCGGGCTGGCCAGGGTAACGCTGGCCAGGGCAGCGGTGGTCAGCACGTAACTGCCGGTCAGCTCGAAGACGATCAGCAGGCTGGTCAGGGGGGCGCCGATGACCGGGGCGGTGACGGCTACCATGCCGCATACGGCGTAGAACACGAAGGTATCGGGAGGGGCACCGCTCAACTCGCCCACTATGGTGCCGCACAAGGCGCCGAACAGGGTGCCGATGACGAGTGCCGGGCTGAAGACTCCTCCACCGAAGCCCATGCCGAGGCAGAGTGCCGTAGCCGCCAACTTGAGCGACAGCACCACGACCAGTTCGATGCTACCGAAGGCGCCGGCGATGGTGGCGAAGCGTAAGGTCTCTTGCCCCATGCCGAGGATGTCCGGTACCCATAGTGCGGTCAGCCCGAGCAGAGCGCCGGCCACGGCCGGGCGCATCACTGGGTGAAGCGGCAGACGCCCGGCCAGGCGTCCGACGCCAAGGATGGCGTGCATGTAGGCGCCGGCCACCAGGGCTCCCAGCCCGCCGATGACGACGAAAGCGGCGAATTCCCATGGCTGGGGGACGGTGGTACCAGAGACATGGAACAAGGCGCCGCGTTCGAGGACCCCAGTGGCGATCACATGGCCGACGATAGCCGCCGCGGCAACTGGAGCGAAAGCGCGCAGGGCATAATGCCGCAATACCACTTCGTGGGCGAAGACGATGCCCGCCAGTGGCGCATTGAAGGCTGTCGCGATCGCCGCGGCGACCCCGCAGGCGATGGTGATGTTGTCGTCCGAACGGCCCAGTCGCAGCAAACGGGCGCCTAGCGAACCGAGTGTCGCCCCCATGTGCACCAACGGGCCGTACTGACCTACCGACGCTCCCGCGCCGAGTGAGATCAGGCCACTCAGCGCCGATAGGGTGCCTGCCCTGGCCGGCAAGCGGCCATGTCGTGTCTGGACGGCGGCAATGACATCGGCTGGTGTATGAGGGCGATGCTCGGGAATCTGACGGTGCAACAGACCCACGATCACTCCACCGACGGCGGGCACGGCGATGGTGGTGGCGACCAGGATGCCGGGATGGGCAAACATCATGCGACTGCGCGGCGAGATCAGCAGGATATCGTTGAGCCATAGTACGGCAGCGACGAAGCCCACGGCACACAAGGCCGCCATGATGCCGATCAACGCGCCGAAGATCACCAGTCCCAGAAACCTGAAGAGCGCAAACGGTCCCCCGGCCGGCATCCGGTCTGCTTGGGTGGTATCCATTTTCAAGGTGTAGGCAGGATGGCCGCCCAAGGCAAGGGACATGTCAGGGCAAGAGGCATGTCAGGACTAGGGCTAGCTTGCCGAAAGCCCGAGTAGTTCCTGCACCTCTTCATCGCTGGTCTGGTCGAAGCGTTGATACCATTGGCCGACCGCAGCGAATCCCGGGGGCTGCATCAGGCACACGACGTCGTCGGCGACACGTGCCATGTCGTCGGCGGTATCGGGGGGCGAAACGGGCACCGCGACGACAATGCGTGCCGGTGACTGGGCGCGTAATGCCTTCACGGCTGCCTGCATGGTGGCACCGGTGGCCAGACCGTCATCGACCACGATCACGGTGCGATTCTTGATTCGCAACGGAGGGCGATGGCCACGATAGGTCGTTTCCCGACGCTCCAGTTCCATCGTCTCGTCGCGCACGATGGCGTCGATCTCGTCTTGGGGGATGCGCAGTGATCGAATCATGTCATCATGCATGACGCGAACGCCGTTGCCGGCGATGGCGCCCATGGCGACTTCCGGTTGCCAGGGCACACCGATCTTGCGCACGACCAGCACATCGAGTTCGGCATCCAGTGCTTGGGCCACTTCCCAGGCTACCGGTACACCGCCGCGGGGTAGGGCAAGAACCAGTAGATCCGGAGTCTGGCGATAATGGGACAATGCCTCGGCCAGCGCCTGGCCAGCGTCATGTCGATCGCGGAAGCGTGTGTTCATGGGGTATCACCTGCCTTTCCCTTGGAGAAGGAACGCTGAAGGTGAGACAAGGTGTCAATGATATTGATGTATCTGCGTGGGGCTTTACGGTGTTTCTCTTTGAGCGTAGGCAAGATTGTAGGAACGTGCAGTGGCTCCGGCCAAGGTTGAGTGCCACACTTGGTTATTGGCCGAATCGAGGAGTTATACTGCTGACAAGAAGGCCCTCCGGGTGTCCTTGAAGTCCAAGACGGGAGTGAATCGTGATCGAGGGTGTGAAATACATTGTTGCCGTGGCATCCGGCAAGGGTGGTGTCGGGAAGTCCACCGTAACCGCCAATCTGGCCCTGGCGATGGCCGCTGAAGGCTATCGGGTGGGGTTGCTGGATGCCGATATCTATGGGCCCAGCCAGGCGCAGATGCTGGGCATTGGCGAAGGTGTGCGTCCGCAGCAAGCGGGCGAGAATCAATTCAAACCGCTCG
This sequence comes from Litchfieldella qijiaojingensis, assembly GCF_014651875.1. Taxonomy (GTDB): domain Bacteria; phylum Pseudomonadota; class Gammaproteobacteria; order Pseudomonadales; family Halomonadaceae; genus Litchfieldella; species Litchfieldella qijiaojingensis. Next base: position 58,802 of record NZ_BMXS01000001.1, read on the forward strand.
AGGCCCATGGTATCCAGGCCATGTCGATGGCCTTCATGGTTGACGTAAACGAGCCGATGGTGTGGCGTGGTCCGATGGTTTCCGGCGCCTTCCAGCAGCTTCTCAACCAGACGGCCTGGGATAACGTGGAGTACCTGTTCATCGACATGCCGCCGGGTACCGGCGACATCCAGTTGACCTTGGCTCAGAAAGTGCCGGTGTCGGGAGCGGTGATCGTGACCACTCCACAGGACATCGCGCTGCTGGATGCCCGTAAGGGCATCGAGATGTTCCGCAAGGTCAACGTGCCGGTGCTGGGAGTGGTCGAGAACATGAGCCTGCATGTATGTTCGAACTGCGGTCACAGTGAGCCGATCTTTGGCGAAGGGGGAGGCGAACGTATCGCCACCCAATACCAGACCAAGCTGTTGGGGCAGCTTCCCCTGACCATGGCGATTCGCGAGCAGGCCGATGGTGGCCGGCCGACGGTGATCGCCGAGCCGGATAGCGAAGTGGCCAAGACCTTCCGGACCATGGCACGGGCCGTTGCCGAAGGTGTCGAGAGTCAGCGGGCGGAAGGGCCGAGCATTTCCTTCGGTGACTGAAGACGCACAGCGCTTTGTAATCTTTATGGGGGCCGTTATGATAACGGCCCTATTTTTGTGAACGCCACGCCGCTTTCAAGGACGCCCCATGAGCATCAAAGCCGACAAGTGGATTCGCCGCATGGCGGAAAGCCAGGGCATGATCGAGCCTTTCGAAGCCGACCAGGTCCGATACGTCGACGGACAGCGAGTGATTTCCTATGGCACGTCCAGCTACGGCTACGATGTGCGTTGTTCCGACGAGTTCAAGGTCTTCACCAATATTCATTCGGCGGTGGTCGACCCCAAGGGCTTCGACGAGAAAAGCTTTGTCGACATCAAGAGCGATGTGTGCGTGATTCCGCCCAACTCTTTCGCATTGGCACGTACCGTGGAGTACTTCCGCATTCCGCGCAACGTGCTGACCATCTGTTTGGGCAAATCCACCTATGCGCGTTGCGGGATCATCGTCAACGTCACGCCGCTGGAACCCGAGTGGGAAGGCCACGTGACCCTGGAGTTCTCCAACACCACCAACCTGCCGGCCAAGATCTACGCCAACGAAGGCGTGGCGCAGATGCTGTTCCTGGAATCCGATGAGGTATGCGAGACCTCCTACAAGGACCGCGGGGGCAAATATATGGGGCAGCGTGGGGTGACCTTGCCCAGGGCGTGAGTCACTACAACACCCGGTGGCTGGGTTTCTTGGTGGGAGCGCAGCTTCGCTGCGCGATGAATCTGGCACGGTCTTGAGGATGCCGGCCTGGCGGCCGGATCGCGCAGAAGATCTGCGCTCCCACAAGAGTTGGAGCCATTGCGGACCAGGTGGGAGTGCAGCTTGCTGCGCGATTGACTCAGGCTTCTTCGTCGATATCCTCGTCCAACTCATCGGCGGTGTCGGCATGCGACATACGCATCCCTTGTGGCGGCAGGGGCACGCCATCAAAGGTCGGGCCTTCGGCTGCGAGCTGCAGGCGGCCTTCAAGGAACCACTTGACCGCGATGGGGTAGATCAGGTGTTCGCGAGCGTGCACCTTGTTCTTGAGGGTCTCCACGGTATCGTCTTCGGCAATTTCCAGAGCCGCCTGGATCACCACAGGGCCACCGTCGAGTTCTTCGGTGACGAAATGCACGCTGGCGCCATGCTCCTTGGCACCATCGGCCAACACCCGGGCATGGGTGTCGAGCCCTTGGTAGGCCGGTAGCAGCGACGGGTGAATGTTCAGCAGGCGGCCGTAGAATCGCTGGACGAAGATCGGGCTGAGAATGCGCATGAAGCCGGCCAACACAATCAGGTCAGGCTCATGGCGTTCGATGACCTTGATCAGCGCGCCGTCGAAGGCTTCGCGGCTTTCGTATTCGCGATGCGGCAGGGCCACGGCGTCGATGCCCGCGTCGCGCGCCCGTTTCAGGCCATAGGCATCGGCTCGATTGGAGATCACCGCCACGATCTCGCCACCCAGTTCATCATGCGACTGGGCATCGATCAGCGCCTGGAGATTGCTGCCATTGCCGGAAATCAGCACCACCACACGGCGCGGCTCGGTGGCTTCCGGCGTGAAGTCGTTGAGGGTGTCGTGGCTGTACTGGTCGTCGCTCATGCTTCGAGGTTCTCCAGGCGTACCTGTTCTTCCTGACCGTCGCGCTTGACGATCTCGCCAAGACGGTAGACGGTTTCGCCATGACGTTCGAGGTGGCTCGTGGCGTCCTCGGCGTCCTTGGCGGGCACTACGACCACCATGCCGATGCCGCAGTTGAGTACGCGATACATCTCGCGTTCGGCGACGTTGCCTTGCGCCTGGAGCCAGTCGAACACTGCCGGACGTACCCAAGCTTTCGTGTCGATGCGGGCGGTGAGGTCGTCCGGCAGCACACGGGGGATGTTCTCCAGCAAGCCGCCGCCGGTGATGTGCGACAGGGCGTTCACGGAGACTCCACTGTCCTTGATCAGTGACAGCAACGGCTTGACGTAGATGCGGGTGGGGGCGAGCAAGGCTTCGTGCAGGGGCACGCCATCGAGTTCGGTGTCAAGGTCTGCGGCACTGACCTCGAGAATCTTGCGAATCAGCGAGTAACCGTTGGAGTGCGGGCCGGAAGAGGCCAGACCCAGCAGCACATCGCCTTCACTGACACGCGAGCCATCCAGGATCTCGGACTTTTCGACCACGCCGACGCAGAAGCCGGCCAGGTCGTAGTCACTGCCTTCGTACATGCCAGGCATCTCGGCGGTTTCGCCGCCGACCAGGGCGCAACCGGCTTGCGAGCAGCCTTCGCCGATTCCGGTCACCACGTCGGCGGCGATGTCCACGTCGAGCTTACCCGTGGCATAGTAGTCGAGAAAGAAAAGTGGCTCGGCACCGGCGACCACCAGGTCATTGACGCACATGGCCACCAGGTCGATCCCGATGGTGTCATGCTTGCCGAGGTCCATGGCCAGGCGCAGCTTGGTGCCGACACCGTCGGTACCGGAAACCAGCACCGGTTCCTTGTAACCGGCGGGAAGCTGGCACAGCGCACCGAACCCGCCGAGGCCGCCCATTACCTCGGGGCGAGTGGTGCGCTTGGCGACACCCTTGATGCGTTCCACCAGCGCATTGCCGGCATCGATGTCCACGCCGGCATCCTTGTAACTCAGCGATGCTTGTGGCGTGGCGGTGGACTGGGAGGAATCGGACGTGCTGCGGGTCATGACGAGTCCTGTCGAAAGCGGCGGGAAATGAGGTAATCGAGGCATCGATTGTAACATCACCGGGCAAAGCCCGCATCGCTGACATAGGGCAACGAACCAGCCGACAGGACGAGGCATGCATGATGCGAGATGAAGACGAGGGAGACAGCGTGATGCGCAGATATTGGTGGATATTGGCCGCCGGAGTGGGGTTGGTATGGTTGTTGTTCCAGTTGGAGTCGATGCTGATGCCGTTCTTTGCCGGCATGATCATCGCCTATCTGGGCGATCCGCTGGCCGATCGCTTCGAGGCCTGGGGGGCGTCGCGCCCCTTGGCCGCCAGCGGCGTGTTCCTGCTGTTATTGCTGATCGTTTCCCTGGCGTTGCTGATCCTGATTCCCTTGCTGATCCATCAGTTGCGCCAGCTCAGCCAGGTGGTGCCGAATGTCTTTGCGTGGGTGCAGACCGTTTTGGCGCCGCAATTGCAGGAGTGGACCGGCTATGATGTGACCCCTGAATTGGGGGGTATCCAGAGCGTGCTGGCAGAGCATTGGCAGCAGGCTGGCGGTACCGCCGCGCAGGTGCTGACGAGGGTTGGGCGCTCGGGGGTGGCCTTCATCGGTTGGATCACTTATGTTGCATTGATCCCGGTGGTGGCGTTCTATCTGCTGCTCGACTGGGACCGGTTGATCGAGAATATCCGCAATCTGCTGCCGCGCCCGTGGGAGCCCGATGCGTCACGATTGGCGAAGCGTTGCGACGAAGTGTTGGCGGCGTTTCTGCGCGGCCAGTTGCTGGTCATGCTGTGCTTGGGGCTGATTTATGCCTTGGGGTTGACGCTATTGGGAGTTCGTTTCGGGCTGTTGATCGGTTTGATGTCGGGATTGGCCAGTATCGTCCCGTTCCTGGGATTCATCGTCGGCATCAGTGTGGCCCTGATCGTGGCATTCTTCCAGGAAGGCAGCTGGCTGATCCTGTTGGGCGTCGTCGCGGTGTTCGGATTGGGTCAGGTGGTCGAGAGCGTGGTGTTGCAACCCAAGCTGCTGGGCGACAAGATCGGCCTGCACCCTGTGGCGGTGATTTTCGCCGTGCTGGCTGGGGGCAACCTGTTTGGCTTCACTGGTGTCTTGCTGGCGTTACCGGCGGCGGCGGTGATCATGGTATTATTGCGCGAACTCAACGAACGCTATAAAAACAGCACCTTATACGATGCCGCTCGCGACGGCAGCCGAGACGAGGAGTCCCAATGAGCCCCGGGCCTGCGCAGCTTCCGCTCGGCGTGGGCTTGCGCGATGACGCGACCTTCGCCAACTACCTGCCGAGTGGCAACGCCACCCTGGTGGATCGGATGCGGGCACAGCTCGACGAAGCGGGCGAACCCTTTTTGTTCCTGTGGGGCGGCGAAGGTGTCGGTCGCAGCCACCTATTGCAAGCGGCCTGCCATGAGGCCAGCGACCGCGACAAGCGTGCTCTCTATCTCCCCTTGGCTGAGCTCGGCCATTTCCCGCCTCACATGCTCGAGGACATCGAGCGCCTCGACTTGGTAGCCATCGACGATCTCGAGTGCGTATTGGGTCGTAAGCGCTGGGAAGAGGCGCTGTTTCATTGCTTCAACCGCCTGCGCGATGCCGACAAGCGACTGGTGATTGCAGCCAGTGCCGCGCCTCGGCAGCTCGATATCCGGCTGGCCGATCTTGCCTCGCGGCTGACTTGGGGGATGACTTTCCATGTCAGGCCGCTCGACGATGATGGTCGAGCCGACGCGCTCAAATTGCGGGCGCAGGTGCGTGGCATGCAGCTTCCCGATGAGGTGGTCCGTTATATTCTGCATCGTGGGCCACGGCGATTGGGAGAACTGTTCGAGGCGCTGGAAACGCTGGACCGTGCTTCGCTTTCCGCCAAACGCAAGCTGACGATTCCATTCGTCAAGCAGGCCCTTGGCTGGTGAGGAGTCGACTCACTTGTTGCAGAGTTCCTCAGTGGTGTACTTGAAGGAGTTCAGGATGTCGTCCTGAGTGAAGCCGTGCTTGCTGAGCGTCTGCTCCCAGTCAGGGGTATTCTTGTAGCTGGCCAGTTCCCGGTTGACCGCATCGCGCAGTGACTCGGCTCCTTTTGGGAAGGTGAAGCCACCCCAGCTACGGACTTCTTCGCCATCGATCACGGGATCGACGAAACTGAGTGCCACTTCCACTCGTTGGTCCTGATTTTCCAGCTCGGTAACGGTCAAACCGGTGGCGGCATAGGCGTCGGCACGTCCGCTGACGATTGCGTCGATGGCATCCGTGTTGTTCTCGATGACCACCATTCGCGACTCGGGAACTCCCAGTGCCTGAAGGATTTCGCGTTGGTCGGCACCATCGAGAACCGCGACCGTAATATCGTCGCGCTCGGCGAAATCGTTGTAGGCATTGATCTCCTGCGGATTGCTTGCCTTAACCAAGAGCCCCTCACCGTAGGAAGTGGTCGGTTCGGAGTAAATCATCTGTCGACAGCGCTCGGGCAGGATGGCCATTTCAGCGGCGGTCATGTCGAAGCGACCTTCCTGCAAGCCAGAAATCAAGTCACCGAACGTTGTCGCTACCCACTCTATCTCGCCGATTTCCAGTGCTTCGATGATCGGCTTTGCCACCTCCGGGCCTGCACCCTTGGCTTCACCATTGTCGTCCAGATAACCATACGGCACCTCGTTGGCCACCGCGATGCGAATACTGCCTTGGTCCTGGAGTTCCTCCAGGGTCGCCGCGTGCGCGGTGGCAACGAACAACCAGGAAATTGCCACGGCAATGATCGGCGCCATCATCCGTCGCTTGGTGTCATGTTGCATCGATTGAGTCTCCCTTGCCTTGATGGGCCTGGCCATTTAGGGAAACACTGAATAAATGCCTGCGTGGATCAATCGCTGCGTTGCGCGGTGCCGAAGCGTCGGACCGGCGGACCCTCACATATACCCCATATGCTCCGGTTCCTGTGCTCCGGGCGCCTTGCGCTAGATCCTACTCGTCGATTTATTCAGCGCTTCCTTAGCCCGCATCGACTTTTCTTCATGGCCTAAACATAGGTGCCCGGACAAGAGCTTGCCAACATGGCCTTCCGACTCAACCGACGTCTCCATTCAGTGTGGCGATCAATCGGCGCTCACCTCCATGGTCGCGATGTTCTCCCAACCAGATCCCTTGCCAGGTGCCCAATGCCAGGCGGCCCTCTCTGACCGCAAGGGTCAGTTGGGTGCCGAACAGGCTGGCCGCGACATGGGCAGGCATGTCGTCCGGTCCCTCCAGAGTGTGGCGGAAGTAGGGCAGATCTCCAGGAACCAGGCGGCGAATGAAGGCATCCATGTCGTGGCGAACGTCCGGATCGGCGTTCTCGTTCAACGTCAACGATGCCGAGGTGTGCAGCAGTTGCAGGTGTAGCAATCCCACCTTCAGCTCGGCCAGACGTGGCAAGGCATCGATGATCTCCGCGGTGATCAGGTGAAAGCCCCGCGAACGTGGCGAGAGGCGAATTTGATATTGGTCCCACATGACTCGGTCCTGATCAAAGCAATGTGGCATGTGGCCGTTGCAGTCAGCGACTCAACGTCACCTGCGCGGTCTGTCCCGCGCCGACATGCACTTGGTGAATGATGATGGGGCTGCGCCCATTGGAGCCCGGCAGCCGAACGCTGCCTGCGACATAATAGTCGCCGGCCGGCAAGCCATTGGCAGTGAAATAGCCTTGGCTATCGGTTCGGGCCTGGTGGGTATATTCCCGAGCCCGCGGGTCGGCGGGCTCGATGGCCTTGCCGGCCAGTGCCGTTTCGGCGGCTTCGGCCGAATAGGTGGTCACCGGGGCGATGGAAATGACCTCATTGACTCCATGGATCCGGTTGCCACCTGGCGTCGTGTAGTACAGCCGACCGCGGATCGTGGCGTTGCCGTGCTTGGCCAGCGCCGCGTATTCGTGCTCCGGGAAAGCCACCTGACGGGCGACTCGTCCCGGGGGAGGCGATGGCCGGGTTTGCGGTTCGACAGCCTGAGGCGCGTCGCGATCGGCGCTTCTATCGATAATTTCGATGCGTTGCGGAGCCCTGTCAACGCCGGGTCCCATGACCTGGCAGCCGGCCAGTATGATTGCGATCGCTAGTAGGGTTAAGCAACTGCGCATGATTCCCCCTGGCGTAGCCCTCTTTGCTTCCACGTATCGTACCCCGTCAGATCCTAGCCCAGGGCCGGTACTCCGATAACCCGAACATGCAACTGGAAAGCGAACAGGAAATACAGGGCCAGTCCCACCAGCACGGCGATGACGTCTCCCCGGAAACGAGCCGCGACGGGTGCCCCTCCGCTCGTGCGATTGCGACGTCGGGCGGCGCGAAAGGCGATAAGCGACCAGACCAGAAACGCACCGAAGAACAGTATATCGCCTAGGTGGCCGTTGACCAGCAGGTGCCCGAGTGCCCATAGGGCTACGCTGAGCAGCATCGGATGCCCCAGGACGCTGCGAATATGGCTGGCTGGACTGTAGGTGGCGACCAGCAGGATGAAGGCGGGGATCATCAGCAGCGCCACCAGGTGTTGGGTCCACATCGGGGGCATCCAGATATCGATGGGTTCCTGGCGGGCCAGGCCGTACCCGTAGATGGCCAACCCTAGGCCGATGATGGAAATCAGTGAATAGAGGAGCTTCCAGGCAAGTACGCCAAAGCGTTCGATCTGTAATTGGCGCCAGTCATCGGCAACGATGCGCACGGAGTGCATCCCCAAAAACAGCAACAGGCCGAGAAGCATTACTGCCATGGTGGTGAAGTCCCTTTTCGGTCGGCCGGTGGCCGAGTGGATCGGCAGAGCAAGTCTAGCCCAATTTCGGGGCCCCTTTTATCGGGTTGTCACGGTCGCGAATGAGTCCCGTCGCGCAAACAATGAGTTAAGGCGTGGAAGCATGGGAGAAATGGCACTGTGGCCGTCACGACTTTCGTCCATACTCAAAAGAAGGTCGCAACCGAGAGGGGATAGTCATGACGAGTCCCAGCAATGTGTTGCGCTTCATCAGCCAACATGATGTCGATTGTCGAGCCTGTCACTTGAGTTCCCTTTGTCTGCCTCAAGGGCTCTCGATGGAGGATATCGCCGAACTCAATGACATCGCCCAGCCTCTGGCGACATTAAGGAAACGCGAAGCCCTGTTTCTTCAGGGCATGCCATTCACCAGCCTGTTCGTAGTGCGTTCGGGCAGCCTCAAGCAAGTCACTACGACGGAGACCGACGAATACCTGGTGACGTCTTTCTTTCTGCCGGGGGAACTGATCGGTCTCGACGCCATCGCCGAGAGACGCTATCCAGGCAGCGTCGTTGCACTGGAGACCGCGACGGTATGCGAGTTGCCGTTCGACCGGCTCGACGAACTCAGCTCCCGTGTGCCCGAGTTGCGCGAACGCCTCTATTACAGTTTGAGCCAGGAAGTGCACAACGAGCGCCTATTGCTGCGCCTGTTGCTGCGCAGAACCGCCGATGTGCGTCTGGCCTGCTTCTTCGTCGCCATGTCGGAGCGCTTCCGACGTCGCGGCTATTCGCCTTACCGCTTCCGACTGGCGATGGCGCGCGGTGAGATAGGCAATTACCTAGGGCTGACGGTGGAAACCGTCAGCCGTACCTTGGCGCGTTATCAGGAACAGGAGTTGCTGGACATTCGCGGGCGTGAATTCCAGATCCTTGACCTGGAACGGCTGAAACGCCTGGCCGAGACCAGCGGCCGACGCGGCGTAAGCGACTGAAAGGGGCTTTTCCGGCAATTCTTCAAGGCGCTTGCCGAAACATGGGGGCTCGCTTGCGCCGCTCCAGGGAAGTTGGTTCGGGTCATCGCTTCGATGCGAAAGCCATCGGGGACTGGCCGAAGGCGGAGAGGCTTAGCCACGCCGCTCTTGCCCGGTGGCGGGCTTCTTCAGGCTTGATGTGCTGTTGAACGCCGAGCCCATGCTGTTCCTGACACTCCTGGAGGACATGGCATTCGGCTTGCTTCTGCCTGACGCAGGCCAGGAACGGTTCATGCAGTTCCGGGGTGGCATTGGTCTCCAGCAGCCAAGCGAAGAAGTGTCGGGAGTGGTGAGTGGCTTCCAAGGCTTGCTCGAGCACTTGCCTCGCCATGGCATCGTCGACGATGAAGAAGTGGTGTTTGACGTTGGCCAGCAGGTTGCTTCTGACCTTGTCCGTCATGACGCAGGAGCCGAGCTCCAAGCGCTCGGCCGCACGGCGCAGGGTGTCTAGGCGCTGTTCGCACTCCTTGCCCAGTGCCGCCATCAGGTGGCTGACATGAGGAGCGTTAGGCAGGAAGCTTAGCGCAAGGCGTCGATAACGATGCATCTCCTGGCTCTCGTGAGTGCTGGCGAGGGTGAGTTGTTCCTGTGGCAAGAGTGTGAGTGCTGTCAAGTCGATCATGAGTGGTGGTCTCGCTGTCGTTGTCTTCGATGACCAAGGAGCCGGTCCGGTGGCATTAACAGGATGCAATCTAGGTAGGGACGGCGAAGCCTGCCATGACATGAGTCAACTTTGCGTGTGGATGTCGTGGTAGGGGTGTGGTTTGGACCAGTGATTCCGCATTGCAATATGATAGCCGTCAAGTTGCGAGAAGAATGATGTCCACGGAATGCGACATTTCAGGCATGGTGTAGGGCGGTTAGGGGCTCCCGATAAGTGGGCGCCGATCCCGTGCGCTGAAGACCCCAACAAAACTATTACTATGATGAGATGAAGTGTACGCAAATATGAGCTGCCTGACTCTGCCCCTGGGGCTGCCTCTGGAGGACATTCCCGAGCTCCATGAAAGCCAGATGTTCACGCTGCTGAGGAAAGGCGATGCGCTGTTCAAGCAAGGAATGCCGTTTACCGGCCTGTTTCTGGTACGTTCCGGCAGCCTCAAGCAGGTCTCGACGACCAGTACCGACGAGTCTCTGGTGACGGCCTATGCGATGCCGGGCGACCTGGTGGGACTCGATGCCATCGGCCAGAATGCCTACCCGGGCACTACCCTGGCGCTGGAAACCACCACGGTGAGCGTATTGCCGCAGGAGCGGCTCAGTGAGCTTGGTGCGCAACTTCCCGCGTTGCGCCAGCAGTTGTGCCGTAATTTGAGCCAGGAAGTGCACAACGAGCGCCTGATGCTGCGCCTGTTGTTGCGCAGGACCGCCGAAGCTCGCCTGGCGTACTTCTTCGTCGCCATGTCGGAGCGTTTCCGGCGCCGGGGTTATTCTCCCTTGCGGTTCCGATTGGCGCTATCGCGCATTGATATCGGCAGTTATCTGGGACTGACGGTGGAGACTGTGAGCCGCACCCTGGCACGCTTTCATAAGCAGGAGTTGCTCAGATCCAGTGGACGCGACTTCCATATTCTCGATCTGGAGGCGCTTTCGAGACTGGCCGAGGCTAGTGGGCGGCGGGGAGGAGCCTAAGGGAAACACTGAATAAATGCCTGCGCTCCTCAATCGCTTCGTTGCGCGGTGCTCGGAATCCTCACATATACCCCATATGCTCTGGTTCCTGTGCTCCGTGCGCCTTGCGCTTGAGCATGCTCGTCGATTTCTTCAGCGTTTCCTAAGAGATGAAATTGATGCCTGACAAAAACAGGCCGCCGGCTTTCACCGGCGGCCTGTGTCTCGTCAGGCGAGGGCTTTCAAGGCCCGGCTGGCGTCAGGCTTACTTGGTCGCCTGGGTTGTCGCCTTGGAAGCAGCCTTGACATTGTCCTCGACCAGCTTCTGACCTTTCTGAACGAATTCCTGCTGCAGCGCCACGACCTTCTCGGCGTCACCCTTGAAGCGCTCGCCCAGGTCCTTGGCGGTCTTCTTCTGTTCTTCGACGTAGGCTTGCAGGCCGTCGGCATCCTTGATGTCGAAGAAGGCACGTGCCTGCTTCAGGGTAGCGTCGGTGTAAGCCTTGGTGGCTTCGAACTGGGCGCCGATCAGCTTCTCGCTGTAGTCGAGGCTCAGGGCCGCATAGGCGCGGGCCGGGCCGAAGAAGAAAGTTTCGAATTGCTCGGTGGCTTTCTCGAAATTGACGTTGCTCATGGTACACCCCCGTAGGTTACTGGATTACGAAGGGTTTCTGCCTTCGCTGCAGTGCACAATAGCAAACCTTTTGCTGCGATGCAACATGAAGCTTGCAAAGCTGATCGAAATTTCCTTGAAAGCCACCGGCCCCGAAGCAATCCTTGTATGAACAATGGCTTAATGCACCAGTGTGGGAGGCGGCAATGAGTGACACCCGTATCGAGCGCGACAGCATGGGGGAGTTGGACGTCCCGACCAGTGCCCTGTATGGCGCACAGACTCAAAGGGCGGTCAATAACTTCCCTGTCAGCGGGCAGCCGATGCCCAGTGCCTTCATTCATGCGGTGGCGCGTATCAAATGGGCAGCCGCGGAGGTCAATGCGGCGCTGCGCTTGCTTGATGGTAAGCGTGCGGAGGCAATCGTTGCCGCCGCCAGGGCGATTGTCGATGGTCACCACGACGACCAGTTCCCCATCGATGTGTTCCAGACAGGTTCTGGTACCTCGAGCAACATGAATGTCAACGAGGTGATCGCTCATTTGGCATCTCGTGATGGGCTGGAGGTGGGGCCCAACGATCACGTCAACATGGGGCAGTCGAGTAACGACGTGATTCCCACGGCGATTCACCTTTCCGCGTCATTGGCGGTGCAGGAATCCCTGTTGCCGGCATTGGCGCATCTGCGCTCGACCATCGATACCAAGGCCGGCGAGTTGGACGCGGTGGTCAAGACTGGCCGCACCCACCTGATGGATGCCATGCCGGTGCGCATGAGCCAGGAATTGGGTGGTTGGTCGAGTCAGGTGGGACAGGCCATCGAACGCTTCGAGGGCTGCCAGGTACGCCTAGGGAGGTTGGCACAGGGGGGGACAGCCGTGGGTACCGGCATCAATGCCCATCCCGAGTTTGCCGAGCGGATGGCGAAAGCGCTGAGCGAGCAGACCGGGCTGCGGCTTGCGCCCAATGACAGCTTCTTCGCCAGCCTGGCGTCCCAGGATGCCGCCGTGGAGCTCTCCGGCCACCTGCGCACCTATGCTTGCACAGTGATGAAGATAGCCAATGACCTGCGTTGGATGAATTCCGGTCCCTTGGCGGGACTCGGCGAGATTGAGCTGGAAGCCTTGCAGCCTGGGAGCTCGATCATGCCGGGCAAGGTCAATCCCGTGATTCCTGAGTCCGCCGCCCAGGCCGCGGCCCAGGTGATCGGACTCGATAGTGCAGTGACAGTGGCTGGCCAGAGCGGTAACTTCCAGCTCAACGTGATGCTGCCGCTGATCGCCAATAACTTGCTGACCTCGATCACCCTGATGTGCAACACCAGCCGCCTACTGGCCAATCGTGCCATTGCCACCTTCAAGGTGCGCGAGGCCAATATTCGTGAACCCCTGACGCGCAACCCCATACTGGTCACGGCGCTGAATTCGGTGATTGGCTACAACGCGGCCGCCGCCATCGCCAAGAAGGCCTATCAGGCCGGCCGGCCGATCATCGAAGTAGCCGAGGAGGAGACCGACCTCAGCCGCGAGGAGCTGGAACGGTTGCTCGACCCGGCCCGGCTGACGGAGGGGGGGATACCGGGGTAGGCCGTGCCCGGCCTTCCTTGGCCCCTGGAACGCCAGTGCCGCCACGGTCGAGATAGCACAGGTTGCCTTCATCATGCAATGGCATGTGCTGGGCATATTCGCCCCTTTCTTCATGACCGGCAGCCTGATCGCCCGGTTCGGCGTCACCCGCATCTTGCTGGGGGGCACCGTGCTGCTCACTGGCACGGCACTGGTGGCCAACCTCGGAGTGAGCCTGGCCCATTTCTGGGTGGCACTGGTGCTGCTGGGGATCGGGTGGAACTTCCTGTTTGTCGGTGGTAGCGCACTGTTCTCGATCGTTCACTCCGAAGCCGAGCGCGGCAAGGTCAGGGCATCAATGACCTGGCCATCTTCTCCCTGGTGGCCGTGGGGTCACTGATATCAGGCGCGCTACTGCACCGCCTGGGCTGGGAGACACTCAATCTCGCCATGCTGCCGCCGATCCTGCTGGTGGCCCTGGCCACGCTCTGGTTCCGACTGAGCGCCTACCCACAGCCTGCGGGCCACGCACCAGACCAGCGTGAGGGATAAGGAAACGCCTGCCTGCTCTATAGCTCATTCAAATAACAGTGATTCTGGGTTTCACACCGAGAGACACGATACTCCAGCGCATGGCCTTGCAGGTCCTTGGCGATGCGGCGAATTTCGAGAAGCGGCGAACCGAGCTCCACTCCCAGATATTGCTGCTCAATGGCGCCCGCCGCCACGGCGAAGAGTCGTTCCTCGGCATGGGCCACACTTTGGCCGTAGCGCTGCTGATAGAGCTGGTAGAGGGTGTTGGGCAAGGTCTGTGGCTCTCGTTCTAGGTCCCGGAAGCGATCTGACGACACCACCACGTCCTCCAGCAGCGCCGGGGCCTCCTCCAATTCGCGAATCCGGCGGATATGCACCACTTCCGACCCCGCCGTCAGTCCCAAGGCCTCGGCCTCGTCGGCCGTGGCTACCCGCCGCTCGCGGATCAGTACCCGGGAGATGGGAAGCGAACGCGTGCCGTCCAGGCGTACCAGGTGGAAGAACTGGAACAGCGAGCGGTCGCTGTCATGGGTGGCGACCACCGTGCCTTTGCCTTGATGGCGGATCACCACGTGCTCGCTGGCCAGGGTGTCCAGCGCCTTGCGCAAGGTGCCCACGCTGACCCCGTACTCCCTGGCGAGGGTGGACTCGCTGGGGATGAAGGTGCCGGGCGGCCAGTCTCCCGACACGATGCGTGACATCAGGGCCTCCTTGATCTGTTGGTATAGCGGGCGGTAGCTGGGTGTCAGCGGCTGATCCATGTCTCGATTCCTGTCTGTTCAGTTCCGGCCCGGCGTTCGTGGCGACCGGACGTCGTGGCCTTGTCCCGATTATAGCAAAAACATATAGAGGACACTTGACTGTTCTATGTCCTATATCATATATATGAGTGGAGAGTTCGCGGCATCCAGCCCGTCGCAGTCTTGTCATCAGGGGGGAAGTGAGACACTCCCCAACAAACCTCGCACGTGGAGAGGAGACATCATGAGTATCGACTTCGTAGTACATGATGCCGGCGATAGTGTCGGCGTGGTGGTAGTCGAGGGAATTCAGGCCGGTCAAGAACTGACCGGGTGGGTCATGCACGAGGATCAGACCATCACCTGCCAGGTGAGCGACCCGATTCCGATCGGCCACAAGCTGGCGATCCGGGATTTGGCCGAGGGCGATACCGTGATCAAGTACAGCGTCGACATCGGTCGGGTGGTGAAACCGATCAAGCAGGGTGAGCACCTGCACGTCCACAACGTCAAAACCAAGAGGTGGTAAGGATGGAAATCAAGGGTCGCAAGTTTCTGGGCTATCGCCGTGAGAACGGCCGCGTCGGGGTGCGCAACCACGTCATCGTGCTGCCGGTCGACGATATCTCCAACGCTGCCGCCGAGGCCGTCGCCAACAACATCAAGGGCACCCTGGCCCTGCCGCATCCCTACGGCCGCTTGCAGTTCGGCGCCGATCTGGACCTGCACTTCCGTACCCTGATCGGTACCGGCTGCAATCCCAACGTGGCTGCTGTCGTGGTCATCGGCATCGAGCCGGGCTGGACCCGGAAAGTGGTCGACGGCATCAAGGCCACCGGCAAGCCGGTCGAGGGGTTCTGGATCGAGCAGAACGGGGATCACAACACCATCTGCGCCGCTTCGAAGAAGGCACGTGAGTTCGTGCAACATGCCACCGAGCTGCAGCGCGAGGAGTGCGACATCGATGAGTTGTGGGTGTCGACCAAGTGTGGTGAGTCCGATACCACCTCGGGCTGTGGAGCCAACCCCACCGTGGGCGCCGCCTTTGACAAACTCTACGAGGCGGGTTGCACCCTCGTCTTCGGTGAGACCTCTGAGCTTACCGGTGGCGAGCACCTGGTGGCCGAGCGCTGCGCCACGCCAGAGGTGCGCGAGCAGTTCCAGGCGATGTTCGATCGCTACAGCGCCATGATCGATCGCCACAAGACCAGCGATCTCTCCGAGTCACAGCCGACCAAGGGCAATATCGAGGGTGGCCTGACCACCATCGAGGAGAAGGCGCTGGGCAACATCCAGAAGATCGGGCGGACCTGCAAGGTCGACGGGGTACTGGACAAGGCAGAGACGCCGGACAAGCCGGGACTGTGGTTCATGGATTCCTCGTCTGCCGCCGCCGAGATGGTGACGCTGTGTGCCGCTGCAGGCTATGTGGTGCACTTCTTCCCGACCGGCCAGGGCAATGTCATCGGCAATCCGATCCTGCCAGTCATCAAAATCTGCGCCAACCCGCGCACCGTGCGGACCATGGGCGAGCACATCGACGTCGATGTCTCGCACCTGCTCAAGCGCGAAATCAACATGGAAGAGGCCGGCGATCAGCTGCTCGAGATGATGCTGCGCACGGCCAATGGTCGGAATACCTCGGCCGAAGCCCTGGGCCATCGCGAGTTCGTCTTGACCCGCCTCTATGAGAGCGCCTGACACTGGTTCCCCCCGCCCAACCTGAGGACGGGGGCTTTTTCCGTGCCATGAACCGATAGAGGGAGGTGCCCTTTTCCCGACACGAGCCTGTGAGCTTTTCTGATACTTCCATGCATGCAAGCTCAATGACACAACGACAATATCTGGAGATTCGCTATGCGCATTTCACGCTCCACCGTCTTCGCCACCGCGCTGGGAATGGCGGTCGCCGCCGGCTTCATGACCCAGGCCGTCGCGGATGAGTTTCCCAGCAAAGACGTCCAGTACGTGATTCCCTTCGGGCCTGGCGGCGAGTCCGATATCAGTGCCCGACTTCAGCAAAAGTATTTCGAAGAGATCACTGGCGAGCAGCTGGTGATCCAGTACATGCCCGGTGGTGGCGGTGCCGTTGCCTGGTCGCAACTGTCGGACATGCCCGCAGATGGTCATGCCATCATGGGCTCCAATATGCCGCACATCATCCTGAAGCCGATGGACAAGGACGTTGGCTTCGCCACCGAGGGTATCAAGAACTTCTACTACTTCCACTACTCCCCGGACGCCATCATCGTTCGGAACGACAGTCCGTTCGAAACCCTGGACGACCTGATCCAGGCGGCTGACGACGCGCCCGGTACGGTGACCTTCTCCGGCAGCGGTACCTACAGCGCCAACGACGTGGCCCACACCCGCTTCCAGCAGCTCGCCGACGTGACCACCACCTACATCCCCTTCAAGGGCACCGGGGCCGCAGTGACAGCGTTGCTGGGCGGACAGGTGCAGGCAGAGTGGGGCTATACCACTGTGGCCGCCAACCACCAGGACAAGCTGCGTATGCTCGCGGTAGCCGCCGAGGAACGCCATCCCATGTTCCCCGACGTACCGACCTTCAAGGAGCTCGGCTACGACATGGTGGGCGGCGCCTACCGCGGCATGGCGGTACCGGAAGGCACTCCCGTGGAGATCCAGCAACGACTCTCCGACATCTTCCAGCAGATCAATCAGAACCCGGCCTTCCAGCAGAAGATGCAGGACCTCGGCTTCGTGTTGATCGATGTGCCGCTCGAGGAGATGCCTGAATTCATGGCGGAGCAGCGACGCGTCTACGAGGAAACCGCTCGTGAACTCGGCTTGATCGACTGAGCCACGGAGGAGCCGCATGGAGATTCTCACGTATGCGCTCGGGGCCCTCTCGCCGGTCAATCTGGGACTGGCAGTGATCGGGGTGGCCTCGGGTATCATCATCGGGGCCCTGCCGGGCCTCTCGGCCACCATGGCGGTGGCGGTGCTGGTCCCGGTGACCTTCGGCATGGCGCCGGAATCGGCGCTGATCATGCTGGGGGCCATCTATACCGGTGCCATCTACGGTGGCTCCTATTCCGCCATCTTGGTCAATACGCCGGGGACCCCCTCGGCCATCGCCACCACCTTCGACGGCTTCCCCATGGCCAAGCGCGGCGACGGTGACCTGGCGGTCACCCTCTCGACGCTGGCCTCGGTAGCGGGCGGCTTGATCGGGGTGCTGGCGTTACTGACTCTTGCCCCGCTTCTGGCCCAGGTCGCCCTAAGCTTCGGGCCGGTGGAGTACTTCTGGCTGGCGATCTTCGGGTTGACGCTGATCTCGGCGCTGTCCGAGGGCTCCACGCTCAAGGGTTTCATCGGCGCCGGCTTCGGGCTATTGCTGTCGACGATAGGCGTGGCCGTGGTAGGGGGCGATACTCGCTATACCTTCGGCTCCCAGGTGCTGTTGGGGGGGATCGAGACGGTGTCGGCGCTGATCGGCCTGTACTGTATTCCCGTCCTCATCGATCTCGTGGCGACGCCCGAGGCTCACCTCAAGGTCGACGCGGAGCAGCGGGGGATTCGGCTGCGCGAGGGCCTGGGGTTGGCCTGGTTGGGCAAGTTCAACCTGTTCCGCTCGGCCTCTATCGGCACGCTGGTGGCGATCCTGCCCGGGGCCGGTGGCTCCATCGCCAGCCTGGTGTCCTACTCCGAGGCGCGACGCGCCTCGCGCCAACCCCAAACCTTCGGCAAGGGCAATCCTCAGGGAGTGCTGGCCACAGAAGCCGCCAACAACGCCACCGTGGGCGGTGGCTTCATTCCCACCTTGGTGCTGGGCATCCCCGGCACGCCCCCAGATGCGGTGATCCTGGGCGCGCTGCTGGTGCAGGGTTTCCGCACTGGGCCGGAGCTGTTCACCACCAACGCCAGCATCACCTACACCTTCATTGCCGGCCTCTTCCTGGCCACCTGCCTGCTGCTGCCACTGGGGCTATTTATCGGACGCTATGCCTTCAAGTCGATCATCACCATTCCCAAGGCGCTGTTGGTGCCGACCATCGCCTTCATGACCGTGATCGGGACCTATGCCATTCGCAACAGCATCAGCGATGTGGTGATCATGCTTACTCTGGGAGTGGCAGGGTGGCTGCTCAATCGCTATGGCTTCCGGCCGTCACCCATTGTTCTTGGGCTGATACTGGGCCCCATCGCCGAGCAGGGGTTCGTCCAGGGGTTCCTCATGGGCCGCGCTAGTGGGGCGATGTTCACAACCTTCTTCGGGGGCCCCATTTCCCTGACGATCATCGCGTTGTCCGTCGTCAGTGTGTTCTATCCCATCGTCAAAGAGCGGTTGGCACGGCGCCGGGGTGACCCGGGCAGTCTCGGTTCTCACAAGGAGGCCTCTTCATGAGCGATGCAATGCCCAAGGCCCGCGCGTCGCGCGGCGAGATCCGGGCCGCCTGTTCGGCGCGTGCCGAGTACCTGCTACCCCTGCTGTTCATCGCTCTAGGGAGTCTCTGTTTCTGGCAGGCCCGCGACATGAGCCAGCTGGGGGCGGTTTTCCCCATGACGATCGCCGCGGTGATGATCTTGGCCAGCGTGCTGCGGCTGCTGCAGCTCACCCTGCATCGGGTCATCGACAATATTGAGCGCCATCAGGACTCCACGCCACGGCGCGTGCTGCTGGTGGTGGCGATGGCCGTCTGGGCGCTGCTGATGCCCTGGGCGGGCTTCCTGCTCACGGGGCTGGCAAGCTTCGTCACCCTGATGCTGATCGCCCAGCACGATGCCTGGACCTCGAAGCGCCTGGTGAGTTACCTGATCGCTGGTGCCGTGCTGGTGGCCTGCTTCTATGGGCTCTTTGCGCTGCTGCTTAATGTGCCACTGCCGGTGGGCAGGTGGTTCATGGGCTGAGACCAACGGGGCGGCCCTTCCTGACCAACCACAACGAGAGCCGGGCAATGCCGCCCGGTCGAAGGAGAAAGGTTCTGATGCCCAAGATCGTGATTTCCGAATTCATGGACGAGCAGGCCGCCGCCAGCCTCGAGGACCGCTTCGCAGTGGTCTTCGACACTGCTCTGGTAGAGGAGCGGGCGACACTGCTCGCGGCGGTGGCCGAGGCCGATGGCATCATCGTGCGCAACCGCACCCAGGTGGATGCCGAGCTGCTGGCGGCCGCACCGCGACTCAAGGTGGTGGGGCGCCTGGGCGTGGGGCTTGACAACATCGATCTGGACGCCTGCAAGGCCCGGGGTGTGGCGGTCAAGCCGGCCTATGGCGGCAACGGCAGCTCGGTGGCCGAGTACGTGCTGACCGGCGCCCTGATGCTGCGCCGCCAGGCCTATTTCACCAGCCACGCCATGCTGGCGGGGAAGTGGCCGCGCCAGGCCTTGATTGGTCGCGAGGTGGCCGGCAGCACCCTAGGGCTGGTGGGCTTCGGCGCCATCGCCCGGGAGACGGCGCGCCGGGCATCGGCACTGGACATGGAGGTGGCGGCCTTTGATCCGCATCTGAGCGCGGAGGCGCCGGAGTGGTCGGGGGTCGAGCGCCATGACAGCCTGGCGTCGCTGCTCGAGGCCGCCGATGTGATCAGCCTGCACGTACCGCTGACCGAGGCGACCCAACACCTCATCGACGCCGAGGCCCTGGGCCGCATGAAGTCCGACGCCGTGCTGATCAATGCCGCCCGGGGCGGCACCGTCGACGAGGCCGCTTTGGCCGATGCCCTGCGTAACGGCCGGCTGGCCGGGGCCATGCTGGATGTCTTCGAGCAGGAGCCATTGCCCGTGGGGTCGGTGCTCGAGGGCGTGCCGAACCTGATCCTGACGCCGCACATCGCCGGCGTGACCCAGGAGTCCAACGCCCGTATCAGCCAGATGACGGCCGACAACGTGCGCGCGGTGTTGGCGCAGTCGGTGGAGGTGCACTCATGAGCGAGACCGTCAAGCTGGGGGTCGAGCAGGCCCGTGAGCTGGCGCTGGCGGCCATGCGCGGGCGGGGCTTCGGCGAGGCCGAGGCAGCGGACACCGTCGAGGCGTTGCTGGCAGCAGAGCGTGATGGCCTGCCGTCCCACGGCCTGTCACGCTTGCCGTTCTATCTGGATCAGGCCGCCAGTGGCAAGGTCGCGGCCGAGGCGGTGCCGAGCGTCGAGACCGATGGTGCCGTGGTACGAGTCGATGCCCGCTACGGCCTGGCCTTCCCGGCCGTGGCCCGTGGGCTCGAGGCCGGCATCGAGTGTGCCTCACGCCTGGGCATGGCGGCGGTATCCATCGCCCGCTCGCATCACTTCGGCGTCGCCGGGGCGCCAGTAGAGGCTGCCGCCCGGCACGGCTACCTGGCCCTGGCCTTCAGCAACGCGCCCTCGGCCATGGCGCCCTGGGGCGGCAACCGGCCGCTGTTCGGCACCAATCCCATCGCCTTCGCCTGCCCGCGCCGGCACTCCGATCCGCTGCTGCTGGACTTGTCGCTGTCCAAGGTGGCCCGGGGCAAGGTGATGCTGGCCAAGAAGCAGGGCCAGCCGATCCCGGAGGGCTGGGCCCTGGATGCCGAGGGAAGGCCGACCACCGACGCCGACGCCGCCCTGGCCGGCAGCATGATCCCGGCGGGGGACGCCAAGGGCGCGGCCCTGGCGCTGATGGTGGAATTGCTCACCGCGGGACTCGCTGGCAGTCACTTCGGCTTCCAGGCCAGCTCCTTCTTCGAGGCCGAGGGGGAGCCACCGGGTATCGGCCAATTGATCCTGCTGTTCGATCCGACGCGTTTCTCGCCCGGCTTCGTCGAGCACGCCGAGACCCTCTTTGCGGTGATGCAGGACCAGCCGGGCGTGCGGCTCCCTGGTGACCGGCGTTATCAGCTGCGTCGCGAAGGCGATGACCAGCTGACGCTGCCGGCCGCCCTGGTGGCGGACCTGATGGCCCACGTCACGGCGAGCTGAGTGTCTGGTCGACCTGCTGGCGTCAGGGGCTCTTGGGGATCTCAATCGGGGCGTGATCTAGCGAGCGACCATCCTCCGTGGTGGTGCCACCGCCTACCTGATGAAGGCGCGGGCGTCCCCCCGCTCCCCCCTCGTGCCCGGATCGGCCGGGTGACCGGGCGGCCCTCAGACAATCGATGGAGACCTCATGATACTCGAACGTGGAAAACAGGCCCTGTACTGGCCCCTCGACATCGCGAAGAGCGCAATGATCACCGTCCCCCGGGTGGGGCAGGGCGTCCTGGTGTGCGTCACCATCGCCCTGGCGACGACGTTCATCGCCGACCACTACGGTGGGCCGACGCTGCTCTATGCGCTGCTATTCGGCATGTCGCTGCACTTCCTCTCCGAAGAAGGGCGCTGCGTGGCCGGTATCGAGTTCGCGGCACGGACCATCCTGCGCTTGGGGGTGGCGCTGCTGGGCGTGCGCATCACCATCGAGCAGGTCACGGAACTGGGTATCGGGCCGGTGCTGACGGTCGTCGCCGGCGTATTGCTGACCATCCTGATGGGCATGGCCCTGGCCCGCCTGCTGGGATTGCATCGCGACATGGGGTTGCTGACCGGTGGCTCGGTGGCCATTTGCGGCGCCTCGGCGGCGCTGGCGCTGTCGGCGGTGATGCCGCGCCACGAAACCAGCGAGCGCAACACCATCCTGACGGTCGTTGGGGTCACCACGTTGTCGACCATGGCCATGGTCACCTATCCGCTGATCGTGGGCGTGCTGGGGCTCAGCGACGACCAGGCTGGCATTTTCCTGGGCGGCACAATCCACGATGTAGCTCAAGTGGTCGGGGCCGGTTACATGATCTCCGAGAGCACCGGCGACGTCTCGACCTTCGTCAAACTGTTGCGGGTCGCCATGCTGGTGCCGGCGGTGATGGCCTTCATGTTCCTGTTCCGCCGCACCCGCAACGCAGAGGGGAAGGGCAAGGTCCCCATGTTGCCTGGCTTCCTGGTGGCCTTCGTGATGCTGGTGATCATTAATAGTCTGGGGCTCATTCCGCCCCTGGTCACGGAAGGCTTCACCGACCTGTCGCGCTGGTGCCTGGTCACGGCGATCGCCGCGCTGGGGATCAAGACCTCCTTCCAGAAGCTGGCGGTGGTCGGCTGGAAACCGGTGATCCTGATGGCAGCAGAAACGGTATTTCTGCTGCTGGTGGTGCTGGCCTTCATCTTGTTCGGCTGGGTGGGCGGCTGATGCAGAACCATCGCTGCTAGGATGCTGCGGCGACGGCATGACCGTCTAGTAGATCGGCGCCGGGCCGGTCTCGGCGGCCCTGACCGAACCAGCGGCCACCGCCTTGCATGGCATTCAACGACTCGAGCGGGCATTGCCACGTCCCTTGGCCAAAGCTCGTGTATTGGTCATCGGTGCAGGTGCAGTGGGTTTGCTGGCAGGGTTAATGCTACGCCAGCAGGGTGTACGCACGGTGCAACTGGCCGACACCAACCCATTGCGCAGGGAAACGGCCAAGAAAGCCGGGCTCGAGGTGTTCGACCCTGGGAGGCGAGCCCGGAGGCCGACACCTTCGAGGCGGTATTCGACAGCGTGGGTGCGGCGTCCACCCACAACATGGCCGTCAAGGCCGTGCGCCCCGGCGGCGCCATCATGCATCTCGGCCTCCAGGACAACGAAGGAGGACTCGATGTGCGTGCCATCACCCTCAAGGAGGTGCCATTCCTGGGGGCCTACACCTATACGGTGTCGGATCTTCGCGCCACCGCAGCCCTACTGGATTCCGGTGCCTTGGGCGATCTTTCCTGGGTGGAAACGCGTCGCCTGCAGGAGGGTGCGGCAAGCCTTCGCCGATCTGGTGGCCGGCCGTACTGCTGCCGCCAAGGTGGTGTTGCTTCCGTAATGATTGGTTTGTGACAGGCCATTTCATGTTGCGTGCGTAATCCGAGAGTGCCCCTTGGGGGAAAAGCCCCCTCCGCTTACTGGCATTAGCGTTGAGCCCATAATGCGAGAGGGTGGAGCAAAGAGATGTCGTTCTGCGCGTTTCCAGAAGCCTCCCACATCGGGCTTGAGTAGCCTAATGATAAAGGCGGCTCATCCGCCCCGGAAACATTCCGTAGCGGATGAGCAAGTAGAGAAGAGGCAAGTACGAGAAATCATGGCCAGACTCAGGCCGCCATCCCTTGCCGGTGCGTGGCGATGTGCCCGGCCAGGCGCTGGCGCTGGTTCATGTCCAGACGCAGGCCGAGCTTGGTGCGCCGCCACAGCACGTCGTCGGCATCGCGTGCCCATTCATGATCGGTGAGGTAGTCGACTTCGGCACTGCTCAGGCAGGCACCGAAATCTTCGCCCAAATCCTCGAGCGTGCGACATCCCCGCAAGAAATTCAGGCACAGGCTGCCGTAGCTGGCAGCGAAGCGTCGGGCTCGCCCTTCACCCAGGAAGGGATAGTCACGGACCAGGCGCGCAGCGAACTCGTGCTGGTTGCCGATATCGCCACCGGGCAGGGGATGTTCGGCGGTCCAGGGAGCGCCCATCTCGGGCAATGTGTCGCCCAGCATGGCCAGGGCGGCTTCGGCGAGCTTGCGGTAGGTAGTGATCTTGCCACCGAAGACCGACAACAAAGGGGAGCCTTCACTGTCGAGGTCCAGGGTGTAGTCGCGCGTCATGGCCGAGGGGTCGGAGGATTCATCGTCGCATAGCGGTCGCACGCCGCTGAAGGTAGAGACGATGTCGTCGCGGCCGAGCTGCTGCTTGAAGTGGGCGTTGACCACTTCTAGGAGATAATCGGCTTCTTCGTCGCTGGCGGTGACTTTGTCGGGATCGCCGGTATAGCGGCGGTCGGTGGTGCCGATCAGGCTGAAGTCCTGTTGGTAGGGCAGCACAAAGACAATCCGGCCATCGTGATTCTGCAGGATGTAGGCCCGGTCGTCGGTATTGAGGCGCGGTACGACGATATGACTGCCTTGGATCATGCGGATGCCATAGCGCGCCAGGCGTCCGGTCTCGCGGCGAATGAAGCTTTCCACCCAGGGGCCGGCGGCATTGACCAGCACCTTGGCACGGCGCTGGTACTGTTGGCCGGTGTCGCTATCTTCCAATGTCAGCAGCCAGTGACCACCTTCCTCGCGAGCTTCGGTACAGCGCGTGCGGACCCGTATCTCGGCGCCTTGCTGGCGGGCTTGAAGGGCATTGAGGACCACCAACCGGGCGTCATCCACCCAGCAATCGGAGTATTCGAAGCCTTGGGTGATCTCGGGCTTCAGGGCACTGGTGGCGTCAAAGCGTAGGCGACGAGAGCCGGCCAGGCTGTCTCGCTTGCCAAGGTGATCGTAAAGGAACAGCCCGGCACGAATCATCCATGCCGGACGCAGGTGCGGCCGGTGGGGCAGGATGAAGCGTAGGGGCCAGACAATGTGCGGCGCTTTCTTCAATAGCACTTCACGTTCGCGCAAGGCTTCGCGCACCAAACGGAACTCATGGTGCTCCAGGTAGCGAAGCCCGCCATGGATCAGCTTGCTGCTGGCCGAGGAGGTGGCGCTGGCCAGGTCGGCTTGCTCGCACAGCCCGACCTTGAGACCTCGTCCGACGGCATCGTTGGCGATACCGGCCCCATTGATTCCGCCACCGACGATGAAGATATCGAGAAGCTCCTGTTGTTGCGACTTGCCCATGGCTCGCTCCGTTGCTGGCTGACGCTCCGGCGGTTGTGACCATGAAAGCCGGTGCGAAGAAAGGAATGTTCGATTTAGAAAGTATGCTATTCGGAAACGAACATCAAGGGGCGAGACAAAAGTGACCGACGGCCCCGGAAGGGCGGTCGGAGCAATGAGCCGATATCAGATCACCCCTTCGACGGGGGCGTAAGCCGGTGTCTCCTGTCCTGCGATATGCAGCGCCACGTCGTGGTTTTCCAGCAGGCGACAGATCGATTCGGGTGGACGTCTGTCGGTGAACAGGGCGTCGATCTGGGTGATCTTGCCCTGGCGAACCACGGCGTTGCGATGGAACTTGGAATGATCGGCGATCAGGAAGACCTGGCGAGAGTTGTGGATGATGGCCTGGGCTACGCGGACTTCCTGATAGTCGAATTCGAGCAGCGAACCATCCTCGTCGATGCCGCTGATGCCGATGATGCCGAAATCGACCTTGAACTGGTTGATGAAGTCGATGGTCGCTTCACCAATGATGCCGCCGTCTCGAGAGCGTACTTGGCCACCGGCGATGATCACATTGAAGTCTTCGTTGTGTTGGAGAATGGCTGCCACGTTGAGGTTGTTGGTGATGACTTCCAGGCCGTGATGGCCGCGCAGCGCCTCGGCGACGATCTCGTTGCTGGTGCCGATGTTGATGAACAGCGAGGCATGGTCGGGAATCTGCGCCGCCAGCAGTGCGGCAATGCGTCGCTTGGCTTCCAGGTTGAGCGTCTTGCGAGTCTGGTAGGCGGTGTTGACTGTACTCGATTCCAGGCCAGCGCCGCCGTGTACGCGTCGTATCAGCCCTTCGCTGGCCAAGGCATTGAGGTCGCGGCGAATGGTCTGCGGCGTGACGGCAAAGTGTTCGGTCAATTGCTCGATCGCGGCGTAACCCTGGCGTTTGACCAGGGCGACGATGGCGTCTTGGCGTTCTTGCTGCGTCATGAGACCTCCTGTTGATGCTCCCCGATTCTACGGTATTTCCCGTGGTTTGCGTCAGGCAGGCCGACAAGGCATGCGACCAAGGTCTTAGCCTGTAAGATGACCTAACGTTTGAGGTGCCTGCGGCGCTGGTTTACTCTCCAGTCATCGAATTCGAACATTGATCGGTGTTTTCTGTTTGAAAGTGAACATAACAATGGACTCTATACGACTTCCGAGGAACACGCCATGCCCGCTTATCTGCTAGCCATCGACCAAGGAACGACCAGTTCCCGTGCCATCCTCTTCGATCGCGAAGGCAATGTGGTCGAGGTGGCGCAGAAGGAGTTTCCGCAACACTTCCCGCAGGACGGTTGGGTCGAACATGCCTCGGAAGACATCTGGGCATCGGTACTGACCACGTGCAGGGAAGTGCTCGATAAGGCAAGCATCGATGCCTCCCAAGTGGCCGGTATCGGTATCACCAATCAGCGCGAGACGACCCTGCTGTGGGACCGCAAGACCGGCGAACCTCTGCACAATGCCATCGTGTGGCAGGATCGCCGCACCGCCGATGCCTGCCAGCGTCTGCGTGATGCCGGTCATACCGCCATGGTGCAAGAACGCACCGGCTTGTTGATCGATCCTTACTTCTCGGCGACCAAGTTGGCTTGGTTGTTGGAACACGTCGAAGGTGCCCGTGAACGAGCCGAACGCGGCGAGTTGGCATTCGGTACCGTGGATAGTTTCTTGCTGTGGCGTCTCACCGGTGGCCGTGTGCATGCCACCGATGCCACAAATGCCTCGCGCACGGCCCTGTTCAACATTCATTCCCAGCAATGGGACGAGGAATTGCTCGAACTGTTCGGCATTCCGGCGAGCTTGTTACCCGAGGTCAAGGATTCGAGTGACGACTTCGGACGGGCTCAGGCGTCGCTGTTGGGGGGAGAGATTCCGATTGCCGGGGTAGCCGGTGACCAGCAGGCCGCTCTGTTTGGTCAGGCCTGTTTCGAGCCCGGAATGGGCAAAAGCACCTATGGCACCGGCTGCTTCATGATCCTCAATACCGGCGACAAGGCTGAGGTGTCGCGTAACCGCCTATTGACCACGGTTGGCTATCGGCTGAACGGTAAGCCGACCTACGCCATGGAGGGCAGCATCTTCGTCGCAGGTGCCACGGTGCAGTGGCTGCGCGATGGCTTGAAGCTATTCGCCAACGCCGAGGAGACGGAAACCCTGGCCCGCCAAACCCGTAGCGGCCATAGCGTCTATCTGGTGCCGGCCTTCACCGGTCTGGGGGCGCCGCACTGGGACCCCCAGGCGCGGGGGGCGATCTTCGGGCTCACCCGCGATACCGGTATTGCCGAGATCGTTGCCGCGGGCCTGCAAGCGGTGTGCTACCAGAGTCGTGATCTGCAGGTTTGCATGAACGATGACATGGCGGCGAAAACCGGTACCTTGAGGGTAGATGGTGGCATGGTTCGCAACAACTGGGTGATGCAGTTTCTCGCTGACATGCTAGGCGTGCCGGTGGATCGTCCGAGTGTGCTCGAGACCACCGCGCTGGGGGCGGCCTATCTGGCGGGGCTGCATCTCGGCTGGTATCGGGATCTCGACGAGATCTCTGGACTGTGGCGTTGCGAGCGGACCTTCACGCCGCAGATGCCCGAGGAGGAACGCGAGCGGCTGTATAGGGGGTGGCTGGATGCAGTCGAACGGGTCAAGTGCTGAAAACTGTCTGCGCTTGCCCATGCGGCGTTAAAAATCATCTCGTGCGCGAGCCCGGTCGAAATGCTCATTTACAACCACGTAAACTCCGCTTTCTCGATGATTTTTGCCTTGCCTGGCCTTCGCTCGACGAGTTTTCAAACAGTGCCTGAGTGATCGCGGTGGGGGAACGCTCGTTGAGCATGCTGGGACTTGCATTTACGGTGCGAATACGTAGAATACGCATCCGTTGCCGAGGCAAGTCATCAGGCTTGAGGCAGGCTGTAGGACCATAGCTCAGTTGGTTAGAGCGCCACGTTGACATCGTGGAGGTCAGCGGTTCAAATCCGCTTGGTCCTACCAATCTCCATTCACTTGGAGACCATTGATTCATAGGACCATAGCTCAGTTGGTTAGAGCGCCACGTTGACATCGTGGAGGTCAGCGGTTCAAATCCGCTTGGTCCTACCAGCTTTCCGAAAAACACCCCGTGGCTTTTGCCATGGGGTGTTTTGTATTGGGCCGTAAGCGAATCGCCAGGAGTCACTCTGTCGTGTCGCGAATCTTGCTATCACGTGGGCCCGAGCAGGTCATTCAGGCTGGTTTACCAGATCGCTCCTCTTGGAAAATACTGCCACCAGCGCCTCGATACCGGCTTGGTCCTCGGCACTGAAACGGCCCTCGAGGGGGCTGTCCAGATCGAGTACGCCCCACACGCGGTCTTGCACGATGATCGGCACCACCAGTTCCGAGCGCGAAGCGGCGTCGCAGGCGATATGATCGGGCACCGCATGAACGTCGTCGACACGTTGAGTATGGCGAGAACGAGCCGCGGCGCCGCACACTCCCTGGCTGAAAGGAATCGGGTTGCAGGCGGGCTTGCCCTGGAACGGACCCAGCACCAGGGTCTCGGGCTGGCGCTGGAGATAGAAGCCCACCCAATTGAGGTCGGGTACCTCGTGCATGATGAAGGCACAGGTCTGGGCCATGTTGGTCAGTGCATCGCGGGTGTCCAGCAGGGCTTCGAGTTGGCGGGAGAGCAAGCTGTAGTCCGTCATTTCGGTTGGTCTCCTTGACGAACAGGGCCGGCCGAATTCCGGCCCAGGACGCTGATTGATGAGAGCGCAGTAGTAAATCTCTCTCTGATCATTCCCAGCCGGGAATAGCAGCCCCCTTGAACAACTCCTCCGCCTTAGCGGCGACTTCCTCGCGCTGATAAGAGTCGACCAGTTGACGGATTTCCTCGCGATCCTCGTCGCCGGCACGCACCACGATCAGGTTGACGTAGGGTGACTCGGGCCCCTCCTTGATCAGGGCGTCGTCGAGGCTCAGACCCGCCGGTTGGGCAAAGGTGTTGTTGATGAAGGCCATGTCCACGTCGGGCAACACGCGGGGAAGTTGGGCGGCCTCGATCTCGCGGAAGCGGAAATTCTTCGGGTTCTCGGTCACGTTGATCGGCGTGGCTTCCAGGTTGGTCGGGTCGTCGAGCTCGATCATCCCCTCGTTGTGCATCAGGATCAGGGCGCGCCCTTCATTGGACGGATCGTTGGGCAGGGCGATGATGGCTCGCTCCGGCAGATCCTCGATGCTGTCATGCTTTTCTGAGTAGGCGCCGATGGGGTAGACGAAGGAGCGCCCGGCGATGGCGAAATCGTAACCGCGATCCTCGACCATGCTGCGCATGTAGGGCTCATGCTGGTAGGCGTTGGCATCCAGGCTGCCGTCGGCTAGAGCCGCATTGGGTGAGACGTAGTCGGTGAATTCGACGATCTCGACATCCAGGTCGTGCTCTTCCTTGGCGATGCGCACCGCCACTTCCATCACCTCGGTTTCCGGTCCGGCCACGGTGCCGACCTTGATCGAACGCGTCTCGGCTTCGTCGCTGCCGCAGCCTGCCAGTGCGACAGTGCCTAGTAGGGTGGCGGCTCCCAGCAGGCGAGCGGGGCGTAGAAGGTGGGCCAGCGTGTTTGTCATCTTGATGATCTCCTATAGGCTCCCTTGGGAAGCGGAAAAACATGGCTGCCGCTGGTGAATATGGGCAGCGTCACTATGATTCAAGTGTTGCTGATTGAGTATCGTGTCATATCGACGTCTACTTGTGGTCGGCCTTGCGTACCAAGTGGTCGCCCAGACTCTGGAAGCCTTGGACCATGACCACCAGGATCGCCACGGTGATCAGCATGATCAGCGGATCGAAACGGTTGTAGCCATAGCGGATGCCAAGGTCGCCCAGCCCACCGCCGCCCACGGCACCGGCCATGGCCGAATAGCTGATCAGGGTGACCACGGTAATGGTCAGACCGGTGACGATCCCGCTCTTGGCTTCGGGCAGCAGCACCTTGGTGATGATCTGGTACGGGGTTGCGCCCATCGACTGGGCGGCTTCGATCAGTCCGGGCGGAATCTCGTTCAGCGCGCCTTCCACCAGACGGGCGACGAAGGGGATGGCGGCAATGGTCAAGGGCACGATGGCGGCATTGGTGCCGATCGAGGTGCCGACGATCATGCGAGTGAAGGGGATGATTGCCACCATCAGGATGATGAAGGGCACCGAGCGGCCAATGTTGGTGATCACCCCAAGCACCTGGTTGGTGAGCGGCTTGGCGAGGATCTGACGCGGACGGGTGATGTACAGCAGCACGCCCAGTGGCACGCCGAGCAGCGCCGCGACCAGTCCCGAGACACCGACCATATACAGAGTGTCGAGCGTGGCCTTGAGAATCAGATTAAGCATCGCGCTGGACATGGCCGAGCACCTCCACATGTAGATCGTGGCTTTCGAGATAGGCAAGCGCCTCGCGTGTCTTGTCCGGCGTGCCGATCAGTTCGGCGATCATCAACCCCAGGGTGCGATCCTGGATAGACTCGACCTTGGCCTGCAGAATGCTGACATCGACACCACACTCTCTGGCCAGGCGTGACACCAGTGGCGTGGACACGGCGTCGCCGGTAAAGGCCAGGCGTACCACCGGGTGGGTGTGCTCGCCAGCGGCTTCCTCGAGGCGTTCGACCAGTGCCTTGGGCGGTTCGAGCTCCAGGAAGTCGTTGAGAAACTCGCGGCCCAGTCGGGTGCGCGGGGCGGTGAAGAAGTCACCGACGTCGGCTTCCTCGACCAGCTCGCCGGCAGAGATCAGTCCGACACGGTGGCAGATGGTCTTGACCACTTCCATCTCATGGGTGATCAGCAGAATCGTCAGTCCCAGCTTGCGATTGATGTCCTGCAGCAGTTCAAGGATCGAGCCGGTGGTCTGGGGGTCCAGTGCAGAGGTGGCCTCGTCGCAGAGCAATACCTTGGGACGGCTGGCCAGTGCCCGGGCAATGGCCACGCGCTGCTTCTGACCGCCGGAAAGCTCCGCCGGATACTTGTCGGCCTTGTCTTCGAGGCCGGTCAGATCAAGCAGAGGCATGACGCGGTCGCGTATCTCGACCTTGTCCATGCCCATCAGTTCTAGCGGAAGGGCGATATTGGCGAATACGGTGCGCGATGCCAAGAGGTTGAAATGCTGGAAGATCATGCCGATCTGATGCCGGGCCTGGTTGAGTTCGGCGGCGGACAGGGTAGTGAGCTCCTGACCGTCGACGACGACACTGCCCGTGGTAGGGCGCTCGAGCAGGTTGACGCAGCGAATCAGGGTCGACTTGCCGGCACCGGAAAGCCCTATCACGCCGTGTATGCTACCCCGGGGGACATGCAGATCGATGTTTTTCAGCGCGGCAATGGCAGTGGGGCCGTTACCATAGGTCTTGGAGACATTAGTGAGTCTGATCATGGTCCTGTCGGGTTGGCTTGGCGGATGAGGCCGGTTGCGAGCAGGATAGGGCCGGCCGGCGGCAAACGGGGCCGAATGAAAAAAGGCCACCCTAGCGGGTGGCCATCAACGCTGGACACACCCTTTTAGCTGCACTTCCCACCGGTCGACGAGTAAAGCGACGGCCAGCGAGGGCGCCCGCAATCCGGGTACAAATCGGCGCCTGAATTAATGAGCGAAAATATTAGGCATCCACTGATGTGATGTCAACGACAGTGGTGCATGTTTCGGCTTATCAAGTTGATAGCCAGGCAATATTACTGCCAGCCCGTCACATGGCGTAAAAAATGGCCTTGTGGCATGATCCACGTGGACGGCCCGCCCCGGCTTGCCTAGACTGGCGAGCTTGATTGTCGCTGCGTCGCGACTTAGGTGCATGGATTAGGCTTTGTCCGAAAACTGCCTGCGCTCGGCGACTTTTGTACAAATCATAGGGAGTCAGGCATGTTCACAGGCATCGTTCAGGGCACGGCGCCCTTGGTGTCCATCGTTGAGAAGAACGAGTTTCGTACCCACGTGGTCGTGCTACCGGCATCGCTTCGTGAAGGACTGGCCATCGGAGCGTCAGTGGCCCATAACGGCGTTTGCCTGACGGTGACCGCGATAGACGGTGAGCACGTCAGCTTCGATCTGATGCGCGAGACATTGCGTTTGACCAATCTTGGTGCGCTGCAGGTGGGTGACCGCGTCAATATCGAGCGCGCCGCGCGGTTCGGGGATGAGATCGGTGGTCATGCCATGTCGGGGCATGTGATCTGCATGGCCGAGCTGGTCGAGCTCGAAGAGGCGCCCGATAATCGCCGGTTGTGGTTCGAACTGCCTGCCGAATATGGTCGTTTCCTGTTCGACAAGGGGTATATCGGAGTGGACGGTATCAGCCTCACCATCGGTGAGGTGAAGGATGCCGGTCAGGCCTCTCGTTTCTGCGTCAACCTGATCCCCGAGACGCTCTCGCGTACCACGCTCGGCGAGCGGGGGCCGGGAGAGCGCGTCAATATCGAGGTCGACCCCCAGACCCAGGCGATTGTCGAGACGGTCGAGCGGGTTCTGGCGAGTCGGCGGTGACAGCGGCTGACAGGCGCTGACCATTCCGTCAAGTGTTCGTTGGTTGCCAGGAATGGCGCGTGGCGCATTATTTGCTTATATGTGTCAGGCTTATATAGCGAATCCAGTGAATCATACAGGACGCCCATCCACGCGCGCAGGATAGAGCCGATGTTGAACCGCCTACTCGACAGTCATTTCAAGCTCGCCGAGCACAATACCAACGTTCGCACCGAGGTCATCGCCGGGATCACCACCTTCCTGACCATGGCCTACATCATTTTCGTCAATCCCAGCATTCTTTCCGGGACCGGAATGGATTACGGCGCCGTGTTCGTCGCCACCTGCCTGGCGGCGGCGATCGGCTGCTTGATCATGGGGCTGTGGGCCAACTATCCGGTTGCCCTGGCGCCTGGGATGGGACTCAATGCCTTCTTCACCTACGGGGTGGTGCTGGGCATGGGATACTCTTGGGAAGCGGCGCTTGGGGCGGTGTTCTTCTCTGGCTTGATCTTCTTCCTGCTGAGTATCTTCAAGGTGCGGGAGTGGATCATCAACTCCATTCCCCAGTCGCTGCGTCTGGGCATCGCTGCCGGCATCGGCCTGTTCCTGGCCATGATCGGGTTGCAGAACGCCGGTATCGTGGTCGACAACGAGGCGACGCTGGTGTCGCTGGGTAGCCTGACGGAACCCGCGGCGATCTATACCCTGGCGGGTTTCTTCGTGATTTCGGCGCTGGCGTATCTGCGTGTTACCGGAGCGGTGATGATCGGCATTCTTGCCGTGACGCTGGTGGCCACATTGCTGGGGCACAACGAATACGGCGGTATCGTGTCGATGCCTCCCTCCATCGCGCCGACCTTCCTGCAACTGGACTTGGCGGGCGCTCTGGATGTGGCCATGCTCAGCGTGATTTTCGCCTTTCTGTTCGTCGATCTGTTCGACACTTCAGGTACCTTGATCGGCGTGGCGCAGCGTGGTGGGCTGCTCGATAAGGATGGCAAGCTGCCACGCCTCAAGAATGCCTTGGTGGCGGACAGTTCTGCCTCGATGGCGGGTTCCTTGCTGGGGACCTCGACCACTACCAGTTACATTGAAAGTGCTGCCGGTATCGCTTCCGGTGGACGCACCGGTTTGACCGCGGTAGTGGTGGCGATACTGTTCCTGGTCAGTTTGTTCTTCTCGCCGCTGGCAGGTTCGATTCCCGCTTTTGCTACGGCCGGTGCCTTGCTCTACGTGGCTGTGCTGATGGCAGGCAGTCTGGCGCACGCCAATTGGGATGACGTTACCGACGCTGGGCCAGTGCTGATCGCTGCCCTGGCGATGCCGTTGACGTTCTCGATCGCCGAGGGGATAGCGCTGGGCTTTATCAGTTATGCTGCTATCAAGACATTGTCGGGCCGTTTCAGCGATCTCAACCCGGCAGTGGTAGTATTGGCGATCGTCTTCGTTCTTAAATTCCTGTTCCTGGATTGAGACCTTCGATGAGCATTTACGGCGACTACATCAAGTCTGTCATTCGTACCGTCCCCGACTGGCCGCAGCCGGGGGTCAATTTCCGCGATATCACGCCGTTGTTGCAAAACAGCGCCGCCTTTCGCAAGTTGATCGATAGCTTCGTGCACCGATATCAGGAGATGGAGTTGAATGCCATCGCCGCCATCGATGCCCGGGGGTTCATCATCGGGGCCCCGGTGGCCTATGAGCTGAGCTGCAGCTTTGTACCGGTGCGCAAGAAGGGCAAGTTGCCGTTCAAGACCATCAGCGAGACTTACACCCTGGAATATGGGCAGGCCGAAGTGGAGTTGCATTCCGATGCCTTCCGCGAGGGCGACCGTATCCTGATCATGGATGATCTGATTGCCACGGGAGGCACCATGCTGGCTGCCGCCAAGCTGATCACCCGCAGTGGCGGCCACGTGGTGGAAACGGCTACCATTATCGATCTCCCCGACTTGGGGGGAGCACAGAAGATCCGTGACGCTGGTTTTGGCGTCTTTTCCGTGTGTTCCTTCACCGAAGGCGAGTGAGTTCGTCTTCCTTCTATCGTTATCGGTATCGCTATCATGAGCGCCAATCGTTATCAGCAGCACTTCACCGTGTCCTGGGACCAGCTCCATCGCGATGTACGGGCCCTGTGCCACAAGCTGGTGGAGCGCGACTTCCGGGGTATTGTCGCTATTACCCGTGGCGGCCTGATCCCTGCCGCGCTGATCGCCCGCGAGCTCAACGTGCGGTTGATCGACACGGTGTGCATCAAGAGCTACGACCATATGGACCAGAGTGGGCTCGAGGTGATGAAAGGGGTTGATCATGACGGTGATGGCTGGTTGCTGGTCGACGACCTGGTAGACACCGGCAAGACCGCTCGAGCAGTGCGCGACATGCTACCCAAGGCGCATTTCGTGACCGTCTATGCCAAGCCGGAAGGTCGGCCGCTGGTCGATCAGTACCTGACGGAGGTGGCTCAGGACTGCTGGATCCAGTTTCCCTGGGACATGGGGATTGCCTACGTGGAGCCGCTGGTGGACCAAGTGCGGAATCAAACATCCTGAGAAGGACGAAGTAAGATGTCGGAATCTCCTCTTCCCGAGAGCTGGGACCGTTATCTAGGGGCGGAATTCAAGGCCTCTTACATGCAGCAGTTGCGAGATTTTCTTGCCCGGGAAAAGGCGGCTCGCAAGGTTATTTATCCGCACTCGTCAAACTGGTTTCGTGCCTTTGAGCTGACGCCGCTCGACCAGGTGCGGGTCGTGATTCTGGGCCAGGATCCTTATCACGGTCCGAATCAGGCCCACGGCTTGTGTTTCTCGGTGCGTCCCGGCGTGCCAGCACCGCCATCATTGCAGAACATCTACAAGGAATTGGCGCAGGACGTGGGGGTCAAGCCGGTCAATCACGGATTCCTGGAGTGCTGGGCACGTCAGGGTGTGTTGTTGCTCAACACCTCGCTGACGGTGGAGCAGGGCAATGCCGGTTCCCACCGCGGTCAGGGGTGGGAAACCTTCACTGACCGCGCCATTTCCACCGTCAGTGAGCATGGCCTGCCCACGGTGTTTCTGCTCTGGGGCAGCCATGCCCGTCAGAAAAAGGCGTTGGTGGACACTCGGCGTCATCTGGTGCTGGAATCGCCTCATCCTTCTCCACTGTCGGCTCATCGCGGTTTCTTCGGCAATCGCCACTTCTCGCGTGCGAATGCGTTTTTGGCTGAACACGGACGTGGAACCATCGATTGGCAATTGCCGGCCGAGCCGGTCCGCTCTTAACCTGAACGCTCGATCAAGCTAGAATAGCGCGCAATTTGTTGCGCGCTTTCGTCGGCGATCCCCGCCGTGGGGCTGCTTTCCCATCCATTGACTCGAGGGCCATTCGCCATGAGCGTTCATGCCATTAACCATCCCCTGGTCAAGCACAAGCTGGGATTGATGCGCGCTGCCGATATCAGTACCAAGAGCTTTCGCGAGTTGGCCGGTGAGGTCGCCAAACTGCTGACCTATGAAGCGACCCAGGACCTCGAGGTCGAAGCCTCGAGCGTCGAGGGTTGGAATGGTGCGCAGGTGCCGGTGGAGCAACTCAAGGGCAAGAAAGTGACCATCGTGCCGATCCTGCGTGCCGGGTTAGGCATGCTCGATGGCGTCACCGACTTGATTCCCAGCGCACGCATCAGTGTGGTGGGGCTCTATCGTGATGAGGAGACCCTCGAGCCGGTGCCCTATTTCGAGAAGTTCACCAACGATCTCAACGAGCGTCTGGCCATTGTCATCGATCCGATGTTGGCCACTGGCGGCACCATGGTTGCAACGTTGGACATGCTCAAGGCACGCGGCTGCCCGCAGATGAAGGTGATTGTACTGGTCGCCGCGCCGGAGGGTATCAAGCGCGTGCAGGAAGCCTATCCCGAGGTCGAGATCTACACCGCTGCCATCGATGAGCGGCTCGATGAAAATGGCTACATCGTGCCTGGGCTCGGAGATGCCGGAGATAAGATATTCGGGACTCGTTGAGGAAAGATTGACTGATGGAACCTATGCCCTTGGATGTCATCAAGGGCATTTTTTTGTGCATGACATCATGATCCGGAGAACGACTTAATGACAGACACGACCACCGTGGCGACCGACGAGCCCTCGAGTTCCTGGCCATGTACCCTGGCGACTGGCGCCCAGATGCTGTTCGTGGCGTTCGGGGCCTTGGTATTGGTGCCGTTATTGACTGGGCTCGACCCCAGCGTGGCGTTGTTTACCGCTGGGGCCGGTACCCTGGTGTTCCACGCAGTCACTCGACAGAGCGTACCGGTGTTTTTGGCCTCATCGTTCGCGTTCATTGCTCCCATCCAGAGTTCGGTGGCGAGTTTTGGAGTTTCCGAAACCTTGGGTGGACTGATGGCGGCGGGGTTGGTGTATGTGGTCATGTCCCAGTTCGTGCGTCTCAAGGGCTCGGACTGGTTGCATCGTCTGTTGCCTGCGGTGGTGGTCGGGCCGGTGATCATGGTCATTGGTCTGGCGCTGGCGCCAGTGGCTGTGAGCATGGCCAGTGGCGAGACCAGTGAGCATATCAACTATGGCCAGGCGATCATCTTGTCGATGGTCAGTTTGCTGGTGACATTGGTACTGGCGGTATTCGGCCGCGGGTTGCTGCGTCTGGTACCGATCATGGGCGGTATCGTTACCGGTTATCTACTGGCGCTGGCGATGGGCGTGGTGGATTTCTCGCCGCTGCACAAAGCGGGGTGGCTCGAACTGCCCAACTTCACGGCACCCACTTTCCATTGGGCAGCAATCCTGTTTATGATCCCGGTGGCCATTGCGCCAGCCGTGGAACACATCGGCGACATGGTGGCGATCGGCTCGGTAACGCGCAAGAATTACCTGGACAAGCCTGGGTTGCATCGCACACTGCTGGGCGATGGTCTGGCCACTTCCGCTGCCGCCTTGTTCGGCGGTCCGCCCAACACTACCTACTCCGAAGTTACCGGTGCCGTAACGCTGACCCGTGCCTTCAATCCCAGCATCATGGTGGTTGCTGCGTGTTTCGCCATCCTGCTGGCCTTCGTTGCCAAGCTCGGTGCCTTGCTGCAGACGATCCCAGGCCCGGTGATGGGTGGCATCATGACGCTGTTGTTCGGCTCGATCGCGGTGGTGGGAATGAATAC
This sequence comes from Litchfieldella qijiaojingensis, assembly GCF_014651875.1. GTDB lineage: Bacteria > Pseudomonadota > Gammaproteobacteria > Pseudomonadales > Halomonadaceae > Litchfieldella > Litchfieldella qijiaojingensis. The sequence continues at coordinate 96,105 of NZ_BMXS01000001.1, forward strand.
TCTGGTACGTGCTGGACACTCGTTGACCGCGCCGCGCAACCTGGTGGTGGTGTCGTTGATCCTGGTGTTCGGCATCGGCGGCATGCAGATCGGCGGCGGCCAGTTCGTTCTGCAAGGTGTCAGCCTGGCGGCGCTGGTGGGGATCGTGCTCAATTGGGTGTTGCCACCGGCCGATGAATAAAGCTGTAAGTCGGAAGCGATAAGCTGTAAGCAGCACCTTGTTTTATCAAGGCAATGAAGGAGCATTTTGGCTTCCAGCTTCCAGCTTCCAGCTTCCAGCTTCCAGCTTCCAGCTTCCAGCTTCCAGCTCTCATGCATGGTGCTGCGCGTCCCCGCCATCCGAGAAGGAAGGCGGGTTGTTGGCACTAACGATGATGCATTCGCTGTCGCTGACGTTACGGAATCGATGTGGTAGGCGTGAGTCAAAATAATAAGCGTCGCCGGCGGTCAATAGCTGGACTTCGCCGTTCACGGTGAGTTCGATGGTGCCGGAGATGATCACGCCGCCTTCCTCGCCGTCATGCTCGAGCATGTCTTCCCCTGTATCGGCGCCGGGAGGGTAGCGCTCGTGCAGGATCGACATGCGCCTATTGGGGCGCCGTGCCCCGATCAGGCGCCAGGAGAGAACGCCATCGCCGATCTCGGTGAGTTCGCTGGCGCGATAGAAGACTTGCTCGCGCGAGACCTCTTCTCCGGCGAAGAACTCGCTGATGGTGACTGGCAGGGCATCGAGAATCTTCTTTAGCGAGCTGACTGACGGGCTTACGCTGTTCTGCTCGATCAACGAGATGGTGCTGTTGGTCACTCCGGCCCGCTTGGCCAGCTCTCGCTGTGAGAGATCGCGTTGCATGCGGAGCTGCTTGAGTCGACCTCCGACGTCGAATCCGCTCATTGTTCGCCCTTGTCTTTCATGGTGAAAAGCCGTCCCTGTTGAAGATCCTTGACATCATCATACCGGTTTGAGTGCGTGAACATAACGCCCAACGTCGCTGTCGGCAAAACTATCACTCGATTCAGTCGCTTGGCGTTGTGAGATAACGCGCTGGTTGAGGTAGTCTGGGACTAGAGCCAGGCATGGTTTTGACCGTTTGGACAACCATGGTGCCTTGCTCGTATTATCGTATTCATCTTTCTGTGGAGAGCCAGCCATGCACCCGGAGCAGTTGAGTGGCCTGATCCTCGCCGGTGGCCAGGGGCGACGCATGGGCGGTCGCGACAAAGGGGTGGAGCCCTTTGCCGGTCAGATGCTGATCGATCATGTCCTGCAACGGTTGCGTCCGCACGTGGCCGAGGTATTGATCAATGCCAACCGTCACTTGGAAGTCTATGGCCGCCTGGGGTTGCGGGTGATCACCGATCGCGAAGGAGGGTACCAGGGCCCCTTGATGGGTATCTGGAGTGGACTGTCGGCCGCCAGGACGCCTTGGGTGGTGGTAGCACCTTGCGACAGCCCCGCTCTGCCTGAAGACTTGGTGGAGAGGCTGGTAGCCGGACGTGGCGAATGCGACATCGCCGTGGCACATGATGGCGAGCGTGCCCATCCGGTAGTGGCACTGATTCGCCGTGAGCTGGCCGCGGACCTGGGAGCGACATTGGCCGCAGGCGAACGCAAGATCGATCGCTGGTATGCTCGTCACGCGTGGTGTCATGTGGACTTCAGCGACTGTCCACACGCCTTCGCCAATCTCAATACCGAGCAGGACAAGGCTCGGCTCGAACAATGGCTGAAACCATGATGCAGTCTTCCCTTAGGCTTGACGACGAACGCCTGCCGCTGCTGGGTATTGCCGCCTGGAGTGGCACCGGCAAGACCACGCTGCTGGAAAGCCTGCTGCCGCGACTACGACAGCGGGACTTGAAGGTAGCGGTGATCAAGCACGCTCATCATGCCTTCGATGTGGATCAGCCCGGCAAGGATAGCCATCGCCTGCGTCAGGCTGGTGCGACCCCGATGCTCGTCGCTTCGCGCGCTCGAATGGCAATGATGATGGAGACGCCCGACCAGGAGGATGCGGATCTGGCCACCTTGATCGAGTGCTTGCGCCCGCTGGCACCGGATCTGGTGCTGGTGGAAGGCTTCAAGGCCTGGCCGTTGCCCAAGCTGGAACTCCATCGAGAAGCGCTCGGCAAGCCGTTGATGGCTTGGGAGGACCCTTGGATACGAGCAGTCGCCAGCAATACCGAGCTGGCTCTGCCGCGTGATGTCGAAACGCTTGATCTCGATGACATCGAGGCCCTGACCGACTGGATCGCTGCTTGGCCAGGTCGCTGGTCTCGCATGCGAACTCCACGGCCGATGGAGACTCAGCCATGAGCCTGTCGTGCTTCGATCTTGGCGAGCGAATGCTGTCGGTGGAGGAGGCCTTGGTAGCGCTGCGGGAATTTTCACCGGCGATGCTGGAGAGTGAACGACTGGCCTTGGAGGTGTTGCCGGGGCGCGTGCTGGCGGAAGATATTCATTCGACGATCAATGTGCCTCAGAACACCAATGCCGCCATGGATGGTATCGCCGTGGCCTGGCCGCAGGATACTGGGACACTCCCCGAGCGCTGGTTGCGGGTAGGTAAGGTGCTGGCCGGGCATCGTCATCCTGAAGGTGAGGTGGCGCCGGGCTGTGCCGTGGCTATCACCACCGGAGCACCGTTACCTCGGGGCACTGACACCGTGATCATGCAAGAACAGATTCTTGAGACGCGCCAGAATGGCCAGGATTGGATCACGGTCGAGCGCGCGGAGATGGTCCGTCGTGGCCAGAACGTACGTCAGGCCGGCGAGGATATCCGGCGCGGGAGCCTGGCGCTACCTCGCGGCACACGCCTGAAGCCCCAGCATCTGGGCTTGCTGGCATCGTTGGGTGTGCCCAGCGCACGGGTACATCGTCGGCCGCGCGTTGCTGTGTTTTCCACTGGCGACGAGGTCACGGCACCGGGTGAAGTCCTGGGCGGTGAAAGTATCTTCGATGCCAATCGCTTCGCCTTGCGCGGCCTGCTGGCAGGGCTCGGGTGCGAGCTTTTCGATCTGGGCATCCTGCCCGACGAGCGGACTCGCATCCAGGCTGCGCTCGAACAAGCCGCACGTGAGGCCGACATGGTCATCACGAGTGGAGGCGTGTCGGTCGGGCAGGCCGACTGGATCCGGCCTGCCTTGGCCGATAGCGGCGACCTGGGATTCTGGCGGATCGCGATCCGCCCCGGCAGGCCGTTGGCTTTCGGTCGTCTTGGCGAGCGGCAGATACCCTTCTTCGGGTTGCCCGGCAACCCGGTGGCGGTGATGGTGACCTTCCTGCAGTTCGTACAGCCCATGCTGCGTCACCTGCAGGGCGAGGCGAACTGGTCTCCACGGCGGCTGACGGCGCTAGCCGAAGCCCCGCTTGCCAGTCGCTGCGGGCGCGTGGACTTCCTGCGCGGCGTCTATCATGCTGATGACAATGGACAGCTCTGGGTGCGAAGCACCGGTCGCCAGGGCTCGGGAATCCTGTCGTCGATGGTCGTTGCAAACTGTTTGATCGAGATCACGGCCGAACGTGACGGCGTGGAGCCGGGAGAGGCCGTGATCGTACAACCCTTTGGTGAACTGACATGAGCCTGACCCATCTCAATACCCGTGGCGAAGCCCATATGGTAGATGTTGCCGACAAGTCCGAGAGTCAGCGCGAGGCGATCGCCAGCGGACATATCGTCATGCAACCGGCAACCTTGGCGTTGCTGTCGGAAGGTGGACTACCCAAGGGCGATGTGTTGGCGACGGCCCGCATCGCCGGCATCCAGGCCGCCAAGCGTACTCATGAACTCATTCCGCTCTGCCATGCCTTGGCATTGTCGAAGGTGGCCGTCGATTTTCGACTCGATGAAGCGACATCCCGAGTGTTGGTTACCGCAACTTGCCGCTTGAATGGGCGAACCGGCGTGGAAATGGAAGCCTTGACCGCCGTGTCGGTGGCCTGTCTGACGCTTTATGACATGTGCAAGGCAGTCGACAAGGACATGCAGATCGGGGCGATTCGTCTCGAGTCCAAGACGGGTGGTAAGTCGGGCGACTATCGCCGTACGGCTGACGAAAGCGAGGCCCCGATCGTCACCAGCGAATGTCGCAGTGGGGAGGTCAGTGTGGGACTGCGTGCTGCCATACCTTGCGTGCGGGTCAAGTGCTTGGCCGAGCTCCGAGAACGTTTGGGCGTGAGTGACCTCGACGTTCCCTTCGATAGTTTGGATGAGCAGAATGTCGCCGGCTTGAAAGCAGCGCTCAAGGCTCGTGACGACCGCTTCGACCAGCTCGACGACGCGCGCATTCTGTGTGCCGTCAACCAGGTCATGGGGGGAGATGCCACGCACTTGACCGCCGACGATGAAGTGGCTTTCTTCCCTCCGGTGACAGGAGGTTGACGATGATTCGTGTACAGCATGAGCCATTCGACCCAGGACGAGAGCAGGAGGCGTTGCTCCGGGGGCGTCATGATATCGGAGCCGTGGTGAGCTTCACCGGCCTGGTTCGTGACTTCAACGAGCGTCCCGAGGTCGAGGCTCTGACACTGGAGCATTATCCTGGCATGACCGAATCGGCATTGACTGCTATCGTCGAGGAAGCCGAATCGCGTTGGCCCCTCCAAGGGGTGCGTGTCATTCACCGGGTTGGCCAGTTGGCGCCCGGAGATCCGATCGTGCTGGTGATGGTCGCCAGTGCCCACCGTCGGGCAGCGTTCGAGGCTTGCGATTTCATCATGGATTATCTCAAGACGCGTGCCCCCTTCTGGAAGAAAGAGCATACCTCGTCGGGACAGTACTGGGTGTCCGAGCGAGCAAGCGATCAGCGAGACGCCGAGCGTTGGGAGGACTCATGACAACAACACTGATCGATAACTTCGATCGCCGGGTGCGCTATGTGCGCATTTCAGTCACCGACCGTTGCGATTTTCGCTGTGTCTATTGCATGAGCGAGGACATGACCTTCCTGCCGCGAGCGCAGATATTGACGTTGGAGGAATTGGCTACGGTGGCGCGTGCCTTCACCGAGCTTGGCGTGGAAAAGATACGTCTGACCGGCGGTGAGCCGTTGGTGCGTCGCGGGATCGAGAAACTGGTCGGAGAGATCGGTTCCCTACCTGGTCTCAAGGACTTTGCCATGACCACCAATGGGGCGGGGTTGGTCAACTATGCCCGGGCCTTGCGGGAAGGAGGGCTGAAACGCCTCAATATCAGCCTGGATTCATTGGATGCCGACAAGTTTCATCGCCTCACTCGCACCGGCAAACTGGACAAGGTGATTGCCGGTATTCATGCCGCTCGCGAGGCGGGGTTCGAGCGTATCAAGCTCAACGCTGTCATTCTCAAGAACCGCAACGATGATGAAGTGCTCGACCTGGTCGACTTCGCTCGAAACGAGGAAGTGGATATCAGCTTCATCGAGGAGATGCCGTTGGGCGATGTCTCCGACCATTCGCGTGCCGAAACTTACTGCTCCAGCGATGAGGTTCAGGCGATCATCGAGCAGCGGTATACGTTGATGCCGACCACCGAAACCACCCTGGGGCCTTCTCGCTATTTCCTCATGCCCGACAGCGACACCAGAATCGGTTTCATCTCGCCACACAGCCATAATTTCTGCTCGACCTGCAATCGGGTACGGGTCACGGTGGAGGGGCGCCTGCTGTTGTGCCTGGGCAATGAGCACTCGGTGGATCTGCGTGCCGTGCTGCGTCGCTATCCTGGCGACATGGAGGCACTCAAGGACGCGATCATCGGGGCCATGCCGCTCAAGCCCGAACGTCATCACTTCACTACCGATGGCGATGTCCAGGTAGTGCGCTTCATGAATATGACCGGCGGTTGAATGTACTTCCCTTACGCTTGCCCACTCAGTGGGCAAGCAGGGTTCCTTCTCGTCTGGCTGTCGCTTCCCTTCTCTTCTTTGCCTACCCTGGAACGGCTTTCGTTTCCACTTCCTGTGGCTGCGTTGTGCGGATACGTCGAGTGCCGTGAAATGGGCTTTTCGAGTTTTTTGCTCCCACGGATTCGTCGATGTGGAACAAGTTAATGGCGGGATTTTCTTGCCAAGGTGACATAGAGGCATATACTTTTTACGATAAAACCATGGAGCACCCCTTTCCCAACCCTCGAAATGGAGGAGGCCAATGTCTTCCGAAACCTTGGAACGCATCGCCCGCAACAAGAATGTCGCCCGTGCAGCGGCACGTCAGCTCAGTATGGAGCAGTTGAACAAGCTGGCGGAAGTGATCGGTGAAGTGATCGAACAGAAGCAAGAAGAAGATAAGAAGCGCCAGGAAGAGGAGGCTCTCAAGGAACGCAAGTTGGCAGAAATTCGTGAAGCGATCAATGATGCCGGCTTGTCATTGGATGACCTGGTCTCCGAGCAGCCCAAGCGTCGTCGCGGTCGTCCGCCGAAGAACGCAAACAAATCCTGAGCCGGTCCCACGCGTCAGGCAATAAGAAAAAGCGGACGCGAGTCCGCTTTTTTGTCGGTGAGAAGAGCAGACGAGGCCATACGCCCCTATTCCCGATCACGGGGGTTCAGCGGCCAGGATCTGCAGATGCACGTCGGGCATGTGACGCATGTGCCGCATCAGGTATTGCATCAGCGGAGGATGTAACTCGCGACGTAACTCCATAAGGCTTTCCGCTGCCATGTCGGCCAACCGCTCATCCAACCAGTCGGCGAAGGCATCTTCATCCAGGACGGTCGAGGCGCTAGAGTCGAGCACGAGGCGGCCGATACGTGCCCACCCTTGCTCTCGAGGAACGACAGGCAGGGCAAGGAAAAGGCTGCCGTGTCGCGAATGGCGACGTTCACCGATATCGGCGAGTGACGGCAAGGGAGTCACGGCATCCTGCTCGATGATACAGGGCGCTTGAGGATGCCGGGATTCGAGAGTCAGCCCGTTTTGATCAAAGCGAATCAAATCGCCGTCGGTGGGTATCAAGGGCGCATGAATGCCGAGAGCCTCGGCCAATTCGCAATGGGCCTGCTGGTGGCGATGTTCACCGTGTACCGGTAACAGGTGACGAGGCTTGACCCAGTCATAGAAGGTACGAAGCTCTTCTTGAGCCGGGTGCCCCGACGCATGTAGCTCGGGGTGGTTCTGTTCATGGTAAAGAATGACGCCCAAGCGGACGAGCGCGCGTTGCAGACGCTCGATCAAGCGTTCGTTACCGGGAATGGCCTTGGCGGAAAAAATCACACTGTCGCCCGGCCTCAGTTCGAAGTGGGGATGGCTGCCATGTGCCAGTCGCGAAAGGGCCGCTCGAGGTTCCCCTTGGCTGCCGGTGGCGATGACCAACACTTCTTCTGGTGGCAGGTAGCCCAGGTCGCGTACCGGAACCAGTGGCGGGAGGTCGTCCAGGTAACCCAGGCTTCGAGCGATACCCACCATGCGCTCCATGGAACGGCCCATCAGGCTGACCCGGCGTCCACAACGCGCCGCCGCTCGGGCGGCGGCTAGTACTCGTGCCAGATTGCTGGCGAAACAAGTGACGATGACGCGTCCGGGACACTCGGCCAGGGTCCGTTCCAGTGCACGAGCCACCTCTCCTTCGCTACGCGAATGTCCGGGTACCGGCGCATTGGTCGAGTCGCCGACGAGTAGATCGACCGGTGCCAGGGTGCGAAACGTTGTCTCGTCGGTGGGGGAACCGATCAACGGTTCCGGATCCAGTTTCCAGTCGCCGGTGTGCAATACCCGGTACTGAGGAGTGGCGATCAGCAGGGCGCAACTTTCGGGGATCGAGTGCGTCAACGGCAAGAAGCGCAGGCTGAAGGGGCCACTTTCCATCGCTTCTCCCGGTTCGATGACGTGGATGTCGTCGGTGGCCAGTCCGCGCTCGAGAAACTTGGCCCGCAGCAGGCCAGCGGCCAAGGGAGGGGCATGAATGGGACATCCCCAATGTGGCCATAGCCAGGCCGCGGCGCCGATATGGTCTTCGTGGCCATGGGTGATGATCAACGCACGGGGCACGATCCCCATTGACTCGAGGCTGGAGAGGTTGGGAACCTGCAAGGGACTGCCGGGCAGATCCTGACGAATCATCATGCCGCAATCGATGGCAATCCAGTCGCCGTCTTGTCCATACAGCGTGAGGTTCATCCCGATTTCACCGCAACCACCCAAGGGCAGGAAATGCAGAGGTGGACGACGGCGAGGGCGAATTTTTACACGGGACTGCAGCATGGTCGATCATGAGTCGGCAAACGAGATCTTCATCATACGGGATGGGAGGGTGACGCCACAACGCGCATGACTGGAGACCGCTGAGTTCGCTACACTATCGCGTCCGAAGCATTTCCCTTGGGCGGTTTGCCGATGTCACATTATTATCGTCTGGTCGTATCTTGTCCCGATCGCGTGGGGATCGTGGCACGCGTTTCCGGTTTCATCGCCAGTCAAGGTGGCTCGATTACCGAGGCCAACCAACACTCCGACCTGGCCACGGGTCGCTTCTTCATGCGCTACGAGATCCTGGCCGATTCCGTGGCGCTGGATGCCGACTCGTTTCGCCGTGCCTTTGCTCCGATCGCCAACGAATTTTCCATGGAATGGGCTTTGTCCGATACGGCAAAACGGCCACGCGTGGTACTGATGGTCTCCAGAGAATCGCATTGCCTGGTGGATCTGTTGTATCGCTGGACCGCCGGTGAACTCGATTGCGACATCCCCTGCGTGATTTCCAATCATGAGGACATGCGGGCATTGGTCGAGTGGCATGGCATTCCCTATCACCACGTACCGGTGCAGGCCAATGAAAAGGCAAGGGCGTTCGCAACGATGGAGCGCCTGATCGAGGAGGCCGAGGCCGATACCGTCGTGCTGGCTCGCTACATGCAGATCCTGCCTCCCGGCGTCTGCGAACGCTACGCCGGAAGGGTGATCAATATCCACCACAGTTTCCTGCCATCCTTCGCTGGCGCCAAACCCTACCATCAGGCCTACGAGCGTGGCGTCAAACTGATCGGTGCCACCTGCCACTATGTCACCCAGGAACTCGATGCAGGACCGATCATCGAGCAGGATATTCACCGCGTCAGTCACTGCCATACGGCGGACGATCTGGTGCGCTTCGGGCGCGATGTGGAAAAGACGGTATTGGCGCGAGGCTTGCGCTGGCACTTACAGGATCGCGTCCTGATTCACGGCAACAAGACCGTGGTTTTTGCCTGAGCGAGCGCCCATGACTTTCTTCCTGGTGCGGTATGACCTTCATTGACGTGGTGCTTGCGCCTTGGATGCTGGGGCTGTGTGCGTTGCTGAGCTTGATCATGCTGGGGTTGGCAATAGCCCAGAAACCTTGGCGTTCCGTGATCGTGGATCGTGGCTTGCAGCATCGTTTGATGGTCTCCGGCATCGCCGTGATGCTGTTCTGGCAACTTCGTGCCCAGGCGGTGGACTGGCTAAGCCTGCATTTGATGTTCACGGCGTTGTTGACACTGGTGTTCAAAGCACCACTGGCATTGTTGATCAACCTGATGGTGAATCTGGCCATGGTCGTGATAGGCAAGACGGCCTGGCCGTTGCTAGGGGTCAATCTGCTGATCAGTGGCGTGGTACCAGCCATGGTGATGGTAGCGGCATGGCGTCTGGTCGATCGTTATCTTCCCGACAATCTACCGATCTTCGTTTTCGTGTGTGGCTTTTTCGGCACGGCGCTGTCCACCCTGGCCAGTGGCCTGGCGTTGATTGTTATCGCATGGTTGGGAGCCGTCGATCCTCAGGTATGGTTCGTGGTCCGTGAATACGCGTTATTCCTGCCGCTGCTGATGCCATCCGAGGCGTTCATTACCGGCATGCTGTTGAGCTTGCTGGTGGTTTATCACCCACATTGGGTGGCGACCTTCAACCGTCACCGTTACATCGATACCAAGTAGTACCGGATTATAGAGGCAGGGTTAATTGGCGCAGCGCCTCACGTGGTACCAGGCGTACCCCCACGCCCAGCAGACGGACCGGGCGCCGGGCACGCTGCCAGGCTTGAGCGAGCAGAGCGGCGAAGCTCTTGTGGCTGATCGAATATCCACCGCTCTCCAGGGTAGTGAGACTGAAGTCGTCGAAGCGCACCTTGACGAACAGCTTATCCAGTTCGGGGCGGCCATGTCGTTGCAAGCGTTCATCGAGACGTTCGACAAGTGGTGTCAAGGCGGCCTGGCAGGTGTCGAGGTCGGGAAGATCGCGTTCGAAGGTGGTCTCGACGCTGATCGACTTGCGTTCGCGTTCGACCTTGACCTCACGGTCGTCGATACCATGCGCCAATTCGTGGAGGCGTTGGCCGAATTTGCCGAAACGTGAGATCAGTGCCTCCACGGACCAACGGCGCAGATCCTCGCAGGTTTCGACTCCCATGTCCTCGAGCTTGGTCGCGTTGGCGGGACCCACACCATGCAAGCGCTTCACCGGTAAACGGCGCACGAAGTCGTCGACCTGATCCGGGGCAATCACGTACAAACCATCGGGCTTGTCCCAGTCGCTGGCGATCTTGGCCAGGAACTTGGAGGGGGCGGCGCCGACCGAGATGGTGATACCGGTTCGGCGCAGCGTTTCTTCTTTCAGCCAACGAGCCATCCAGGTGGCGCTGCCCTGAAAGCGTTCGACGTTGCTAACGTCGAGAAAGGCTTCATCCAGCGACAATGGTTCCACCAGCGGAGTGAGTTCGGCGAAGATGGCCTGAATCTCGTGCGACACTGCGCGGTAACGCTCGAAATCTCCCGCCAGCAGAACCAGGTCCGGACACAGGCGCAGGGCTCTGGCGGTGGGCATGGCCGAGCGAACGCCATAGGCGCGTGCCGGATAGTTGCAGGTGGCGATGACGCCACGCCGCTCGGCGCTGCCACCGATGGCCAGTGGAACCTCGCGCAGGGCGGGATTGTCACGCATCTCGACTGCGGCGTAGAAACAGTCGCAATCGGCATGCAGGATCTTTCTCGGTTTCATGACAGGTAGCGATAGTAGCGCTAGGGTTTGTCCGAAAAGTCGCCGAGCGATGGCCAGACAAGGCAAAAATCAGCGAAAAAGCGGAGTTTACGTGGTTGTAAATGAGCATTTTGAGCTGATTTTTAACGCCGTATGGGCGAGCGCAGGCAGTTTTCGGGCAAAGCCTAGTTGAGGGCTTGGCCATTACCACCCCGAATCACGCCGACGCCGACCCCCTCGATTTCCAGTGCCTGGTGGCGCAGATCGACTTCGATCGGGGCGAAATCGGCATTTTCGGCGATCAGCCACACTTTGTGCCCCTGACGCTTGAAGCGCTTGACGGTGACATCGTCTTCCAGGCGCGCGACGACGATCTGGCCGTCGCGGACCCGATTGGTGCGATGTACGGCAAGCAGATCACCCTCGAGGATGCCGATATCCTGCATCGACAGGCCGCGCACGCGCAGCAGGTAGTCGGCGCGAGGAGAGAAGAAGTCGGGGGATAGAGGACAGTAACGATCGATATGCGCGGCTGCCAGGATCGGGCTGCCTGCTGCGACATCGCCGACGATCGGTAGGCCGTTGTTGGCTTGGCCATCGGTTTCATCGGCACCGCCATCGATCTCCTGATTGGCCAGGCGGATGCCACGCGAAGTGCCGGCCACCATGCGAATCACCCCTTTCTTGTCGAGTGCTCGCAGATGCTCTTCAGCGGCATTGGGTGAGCGAAACCCCAGTGCCCGGGCGATTTCGGCCCGGGTTGGCGGATAGCCCAGTTCGTTCATGGTCTTGACGATGAAGTCATAGACATTCTGCTGGCGCGGCGTGAGAGGGCGGGTCATGGGACCTCCGCGTGGGAAGTTGGAGTTTGTTCAAGTATACAGCATGGAATTACATCCAGTAATGGTCGTTTTCGGCTTTCGGATGTCGTTTTAAACGGCTTGCATTGTGACAATCCGTCATGCAACGTAAGCTGTATAATGTTTAAAACAGATGTTTATAGCGACTCAAGAGGCTAGCTCATGGCCCAGACCGATACCGTGACGCGAATTCTCGATACTGCCGAGGTACTGTTCGCCGAGCGTGGCTTCGCCGAGACGTCACTGCGTAATATCACCAGCAAGGCCAAGGTCAACCTGGCGGCGGTGAACTATCATTTCGGCTCCAAGAAATCGCTGATCCAGGCGGTGTTCGCCCGTTACCTGGATCCATTCACCGAGCGCTTCCATGCCGCTCTCGATGAACTCGAGGCGCGATATCAGGGTGAAGTCATTCCCTTGGAAGAGCTGCTCGAGACCATGGCACGCTGCGTGCTCGAGGTGCCTGCCGAGCGCAACAGCCTGAAGGTGTTCATGAAACTGTTGGGGTTGGCCTACAGTCAGGCGCAGGGGCATCTGCGCCGTTATATCCAGGAACACTATGGTAGTGTCTTCACCCGCTTTGCCGCGCTGGTTCGTCAGGCAACGCCGGACCTTCCCGATGCCGAGCGTTTCTGGCGACTGCATTTCATGCTGGGGACGGTGATCTTTACCTTGTCGGGACTGGATGCCCTGCGCGATATCGCCGAGCAGGACTATGGAGAACATGTCAGCGTGCGGGAACTGATTCGCCGGCTGCGGCCGGTGGTGGTGGCCGGCATGAACGCTCCCTTGCCGCAATCGACCGATGATGCACTGCCAGCCGCGGGTTGATGCCATGCGCACACCATCTCTTGCCGAGTTACCACCGCATGATGCCATCTGGTTGGAGGTTGACCTGGGCCTCCAGCGACTGGTGGTGTGGCGGGGAGAGGAAGCCGAGAAGGAGTATGCCATTTCCAGTGGGCGAGCCGGTGCCGGCCAACGACAAGGCAGTGGCCAGACGCCACTGGGGTGGCACTACGTGCGCGCGGCAATCGGCGATGGTTTGCCGCCAGGAACGGTATTTCGTGGGCGACGGCCGACTGGCGAGATATTCGACCAAGCGTTGGCCTCGGCACACCCAGAGCGTGACTGGATCCTGACCCGTATCCTGTGGTTATGCGGTCTTGAGCGTGGTTTCAACCGCGGAGGCGACCGTGACTCCCAGCGCCGCTATATTTACTTGCATGGTACCCCACCTGGCGAACCCATGGGGACGGCGGCATCGCACGGTTGCATCCGGTTGCGCGACGCTGCCCTGCTGGAAATCTTTGACCTGGCGGTGCCTGGCACGCCAGTGTGGGTACATGAGTGAGGGCGATCGAGCCGATGTCGCCACGCCGAGACGCTCCATATCTGTCGTTGGCTTGCACATTGGTCTAGAATCTCCCTCCTTCTAAGCCAAGGATGCCAACCATGACCCAACCTCTTGGCCCGGTGATGCTCGACCTGGAGGGGCCCAGCCTCAAGCGAGCGGAGCGTGAAATGCTCCAGCACCCCGAGGTAGGGGGCGTGATTCTGTTCGCCCGCAACATCGAAGATGCCCACCAGGTACAAGCGTTATGCGCCTGCTTGCGTCGCTTGCGTCCCGACCTGTTGCTGGCCATCGACCAGGAGGGTGGGCGCGTCCAGCGCCTGCGCGAGGGTGTGACACGCCTGCCTTCCATGCGCCGTCTGGCCGAGGGCTATGACGAAGATCCGCAAGCCGCGCTGCAACGCTGCCAGGATGCTGGCTGGCTGCTGGGTATGGAGATGGCCGCCTGCGGATTGGATCTTTCCTTCGCCCCTGTGTTGGATGTCGATGGCGGTACCTCCACGGTGATCGGCGATCGCAGCTTTTCCCGCGACCCCCAGGCCGTGGCGTTGCTCGGCGGCGCCTTTATCACGGGATTGCATGAAGCCGGCATGGTCGCGGTGGGCAAACATTTTCCAGGGCATGGCGGCGTGGCCGCCGACTCGCATATCGAACTGCCTATCGATAGTCGTTCCCTGGACGAGTTGCGACAGCGCGACCTGTTTCCCTTCGCCGAACTGGCCTCGCATCTCGATGGCGTGATGCCGGCGCATGTCATCTATCCGGCCTTCGATGAACGTCCCGCTGGTTTCTCACCTAATTGGCTGGGTTTTTTACGTGAGGACCTGGGCTTCAGGGGAGCGATCTTTTCCGACGATCTCTCGATGGCTGGGGCCACTGTGGCCGGCGATCCGGGAAGTCGTGCCCTGGCGGCCTTGAATGCCGGTTGCGACATGGTGCTGGTGTGCAACGACCGTGAAGCGGCCCAGGCCGTCGTAGCGGCCTGTGCGGGGCGAAGCAGCAAGCGTCACGCCAAACTGCGCTACGCTCGTGCCCGCCCGAATCTGGATACCTTGCCGGCCTTGTCGCGTTGGCGTCGCGTGCATGCGCGTCTGGAAGCCCTGGCTGATACACCGCCCACCACTTGAATTGCTGTTGATATGGACTCCATGCCCAGACCCGATACCGAATTTCATGAATCCCTCGCCACCATGCGCGATGTCATGGAGCATGCCGACTGCTTGATTTCCCAGGAGCAGGTCGAACGCGCGCTCGATCGCATGGCCGAGGAGATCACTGCCAACTTGGGCGACAAGCTACCGGTGTTCTACTGCGTGATGAACGGTGGTTTGATCACTACTGGCCATCTTCTGACCCGGCTCGGATTCCCCTTGGAGGTCGATTACCTGCATGCCACGCGCTATCGCGGTGGTTTGCGCGGTGGCGAACTGTTCTGGCGAGTGTCGCCGGAGATCCCCATGGCCGGGCGTCATGTGGTGATCGTCGATGACATTCTCGATGAGGGCGCGACTCTTGCCGCCATTCTCGATTATTGCCGTGAGGCCGGGGCGGCAAGCATCTCCACGGCGGTCTTGGTCGACAAGCGCCACGATCGCAAGGCAGTGCCTGGACTCAAAGCCGACTATTGCAGCCTCGAAGTCGCCGACCGCTATGTATTCGGCTTCGGCATGGATTACAAGGGCTACTGGCGCAATGCGCCGGGCATCTTCGCTCCCAAGGGGCTTTGATTTGGGCTTTGGTTGTCTGGATGGAATGAGGAGAGCGCCATGCTGGCGATTATCGGCGGCACCGGCCTGACTGAGATGCCGGATCTGGAGATTACCCAGCGTCATGGTGTCGAGACGCCGTTGGGGGCAGCTTCCAGCGGGGTGTTGCAGGGTATCCTGGATGGGCGTGACGTACTGTTTCTGCCTCGCCATGGTCATCCGCACAAGCTGCCGCCACATCGCGTCAACTACCGGGCCAACGTATGGGCGCTCAAGCAGGCGGGGGCAACGCGTATCATCGGTGTCAACGCCGTGGGCGGTATCGAGCCTGCGTTGGCGCCTGGCGCCCTAGTGGTGCCGGATCAGTTGATCGACTACACCAGCAGCCGTGAATCGACCTATTTCGATGGGCGTTTCAAGCCGCTGCAGCATATCGATTTCTCATGGCCTTACGACGCCGAGCTGCGTGATGCACTGCTGCGTGCGGGTGAGCAAGCCGGCGAACTGCTGGAAGATGGCGGGGTCTACGGTTGCACCCAAGGGCCGCGTCTTGAAACCGCCGCCGAGATCGCACGCATGGCGCGCGATGGCTGCCGGTTGGTGGGTATGACCGGCATGCCGGAAGCGTCCCTGGCGCGCGAGTTGGAGATTCCCTACGCCTGCCTGGCGCTGGTGGTCAATCCTGCTGCCGGCGTGGTCGAGTCCGAAATCACCATGGCCGAGATCGAGGCCGCCCTGGAAAGTGGCATTGAACGGGTCAAAAAGGTGATTCGGGCGCTGCTCGGCTAGTTGTGGGCTACGGGCTACGGGCCGCGAGCATGCTAGCCATAAAGGCAGCCAGTCATCACAATCCTGCTCGAAGCCCGAAGCCCGAAGCCCGAAGCCCGAAGCCCGAAGCCCGAAGCCCGAAGCCCGAAGCCCGAAGCCCGAAGCCCGAAGCCCGAAGCCCGAAGCCCGAAGCCCGAAGCCCGAAGCCCGAAGCCCGAAGCTATGGTCAATGCCCCAATTCCCTGGTGGCTTCCTCGCGCATCTTGTACTTCTGGATCTTGCCGGTAACGGTCATCGGGAAGGTATCGACGAACTTCACGTAGCGCGGGATCTTGTAGTGGGCGATCTGGCCTTTGCAGAAGGCCTTGAGGCTCTCTTCATCCAGGGTTTCGCCCTCGACCAGCTTGACCCAGGCCATCACTTCCTCGCCGTACTTCTCGTCGGGAACCCCAATCACCTGCACGTCTGAAATCGCCGGGTGGGTGTAGAGGAACTCCTCGATCTCGCGCGGGTAGATGTTCTCGCCTCCACGGATGATCATGTCCTTGATGCGGCCGACGATGGCCACGTAGCCTTCCTCGTCCATGGTGGCGAGGTCGCCGGTGTGCATCCAGCCGGCATGGTCGATGGCCTTGGCGGTGGCCTCCTCGTTTTCCCAATAGCCGAGCATCACGCTGTAGCCGCGCGTGCACAGCTCGCCACGTTCGCCACGTGGTACCAGCGCGCCGGTGGAGGGGTCGATCAGCTTGACCTCCAGGTGAGGATGGATGGTGCCAACCGTGGTTACGCGCTTCTCTAGCGGGGCGTCGGTCTGGGTCTGGAAGCTCACCGGGCTGGTCTCGGTCATGCCGTAACAGATGGTCACGCCCTGCATGTGCATCTTGTCGATGACCTGACGCATGATTTCGATGGGGCAGATCGAGCCGGCCATGATCCCGGTGCGCAGTGTCGACAGATCGAAATCGGTGAAGCATGGATGCTCCAGCTCGGCGATGAACATGGTCGGTACCCCGTAGAGCGCGGTGGCTTTCTCCTCGGCAACCGCACTCAAGGTCGCCTCGGCGTCGAAACCATCGCCCGGGTAGATCATCGCCGCGCCGTGCGTCATGCAGCCCAGGTTGCCCATCACCATGCCGAAGCAGTGGTAGAGCGGTACAGGGATCACCAGGCGGTCATGTTCTGAAAAGCCCATCCTGCGAGCGACGAAGAAGCCGTTGTTGAGGATGTTGTGGTGCGAGAGAGTCGCCCCCTTGGGCGCTCCTGTAGTGCCGGAGGTGTACTGGATGTTGATCGGGTCGTCGAACTGCAGCCCGGATTGAACCTCGGCGAGTTGCTCGGGCGATACCTCGTCGGCATGTTCGAGCAGGGCGTTCCAGCTCGACATACCTGGCAAGCAACGGGATTCATCGAGGCAGATAACGCGCTTGAGTGCCGGTAATCGGTCGCTGGCTAGCGCTTTGCCGGAAGCCGCCTTCAACTCAGGAACCAGCTCAGCGATCGTCTCCACATAGTCGGAGGATTTGAAGGCACCCTGAAGAATCAGCGTCGAGGTGCCCGACTGCTTGAGTGCGTATTCCAGCTCATGGCTGCGGTAACTGGGATTGATGTTGACCAGGATGGCGCCGATCTTGGCGGTGGCGAACTGGGTAATGGCCCATTCAGCGCAGTTGGGCGACCAGATCCCCACCCGATTGCCTTTACGTACGCCCACGGCGAGCAGTGCCCGGGCGGCGTCGTCAACGGCATCTTGCAGCTCGTGCCAGGTATAGCGCAGGTTCTGGTGCCGGCTGAGCAGCGCATCGCGTTCGGGGAAGCGGGCGACGGTCTCGTCGAAGCATTCCCCGATGGTCTGTCCCTTCAAGGGCATGTCGCTGATGCCGCTGACATAGCTATGGCTAGTGGGGTGACGGTAATTGGTGTGTATTGAATCGTGGCGTGACATGGTGTTTCCCGTCTTGTTGTCGGTACGTAACGTTGCGGGTGGTGAAAGTCAGAGCCTTGGAGTCGTTCGGAGCAGGTTGTTCAGTGCCTCTTGGCAACGCGCTTCCACGTCATCGAGTTCACGCTGCATCAGACGGATATCCTCGAGTTGGCGTTCCATGTTGGCGCGCTTGTCGGCCAGGAGTTCCAGCAACCGGCGCAACTGGCGGGCGTTGCCATCGGGCATGGCGTCGTAGAGTTCGATGACTTCGCGAATTTCCGCCAGCGAAAATCCCAGACGCTTGCCGCGCAAGGTGAGCTTGAGCCTGACCCGGTCCTTCTCGTGATAGATGCGGGTTTGGCCTCGACGTTCCGGTTCCAGCAATCCTTCCTGTTCATAGAAGCGAATGGTCCGCGGCGTGACTTCGAACAGTTTGGCAAGTTCACCAATCGAATAGGTGCGTCGTTGCTTGGTTGCCGATGATGCATCGGACAGTAAGGTGTCGTGGGGGGAGTCGTTCATGGTTCTGTTCCTGAATCGCAGAGGGGGCCCGTCGATATGCTTACCCAGCCTAGAACCAGTTGACGTTTACGTAAAGTGCCTGTAGACCAAGGGGTGGCTTGCACCCAACCAAGCAAGTGCTAGGTTGGTGGCATCGAGTCAGTCCAGAATGAACTAATACTGAGAGTGTCGGCGGTGCGTATTGCCTGCCGGCGAAAGAGGGCGCCGACATGGATTTTTCCCTTAGCGACGATCAAAAGGCGTTACAGCAGGCCGCAGCGGATTTCACCCGTGCCGAGTTCGCCGAGAATGCGGCACGCTGGGACGCAGAGTCGTACTTTCCCGTGGATGTCATCAAGCGCGCCGGCGAGGCGGGCTTCCTGAGCATCTACATCCCCGAGGAGCATGGTGGTCTGGGGCTGTCGCGCCTGGATGCCGCGCTGATCTTCGAACAGCTTTCCCAAGGCTGCATTTCGACCACCGCATATCTGACCATCCATAACATGGCGAGCTGGATGATTGCCATGTGGGGCAGTGAGGCATTGCGTGAGCAGTGGCTGCCGCGCCTGATCAGTGGCGAATTGCTGGCTTCCTACTGTCTCACCGAGCCGGGCTCCGGCTCGGATGCCGCCAGTCTGAGAACCAAGGCCGTGCGCCAGGGGGACGAGTACGTCCTCAGTGGGTCCAAGATGTTCATCTCAGGGGCAGGCGAAACCGACGTGCTGGTGGTGATGGCGCGTACCGGTGGGCCGGATTCCGGTGCCGGTGGTATTTCGACCTTCCTGGTGCCCGCCGATAGTGCCGGCATCGAGTACGGCAAGAATGAGGACAAGATGGGTTGGAAGAGCCAGCCGACCCGCCTGGTAAGCTTCGATGAGGTGAGTGTGCCGGCCGCCAACCGGCTGGGCGAGGAAGGCGAGGGCTTCAAGCTCGCCATGAAGGGACTCGATGGCGGCCGCCTGAACATCGCCAGTTGTTCGCTGGGTGCGGCTCAGCAAGCGTTGACCCTGTCACGCGATTACCTGATGGGACGCAAGCAGTTCGGGCGTGAACTGGCCAGCTTCCAGGCACTGCAGTTCAAGTTGGCCGACATGGCGACCGAGCTGACTGCGGCGCGCTGGATGGTACGCCAGGCCGCGTGGCGGCTTGACCAGGGCGATCCCGAGGCCACCGCCCATTGTGCCATGGCCAAGCGCTTCGCGACCGATGTCGGGTTCCAGGTATGCAACGAGGCTCTGCAACTGCATGGCGGCTACGGTTATATCAAGGAGTACCCGCTCGAGCGCTTGGTGCGCGATACCCGGGTGCACCAGATCCTCGAAGGTACCAACGAGATCATGCGTGTGATCGTGGCCCGTCGGTTGTTGGCCGATGGCATGATCGAGTCGCTGCAGTAGTGAACGGAATGACCGCTTTGCAATGGGAGAGCAAGTGAATGTCGGAGCTCACGGTACTATTTGATGAACGCCCAACCCGTGACGGTGGAATGATCGGGGTGGCAACCCTCAATGCACCGAAGTCGCTCAATGCGTTGTCGCTGGAAATGATCCATCAGCTCACTGCCAGGTTGGCTGCCTGGGCGGAGGATCGCAACGTGAGGGCCGTATGGCTGGAAGGCGCCGGTGACAAGGCGTTCTGTGCCGGAGGTGATGTCGTGGCCCTGTACCGAGCGATGACCGATGAAGCTGGGCAGGGCAGTGCCTTCGCCGAGACCTACTTCGCCGCTGAGTATCGCCTCGACTACTGTATCCATCGCTATCCCAAACCTCTGCTGGTATGGGGAGATGGTATCGTGATGGGTGGCGGCCTGGGACTGATGGCCGGCGGCGGACACCGCCTGGCGACCGAGAACACCCTTATCGCCATGCCCGAGATTACCATCGGCCTCTACCCGGACATCGGCGCGAGTTGGTTCTTGAATCGCATGCCGCCGGGTGTGGGCGTTTATCTGGGCCTGACCGGGGCACAGCTCAATGCTCGCGATGCCCTGGATCTGGGCCTGGCCGACCGTTTCCTACCCCGCGATCACCGCGATGCTCTGCTGGGGGCCCTGGCGGAGGCCGAATACGGCGCACGAGATCCACGCGAACTGCAGGCCGTCGTGCATGCCGTGCTGGAGCGTTTCGAGCGTCGCGATCTGGCACCCGCCGCCCAAGTGTGGCCGCACCTGGATCATCTCCAGGGGCTGATGGGCTGCGCCGATGCCGCCGCGGCGACGCAACGCATCCTGGCCGATGATCGTGACGATGCCTGGTTGGCGGCCAATCGTGGACGGCTCGAGGTCGGCTGCCCACTGACCGCGCAACTGGTGTGGCGGATGCTCGAGCGTCATCGTCATGGCAGCCTGGCCGAAGCGTTCCGCGAGGAATGGACGCTCTCGGTGCAGTGTTGCCGCCGAGGCGATCTGGTCGAGGGAGTGCGGGCCCTGCTGATTGACAAGGACAAGACACCACGCTGGTCGCATGACAGCGTCGCCACGGTGCCCGAGGCCGATATCGAGGCCATGCTGGCGCCGTTGTGCGAGCCGGACGAACATCCATTGCGCGATCTTTGAGCGATAACGATGACTTCACAACCACAATGACGGGAGTACGCCATGCAAATCGCCTTTATTGGCCTGGGCAATATGGGAGCGCCCATGGCCACCAACCTGATCAAGGCAGGCTATCAGCTTTGTGTCTTCGACCTGGTGGAAAGTGCCATGCAAGCACTGGAAGCCGAAGGGGCCAGTCGTGCCGCCAGCGCCGAGCAGGCGGTGGTGGGTGCAGAGGTGGTGATCTCGATGTTGCCTGCCGGCCAACATGTCAAGCAGCTCTATCTAGGGGATGAAGATACCGTCGGCCTGCTCGATCGCTTGGATGGCAAGCCGTTGATCATCGATGCCTCGACCATTGCTCCCGACGATGCTCGCCGTGTGGGTGAGCAGGCCAGAGCACGCGGCTTGACCTTCGTCGATGCCCCGGTGTCGGGTGGTGTGGTCGGCGCCAAGGCCGGCACCTTGACGTTCATCGTCGGTGGCTCGAGCACGGGTTTCGCTGAAGCGAAGCCGGTGCTTGAAGGTATGGGCAAGAATGTCTTTCACGCCGGAGACATCGGGGCCGGTCAGGTCGCCAAGATCTGCAACAACATGCTGCTTGGCATTCTGATGAGCGGGACCGCCGAAGCGTTGGCGCTGGGCGTGAAGAACGGCCTCGACCCAGTAGTGCTTTCCGAGATCATCAAGCAGAGCAGCGGCGGCAACTGGGCACTCAACGTCTATAACCCCTGGCCGGGTGTGATGGAAAAGGCGCCGGCGTCCAACAACTATCAAGGGGGGTTCCTGACCGACCTGATGATCAAGGACCTGGGGTTGGCCTGGGAGCTGGCGTTGAAGTCGAAATCCACGGTGCCGATGGGGTCACAGGCGCGCAACCTCTTCGCGCTACATGCTGCTCAAGGTAATGGGAGGCTGGATTTTTCCAGCATCCAGCGACTCTATCGTGCCGGGGAAGAGGAGTGAGCTGGGGTGTGCCATTGCCCTGGGAGGATGTGAGGTCGAAAAGGGGCTGGTCATGGCGCCTCATTTAATCTACATTTGGCCAAAATGTAGAAATTTTCTTCCTTGCCACTTGGGAGCCCAACCATGAGTCAGATTACCCCCGTTTCCTGGGACGACCCCTTCCGCCTGATCGACCAGCTCGACGAAGACGAGCGCATGGTGCAGCAGACGGCCCACGATTATTGCCAGGAAAAGCTGTTGCCCCGTGTACTGGAAGCCAACCGCCATGAGCGTTTCGATCGCGAGATCATGAACGAGATGGGAGAGCTGGGCCTGCTCGGCGCTACGCTTGATGGTTATGGCTGCGCCGGTCTCAATTACGTCAGCTATGGTCTGATCGCTCGCGAGGTCGAGCGGGTCGATTCCGGCTACCGCAGCGCGATGAGTGTGCAGTCGAGCCTGGTGATGTATCCGATCCACGATTTTGGCAGCGAAGCGCAGCGCGAGAAGTACCTGCCCAAGCTGGCCAGTGGCGAGTGGGTAGGATGCTTTGGCCTTACCGAGCCCGACCACGGCTCCGACCCCAACGGCATGAGCACGCGGGCGGTGAAGACCGATGGCGGCTGGCGCCTCAACGGCACCAAGACCTGGATCACCAACTCGCCGATCGCCGATGTGTTCGTGGTTTGGGCCAAGGACCAGGACGACGTGCTGCGCGGCTTCATTCTCGAGAAGGGCATGAAGGGCCTGTCGGCGCCCAAGATCGAAGGTAAGTTCAGTCTGCGGGCCTCGGTCACCGGCCAGATCGCCATGCAGGACGTGGACGTCAGCGATGACCAGTGCTTGCCCGGCGTCCAAGGGCTCAAGGGGCCGTTCTCGTGCCTCAACCGGGCGCGCTACGGCATCGCATGGGGCAGCATGGGCGCCGCCGAGGCCTGCTGGCATGCCGCGCGTCAGTACACCCTGGATCGCAAGCAGTTCGGTCGCCCGCTGGCGGCGAATCAGTTGATCCAGAAGAAGCTGGCCGACATGCAGACCGAGATCGCACTTGGCTTGCAGGCAGCCCTGCGCGTGGGACGCATGATCGACGCTGGGCAACTGGTGCCGGAGGCAATTTCACTGATCAAGCGCAACAACTGCGGCAAGGCGCTGGATATCGCAAGGGTGGCTCGAGATATGCACGGCGGTAACGGCATCGCCGACGAATACCATGTGATTCGGCATGTGATGAATCTCGAAGCGGTCAACACCTACGAGGGCACCCACGACATCCATGCCCTGATTCTGGGCCGTGCCCAGACCGGCATCCAGGCCTTCACGGCAGAATGACGAGGGGGAGCGTTGTCATGCCGGGACCGTTGCAGGGACGTCTAGTGCTGGATATTTCGCGGGTACTGGCTGGCCCTTGGGCCGGCCAGCTTCTCGCCGACCTGGGGGCGCGCGTGATCAAGATCGAACGGCCTACCAGCGGCGACGATACCCGTGGCTGGGGGCCGCCATGGCTGGAGGATGCCGCCGGGGATCCCTTGGAAGCGGCCTATTACCTGTGTGCCAATCGTGGCAAGCAGTCGCTGGCGGTCGATATCGCCCATCCCGATGGTCAAGCGTTGGTCAAGGCGTTGGCCGAGCGTGCGGATATCCTGCTCGAGAACTTCAAGGTCGGCGGTCTCAAACGCTACGGGCTGGATTACGCCAGTCTCGCAACGATCAACCCGCGTTTGATCGGCTGCTCGATCACAGGATTCGGCCAGGATGGGCCTTATGCCCACCGTGCGGGATACGATTTCGTGATCCAGGCCATGGGAGGCTTGATGAGCGTCACCGGGGAGCCCGATGGTATGCCCATGAAGACCGGTGTCGCCATTACCGATGTGATGACCGGATTGTATGCCACTATCGGGGTTCTGGCGGCGCTGGACGAGCGCGAACGCACCGGGCGTGGCCGTCACGTGGATGTCGCTTTGCTCGATGTTCAGGTAGCCACCTTGGCCAACCAGGCGCTGAATGCTCTGGTGTCAGGTCGCAATCCGCAGCGTCAAGGCAATGCTCATCCCAATATCGTGCCTTACCAGGCCTTCGCCTGTGCTGATGGGTACCTGGTGCTGACGGTGGGCAACGACACCCAGTTCGCTCGTTTTGCCGAGCTGCTCGGGCATCCCGAATGGGCCAGTGACCCGAGTTATGCCACCAATGGCGCGCGGGTGGCCAATCGCGAACGACTGGTGCCGATGATTGCCGAGTGCATGCTGACTCGGGCTCGCGATGCCTGGTTGAGCGACTTCGAGGCCCGTGGCATTCCTGCCGGGCCGATCAATGGCGTCAGCGAAGCTCTACGCGATCCGCAGGTTCGCCATCGTGGCATGGTAGCCAGCCTTGAACGCGATGACGTGACGATTCCCCAGGTGGCCAACCCGCTGCGTTTCGATGGCCAGTCCCAGACCAGCCGAACACCCCCGCCGTCGCTGGGACAGGACAGCGACAGCGTACTGCGCGGCATGGGTTTGTCGGATGAGGATATCGCTCGTCTGAAACAGGAGGGGATCGTTCGTTAACGAGGAGAGAAGCGGCGTTGCAACCCCGCCTCAGCGATCATCCGCGTGGAGATCTCTTCGACGGAAAAGCGCGTGGTGTCGATATAGGGAATGTGCATCTGCCGGTACAAGGCCTCGGCCTGCTGGACCTCTTGCATGCATTGATCCATGGAGCAGTATCGGCTGTTGGGGCGGCGCTCGCTGCGAATTGCCGCCAGTCGCCGTGCGTCGATGGTCAGGCCGAACAGCTTGCGGCGATAGGGAGCCAGGGCGCGAGGCAACTTGAGGGTGCCGTCCTCGTCCAAGTCATCTTCCGTAAAGGGGTAGTTGGCGGCGCGGATCCCGAACTGCAGTGCCAGGTATAGCGAGGTCGGTGTCTTGCCGCAGCGCGAGACGCCGACCAGTATGATCTCCGCCTTGTCGTATTGGTGAGTGCGAGCGCCGTCGTCGTTGTCGAGCGCGAAATGTACCGAATCGATGCGATTCATATAGACGTCGTCGCGCCCGATCGAGTGAGTCTGCCCCACACTGTAGGTGGAGTGGGTTTCAAGCTCGTCTTCCAGGGGTGCCAGGAAGGTCGAGAAGATATCCACCTTGAATCCGGGGGCCGACGAGATGATCTTGCGTACGTCTTCGTCGACGATGGTGTCGATGATGATCGGCCGTTCGCCGTCGTGAACTGCTGTGGCCTCGATCACTTCCGCCAGTGCTTGGGCCTTGTCGACGTTGTCGATATAGGGCTTGGTGACCATGCGGATCTCGACATTCTCGAATTGGGCCAGCAGGCTGCGGCCCAAGGTCTCGGCGGTGATCCCGGTACCATCGGAAATGAAAAAGGCGGTACGCGTCATGGCGAATCTCGTCAACGGTATGTGCGTTGATTGTCATTGCTGAGGGCGGCGACGGCAAGCTCCCGACTACAGAAATGCCCGCATTTGGCTGATTGTTGTAAAAATTCTCCAGTGACTTCGCTGTTAGACCAATGGCGAATACGACTTTCGCTTGATAGGGTGACGGTCATCTGTCAACGGTGTCCCGCCTGGGCTCGGGGACCAAATGCGAACAAGGGGGTCTCGTGGAACCTTACATTCTATGGTTCGATCAGCTCGGTATGGACGACGTCGAGCGCGTCGGGGGTAAGAACGCATCGCTGGGCGAAATGATTTCCAACCTGGCGGATGCCGGAGTCAGCGTCCCTGGCGGTTTCGCCACCACGGCGCATGCCTACCGCGAATTCCTCGCCCATGAAGGCCTCAATGAGCGCATCAATGCGGCGCTGGCGGCGTTGGATGTGGATGATGTGGCGGAGTTGGCCAGGATAGGTGCAGAGATTCGCCAGTGGGTCATTGATACGCCGCTGCCACCCACCTTCGAAGCCGAACTGCGGGAAGCCTACCAGGCTCTGGCGACCCAGTATCCCCATCTCAAGGCCGCGGTACGCTCCTCGGCCACCGCCGAAGACCTGCCGGACGCCTCTTTCGCCGGGCAGCAGGAAACTTTCCTCAATATCGAGGGTTTCGACAATATCAAGCGCGCCGTGCACGAAGTGTTCGCCTCGCTGTTCAATGATCGCGCTATCTCTTATCGCGTGCATCGCGGCTATGCCCACGAGAATGTGGCGCTGTCCGCCGGTATCCAGAAGATGGTGCGCTCCGAGACCGGCGCAAGCGGCGTTATGTTCACCCTGGATACCGAATCCGGCTATCGCGATGCCGTCTTCGTCACTGCCTCCTGGGGGCTGGGCGAGACGGTGGTGCAGGGTGCGGTCAACCCTGACGAGTTCTATGTTCACAAGCCGACCCTGGCGGCGGGGAAGCCGGCGGTGTTGCGCCGCAACCTCGGCTCGAAACTGATCAAGATGGTCTATACCGACGACGCTAGCGCCGGCAAGTCGGTAGCCACCGTCGATGTGCCGCTTGCCGACCGTGGTAGGTTCTGCATCAGCGACGACCAGGTGATGGCTCTGGCCCGCCAGGCGGTGATCATCGAACGGCACTACGGGCGTCCCATGGATATCGAATGGGCGCTTGATGGCGATGACGGCAAGCTGTATGTCGTCCAGGCTCGCCCCGAAACCGTGGTTTCCCAGCAGGAGGGCGGCAAGCTCGAACGTTTCCAGCTCAAGGAGAAGGGCCGCACCCTGGTATCAGGCCGAGCCATCGGCCAACGTATCGGGCGCGGTGCGGTCAAGGTGATCCTGGAACCGAGCGAGATGGACAAGGTGTTCGAGGGGGATGTCCTGGTCACCGATATGACCGATCCCGACTGGGAACCGATCATGAAGCGTGCCTCGGCGATCGTCACCAATCGCGGTGGCCGCACCTGCCATGCGGCGATCATTGCCCGTGAGCTGGGCATTCCGGCGGTAGTGGGGTGCGGCGATGCGACTTCGGTACTCGCCGACGGTCGCGAGGTCACGGTGTCCTGCGCCGAGGGTGACACCGGGCACGTCTACGAAGGGCTGCTGGACTTCGATTGCAAGACCTCCAGTGTCGACTCGATGCCGGAGATCCCGTTCAAGATCATGATGAACGTCGGCAACCCGGATCGTGCCTTCAGCTTTGCCAGCCTACCCAACGCGGGCGTCGGCCTGGCGCGGCTGGAATTCATCATCAATCGCATGATCGGCGTGCATCCCAAGGCGCTGCTGGAATACGACACCCTGCCGCTGGATCTGCAACAGACCATCGATATGCGCACCGCCGGTTACCTGGATCCGGTGACTTTCTATGTCGACAAGCTGGTCGAGGGGATCTCCACGCTGGCTGCAGCTTTCCATCCGCAACGGGTCATCGTGCGTTTGTCCGATTTCAAGTCCAACGAGTACGAGAACCTGATCGGCGGCAAGCTCTACGAGCCCGGAGAAGAGAATCCGATGCTGGGGTTTCGTGGCGCCTCGCGCTACATCTCCGAGTCGTTCCAGGACTGTTTCGAGCTCGAGTGCCGGGCGCTCAAACGCGTGCGCGACGAGATGGGACTCGACAATGTCGAGATCATGGTGCCCTTCGTGCGCACACCCGAAGAAGCCAAGTCGGTGGTCGAATTGCTGGCATCCAACGGCCTGGAGCGTGGCAAGAACGGCCTCAAGATCATCATGATGTGCGAACTGCCGGCCAATGCGCTGTTGGCCGAGGAGTTCCTCGAGTACTTCGACGGTTTCTCCATCGGCTCGAACGATCTGACGCAGCTCACTCTGGGACTCGATCGCGACTCCGGGATCGTTGCCCACCTGTTCGACGAGCGAAATCCAGCGGTGAAGAAGTTGCTGGCGATGGCCATCGCTGCCTGCAAGGCGCAAGGCAAGTATGTGGGAATTTGTGGTCAGGGACCTTCCGACCACCCCGATCTGGCCAAGTGGCTGATGGAGCAGGGTATCGATTCGGTGTCGTTGAACCCTGATGCCGTGCTTGAGACCTGGTTCATGTTGGCCGGCGAAACCCTCGCCTGAGGACAGCGTTGGGCTCGACGACGCCCGGCTGGCCTCGCTGCCTGCCGGGTGTCGTCATGTCGGGCGTCGTCATGTCGGGGATCAGGATCGCAGCCAGTTTCGCAGCTTGACCAGTAGCAGGGCGCCGTCACTGAGTTCACGGCGCTCGGCAAGCAGGTCGGCAAGCAGGTCGGGGCGGTCGGTGATGATATTGTCGATGCCCAGGTCGATGAGCTGCGACATACGGCTACGGTCATTGATGGTCCAGGCATGCAGTTCGTAGCCGTAACGACGGGCGGCCTCGAGCTCTGTGTCGTTGATGCGGTTATGGCGCAACCCCAAGGCATCGAAGCTGCTACGATCCAGGGTGCCGGGTAGTACGAATTGAGCCAGCAGGGTCGTGTGCAGACGTGGCTCGCGGGCTTCGATCTCGCGTACCAGCGAGGGCGACATGGTGGCCATCAACACCTCGTCGCGGACGTCGGGACCACCACAGCGTTCCGGTGTTACACTTTGCTCCCGACAGCGGTCTCGCTCACGGTTCTCACGTTGCAGGCTGTCGATCACCGCGTCCACCAACGCCAACTCGCGCCCCGGATCCGGTTTGAGGTCGATCATCAGCGGGCTCTGGTTGCGGGTTCGCTGCAAGGCTTCATTCAAGGTGGGAATTCCTTCGCCGACGAAAGCGTCGCCGAACCAGCTTCCAACGTCGAAGGCCTGTAGTTCTTCCAGGGTCAGGTCGCGCAGGTTGCGCGGGTCACCGGTCAGGCGTTGCAGGCTGCGATCGTGAAAAAGCACTACCTGTTCGTCTGCGGTCAGGCGTACGTCGACCTCGACATAATCGGCACCATGCAAGATCGCCCGGTCGATAGCGGCCAGGGTGTTTTCCGGCGCATCCATGGAGCTTCCTCGGTGCGCGGTAATCTGAACCTCGTCGCGCAATTCGAAGCTATTGACGATCAGCCAAGCTTGGCTGAAAGCGAATACCAGTACGGCAATTTCCACCTCCCAGGCAAGCAGCGCGGGATGTGCATGAGGCGGTGGTCTGGGAGGGCGAGGCTCACGGTGGGCCAGCCTCAGGTAGAGGCAAGCCGACAGCAGGCTATTGGCGGCAATCCCCATGAAGGTGATAGCCAGGGTCAGCAGAACATAGCCGCTAAGGTAGGCCAGTGTCGCGGGTATCAACACCGCATTGCGCTCCGGCAGCAACGACAACAGCGGTGTGCCAAGTCGGTCGAAGCCCCAGGTGGCGAGGATAGGCAGGGCGATGATCACCAACAGCAGCGCGATGACGGCTATCGCGATGTGTCGCCGACGGCCTCGGGTGAGGTGATGGCTGCGAGACAAGGCGGCGCGTGGGGGAAGATTCTCGAGCATCAACACCGGCAGTGCCAGGATCCAGCGAAAATAAAGGGTCACGGCAAATGATACCCAAATCACTATCACCGGCAGGCTGATGGCGATAAACAACCATAGTGCGGGTGGGCGAACGCGCTGCACATAGTAAGGGTCCAGCCCTCCAAGAAAAATGCTGTACAACCAGCCCACCGTCAGTGCCAGCGGAAGTGCCAGCAGCAAATGGGTACCGACCTGAATGATCACGAGTCCTACCAACCCGGGCAGACGGCGCAATGTCGTCCATAGGGCCTCGCCCGCCAAGTGGTAATGGTTGTCCCGCGGTCGTACCGCCACCAGGATCATGCCCGCCTGCTGCAAGTAGAGAATCAAGAAAAAGAGACCGATAGCGGCCAGCAGCCACAGGATGCCGCCGGGCGATAGAAGAATGTCGAACAGTTCGGTATTGCTGATGACCGGCTGACCGAACTGTCCGAGAAGACGTGTCAGCGTCCAGGCCACGGCAGGCAGCAGAACCGCCGTGGCCAACACAGTGAAGAACAGGTGGTAGGCCAGTAATGGGCGCACATGCTCGCGCAGCGAGCGAGCTAGATCGCTTGCGAGCTGAGACAGGTGCAGCATGATCGGCTGAAGAGGAGAGATATCTTCATGCAAATAGACTCGCATCGCTCCAGAGACTTGGCAATGTCAGGTATTGCCTTCCAGATCCAGGCGTTCATCGGCAATCAGGATGCCGTTGTTGTCGGCATAGAGCCATTGCCCGGGGACGATGCTCACGCCGGCGAAGCTGACCGGTATGTCGCGCACTCCTTCACCACGTTTCTCGCTCTTGCGTGGATGAGCCCCTAGTGCCTGGATGCCGAGTTCGGTCTCGGCAAGCACATCGACATCGCGCACGCAGCCGTACATCACCACCCCGGCCCAGCCATTGTCGGCGGCCTGCTCGGCCAGCATGTCGCCAAGCATGGCGCAACGGCTCGATCCGCCGGCATCGACGACCAGCACAGCACCGTTGCCGGGCTCCGCCACTGCTTCCTTGACTCGTGAATTGTCTTCGAAGCATTTCACGGTACGAACCGGGCCGCAGAAGGCATCGTGGCCGCCGAAATTGACAAAGATCGGATCTAGCACGGCGACGTGTGGATAGGCATCGCAAATATCCGGAGTGACGATATGGCTCATGGCAGGTCTCCTGGTGAAATGTCCTTGGAAAAAAGCTCCCGCGATCATGCCACAAAGAGTGAGAAGTGAAATCCTTCCTTCGATGCAGGCAAGGAAACAAAAATACCGGGTCGTGACCCGGTATTTTCACAGTCGAGGAGAAAAGGAGGGGGGAGTCAGAAAACCCACCCTACCGATGCGGTGAAGGTATCGATCTTGTAATCGCTATCGAAGTCATAGCGTTCGTATTCAGTGCGAATCAGCAAGGGGTCGAAGTTGAACTGGGCGCCCACCCCATAGACAGGGTCCGTTCCATCGTTGTCCTGCAGGTCGAGGCTGGCATCGCCAAGATTACCGTCGACATCGGTTTCCCATTGGGCCAGGCCTGCTTTGGCAAAGGCCGTGAACCACGATGTGATCGGAAGCTGGCCGACCAGACTGGCGCCATAGGCATCCGTCTCCAAGTCGGTATTGGCGACATTATTGCCTTCCAATCTGGTCCGACCCAGATCGGCGTAGAAAGCCTCAGCGGCAATGAAGGGGGTGAACTGGTAACCGGCGAAGCCTTTCCAGACATTGTCGTCATCGTCGAGTTCGAAGTTACGGCCACCGCTTTCGATGAAGCTGTCGACATCTTCGCGGTCGTTTTCCAACGAGCTGAAACCGGTTCCGACCCCGATGTACAGGCCCTGATCATCGTTTGGATTGGCAAAGGCACTGGCTACGAAAAGTAGGGATGTCGAGGCCAGCGAGGCGACAAACAGGGTTCTGACGGTCATGGTTCTCTCCTTGATGCAGCACGGATAGGCATGTGTCGCATCGGCCGGCGGGGGCCCTTGTCAAGACGTGATATGCCCCGTCGTATCAGCGCTGGTGGCGATCCAGCCACCAGTTCGAACAATTGCATAATGTCGATTTCTTAATCTAGGTGTAGTCCGTGTTTCCCTCAATACTTAGCGTGTTAAGAAAAGTACTACGGTGTCTCTCGCTAGCGACGTGGATTGGTCCCCCGGGGCAGCGAGAAGACAGCAAAAAAGCGCCCCGCACAAGGCGGGGCGCTTCGGTCATCGGCTGCGGAAACACTGAATGAGTGCCTGCGCTGCTCAATCGCTGCGTTGCGCGGTGCGCGGAATCCTCACCTATACCTCATAGGCTCCGGTTCCTGTGCTCCGTGCGCCTTGCGCTTGAGCATGCTCGTCGACTCATTCAGCGCTTCCTATGGCGTAGCCCCGTAGGGGCATTCGCCATCGATGTTGCGAGCATCGGCGACGAAAGAAATGATTCGGTGGCTCAGGCCTGCTGGGCGACCGGAATCACGTTCGAGGCAGCTTTCTGGTACTCCTCGATTTCATGGAAGTTCATGTAACGATAGATCTCTCCAGCCATCGCGTCGAACTGTCCCATGTAGCCTTGATATTCTTCCACGGTTGGCAAGCGTCCTTCCACCGCGGCCACGGCGGCGAGTTCTGCCGAGGCAAGGTAGACATTGGCGCCGTCGCCCAGGCGGTTGGGGAAGTTGCGGGTCGAGGTGGAGACCACCGTCGACTTGGCCGCTACCCGCGCCTGGTTGCCCATGCACAGTGAGCAGCCCGGCATCTCCATGCGCGCACCGGCGCGTCCGTAGATCCCGTAGTAGCCTTCCTCGGTTAGCTGGTGCTGGTCCATCTTGGTCGGCGGTGCCAACCACAGGCGGGTCTTCAAGCTACCGGCCGGCTGCTTCTCGAGCAGTTTGCCTGCGGCGCGGAAGTGGCCGATGTTGGTCATGCACGAACCGATGAACACTTCATCGATCTTCTCGCCAGCGACCTGGGAAAGCAGACGTGCATCGTCAGGGTCGTTGGGAGCGCAGAGAATCGGCTCCTTGATCTCGTCGAGGTCGATCTCGATGACCTCGGCGTACTCGGCGTCCTTGTCGGCGCGCATCAGGCTTGGGTCTGCCAGCCAGGCTTCCATCGTTTCGATGCGGCGACCGATGGTGCGTTCGTCACCGTAGCCGTTGGAAATCATCCATTTGAGCAGCGTGATATTGGACTTCAGGTATTCGCTCACGCTCTCTTCGCTGAGGGTGATGGTGCAGCCGGCGGCCGAGCGCTCGGCGGAAGCGTCGGAGAGTTCGAAAGCCTGTTCGACGGTGAGGTCCTCGAGTCCTTCGATTTCTAGGATGCGCCCCGAGAATGCGTTCTTCTTGCCTGACTTCTCGACGGTCAGCAGCCCCTGCTGGATGGCGTAGTAGGGAATGGCGTGGACCAGGTCCCGCAAGGTAACGCCAGCTTGACGCTTGCCCTTGAATCGCACCAGCACCGACTCAGGCATGTCCAGCGGCATTACGCCGGTGGCGGCGGCGAATGCCACCAGCCCGGAGCCGGCCGGGAACGAGATGCCCATGGGGAAGCGGGTATGGGAGTCGCCGCCGGTGCCTACGGTGTCCGGAAGCAACATGCGATTCAGCCACGAGTGGATGATGCCGTCGCCCGGGCGCAGCGAGACGCCACCGCGATTCATGATGAAGTCGGGCAGGGTGTGGTGGGTTTCCACGTCAACCGGCTTGGGATAGGCGCTGGTGTGGCAGAACGACTGCATCACAAGGTCGGCCTGGAAGCCAAGACATGCCAGATCCTTGAGCTCATCACGGGTCATCGGGCCGGTGGTGTCCTGGGAGCCGACTGTGGTCATCTTGGGCTCGCAGTACATGCCGGGACGAACACCTTCCATGCCGCAAGCCTTACCGACCATCTTCTGGGCCAGGGTGTAGCCTTTGCCGCTGTCGGCCGGCTGTTCCGGCGTCTTGAACACGTCGGACGGACCAAGACCCAGTTCGGCACGTGCCTTGTCGGTCAGGCCGCGGCCGATGATTAGCGGGATACGGCCACCGGCGCGGACTTCGTCGAGGATCACGCGAGTCTTGAGCTCGAAGGTGGTCAGTACCTCGTCGGTACCGTGCTTGCAGACCTTGCCTTCATAGGGATAGACATCGATGATGTCGCCCATGTCCATCTTGGAGACATCCATTTCCACGGGCAGGGCGCCGGCGTCTTCCATGGTGTTGAAGAAGATGGGGGCGATCTTGCCACCGAAGCAGAAGCCACCGGCCCGCTTGTTGGGCACGTAGGGAATGTCGTCGCCGAAGAACCACAGCACCGAGTTGGTGGCGGACTTGCGCGAGGAGCCGGTACCCACCACGTCACCTACATAGGCTACCGGGTAGCCCTTGGCCTTGACCGCTTCGATCTGGGTCAGAGGACCCTTGGTGC
This sequence comes from Litchfieldella qijiaojingensis, assembly GCF_014651875.1. Classification (GTDB taxonomy): domain Bacteria; phylum Pseudomonadota; class Gammaproteobacteria; order Pseudomonadales; family Halomonadaceae; genus Litchfieldella; species Litchfieldella qijiaojingensis. Next base: position 129,328 of record NZ_BMXS01000001.1, read on the forward strand.
CGGGCACTTCCGGCTCGATGCCTTCGCGCTCGTTCTTGAGCATGGCGTTGGCATGCAGCGGAATATCGGGACGTGACCAAGCATCCGGGGCCGGCGACAGGTCGTCGGTATTGGTCTCGCCAGGGACCTTGAACACGGTCAGAGTGATCTTGTCGTCGAGCTTCGGCTTGGCCAGGAACCATTCGGCATTGGCCCAGGACTGCAGGACCTCCTTGGCCACAGCGTTACCGGCCTTGGCACGATCGGCGACATCGTGGAAGGCATCGAACATCAGCAGAGTGTGCTTGAGCTGTTCGCCGGCTTCCTTGGCCAACTCGGCATCGTCGAGCAGCTCGACCAGGGTGGCGATATTGTAACCGCCCTGCATGGTCCCCAGCAGTTTGACCGCGTGGGTCTTGTCGATCAATGGCGATTGCGCTTCACCCTTGACAATGGCGGTCAAGAAGCCGGCCTTGACGTAAGCGGCTTCGTCGACACCAGGAGGAACGCGATCAGTGATCAGTTCGAGCAGGAATTGTTCCTCGCCGGCAGGGGGATTCTTGATCAATTCGATCAGTTGGGCAGCCTGTTCGGCATTCAGCGGTTTCGGCGGTACGCCTTCGTTGGCGCGTTCCTCGACATGTTGGCGATAAGCTTCAAGCACGATAGGGCCCTCATCAAGTTGCTATGCCAAGGCGGGTGTCGTGGCAGCAAGTGTCATCTGCAACCAACGTCGTCGAAAACGCCGCCTTGGTGCCTTTGGTAACCGTGTGACTGAGTGTCGCGGATTCTACGTGAAACTGTCGACAATGTTAAGCGAGATGTTGTCGACAATCCTTGAACTTTGGTCGGCGCTTGCTATTGCTGGCACCATGGGCGTGCCGAGCGGCGGCCGGCGCGGTAAGATGACGATAAACGGTGAAGAGGTGCCATGAGTCAACGTATCGTCTCCCCATGCGTGGGATTATGCTCGACAACCGTCGGAGATCGTGTGTGTCGTGGTTGTCAACGTCATGACGGTGAAATTCGCGAATGGTTCGGTTTCCCCGGCGAGGAGCGCGAGTCACGCATGGAGGCGCTGGATGCGTTGCGTGAGCGGGTGGCCGGTCACTTTCTGCGTGTCATCGATAGCGATGCGCTCGAGGCCCAGATGCGCCGACACCGTATCCGGTTCCGAGCCGAACAGCCCCCGCTGTCACAGGCGGTCGAACTGTTACGTGTCGGACGTCAGCGTATTCGTGATCTGTCGCGTTACGGGCTGGAACCGATATCCGAGGGGCGAGGCCTCACGCCAGAGGCGTTGCATGCCGAACTGGCAGAGGCCTTGATGAGAGAGGCTCATCACCGCCGGGAACATGACGCTTTGTGTTGAGCCGCTGCCGCTCGAGAAGACGTGCTCCGTCGGTGGTTACGAGTGTTGACTCATTTGCACCGTTTTTCCGTTATCCGTTGTCACCCTCAATCACGGTCCAGGGATAAGATGCAAGATACGGTTGAAGAGTTGTTGCCCGAGGCGATGCTGGATTTCCTGGCGTGTGCCACCCCGCAGGCCTGGGTGGAGGAGGCGCTGCGCAACCAGTCGCTGCTGTTGATCGACCATGCGCAGTGTGAGAAGAAAGCGGCGTCCACCGCCATGAGCTTGATATATCGCTATGTGGATCGCCCGCTCTTGCTGACCAAGATGTCGCAACTGGCCAGAGAGGAGTTGCTGCACTTCGAGCAGGTGGTCAAGGTCATGGAAGCGCGTGGCATTACCTATCGCCATCTGAGTGCGTCACGCTATGCCGACGGGCTGCGTCGTCACGTGAGGACTGAAGATCCGGGGCGATTGGTCGATATCCTGATTGTCGGCGCTTTCATCGAGGCGCGTTCCTGCGAGCGTTTCGCACGCTTGATTCCGCATCTCGATGCCGAGCTTGCCAAGTTCTATCGCAGTCTGGTTAAGTCGGAAGGGCGTCATTATGAGGACTACCTGATGTTGGCGCGGCGCTACGCAGGGGAAAGCGGTGAGCAGGGGATCGACGCGCGAATCGCGTTCTTTGCCGACTGCGAGCGGCGATTGATCCACTCACCGGACGAGACGTTTCGTTTTCACAGTGGCATGCCCATGGTGGCATGAGACCGGACACGGAGGTTCATGGTCAGCAGGTTGGGGGCTTACCCCTCCATGGCCGGAATGAGCGAAACCTTCGCTACTACAAGATAACGCAGGAACCAAATGATGCGGGATCCTTCTGTCAACGACCAGTTATCGCTGTTTGGCCATTTTTCGCTGACACTCGGCGAGGATAGCCTCACTCAGTTCAGTTACGACAAGGTCAAGGCACTGTTGGTCTACCTGCTGTTGCACGAGCAGCCGGTCAATCGTGCCACGCTCGCCGAGTTGCTGTGGCCGGACCAAGGCTTGTCTTCCGGGCGCACTAACTTGCGCCATGCCTTGCACTGCCTACGTCAGTCACTGGGCGATGAAGCCGATCAGGTGTTGGTGGTCACGCGTCAGACCATTGCCTTCCGGCTTCCCGAGCACTGGCGGTTCGACCTCCACGAACTTCAAGAACTCCTGGGTGGCTCGCCGGACATCGCCACGCTGGAGAGCATGCTTGGGCTCTATCGTGGCGATCTGGTGGAGGAGTTGCAGCTATCGTCCTGCTCCGAGTTCCAGCGTTGGTTGCTACGTGTTCGCAACGAATGGCGTCAGCGGGTCATCGCCTTTGCCGAGGCAGTTCTGGAGCGGCATGACGATGTTCCCGATACGTTGCTGCGGATATTGGTCAGTCGTTTTTCCGGTTATGGTCCTTTTCATGAGCGTCTGGTGCGCCAGCTCGCTGAGCAGGGGCAATCGGCCGCCGCCCATGAACAATACAATGCCTACCTTCAGCTGTTGGCCCTTTCCGGCCAGCAGCCCGAGCCAGGATTCCTGCAGTTGGCGCGTTACTGGTCCGAGGGCAAGGCCGACATGCAGGGCCTGTCGCCGCAAGGTGCCTTTTCCCGGGCCCTGGCGCTGGACAGTGCTCCATTGAGCGATGATGAGATCGAACAGCGCCAACTATCGGTGATGGCGATTCGGCTGCATCTCAAGGGCGAGTGGCAGGATCGGGCCGAGACCCGTGCTTGTCTGGCCCTGCAGATAGAGTTGATGCGCTGGCTCGAACAGCAGTGCCATCACTTGGGAGGGTTCTGGCTTCCCGGGGCGACCGGTGGGCTAGGGCTGGCCTGCTTTGGTACCCACGGGCCGGCCCACCAATTGGCTGAGTTGGTAGCATTGTACGAACATTGCCGTCGAACCTTGCCCGATGAATGTGCCCGGCATTGGAGCGGCGAGGGAGATGTCCCGCGGTTCGAGCTGGCGGCAGGCCTCAATAGTGGACGGGTGGTCTATCTCCCCGAGCGTCAGTTGGTCGACCCTCTGGGGCAGGTCACACAGGGTTCCCTTGAGTTGATGAGCGCTGCCGAGGGTAGCGAGTTGGTGATTTCCCAGGAAGCCAGTCAGCACATGCCACCGGCTCTGGATCTGCAGCCACGCTTGTCGTCGCGCCTGGTGGCCAGTGATGGACGCGTTCGCCTGCGGGCCCTGGTGCTGGGCACCAACGAAGGTGGCCGCGAAGCCTTGCCACCCAGCTTGGTCGGCCGTGAGCCGGCACTACGCAAGCTCCGTGATGCCTTGGCCAGGGCCGGCATCGGTTTGCGCCAGAGCGTGCTGGTGCGAGGCGCTTCGGGCATGGGCAAGTCGGCGCTGCTGGTAGGCTTCCGTCAACTCGAGCAGAGTCGTGATGCGGCCATCTGCTGGCAGCCGACCACTCGCTTGTCGGTACAGGTACCCTACGGCGTGGCGCGTACCCTATTGCGCTGGCACTTGGGCGAGGATCTCGATGCCGGCAAGCTGGAGGAGTTGCTCAACGCCCATCCCTCCCTGGTCATGGACACACCACGCCGCCAGTTGTTGGAAGAAGCGCTAGGCGTTCGTGAACCGGAGGAAGTCTCCGTTCTGACTCAGAGCGGTGAAGCCGTCGAGCTGGTCGTCAAGCTGCTGCATGCGTTGATCGAAACGCTGACCGCCGAGCGGACCTTGGTGTTGATGATCGATGATCTGCAATGGCTTGACGAGCCCTCGTTCAAGGTGCTGGCTGGTCTGCAGGCGCGATTGCCGATCAACTGTCCGTTGCTACTGGTGGCAAGCCATCACGGCCGAGAGCCTTTGCCGACCAAGCTGCACTGGGATCAGCAGGTGGTATTGGGGCGGCTGGACAGCCTCCAGTCCTCGCGTCTGTTGTCGCAACTGGCCAGGCGCTATCGCCTTCATCTCAGCCCGCGTCTGCGTAGCCAGTTGATCGAACGTTGTGATGGGGTACCGCTGTATTTGCAGGAGATCTGTCGCCGGTTGGACATGGACCGCCGCGAAGGTCGCAGCGTCAACATCGAGGAGTTGCCACGCGGCTTGCTGGGACTGTTGGCCAGCCGAATCGATCAGCTCGACGGTGACCGCGAGGTGGCGCATGTGGCTGCGGTACTGGGGCGGCAGTTCCGTCTCGACTTCCTCGCCGAGTGCAGTGGTTGGGACGCTGTGCGGCTCAAGCAGGCGCTTGACCAGATGTGTCGTCTGGAGGTTATCGAGCCGTGCAGCGGCAACAGTGAGTGCGACTACCAGTTCAGTCATCAACTGTTGCAAGAAGCGGCCTATCTCTCATGCCCCCGGGACGTCAGAGTGCGGATTCATCGTCAGGTCGTCAGCCTGATCGAGGAACGCTTCCCTGTGTGGATCAGCCGTCACCCTGGGGACTTCGCCACACACCTTCGTCGTAGCGGCCATTATGCTCGCGGCGCACGCTACTTCGAATTGGCGGCCCGCGAGGCACTGAAAGTCTGTGCCCACCGGACGGCTCTGAAAATGGCCGATTTCGGGCTGGCCAGCCTGCGTCATGTCGAGGACCAGTGCGAGCGTGAGATCAGCTTGTTGACCGTGCGTGGCCAGGCAGCGTTCGCCTTGGAAGGGCATGGTTCGCCGACCGCGCACGAAAGTTTCGTCCGTGCCCGCGAGCTGTTGGCTTGCGAAGGCAGTGACAGCGATGAGGAAGCCGATCTCGAGCAGCGTTTTCTGGTCAAGTGGGGGCTTTGGGTGGGATGTAGCCAGCGCCATGCCGATGCCGATGCCTTCTCACTGGCATCCAAACTGGCTGACCTGGCGGCGCGGCTTGACGATCCGCGCTACCGCCGTTTGGCTGATTATGCTCGAGCCAATTGCGAATACTGGGCCGGTCGCATTCGACAGGCCTACGATCACTTGGAAGAGATCGACCCACTCAATCAGCCGATGCTGATCGAGTGGTTGCCGTTCTCTGATCATCCCCAGGTGGCCGCGGCTTGTTTTCAAGGGTGGGCGCTATGTCTGCGCGGTGACTACCGGCGTGCCGAACGTCAGGCCGAGGCTGCCATTCGACTGGCGGAACGCTTCAACCATCCCGGCTCGCTGGCCATGGCCCTGCTGTTCTCCGCCGCGGTTTATCGCCAATTGGGGCATGTACACCTTGCCGGCAATCGCGCCCAGCGGGCCTACGACCTGACGGGCACGCCGGATCTGCATCTATGGCAGGTGTCGGCACAGAGTGTGCTGGGTTGGCAGCGGGTACTGACCGGCGATCGCGAGGGTTTGGTGCAATTGCAGGCCGGCATGGAAGAGTTCGACGAGATGACCGGGCGAGATCGTTATCAGCGTCCTGTCTTGTGGTTCTCTGATGCTTGTATGGCTTTGGGAGAGCTCGAGAGAGCAGAAGACTATCTCGACCAGTGCTTGTTGGTTGCTCAGGAACGCGGCTCATTGTATCTGCCGGAGTTGGCCATCCAGCTTGCGCGAGTGCGCCAGCGCCTCGGTCATCCTCATGAAGCGGTGCGCATGCTTGCCGAACAAGCCTTGAGGCAGGCGCGTGAACACGAGAATCTGCACCTGCAACTGCATGCTCTGGAGTTATGGTTGACGCTGGTCGATCCTCGCGATGACAAGATGCGCGAGGAGTTCCGGCGCCTATTGGGAGAAGTGTCGCATAGCGACGCGCCGGTGTTGGCACGGTGGCGGACCTTGCTGGATCAGCGTCTGCCGTATCCTGCTGATGTCGAGTCCTGAACGGTGGCCGTTGGCGAGCTGCACGGCCGCTCAGGTGGCGGCCTCCCAAGCAGCGAGGTTCACCAATGCTTGGTTGCGGCTCGTACCGCATAGCTCGGGATCGTAGTTGAAGCGCTTGCACACGTCGGGACGGCGAGGGTCCCCGAATAAGCGACACAGGTTGTTGTCATCGAGCTGAGCGCAACGTACCCCGGGCGGTTTGCCTTGTGGCATGCCGGGGATCGGTGAGCTGATCGAGGGCGCGATACAACAGGCGCCGCAGCCTGGGCGACATCCACCTCGGGCTGAGGGCTCTGCCGATCTGGCGATCAGTCCGGAGGTCATGGCCCAGCCTCGGCGATAGCGCCCTTGTTGATGCCCTCGAAGGCTTGAACGCGTATGCGCTGGCGACTGTCCCGGGCGATTTCCGTCGCTAGCCAGGTAGCGATATGCTCGACAGTCGTCGGGCTTGGCAAAACCGCGCAGCGCGCCGCTGGCAGTCGCAGGAAAAAGCGTCCCTGGGGAGCTTGGTATCGGCTGGTCAGCAGGCCTTGTGTCTCGGTGTCGCCGTCGGTGACGATATCCTCTTCATCGACGAGATAGCGATCGGCGAGCCAGTTTGCCCAGTCCATCTCCAATTGTGCATCGCGCTGCCCGTTCTTCCAGATATGCAAGCACGAGCGGTGACCATGGGCGATACGTTGACAGTTGCCAGCATGGCGCTTGAGGCCATGGCTGTAGCAGTAGGCCGCGCCATCGATGGTTTCTTCACGCAAGGTCAGGCGGATGTCGTTCACTCGTGGGGGTGGACGCCGCATCAATTCGGCAGAAAAATGGGTGCTCAGGCGTTCGGCGTCGATCGCGTTCCAAGGCAACAGGGTGAAAGCTTGGCGTGGTCCGCGGATCTCCATGGGATAGGGGGTGCTACCACGTATACACAGTCCTTCGCTGCACTCTTGAACGCTGACGCCGGGCGCTCGGGTCGGCACCAGCAAGGTGTGGTCGGCACCGGCGTCCAGACGTGACTTGATCCACGGTTTGACCTCGCCGAAATCGAACAGCATGCCGTCCTCGCCAAGTTCGCCGTCGAGCTCGGCGTCGACATGCCAACTGGCGCCGACCAAGCCGCGCGTCGGACACCATAGCGAGGCATCGATTTGGGTCAGAGCGTTGACGAAAAGTGTCATCAGTCGATCCCCACGATCTTGTGTGTCTGTAGCGAGAGTTGCCATTGGGGCACTCTGAGGCAGTAAGCAACCGTTTCAGCCATGGTGTCGCCTGCGCCGCTTAGCGGGGCAAGGTCCATGGGTTGCAGATAGAAATACCGGAAGTCGAGGTGCGAAAAGCGCTCGGGAGGGGCATCCGGCTGCGGGTAAACCAGCTTGAGTTCGTCGCCGCTCTCGACTACCAGTCGACTGGCGCCTTTGGGGCTGACGCACAGCCAATCGATACCCGCCGGTATGGCAACGGTACCGTTGGTTTCGACGGCGACTTCAAAGCCTCTGTCATGCATGGCCTGGATCAGCGCCTCGTCGAGTTGCAATAAAGGTTCGCCGCCGGTAAAGACTGCATAAGGTACGACCCTGTCGGTCGCATGTGGCCACAAGGCGGCCAAGTGGTCGGCCAGGGCCGAGGCATCGCGGAAGCGGCCACCATTCTGGCCATCGGTTCCGACGAAATCGGTATCGCAGAAACGGCACAGGCTATTGCCGCGGTCGGCCTCGCGCCCCGACCACAGGTTGCAACCCGTGAAGCGGCAGAACACGCTGGCACGCCCGGTTCGGGCACCTTCGCCTTGTAGCGTGTAGAAAGCTTCTTTGACGCTATACATGGCGCCGCTCCTGGTAGGCAAGTGGATCCTCGATACCATGGGCGGCAAAGGCGGCCAGCCGCTCCCGACAGCTTCCGCATTGCCCACAGGCCAGGGCCTCGCCACGGTAGCAGGTCCACGTGTCGGCGTAATCGAGCCCCATGGCGAGACCCTCGGCAAGGATTTCTCGCTTGCTGCTGTGCAAGTAGGGGACGCAGATTTCCACCGCTTCGAAGTTGGCGATGGCCGCTACCTCGTTCATTCTCTCAACGAACAGCGGGCGGCAATCCGGATAGAGCACATGATCGCCGCCATGCGCACCATAGAAGACCTTGCTGGCGCCCAGATTCACCGCTTGCGCGATGGCCAGGGACAACAGGATCATGTTGCGATTGGGTACTACGGTAGCGGTCAGGTTGTCGCTATCGTAGTCCCCGCTTGGCAACTCGCGTGTGGGGTCGGTCAACGCCGAGTTGTCGATCAGGCCATGGATGGCTCGGAGATCCACGATTTGGTGGGCAATGCCCAGGCGTTGGCACACGCGCGCCGCGACTTCGAGTTCGCGTGCGTGGCGCTGTCCGTAATCAAAGGACAGGGCATGGATGTCGTATCCTTCTCGCAATGCACGGTGCAGAACGGTAAAGGAATCCATGCCGCCGGAATAGATGACCACGGCTCGAGAGGCCGGCTCCGGCGAAGAGAGGGTGTTGGGCATGACAAAGGTCCTGGCGGAGAATTTCTTTTGGCCACTGACCGAGCATGGCCGGCAGTGGATGCCCGGGATCCGGTCCGGGCGAGGTTCTTTATTCTACCGATGTTGAACGACGCTGGCCAGGCGAGTCGAAGATAGGGGGTGGTACGGAAGCAAGGCTGGTAGTTTTCGGTCGAGGCCGTTACCCTCCTCATCTGTCAGTGTTGGAAGTGGGGGCGACATGGCGATTATCGAACATAGTGCGGTTCTGCATGCCCCGCCAGAGCGCGTGTTCGCCCTGCTGGAACGAGTCGAGGACTTTGCCGACTATTCCGATTTGATCGAGGCGATCGAACCTCTGGGGGACAAGCGCTATCGCTGGTACGTTCATGCGGTGGGCATGGACTGGACGTTCGATGTTGAGATCACCGAGGCCCGCGCACCTGAGCGCCTGGCGTGGGAGTCCCTGGATGGCGTGCGCAATCAAGGGTGTTATCGGTTGACACGGGTTCCCGAAGGTACCGAAGTGGTGTTGACCATTGAGTACCGTATCAATAACCGTCTGCTGGAGCGAGCTGTCAATCGAGCTGCCAAGCCTCTGGTCAACAAGGTCAGTCAGCAGATATTGGAACGGGTCGAGGCGAAGTTGTAGGCGTGAATATATCGCTACTGCCGGCACGGGAGATGAGCGTAATATCGAGAGATCGAAGCCGCTGGCTTCTCACCCCAGGATCTCGCCATGCTCAAGGGGCTCGTGCTGTGTTTCGCATTCTTGATCGTTCAGCTTGGCATTCTGCACATGATCGATCGGCGCGTAGCCGCATCCGACCGTGAATTGCACTATTCATCGACAACCAAGCCCAGGGCCGAACGGACCGAAGATAGAGATGATGCCGCTCCCGCATCATGATGCGGGGTGGCTGCAGCTTGGTGAGGCAGGCCATGAATGCGCTGCGGAGTCGGCCGTTTATTGTCGTTTGCCGGCTGCTGGGCTGAAATGCGAAATGCGTGCTCGTCCTCCGCGTTTGGCCATGTACATACCTTGATCGGCGACATGAATGAGGTCGTGGGCGTTCTCGAACTCGTTGCAGCCCATGTGGGCGATGCCGATCGAGGCGGTGACATGGATCGTCCTTCCATCGACCGTGGCCATGGGGGTGTCTGCCAGACGGCGGGACATGGTTTCGGCGACCAGTTTGGCCTGCTTCACCGGAGCATCGGGCAGAATCAACAGAAACTCTTCGCCACCATAGCGCCCACCCTGTACCTGTGTACTGAGCAACCCCCTCAGCAGTTCGGCGAAGTTTTCCAATACCTCGTCACCTAGCCGGTGTCCATAGCGGTCATTGAGCTGCTTGAAATGATCCAAGTCGATGAAAATCACGGCCAAGGCTGACCGCTCTCGCTTGGCTGTCAGGAAAAGCTCATTGAGTAACTCTTCCAGATAGGCTCGGTTGTACAGTCCCGTCAAGGCATCGAAACGGATGCGATGGTCCAGCAACTCGTGCCGGTGTCGCAGGTATTCCAGCTCCTGGCGCTGTTGCTCCAGGGCTTCGTTGAGTCGCAGGTTGTGGGCATGAAGCAGTTGCTTGGCTTCCAGTAGCGCTTGGTGGGAATCGAACGCTGGCGGTTGGGTGATCTCGAAGAGTCGGGCAAGCGAGGGGAGGTCGCTTTCCAGGGCGGTGAGCAGGTTGCCTAGGTTCGCACTATCGAACTCGAGATGATGAAGAAGTCTGGGGAGCAGGTCGGCAAAGGGAATGGCTGGGGTCGTCGATAGCCAGGCATCGGCAATCAAGCTGGCTGCGATGATGCAACGATTCTGGTGAGAGCATGTGCTGAGAGTGGCGTGGCTGTTGGCGATGCCATCGACCAAGCGCTCCGGGAGTCCCCATTGATCGGCCAGCCAGGCGCCGACACAGGCATGGTCGCAGCCCAAGTGCTGCCGCTCAAGCTCGATGACGATCGAATGGTCGTCGGCTTGCGTGGGAAGCTCGGCGTAGAGCTCCGGAAGGGTGGCGTCAAGCGCCAGCATGCCGATGTCCTGGAGCAAGGCAATGGTGAAAAGGCTGCCGGTATCCCTGCGCTCCGTTTGCGTGGCCAGCCGATGGCTAGCCAGTGCACTGACCAGAGAACGTTGCCAGAAGTGGTCGTAATTCAGCCGCCAGGCGTGCCGCCGGTCATGGCCCTTGATCAGTCCGAAACCCAAGGCCACCGATAGCGTGGCATCGAGTCCCAGGCGTGAGACGGCCCCGACACAACTTTCGGTCGCTTTGGCAGGAGAGTACAAGACGCTGTTGGCCAGCGCAAGCAACCGTGCTGTCAAGGCCGGGTCCTGTTCGAGACTATGGGCGAGGTCGTGCAAACTGGCGTCCGGTGACCGAGCCAGGGCAATCACCTGCATCACGACATTGGGAAGCGAAGGCAGGGTGGGGCAGTCCTGCAGGCGAGTCTTCAGTTCGGCGGGCAGCGTGACGATGCCCGAGGGGGATACTGGCTGAGGCTGGCTGCTGGGCATTCCCTGGGGTTCTCCGTAACACCTGCAGGCCAACCATGACGGTGTCAGGCCATGCACTGGGCTGATGGTTTTGTCAGCGATTGTTACTGAACTATCTACGAAGGGTTGCCCTATGGTCAAGGGATTCTTAGGAAAGGGAGTGCCCAAGGGTACAGGCGGGGGCCCGGGCTTTGTCTCGTTGATGTTTCGGCAGCGTCTAAAGGTTTTGGCAGCTAGGCCTGGGAGGCGAGTCCAGAGAGGCCGCGACGATCCGACTGTCCGTTAGGGCCGTAGAGTGACTTGCCGGCTGCTTCGTGCAGGAAGTTGAGAATGCGCTGGTTGTGCGACAGGCGCATCTGCACGAGCGAACCGTTCAACTCGTTGAGTTGGCTGACATGCTCGGCCTGTTCGCGCATGGCATGCCATGTCTCCAGGCAACCGGCATCCCTGGCGGCCTGTTCGGCCCCTGGATGGCCTTTGGCGTAGCCCAACTTATGCTGCGCCGCGCGTCGTTGTGTGTCCAGGCGATCCAGATCATCGAGCAAGGCCTGCTTGCGGCTGGCGATCTCGTTGAGCTGCTGGCCATCCACCTTGGCGGCACTCAGCGAATGACGCTCGTCGATCAGTAGTGCGGCAAGGTCGTCAAGGCATTGGCGCTGACGCTCGAGATGTTGGCCAAGGCTCATGAGTTGCCCCTGTCACCGGACGTGGTGCCGAGCAGGTCGCGTACGCTGTCGATAAGGCCGTCAGCGATGCGCTCGGCGCGAATCTCCAGGCGGCCCTCGCTGATTGCCTGACGAATCTCCTCGACCCGGGCGAGGTCGATATCCTGGCCGCTGTCGCCGGTGGACTGACTAAGGTGAGTGATGGCCGCGGGCGCCCCCTCCTGCTGCGTTGAGGGAGTATTGAGATCGGCCTTGGTTGCCTTGTTGCCGGACTCGCTTTGAGTGGGGCGAGTCAGCGGATGGGAGCTGTCGATTTTCACGAGGTTTCTCTCTTGCGCATGCCTTTCCCCCATTATCGGCCGTGGGGCGACAAACTTGAACGTTGTTCGCCTAGAAATCGACTTCGAGGCGGTTGTGCCCGATCACTCGCGCGCGCAGGACATCGCGGTTATTCAAGCGGACGCGGATTTCGCTGTCCATGGCGCCGCTATCCAATGCTTCACCCTCGCGAGAAATGGCGAAGCCCTGGCCGCGGGCTTCGATCCTGACCTTGGCACCACGCTCGACCAGCGTAACCGGCTGCAATTGATGTTCGGTTAGTGTCGAGCCCTCCCTGATCGGTCTCGCGGCCTGCATGCCGATAGCCTGTTGTATGTCAGTGATTGCACCGCGAGGCAAGCGGCTAAGCTCGGCCGGGCGCAGGGCCAGCATGTCGGCATCGATTATTGTGCCGCGAGTAATGGCTTGACTGGCCACGACCTGCTCCCCGATTACCGCCAAAGTCGCTTGCATATAGCGAACCTGGTTACCCTGCTCGCCGCATCGGACCCCGACCGAAACGCGTCCGATGAGGGGTTGGCTCGCATTGGGCAGGAAAGGCTGGGGGTTCTCGCAATCGGGTAGATGAGCCGAAGGAGGATGCGCCTCGATATTCACTTCGCTACCCAGTTCGCTCGCCCGTTCGTAGAGAAAGGCATGTACGCGTTCGGTGATCAAGGCCGTGTTGTCGGCTCGCACTGGCGTGAGAGTGACCGTAGTCACCAGGCTCAGTAGGGCAATGGCCGTCAGGAGTCGGCGTAGAAGTGTTGGCAACAACATGGAAATACCCTGGGCGCGAGGCGCGAATAGGAACTGGGCATGACATCTAGAGTGACGATTCTATTGGTTGACGTGAAAAACCAAAGCCGGAAATGGCCTGTAAATGCTGGCCTGTTTATTCCTTTGCCATGACAAGGGGTCGTCTATTCTCCAGGCTGACCCAATAGCCCGTGGCGAGTGTTGGCCACGTGACACAGGGAGACCAGGGGATGATAGACAAGCTCAATGGGGCGCTGCGCTTTCACCAGGAGGCACTCAACCTGCGCGCCGAACGGCACGAGGTGCTGGCCAGCAATATCGCCAATGCCGACACCCCCAATTACAAGGCCCGCGATTTCGACTTTTCCAAGGAGTTGTCGCGGGTGATGGAAAACGGTCGCGGCAGTGGCGCGGGACTGTCGTTGACGACGACTTCCGCAAGCCATATCGAGGCTCGTGCCTCGGCGCCCGTGTCCAGGGAGTTGCTGTATCGCGTCCCCGAGCAGCCCAGTCTCGACGGCAATACCGTGGACATGGACCGCGAACGTACCCAGTTTGCCGATAATGCCGTGCGTTACCAGGCGGCCCTGACGCTGATCAATAGCCGCATACAAGGCCTGAAGAAGGCGATGCAGCCCGAATAAACCGCAGGAGCAAGTCGATGTCGATGTTTTCCGTATTCGATATTTCCGGGTCGGCCATGAGCGCCCAAGCGCAGCGCATGAACGTCACTGCCAGCAATCTTGCCAATGCCGACAGCGTGGCCGGGCCCGATGGCGAAGCTTATCGTGCCAAGCAGGTGATGTTCGAGGCCCAGGCCCAAGGGCGGCATGGTGTCGGTGGCGTGCGTGTGACCGAGGTGGTCGAGGATCCCAGCCCCATGCGGATGGAATATCGTCCCGAACATCCGCTGGCCAATGACGAGGGGTACGTGACCATGCCCAATGTCGAACCTGTGCATGAGATGGTCAACATGATTTCGGCGTCGCGTTCCTATCAGGCCAATGTCGAGGTGATGAATACCAGCAAGCAGTTGATGCTCAAGACATTGACTCTGGGTGAGGGCTGATCGCCATGGCCACGACCATTGATTCCAGCGTCATCAACAGATTGAACAATGCCGGTGCTGCCGGGGGCGGTACCAGTAAATCCGACGACCTTCGCGAAAACTTCATGACCTTGCTGGTCACCCAGTTGCAGAACCAGGATCCGCTCAATCCGATGGAAAACGCGGAGATGACCTCGCAACTGGCCCAAATCAATACCGTCAGTGGTATCGAAGAGCTCAACAGCACCCTGAAAGGTATTACCGGTCAGATCGATGCTGGCCATACGCTTCAGGCCGCAGCCTTGATCGGGCAGGGAGTGCTGGTGCCTGGCGATCGTCTGCTGGTTGGTGAAGAAGGCACCACGCCCTTTGGTGTCGAGCTGGAAAAAGCCGCCGACGAAGTGGTGGTGACCATACGCGATGGTGCCGGTCAGGTAGTGCGCAGCTTCGACGTCGGACCGGTCGATGCCGGTGTCGAATCCTTCGAATGGGATGGAACATTGGAGAGCGGCGAGCGGGCACCGGAAGGTGCTTACCAGGTTAGTGTCGAAGCCAGTGCCGGCGATGAGCCCGTGGTGGCCGCGGCCCTGAATTACGCTCAGGTGCGAGGCGTTTCCACGGCCAGCGATGGCTCTCCACGCCTGGACCTGGGAGGTGTCAGCGAGCAAGCCAGCCTGGCCGATATTCGCCAGATTCTTCGCATGTAACGCCGTCGGCGTCGAGCGAGTCACTCACGGGCTTGCCGATGGCGACGTACAAAGAACGAAAAAGTCGATCGAAATTGTGCTAACGGTACACAGGGAGTAGGACAATGGGTTTTTCACAAGCATTGAGTGGTCTGAATGCTGCGTCGTCGAAGCTGGATGTGTTGGGCAACAATATCGCCAACTCGCAGACCGTCGGCTTCAAGGGCTCCAACACACAGTTCGCCGATGTCTTCGCCAGTTCCAAGGTCGGCCTGGGGACGCGTGTCTCGGCGGTGTTGCAGAATTTCAACGAAGGTAACATCGAGGCGACCGGTCGCGAGCTCGATCTGGCGATCAGTGGCCAGGGCTTCTATCGCTACGAGCAGAGTGGCGAAATCGTCTATGCGCGTAACGGACAGTTGTCACTGACGCCTGATGGCTTCCTGGTCAATGGTCAGGGCGCACGGATTATGGGCTATGGTCTGAACGCCGCCGGCGCGGTGCAGACCGGCGGCCAACCCCAGGTGCTGAATGTCCCTGCCGACGAGATGGCGGCCAGTGCAACTACCGACGTGGCAACGGTCATCAACCTCGATTCCCGCGAGGTGGTGGGTGCAGAACTGAGTCAAGTGGAAGTCAATAATCTTGGCGGTGGTACCCAAACGCTTGACTACCACTACTCCAATAATTTCACCGTCTTCGATTCGCTTGGCAACCCACGTAATGTCACCGTCTATTACGAGAAGACCGGCTCCAACACCTGGGATGCCAAGGTGGTGATGGATGGCAGCTACAATGACACTGACACCAGTGGCAACGGCACCAACGACAATGATTTCACTGTAACGTTCAATCAGAACGGCACCTTGAACCAGATCACTGATAGTGGCGGTGCGGTCGTGGCTGATAATGATCCGCAGGTTACCTTTAACTCCGCCTCGATGGGTGGCGACCCCCTGGATCTCGTTTTCAATCTCGATCTGGCCGGCTCCACCCAGTTCGGCAACACCTCCACGACCAGCTCCCTGACCCAGAACGGCTATACCTCGGGGGCGTTGGTGGGTATCACCATCGAGAACGATGGCACCATCATGCGCAACTATGCCAATGAGCAGTCTCGACCCGCCGGGCAGATCGCACTGGCCTTCTTCCGTAATCCGGAAGGGCTGCAGCCGAATGGTGACAATGCCTGGACCGCCACCGCCGACTCCGGCCAGGAACTGGTCGGTGCCCCGGGTACTGGATTGCTGGGCTCCGTCGAGTCAGGTGCCATCGAAACGTCCAATGTCGACATGGCCAAGCAACTGGTCGACATGATCGTTTCCCAGCGTGCCTACCAGGCCAATTCCCAGACCATCAAGACCCAGGACGAGGTCCTGCAGACCGCCATCAACTTGCGTTGATGGTGGCTAGGTCAGGAGTGTGAACCATGGATCGCATCCTCTACACCGCCATGAGCGGTGCCAAGCAGAGTCTCGACCAGCAGGCAGTGGTGAACCATAACCTGTCGAATGCCTCGACGACCGGTTTTCGTGCTCAGTTGCATGCCATGCGTGCGGTACCGGTGCAAGGCGATGGGCGGCTACCGACCCGCGCATCGGTGGCCGCCACCACACCGGGGGCGGATTTCTCCCCCGGCCCCATCAGCACCACTGGCCGTGAGCTTGATGTGGCGATCGAGGGCACTGGCTGGCTGACCGTCCAGGCCGCGGATGGCACCGAAGCCTACACCCGCCGCGGCGACTTGCAGGTCGATGGCAATGGCCTGTTGATGAGTGCTGGGCGGCCGGTGCTCGGCGAAGAAGGGCCGATCGTGGTACCTCTGGGATCGCAACTCTCGGTTGGGGCCGACGGCACCATCAGTGCGATCGGTCCCGGCGAGGATCCCGACGCTCTGGTCGCGGTTGGCCGTCTCAAGCTGGTCGACCCGGAGCCCGGGACATTGGCCCGTGGTGATGATGGCCTGTTCCGCCCTCTGCCCAACGAGAACGGCGAGATTCCGGCGCTGGCAGCCAACGAGAATGTACGTGTCGTTTCCGGAGCGTTGGAGGGAAGCAACGTCAGCGCCATCGAATCCATGGTGGCGATGATCGATACCGCACGTCTCTACGACATGCAGATGAAGGTCATTGGCAGTGCCGATGAAAATGACCAGCGAGCCAACAGCTTGCTCTCTCTCCAAGGCTGATCCGAGACCGAGATTAAAGGAAATCCCCCATGATCAAATCGCTGTGGACGGCCAAGACCGGCCTCGAGTCTCAGCAGGTGCAGATGGATGTCATCTCCAACAACCTGGCCAACGTCGGCACCAACGGCTTCAAGCGTTCGCGCGCGGTGTTCGAGGACCTGCTGTACCAGAACCTGCGTCAGCCCGGCGCCCAGAACGACGTGCAGAATACGCTGCCGTCCGGGATGCAGGTCGGTACAGGGGTGCGACCGGTGGCAACCGAGCGCCTGCACACTCAGGGCGGGCTGGAGAACACCGAGAATTCGCGTGATCTGGCGATCAATGGCAGTGGCTTCTTCCAGGTGCTGATGCCCGATGGCTCGACCGCCTACACTCGTGACGGCAGCTTCCAGCTCGACGAAAACGGCCAGATGGTAACTGCCAACGGCTATCCGTTAGAGCCGGCCATCATCCTGCCTGACAACGCCTTGTCGGTGACCATTGGCGAGGACGGCATCGTCTCGGTCACCCAGCCAGGGTCCACACAGAGCAATCAGGTGGGCCAGATCACCCTGTCGACCTTCGTCAATCCCACGGGACTGGAGAGCATCGGCGGCAACTTGTATCTGGAAACCACCTCATCTGGGCCGCGTAACGAAACCATACCCGGAATCAACGGGGCGGGTAGGCTTTTCCAAGGCTATGTCGAGACGTCCAACGTCAATGTGGTGGAAGAGATGGTCAGCATGATCCAGACCCAGCGGGCCTACGAGATCAACAGCAAGGCCGTACAGACCAGTGACGAGATGCTGGCGCGGCTGGCTCAGCTGTAAGTCCATTTTGGGAGTGGAAGATGACCTCATGGGCTTTCTTGTTGCGTAGCGTTTGCCTGGTATCGCTGGCCTTGGCCTTGGCGTCGATGGCTGGTTGCGCCCAACTGCCCCGCGCGTCGGTGGTCGGCGAGCAGGAGCGGATAGAAATTCCCGACCGTCCCGTCCCTGTGGCCAATGGTTCGATCTATCAGGTTCAGCGAGGCCACCAGCCATTGTTCGAGGACCGCCGCCCACGCATGGTCGGTGATATCCTCACCATCGTCCTCGACGAGGAAGTCAGTGCCAGCAAGAACTCGCAGAGCAGCGCCAATCGCAATGGGGAGTCGGACCTGAGCTTCATCGAGGTGCCCGATGCATTGGATACACTGGCCGAATACGGTTTCGACATCTCCGGTAGCAGCGACTTTACTGGCGGTGGTGAGTCGGAAGCCAACAACACGTTTACCGGCACTATCACCGTTTCGGTTCTGGAAGTGATGAACAATGGCAATCTGCGGGTACGTGGCGAGAAGCAGATCGCCATCAATCAAGGTGTCGAATTCATCCGCTTTTCCGGTGTGGTCAATCCGCGCACCATCACTAGCCAGAATACTGTGCCCTCGACTCAGGTCGCCGATGCGCGGATCGAGTACTTCGGCGATGGTTACATCAACGAAGCGCAGCATATGGGATGGTTGCAACGCATCTTCCTGAACATCTCACCGTTCTAACCGGCCTCAAACAAATGCAAGTGGGGACAGCGTTCATGAGTGTCTTTCGTCGCCTTGCCAGATTCCGGTTGGCTGTGCCAATGCTGGTGATACTGCTGGGACTGGCCATGCCGGCTCAGGCTGAGCGACTGCGCGACCTGGCGACCTTCGCCGGGGTACGTGACAACGCCTTGGTGGGGTTTGGCCTGGTGGTAGGGCTCGATGGTACCGGCGACCAGACCATGCAGGCGCCCTTTACCGGTCAGAGCCTGACCAACATGCTGTCGCAATTGGGGATCACCGTTCCGTCCGGTACCAACATGCAGTTACGCAACGTCGCTGCGGTGATGGTCACTGCGGATCTGCCGCCGTTCTCGCAACCTGGTCAGCGCCTCGATGTGGTGGTGTCGTCCGTTGGCAATGCGCGTAGTCTGCGTGGCGGTACCTTGCTGATGACCCCGCTGAAGGGGGCCGATGGCGATATCTATGCCATCGCTCAAGGCAACCTGCTGGTAGGTGGCGCCGGCGCCGAGGCTGGCGGTAGCAGCGTGCAGATCAATCAGCAGGCCGGTGGCCGGATCAGTGGCGGCGCAATGGTCGAGCGTGAGGTGCCTCTGGATTTGGGGGTAAATGGTGGCGTACTCGATCTGCAACTCAAGGAAGCGGATTTCGGTACTGCGCGGCGCGTGGTGAGTGCGATCAACAATGAGTTCGGTTGGTCGGTGGCCTCCGCCCAGGATGCGCGCACGATCCGTCTGCAGGGGCCCGATAATGACAATGACAGAGTCAATTTCATGGCTCGGGTGGAAAATCTCGATGTGACGCCGATGGAAGCCACACCCAAGGTCGTGATCAACTCGCGTACCGGGTCGGTGGTGCTCAACAGTGCGGTAACCCTACATCGTGCCGCAGTCGCTCACGGTAATCTGTCGATCGTTGTCGATACGCAATTTCAGGTCAGTCAGCCGGCTCCGTTCGGTGAGGGCGAGACCGTGGTCGTGCCGGATTCCGATATTTCCGTCCAACATGAGGAAGGCTCGCTGCAAATCGTCGAAGGGCGTGCCGACCTGGTCGAGGTGGTCAACGCGCTCAATGCGCTGGGTGCCACTCCGGCTGATCTGATGTCGATCCTTGAAGCGCTCAAGGCCGCTGGCTCATTGCGTGCCGATCTGGAGATCATCTGATGAGTGTCAATGACCTTGGTGACCAGTTCGCCCTTGACATGCAGGGTATCCAGCGCTTGAAGCATACGGCCCGACAGGACCCCAATGCCGGCCTCGACGAAGCCGCTCGCCAGTTCGAGGCGCTGTTCCTGCAGATGATGCTCAAGAGTATGCGCGAGGCCACGCCCCAGTCCGATCTGCTGAACAGTCAGCAGACCGAGTTCTATACTTCGCTGCTTGATCAACAATGGTCGCAGCACATGGCGGGACGCGGCATCGGCTTGGCCGAGCAGTTGATCAATCAGCTCGAAGGGCGAGGCAACCTGCCACGGCAGTCTTCCGCTCAGTCGCAGGCCGAGGAGTTGATAGCCGGTATTCCGAAAGGCACACCGCGTGTATTGACGGGGGGATTGAGTGTCGATGGTGAAGTGTCCGGAGAGTCGGATGGGCATCGCTTCGGTGAAGCGCTTGATACAGATTTGCCCGGCCATTTCATGGATGAGCTCAACGCCAGACTACCAGGTGAGGCATCCGAGACGGCACGAGTCGAACAAGGCGCCGCGAGTGGGAATGGCCGCCCCGAACACGTGCAGCATTTTCTTGACAAGCTGACCGCGCCGGCACAGGCCGCCAGCAGTACCACAGGCGTGCCGGCCGAGCTGATCCTGGCCCAGGCGGCATTGGAAACCGGCTGGGGACGTCACGAGATTCCCACGGCCAAGGGGGGCAATAGCCACAATCTGTTCGGTATCAAGGCTGGCAGTGGCTGGCAAGGTGAAACCACCGACATCACCACTCATGAGTATGTCGATGGACAGCGTATAAGAATGACCGAAACCTTCCGGGTCTATGACTCTTTCGAGGAGGCGTTCACCGATTATGCGCGCCTGATCGGTGACAACCCCCGCTATGCCAAGGTAGTCACCGCTGCCGATGCCCAGCAGGCGGCCCGGGCATTGCAGCAAGGTGGTTATGCCACCGACCCGGCCTATGCCGACAAACTGGTGGCAATCATGAGTACGCTCGGCCCGTTGGAAGACCGGGCCCTGACCCAGGATCGAACGAGAGTCGTGCCCCGTGACGTCGCTGCCGAGCGTACCCCGGGCAGTATTTTCTGATATATCGAGGCATTGGGTGCGCAAAAGGCTAAAGCTCGTGAGTCTTTGGCCGATATTACGAACAATGGCTAAAGGAAAGGAATCATGAGCATCTTCTCCATTGGTTTGAGTGGCCTCAACGCAGCCCAAAATGCCTTGAATACCACCAGCAACAATATCAGCAACGTCTATACCTCAGGTTATAACCGCGAGTTGACGCTTCTCGGTGAGGGGCGGGCCGGAGGTGGCGTCGAGGTCAATGATATCCAGCGTCAGTTCAATCGATATGTCGCCAGCCAGCTAAATTCGGCGACGAGTACGGCCAGTGCGTTGCAGACATATCAGACCCAGATCACCCAGATCGACGATCTGCTGGCTGACCGAGATGCTGGCTTGGCTCCCCTGATGCAAGATTTCTTCTCGGCGCTGGAAGGGCTGGCCGGGGCACCTTCCGACCCAGCCGCGCGCCAAGGGGTGATTGGTGCTGCCGATACCCTGAGCGCCCAGTTCCGCTCCTTCGATCGCTATCTGCAGGACATGCAGGAGGGAGTCAACGGTCAAATCAAGGATGAAGTCACCCAGATCAACAACGCCACGGAACAGATCGCCAAGCTCAATCGCGAGATCGCCCTGGCGCGTGCGCGCAATGGCGAAGCGCCGAACAGCCTGCTCAACCAGCGTGATCAGGCCATTGCCGGGCTCAGCGAGCGCCTTGACGTGCGTCTGGTTGTCCAGGATGGCAAGACCTACAACATTTCGCTCCCCAACGGGCAGCCGTTGGTTTCGGGCACCAACCACTATCAGCTCGAAACCATGGAGTCTTCCAGTGACCCGCAGCGTACGGTGCTGGGTTACCGTGACTCTGGCGGCAATACGGTGGAAGTGAAGGAAAGCGTGATTACCGGCGGTACGCTTGGCGGCCTGATGACCTTCCGTTCCGAGACACTGGACAAGGTCCAGAACCAGATCGGTCAGTTGGCGGTGTCCCTGGCAATCGGCTTCAACGAGCAGCATGCCGAGGGTGTCGACAGCAATGGCGATCCGGGCGAGGACTTCTTCGCCATCGGCCAGCCTCTGGCTTATGCCAACGCCCGTAACACCGGCACGGCGGATGTCGTGGATACCCGGTTCGACGATGTCACTGACTTGCAGGCCGCGGACTACACGGTGCGAGTCACCGACGATACGACGACCCCACCGACCGTCGAGGTCACTCGCAAGGATAATGGCGAAGTACTGGATACTGCCGATGTTTCGTTCGTCGGTAATGACTTGAGCTTCGGTGGTGTGGTGCTCACCTTCGACGACGCTACCAACCTCGTCAATGACGACCGTTTCGAGGTGCAACCGGTACGCCGAGCTGCGCAAGACATGGAAAGCTTGATCAGCGACCTGGACAAGATCGCCGCGGGCGAGGCCGCCGGTTCCGGCGACAACCGCAATGCCCTGGCCCTACAGGCGCTTCAGGACGAACTGCTGGTGGGAGGTAGCGCCACGGTCAACCAAGCCTATGCCGCGATGGTCAGTGACGTGGGTAACCGCACCAATATCGTCGAAGTCAATCTGGCCGCTCAGGAGGGCCTGACCGAGCAGTTGCAAGCGGTGCAGCAGTCTGAATCAGGTGTCAACCTGGACGAGGAAGCTGCCAACCTGATCCGTTATCAGCAGTATTACCAGGCCAATGCAAGAGTGATCGATGTCGGCTCGACGATTCTGGACACTATCCTGGGCCTGCGTGCCTGATTCGTTCAAGGAGTGAAATGACATGCGTATCAGCACCGTGACCATGTTCGAGCAAAGTGTCTCGGGCATGAATCGCCAGCAGGGCGAGTTCATGAAGGTGGGGCAGCAGATTGCCTCCGGGCGCCGTGTGGTCAATCCCTCGGACGATCCCCAGGCGGCGTCGCAGGCGGTGGGAGTATCCCAATCCCAGGCCGTCAATCAGCAGTACAAGGACGCTCGCGTCTCGGCGCGCAACTCGTTGTCGCAGTCCGAGAATGTACTCAATAGTGTCAGTGACGCCATCGTGAGTGCCAAGACGCTGTTGGTGAAGAATTCCAGTGACACCCTGAGCGATGCCGATCGCAAGTCGGAGGCTAGCGTACTGCGCAGCATCTACGAGACGCTGATCGGCCAGGCCAATACCACCGATGGCAACGGCCGTTATCTGTTCGGTGGCTATCAGGACGACGCGCCGCCCTTCGCGCGCAATGCCGATGACAGCGTGACCTATGTCGGCGATGACAATACGCGTGAGCAGCGTATCGATGCCTCGCGGCTGATGGCGGTGGCCGACAATGGCGAGGCTATCTTCCAGTCGATTCCCAGTGGCATGGGGTATGTGGCGATTGCCGAACGTGCCGTGGGCAGTACCGGGGACGTGACCTTCTCCGGTCCCGCACGGGTCGATTCCACAGTGGCCGGTTACGGCGAGAACAAGTACACGATCACCTTCACGGCTGCGGACGAGTTCGAGATTGCGACCATCGACCCCAGTGGCACTACCATCGCAACCGAGACGCGTACCTATTCGAGTGGCGGTCCCATCAATTTCGGCGGCCTGTCCATGACTTTGTCCGGAACGCCGGACGTGGGTGACAGTGTTGACGTCAACCCTGCCGATCATGCCGATGCCAACCAGGACTTGTTCGCGACGCTCAAGCGCGCCATCGATGCATTGGAGTCACCGCTAGACGGTGATCCCGGGATCAAGGCCGATTTGAAGAATGCCTTGTCCACGTCGATGCGCGAGCTCGACAATAGCCTCGACAATGTCTTGACCATGCGCGCTTCTATGGGGGCACGGCTCAATGAACTGGATGTAGTGGATGCCGTGGGCGACAATCGCAAGCTCAACTATGAGCAGACGATGTCCGATTTGGTCGATCTCGATTACGCCTCCGCGATTTCCGAATACAGCTTACGCCAGGTGGGCTTGCAGGCAGCTCAGCAAACCTTCGCCGACATGAAGGGGATGTCGCTTTTCAACTACCTGTAGATAGGCATCATCATGAGGCATGCAAGAGGGCCGTTCCTTTCGGGGCGGCCCTCTTGCTTGAATGCTCGAGAATCAAGTCGTCAGTGGCGCCATGGCCTCGAGTAGTTGTCTGAGGAAGATCAGGCTGTCGCTGAACAGACCTTGCAGGAAGCGGCCAATATCGGTCATCAACACCATTAGCAGGAACAGGCCCGTGGTCAGCGACATCGGGAAGCCGATATTGAACACGGTGAGCTGCGGGGCGGAACGGTTGAGGATCCCCAGTGACAGGTTGATGATCAGCAGCGCGCCGACCAAGGGCAGGGCGAGCAGCATGCCGGAGACGAATATGGTGCCGCCGAAGCGTGCCAATAGCTCGAAGGCGCCGGCATTGAAGGTGCCTATGCCGATGGGCAGGGTGAGGAAGGTGGAGGCAAGGATCTCGATCACGATCAAGTGGCCGTTGAACGCCAGGAACATCAATAGGCTGATCATGTAGAACAGCCTGGACAGGATCATGGTATTGGCCCCGGTGTCGGGCGAGAAGAAGGTCGCGAAGGCCAGACCCATCTGCAGGCCGATGAACTCGCCGGCAGCTTGTACCACGGCGAATGTCACCTGCATGGTCAGGCCGATGGCGATCCCGATCAGCATCTGTTCGATCATGATGCCAAGACTGGCCCAGGAGATCAGCGGTGCCTCGGGTAGCGGGGGTAGGCTGGGCCCGATGACCACTGTCAGCAAAGCGGCAAGGCCAAGCTTGGCTTGGCGCGGCACGCTGGAATGCCCCATCAGCGGCGCGGCCATCATAAAGGCGGTGATGCGTACGAATGGCCAGAAGAATAGCATCAGCCAGCCCTGCAACTGGTCGAAGGTGACCTCGATCATCGGGATGGCCCGTCTAGGTCAGCATCATGGGGATGTTGGTGAACAGCTCACGGGTGAAGTCGGTGATCAGTTTCAACAGCCAGGGGCCGACCAGCACCAGGGCGGTGAACACGCCGAGAATCTTGGGGATGAAAGATAGTGTCATCTCGTTGATCTGAGTGGCGGCTTGGAACAGGCTGACCAGCAGGCCGATCAACAGTGCGGTGATCAACAGCGGCCCGGCCAGGAACAAGGTCACGCGCATTCCCTGGTAGGCCATGCCCATTACCGTTTCGGGCGTCATGGGAGCGTCCTCCGCTGCTTGGGTCGGGTCATAGGTAGAAGCTCTCCGCCAGCGAGCCGATGATCAGTTGCCAGCCGTCGACCAGCACGAACAACATCAGCTTGAAGGGCAGGGAGATGGTGGCCGGCGGTACCATCATCATGCCCAGCGACATCAGCACGCTGGCTACCACGAGGTCGATGATCAAAAAAGGAATGAAGATGGTGAAACCGATCTGGAACGCGGTCTTCAACTCGCTGGTGACGAAGGCCGGCATCAATACGCGCATGGGGACGTCTTCCGGGCCCTGCATGTCTCCGACATCAGCGAGTCCGGCGAATAGCGCCAAGTCGGGTTCGCGGGTCTGAGCCAGCATGAATTCGCGGAACGGCTGGCTGCCCAGCGTCAGAAACTGCTCGAAATTGACATCGTCGTTGGAGAGCGGTACCCAGGCGGCTTCATAGACTTGGGAGAAGACCGGCGACATCACGAAGAAGGTCAGGAACAATGCCAGGCCCAACAGGACCTGGTTGGGTGGGGCGGACTGGGTGCCCATGGCGGTACGCAGCAGGCTGAGTACGATGATGATGCGGGTGAACCCGGTCATCATCAGCAGCAATGCCGGCAGGAAAGCCATGGAAGTGAGTAGTAGCAGGGTCTGCAGCTTGAGCGACCACTGCTGCCCGCCGTCGGCGAGAGGACGGCTGATGATGCCTGGAATTTCCTGGGCCAGAGCCGAATCCGGGAGCGCCAGTGCCAGCAACAATACCAGGCAGCCGAGCCAAGGGAAGAAGTGCGATAGCCTCACGACTCCCCCCGAGGAGGCTGCTTACGGTTACCGACGGCATGTGCGACATTATGCCTTAGTGCTTGAGCGAAACGGCCGGCGAACCCTTCCGCCTCGGGATGTGCTGGCTGCTGGGATGCTCTCTCCAGCGGGGCTTTCAGTTCATGCAGTTTGCTGATTTGGCCACCGCCAACGCCGAGCACCAGCCAAGTATCTTCCACTTCAACGATCACCACGCGCTCTCGGCTGCCTACCGCCGTGCTACCGATCACTTGCAAGCGACTGCCATGCAGGTGGCGGCTGGGGCCCCAGCGTTTGACCAAGTAGCTGCACAGCACGATGATGGCGATGACCAGCGCCAGTGCCATGGCGGTCTTGCCAAGGGCAGCCATGCCCATGAGTGCATCGCTACCGCCGGCCATGGCGTCCAGACCGTTGCCGGGTGCCGGTGTCGTCGAGGGGGAGTCGCTCATCGGTTGAGTTTTTGCACACGCTCGGAAGGAGTGATGATTTCGGTGATGCGGATACCGTATTTGTCATCCACCACCACGACTTCCCCTTGGGCGATCAGATACCCATTGATCAGGATATCCATGGGCTCCCCGGCCAGACCATCGAGCTCGACCACCGAGCCTTGGGCCAGCTCCAGCAGTTGCTTGATGGTGATGCGGGTTCGGCCAAGCTCCACGGTGAGCTTGACGGGGATGTCCATGATCATTTCCAGGTCCCGCATGGCACCGCTTTTCTCTTCCTTGTCGAGTGGCTTGAAGACTTTGTCGCCAGCGGCCTGGGCCGAAGGTTCCGGTATCGGATCGTCGCCATCCTCGGTTTCGGTGGCGGCTTGTTCCGCCAAGGCGGCAGCCCAGGGATCATCCTCATCGGCAGCGTCACCGCCGGCTTCCTGTTCGGCCATGGCGCTCGCCCAATCGTCCTCGACATCCTTTTTACGGTCGGGCTTCTGATCAGGATTCTTGGGATCAGTCATTATCGGATTCCTTGGCTTGCGGCGTTGATCCTTTGACAAAGGAGTCCTTGGCCGGCTTGTTCATCGTGGCATGTTCGATCAGTTCCGAGACACGCAGTGCGCGTTGCCCCTTCTGGCTGCCGTACTCGCAGCGCATGACCGGCACGCCGTCGACACTGGCGGTGACGATGTCCGGCAGCTCGATGGGTAGGACATCCCCGACCTTCAGCGACATGACGCGCCCGATGGTCGTGGGAATGTCGATGAAGTCGGCAACCAGCTCGATCTGCGACTGCTTGATCTCGCCAGCCATGCGCTGTCCCCATTGGAACTCCTCCTCCGGGTGGCTGTCGGTTAGCGGACCGCTCAACTGGTCGCGCAGGGGCTCGATCATCGAGTAGGGCATGCAGATCTGGAAGTCGCTGGACAGGTTGCCTACCTCCAGATGGAAGGTGCTGTTGACGACGATTTCGTTGGGCGAGCTGGTGATGTTGGTGAACTTCACCTGCATTTCCGAGCGCAGGAAGTCGATTTCCAGGGGATAGACGGATCGCCAGGATTCCTGATAGGCGTCTATCGCAAGTGTCAGCATGCGTCGGATGATGCGCTGTTCAGTATGGGTGAATTCGCGGCCTTCGGACTTGGTTAGAAAGCGCCCGTCGCCACCGAACAGGTTGTCGACCACCATGAACACCAAGCTGGGGGGGAACACCACCAGCGCTGAACCGCGCAGCGGCTTCATCGCGATCATGTTCAGGTTGGTCGGGACCGGAACATTGCGCGAGAAGTCGCTGTAGCTTTGGTAGCGCACGCTATCGACAGTGATATCCGCACTGCGACGCAGCAGATTGAACAGGCTCATGCGGAAATGTCGTGCGAAGCGCTCGTTGATGATGTCCAGCGCATGCAGCCGCTCGCGGATCACCCGATGCTGGGTCGCCGGATCGTAGGGACGCACGCGTGAATTTCCCGTCTTGTTGTCGGCGGGCGCGGCGTCCTCTTCACCACTGACGCCCTTGAGAAGGGCGTCGATCTCATCCTGCGAGAGCAAATCGTCTTGGGACATGGCGCTATTGCACTTCTGTAAGGGCTATGAGGTCACTATCGACAATTACTGGACGATGAATTCAGTGTAGAGCACGTCATTGATCGCAAGAGGCGGCTGA
This sequence comes from Litchfieldella qijiaojingensis, assembly GCF_014651875.1. Lineage (GTDB taxonomy): Bacteria > Pseudomonadota > Gammaproteobacteria > Pseudomonadales > Halomonadaceae > Litchfieldella > Litchfieldella qijiaojingensis. The sequence continues at coordinate 156,865 of NZ_BMXS01000001.1, forward strand.
GGGTCAGCCAATGGCCGCTCGAACAGGCTAAGGATCTGTTCCGACAGGGCTTTCTTGCCTTCCGGCGTGGTCAGGTCTTCGGCATGTTGGCTCGAAAGCAGAGTCAGTAGCCGGCTGCGTACCTGGGGCATGTGCTCCTGCAGGATCTTGCTGGTCATCTCGTTGCCGACCTGCAACGAGAGACCCACGTACAGTAGACGCTGGTCGTATTGGCGACTCTGAACGTTGACCGTAAAGGGCTTGATCTCGACGAAGATCGGTGTTGGCCCCACCAGAGGTTCGGGCTCCGCTTGCACCTGTGGCTGAATCTCGGCCCGGCTGTCCATGAAATAGAACACGGCGACCGAGCTGCCCATCGAGAAGAGAATGACGAGGATGCCCAGTAACCACCAAGGCTTGCGGGTGCCTGAAGTCGAAGATTTTGCCATTGCTTCCGCCATCGAGAATTGAATCGGCCTATTCAGGCCTTCATGAATGCAGTATGGCGACAGCCGGGCCGTCACCATGGCTCGAAAAGGCTGGCCTTACAGGCTTATCTTGCCGCTTTGCGCTGCTCGACCCACCTTGACCTCCTGAGTTATCGGCAGCGATGCCGTGAAATGAAGCCCGAGCGACGCTCAGGCGTACAGGTCCACGCGTCCATTCGAACCATCGTGGGCGAGCGGTATCGTCACGCCATCCTGGTCTTCGCTGGCAATGACGTCGTCGGCGCCCGCTACCATCGAGTTGGAGTTCCCAGCAAAGGCTGGCTGCTCTTGCGGCTGTTGTTGGGGGTGCTCGCCAACCATGGTTTCACCCAGGGAGATGCCCTGTTCTTCCAGGGCCTCGCGCAACTGGGGAATGGCTTGTTCGATGGCGGTGCGAACCTGAGCATGAGCCGATAGGAACTGAGCTTGGGCGCCATGTTCGTTGACCTTCAGGCTGACCGATAGTGGCCCCAACTCCGCTGGGTTGAGGTGCAGCTCGACCCGCTGTCCTCCTCGTTGGTGAAGGCCGACGAGCTGCTGTCCCAGTTGCTGCGACCATTGCGGGCTGGATACGTGAGCGGGTAGCGTGCTCGCTAGCATCGGATTGGTGGCCTGAGCAGGGGCACTAGCGGCTCCTCCCGACACGGCGCCAGTCTGTCCTTGGCCCGATGTGCCGATGACATGGTGCATGTCCATACCGCCACGTACCGAGTTTTCATTACCTTGCCCAGGTTGGCCACTGAAGCCACCGTCGCGCATGACCGTTTCGATCTGAGGGGGAAGCGATGGGGGCTGGTTACCCTGTGTAGTAGTGGTCTGGGTAGCAGCAGTGGCCGACTGGCCATCCAGCGTTTGCAAGCCGCTAGCCATCCGACGATGGATATCGTCAGAAGCCGACTGGGGCAGGGCCGGGGCGAGCTGCGTCTGTGCCGGACCCACATCCGGTGCGGCATGGGCGGATTGTCGGTTTGCGGCCGGTTCCGCGAGTAGCGGTCGAGCGCTCGATACTTGCTGCGCTTGTAGACCGGCATTCATTATCGACTGGGCTCGCTCCGGCCCAGGCTGGACATGCTCGGCGCCCGTCCCGGTCACTGCCTCGGTGACGTTCCCGGTAGCGATCTCAGTGGTGGCCGGGGACACCTCTCCGCGTAGCTGTCCCGCCTGATCGATCAGCGCCAGGCGTTCGCGAATAGTGGCAAGCGGATCCTGCTCGCCGGGCGCGATGTCTGTCGCCAAGAGTGCGTCGGCAGGGAGCGCTTCACTAGATGCCGAGTCGGTAACGATGACCTCTTCGAGGAGTCGACGCATTTCGGATGCTTGGCCAGACATGCCGCTGGCCTGGGCGATCCCTTGGGGAAGCGGTGCCAGAGAGGCTGTTGGTGAAGTATCCGTTTGTTCCTGCCCCTGGGTCTTCTGGCTATCCAGTGTGGCAAGAGCCGATTTGCCGGAAGTGTCGCGAGGTGTGTCTACCGGAATGGTGCTGGTTTGGGCGCTGGCCTGATCGAAATGGCTCGAGAACGCTCCTTCCGGCGGGACATCGGTTTGCTTGACACCATTGCTGGGTGTGGCGGCGGCCTTGCCGGTCGGGGTGAGTAACGCGTGAATGTCCATAATGAACCTCCTTCAGACACGAATGCCGGGCAGGGCGTTAGGCACCACTGGGGCTGGCCGCATCGTGGTTGCGTTGCCGTAGCAAGGTATTGTTGGTGATTTCGTCGCTGTGACGCATCTCTCGACGACTCTCCCGTCGACTGGCTTGTTCGGCGCGCCGTGTTGCCAGCGTATCGTAGGAAGACAGCTTGCGTTGCTGCTGTTGCCAATGCTGCTGGCTGGCCTGGACGCGCTGCTGCTGTTCGTCAAGGGCTCGTCTGGCTCGCTCGAGTGCGGCATCCAGGGAGCGTAGGAATGCCTGATAGTTGTGCATGGTGGCCGGGTCGATGCCATCGAACATGGCCTGCTGCAGCCGTTGGGCATATTCCAGGCGATAGCGGCCCAGCGTTTCGATCTGGACTTCGACCTGTTGGCGACTCCGGCGGTCGGTTGCCAGAGCTTGGCCAGCGTTGTCGCGAGCCTCGCGAGCCAGGTCGATCAAGGTGTCGAGCGGTTGCTGTCGGTTCATCGCGCGCCTCCTAGTAGCGTCGCCATGGACTCACGGGAATGACTGATATCGGCACGTTCCTCGATTTGCTGTTGCAGGAAGCTTTCCAGGCGAGGATAGAGCTGTACGGCGTAGTCGAGCTGAGAGTCGTGGCCGGCAGTGTAGGCGCCGACGCTGATCAGGTCGCGATTACGTTGATAGCGCGAGAACAGTTGCTTGAAAGTCTGCGCTTGCCGTTGGTGTTCGTTGTCGACGATGGCTGTCATGGCGCGGCTGATCGATGCCTCGACGTCGATGGCAGGATAGTGGCCGGCTTCAGCGAGTTCGCGCGAAAGTACGATATGGCCATCGAGGATGGCGCGAGCCGAGTCGGCGATCGGGTCCTGCTGGTCGTCACCTTCGGTGAGCACAGTGTAGAAGGCCGTGATCGAGCCACCGCCACGCTTGCCATTGCCGGCGCGCTCCACCAGTCCCGGTAGCTTGGCGAACACTGAAGGCGGATAACCTTTGGTGGCGGGTGGTTCGCCGATGGCCAAGGCAATCTCGCGCTGGGCCATGGCGTAGCGGGTCAGGGAGTCCATGATCAACAGGACGTTACGCCCTTCATCACGGAATCCTTCGGCCAGTCGCGTGGCGTAGGAGGCACCCTGCAGTCGCTGCAGCGGCGAGGTGTCCGCCGGGGCGGCGACCACCACCGAACGGCGCAGTCCTTCGTCGCCGAGGATGTTGTCGATGAAGTCCTGGACCTCTCGGCCACGCTCGCCGATCAGGCCGACGACGATCACGTCTGCCTGGGTGTATCGTGCCATCATGCCGAGCAGTACCGACTTGCCGACGCCTGAACCGGCGAACAGCCCCATGCGCTGCCCGCGTCCCACGCTGAGCAGGGCATTGATGGCGCGAATGCCGACGTCGATCTGAGTGTCGATCGGCGCGCGCGACAATGGATTCAGAGGTGGGGTGGCCAGTGGTGCATGCGGAATGTCCAGCAGAGGTCCTCGGTCGTCCAGCGGTCGACCATTCCCGTCGAGCACCCGTCCTAGCAGGCGGTCACCGAGAGGGAAGCGACGTGCGCTGGCGAGGTCGCCTTCACCGAGTGGAATGACGCGTGCACCGGGTGTGAGTCCGCTGATTTCCGCCAATGGCATCAGAAACAGCTTTTCACCGGAGAAGCCGACCACTTCGGCCTCGGCAAACTGGGCGACTTGATCGGGACCGGACCCGCTCAACTCGATCCGGCAAGCGCTGCCCAGCGGCACACGCAGGCCCACGGCTTCCAGCACCAACCCCGTGGCACGCACGATGCGTCCGCTGGCCCGATAATGCGGGACACTCTCGACACGAGTCTTGACGCGGCTCAGGGCTTGTTGCCAGCGCGCTTGGTGAACATTGACCACGGAGGGCGGCATCATGCATCTTCCTCCTGCTCGGCATCGCCGTTGGACTCGGCCTGGTGAGAGCGCCGGCGAACCTGTGAGGCGATCGACTCCCAGCGACGCTCCCAGGTGGCGTCGAGTTCGCCACTGGTGCTGGTGACTCGGCACCCGCCGCGGCTGATCTGGTCATCGGGCTGCAGTTTCCAGCCTGCCGCCGCGAACTCGTTACCGATTTGCGCCTGCACGATGCTGAGGTCGGCAGGATGCAGCCACAAGCGGGGCTGGCCGCCAAGACCGGGTTCAACGTGCAGTAGCTCTCGGACGATTTCCAAGATCTGTTCGGGGTGCGCATCCAATGCCTCGCCGGCCAACCGTTTGCCGGTGGCCAGCGCCAATTCCACCAACTGGACGGCGACTTCCTCGTCGAGTTGCTCCAGCGCCTCGCGGAAATGCCGAGCCAAGGGGCCGAGTGGCGACAGGGTCTGTTGAATCAGGTGCTGCATCTCCTGTTCGCCGGCTTTGCGGCCTTCGCGCTGCCCCTGTTCGAAACCTTCGGCATGGCCTGCCTCGTAGCCCGCGCGGAAGCCCTCCTGACGTGCCTCTTCCCGGGCTTTCTCGCGCAAGGCCTCGAGTTCGGCGTTACGCTTGAAGGCCTGTTGGCGTATCGCCTCGTAACGTGCCTGCTCGCGCTGTCGATGCTCCCCGGCGGGGTCACCGAGCTCGCCCATCTGCCAGCGGCGCCAATGGTCGGCGTCGTGACTGGAAGGTCGGCGCTCAGACATAGGTATCGTCTCCACCACCGATCACGATCTCGCCAGAATCAGCCAGGCGTCGGATCACCTGCAGAATGGCTTTCTGCTCGGCCTCGACCTGGGAAACGCGGATCGGCCCCCGGCCTTCCATGTCCTCTTGCATGAGCTGAGCGGCACGCTGGGACATGTTGCGCATGAACTTCTCGGTGAGCGCGTCCGGGGCACCCTTGAGGGCAACCACCAGCGAGTTGGTATCGATCTCCTTGAGCACTAGCTGGATACTGCGGTCATCCAGGTCGAGCAGGTTCTCGAACAGGAACATCTCGTCGATGATCCTCTGGGCGAGGTCTTCGCTGTGGGCGCGCACCGTTTCGATGACGGTCTCTTCCTGGCTGGAATTCATCAGGTTGAGGATCTCGGCGGCGGTTCTCACACCACCCATCTTGCTGCGTTTGAGGTTCTGGCCGTCGAGCATGCCGCTCAGTACTTCCGTGAGCTCCTGTAGGGCCGCGGGCTGTACCCCACTGAAGGTGGCGATGCGTAGCACCACATCGTTGCGCAGCTTGTCATCGAACAGTTCGAGCACATCGGCGGCCTGGTGACGCTCCAGGTGAACCAGAATGGTGGCAATGATCTGCGGATGCTCGTCACGGATCAGTTCGGAAACCATCGAGGGTTCCATCAGGTTCAGGGCGTCGATCCCCGAGTTGGTGCCGCTCGTCTCGAGGATATCCTCGATCAAACTGGACGCGCGTTCGTTGCCCAGTGCCTTGGTCAATATCGAGCGAATATGGTCGCTGGTATGCAGATTGATGGCGGCGAACTGCTCCGACTCCTTGTAGAAGTCATCGAGTACCTGCCGCATTTCCTCATGCGAGACCTGACCGAGAGTGGCCATTTCCTGGCTGAGCTCCTGCACCTCCGAGGCCGAGAGATACTTGAAGACCTCGGCAGCGCTATCTTCGTCGAGAGCCAACAGCAGGATGGCGCCGCGTCGGGCACCACCCATCTTGCTCATGCTGATGTTAGTCATCTTGGGTCATCCAGCTTCTGACGATCATGGCCACCAGTCGAGGATCTTCCAGGGCCATCTCGCGTAGATCCTTGAGATTCTGCTCATAGGCCGCTGACTTGCGCTTCTTCTGGCGTGTCAATTCATAGGTATCGGCCAGGGCCTTGTCCTCGCCGGTGTCATCCCGATCGTCGCCCACCGTTGCGCTGAAGCTCGGCTCAGGAGACGGGGCCGGCAGCGGGACTTGGGTATGACGCTTGATGAGCGGGCGTAGAATCAGCAGGTAGAGCAGCAATGCCGCCAGCGCCACCAGCAGGTATCGGCCCAGGGTGAAGGCCAGACTTTGCAGCTCCGGCGACTCCCACCAAGCTCTGTCGGTGTCGGTGTCGTCCTGTTGCGTGAAGGGGCTGTTGACGACTTCGACTTCATCGCCACGTGCCATGGAGAAACCCATGGCCTGACGCACCAGCCGATCGATCTGGGCCAGCTCTTCATCGCTCAAAGGCTCGCGGGTCGGTTCGCCATCTTCGTCGAGGCTATCGCGATAATTGACCACCACGGCGACCGAGAGACGGTCCACCTTGCCGGTGCGGTGCTGGATATGTTCGACGTTGCGATCGACCTCATAGTTGATGACGTTGTCCTGTCGCAGGCTGCTCGGAGGACGGCTATCGTCAGCGTTTGCCTGGTCGTTATTCGTGGCACCATCGTCTTGTTGGGGCAGCTCGATGGGGGAGGGAGCGGCGCCGGGCGGCGTGTTGGTCAGAGCGCCGGGAATGCCTCTGGCCAACTCGTCGCCACCCGTGTAGGAAGCGCTGTGCTGTGTGCTGCGCACGGCAGCTTCGTTGGGCGGCTGGTTGGGGCCGTAGCGCTCAGAGGTTTCCTCGCGACGAGAAAAGTCGATTTGCGCTGCAACCTGAGCGCGGACGTTCTGTGCGCCGAGAATCGGGATCAGGATGTTCTCGATACGTCGGCGGTAAGACTGTTCGACCTCTTCGATGTAGTCGAGTTGGGTACCGTCGAGGTCGCGATTGCTGCCACCCGGCAATGATAACAGCCGGCCATTCTGGTCGACCACGGTGACATCCTGGGCAGCGAGTTCGGGTACGCTGCTGGACACCATGTGCACGATGGCGTTGACCTGGCCATCGCCGAGAACTCGGCCGTTGTGCAGGGTCACGACCACCGATGCCTTGGCGGGCTCGCGATCGCGTACGAACACCGAAGGTTTGGCCATGGCCAGATGGACCCGGGCCTGCGAGACGGGCCCCAGCGACTCGATGGAATGTGCCAACTCGCCTTCCAGGGCACGCTGGTAATTGACGTGTTCGGCAAATTGGCTGATGCCGAACGCTTGGTTATCCATCAGTTCGAAGCCGACATTACCCCCTTGGGGCAAACCGGCTTCGGCGAGCTGCAGACGCAGGGTATGGACCTGGTCGCCTGGCACCAGCAAGGCCTGGCCCCCCTCAGTGAACCGGTAGGGGACGCCACGTTGCTCCAGCTCGCTGATGATCCGCCCGCCGTCGGCCTCGCTCAGGTTGCTGTAGAGCACTCGGTAGTCGGGACTTCTGGCCCACATCAGTAGAGCGATGATGATGGCCACTACAGCGGCTCCTGCGATCAGCAGTGGGATCAGGGAGTTGGTGCGGAAGGAGTCGAGAAGCCTTGCTGCGGAAATTCCCTGACGACCCTGTGAGGCTTGGTTGGTATCGGCTCCCCGAGCGGTGCCGTCGTTGGCCGAGGCCGCGTTGCTCATGCGCTCCTCCGGCGGCGGGTGACGAGGGATGTCGAATTGTTCTCTACAAGCATGTCGGCGTCCGGCTCCACAATCCGTCGCGATAGGCCGCCTGCCTGCGTGTCAGGCGGTCGTGTGATGAATGCCATTATCCGTGCCGGTGTCGAGGCTAAAGGCAAGAAAAGCCGGCCTTTTATTGGCCAATTGAGCGTTTGGCCCCGGGCCAAGGCTTGCTAGGCTTGCGTTGTTCTTATATTTCAGCGGAGTGCGTCACATGAGTTCGCCCGCCATTCAGTCCGCGTTGTCACAGATGCAAGCACTTGCCAGTCAGGCAACTGGCGCCCCGGCCAAAGGGCAACACCTTTCCACTGCGGTGGGCCAGGGCGGTTTCGCCAGCGAGCTCCAGGCGTCGATTCATCGCATCAATCAACTGCAACAGGTCGCCAGCGCCAAGACCGCCGCTTTTCAGTCCGGTGATCCCGGTGTGGCGTTGAACGATGTGATGGTCGATGCGCAGAAGGCCAGTGTGGCCTTCGAGATGGGTGTGCAGGTCCGCAATCGTTTGGTCACGGCTTACAAGGACGTGATGAACATGCAGGTATAAAGTCGTCCAAGGGGCGGCGTCGCCATGAACGTGAAGCGCTCGATGGGAACATTACCATCGGGTGCTTCACATGGCTGAGTGGGAATTCAGGTCAGGGTTTGCGTAGCGACGCATCGAGGTGGTCTACCACCTCGGCCCAGTCGGCGTCTTCTTCTAAGGCATCGCGCAGGAAGTTGGCCTGGGCCTCATTCCAGAAAGGGGCATCGGCCAGCGCGATGTCGCTGGATAGTGGGGCGTGGCGCTCGATGAATTGCTCGATGGATGCCGGGTCGTCGGGCAGGCCAAGTTGCTCGAAGAGTTCGCTGAAGTGATGAACGGATGGTTCCATGAAGGGCTCCGGGCTGCTGGTAAGACATTTCTCTAATCTAGTTTTAGTTCCTATGTGGCCGGCCTGCCCGGTTCGAGCCTCATCGCTCGCCCACTAGAGGGGTGACGAAGCGTCGGCGACGCTCTTCGGTGGGAAGTGGTTGCGCAAGCAAGTGAATCATCTTGCTCATCGCGGCTTCGGGGGTCATGTCGTCGCCGGACAGGACGCCAGCATCAGCGAGGCCGCGTCCGGCGGCATAAGCCCCTATGGCGATGCTGCCCTGGGGGCACTGGCTGATGGCCACCAACAGCTTGCCTTCCCCGGTGGCTTTGGCCATGACGCCCAGCAGGTCGGGATCTTCCGGGATGTTGCCACCGCCCCAGACTTCCAGCAAAGCGCCCCCAACATGTTCATCATCGAGCCAGGCGGCCAGTTGCCGGGCGTTGATCCCTGGCCAGAGCGCGATCCTGGCTGCCGGTGTGGCGGTCAATGCCCGATAGTCTGGAAGCTCGAAGCGAGGCGCTCCGCGTTGCTGGGCATTGAGTCCGCGTTGAGAGAAAAGAATCGGGTGGTGGTCGACGACTTCGCCCAGCCAGGGATAGTTTGGGCTGGTGAAGGCGTCCGTGGCTTGTGTGTGCCATTTTCGTGCGCGTACGCCGCGTAACAGCTTCCCGGCGAAACACACGGCGACTTCCTGCAGTTCGGGCAGGGAGGCGAACCGCAGGGCGTCTTCTACATTGCCGAGGGCATCGCTCGCCGGGGCTTCCAGTGGAAGCATGGCGCCGGTCATGACCACGGCTCTGTCGATGCCCTGCAGTTGGAAGGCCAGGCTGCTAGCGGTCCATGCCAGGGTGTCGGTGCCGTGCAGGATGACGAAGCCTTGGTAGTGTGCATGCCGTGAAGCGATGAGGGCCGCCAGGTCCTGCCAATCTCCGGGAGTGGCTGCGCTGGAATCGATGGGGCAAGGTGTTTCGAGGATTTCGAAGGCGGGAAGTGATGCCTGGCGTGCGGGAGGTAAGGATCGCAAGGCTTGGGTGAGGCGGTGGGGGAAGTCGTGGCCAGGAGTCAGCCCTTGCGGTCCTTCGACCATTCCAAGAGTGCCACCGGTATAGATGACGAGCAGTGGTTGTTGTGCCTGGGGCATCGAGACTCTCCTGTGCGGCGTGCTTGACGGTAAGGCGCCATGATAGCCGAACGAAAGCGCCTGATGGGGATTCCATCAGGTGAGGTAGGGCAGGTGGGCGCGCCTGTGTGTGGCCGCGGCGAGTGTCCGGCGCTGGGTTATGCTTCCAGGTGAATCAGGCGACCCTGCAGCGCGCTCAACGATTCGGCGATGCGCAAGACTTCCTCGGCTGGAATCTGGCGAATGACTTCTCCGCTCTCGCGATCGATGATGCGGGTCACGGTGCGGTTGTCGTATTCGTTGACAAGGAACTCGACGCCATAGGGGCGCATGGCTTCGTTGATCCGGATGAGCGGTTCTACCAGTTCGCCGGTGGTAGGTGTTTCCGCAGGGCCAGTAACCGCGTCCGATTCGGGAAGAGGCACTTGGGCCTTGCCGAGTTGCGCAAGAGCGCTGTCCAGGCGCTGCTGGACGCTCAGTCCCTTGGTGGCTTGGCTGATGTCATTGATCAGATCGCTCATGATAAACCCTCCCTTTCCCTGACCGTAGTGGGTGTCATTGTTTCGCTATATCGACCGGTCGCGGGAAAACTTGAGGGGTTGCCTGGCGGTGCCATCAAGCGCTTCGATGGCACCGGAAAGGGTGGGCTCAGACCTTGCTCGGTACCGTTGCGGAAGTGGCGAGGCGCTGCACCATGGCTTCTACCATGCGGGCCGAGTGCGTGGCCGCTTGGTCGATGAAGCGCTTGAACGACAGATTGGACTCCTTGCCGGCGATATCGGACAGGGCACGAATCACCACGAAGGGGCAGCCATAGAGGTGGCAGGTCTGTGCTATGGCAGCGGCTTCCATCTCGGCAGCAAGCATGGTTGGGAAACGTTGCCGAGCGAGAGCGACGACGGCAGGATCGGCCATGAAGATATCACCGGTGGCGATCAGTCCCTCTGTCACGCGCAGTTCGTCCATGTCCTCGATACATTCCCGGGCCACATTCACCAGGCGCGGATCTGGATAATAGGCCGCTGGCATCTTGGGTACCTGGCCGTGCTCGTAGCCGAAAACCACGGCGTCGACATCGTGGTGGCGTACTTCCGTGGAGATCACCACGTCGCCGACTTCGAGATGGTCGCCAAAACCGCCAGCCGAACCGGTATTGATCACCGCTTCAGGGTGATACATGTCGAGCAGCAAGGTGGTGCCGACGGCGGCGTTCACCTTGCCGATACCCGATTGCAGAATCGCTACCTCGACACCATGCAGGTGGCCGAGATGGAAGGTCGAGCCGATGTGCTGGCGTGTCTGGCAATCTTCCAGGCGTGAAGCCAGTAGGGCGACTTCCTCGGCCATGGCGCCGATGATGCCGATTTTTTTCATGCTAAAGGTTCCTGTTCAGCATGGTGGGTGTTTTCATTAGCTACGAGCTACGAGCTACGAGCTACGAGCTACGAGCTACGAGCTACGAGCTACGAGCTACGAGCTACGAGCTACGAGCTACGAGCTACGAGCTACGAGCTACGAGCTACGAGCTACGAGCGTTTCTCTGCCGGTGGCATATGGCTTTTGCGGGTGAAAGCCTGGTCAGGAGAAGACCTGGGTCCACTCGTCACGCTTGGCGAGGAAGCCGCGTGCGATATCCTTGGCGCCTTCCAGGCTGTGGCTGGCAGCCCAACCACACTGCATCTCGTTGCATGCTGGCACTTCATCGGCTTCCAGCACGTCGTTGAGCGTCTTTTCCAGCAGGTTCAGTACGTCTTCGTAATCGTCATGATTGATCAAGGCGACATAGAAGCCGGTCTGGCAGCCCATGGGGCTGATGTCGACCACCTTGTCGCTGTGGTTGCGCGACAGCTCGGCCATCAGATGCTCCAACGAGTGCAGTGCGGGCATTTCCATGTGTTCCCGATTGGGCTGGCAGATGCGCATATCGTACTTGTGGATGGCGTCGCCGTGTTCCCCGGTCTTGACGCCGGCCAGGCGCACATAGGGTGCCTTGACCTTGGTGTGGTCGAGATTGAAGCTTTCCACGTTCATCTGTGGTTGTTCGCTCATGACAGGGCCTCGCAGCGCAAGTTGAAAAAGGGTGGGCGAAGGGCGCGCATTCTAACTCAAGGCGCTCGATCCTGCATGGCGTCGTGCAACTCCGCGGCGAACAGGGTGTTTTCCAGTAGCGACGCCACGGTCATGGGGCCGACTCCGCCAGGAACTGGCGTGATGTAGCTGGCGCGTTGCGCGGCAGGCTCGAATTCCACGTCGCCCACCAGGCGGCCGTCTTCTTCCCGGTTGATGCCCACGTCGATGACGATCGCTCCTTCCTTGACCCACTCGCCCTTGACCAAGCCGGGTTTGCCGACCGCCACGACCAGCAGATCGGCATTCCTGACGTGAGCTTCCAGGTTGCGAGTGAATCGGTGACAGACGGTGGTCGTGCAACCGGCCAGCATCAGTTCGAGCGACATGGGGCGTCCCACGATGTTGGAGGCGCCGACGACGGTGGCGTCCATGCCGCGGACCTTGAGCCCGGTTTCCTGGAGCAGGGTCATGATGCCCTTGGGTGTGCATGGGCGAAGCACCGGTAGCCGTTGTGCCAGGCGACCCAGATTGTATGGGTGAAATCCATCGATGTCCTTGTGCGGCAGAATGCGTTCGAGGATTGGGCGGGGGTCCAAGTGCTCGGGCAATGGAAGCTGGACCAGGATGCCGTCCACCGTGGGGTCGGCGTTCAACTCATCGACGAGAGCCTCGAGTGCCCGCTGTGTGGTGTCGTTGGGCAACTGATGTCGAAGCGAGGCGATGCCAACTTCTTCGCAGGCGCGATGCTTGTTGCGCACATAGACGTCAGAGGCCGGGTTGTCTCCCACCAGGATCACGGCAAGTCCGGGCGTTCTCGCTCCAGCCTGGCGTCTGGCCTCGACTTGTCGGGCGACCTGTTGGCGTACATGAGCGGCAATGGCCTTGCCATCGATCAGTTGGGCGGTCATCAACATATCCCCTGAAGTGGGCGGCAGCATGGAAAGAAGGCATCGATTTTCGCATGACCGGCCGAACAGTCAAAGCGTTGAGAGGGCGAATCGAGCGTGACGGTGTGGCTAAGGACTTGACCGACGGAGAAAGATACGTAGAATACGCCTCGCACTGACGGGCCAGGTGGCCATACGTCAAGGCCGTGCAATATGCCGGCGGGGTGTAGCGCAGTCTGGTAGCGCGCCTGCTTTGGGAGCAGGATGTCGGGGGTTCGAATCCCTCCACCCCGACCACAACCGGTTGATTTTGTTTGTATATTCTTATCAGTTGGTTGCAGGCAAGAGGTTTGAGGCCGTAGAATGCGCCCATAGCTCAACCGGATAGAGCAACGGCCTTCTAAGCCGTAGGTTGCAGGTTCGAGTCCTGCTGGGCGTGCCATCTCTGATGGTCGCAGTCGGCAGGTATCTTGAACCGAGTGTCGATATGGTGGATGTAGCTCAGTGGTAGAGCCCCGGATTGTGGCTCCGGTGGTCGTGGGTTCGATCCCCATCATCCACCCCATTTCAGCGGCACTTGATGTTTGTTTGAATGAGAGACGCTCTGTGTCCAGCTGATGTCGGTGTCTCGAGTTTCGTGTAGTGGTGGATGTAGCTCAGTGGTAGAGCCCCGGATTGTGGCTCCGGTGGTCGTGGGTTCGATCCCCATCATCCACCCCATTACACGGATGCTGTCGTCGGTTTCCTTGGTTTCTATCCTCGTTGCATCTCTTTCTATCCTGTGCATCGTACACTTCGGGCGACTATCGTGTCCGGGGTGATGTCTGTGCTGGATTCCAGCTCGATGCTCCCTTGTGTCCCGGCATTCCGCCCCCATGGTGAGGGTATGGCGCGCTTGCCAGCGCGTGGCGAGGTTCTTAGAATTACCCTTTTGATCCTTCAATGCATTCCATAGAGAACGCCCCCAGTCGGTAGAGGACTATTCATGCAAGTTTCCGTCGAAACGACCTCCCAGATCGAACGCCGTGTCACTGTGCAAGTGCCGGCGGATGAGGTCGACCAGGCCGTCACGGCCCGCCTCAAGGACACCGCCAAGAACGTCCGTCTTCACGGTTTCCGTCCGGGCAAGGTGCCGATGGCCGTGGTTCGTCAGCGCTATGGTCGCGACGTGCGTAACGAGGTGGTGGGCGAACTGATGCGTGAGCGCTACGTTCAGGCCATCACCCAGGAGAGTCTCAATCCCGCCGGCTATCCACGGATCGAGCCGACCGTCAATGAAAGCGGTAAGGACCTCGAGTTCGTTGCCACCCTGGAAGTCTACCCTGAGGTCGCGCTCAAGAGCATCGAGGGCGCCGAGGTTGAGCGTCCCGTGGTCGAAGTGAGTGACGCAGATGTCGAGCAAATGATCGAAACCCTGCGCAAGCAGAATGCTTCCTGGGAAGTGGTCGATCGTGCCGCTGAGGATGGCGATCAGGTCACCATCGACTTCCAGGGCTTCCTGGGAGACGAACCTTTCGAGGGTGGCCAGGCCGAGAACCATGAGCTGGTGTTGGGCTCCGGCAACTTCATTCCCGGGTTCGAGGATCAGTTGGTCGGTGTCAAGGCCGGTGACGAGCCCGAAATCAAAGTGACCTTCCCCGAAGACTATCAGGCTGAGAACCTGGCCGGTAAGGAAGCGACCTTCAAGGTCAAGGTTCACAAGGTCAGCGCACAACAGCTTGCAGAGCTCGATGCAGACTTCATCAAGCAGTTCGGCGTGGAGGATGGCGACCTCGAGAAGTTCCGTGCCGAGGTCAAGAAGAACATGGTTCGCGAAGCCGACCAGGCGGTCGACAACCGTGTCAAGCAGCAAGTGCTCGAGGCATTGAAGAATGCCAACGAGATTCCCGTGCCTCAGGCGCTGGTTCAGCAGGAGACCGACGGCCTCAAGCGCCAGGCGGCTCAGCAGTTTGGCCTGGGTGAGGATTTCGATGTCTCCCAATTGCCCAACGAACTGTTCGCCGAGCAGGCCAATAGCCGTGTTCAGGTTGGACTGTTGCTGGCCGAGGTGATCAAGGTCAATGAGCTCGATGCCAGCGACGACGAGATCAAGGCCAAGGTCGAGGAACTGGCCCAGCAATACCAGGAGCCGCAGCAGGTCATCGACTATTATCTGGGCAATGAACAGCTCAAGAGCCAGGTCAAGTCGTCTCTCCTCGAAGAGAAGGCTGTCGACACGCTGCTCGAACAGGCCAGCGTCAAGGATGTCAAAATGACATATGAGCAGGTGCTTCAGGCGGCGCAGCAGGCGCAGGGCGACGAAGAGGCCGCCGAGGAAGCTTCCGAAGACGACGCCAAGGCGTGACTGGTCGGGTCCGGGTAATGCTGCGGCCAGGCCCGGCTTAAGCCGGGCCTGGTATTATGGTTTAATGAAGGCAGGGTCCGCGTCGACGGCGGCGCGGTTTCAGTCATCGGGTAAGGAAAGGCTGCCTGTGGGCAGTGTTTCCGCAATTAGGACGCCAAACAGATGAGCAACGAGTTCGATATTCAAAATGCCGGCGGCCTGGTGCCGATGGTGGTCGAGCAGAGCGCTCGCGGCGAGCGGGCCTACGATATCTATTCCCGCCTGCTCAAGGAACGCGTGATCTTCCTGGTCGGGCCGGTGGAAGATTACATGGCCAACCTAGTGGTGGCTCAGCTGCTGTTTCTCGAGTCCGAGAACCCCGACAAGGACATTCACCTGTACATCAATTCTCCGGGTGGCTCGGTGACGGCCGGGATGTCCATCTATGACACCATGCAGTTCATCAAGCCCGACGTGTCGACCGTGTGCATTGGTCAAGCGGCCAGCATGGGAGCGCTGCTTCTAACTGGTGGTGCCGCTGGCAAGCGTTTCTGCCTGCCCCACTCGCGAATGATGATCCATCAGCCGCTGGGTGGCTATCAGGGGCAGGCGTCCGATATCGAGATCCATACCAAGGAGATCCTCAGTATCCGCCACAGGCTCAACAAGATCCTGGCGCATCACACCGGTCAGGATATCGAGACGATCGCTCGGGACACCGACCGTGACAACTTCATGGATGGCGCCCAGGCGGCCGAATACGGCTTGATCGATGCCATGCTGGATAAGCGTCCGGCTTCCTGATAGCGTAAATTCAAGGCGCATCAGAATAGGCAACTCCTGGCGGCTTGAGGCCGCCTTCCGTTAAGAGGTACGCGAATGGCCGACGGCAAAGGCAAGGACGAGGGTGGCAAGCTGCTGTACTGCTCGTTCTGCGGCAAGAACCAGAACGAAGTGCGTAAGCTGATAGCCGGACCGTCCGTCTATATCTGCGACGAGTGTGTCGATCTGTGCAACGACATCATTCGCGAGGAAGTTCTCGAGGCCGATGCCGAGGGCGACGAAGACCGCTTGCCGACCCCGCGTGAAATTCGTCACACCCTCGACGACTACGTGATTGGCCAGGACCGCGCCAAGATGGTGCTGTCGGTTGCGGTCTACAATCACTACAAGCGTCTGCGCGCCGAGGTGAAGTCCGACGATGTGGAACTGGGCAAGTCGAACATCCTGCTGATCGGGCCAACCGGTAGCGGCAAGACGCTGTTGGCCGAAACCCTGGCTCGCTTGCTGAATGTGCCCTTCACCATTGCGGATGCCACGACGCTGACCGAGGCGGGGTATGTCGGTGAAGATGTCGAGAACATCATCCAGAAACTATTGCAGAAATGCGATTACGACGTCGATAAGGCGCAGAAGGGGATTGTCTACATCGACGAGATCGACAAGATTTCGCGCAAATCTGACAATCCTTCCATCACCCGCGACGTATCGGGTGAGGGTGTCCAGCAGGCGTTGCTCAAGTTGATCGAGGGTACCACGGCGTCGGTACCGCCCCAAGGTGGCCGTAAGCATCCGCAGCAGGAGTTCCTGCAGGTCAACACCGGCAATATTCTGTTCATCGTGGGCGGAGCCTTTGCCGGGTTGGACAAGGTGATTCGCGATCGTGCCGAGAAGGGTGGTATCGGGTTCAACGCCACGGTCAAGAGCAAGGAAGAAGGCAAGGGCATCGGCGACGTGCTGGCCGGTGTCGAGCCAGAAGACCTGGTCAAGTTCGGTCTGATCCCCGAGTTCGTGGGGCGTCTGCCGGTGATCGCCACCTTGACCGAGCTTTCCGAGGATGCCTTGATTCAGATTCTCACCGAGCCGAAGAACTCCCTGATCAAGCAGTATTCCAAGCTGTTCGAGATGGAGGGGGTGGAGCTGGACTTCCGCGAGGATGCCCTGCGAGCGGTGGCGGCCAAGGCCATGGCGCGCAAGACCGGGGCTCGTGGCCTGCGTTCTATCCTTGAGTCCGTGTTGCTCGACACCATGTACGAGATCCCGTCCCTGGAAGGCGTCACCAAGGTGGTCATAGATGAGTCGGTTATCGCTGGTGAGAGCGAGCCGCTGCTGATCTATTCACATCAGGAAGAGAGCAAGGTGGCAGGCAAGGACGGTTGACAATCCGTCGAGCAGCTTGAGGAAGGGGCCGCCCAGCGGCCCCTTTTCATGTGCCGATACAATAGCGGGCGCTTGACGGGGGCGCCTTGCAAATTGCCGTCCACGCCCCCATCACCTGAGTAAATCCCGATTCGTTGAGGAACGTCTGCGATGCTGCAGAACGCCGAACAGACCCTGAGTCTGCCCTTGTTGCCCCTGCGCGACGTGGTCGTCTATCCGCAGATGGTCATCCCACTGTTCGTGGGGCGCGAAAAGTCGATCCAGGCCCTGGAAGCGGCCATGGAGGCCGATAAGCGGGTACTGCTGGTCGCCCAGCGTGAGGCCGGCCAGGATGACCCTGACAGCACCGACTTGTTCAGTGTGGGCACGGTGGCCGAAATCATGCAACTTCTCAAGTTGCCGGATGGGACCGTCAAGGTCCTGATCGAAGGCACCTCGCGTGCCGATGTTGGCAAGATCACCGTCGTCGACAGTGGCTACAGTCGGGCCGAAGTGACGATGCGCGAGAGTGAGCCGCTGACCGAGCGTGAGCGAGAGTCGCTGGTCCGGGTATTGCTCAACCAGTTCGAGCAATACGTCAAGCTGTCCAAGAAGGTGCCTAACGAGGTGCTCAACTCTCTCTCCGGCATCGAGGATCCTAGCCGTCTGGTGGACACCATCTGTGCCCATCTGTCGTTGAAGATCGATGACAAGCAGCAGTTGCTGGAGATGGATCGAGTGCGCGATCGAATCGAGCACTTGATGGCGCTGATCGAATCCGAGATCGACCTGTTGCAAGTCGAGAAGCGGATTCGCTCGCGAGTCAAGGATCAGATGGAGAAGTCCCAGCGCGAGTACTATCTCAATGAGCAGATGAAGGCCATCCAGAAAGAGATGGGCGAGCTCGAGAACGTGCCCAACGAGGCCGAGAAGTACGAGCAGGCCATCAAGAATTCTGGCATGCCCAAGGAGGCCGCCGAGAAGGCCAATCAGGAACTTGGCAAGCTGAAGATGATGGCGCCGACTTCGGCCGAGGCCACGGTGGTGCGCTCTTACCTCGACTGGCTGATTTCAGTGCCATGGAAGAAGCGTACCCGCGTCAAGCACGACCTGGTGCGAGCTGCCCAGGTACTGGACGAAGATCACCACGGGCTCGAGGAGGTCAAGGAGCGCATTCTCGAGTACCTGGCGGTGCAGAAACGCGTCAAGAAGCTCAAGGGGCCGGTGCTGTGTCTCGTCGGCCCGCCGGGGGTGGGCAAGACCTCGCTCGGTCAGTCCATCGCCAGGGCCACTAACCGTAAGTATGTGCGCTTGGCGCTCGGGGGTGTTCGTGACGAGTCCGAGATCCGCGGTCACCGTCGGACCTACATTGGTTCATTGCCAGGCAAGCTGATCCAGCGCATGAGCAAGGCTGGGGTCAAGAACCCGCTGTTCCTGCTCGATGAGGTCGACAAAATCGGCATGGATCATCGTGGCGACCCTGCCTCGGCACTGCTCGAGGTACTCGATCCGGAGCAGAACGACAAGTTCAGCGACCATTACCTGGAGCTGGACTACGATCTTTCCGAGACCATGTTCATTTGTACCGCCAACTCGATGAACATTCCCGGCCCGTTGCTGGACCGCATGGAGATCATTAGGCTCCCGGGTTACACCGAAGATGAGAAGTTGGCCATCGCCAAGCGCTACCTGGTGCCCAAGCAGTTGAAGGCCAACGGCTTCAAGGCCGATGAGCTGGCGTTTTCCGATGAGGCCTTGCTTGAGCTGATTCGCTACTATAGTCGTGAAGCCGGAGTGCGCGAGCTCGAGCGCCAGATTGCAAAAGTGTGCCGTAAGGTGCTGCGCGAGTGCCTGGAAGCCGAAAACAAGGAAGGGGCTCAGGCTCCCCGTACCGTGACGGCCGACGAGGTCGAGACGTATGCTGGGGTGCGCCGTTATAGCTATGGCCTGGCCGATCAGGACGATCAGGTTGGGCGAGTGACCGGTCTGGCCTGGACCTCCGTGGGAGGGGAACTGCTCAACATCGAGTCGGTGGTGACGCCAGGCAAGGGGCGGATCAACAAGACCGGCTCGTTGGGCGACGTCATGAAGGAGTCGGTCAGTGCCGCACATACAGTGGTGCGGGCACGAGCCATGATGTTTGGCATCGATCCCGAACGGTTCGAGAAGGAAGATCTGCATATCCACGTGCCGGAGGGCGCCACGCCCAAGGATGGTCCCAGTGCCGGTATCGCGATGGTAACGGCCATGGTGTCGGCTTACACCGGGCGCAAGGTGCGCTGCGATATCGCCATGACCGGTGAGGTCAACCTGCGTGGCGAGGTGATGCCCATCGGTGGTTTGAAGGAGAAATTGCTGGCCGCTCGACGCGGTGGTATAAAGACAGTGCTAATACCCGAAGAGAACCGCCGTGACCTCAAGGAGGTACCGGATAATATCAAGGATGCGTTGGATATCAGGCCCGTTCGATGGATCGATGAAGTCCTGGAAGCGGCATTGGCAGGAAAGCCGGAGATTGAAGGTGACGAAAAGCGACCCGATACCCCTGCTTCTTCCCGCTCGATAATCAGTACGCATTAGTGATAATTGCCCCATCATGGTAAAGGGAAAACCCCGTCATGATGGGACTCGGCGCTAAGGGTTGCTTGACAGGCGTTTCATCGCATTGCTATAAATTGCGCCTTGCCATGATCGTGTAAGCCGCCCGAAGATAGCGCCGATTAGTAATCAATTTCCGTAACAGTCAAGGGGTGAAGTGTGAACAAATCCGAGCTGATTGAAGCCATCGCAGCGTCTGCCGATATTCCCAAGGCAGCCGCTAGCCGTGCACTCGATGCCATGGTCGAGAGTGTTACTGAGAGCCTGAAGAAGGGTGACACCGTGTCTTTGGTGGGCTTTGGAACCTTCTCCGTCAAGGAGCGTGCCGCGCGTACCGGACGCAATCCTCAGACTGGACAACCGATTCAGATCAGCGCTGCCAAGGTGCCTAGCTTCAAGGCTGGCAAGGCGCTCAAGGACTCGGTCAACTAAGACGCTGACGCGTGGTCAGCGGGCAAAGTGGCCCGTCAATAGGCGCATCGCGATAGCGGTGCGCTTTTTTGTTATGGGTCGTTCGAACTACAAGCCGTGACCACTTTATCCCATATATTCCGGTGATTGGCAGCGTCGAACCTTGGCTTCGGCACTGACCTGCCGGGTATAATATGTCGTGATTCGTGCCAATCTTCAGCCGAGGCCAGCATGCTGCAAAGTATTCGGGACCGCTCCAAGAGTTGGGGCGCCAAGATCATTATCGGATTGATGGTTGCCGCCATGGCCCTGTTTGGGGCGGATGCCCTGGTGGGATTCTTTACCAGCGGGGAGAATGACGTGGCCAAGGTCAATGGCCAATCCATCACCCGCCAGCAAGTCGAGCTGGAGGTTCAGCGTGCCATTCGCAGTGGCCAGGTACCGCCGGACCAGGAGCGGGCCCTGCGCAACCAAGTGCTGAACGAACTCATCACTGTCTCACTGCTGGACCAATACACCGATGATGGCGGTTTGCATCTTTCCGAAGAGCAGCTCGATCAGGTGATCGTGTCATTGCCGGAGTTCCAGGATCAGAATGGGCGCTTCTCCCAGGATCTTTTCCGTAATCGTCTGGCTAGTGCGGGTTATACCCCTATGTCGTTCCGTCAGGCACTGCGTGTCGATATGCAGCGCCAGCAACTGCAGCAGGGGTTGGCATTCAGCGATTTTACCTTGCCTTCCGAGCGCGAGCGTTTGGGTGAGTTGCAGCGCCAGACTCGCAGCTTCCGCTATCACATCCTGAGTGCCGAGGATC
Source organism: Litchfieldella qijiaojingensis (assembly GCF_014651875.1). GTDB lineage: Bacteria > Pseudomonadota > Gammaproteobacteria > Pseudomonadales > Halomonadaceae > Litchfieldella > Litchfieldella qijiaojingensis. The sequence continues at coordinate 177,584 of NZ_BMXS01000001.1, forward strand.
TCGAGGCTCCCGTCGAGGTTAGCGAGGCCGAACTCAAGGCCTACTATGAGGCCAATGCGCAGGACTATCGGCGTCCTGAGCAGGTGCGGCTGAAATACGTCGTTGTCGATCGCCTTCAGATGGCCGAGCAGGCGGAGGTTGATGAGCAAGCGCTCCGCAGCGCCTATGAGCGTCGTGCCGATAATGCCGAGCGCCGCGTGTCGCATATCATGGTGACCTTCGATGGCGAGCGCAGCCGGGAGGAGGCCCGCGCCCGCCTCGAGGAAGTACAGGAGCGTCTCGCTGCAGGCGAAGACTTCGCTACACTTGCGGCGGAATATTCCGATGACGCTTCCACGGCCGATGAAGGTGGGGATCTCGGCGTCATCAGCCGCGGCTTTTTTGGCGACGCCTTCGAGGAGGCCGCTTTTTCACTGGATGTGGGGCAGGTGTCCCCCATCGTCGAGACGGACAATGGCTTGCATCTCATCGAGGTAACCGAGCTCGATATGCCGTCTTTCGAGGAATTGCGTGACGAATTGCGTGACGAAGTGGCTCTGAGTGCGGTCGGCGATGAGTTCAACCAGCGCGTGCAACGTCTCATCGATGAGAGCTTTGCCGCCGACGATCTGAAGAGCGTAGCCGAAAGTCTCGGTCTTGAGCTTCACGAAAGTGATTGGGTGTCTCGTGATGGGGGAGAAGCCATTCTGGCCGAGCCAGGCGTCATGGATGCCGCTTTCAGTAGCGATGTGCTCGAGGATGGTTTCAACAGTGAAGTCATCGAGCTCGACGAGGATCGCCGTATGGTGCTACGGGTTGCCGATCATCGTGAGGCTGCCGTTCTCGACTTCGCCGTGGTGCGTGATCAGGTGATGGCCGCGGTGAAGGTGAGCAAGCAACGGGATGCTCTGCTCGAACTCGCGCGAGCACGCGTGTCGGCCCTGCGTGACGGTGAGGCGCCTGCATTCGAATGGCAACGGGCGGACAGTGTCAGCCGCCAGTCGGGGAGCGATATTCCCCCTGCCGTGCGCCGGGTGGCATTCCGTTTACCGCATCCCCAGGGTGACGAGCCAGTCTACGGCCATGCCACACTCGGCAATGACGTGGCGATCATCGCTCTCGATGCAGTAGATTCGGGTGATGTCGATGAGCAGTATGAGGGCATCGCGGTGCAGATGGCGGAGCGGTTACGTGCCCAGGCGGCCATCCAGGCACTGCTCGACGATCTCCGCAGCAAGGCGGAGATCGAGCGACTCTGATCCGCTGTCTCGGCGCCAATAGCATGAACGCGCGGTAGCTTGATGCCGCGCGTTTTTTTCAAGATACAATGTTATGATGTAACAGTTTCTGCCGGTAGCGAGGCTTGCATGACGACGAACGAGAGCAGGGTTCCAATACCCGTGCACGTGATCACCGGCTTTTTGGGTAGTGGCAAGAGCACTCTGATTCGCCATTTGGTTGCCCATAAGCCGCGTCATGAGCGTTGGGTGATCGTCATCAATGAGTTCGGCCAAGTAGGAATCGATCAGGCGATGTTCGAGGAGGACGACGACGTCATCGTCAAGGGGCTGCCAGGGGGATGCATGTGCTGCCAGCTGGCCTTCGTTCTGCAGGCTTCCCTGGTCAACCTGATCCACCGCCATCGTCCCGATCGCCTGATCGTCGAGCCATCGGGGTTGGGGCATCCGGCCGGGCTGCTCGAAATGCTGCGCGGAGAGGCCTTCGCCGATGCGCTGCAATTGCAGGAAGTCATCGCCTTGCTCGATCCCCGGCGCCTCGACGATCCGCGTTCTCGTGAGCATGACACCTTTCAAGATCAACTGCTGATCGCCGATGGGGTGGCGCTGACCATGACGGATCTGGCCAGCCGCGAGCAACGCCAGGCCGCATGGCGCTATCTCGAGAACATGTGGCCGCCCAAGCGCTGGGTGCTGGAAGCCTGTCATGGGCGCATGCCTGTCTCCCTGCTGATCGAGGGCCATCGTCATGCGCGCGAAGTCGAGATGGACGCTCATCCGGGAGCTAATGCTCATCGCATCTTGCGCAATACGGCGCCACTGGTCAGCCTGGACGAGTACCGTTATCGCGAACCAGCCCCTGGCAAGCCGATATGTGAGCGGGCCGAGTCGCTGGGACATGCCAGCCTGGGCTGGCGCTGGCATCCCGACGATCGTTTCTCACTCGATGCCTTGACGGTATTGCTGGATCGCTTGCCGCCGGAGTTGCGCATCAAGGGAGTACTACATACCGATGCCGGCTGGAAGCTCTACAACCGGGCCGACGGACGCGCCACCCTGACGTCCAGTGTCTGGCGACGCGATTCGCGCCTGGAATTGATTGGGCCGCCACCGCAACTGCCCCTGGTCGAGAGGCTGGAGGCGCGCCTGGCGGCTTGTAGGGACGATGCATCGGCCCAGGATTCTTGTTAGAACGTACTTAGCCGTGAAGCGGGAAGTCCTGGAGCTTCGGCGATCGGCCATCCTCGACACGGACCTCCCAGCCACGCCCGGGCCGCCAGTCGCCGAGCACGATGCGACTGGCGGGGGCGCCGTTGACTTCGAGTGTGTGAACGGCTGGGCGGTGCGTGTGGCCATGGATCAGGGTGTGCACGTCGTGTTCTTCCATGACTCGCACGACTTCCTCGGGGGTGACGTCCATGATGTCCTCGGCCTTGTTGGATACGGCCTCGCCGGATTGCATACGCAGGCTCTTGGCCAGTTCCAGGCGCTGTTCGATCGGCATTGCCAGCACTTGGGCCTGCCATTGTGGGTTGCGGGCCTGTTCGCGGAACGCCATGTAAGCGGTGTCACGGGTGCACAGGCTATCACCGTGCATCAACAGGACCCGTTCGCCGCCAAGCTCCACGACGCTCGGTTCGTCGAGAAGGGTCAAGCCGGCGTCGGCGGCGAAGCGTTCGCCGAGCAGGAAATCGCGATTGCCGTGCATCAGGTATAGCTTGGTTCCCCCGTCGCTCACCCGTCGTAGAGCACCGGCGACACGTTCGGCCAGTGGCGCCATGCCGGGGTGGTCGAGAATGTCGTCGCCGATCCAGGCCTCGAAGAAGTCACCGAGAATGTACAAGACATCGGCGTTGCGGGCATGGTCGTCGAGATAGGCGAAAAAGCCGTTGGCGATCTCGGGAGTATCGGCGTCCAGGTGGAGGTCGGAAATCAGCAGGGTGGTCATGGCGGGCTCTCGCATCGGGCAGAACGCAATACGCCCGCTGGCGCGGGCGTTTTAGACTTGGATGAGGCTCAGACGTCCTGGACGTCGTCCTTGAGATAGGCGCGCTGGATCACCACGTCGTCGGCGGGGACATCGGCATGCATGCCGCGGCGAGTGGTGGGGACTTCCTTGATCCTCTCCACCACGTCCATGCCTTCGACCACTTCGCCGAACACACAGTACCCCCAGCCCTGAAGGGTCTTGGCGCTATGGTTGAGGAAGTCGTTGTCGGCAACGTTGATGAAGAACTGCGCGGTAGCCGAATGCGGATCCTGGGTACGTGCCATGGCCAGGGTGCCGGTGCGGTTCTGCAAGCCGTTGTCGGCTTCGTTTTCGATCGGCGCGCGGGTTGCCTTCTGCTCGAAATTGGTATCGAAGCCACCGCCCTGGACCATGAAACCGTTGATCACCCTGTGGAAGAGAGTGCCATCGTAGTGACCGTCGGTCACGTATTGTTGGAAGTTCGCGGCGGTCTTCGGCGCCTTGTCGAAGTCGAGCGCGATAGTGATATCACCGAAGTTGGTCTGCAGAACGATCATGTCGAAATCCTGAAAGCTATTGAGTGGCGCGCCTTGGCGTAGCGCGACTGCGTCACGCTATAATAGCCGTTTTGCAACGGCACGCGAAGCCGGAGCGAGTCACGTGGCTCGCGGCACGGCGCGTCGCCAGCCATCGCGAGCAACCAGAGGTTCCTAGACGCCCCATGAGCAATGACAGCACCAGCGCCCCGAACTTCATTCGCAACCAGGTTCGTGAAGAAGTCGAAGCGGGCAAGGTCGATACCATCGTCACGCGGTTCCCCCCGGAGCCCAATGGCTTCCTGCATATCGGCCATGCCAAGTCGATCTGCCTGAACTTCGGACTCGCCGAGCAGTTTGGCGGTGACTGTCATCTGCGATTCGACGACACCAACCCCTCCAAGGAAGAGCAGGCCTATATCGACGCCATCAAGGAGGACGTGTCCTGGCTGGGCTACCAGTGGGCGGGGGGCGTGCGTTTCGCTTCCGACTACTTCGACCAGCTCTATGAGTGGGCACAGTATCTGGTGCGCGAAGGCAAGGCCTATGTCGACGATCTCTCGCCGGATGAGATCCGCGAGTATCGCGGCACCTTGACCGAAGCGGGCCGACCCAGCCCCTATCGCGATCGCTCGCCCGAGGAGAACCTCGACCTGCTGGAGCGCATGCGCGCCGGTGAATTCGCCGAGGGTGAGAAAGTATTGCGTGCCAAGATCGATATGGCGTCGCCCAACATCAACATGCGCGACCCGATCCTCTATCGCATCCGCCATGCCCGCCATCATCAGACCGGCGACAAGTGGAAGATTTATCCCTCCTACGATTTCACGCATGGCCAGTCGGATGCCATCGAGGGCGTGACGCACTCGATCTGCACCCTCGAGTTCGAGGATCATCGCCCACTCTACGAATGGTTCCTCGACAACCTGCCGGTTCCGTGCAAGCCGCGTCAGATCGAATTCGCTCGGCTGAACCTCAACTATACCTTGACCTCGAAGCGCAAGCTCAAGCTGCTGGTGGACGAAGGCATCGTCGACGGCTGGGACGACCCTCGCATGCCGACCATTTCCGGTATGCGTCGGCGTGGCTATACGCCGGCTTCGATCCGCAAGTTCTGTGAGATGATCGGTGTGACGCGTGCCGATGGCGGCCTGGTCGATATTGCCATGCTCTATCACGCGATTCGTGCAGACCTGGAGGACAACGCTCCGCGCGCCATGTGCGTGCTCAAGCCGCTCAAGGTGGTGCTCACCAACGTGCCAGAGGATCACGACGAGGTCTTCGAAGTGCCTGGCCACCCGGCCCGCGATGACATGGGTACACGCAAGTTGCCGTTCACCCGTGAGATCTGGATCGACCGTGATGACTTCATGGAAGAGCCGCCGAAGAAGTTCTTCCGTCTGGCTCCCGGCAAGGAAGTCAGGCTGCGTAATGCCTACGTGATTCGTTGCGACGACGTGATCAAGAACGATGCCGGCGAGGTCACCGAGCTACGCTGCTCGGTGGATTTCGATACGCTGGGCAAGAACCCCGAAGGTCGCAAGGTCAAAGGGGTGATTCATTGGGTCAGTGTGGCCCAGGGCGTGCCGGTGGAAGTGCGGCTTTACGACAACCTGTTCCAGGTCGAATCGCCAGACAAGGACAAGGATACCGACTTCCTCGAGCACCTCAGTGCTGAATCGCTGATCACCCTACAAGGCATTGCCGAACCCAGTCTGGCCGGGGTGAAACCTGAGTCACGCTTCCAGTTTGAACGTGTCGGTTATTTCTGTGCCGACCGCCATGCTTGCCGTGAGGATCACCTGGTATTCAATCGTACCGTGGGACTCAAGGACACCTGGGCGAAGATTCAGAAGAAGGGCTGACATGCAAATCTACAATACCCTGACAAGGCGCAAGGAAACGTTCGAGCCCCTGGAGCCGGGCAGGATTCGCATGTACGTGTGCGGCATGACCGTCTACGACTATTGCCACCTTGGCCATGCCCGGGTGATGGTGGCCTTCGACGTGATCACCCGCTACCTGCGGGCCCGGGGCTATGACGTCACCTATGTGCGCAACATCACCGACATCGACGACAAGATCCTCCGGCGTGCCGAGGAGAATGGCGAATCGATCGCCAGTCTGACCGAACGCATGATTGCCGCCATGCATGAGGACGAAGGCCGGCTGATGGTGCTTCGCCCGGACCAGGAGCCGCGCGCCACCGGCCATATCGTCGAGATCGTCGACATGATCGGAAGCTTGATCGACAAGGGCTATGCCTATGCGGCGGACAACGGCGATGTCTATTACCGAGTCAGGAAGTTCGCCGACTACGGCAAGCTCAACAATCGCGATCCTGATGAGATGCGCGCCGGTGCCCGCGTCGAGGTCGACGAGCATAAGGAGGATCCGTTGGACTTCGTGCTGTGGAAGGCGGCCAAGCCCGGCGAGGCCAGTTGGTCATCGCCCTGGGGCGAGGGCCGTCCCGGTTGGCATATCGAGTGCTCGGCGATGTCGACTTGCTGCCTGGGCGAGACCTTCGACATTCACGGCGGTGGCCCTGACCTGACCTTCCCGCACCACGAGAATGAGATCGCCCAAAGCGAGGCGGCGACCGGCAAGCTCTATGTCAATACCTGGATGCATGCCGGTGCGGTACGCGTCAATCAGGAAAAGATGTCCAAGTCGCTGGGCAATTTCTTCACCATTCGCGACGTGCTCGAGGCCCACGACCCGGAAGTGGTGCGCTACCTGCTGGTTGCCAGCCACTATCGTAGCCCGATCAACTATGCGCCGGACTCCTTGGGCGAGGCGCGCAAATCGCTGGAGCGTTTCTATACCGCCTTGGAAGGTGTGGTGCCGCAAGAAGGGGCGGTCGATGTGCGCTTCGACCAGCGCTTCGTGGCCGCCATGGATGACGACTTCAATACTCCCGAAGCGCTGGCGGCATTGTTCGATTTGGCCCGCGAACTCAACCGAGCCAAGAAGGAAGCTCCCGAACAGGCCCCGGCCTTGGCCTTTGAACTGAAGCGCCTGGGTGGAGTTCTGGGCCTGTTCACCCAGGACCCGTCCACCTTCCTCAAGGGCGGTGGTGAGGCACTGCCGATCAGCGAGGCTGAAATCGAAGCGCGTATCGCGGAACGGGCAGCGGCCAAGAAGACCAAGGATTTTGCCACGGCGGATCGCATCCGTGATGAATTGGCGGAACTCGGCATCGTGCTCAAGGATAGCCGGGAAGGCACCACTTGGGTGTTCGAGACGCCAGCCACTCAGGACGATTGAGTCGCTAGACTTGGCGGCAGCGGTATCTGGTCTGGCCAGTCGTTGCCGGTCACGAACACGCGACGCCAACCTCGCTCGGGGCCATAAAGTCCGAGGAGCAGGGGTGGGCGTGGCAGGCTGAAATGGTAAGCAAGCTGCGCGTTCAGATCGGATAGCGGGTGCAGGGTGCTGCGTGGTGGCGGTGCCAACCAGTGAGGCTTGCGCAACACGATGCCTTGGGTACCGGCTGGCAATTGACGACGAAGCGCTGGCCATTCTTGCCAAGTCAGCCACTCGCCCCTCAGGTGGTTGGCACGGGCCCCCCGAGGGGGTGGCATATCGTGTCGCCAGGGATAGAAAAGGATTCCCGGTAATGCGAGTCGTTGGCTGACTCTCGCGTCGGCTTCGCCCAGCATGTCGGCGAGTTGCCGTTGTGCCTGGGGTGAGTTGGCCAGCGGGAGTTGATGTCGTTGCAGGTGCTGGTACTTGATGGCCAGGCTGTCAGCGCAACCGGGGCCGATCCAGCGAGCCTGGCTTGTGGCCTCACCCGGCCCCTCAACCAAGCCTAGATAGAACTTGATGGCGACCTCGAGATGGATCGGCTCGGGAGTGCTGCCGTTGCGGTAGATCAGGTCCAATTCCCCGAGGGTGCGTTTGTCCTCGACGATGGGCAGGTTGTGCGCCACCAGGTGCGTGCCAGGCGCTTCGGAGAGCAGGAATTGCCATAGCCGTTCATGATAATGGCCTAGTCGTCCTCGACGGCTGGCGCCGATACGCGCCGTCAGGGTATGCGGGGCGCGTTCGAGTGCGTCCAGCCAGGCGGCAAGACGACCTCCTTCCAGTCCCAGCTCCTTCAAATCAGGGCGTGCGAAGCCAGGCGTCTCGAGTACGTCCGGGGCTGCGATCAACCAAGCCAGGTCTCGAATCAACGGATGTCGGTAACGCTCCCAGAGCGGGAAGCGTTGATCGCTCGTCTGACACATCATGATGTCTTCCTTATACTGACATCACATCATTACACCGGAGTGGTCTCGATGAACAGGACAATGGGCTGGATGGTGGCGAGTATGGCGGGTGCTGTGTTGTCACTTGGGGTCGCTCAAGCCCAGGAGCCGGTCGTGGTTGCATCGAAGATCGATACCGAAGGATCGGTGTTGGGAGAGTTGATTCTGCAGGTGCTAGAAAACAACGGTATCGAGGTCGAGAACCGCTTGCAGCTCGGGACCACCAGTATCGTGCGCGGTGCCATCCTCTCGGGTGAGATCGATATCTATCCGGAATATACCGGCAATGGCGCTTTCTTCTTCGACCGGCAGGACAGTGATGTGTGGAAGGATGCCGAGCAGGCCTATCAGGAGGTCAAGCGCCTGGATGCCGAAGCCAACGGACTGGTCTGGCTGACGCCCGCCGATGCCAACAACACTTGGGCGATGAGCGTGCGAGGCGATCTGGCCAGAGAGCACGGGCTGCAATCTCTCGAGGATCTCAGCGAATATCTGGCGCAAGGCGGTGAGTTCAAGTTCGCCGCTAGTGCCGAGTTCGTCGAATCGCCATCCGCGCTGCCGGCTTTTCAACAAGCCTATGGTTTCGAGCTGTCCCCCAATCAACTCGTGGTCCTGTCGGGCGGCAACACGGCGGCGACCATGCGTGCCGCAGCGTTGCAGACGGATGGTGTCAATGCCGCTATGACCTATGGCACCGATGGTGGTCTCAATGCCCTGGATCTGGTGGTACTCGAGGATACCCTTGGAGTGCAGCCAGTCTATCAGCCAACCCCCGTGATACGTGAGTCGGTGCTCGAAACCTACCCGCGGATCGAGTCTCTGCTGTCACCGGTGTTCGAATCCCTCGACCTCGAGACACTGCAACGCCTCAACGGCGAGGTCGCCGTGGGCGGGGCCGACCCGAGCCAGGTCGCTGCCGACTATCTCGATTCACTGGATCTCTGATAGCGTCGGCACCATGTCCGACGCCATGCAATCTCCGAATCGCGTCATCGTTGCCCTGACGACGCTAGCCCTGCTGGTGCTACATGGCCTGGAGCTGGTCAGCGTCCAGCCTAACCGCATCGTGCCAGGCGAAGCCTATCGCCTGGGAGAGATCATGGGGCCGTTTGATGCCGTGTTGCTGTCGCTGCCTTTGCTGGCCGGCTTGTGGCTGGCTTGGCATCCCACCGTGAGGAGGCTGCGTCTGTTGCTCGGCCTCGATGTGGCATTGTTGATCGCATTGCCTTGGGCCTTGGCAGCCTTCTCTCTGGCCTTCGTCGATTCTGGGCAGCCCTACGCCAGGGCCGGTATCGGCGCAGGCGTCTGGAGCCTGCTGTTCCTGTTGCTGTTGATTCTGATCGAGCTACGCACCCGATTGAATCCGACACGCGGTGCGTTGCTGCTGGTCGGCGGACTGGTGCTGGGTTCGTTGACGCTCGCCCTGGTATCGGGATGGCTCGATACGCTGGCCCTGCTGCGGGAATACGCCAGTCGTCGCGAACAGTTCACGTCCGCCTTGCTGTATCACTTGTGGCTGGTCGGGGCGGCCGTGTCGCTGAGCCTAGTCATCGGTTTTGCCCTGGCGCTGACGATTCGCAGCTTCACTCGTCTGCAAACGACCACGTTCGGGGTGCTGAGCGTGATTCAGACGATTCCGAGCCTGGCCCTGTTCGGGCTGTTGCTGGCACCGTTGGCATGGCTGGCGGCGCGTTATCCGCTGCTTGCCGAGTTGGGGGTGCAAGGGATCGGTTGGACACCTGCATTGATTGCATTGGTTGGCTACAGCCTGCTGCCAATGACGCGCAACACCTTCGTGGCCCTGGAGGAAGTACCGCCCGACGTGATCGAAGCCGCGCGCGGCATGGGCATGAGCCCCTGGCAAATCTTCTTCCAGGTGCGCCTGCCACTAGGTTTGCCAGTGCTGCTGGAGGGGATTCGTGTCACTACCATCCAGGCGGTTGGCCTGGCCGCCGTCGCGGCACTGATTGGGGCCGGAGGGCTCGGCACCTTCATCTTCCAGGGACTGGGCCAGGCGGCCATGGATCTGGTGGTGTTGGGCGCGTTACCGATCCTCGTCATGGCGCTGATCGTAGATGCCGGCTTCAGTGCGCTAGCGGCATATTTCCGGCGTGGAGTCGTGCATGATTGAACTGCAGGAGGTCAGCAAGGTATTCGGCCGCGAGCGGGCAGTGGATGGCATTTCGCTGACGGTGGCCAATGGCGAGCTGTGCGTGCTGGTGGGCACCTCGGGCTGTGGCAAGTCGACCACGCTACGCATGATCAACCGGTTGATCGAGCACAGTGCGGGTCAGATCTTGATCGATGGTCGGCAGATCCGCTCGTTCAATGAGCAGGTACTGCGGCGGCGCATCGGCTATGCCATCCAGAACACCGGTCTGTTTCCTCACTGGTCGGTGGCGCGCAACATTGGCCTGGTGCCGCGTTTGCTGAAGTGGATGCCGGCCCGTATCGATGTTCGAGTTACCGAGCTGATGGAGTTACTGGGCCTCGATCCGGCGGTCTTCGCCGAGAAGATGCCCGCTCAGCTTTCCGGCGGCCAGGCTCAGCGTGTCGGCGTGGCGCGTGCACTGGCCGCAGATCCGGATATCCTGCTGATGGACGAGCCTTTCGGGGCGCTCGATCCGATCACTCGCGAAACCCTGCAGGACGAGTTGCTGCGGCTGCAGTCGCGGCTCAGGAAGACCATCGTTTTCGTCACTCATGACATGGACGAAGCTCTCAAGCTCGCCGATCGCATCGTGGTCATGAGTCAGGGGCGCATCGTGCAGCAGGGCACACCTCAGGCTCTGCTACGTGAACCGGCGAATGGTTTCGTCGAATCGCTGCTTGGAGGGGCGGACCGAGGGCTCAAGCAGGCTGGCCTGACTCGGGTGGCTGCCCGGATGCAGCCGCTGGGTACTTCCCGCCCCAGTCGATCCGATCCATCGGTCGGTATCGATGACAGTCTGCGTTTGGCGCTGTCGCTGATGCTCTGGCATCACTGTGAGAGCCTGACGGTCGTCGATGGGACTGGACGTCCGGTAGGAACTCTATCACTGCACGATCTGCTCAAGGCAGCACCATGAAGCGGCTGGCGGAAAGCATGTGGCAGCGTCCGTCCCTGTGGGAATGGTGGGTTCCCTTGGCATGGCTGGCGGCACTGCTGGGCATGGTGCTGGCGATACCCTGGCTGGAGGATGTCTTTCGCCAAATCGCCCCCAATAGCCGTTCGGTGATTTATCAGCGCAATGCCTTCCTGACGCTGGTGGTCAACCATATGGCCATCGTCGGCGTGGCTTCGCTGGTAGCCATCATTGCCGGGGTGGGGGCGGCGGTGATGGTGACTCGCTCCTGGGGGCGCGATTTCCTGCCGCTGGTCGCCCAACTCGCTTCCATGGGGCAGACATTTCCTCCGGTGGCCGTGCTGGCTCTCTCGGTACCGATGCTGGGATTCGGGACCGAGCCGACGATCGTTGCCTTGGTTCTCTACGGTCTGTTACCGATCGTTCGCAACACCTTGGTCGGCTTGCAGGGAATCGATGCCGACGTGCTGGAAGCGGCGCGTGGCATGGGCATGTCGGGTGGTCAGGTCCTGTGGCAAGTGGAGTTTCCTCTCGCATTGACGGTCATCGTCGCTGGTATCCGCACGTCAGTGACCATCAACATCGCCACCGCCGCCATAGGATCGACGATCGGGGCCAAGACGCTGGGCGAACCCATCATTGCTGGCATCGTCAATGGCAACACCGCTTACATCCTGCAAGGTGCTCTGCTTATCGCCCTGTTGGCGCTATGCGTGGACAGCGCCTTCGAGCGTGTTTCCCGACACCTGTAACCGTACGGCGTATCGACTAACGTCGTATCCCGAATGGCATGTTCCGTGCCGGATTTTACGTTAACGTTAACGGTAGATTGAGCAATCGGTAACGTTGGTGGAGTGAATATCGAATCCCGCTAACATTGAACTACAGTTGAACTAACCGCACCCCCACAAGGGGAGTGGCGTTCCTCAAGCCATTACCCAAGGAAGAGGACCATGACGACAACGAGATCCGAGGTCACCTATACCCCGACCTTCACCGACGGTGACGAGTTTCGTCTTCCCACTTTCAAGCTCCTGCAGCAGGACGGCACGCTCTACGACGGTGCCGAAGCCCCCGACCTGGACCGTGACAAGGCCTTGCGCATCTATCGCGCCATGCTCTTCACGCGTGTGCTCGACGAACGCATGATGGCGGCCCAGCGCCAGGGGCGGTTGAGCTTCTACATGCAGTGCACCGGCGAGGAAGCCGCAGTCATCGGCAGTACGGCTGCGTTGGACGATGCCGACATGATCATGGCTCAGTATCGTGAGCAGGGAGCCCTGGCCTATCGCGGCTTCACCACCGACGAGTTCATGAATCAGTTGTTCGGCAACGAGCAGGACTACGGCAAGGGACGGCAGATGCCGATCCACTACGGCTCGGCCAAGCTCCACTACATGACCATTTCCTCGCCGCTGGCCACGCAGATTCCCCAGGCCGTGGGCTATGCCTATGGCCAGAAGCTGGCTGGAGAGAAGCACTGCACCATCACCTACTTTGGCGAGGGGGCAGCCTCGGAAGGGGACTTCCATGCCGCCTTAAACATGGCCACGGTGCACAAGGTGCCGGTGATCTTCTTCTGCCGCAACAACGGCTACGCAATTTCCACTCCCACCATCGAGCAGTTCGCCGCCGATGGAGTGGCACCGCGAGCGTTCGGTTACAAGATGCAGGTCATCCGGGTCGATGGTAACGATGTCCTGGCCGTTCATGAAGCCACCAGGATCGCCCGTCGCATGGTGGTCGAGAACAACAGCCCGGTACTGATCGAGGCCATGACTTACCGCCTCGCGGCGCATTCGTCGTCCGACGACCCTTCCGGCTATCGCAGCAGAAAGGAGGAGGAAGCATGGCGGGAAAAGGATCCCATTCTGCGCATGCGGCACTGGTTGCAGGATCGGGAGTGGTGGAGCGAAGACGACGAAAAGGCCCTGCAGGAAAGCTTGCGCCGCGAGGTGCTCGAAACCATGAAACGCGCCGAGAAGCGCCAACCGCCGGCGCTGGAAACGCTGGTCAGCGACGTCTATGACGTCATCACCCCGGCGCTTGCCGAGCAGCTCGAGCAACTCAAGGCGCATATTCGCAAGTATCCGGAGGCCTATCCGAAGAGCGCTGGCCGAGGCAAGGGAGGAGCGTGACATGGCGAAGATGAACATGCTGCAGGCCATCAACAATGCCCTGGATATCGCCATGGCCGCCGACGAAGGGGTACTGTGCTTCGGTGAAGACGTGGGGGAGTTCGGCGGGGTGTTTCGCGCCACCAGCAATCTGCAGCAGAAATACGGCAAGACGCGCTGCTTCAATACGCCGCTGGTGGAGCAGGGCATCATCGGTTTTGCCAACGGGCTCGCCGCACAGGGGTCGATCCCCGTGGCAGAGATCCAGTTCGCCGATTACATCTTTCCGGCCTTCGACCAGATCGTCAACGAAACGGCCAAGTTCCGTTATCGTTCAGGCAACCTCTTCAATGTCGGTGGGCTGACCATTCGGGCACCCTATGGTGGCGGCATTTCCGGCGGGCATTACCATTCGCAGTCGCCGGAAGCCTATTTCGCTCATACCCCGGGGTTGAAGGTCGTGGTGCCGCGCAACCCTCATCAGGCCAAGGGGCTGCTGCTGGGATCGATCCGCGATCAAAACCCGGTGTTGTTCTTCGAGCCCAAACGGCTGTACCGCGCATCCACCGGCGAGGTGCCGGAAAGCGATTATCAGCTTCCTCTGGGCGAGGCCGAAGTCATCAAGGAAGGCGATGACATCACCGTGCTGGGTTGGGGCGCGCAGATGGAGGTGATCGAACGGACCGTCGAGCTGGCCGAAAAGGAGGGCATTTCCTGCGAGGTCATCGACTTGCGCACCATCCTGCCCTGGGACGTGGAAACCGTGGCCGAGTCGGTGCTCAAGACCGGACGGTTGGTGGTGACCCATGAAGCGCCCTTGACCGGTGGCTTTGCCGGCGAGATCGCTGCCGCCATCCAGACGCGTTGCTTTCTCTATCTGGAATCGCCCATTGTCCGCGTGACCGGGCTGGATACTCCCTTCCCGCTGACCCTGGAGAAGGAGTACATGCCCGATCATCTGAAGATCTTCGAGGCCATCAAGGCCAGCATCGAGTTCTAGGTCGATATCAGGACAGGAGCGCAACCATGAGTGATTTTATGCTGCCCGATATCGGCGAAGGTATCGTGGAGTGCGAGCTGGTCAAATGGCTGGTCAGCGAAGGCGATATGATCGAGGAAGATCAGCCAGTGGCCGAAGTGATGACCGACAAGGCGCTAGTGGAGATTCCGGCTCCTTACCGGGGGCGCGTCAGCCGGCTCTATTATCGCGAGGGCGAGATCGCCAAAGTCCATCAGCCCTTGTTCGCCCTGGTCGCCGAAGGTGGAGAGCAGGCAGAGACTAGCGACACGCCGATGTCGTCGAAAGACGAAGAAGAGCTCGCGGGCGAGTCAGCGCAGGAGCAAGCCCCCCCGAAAGAGCCTGCGAGGGTTGTCGCGGCGAGCGAGACGGGTGAAGAGCAAAGCGAGGACTTCATCCTGCCGGATATCGGCGAGGGAATCGTCGAGTGCGAAGTGGTCGAGTGGCGCATCGGCGAGGGCGACGAGATCGAGGAAGACCAGCCCGTGGTCGATGTGATGACCGACAAGGCGATGGTCGAGATCACGGCGCCCAAGGCAGGGCGGGTGACTCACCGCTACTACGCGAAAGGCGAAAGTGCACGGGTGCATTCGCCACTGTTTGCCTTCGTTCCCCGGGATCGCCAGGAAGGCGTGAAGCCAGCGACTTCCGCCGCGCCGCCGCGCCATGCGCCAACCGTCGAGCCCGGCGAGGGTGAGGTCACGCATGCTGGGGTAAACCTTCGACGCCAGCGAATTCCTGCCAGTCCGGCGGTGCGCCGGCTGGTACGTGAACATGGCCTGACGTTAGCCGATATCCCAGGTTCGGGAAAGGATGGCCGAGTGCTCAAGGCCGATGTTCTTGCATATCTCGAAAGACGGCCCGAGCCTGTGCGTGGCGCTGCCCGGCCACAACAGGCCGAGACAAGAAGAGAGGAACGAGCGAGAGTCGAGCGCGAGCGAGAGGTCCGCATCGAACCGATCAAGGGCATGCAGGCTGTGATGGCCCGGCGCATGGCGGAAGCGGCCTCTACCATCCCTCACTTCACCTACGGCGACGAGATCGATGTCACCGAACTCTTGGCCTTGCGCGAGCGTCTCAAGGATGAAGCACAGGCACAGGGGACGCGCTTGACGCTGATGCCGTTCTTCATGAAGGCCGTGGCGCTGGCGGTAAGGGAATTCCCGATTCTCAATAGCCGGATCAACGACGAGGTGACCGAAATCCACTATCAGCCTCACTGCAATATCGGCATGGCGGTGGACGGCCGGGGGGGGTTGATCGTGCCCAACGTCAAGAGCGTCGAGCGTCTGTCCTTGTTGGAGATTGCCGCTGAAGTGGCGCGCCTGACCGAAGCCGCTCGCGAAGGGCGTGTCGGGCAGGCGGATCTCAAGGACGGTACCATCAGCATTTCCAATATCGGGGCGTTGGGAGGCACCTATGCGTCGCCGATCATCAATGCGCCCGAGGTGGCCATTGTCGCCCTCGGCCGGGTCCAACGGCTGCCACGCTTCGACGATCACGGTGGGGTGATCGAGCGAGCGATCATGACCGTTAGCTGGGCCGGGGACCACCGCATCATCGATGGCGGCACCATCGCGCGCTTCTGCAATCGCTGGAAAGGCTATCTCGAATCGCCTCAGTCGATGCTGTTGCAAATGGGTTGACGATAGCGAGGTCGGCCGGTCATGACGCAAGCGCAAGTGCCTCTGCAGCAGTTCTACATTCCCGAAGAGCAGTCGATCTATCTGCTCAGTCATGACGATGCCAAGAAGCTCAAGGACTGGGTGGCGCTGTGCACCACCCAGCTCGAACAGCTCGGCTATCGGGATATCGAGCTGATCGGCAAGGGTGCCTATGGTTTCGTGTTTTCCGGCGTGACGGCGCGCAATGCGCAGTATGTCTTCAAGTTCACGCGCGTTACCTTGCCTCAGCACTTGCAGGACCGGCTCGAAGAGGAGGCTTTCATGCTCGAGCAGGTCGCCCATCCTCGGGTTCCTCGGCTGATCGCCTTCCAGCGGCTTCGTAACCAGTCGATCCTGGTAATGGAACGGGCGCCGGGCGAGAACCTGGAGGAGGTGTCGCTGCGCGAGGGGCGCCTCTCGCCGCGACTAGTGGTGCGCATCGCCGCACAACTGGCCGATATCTTGCGCAGCCTTAGGTCCGAGTCGGGGGCTTCCGGTCGCCCCATCGTGCACGGCGACATCAAACCATCCAACCTGGTGTTCGATGCCGAGCGCGAGAATATCGCCTTGATCGACTGGGGCTCGTCGGTATTCGCTCAGCTCGATAAGAATCAGCAGTTCGTCGCCGCCAACGTCATGGAGCTGATGTCCGATAACCTGCAGCAGACCAATGCCCGCCTGGGTGATGTCTACTTCATTGGCGAGGAGCAATTGAACGGTGGGTTGTCGTCACCGCGGTTCGACGAGCAGGGCGCGGCGGGGACCCTCTACGCTCTGGCTTCGGGGCAGTCCTGCCGGTTCGGTCATAAGGCCATCCCGGCCACCTCGTTGGGCCTGCCCATGGAATTCGCGCGTATGCTCGATGGACTGCTCGCCTCCGACCCAGAGCTGCGTCGCCGCGCGGGTGACTATTTCCTCAAGGAAATGCCACGCCTTGCGCGTACCGTGATGTTCGATCTCGAGGAATCGCCGCCCACGCCGATGGTGCCGGTATGGGTGCGTACGGCCAAGCGCGAGATCGATACCGTGGTATACAGCTCGCGCAAGTCGTTTCTGCGTGAGGAGGGCGCACCGGAAACGCTTAGCGACGTCAACGATGTACAACTCGACCGCTACTACAAGAACTTCATGCAAGGCATGGGAGAGACCGAGAAGGCCTTTCTCGCCGCGGTCAGCCGACTGGGCAAATACCCTGTGGTGGGAGGATTGGCTGTGCATTGGGAAGCCGACGGCATCTATATCGATACTTCACTCAATCTGCACGATCCCAACCTCAAGACCGCCTTCGTGACGGCGGTCAACAATATGGTCAACCTAGCCAGGGCGATTTATCGCCAGGGCATCTTCAAAAGCTGTCTGTTCAATGCCCGGGATACCCTGCACATCGACCGCGAGGGGCCACACCAACCCTTCGAGCCGTCGCCAGGCATGCGCCTGCCCTATGAGGTGAGCGCTGCCCCGGAGATCGAGGACCGCTCGCGCATGCATTCCTATTTCGAAGATGGGCCGGATCCCGAGGAATTTCTGGTGCTTCCCGAGGAGATCATTTCCTCGCTGGAAGCACTCAATACCATTCACCACACCGGCATGATCATTTTCGAGGCACTGCCCAACCACCTGAAGATTCACAGTTACTACCGACTGCTGGATCCTGCCCGTGAAGAGGAGTTTCGGCGGCGGCTGGACGATATCCTGGCCGCGATCGGACTGATTGAGGGGCTTGGGGTGTCCGGGTTCATGAAGATGCCCTACAAGGACACCAAGTTCTTCCCGCATATCGAGCGCCTGCCGGAGCGCTATTATCCCAAGAACCCAAGAGCCGAGGACCTATCCAGGACTGCACGTGTCGAGGATGTATCGTGATTCACAGCGAAGCGGCGGCGCGTGCCGCCTGGTCGTAGAGTCCTGACATGGCGCGCAGCACACCAGCAATCTGGTGCATGTCCTCGCGCCCGATGCCCAGTGACGCCAGGGATTCGATCAAACATGCTTCGCGTATCTCGGCGTAGCGCTCGCAGGCGACGCGTCCTTCCTCGGTGGTACGGAAAAAGGTCTCCTTGCCGCTTTTCTCGCCGATCACCAGTCCCAGCTTGGTGAGTTTCTTCAAGGCATAGGTCACGGTGTGAGTGTCCTCGACATTGAGCACCAGGCAGATATCCGCCTGTCGCTTGGCGCGCTCACGGTGATTGACGCTATGCAGTACCAGCACGTCCAGCGAGCCCAGTTCGGGAAATCCTGTGGCAGTCATGCAGCGTACCATCCAGCGGTTGAAGGCATGGCTTGAGATGATCATGCCGAATTCGAACTCCGAGAGCTCCTGAGCGTTGCGTGACAGATGTTCCGAAGACACGATCGGGCCACGCGAATGACGCAGGTTGGTGAGGGACGTTTCCTCGTTCATCAGCGATTCCCCATGGCGTTGGGCAGATAGGTGACGATTTCCGGGAAGAGTGTGATCAGCACGACACCCAATAGCATCAAGAAGAAGAACGGCAGGGCCGCCTTGGCGATATGCAGGATGTTCTTGCCGGTCATGCCTTGCAGCACGAACAGATTGAAGCCCACTGGTGGCGTGATCTGTGACATCTCGACCACGATCACCAGGAAAATGCCGAACCAGATCAGGTCGATGCCGGCGGCCTCGACCATCGGTAGCATGATCGAAGTCGTCAGTACCACCACCGAAATGCCATCCAGGAAGCAACCAAGGATGACGAAGAATACGGTAAGCGCCGCCAGTAGCATGAAGGGCGATAGCTCGAGGCTGGCGATCCACGCCGCCAGGTCGCTGGGAATGCGCGTGAAGCCCATGGCGGCGGTGAGGAACGAGGCCCCAGCCAGAATGAAAGCGATCATGCACGAAGTTTTCACCGCTCCCAGCAAGGCGTCGCGGAAAATGGCGGCATTCATGGCCCCTTGCAGGCGCGCCAGCAACAGTGATAGCACGACTCCAACGGCGGCGGCTTCGGTGGGGGATGCCAGACCGGCATAGATCGAGCCGATCACGCCCACGATCAGGCCGAGCATGGGAATCAGGCGCTTCGAGCGGCGTAGCTTTTCCCGCAGTGGAACACTTGCATCGGCCGGGGGAACCTTGTGCGGATAGCGCCAGGACCACAGCATCAGATAGCCTGCGAACAGGCTGATCAGCAGTAACCCCGGCAGGATACCGGCCACGAATAGTCGGGCGATCGACTGATCGGTCGCCACCGCGAATACGATCAGGATGATCGATGGCGGGATCAGCAGTCCCAGCGTCGCGGAGCCGGCCAATGTTCCCAGTACCAGACGTTCGTCATAGCCACGCCGGGTCAGCTCGGGAATCGACATCTTGCCCATGGTGGCGCAGGTGGCCGCCGAAGAACCGGACACGGCGGCGAAGAGACCGCAGCCGACAACGTTGGTGTGCAGCAGTCGGCCCGGGATGCGCCGCATCCAGGGCGTGAGCCCGGTGAACATGTCCTCCGCCAGCCGTGAGCGGAACAGGATCTCACCCATCCAGATGAACATCGGCAGGGCGGTGAGCTCCCAACTGTAACTCGCGCTCCAGATATCCGAGGCCATGATGTCGCCGGTGGGGATGGAAGTGAATTGACTGATGCCCAGCCAACCCATGCCCATCAGCGCGAAGGCGACCCACACGCCACTCCCCAGCATCACCAGCAACGCGATTGTGAGAACGAGAATCATCAATAGCATGGCAAGTGGCCTCGATTATTCGTTGGTAGCGTCATCGACCTGGAAGGACGACGGTCGGGTCAAGGCGGTAACCAGGGTCGCGACCCAAGCCTCGAGCAGCGCCAGGCAGAACAGTAATATGCCGAGCAGCATGATGCTCTGTGGAATCCACAGCGGGATGCTCAGCAGGCCGTAGGAAGTTTCATTGAAGGCAATGCTGTCCGCGACCAGCCATATCACGTACCAGGCCAGGTACAGGGACAGAAACAGCGCGATGCTCAGGCACCACAGCTCCACGAAGGCACGTACCCTGGCAGGCAAGTGGCCGATCAGCAAGGTGACGCGAATATGTCCGCCATTGACGAAGGTGTAGGCCAGGCCCAGAAAGGTGGCACCGACCAACAGGAAGCCGGAAATTTCCGCCAGGCCGGGAATGGCCAGGCCGATCCTGTCGCCGCCGACCCAGATCATGAACTTGTCGATGATGCGCCCGAGTATCTGCGCTGTGATCATGGCGCAGATCAGGCTCAAGCAGGTGCCCGACAGGTAGGCTCCCAGGTCATATAGAGAACGTAAACGATAGTGCATGAGGGTCACTCGCAAGGACTTGGCCATGGTGGAGCGTTCCCCCGGCATTAGCGCCGGGGGAAGCGCTGTTACTGGTGGGCCTGACGGTAGGATTCGAGGATGCGCATTCCTTGCTCGCCGGCGCGCTGTCCCCATTCCTCGGTCATGGTGGCACCGATTTCTTCCAGGGACTCAGCCAACTCAGGAGTCGGTTCGCTGACCTCGATGCCATTGTCACGCAGGATCTGGATAGCGTCCTCGGTCTCCTGGCGACTCATCTCCCAGCCGCGCCGCTCGGCTTCCTGCGCTGCGTCAAGCACGGCCTGTTGCGTGGCCTCGTCGAGCCGTGAGAAGTCCTGCTCGTTGACGATCACCATGTTCTTGGGAATCCACAACTGAGCATGATTGAAATGACTCAGGTAGTCCCAAGCCTGGGTGTCGGCGCCGGTGGCCGGCGAAGTGATCATGGCGTCTACCCGGCCGGTGCTGAAGGCGGTGGGGATGTCGGGAACCTCTACCTGGGTTGGCACGGCACCAGCGAGTTGAGCGAAGCGTTCGCTGGCGACGTTGTAGGCACGCATGTTGAGGTTGCGCAGGTCGTCGATGGTCTCGACCAACTGCTGGGTATAGATGCCTTGCGGTGGCCAGGGAACGGCGAACAACAGGCGCAAGCGCTGTTCGGCCAGTTCCTCGGCGATCACTTCTCGCGACGCTTCCCACAGCGCCCGGGCATCCTCGTAGTTGGCTGCCAGATAAGGCACGGAGTCGACTTCGAAGATGGGATTCTCGTTGGCCAGCCGCGACATGATCAGTTCACCGATCGGCACGATACCTCTGCGTACCGAGTTCTTGATCTCGGGATGGGCGATCAGTGCGCCGTTGGAATGCACCGTGATCGATAACTCGCCGTTGGTGCGTTCAGCGACATCATCGGCGAATTCGCGGATGTTGACGGTATGGAAGGTGCGGTCGCCGTAGGGAGTCGGCATGTCCCATTCGGTCGCGGCCACCGCGTCGGTGGTCGTCGTCAGGGCAGCGCTTCCCAGTCCCAAGGTGGTTGCGGTAATCAGGCTAGCCAGTAGGGGAGTCCTGGTAGTCATCGAAGGTTCCTCACTTGCAAGTGGTCGTTGTTATTGGCTCGTCACACGCAGCGGAATGCCGCGCTTGCGGGACGCCGGGATCGTATCTTCACTTTGAGAAAACGACGTGTCGTTCAAGCGTTACCCTGAGCATAGACGTCGAATGTCATGAAGGTTAGGCATTACAGTTATGAATCGTCAATGCTATTTAGACTTATTGGTGATTTTGTGTTGATATTTTATCTATAAATTGTATGAAAGATGAGTGCTTTCCTGACGAGAGGTGCCGAACATGGCAACGCTACTGCTTAATGCGGACATGGGCGAAAGCTTTGGTCCTTGGGTCATGGGACTCGATGAACAGGTGATGCCATACGTCGACCTGGCTAACGTCGCGTGTGGCTTCCATGCATCAGATCCCGATACCATGCGGCTCACGGCACGTCTTGCGGCACGGCATGACGTGACCGTGGGCGCCCATCCTGCCTATCCCGACCTGGTCGGTTTCGGGCGGCGCTCCATGGCCTGTTCCGCATTGGAAATCGAGAACCTGGTGCTTTATCAGATCGGCGCGTTGGCTGCCATCTGTCGCGCCGAGGGGGCGCGCCTGGGGTACGTGAAGCCGCATGGTGCGTTGTACAATGACATGATGCGCGATCCGGACAAGCTGGCTGCGATCATGCGTGCCGTAGCCGCTTTCGACGCGGAATTGCCGCTGATGGTCATGGCCACGCGCGAGCCGACTCCCACCCGCGAGTTGGCGCGGCGCGAAGGAGTGACGCTATGGTTCGAGGCCTTCGCCGACCGTGCCTATGATGGGGAAGGTCGACTGGTATCGCGCCGTGAGCCGAAGGCGGTACACCATGATCCCGACGTCATCGTCGATCAAGCCAGGCGCATTGCTCTGGGCCAACCGCTGACGGCCAGCGATGGCAGTGAACTGGTGCTGGAGGCCGATACGCTCTGCGTGCATGGCGACAATCCCGAGTCGATTGCCGCGGTGCAGGCCATTCGTCAGGCCCTGCATGAGATCGAGGTTTCGACATGAGTCGCGAGCTTCCATTGCCTCGTCTCGAGCATGCCGGCATCGATGCCTGGCTGGTGCGCTTGTTCAATGAAATCGACGAGGCGAACATGCCATGGCTCACGGCTCTGATGCGCCGTTGCGAGACGACATTCGGAGCAGCGTTGGTCGATATGGTGCCGTCGTACACCACCCTGCTGGTGCACTACGATCCTTTGGCACTCTCCTCACATGAGGCGCGGCGATACCTCGAAACCGCATTGAGCGGGCTGGCGCCGGACGAGGAGGGGGGGAGAGCGGCGGTCAAGGAGCTTCCTGTCTGGTACGACGACAGTGTAGGACCCGAGCTCGAACGGCTCGAACGTGTCAGCGGTCTGGACCGTGCCGGGGTGATCGAGGCGCACTGCGCGCACGAATATAGGGTCTTTGCGCTGGGGTTTGCCCCGGGGTTTGCCTTCATGGGCAGCGTCGATGAGCGACTGGCCGTGCCACGCCTGGAAACGCCTCGCCAGCGTGTCCCAGCGGGTAGTGTGGCGGTCACCGGTCGCCAGACCGCTGCCTATCCGCGCCTCTCGCCTGGTGGTTGGAACCTGATCGGACGTACCTCGGCGATCTTGTTCGATCGCCAGCGCGAGGGGTTCAGTCTGCTCCGAGTCGGCGATCGTGTCCGGTTCGTCAGTATCGATCGGGTAGAGTTCGAACGCCTTGGTGGCGATCTCTCACCGGTGGAGGAGCGTTCATGACGATGTCCGACGATGCTGTGGGCGTTCTGCGTGTGATCAGAGCGGGTCCGTTGGCGCTATTGCAGGATGCCGGGCGGTTCGGAGTGCGTCGCCTCGGGGTGACCCAGGGAGGGCCGGCTGATCTGCATGCCTGGGCCTGGGCGAATCACCTGTTGGGCAATAGCTGGGGCACAGCGGCGCTGGAGATCGCTCTCGGTGGGCTGGAAATGGTCGCCGAGGACGATATGGTGCTGGCGCTTTGCGGTGCCGATCTGGGGACGACCCTGGACGAGGTGCCCGTCCCCTGCTGGCAGGTGGTGACGATCGCCGCCGGGCAGAGGTTGTGCTTCGGTTCTCCTCGCGATGGCGTCAGGGCCTACCTGGCGGTGGCCGGCGGTTTTCTGGCTGAGCCGGTATTGGGCAGCGTGGCCTGCGTGAGTCGCGAAGGGTTGGGAGGACACGATGGCCAGGGCCGGGCGTTGGCGGCAGATGATCGGCTGCGTGTCGACCGGAGCTGCCAGGCGTCCGCGCGTGAGCACTACAAGGGAAGGCAAGTGCCCGTCGAAGAGCGGATCGATTACCGGAATCCGGCGCGACTGTCCTTGATGCCCGGGGCTCAGATCGCCGACTTCAGCGGGGCGAGCCTGTTCGCCGCTTTCAATCGACCATGGCATGTGGATGCCCGCGCCGATCGCATGGGCGTGCGGCTCAAGGGGCCACGGCTACGCTGCCGCCTGGGCACGATGATTTCCGAAGGAATTCCTTTGGGAGCGGTGCAGGTGCCTGCGGACGGTCAGCCGATCGTGCTGCTCAATGATCGCCAGACGATCGGCGGTTATCCGCGTTTGGGGGCGTTGACGCCGTTGGCCTGTGCGAGACTGGCGCAATGTCAACCGGGTCAGGAAGTGAGGCTGGTTGCCGAAGCGCCGCAACGCGCCCAGGAGGACTATCGGCGTTTTCGCCGCCGTTTCGGCGTTACACCAACCCTTGGCGACGCATCACCTCGGTGATGATCGGCACCGGTGTCAGCAGGTGTTCATGCATCATTTTCGCGGCACGTTCGGCGTCGCGGGACAGTACCACGTCAACCAGGGCAGCGTGTTCCTGGCGTTTCCTCTCGAGGGCCTGTTCGGAGAATACCGTTTCCTGCAGCCATAGATGACGATAACGCTCGGCCTGGTCGAACAGGCTGGCCCTGACCTGCAGCAGGTGGGAAGATCCGCAGCCGGCGACCATGGCGGTATGAAAGGCCTTGTGACGGGCATCCCAGACATCGAGCACCTCATCGGCGCTATTGACTTCGACTACCTTGGAAAGGGTGTGAGCCTTGGCCAGAATCTCCGCTTCCCAGGTGTCGTCACCCCGTTCGATAGCCAATCTCAAAAGCATGGCTTCGAGTTGGGAGCGTGCATCGTAGATGTCATCGAGTTCGGCAAGCGACATCGAGGCAACCCGGTAGCCGCGCTGGCTGATCGCTACCACCAGGCGTTCGGCGACGAGCTGCGAAAGTGCCTCGCGCAATGGGCCGACACCTAGGTCGTAACGCTCCTTGAGGCGACTCATCAGCAGTTTTTCCCCAGGGGGGAAAACACCGCGAATGATGTCGTGCTTCAACCAGGAATAGGCACTGATGCCGAGGTTCTGACGAGAGGGACTGTCCATGGGTGATTCCGACATGAGTATGGCGCCATGATACGCAATCTGGTTTGAGCTGGCGAAACTCTGCAAAACAAGCTGATATTATGCAATAACGTCTACATTATTGATAACAAGAGGCGCTCAGGTGTACGACTTCATCATCATTGGGGGTGGCATCCTCGGCATGTCGACCGCGATGCAACTGATCAGGGCCTATCCGGATCACAAGATGCTGGTGGTGGAAAAGGAACAGGCTCTGGCCCGGCATCAATCTGGACATAACAGCGGCGTGATTCATGCCGGTGTCTATTACAAGCCGGGTAGCCTCAAGGCCAGGTTCTGTCTGGAGGGCAATCGGGCGACCAAGGCCTTCTGCGATGAGCACGGGATTCGGTACGAGGCCCGCGGCAAGTTGCTGGTGGCAACCAGCGACCTGGAAATGCAGCGCATGCAAGCGCTGTGGGAACGCACCAAGGCAAACGGTCTCGAACGATACTGGCTGAATGCCGACGAGCTTCGCGAGCGCGAGCCCAATATCACTGGAGTAGGGGCGATCTTCGTGCCTTCCAGCGGTATCGTCGATTTCGCTGAAGTCACCCGTGCCATGGCGCGCGAATTCGAACGCCTGGGTGGCGAGATTCGCCTCTCGACCCAGGTAACCAGGATCGAAGAACGTCCCCACGAGGTCGTGGTCAAGACTCGCCAGGATGAATTGACGACCCACTACCTGGTGTCCTGTGCCGGACTGATGGCCGACCGCATTGTCAGGATGCTGGGCAAGGATCCGGGATTCACCATCTGTCCTTTCAGGGGGGAGTATTACGCGCTTCCCGAGAAGCATAACCGCATCGTCAACCACCTTATCTACCCCATTCCCGATCCTGGCATGCCGTTCCTGGGGGTACACTTGACCCCCATGATCAACGGTAGCGTCACGGTGGGGCCCAACGCCGTGCTGGCCTTGAAGCGAGAAGGATATCGCAAGATCGATATCTCGCTGCCGGACATGGCGCGGATGTTCTTGTATCCTGGGGTTCTCAAGGCCCTGAGCGCCAATATGCGTCCGGGGATGGCCGAACTCAGGAATACGCTGTCCAAGAAGCGTTATCTCGCGGAAGTGCGCAAATATTGCCCCAGTCTCACGGTCGACGACCTCGGCCCCTACCCGGCGGGTGTCAGGGCGCAGGCTGTTTCACGCGACGGTCGTCTGATCGAGGATTTCCTGTTCGTCAACAGTCGCCGTACGGTCAACGTCTGCAATGCTCCTTCACCGGCGGCAACGTCGGCACTACCGATCGGCGCGCATATTGTGGCCAAGGTCAAGGAACAGGTGGAAGGCTAAGGCGCTGCCCGCCATTGGATGGGGGCCGGGACTTAGCTTGCCGATAGCCCCTTGCTGGCCAGCCACTCAAGATTGAATAGCCGGGAATAGTAGCGGGCACCGCCATCGCACAGCACCGTGACGATGGTGTGCCCTGGTCCCAGGCGCTTGGCGAGTTGCATGGCCGCCGCCACGTTGATTCCCGTGGAACTGCCCAGGAACAGCCCCTCCTCATGCAGTAGACGATAGACGAGTGTGACTGCCTGTTGGTCCTCGATCATCAGGGCATCATCCAGGGGCGAGCCCTCGAGGTTGGCGGTGACGCGGGAACTGCCGATGCCTTCCGTGATCGAATTACCGCCCACCACTTCCGGTTGACCGGTCGTGACATAGCGGTAGAGCGCACTGCCGGTGGGATCGGCGAGTACGCAACGGATATCCTCCCGCTGCTCCTTCAGGTAGCGCGCCACGCCCGCTAGCGTGCCGCCGGTGCCGGTTGCCGCGACGAAGGCATCGATCCGTCCCTCCGTTTGTGTCCAGATCTCCGGCCCGGTGGTTTCGTAATGTGCCTGGCGGTTGGCGAGATTGTCGAACTGGTTGGCCCAGATGGCATTGTCCAGATCGCTGGCCATGCGCGAGGCGATTTTCTGGTAGTTGTTGGGATCGCGGTAGGGTACAGCCGGAACGGTATGCACTTCGGCACCGAGGGTGCGAAGCAGGTCGATCTTCTCCTGGGTCTGAGTTTCGGGGATGACAATGATGCAGCGGTAACCGCGCGCATTGCAGATATGCGCCAGGCCGATACCGGTGTTGCCGGCGGTACCTTCGACGACGGTGCCTCCAGGGCGCAAGGCACCGCGTCGCTCGGCGTCGAGCACGATGTACAGCGCCGCGCGATCCTTGACCGAGCCACCCGGATTCATGAACTCGGCCTTACCCAGAATGTCGCACCCGCTCTCTTCTGACAGCCGTTGCAGTCGAATCAACGGGGTATTGCCGATTGTGCCAGCGAAACCGTCGGATACCTCCATCTTGCCTTCTCCTTCCAGGCATCTTGTTTGAAGGATAGACGTTAATGGGGTGCCCACGAAAAGGGCGCGACTTCCCGTCATTCGGCCACCACGCCATGCAGAATTGACTAAAATGCGAGATAGACACGAAACCCACTCACGGCAGGAGGCTGAGCCATGATTCAGTCGATTCTGTTGGCCATTGATATGTCGCCTTCCGGCAAAGTGGCAAGCCAGTACGCGGTCGATATGGCACGCAAGCTGCAGGGGGCCGTTCATGTCGTCTACGTGACCGATTCGCGCCTCATGGAACTGGGATTCTACGGAGAGGATGCGCGTCCCGAGATGATCGAGACGGCACTGCGTCTCAAACGCGAGAGTCAGGAGCAACTCGAGGCCCAGGGCGAGCGTCTGTTGGCGTCGATGAAGGCTGAGATAGAAGCGTCTGGCATCGAATGCCGCAGCGAGATGCTCAGTGGCGTCCCTGCCGTGCGTATCCTCGACGCCGCCGTCGACAGTGACCTGATCGTCATGGGGCGGCGCGGCGAGTCCGCGGGGCTGGGCGACAGCAAGGGGTTGGGCGAAGTCGTAGAGCGGGTATTGCGTACGGCGGAACAGCCGGTACTGCTGGCGGGAGCCGATTTTCAGGACATCTCGAGGATCCTGCTGGGCTTCGATGGCACCAAGCCGGCCCGAGAAGCCATGGTCTATGCCATCGAGCTGGCGCAGCGGCTATCGTTGCCGGTGGTGGCCGTCAGTGTGCATCATGACGATGCGATTGCCCGCCGACGCTTGTCGACCGTCGATCATTATGCCGAAACTCACCGTATCCAGATCGAGACCGAGGTCCGCAAGGGGGATCCGGCCGACGTGCTTCTGGAGATGGCGCAGCCGGGTGACCTCATCACCATCGGTGCTTTCGGCGACGGTCGCATACGCGAATGGTTGCTAGGGTCGACCACGGAAGCCATTCTGCGCTCGGCGGAGCAGCCGGTGTTGCTACACCGTTGAGCGATGGAGCGAAGCGGATCGTCATTCGCGTGACTGCTTCAGCTCGCTCCAGGCCGCATAGGTGCTGAGAAAAACCCGTCCGGTGAGATCGTCGAGGAAGTCACTGTTCTTCAATTGATCCATCACCGGCCCCTTCACTTCAGCCAAGTGCAGAGTGACATTGGAGTCCTTGAGGCGTGCATTGATGGCGTCGAGGCTCTCCAGAGCCGAGGCGTCGATGAGGTTGACCGCCGAACAGATCAGTACCACATGCTCGATTTCCGGGCGGCTGGCGACCAGGTTATAGACGGTATCCTCCAAGTAGCGCGCGTTGGCGAAGTACAGGCTTTCGTCGATGCGCAGCAATGCCACATGGCTGGCGCTTTCCACCTCATGACGTGCCACGTTACGGAAGTGCTCGGTGCCGGGGACACGTCCCACCAGGGCACTGTGGGGGCGACTGGTGCGATACAGAAACATCCCTATGGACAGCGTCACACCGGCGATGATGCCGGCTTCCACACCTTCCACCAGAGTGAGGGCAATGGTGACCGCCATAGCGGCGAAGTCGCTGCGCGAATAGCGCCATGTCTGGCGGATCATCTGGATATCGACCAGGGTAAGGATCGACACCGTGATGGTGGCGGCCAAGGTGGCGATGGGCAGGTAGTAGAGCAAAGGGGTCAACGCCACAGTGACCAAGCCTATCCCCAAGGCGGCGAAGCCGCCGGCGGCGGGCGTCTGGGCGCCGGCGTCGAAATTGATTACCGTGCGTGACAGGCCGCCAGTCACTGGCATGCCCGAGGAAATGGCTGCGGCGATGTTGGCGCCACCGAGGCCGATCAATTCCTGATTCGGGAAGATCCTTTCGCGGCGTTTGGCGGCCAGCATCTGACCCATCGACACCGACTCGACGAAGCCCACCACGCTGATCAGCAGGGCGGGGACCAACAATTCGCGCCACAGTGGCAACTCCGGGGTGGGGAAGGTAAACGGTGGTAGCCCCTTGGGAATGTCTCCGACCACTGCCACGCCGGCATCCACCAGCTTGAAATGCCAAGTCAGCAGGGTGGTCACTACCACGGCAAAGACTGGCCCTGCCTTCGCCAGCAGCGCGGCGGCGCTCTCGCCCAGACCCAGCCGGCACAAGGCCTCCTTGCCGTGTCGGCGCATGACAACCAGGAAGATGAGGCAGCCAGTGCCGATGGCCAAGGTCGGCCAATGGGTTTCGGAGACGTTGGCAAACAGATTGGAGGCGAGCTCCACCACCGTGAAGCCGGAGCCGGAAACCCCCAGTAGATTGGCCGCTTGACTGGCGGCGATCAGCAGCCCGGAAGCGGTCAGGAACCCCGAGATCACTGGATGACTGAGGAAGTTGGCGAAGAAGCCCAGCTTCATCAGGCCCATGGCGGTCAACATCAGTCCGGAGAGCAGGGCTAGGACCATCGCTGCCTCTAGATAGATTTCACTACCGGGGGAGGCAATGCCCGACAACGCCGCGCCGGTCATCAGTGCAAGGATCGCCACTGGTCCCACCGCCAAGGTGCGGCTGGTGCCGAACAGCGCATAGGCCAGCAGTGGCAGGATGCTGGCATACAGGCCTACCACCGCTGGCAGGCCAGCGAGAATGGCGTAGGCCAAGGACTGAGGGATCACCATCACCGTCACGATGATGCCGGCCAACAGGTCGGCACCGAACAGTCGTGAATTGTAGTGTGGCAGCCAGGCCAGTATCGGCAGGTAGCGTTCGAGCATCATGTGCCCTTGGGTTGGAGAGCGAGCAGAAGCGTGAGCGTACCGGAAAATGGCGATCGAGTTCAGTCTTGACGGGCACCAGGTGAAATGCCGACGAATATCGGCGCCCAAGGACATTGTCAGTTCGATGGAAGGTTTGGCAAAGCTATACGTGAATGTTGATGATATTTGATTTTCAAAAACTGCAATCGAGGCCAAGCTGAACAGTATCGATAACAACCTTGCGGGATAGCCTCATGTTCGGTGTCGATTCATCGCTCTCTGCCGAAACGGCAGTCGAGTTGCCGCAGACTCCCAGCCACGCCTATTGGATGCCCTTTACCGCCAATCGTGACTTTCACGCCCATCCGCGCATGGTCACCGGGGCTGAAGGGCGTTACCTGATCGATGTCCAGGGGCGCAAGCTGTTCGATTCACTCTCGGGATTGTGGACCTGCGGGGCGGGCCATAATCGTGAGGAGATCCGCGAAGCGGTGACTCGGCAATTGGGCTGCCTCGACTATGCACCGAGTTTCCAGGTCGGTCACCCGCTGGCCTTCCGCTTGGCCGAGAAGGTCGCCAGCCTGACGCCGCCGGGTTTGGACCATGTGTTCTTCACCAATTCGGGCTCGGAGGCCGCCGACACCTCCGTAAAAATGGCCCGTGCCTATTGGCGGCTCAAGGGCAAGCCGGAGAAGAACCGCTTGATCGGTCGCGCCAAGGGCTACCATGGTGTCAATGTCGGTGGCACCAGCCTCGGGGGCATTGGCGGTAACCGCAAGCACTATGGCCAGCTCCTCGATGTCAGCCATCTGCCGCATACCCTGCAGTCGCACCTGGCCTATACCCGTGGCCAGGCTCACAGTGGCGCCGAACTCGCCGACGCGCTGTTGGAGCAGATCGCGTTGCACGATGCCTCGAACATCGCCGCGGTGATCGTCGAACCGATATCCGGGTCGGCAGGAGTGATCGTCCCCCCGCATGGCTACCTGCAGCGCCTGCGTGAAATCTGCGATCGTCACGACATCCTGCTGATCTTCGATGAGGTGATCACGGCGTTCGGTCGTTGCGGCGCCAATACCGGAGCGGATGCCTTAGGCGTGGTGCCGGATATGATGAACGTGGCCAAGCAGATCACCAATGGCGCGGTGCCCATGGGCGCGGTGATCGCTTCCCGCGAGATCTACGACACTTTCATGCAGGCCGGTGGGCCGGAGCATGGCATCGAATTCCCGCATGGGTACACCTACAGTGCCCACCCCGTGGCTTGCGCCGCGGGTCTGGCTGCGCTGGAATTGCTCGAACGCGAAGATTTCCCCGCCCAGGTGCGTGCCCTCGCACCGCTGTTCGAGAACAAGCTGCACGCGCTCAAGGGCCGGCCGCACATCGTGGATATCCGTAATTACGGTCTGGCCGGCGCCGTCCAGTTGGCGCCGCGCGACGGCGATCCCCTGGTACGTCCGCGAGATGCCGCCCTGGCATTGTGGGAGGCTGGCTTCTATGTCCGCTACGGTGGCGACACCTTGCAGTTCGGCCCGCCGTTCTCGACCACCGACAGCGAGCTCGAGCGGTTGTTCGATGCGGTAGCGACCACGCTCGATTCCTTGGATTAATCGAGGTGTCCACTGCTGCTGGGCAAGATCATACATCACCTTTCCTGCGGGACGCCTCGAGCGTCCCGCGGTCGTTTGCTTGCGCTGAACTTTGGTGGATGCACCCAAAGTACTAAACAGGTTTTTCAACAACAGCCGATAAGCCCTGCAGTGAATAATCACGATAGAGAGCGTACGTATGGGCAAGATCGCGATGTTGTTGGCTCTGGTGCTGGTGGCGGTGGCCGTTGCCGTGTTCCATTTCATACCGGAGCCGTGGGGGAGTTATCTGGCGATGCTGTTGTCGGCGCTGGCCGGAGCGGGACTGGCATTGGTCGGGGCGATATCCGTCTACTTGGCCAATGAAGACACTCTGGCTGGCAAGGGCAGACAGCCCTGGTTGCCTCCGCAGCGTGACTACCACTCTCTCAAGCGTATGGCGCATCGTCTGATCAAGAGCGCCGGACGCACGGCCATCGCCTCGGCCGAAGTGTCTCACCATGCCGACCGTCTCGATCAGCGTCTGGCACGCCAGGACGACGTGGTCAAGGAAGCGGTGTCGAGCATGGCGGCGATCACCGCGGCCATCGAGCAAGTCTCGACAAGTGCGGGCCAGGTATCGGAGCTGGCCAGTCGTTCGCGGGATTCGAATCTGTCCAGCCGCGAGGCGCTGGATAGGGTGATCGAGGAAATGCGCTCTCTGGCGTCACGCTCCGAGGAAGCGCTTGGTCTGCTGGAAGCGCTGGGCCGCAAGAGCGATAGCGTGCGGCACGTCACCGCATTGATCGAGGAGATCGCCGAGCAAACCAATCTGCTGTCGC
Organism: Litchfieldella qijiaojingensis; assembly: GCF_014651875.1. Classification (GTDB taxonomy): domain Bacteria; phylum Pseudomonadota; class Gammaproteobacteria; order Pseudomonadales; family Halomonadaceae; genus Litchfieldella; species Litchfieldella qijiaojingensis. The sequence continues at coordinate 209,596 of NZ_BMXS01000001.1, forward strand.
TCAATGCGTCCATCGAGGCGGCGCGCGCCGGTGAGCACGGCCGTGGTTTCGCGGTGGTGGCTGGTGAGGTACGCGAACTGGCCAAGCGCACGGCCGATGCCACGCATCAGGTCGAATCGCTGGTGGGAGAGATCGGAGAAAGCAGCCACCGTGTGGTGGATACCATTGGCCATTTGATGCAGCGCGTTGGCGATCGAGCCAAGGAAGTCGAATCGGTCGGGGGGCATCTGAGCGATCTGACCCGTGATTTCGATAGCGTCGAGCAGCAGATCGGCAGCATTGCCACGGCCATGGCCGATACCAGCGTGCATGGTCGCCAGGTGGCGGAAGTACTGAACACGCTGGAGACCGAAGTTTATGAAGGCACCCGTGACATGCACGACTTGGCAGCTCAGGCCCATGCGCTGATGGAAGCCGCCGAAGGCGTCGATGGTGAACTCGCGCAGCAGCGGCTGGATGGTCGCCACCAGCAGGTCTTCCTGGCGGCGCGTGCGGCGGCGGATCGCATCGGCACACTGTTCGAACAGGCGCTCAAGAGCGGTGAACTCGACCGCAATGCGCTATTTACCGATGAATACGAACTCATCGACCAGACCAACCCGCCCAAATATCGAACGGCCTACGACGACTTCACCGACCGGCATCTTCCTGGCATACAGGAACCGCTGCTGGAGTCGTTGAGCGTAGCCTACGCCATTACCTGCAACCAGCGCGGTTATGTGCCGACCCATAACCTGAAGGTCAGCCAGCCACCGACTGGAGACTATGCCCACGACCTGCAATACAGCCGTAGCAAGCGCATTTTCGACGATCCCACTGGCAGCCGTTGTGGGGCCCACCGCGAGCCCCTGCTGGTCCAGACCTACAAGCGTGACACTGGCGAGGTGATGCACGACCTGTCGGTGCCGATCTTCGTCAAGGGCGAACACTGGGGTGGATTCCGTATCGGCTATCGGCCCGAAGCTGCCTGATCGTCGAGTGGTATGTCTGCATGCTCCTGCTTCGCAGGCATTCCGGAACTGTGCCGAATGGCGCACCTATGGCCGTTTTGGTCCTTCGAATGCTCAAGTTTTCCCCTGGATTGCCGTTAAATCCGAATACATTGTGTTTAATTAAAATAACGTTGCTTGAAGGGGCGGGGAGCCGGCGGAGGGGGCATGGCGAAAGATAGTGGGCGATCGGGCCAGGGCCTACAGGACGAGTTGCTAGGACAGCCGGTTGGAGAGCTGTTCCACGACGATATCCTGAAGGTTGATGTTGCCACCGCCAGCGAGAAGGTGGCGGCCCCCTTGCAACGCCTGTCGGGCAGAGGGGGTGAACCGCCGAGAACGGGGTGTCTCAAGCAGCAGATGATTGAGGCGGCACGTCGTTGGAAAGCCTTGGCATGCGGCGAACAGGAATTTCGCGAGTGGGTGGCCGAGATTCCGGATGGTGATCATGCCTTGAAGGATTTCGTTGATTTCGTTGCGTTGACTCGTGCCCTGACAACGCAACACGGCAAAACTGGATGGCCACGTCTCGAACATCTGCTGGGATTGGCCGTCCTGCGTCTAAAGCTCGATCCCTCGCCGTTGCTGGCGCAGGCTACCGCGGAACGTATGGGACTGGTGATCCTGCGCCCTGGGGTCGTTGACCATCGGGAGATCGCAGCGGCCTGTTCGCTCCGACTGGCGACGGTGCGCAATGCGTTGTCGCGTCGCGAAATGCGCTTTCGGCCCGGGGAAGGTGTGGAAGTCGGCGAGGCGGTGGATTGGATGATCAAGCGTAAGGGATTTCTTTATCCCGGCGTCAATGCCGCCAGCCGCGAGCGGCACATCAATGGGCGCCTGGCGGCGGCGCATCTGGCGCAACTGCCTGAGGTCGAGCATCGCCGCCAGATCAGTCGCTTGCGACTCAGTGAGTGGCAGGTCCGTGCGACGGGGCAACGCTTCGCAATCAATTCCCAAGGGGTGCAGCATTGCCTGGTGATGCTGCCTATCGACGATGTCGAGCCGCTGAAACGCTTGGGGGTGCAGGCGCTCGAGAATCGCAGTGAGGATCCAACTGCCAGGCTTTATCAGGAAAGTTTCCCCGCGCCCCCGGGACAGCAACTCTGGCAGTGCCGGGTACCGACCATGGCGGTTCTCGAGGCACTGATCGGTTATCTCGCCGAAGATGCTAGGACGCCAAAATACAATGGCATCGATCCCCTGTGTCAGCCCTGATCGGGCACGGTACCACGTGGGCGAGGGCGTGACAGCCAGGCTGACCACAAGTACAGGACGAGCCCCGTCCAGATCAAGGCGAAGGTGGTGAGCTGTACCGACGTCAGAGGTTCGCGAAACACCAGTAAGGCAATGAAGAATTGGATGCTGGGATTCAGGTACATCAAGAAACCCAATGTGGCAAGGCGCAGGCGTCGGGCGGCTCCAGCGAAGGCCATCAGCGGCAAGGCGGTGATCACTCCACTGGTGATCAGCAGTAATGTCGTGGCGTGTGTGGTCAGGAAATGCGAAGCATCGATGAGGCTTAGCCAGGCCAAGGCCACCAGACCCAGTGGCAGCAGTAACAGGGTTTCCACGAACAGGCCCGATAGCCCATCCAGCGGGAGCTGTTTGCGCAAAAGCCCGTATGTGCCGAAAGAAAGGGCAAGGGTTAGCGTGATCCAGGGCAGCTCTCCCTGCACCAACAACTGGATAGCGATGGCCACGGTGGCGAGAGCCACGGCGATTCCCTGCAAGCGGAGCATCTTCTCGCGCAGGACCAGCATGCCCAGCGCGACATTGACCAGCGGGGTAAGGAAGTAGCCTAGACTGGCCTGAAAGACTTGTCGGCTCTCCACGGCATAAATGTAGATACCCCAGTTGAGCCCGATCAGCAGGGCGCAGGCCAGCACGCGTCCCAGCCGTCTGGGTTCGGCAAACGCCAGCCTGACTGGCCCCCATCGCCTCAGCAGCGTGACCAGCCCCGCCAGGAATACGCACGACCAGATCACCCGGTGAATCAACACTTCCCAGGCAGGGATTCCCTCGAACAGAGCGAAGAACAGCGGGAAGCACCCCCACATCAAATAGGCGGTCAGGCCGAAGCCCACGCCTTTGGTGGCCTCCGGGTCGATGTGGGAGGATGTGCCGGGAGATGGACTCATCGTGACCTCATTATCGAAAAGACCTAATCTAGCACAGCACCGGGCAAAACCCAGTGACGTGGCGAATGCGAGGTGGCAGGTCTGCGGATGCAAGGGCTGCGATAATGAGCTGTCTCATTTAGGCTGAGAGGCATAGCCGACTGGAGGACGAGGAATGAGCGAATTACGCACCACTCTGGTGCAGTGCGACTTGCGTTGGGAGGACCCGGAGGCCAACTGCCGGATGCTGGAAGACCTGCTCGGCGACCTGGGCGGCAATGACACGGATCTGATCGTGCTGCCGGAGATGTTTGCCACCGGTTTCACCATGAATTCCCGCGACATGGCCGAGCCCATGGCCACCAGTCGTACCGTGGCCTGGCTATGCGAGCAGGCTCGCAAGCGGGGTTGTGTGGTGACTGGCAGTGTGGCTGTCGAGGACGACGGCGAGTATTTCAATCGTTTGATCTGGGCCACGCCCGACGGCCACCCGGTCCACTACGACAAGCGGCATCTGTTCCGCATGGCCGGAGAGCATGAACGTTACGATATGGGGCGACAGCGTGTGGTCGTCGAACTCAAAGGCTTTCGTATACTGCTGACAGTATGCTACGACCTGCGTTTCCCTGTCTGGCTGCGTCAGCAATCGGTCGATGACAACGCGTTCGAATACGATGCCCTGCTGTGCGTGGCAAATTGGCCGGCACCACGTCGTCAGCCCTGGCGTACCTTGCTGCAGGCACGCGCGATCGAGAACTTGTGCTATGTGATCGGCGTCAACCGGGTAGGAGAGGACGCCAAGGGGCTAGCCTATGCCGGAGACTCGATGCTGGTAGATTTCAAAGGCGAGCCGATTATCGATGAGCCGCGCGATAAACCATTCTTGCTGACCGGATCGCTCGACCGACAAGCATTGGCTGACTTCCGCGACAAGTTTCCGGCCTGGATGGATGCCGACCGCTTCGAGGTACTGGTCTGATGCGCCTGGACAAGTTTCTCTGCGAGACCACCGAGCTGACGCGTAGCCTGGCCAAGAAAGCCATGCACCGAGAGGAAGTCAGCGTGGACGGTGAGGTGGTCAAGAATCCGGGGACCCAGGTCGACGCACATAGCCATGTGGAGTGGCAAGGGCGGGCCTTGAAGCTGGTCGGCCTGCGTTACCTGATGCTGCACAAGCCGGTGGGGGTGGAGTGTACGACCCAGGGCGGGCGCTACCCGATCGTGACCGACCTGGTCGACCTGCCCAAGAAAGAGCGGTTGCAGGTGGTAGGACGTCTCGATATGGACACCACCGGCCTGGTATTGCTGACCGATGACGGCCAGTGGTCGCACCGCATCACCTCGCCACGACGGCATTGTGCGAAGGTCTATCGTGCCACGCTGGCCGACCCCTTGTCGTGCATGGCAGCCGAGCGGGCCGTGGCCACTTTCGCTGAAGGCATTGAGTTGGATGGCGAAGACAAGCCCACACTTCCCTCCGAGCTCGAATTGCTTACGGCTCATGAAGTGAGACTCACGATCTACGAAGGCAAGTATCATCAAGTGAAACGCATGTTTGCCGCGATCGGAAATCATGTCGAGTCCCTGCATCGCGAGTCTATCGGTGGCATCGTGCTCGATCCGACGCTGGCGCCAGGCGAGTGGCGTGAGTTGAGTGAGGATGAAATTGCCGCTTTCTGACTTATACCGTTATCTTGTGACGCTGCCATTCGGATCGACTGATTGAAGTCCATTGACAAGCAGGGCTCAGGCGCTGACTGCCATCCTCAGACCGGAGGCCTCCACCAGCGCCTGGGTGTAGGCACTCTGAGGGGCGCCAAGTACGTGGTCGCAATCGCCTTGCTCGACCACTTCCCCATCCTTGAGCACCATCACTCGATGGGCCATGGCCCGAACCACGGCCAGGTCGTGGCTAATGAATAGATAGCTGAGTCCCCGCCTGCGTTGCAGGTCGCGCAGCAGAACCACGAGTTGTTTCTGCACGCTGCGATCCAAGGCCGATGTGGGCTCATCGAGAACCACCAACTCGGGTTCGAGAATGATGGCGCGGGCCACGGCGATGCGTTGGCGTTGCCCGCCAGAGAACTCGTGCGGGTAGCGCGAGGCACAATCCTGAGGCAAGCCGACTTCCTTGAGCGTCTCCCGCACGCGCCGCTGAACTTCCGCTTCGTCGAGTTCGGGATAGTGGAACCTCAGGCCTTCACTGACGATCTCCGAGACCGGCAGGCGTGGTGACAACGATCCATAAGGGTCCTGGAAGACGATCTGGAAGCGCTTGCGGTGTTTGCGCAAGTCATTACCGGTGAGGGTGTCCAGGCGTTCGCCATCGAAGCGTATTTCCCCCTGACTGGGCGTCAGGCGCAGCAGTGCCATGGCTAGCGTCGTCTTGCCCGAACCGGATTCACCGACAATGCCAAGCGTCTCGCCGCGAGACAGTTCTAGTGAGAGCGGGTGCACGGCCACGAAGGGAGCCGGGCGTTTGCCCATCAGCCAACGCTTGGGACGCGGGAAGGCCACCGACAGGTTACGAGCATCGAGGATAGGGTGCTGTGTGGCGAGGGGTTGGGGACTACCTTCCGGTTCGGCGTCGATCAGAGTACGTGTATAGGCGCTGCGTGGGCTGGCGAAGACTTCGCCGACCAGGCCGGTTTCCTGTTCGCGGCCTTCGTAGAGTACGCAGACCCGGTCGGCGTGGCGTCTTACCAGGTTCAGGTCGTGGGTGATGAACAGCATGCCCATGCCATAGTGGGCGCGCAACTCGTCGAGCAGGTTCAGGATATCCCGTTGCACCGTGACGTCGAGAGCCGTGGTCGGTTCGTCTGCGATCAACAGTGCGGGGTCATTGGCGATCGCCATGGCGATCATCACGCGCTGACGCTGTCCGCCGGAGAGTTGGTGGGGCCAGGCATCGAGCAGCTCGTCGGGACGTGGCAGCTTGACCTGTACCAGCAGCTCGCGTGTGCGTTCCCGTGCGGCACGGCCGTTGAGCCCCTGATGCAGACGCAGCGTCTCGCCGATCTGCTTGGCCACGGTGTGCAGGGGGTTGAGCGACGTCATGGGCTCCTGGAAGATGAAGCCCACTCGGCCGCCACGCAGGCCTCGCCATTCATGTGCCGACAGACGGCCGAGATCGGTTCCTTCCAGCCAGCGGCCACCGTTGACGCTGGCATTGGCCGGCAACAGGTCCATGGCTCCCAAGGCGCTGACCGACTTGCCGGAGCCCGATTCGCCGACCAGTGCCAGAGTTTCGCCCCGACGGACTTCCAATGACAACCGATCGACGACCGTCACACCATCGAAGGCGACGGTTAGGTCCTGCAAGCGGAAGAGTGCGTCAATTGGCATGCGTCGGTGTCCTCGTGGCTACGCTGCTGGAGGCTTGAATGTGGCGAGGGTCGAAGGCATCGCGCAGGCCTTCGCCGATGAAGACCAGCAGCGACAGCATTACCGATAGGCTGACGAAGGCCGTAATGCCAAGCCAGGGGGCCTGCAGGTTGTTCTTGCCCTGGGCGACTAGTTCGCCCAGTGAGGGCGAGCCCGGCGGCAGGCCAAAGCCCAGGAAATCCAGCGCGGTGAGCGTGGTGATAGCGCCGGTGAACAGGAATGGGATGAAGGTCAGGGTCGCGACCATGGCATTGGGCAGCACGTGCCGCCACATGATCAGGTGTGAAGGGAGTCCTAGAGCTTTGGCAGCGCGCACGTACTCCAAGTTACGCGCGCGCAGGAATTCGGCGCGCACCACATCGACCAACCCCAGCCACGAGAACAGCAGCATGATGCCCAGTAGCCACCACAGGTTAGGCTGTACCAGGCTGGCGAGAATGATCAACAGAAACAGCACCGGAAGCCCGGACCAGATCTCGATGAGGCGCTGGCCGACTAGATCGGTCTTGCCGCCGAAGTAGCCTTGCACTCCCCCGATCACCACGCCCAGCACCAGCGAGCCCCCGGTCAGTACCAGGGCGAAGAATACCGATAGCCGAAATCCATAGATCACCCGAGCCAGCACATCGCGTCCCTGGTCATCGGTACCCAGCCAGTGACGAGCGTCGGGAGGTGCTGGCGAGGGGCGTCGCATCTGCATGTCGAGCGTCTGATAGGAGAACGGGATTGGCGGCCATAGCGCCCAGCCGTTTTCCTCGACCTGCTCGATGATGAAGGGGTCGTGGTAGTCGGTGCCGGTGGGCAGAAAACCGCCGAATTCGGTTTCCGGATAGTCCACGAGCAGTGGCACGTACCATTGTCCGTCATAACGCATGACAATGGGCTTGTCGTTGGCGATCAATTCGGCCGCCAGGCTCACGCAGAACAGCGCCATGAAGATCCATAAGGAAACCCAGGCGCGTCGGTTGTGACGGAAGACGGACAGTCGACGGCGGGAGATGGGCGATAGGGTAAAGGATAGCGACATCGGCTCAGGACTCCCGGGTCTCGAAATCGATGCGTGGGTCGACCCACACATAGGTCAGGTCGGAGATCAGCTTGAGGATCAGGCCGATCAGGGTATAGAGGTAGAGGGTGCCGAAGATCACCGGGTAGTCGCGTTGCATCACCGCCTCGAACCCCAACAGGCCGAGTCCTTCCAGCGAGAAGATCACCTCGATCAGCAACGAGCCGGTGAAGAAGATGGTAACCAGCGCCGAGGGCAGGCCGGCGATGATGATCAACATGCCGTTGCGGAAGACATGACCGTAGAGCACGCGGCGGTCGCTGGCACCCTTGGCCCTGGCGGTCAGCACGTACTGTTTGTGGATTTCGTCGAGGAAGCTGTTCTTGGTCAGCATGGTCAGGGTGGCGAAGCTGCCGATGGTCATGGCCACCACCGGCAATGCGATATGCCAGAAGTAGTCCTGGATCTTGCCCAGGGTTGAGAGCTCCTCGAAATTGGGCGATGTGAGCCCACGCAACGGGAACAGATCCCAATAGCTTCCCCCGGCGAACAATACGATCAACAGGATGGCGAACAGGAAGCCGGGGATGGCGTAGCCGACGATCACCAGTCCAGACGTCCAGACATCGAAGGACGAGCCATGGTGCAGTGCCTTGCGGATGCCCAGGGGTATCGATATCAGGTAGACCAACAGCGTGGTCCATAACCCTAGTGAGATGGACACCGGCAAGCGTTCGATCATCAGTGACACGACAGGCCGGTCGCGAAAGAAACTATTGCCGAAGTCGAACGTGGCGTAGTCGCGAATCATGCCCAGGAAGCGCTCGTGGGCAGGGCGATCGAAGCCGAATTGCTGCTCCAGTTGTTCGATGAAACGTGGATCCACGCCCCGGGAACCCCTTGACTCATCCTGAGTCACCACTTCGCCGCCACCCACATCGAGACGCGTGCTGGCCATGGAATCCATGCCTTCGAAGCGTGCCAGCAACTGGTCGATGGGGCCGCCAGGAGCGGCCTGCACGATGATGAAGTTGAGCAGCATGATGCCCAACAGGGTGGGAATCATGAGCAACAGTCGGCGAAGGATATAGCTGGCCACGATGCGTCCTTATTGGTTGTCCTTCAGCTACTTGGCTCGCCCCTGACGACGCAGGATCTCGGCTTCTCGTTCGGGATCGACCCACCAGGAGGACAGGTCGATGCCGTATTCGGGAAAGTCGGGATAGGCGAACTTGTCCCACATGGCGATGCGGGTCTCGCCTGAATGATAGTGAGGAATGACATAGAAACCGAACCGCAGCACGCGGTCCAGTGCTCGGGCTCGGGTATTGAGTTCCTCGCGACTGGCGGCACGGATCAGTTTATCCACCAGGGTATCCACCACCGGATTGCTCAGCCCCATCAAGTTACGTGCTTGGGGGCTGTTGGCATAGTCACTGGTCCAGAATTCGCGCTGCTCGTTCCCCGGGTTATTGGATTGTGGGAACTGGGCGGTCACCAGGTCGAAATCGAAACTGCGCAGCCGGTTGAGGTACTGATTGACATCGACGATGCGAATGGTGCCCTGGATGCCCAGTCGCGAGAGGTTGCGCAACATTGGCTGTACGACACGCTCCATGCCAGTGTCGAACAGCAATACCTCTACGGATAGGGGGCTCCCGCTTTCGCTATCCACCAGTACGTCATCGCGCACTTCGTAGCCGGCATCGAGCAGCAGGTCATAGGCCAGCTTCAGGCGATCGCGAAGATTCTCCGGGTGGTCGATGGGTAGCGATTCGGTGAAGACGCGCTCGGGAAGCTGGTTGCGAAAGGGTTCGAGAAGTTCCAGTTCGGCTTCGCTGGGCAAGCTTTCGGCAGCCATCTCCGAGTTCTGGAAGAAGCTCTCGGTGCGCTTGTAGCTGTCGTAGAAGATGTTGGCGTTGAGCCAAGGGAAATCGAAGGCCAGGTTGAGCGCTTCGCGCACTCGCACGTCCTGGAATTTCTCCTTGCGCAGGTTGATCGCATAGCCCTGCATGGTGGCCGGCTGCCCGTCGGGAATGGCGATGCGCTTGACATAGCCCTCATGATAAGCCGGAAAGTCGTAGCCAGTAGCCCAGGTGGCGGCGCGGGCGTCGATGCGCAGGTCCATGACGCCGGCCTTGAAGGCCTCCATCGCCACGTCACGGTCACGGTAATAGTCGTATACCAACTGGTCGATATTGTGGCGGCCGCGTTTCACGGGGAGATCCTGCCCCCAGTAGTCGGGTACCCGTTCATAGACGATGCGTCTTCCGGGCTCCACCTCGGCGATGCGGTAGGGGCCCGATCCAGGGTGGCGAGCCAAGGTGGGTGCGGTGAAGTCGTGCTCGCTCCAGTAGTGCTTGGGCAGGATCGGTAACTGACCGACGATCAGTGGCAGTTCGCGGGACTCGTTGTTATTGAACTCGAAGCGCACGATGTGCTCGTCCAGAGCTTCCACGTTGGCGACCTCGGCATAGTAGGCGCCGTAGAAGGGGCTGCCCTTTTCCATCAGCAGCTCGAAGCTGAACACCACATCCTCGGCAGTGACCGGCTCACCATCATGAAAGCGTGCCTCGGGGCGTAGGTCGAATTCGATCCAGTGGCGTTCGGGATCAAGCCGGATGCCTTCGGCGAGTAGCCCATAGACGGAAAAGGGTTCGTCAGGATTGCCTTCCACCAAGGTGTCGTAGATCTCGCCGATGCCGATGGCCGGCGTGCCGCGGATGATGAAGGGGTTGGTTGAGTCGAAGCTGCTGCCCACGGCAGCACGGACCATGCTGCCCCCTTTGGGAGCGTCGGGGTTGACGTAGGGGAAGTGCGAAAAGTCAGGGGGTAGGGCCGGCTCGTCGTAAAGAGCCAGGCCGTGGACCGTTGGGACGTCCTGTGGTTCGTCGGCGGGCAGAGCCGTGGCGGCCATGAGCAAGATGGCGGTAAGTGGCAGCACGGCCAAATGGCGACAGTGGACAGCGATCATCGATGACATTCTTGAGAACATTCGGACCCCGGGGCGTCTGATATGGCAGCACTGCGCTACGGCGGCCTGAGAGGCCGCCGTAGCGCTAAGGTGTCAGCCGTCGTGGCGATTGTAAATACTGGCTGTCAGCGCAGCATCAACCCTTTTCAGACAGCGTTCGGGTCAGCTTGTCGAGGCTTGTGCGCGGGCGAAGGAGGAGCGTGGGATGAGCAGCGTCTGCCCCTCATGTATGAGGTCTCCTTCGAGGCCATTGTAATCTCGGATCATGGCCAGGGTGATACCGTGCCGTGCAGCGATGGTCGATAGGTTGTCGCCGCGCTGTACCACATAAGTGTCACCCCTAGTGAATGATTCGGATGGCGGCTGAGATTCCAGGTTTGCCACCAGCGTCTCGCGGCTTTCGACCGGTACCAGCAGTACATTGGAGTAGGAGGGTGACAAGGTGCCATTGAGAAGCCCGGGATTGAGTTCCTCGAGTGCCTCCCGGGTGGTACCGGCAAGGTCGGCGGCAAGATCGAGGTTCAGGGCTTCATCAAGCTCGACCTTGGCGAAGACGGGGGTGTCGGCGATCTCGGGCAATGCGATGTCGTACCGCTGCGGATCGGCGATGATCGCGGAAATCGCCAGCAGCTTGGGGAGATAGTGCATGGTCTCGCCGGGAAGCCGCAGGTGCCAGTAGTCGTTCGGCTCCCCTCTGCTGGCAGCGGCCTGGCGCGCCTTGTTCACAGTGCCGGCACCGGCGTTGTAGGCGGCAAGAGCAAGCTCCAGATCGCCTTTGTACCAGTGTTCGGCCTGGTGTTCGAGATAGTCGAGCGCGGCGTGGGTCGAGGCGACCACGTCGAGGCGGCCATCATAGCCACGGGTGCGTGGCAGCCCCAGGGCATCAGCGGTACCCGGCATGAATTGCCATAGCCCACTGGCACCCTGCGAGCTGCGAGCTTCGGGGTCGAAAGCACTTTCCACGAAGGGCAGTAAGGCGATTTCCCCGGGCAGGTCACGTGCTTCGAGCTGCCGGGTGATCCAACGCAGCCATGGACTGGCGCGTTCGGCGATCTCGATGATGTTTTCCGGACTGGAACGATAACGCTCGATCCATTCCTGTACACGCGGCCTATGTATATCGGTTTGCCACTGGAAAGAACTCCTCAGCCTTGCCCAGGCACTTTCAGGCAAGGCTGGTTCCAGTACCAGGGCCTCCCAGAAACTTGAGGGAGGCGTTGTCGTTCGTGGTAGGTAATTGGTGGTGCCGGGATGTCCTTGAGCCGCGGCAACGAGGCCGGCCATGGCCAACAGTAGGATGCCCGCCAGGCCAACGACCTGGCGGCGGGATGTTCGGTGGGTCATGAATGTGGTTCCTCTGGGGCGCAGTCGGTCCGTTTCGCGTCCATGGGGTCAGAAGCGATCTTTCCAGGCTCTTAGCGTGGTGAAGGTGGAAAGCGCGGTATTGGCATCACCCTGCGTGGCGGCGGCTTTTTGCACGCCATGTTGGTCGCTTCGCAGGAACGGGTTGATCTGATGTTCCCGGGCAAGATTGCTCGGCAGCGTAGGCTTGCCCTGCTCGCGGACTCGCCGGCATTCCTCGAGATATTTGTCGATGGCCGCATTGTCAGGGTCGGCGGCCTTGGCAAAACGCAGGTTGGCGAGGGTGTATTCGTGAGCGGCAAACACCAGCGTATCATTGGGCAGAGCCGCCAACTTCGATAGCGAGGCATGCATCTGCTCGGGAGAGCCTTCGAACAGGCGTCCGCAACCGGCAGAGAAGAGGGTGTCGCCGCAGAACAGCAAGGGTGGGATACCGGCGGCGAAGAAAGCGATATGATCGAGCGTATGGCCAGGCACTTCGATGACCTCGAAGCGACGCCCCATGACCAAGCATTCGTCGCCTTCGACGAGTCGCTCGTCGATGCCTTCGATGTCGGGGTTTTGCGGCCCGATCACTCGCGGGCGATACTGGCGTATGAGTTCGGCGAGGCCACCGGTATGGTCATGGTGATGGTGCGTGATCAGAACCGTTCCCAGCGTGAGGCCTTCGCGTTCGAGTGTTTCGATCACTGGGCTGGCGTCGCCGGGGTCGACGACGGCGACTTCGGGGCTCGTGTCCTGGCGTATTAGCCAGATATAGTTGTCGTTGAAGGCCGGAATCGGTGTCACGCTCAACATGGGATCGTTGTCCTCGTTGCAAGTCATCGACTTAACCATCCGGGCCGCTCCCGCTATAGTTTCAAGAGTTTCAAGCGAGTCGCCAGTGCTGGGCCGACCGGTGGTAAGGAAAAACGCCGTCTGACAGCGTAGTAGTTGGCTACGCAAAACCGAATACTGTGGGGAGAACGCCGCGCTGTGTCAAATTCGGATGTTACGATATCGCTGGCGCAGTTGGTGCGCGATGGTCGCCGCTATTGGACGTCGGCCGATGGGCAAGCACATTGGCAGGCGGAACGCGCTTGCCTGGGGCCGGTCTGTGAACGCTTGTTCGGGGCACATAGCCTTGAGTTGGGGATGGCTCCCCGTTTGAGTGATATGTGCCCGGTACGCCATCCCATGTGTTGGGCACCGACCCGTGAGCTGGCCGAATCTCCCGGCACCCTGGTATGTCAGCCCGACCGTTTGCCTCTGCCGGATGGGGTATTGCAACTGATGATCATCCACCACCTGCTGGAAGTGGTCGATGACCCTCACCATGTGCTGCAGGAAGCGGCAAGGGTCACGGCCGATAGCGGGCGTTTGATCATCTTTGGCTGGGGACCGTTGGGGGTGAGTGGGTTGTCGCGGGTATGGCCGCACCGACGTCGTCAGCTGCCCTGGCGTGGACACTGGCGTACGCCTGGCCGCTTGGGAGACTGGTTGGCGTTTGTCGACTTCGAGATCGAGCGGGTAGACTACTGCGGTTTTCACTTGCCAGGCAGGGCGCCGCGCAATGCCATGCTGGAAACCTTGGGGCGTCGCCATAACTTGCCTCTGGGCGATACCTTCATGATTCGGGCGCGGCGCAAATCGCAGCTGGCACAGGTCCAGCGGCCCAAACTGGCCATCGGGTCGTCGCTGGGAGGAGCCTCGCTCGGGCATGCCACCCGCATAAGCCGCCAACCGGAAAGGATGATAGAGGGTGACTGACGCCGCGCTTCCCCAAGTAACCATTTATACCGACGGTGCCTGCCGTGGCAATCCCGGACCGGGAGGCTGGGGCGCGGTGCTGATCAGTGGTCGTCATGAAAAGGACCTGAAAGGGTTCGAGGCGAACACCACCAACAATCGCATGGAGCTGATCGCGGCGATCATGGCGCTGCGCGAGCTCAAACGTCCCTGTATTGTCGACCTGTGGACCGATTCCGAATATCTGCGCAAGGGGATTACCGAATGGATCCATGGCTGGCAGAAACGCGGTTGGAAGACAGCGGCTCGCCAACCCGTCAAGAATGCCGAACTGTGGCGGTCACTGTTGGCTGAAACGGCCCAGCATCGCATCAACTGGCACTGGGTGAAGGGGCACAGTGGACATGTCGGTAACGAACGTGCCGATGCCCTGGCCAACGAAGCCATCGATGAACACCAGGCGTCGCAAGTCTGACTGCGCGCCTTTTCCGAGAACCGAGAGACAGCATGCGACAGATCATTCTGGATACCGAAACCACCGGCATCGACCCAAAGGAAGGCCACCGACTGATCGAGATCGGGGCGGTGGAGATGGTCAATCGTCGCTTCACCGGCAACAACTACCATCAATACATCAATCCTCAACGCGATATCGAAGCTGAAGCCATCGAAGTTCACGGTATCACCAACGAGCGGGTTGCCAATGAACCGGTCTTCGCGGAAATCGCCGATGAGTTCTGGGAATACATCCGTGGCGCCGAGCTGGTCATTCACAATGCCGCCTTCGATGTGGGTTTCATCGACCATGAACTAGGCCTGCTCAACCAGGCTCGTGGCGAGCCTCGCCTGGGGCCCGTTGCCGAGTATTGCCGGATTCTCGACACGCTGAAGATGGCACGCGACAAGCACCCGGGGCAACGCAACAATCTCGATGCCTTGTGCAAGCGCTACGACATCGACAATGGTCATCGTGTCCTGCACGGCGCTTTGTTGGATGCCGAGATCCTGGCCGAAGTCTACCTGGCGATGACCGGTGGTCAGACAGCGTTATCGCTGGATGGAATGTCGCAGGAAACCGAAAGTGGCCCATCCGCTTCCGGTGATGGCGGTATTCGCCGCCTGGCTCTTGAAAGAGGCCGGCTGACGGTGCAAAAGCCCGACGAGAGCGAGTTGGCGGCACACTACGCAAAGCTGGAAAAAATTCGTCAAGCGGCCGGCCAGTGCCGTTGGGATGATCTGCCTGGCTGGCAGACACCCGAGCGGAAATCGCCGTAATGTTCCGTCGAGACTTGCCTCAGGATGCGCATCGCGGGTACCTGATTCGGATGGCCCAGGAGCATATAGCACCGGGCGAGGGTGGCGGTTTGTTGCAAGCGTTTCAGGAGTGGCCCGAGTCGGCCGTGGTGCTAGGCTGGTGGCAGGATATCCCGGTGGCATTGGTCGTCGAGGAAGGGGCGCCAGGCGCGGATTGGCTGGATGGACGAGCATGGTTGGCAAGGCTTCCCGAGTCGCAGTTCGCCTTGTTGTCGACCGCCCTGCAGGTGGGAAGCTGGTGGCGTAATCATCGTTTCTGTGGCCGCTGTGGTACCCCTGCCGAGCGTCTGAAGCACGAGTTCGCCATGCAATGCCCGGTTTGCGGTCATCGCAACTACCCGCGCATTTCGCCGTGCATCATCACGCTGGTGACGCATGGCGATGCCATGCTATTGGCGCGTAGCCCACGTTTCCCCCCAGGTCGGTATTCGACTTTGGCCGGGTTCATCGAGCCGGGTGAGTCTGCTGAAGAGGCCGTGCGACGCGAGGTCTACGAAGAGGTGGGAATCGCGGTGGGTCGTGTCAGCTATTATCGTAGCCAGGCCTGGCCCTTTCCCCATTCATTGATGCTGGGTTTCTTTGCCGAGGCCGCCAGTCGTCGCATTCGTATCGATGGTGAGGAAATCGCCGATGCTGCCTGGTTCTCGTCGGGGAGTCTGCCACAATTGCCGCCTCCCTATTCCATCTCCAGGGCCCTGATCGAAACTCACCTGCGCGGCGTGGCACGACAGGGCCGGTGACGAGAGCGGCCGTCTCAGGCGCTGGGGAAGAGGCTTGTCAGCTTGGTGGCCAGCATGAGGTTGCCGGAGGCCTTGAGCTTGCCGGTCATGAAGGCGGTCATGCCATTGACCTCGCCACTCATGATGCCCTTGAGGGTATCGGTGCTCAGCGTCAGGGTCACGGAAGGGTCGTCGTGCTCGCCTTGCTGGACATCGAGAGAGCCATCCTTGACCACTAGATAGTAGTCGTCGGTGTCGTCGAACAGAAACTGGAAGACGTCGTCCATGCCTCGTGCAGCGGCGGAATCGAAACGCGCGTGGAGCTTTTCGATAATGGGGTTGGCCATGTATTTATCCTGATGTCGAACCACGGGTGGATAGGAGATTATTTCAAACATGTGTTTGAATCAAGTTTTTTACAATGCAGGGATGATAGCGGAATTGTCGTGGCGAGCAATGGCAAGCGCAGCTTCCTGGAGGAGTGTTCTGTGACCGATTGGCTAACGGATTACGGGCTGTTCTTGGCCAAGGCACTAACATTGTTGGCTGTCGTGGGCCTGATCATCGCTCTGGTGGCGCGGGTCCGTGGTGAACCCGGTGAGCGTGTTCGATTGCGTATCGAGGATCTCAACGAGCGTTATCTTCAGCGGCGACGCCGCTTACGTCTGGCCAGTACTGCCCGGGGCTTGCGCAAGGGACAGCTCAAGGCTTTCCGCCGTGCCGACAAGGACGAGAAACGTCAGGCCAAAGGGCAAGCCTCCGTAAGGCCCTGTGTATGGGTGCTGGATTTTCACGGTGACTTGAGGGCGTCGAACACGCCGCGCCTGGCAGAGGAAATTTCGGCGCTGCTGGGAGTCGTCAAGGAAGGCGATGAAGTGGTGATACGGCTCGAGTCCGCTGGTGGACTGGTGCATTCCTATGGCTTGGCGGCCGCTCAGTTGGATCGGTTGCGTGGGGCGGGTGTCAACTCCACGGTTTGTGTCGACAAGGTGGCGGCCAGCGGTGGCTACCTGATGGCTTGCTGTGCCGATCGGCTGCGCGTTGCGCCTTTCGCCGTGCTGGGCTCGATCGGGGTGGTGGCGCAGTTGCCCAACATTCATCGCTTGCTCAAGCGGCATGATGTCGACGTCGAGGTGCTCACGGCCGGTCGTTACAAGCGCACTCTCACGGTATTCGGTGAAAACACCGAGGAGGGCAGGGAAAAGTTCATCGATGACCTGGAAAATACCCACGAACTGTTTAAGCGCTATGTGGCCGAGCGTCGCGCGGACCTGGATATCGATGCCGTGTCCACTGGCGAGATCTGGTACGGCAGCGATGCCGTGCAACGTGGGCTGGCGGATAGCCTGGGTACTAGCGAAGCCTATTTGCTGGAACGCATGAACGATGCTCGGGTTCTGGCTGTGCGCCTGGAAACGCGCAGGGGGTTGAGCGAGCGTCTAGGGCTGGCCATTGCCAAAGGGGCGGAACGGGGCGTGGAACGCGCCATCGAAGTAGCCGATGCCAGCCGCTGGCTGCGCAAATAGTCCCTTCCTCTCGGCGGCGATCCCATGTGATCGCCTGGCCGCCTATGGTGATCAAGCCAGATAAAGCTTGGACAGCGCGTCGATGATGCGCTTGGCGTGATCGCCCTGCAGTGAATAATAGATGGTCTGGGAAGATCGGCGCGTGGCCACCATTCCTTCCCTGCGCAGAATTGCCAAGTGTTGGGAAAGCGCCGACTGGCTCAGGCTGAGCTTGGCGTTGAGTTCCGACACCGAAAGCTCGGTGCCGTCGAGCAGACACAGAATGCGCAGCCGGTTTTCGTTGGCCATGGCCTTGAGCAAAGCAGTGGCTTCACCGAGTACCGGGTCCCCAGCGTCCAGCAATTGGCTAGCGGGTTGGCGTGTGCTCATGTCGAGTCTCCTGGCTGTCAGGCCTTGTGGACAGCGACCGCCATTCAATCCATTCACGGCCATCTGTCGTTACCCGACGCCGTGGCAGCGAGTGGGGTGACGCTCCCGTCTTGTTTGTCTCATTTAGTGAAGCATCAATATTTATTTAGTAAAACTTCAATAACTCAGCAAGCCTTTTTCAGGCAAGGAGTTAACGCTGAGTCAATGTGGTGCATGAAACACGTGGCGACGAAAGTGAAAATCACGCTATTGTCGACAATATTTGAAAGCTGAAGGCGGATTAGTCGATGGTATGAAGGGAAAGTTTTCCTCCATGCTCTACAGTGTCAACAATCGTGAGGGCGAGGTAATGCTTCACCCTTGGGGTCTTGACTGTCGACCGGGTACCGCCATGAGCTCCTACCGCAACGAATATCACCACGCCATCGAGCATCCCGAAGCATTCTGGGCCGAGCAGGCCAAACGGATTCCCTGGACCACACCACCACGGACCATTCTCGACTATGACAATCAGGGACATGCTCGCTGGTTCGTGGATGGCGAGATGAACACGTGCCATGCGGCTCTCGATCATCATGTCGAATCGGGGCGTGGTGAACAGGCAGCAGTATTTTGGGATTCACCGGTTACCGGTGCCAAGCGTCGACTGAGCTATCGAGAGTTGCGCGACCAGGTGGCACTGTTCGCAGGTGCCTTGGCAGGGCTCGGGGTCACGAAGGGCGACCGAGTGGTGATCTACATGCCCATGGTACCGGAAACCCTGGTCGCCATGTATGCCTGTGCGCGGTTGGGTGCCGTACATTCGGTGGTGTTCGGAGGTTTCGCGCCACATGAATTGGCGGTGCGTATCGAGGATGCCGAGCCCAAGGTGGTGATTGCCGCCTCTGGCGGCGTGGAAGTCGACAGGGTGATTCCCTACAAGCCGATCGTCGACGAGGCGCTGCGCACTAGCCGCCATCGCCCGGATGCCACCGTGATCCTGCAACGCGACCTGGTCCATGCCGAACTCGGCGAAGGCAATCATGACTGGCAAGCATTGGTAGACGCTGCCGAACCGGCTGCGTGTGTGCCGGTCAAGGCCACGGATCCCTTGTATATCCTGTATACCTCCGGCACGACCGGCAAACCCAAGGGGGTGGTGCGTGACAATGGCGGCCATGCCGTGGCCCTGCACTATTCCATGGATACCGTCTATGGCATGGCGCCGGGCGAGGTGTTCTTTTCGGCATCCGACGTGGGCTGGGTCGTGGGACATTCCTATATCGTCTATGCTCCCTTGCTGCGTGGCTGTACCACCCTGGTCTACGAAGGGAAACCGGTGCGTACCCCGAATGCGGGGGGCTTCTGGCGTTTGATCGAAGAGTATCAAGTCAAGGCCTTCTTCACCGCGCCAACGGCGTTTCGGGCGATCAAGAAGGAGGATCCCGATGGCGAATGGCTGGCCAAGCACGATATTTCCTGTCTCAAGGCATTGTTTCTGGCTGGCGAGCGGCTCGATCCGCCGACCTTTCACTGGCTGGAGGACCTGTTGGCGGTGCCGGTGATCGACCACTGGTGGCAGACCGAAACCGGCTGGCCGATCGCCGCCAATCTGCAAGGGCTGGAAGCGATGTCGACCAAGGCGGGATCGGCAACCGTGCCGGTGCCCGGATTCGATGTCCAGGTGCTGGACCGTGACGGAAAGCGCGCCGAGGCCAATGTGCAGGGCAGCGTAGTGATTCGCGAGCCCATGCCGCCGGGGTGCCTGGCGGGTATCTGGCACGACCCTCAACGCTTCCATGCCGCCTACATGGCAGCCTTTCCCGGCTATTACCTGACTGGTGACGGTGGCTATTTCGATGAAGATGGTTACCTGTTCATCATGGGGCGCACCGATGACGTGATCAACGTTGCCGGTCATCGGCTTTCGACCGGAGAGATGGAAGAGGTACTGGGAGCGCATCCGGCAGTGGCCGAGTGCGCCGTGATCGGCATTCACGATGCTCTGAAGGGCCAGCTACCGGTCGGGCTGGTGATTCCCAAGGACAGCTTCTCCGGTGACGAGGTGGCTTTGGAGGAGGAGTTGATCGCGCTGGTTCGTGAGAAGATCGGTGCTATCGCCTGCTTCAAGCAGGTCCTGGTGGTTTCGCGGCTGCCCAAGACGCGCTCCGGCAAGATCCTGCGCAAATTGCTGCGCCATATTGCCGATGGCAAGGAATATGGCGTGCCCTCGACCATCGACGATCCCACCAGTCTCGAGCACGTCCACAATGCCATGCTGGAGAGGGACCTGGGCCAGGCCTCAGAGGCTCGTCTGGTGTGAGCTTGCACGGTTCGGTCTCGACTCGGGTATAATCGACGCTTATCGATGACGCCACGGCCACTGCCGTGGCGTGTGTATGTTCAAGGCTTACAGGCAATGTTCACACTGTCTTTCTCTCAGACCCGTCGCCTGATGAGCTGCACCGGGCAGCCCGATCGTGCCCCGGGGCTTGCCTCCCAGAACCTGCGTTGAGCGGCTAATCGCCTGGAAATACCGCAAGGAGAATGCCATGACCGTGGAACTTCACACACTCGACACCGGCGGCGAGGGAGTCCCCCTGGTGGTCATTCATGGCCTGCTAGGCAGTGCCGACAACTGGCGCTCGCATATCAAGCAGTGGCAGCAGCAGCGCCGCGTCGTGGCGATCGACTTGCGCAATCATGGTCGTTCGCCGCATGCCGAGGGCATGCGCTACGGGGAGATGGCCGACGATGTGCTGGAAGTACTCGATCGTCTGGATATCGAGCGCTGTCATCTGCTGGGCCATTCGATGGGAGGGAAGGTGGCCATGACCCTGGCGCGACTGTACCCGCAGCGGGTGGCTTCGCTGGCAGTCGCCGACATTGCACCCGTGCGTTACGACCATGGGCATGATGCCATCTTTGCCGCGCTGCGCCACGTGGAGGCCAAGGCGCCGGACAATCGCCGTGAAGTCGATGCCTTGTTGGCCGAGTATGTGGAGGAGAAGCCCATCCGACTGTTCCTGGCTACCAACCTGGTGCGCGGTGACGACGGTATCATGCGCTGGCGGGTCGGGCTGGACCAGATCGAGGCCGATTACGAGAACATTCGGGACGAACCCGATGGCGATCGACCTTATGAAGGGCCCAGCCTGGTGCTGCGTGGAGCGAATTCCCACTATGTCACTGACGAGATGCTGCCGCGCGTGCATGAAGTGATGCCGCGGGCGGAGGTGGTTTCTCTCGATGCTGGCCACTGGCTGCATGCCGAGCGCCCCGAGGCCTTTCAGGAAGCGGTCAACGTCTTCATCGATCGGGTAGAGGGACTGCGTTAAGCCCGGCTGGCTATCGGCCAGCGGGCATGGCTCGCTCAAGGGGCGCTCAGATCCACGGCGAGCCGTTCGATGGGCTGACGTTTGGTGATCAGGCCCTGGTCGTGAAGAAAGGCCTGGAAGTTGAGGTAATGGCGTGCATCCAGCGTTGCCGGACGCAGCGATAGCCGACGCAGTATCTCCGGCCAGGCCTGCCGGTTGGCCGCGGTATCCAGACCGGGCTCGCTGCGCGTTACCAGTTCCCAGGCTTTGTTGGGGTGGTTGATGATCCAGTGTGTGGCATCCTCGAGCGCGGCAACCAGCCGACGGATGTCGTCACGCTGGCCATTGAGATGGTCGCGGTTGGCCATCAGGATCAACTCGTCGTAGCGTGGTAGGCCATGATCCTCGACCATGAAGCTGTGCGCCACGACTCCCTCTTCCCTGAGCTGGTAGGGCATGACATGACGCATGCCGCCGATAACGGCATCGACACGGCCTTCCACCAGTGCAGGGGCCAGCGTAAAGTCCAGACCTTCCAAGGTGACGTCATCGAGCGCCAGTCCGTGGTGGGCTAGCATGATCGACAACGTCGGCTGGATGTCGTCGCGGGTGGCGTAACCGATGGTCTTGCCACTCAGATCGGTAAGGTTGGCGATACCATTACCTTCGCGTACCACCAGGCTGTTGAGCGGTGTGCCGACCAAGGTGGCGACTCGGATCAACGGCAACCCCTCATCGATCTGCCGATGCAACTGCAGTTGGCGGCCCAGTGCCAGATCGGCCCGGGAGGCGGCGACCAGCTTGGTCGGAACGCTGGGGTCGGCTGGCGCGGAGATGCTGACCTTGAGTCCCTGGCGGTCGAAGTCACCCCGTTCGCGTGCCACGATCAGCGCCGCATGCTGGGGGCTGAGATACCAGTCCAGTACCAGGCTCAGCTCGCGCACGGGAGGAGGCGCGATGGGTTCCGGGGCGCGCAGGATCAAGGAGGGGGCCACGGGCGCATCCGCCGGAAAACCTGGTGTGTCGACACCCGGACCGCCCTTTAGCGTGGTCCAGCCGCTGGCGATGCGCGATGCCGCCTCTAGCGCAGTTGCGTCGACCTGATCGGCGTCGGGACGATCGGCCAACAGTGGGGCTCCCACGCTCAAGGCGAGTAACAGGGCAAGGCATACCCCACCCACGCGGCGTTGCATGCTCGTCATCAATGTCTCTCCACCAGCGAATCCTTCTGGTCTGCAATGGCGAGCATGACCAGTGATACGGAAGACCAAGTTTATCCTTTGGTTACATTATCTGCCTAGTCGTCGAGTCGGGCCCTCATTCTACGTCGTCGCTGCCGAGCCGGGGGCGTGGCATAATCCGCTTTTCGGTAGCGTTTTTTGACATGGATAGCATCAATACTCTTTTCCTGTTCAGCGGCCTCTTGATCGCCTTGAGTATCCTCGCCAGCCGTCTCTCGGCAATGGTGGGGCTGCCGTTGCTGTTGATCTTCCTGGGGCTGGGAATGCTGGCCGGGGAAGAGGGCGTGTTGGGCATCCAGTTCGACGATTACCCGCTGGCGTTCTTGATCGGGCATCTGGCACTGGCCATGATCCTGCTCGATGGTGGTTTACGTACGCGGCTGAAGACCTTCCGTGTCGGCTTCAAGCCAGCCTTGTCGCTGGCCACCCTGGGGGTGTTCATCACCAGCGCCCTGGTGGGAGTGATTGCCATGTGGGTCTTCGAGCTCACGCCGGTACAGGGCTTGCTGGTGGGGGCGATCGTCGGGTCCACCGATGCGGCGGCGGTGTTCTCGATGCTCAGCGGGCGTGGTGTCAACCTCAACGAACGTGTCGGCGCTACGCTGGAGATCGAGTCGGGAACCAACGACCCGATGGCGATCTTTCTCACCATCATGCTGGTCGAGCTGCTGGTGGGCGATATCGGTGGGGTTACCGAGACAATCATTTTCCTGATAACGCAGTTCGGTCTGGGGCTGGTCATTGGGGTCGGGGCCGGCTGGTTGATCGCTCGCCTATTGCGCTGGCTCGATCTGGCGCCGGGACTGTACTCGCTATTGGCTCTGGCGCTGGGGTTCTGTGTATTCGGTGTCACCAGCGTGTTCGGGGGCAGCGGCTTTCTGGCGATCTATCTCGCGGGCTTGATGATCGGCAACCAGCCTGGGCGCCACCTCAATTTCATCTTGCCTGTCCACGATGGCTTGGCCTGGCTCAGTCAGATCGGCCTGTTCCTGGTGCTGGGGCTGCTGGTCACTCCCAGTGAAATGCTCGAGTACGCGCTACCGGCGTCGTTGGTGGCGCTGGCGCTGATCTTCATCGCCAGACCCGTGGCGGTGCTCATATCGATCAAACCGTTCTTCAAGTTTCGCTGGCGCGAGATCGGTTTCATCTCTTGGGTGGGGCTGCGCGGTGCGGTGCCGATCGTGTTGGCGATCTTCCCGGTGATCGGTGGGGTGGAAAATGCTTCCCTGTACTTCAACGTGGCCTTTGCCGTGGTGTTGATGTCACTGTTGATTCAAGGGACCACCTTGTCGCCTATGGCGCGCTGGATGAAGGTCGAGGTCCCGCTGGGGGTGACGCCTGAACGTCGTGGGCCCTTGGGCATACTGCCGGAGAACGACTACGAGATGTTCGTCTATCAGGTCGACAACGAGGATCTCGACGACGTGCCGATCCGTTTGCTGCGTTTTCCGTCCGGGGCCTTGATCTCGGCGCTGTTTCGTCAGCATGCCATGCTGCATCCCAAGGGCAGTACGCGCCTGCGTGTAGGGGACGTGGTTTGCGTGATCGGTCGGACCGCTGATCTCCCTGCGCTTAATCGGTTGTTCAATGGTGATGCCAAGCTGAAGCAGGAGCGTGCCTTCTTCGGTACTTTCACCTTGGATGGCGATGCCTTGATGAGCGATGTGGCGGCAGCCTATGGGCTGACCCTGAGCTCGGGAGAGCAGGACATGACCCTTGGCGAATTCGTGTCGTTGCGCGTGGGGGGACACCCAGTGGTAGGCGACGATGTGGGCTGGCATGGCATTCACTGGGTGGTCAACGAAATGGAGGGCAACAAGGTCACCAGGGTCGGGTTGCGTCTCTATCATTGACCTGAGTCATGGGTCGATAAGGCCTTGATCGCAAACCGGCTCTTGACGGAGGCGCAGGAGCTGGTAATATTCACCGCCGTGAGCCGGAGGGATGGCAGAGCGGTTGAATGCACCGGTCTTGAAAACCGGCGAAGGTGAGAGCCTTCCCAGGGTTCGAATCCCTGTCCCTCCGCCACTCACTACCAGATTATCGAGAGGCATCAGCTACTTGGCTGGTGCCTTTTCGTTTGTGTGCTTTTCAATTCCCATAGAAGTTCAACGTTCTCTGCACCATTGGTCATACGTGCCTTTGGCATCGGGACTCCCCCAACGCCACTTTGGCTCGACATCGAACATCTCTTCCCTGCGCCACTGGTCTACCATGTCACAATACTCTTCCTGTTCCGGGGTCAGGTTCTTTGGGTCGACCGCCACCTTCTCTTGCTCGCGATCGTTCAAGACTAAAGCGACAATACCTGCGGCAACAATGCATACCAGTATCAGGACTATCATTTTCATCATTGTCCTATCCTGTTCTTGTTGCTTGTCATCACCAGCATAGCTACATGTAACACATCGTTACAGAAGGGGCGGAGTGAGGTCACCGATGTGACAGTGAGGCGGGTGGGTGTTGTGCACTCAGGGGAGGAGCGTGTTCACGGCCTGCCTGTCATTCCATCGACAACCTTGCGGTCCAGTAACAATACTGATGACACAGTGAGGCAGGTGAACGAGGGGCTATATGCTGCAGCGATTCGCTCCTAACACGATGGGCACGGACTATGTCGTGGGTGATATCCACGGCTGCCATGACCTTTTGCTGAGAGAGCTCGAGCGGGTAAGGTTCGATCATCAGTATGACCGTCTGTTTTGTGTCGGGGACCTGATCGACCGCGGACCCAATTCCCTCCAGTGTCTACGGCTTCCTTTTGAACCTTGGTTCCATTCGGTACGCGGCAATCATGAGTTGCTGGCACATGATGCCCTCGAACTGGGGCGCTGGGGCATGTGGCTGCTCAATGGTGGCGTCTGGGTACGCGATGAAGATCCGCAGCAGGTGCGAGAGCGCTTGCGCGAGGCCTTGACCCGCATGCCCTATGCCTTCGAGATCGAAGTCGAAGGAGCCCGGGTGGGTATCGTGCATGCCGAACCGCCTTCCGATTGGTCCAGGATCGTGCCCGGCGATGATGCCTTGGAGCACCATCTGGTATGGTCACGCCGGCGCATCGAGCGACGCGACACTTCCCGGGTCGAAGGCATCGATGCGGTGGTGGTCGGCCATACCATCCTCAGGGAGCCGGTATGGCTGGGTAACGTCCACTATATCGACACTGGGGCGTTCACGACCGGGCGGCTCACGCTGATACGACTCGTGGATGTGGTCAGGATGGTCGGCGAATGAGTCATGCGGGTGATGTGGTGAAGAGTGAGGGAGAGCCGCGGCCCGTGCCGGCGGTATTGGCCGTTGTCGTGCATGAGCGCAAGGTGTTGTTGGTACAACGAAGCAACCCTCCGGATGCCGGGCGCTGGGGCTTCCCGGGAGGTCACATCGAGTGGGGGGAGCGGCTCTTCGATGCGGCGGAACGTGAACTGCTAGAGGAAACCGGTATCGAGGCCTGCGCCGAAGAGGTGCTGACAGTCCTGGACATGCGGGCGGAGGGCATGGCGGGAAACGTCGAGCACCATTTCGTTCTGGTGGCGGTGGGTTGTGCATGGCTGGCCGGTTCGGGAGCGGCCGCCGATGATGCCCGTGCGGTGGGGTGGTTCACGTTGGAGCAGGTGGCCGGATTGGGTAACGACGCCAGTGACGATGTGCTGGCCCTTGCAGAATTGACACTTAGCCACCATACCTAACTTGCCTGTACGACGAGAGCCCGTTCGGCCTGGTGGCCGTTCAGTGACGAGAGAACGTTGAGCGGTATATCTTGCGTTGGAAACCTCGACACGGCATCCTTGGCCGACAGGCTTGGTCAACAACAGAGGGAGCATCGATCGATGGCCTATCAAGATACGCAGGTAAATCAACGCCAGGTGAGAGCCGTCAGTGCCAACAAGGTACTGCGCAATACCTATGCCTTGCTGGCGATGACATTGCTGTTCTCGGCCGTGACCGCTGGGGCGGCGATGGCCATGGGCATCGAACGTATGAACATATTGGTGTTCTTCATCGGCGCTTATGGACTGATGTTCCTGGTCCACAAAACCGCCAACTCCGCGGCGGGGCTGCTGTCCACGTTCGCCTTCACCGGCTTCATGGGCTTTACCCTGGGGCCGATCCTCGGGGCGTATATGGCGCTGCCCAACGGGCCGGCGTTGATCATGAACGCCTTGGCGATGACCGGCGCGACCTTCATTGGGCTGTCGGCAGTGGCACTGGTGACCAAGAAGGACTTCAGCTTCCTGGGGAACTTCCTGCTGGCAGGGGCTATCGTCCTGGTGCTGGCCATGGTCGCGGCGCTGATCTTCAATATCCCCACGCTGTCGCTGGCCGTCTCCGCCGGTTTCGTGCTGTTCGCATCGGCGGCGATCCTCTATCAGACCAGCGAGATCGTTCACCGTGCTGGCGAGACCAATTACATTCTCGCCACCATCACGCTGTATGTATCGATCTACAATCTTTTCATCAGCCTGCTGTCGCTGTTGGGGATCATGAATAGCGACTGATGGATTTGTGTGGTGAGCGCTGGCCCCGCCGACCTGGTGGGGCCAGTCTGTTTATAGTCCATATCGATGAGGACTCGGGTCATGCGTTACGCGTTGCTGGTACAAGGCGGACCCTATAGCCACCAGGCATCGCATTCGGCACTGCGATTTGCCGAGGCGGTCTTGGCGCGAGGGCACCATCTGGCAACGGTGTTCTTCTATCATGATGGTGTCTACAATGCAGCGCGCCTGTCGGCGCCTCCCCAGGACGAGCCGCACCTGCTCGATGCTTGGCGACGCCTGCACGAGGATCATGGAACCGAGTTGCTGGTATGCATTGCGGCCGGTTTGCGCAGGGGGCTGCTCGACGAGCGTGAAGCGGCACGCCATGGCAAGCAGGGGCATAGTCTCGAAGCGCCTTTCGAGCTGACTGGGCTAGGCCAGTTGATCGAGGTTGGCAGAAGCCATGATCGCCTGGTGACCTTTTCTCCGTGATGCTGTAGCTACGAAGAAGCAGGATGAGCGATGAATGACATTCCCGAAGGCGATCTGCTGGTGATTCTGCGCCACGGACCCCATGGCAATAGTTGGTTGCGCGAGGGGCTGGATGCTGCCTTGGTGGCGGCGGCCTTCGGCCAGCGAGTCAGCCTGCTGTTCCTTGGCGAGGGAGTCATGGCATTGCTCAAGGATCAGCAAGAGGGACCGTTGGGGCAGAAGGGTACCCAGCCGATGCTGGAAATGCTGGGCATGTACGATATCGAGACTCTGCTGGTCGATCGTCGAGCGCTGAGCGAGCGTGGAATCGAGGTAGATGACCTGTGCGTGTCGGTGTCGCTCGTCGAGGGCGAGGCCATTGCCGGTGCCTTGGCTCATCATCGGCAGATCCTGAATTTCTAGTCGGAGGGGCTTGGGCCTCACGAGGAGTACACCGGCATGATTCTGCACATACTCAATCGGTCGCCATCAGCGAGTCGTGTCTTTCAGCAAACCCTGGATGCCATGGGACCGGAAGATCGCTTGTTGTTGATCGAGGATGCGGTTCAAGGGGCGTTGCCCCAACTGGTGCGCTATTTCGAGCCGGTGATCGGGCGACTCTTCGCGTTGCGCGAGGACCTGGCGTCACGCGGCTTGGATGGCCGTTGCGATAGCCGGGTGATGGTCGTCGATGTGGATGGCTTCGTGACCCTGACCGAGGAAGCCGACAAGACGGTGAGTTGGTTCTGATGGCTTCGACTGAAATATACCGTTATCTTACAGTCAGCGACCAAGAGATCGCTCTGGATCCGGAAGGCTACCTTGTTCATCTGCAGGACTGGTCGCCAGATGTGGCGCTGGTTCTGGCCGCCGAAGAGGGGCGGGAATTGACAGAGGAGCACTGGGAGGTGATCACGGTGTTGCGGGATTTCTACGCCCGTTTCGAAACGGCGCCGGCCATGCGGCCACTGGTCAAGGCGGTGGGACAGGCTTTGGGACCCGAAAAAGGCAAGTCGCTGCACTTGATGAAGCTGTTCCCCGACAGCCCAGCCAAGGTGGGGGCGCGTCTGGCTGGCTTGCCCAAACCAGCAAACTGCCTGTAAGGCCATGAATTTTCTTGCCCATGCCGCGTTGGCCCATGGCGGCAGCGATGACTTCCTGTACGGCAACTTGATTGCCGATGGTGTCAAAGGTCCCGATCTGTCGTCCTGGGCGCCGGCCGTTGCCGATGGAATCCGGCATCATCGGCGTGTCGATGCCTTCGTCGATACTCACCCCATCGTGCTTCAGGCACGACATCGTGCTCCAGCGGGCCAGCGGCGCTATGCCGGCATCGCTCTGGATTTGCTGTGGGACCATTTCCTGGCGAGTCACATGCAGACGTCGCTAGCCCATCAGCGGCTCGTGACACGCTGCTATCGCCTGCTGGGCGAGCGCACTGCGCCGGAACGACTGGCACCAATGATGCCGGTGCTGATTGAGGAGGATTGGTTGCGCCGCTATGCCGATCTTGCCTTTACGTGCATGGCCGTGACGAATGTCGGACGACGACTTTCGGGCCCCAACCGATTAGCTCTGTTGGTGCCATGGTTAAGAGCCGATTATGTGCGCCTGGAAGAAGATTTCCAGGCGCTGTGGGAAGAGTTGCACGAACGACTGGGTGCGGGCTCAGGCCTCGACCAGCCATAAGCACTCCACCGTATCGCCTTCTCGCAGTTCGCTATAAGCGGGAACTACGGCCAGTGCATTGGCCGCGATGCACGATGACAGCACCGCCGAGTTCTGGTCGGCAAAGGCTGTGGCGCGGGGGCCTTCGGCATCGAAGGTCAGGGCGACACGCATGTAGTGGCGACGAGCCTGGGTGCGGGTAGCGAATTCGCTGCGTGCGTGGATACGGGGCAATTGCTTGAGCGCCGGGCAGTCGAGCAACTCACCTATCAGCGGGCGCAGGAACAGCCAGGCACCTACATAGCCAGAGACCGGATTGCCCGGCAGGCCGATGAAGCGGGCCTCGCCATGGGCGCCGGACAATCGGCCTAGTGCCAATGGCTTGCCTGGCCGCATCGCCAGGCGCCACAGGTCCAGTTGCCCAAGCTGCTTTAGGGCGCGTTTGACGTGGTCTTCCTCGCCGACGCTGACACCACCGGTGGTGACCACCACATCAGCGATTTCCGCGGCTTCGGCCAGCATGCTGCAAGTGGTCGCGAAATCGTCCGGGACACTGGCGACATGCACCACATCCGCCCCGAAGCGTTCCAAGAGGCGCTTCAGCATGGGGCGATTGGAGTTGTAGATCTGGCCGGAGGCGAGTGGCTCGCCAGGAGAGATCACCTCATCGCCAGTGGAAAGTAGGGCAATGCGCGGTCGCCGACGAACCTCGACCTCGGTTACGCCCTGGCCGGCGAGTTGGCCCAGGGCGGCGGCCTCTAGCCGCGTTCCCGTGGGCAACAGCTCGCTGCCGGCACGCACATCGCGGCCACGACGGCGTACGTTGTCGCCAGAGGGAATGTCGCCGGGAATCCATACTCCGTCGTCACGAATTTCCACGCGTTCCTGCATCACTACGCAGTCGGCCCCCGAAGGAATGGCGCCTCCGGTGAAGATCCGCGCGCAAGAGCCGGACTCGAGCGGGGCGCTGGCTTGCCCAGCGGCAATGCGCTGGGAAACGGGCAATACACGGCCAGCATCTTCGGCGCGCAGTGCGTAGCCGTCCATCGCACTGTTATCGAAGGGGGGCACATCCAAGCGCGCGGCAATGCTAGCCGCTAATACTCGGCCGGCGGCTCGGTCACAGGGCACAGTCTCGCCGGGCAGGGGTGAAACACCATCGAGCAAGGTTTCCAGCGCCGCTTCGACGCTCTGCAGGTCATCAGCCATGGGTGCCGCGTCCCGGAATGACGAGATTAGCGAAATTGCAGGGCTTGTGACGGCTGTCGAGCTGTTCGCACAGGATGCCGTCCCAGGCGGTGCGACAGGCACCGGTCGAGCCGGGCAGACAGAACACCACCGTGGCGTTGGCCAACCCGCCAAGGCAACGACTCTGGATGGTCGAGCTGCCGATCTCCTGCCACGACAAGTGCCGGAACAATTCACCGAAACCCTCGATGGTCTTGTCGAGCAGGACGCCGACGGCCTCGGGCGTGGAGTCGCGCCCCGTGAAGCCGGTACCGCCTGTGGTCAGTATCACTTGTACCTCGGGATCGGCGATCCAGGCCGCGACCCGGGCGCGGATGCGGTACACGTCGTCGACCACGATACGCTTGTCGACCAGCAGGTGGCCGGCTTCTTCAAGCCGCTCGACCAGCGCCTGGCCGCTGCGATCGGTCTCCTCGGTGCGGGTGTCGGAGACCGTGAGAACCGCGAACTTCAGCGGGACGAAACTGTCGCGATCGGCGCTCATGCCTGCCCCTTCTTCTTCTGCTGACGAGCCTCTAGGGCGGCGAGCTGCTCGGGGGTTGCCGGGGCCTGGTACTTCTCCTTCCACTCGGCGTAGGACATGCCGTAGACATATTCACGCGCCGCCTCGTAGTCGAGCTCTGCACCGCGCTCCTCGGCGGCGGCGACCAGCCACTTCGACAGGCAATTGCGGCAGAAGTCGGCGAGGATCATCAGATCGATGTTCTGCACGTCCTTGTTGTCGTCCAGGTGCTTGAGCAGGCGACGGAAGGCCGCAGCTTCCAGCTCGGTGCGGGTGTTGTCGTCGAGATGATGCATGATGCGTGACTCCTTGAGGAAACTGCCTCAAGGATAACAAAAGACATCGCCCCGTAGGGGGGCGATGTCTAAGCGGCATATCGATCAACTCGATCGTTGGGGTGGCGTCGATTCTTCTCCGAGAGTCTCATCGGCGTCGGCGGCCTGGTGCTTGACCTCCTCGTACCACAGGTTGTGGTGCTCCTTGGCCCAGGTCTCGTCCACGTAGCCGGTGGCCATGCCTTCCAGCGACCCCTCGGTGCCCAGGGTGCCGATATAGATGTGCCCCAGCGCCACGGCGGTGAGCCCAAGGGCGCCCACGGCGTGGACGATATTGGCCCACTGCATGGCATCCCGGCTTTGGCCGTAGTTGGGGAAATCGAGCACCAAGCCGCTGGCGATCACCACGAGACCGGCGGTAGCGAGCAGCCAGTACCAGACCTTCTCGCCGCCATTGGCGAAGCCGGCGTCTGGATGGCGGCCCTTGCCGATCAAGCCGCCGCCTTGCTTGAACCACGTCCAGTCGTGCTTGCTGGGCAGGTTGCGCACCAGGAACTTGGCCAGGATGATCACCAGCAGCACGCCGAATAACGGGCCAAGGTAGTTGTGCAGCATCTTGGAGCCGGAGATCATGCCGGCCCAGAAGGCATCGCCGAACAGCGTCTTGAACAAGAACTTGCCATACAGCAGGTTGAGTCCGGTCAAAGCCAGGATGATGAACAGCGTGGCCACCGACCAGTGCAAGGAGCGTTCGAGTGCCGTCCAGCGCAACAGTTTGCGTCCGGTGCGTGGTTCGTCCAGATGCTTGCGACCGACGATCAGATAGAACAGCACGATCATCGCCAGCATGCCGCAGATCGCGATCAGTCCAAACGGCGAAACCCAGCGGTTGCGAATCTGGCGCCAGGTCTCCCCACTGGCATTGATCAGATTGTAGTTGCTGTCGAAACGCGAATCCCGATAGTTGGGCCCGGTTTCGCCGCTGCGTACTTGCCGCCAGGTGTCGGCATCGGTCGCCGGTACGGCAGTGGCGATTTCGCCTTCGGGGTCGGCCTGAGCCAGCACTGGCCCCGCCATGCCCAGGCTCAACAACACCAGCAGGGCCAGCAGGGGGACCCGCCAGGTGTGCAGCCATTCAGTCAGCAGGTTCATGGGACCTCCTCATTGCTGGCGCGTGGCGTCATAGGCCAGTTCATCCGCCGTGGCAGGGCGCCCCTCGAGCGAGGACCAGGCACCGTCCTCGTGGCCACGCTGCACTACGCGCTGGCGGAAGATGTCGGCCACGGTCTGGGCATCCCCGGCCAGCAGCGCCTTGGTCGAGCACATCTCGGCACACAACGGCAGCTTGCCCTCGGCGATGCGGTTGGCACCGTACTTCTGGTATTCCTCTTCCTTGGAGTTGGCGGGGCCCCCTGCGCAGAAAGTGCATTTGTCCATCTTGCCGCGTTCGCCGAAGGCGTTCTGCTTGGGAAACTGTGGTGCCCCGAACGGGCAGGCATACAGACAGTAGCCGCAGCCGATGCACAGGTCCTTGTCATGCAACACGATGCCGTCGTCGGTCTTGTAGAAGCAGTCGGTGGGGCAGACCGCCATGCACGGCGCATCGTCGCAATGCATGCAAGCCACCGAGATCGACACCTCGCCGGGTTCACCGTCATTGAGGGTCACCACGCGGCGCCGCTGGATGCCCCATTCCACGTCGTTGGCGTTCTTGCAGGCGGTGACGCAGCCGTTGCACTCGATGCAGCGTTCCGCGTCGCACATGAATTTCATCTGAGCCATGGGAATCTCCTTTAAGCACGAGCGCGATCAGCTGGCTTTCTCGATGCGACACAGGGTGCACTTGGTTTCCTGCATCTGGGTCACCGAGTCGTAGCCGTAGGTGGTGGCGGTGTTGGCCGCTTCGCCCAGCACGTAGGGTGCCGAGCCTTCCGGATAGCGGTCGTGCAGGCTCTCGCCCTGGAACATGCCGCCAAAGTGGAAGGGCATGAACACCACCTCGCGGGCAACCCGAGGCGTGACCAACGCCTTGACGCGCACGCGTCCGCCCTCGGCTCCTTCCACCCAAACGTCGTCGCCTTCGGCGATGCCCAGGTCATTGGCCAGCGCCGGATTGATCTCGACGAACATCTCCTGCTGCAGCTCGGCGAGCCAGGACATCGAGCGAGTTTCCTCGCCGCCCCCTTCGTACTCCACCAGTCGGCCGGACGTGAGGATGATCGGGTAGTCGCCGGTGACATCCTTCTCCTGAATGCTGCGATAGAGCGTCGGCAGGCGATAGTGGGATGCGACGTCGTCCCAGGTCGGATAGTCCGCGACCAAGTCGCGGCGGCTGGTGTAGAGCGGCTCGCGGTGCTTGGGGATCGGGTCCGGGAATGTCCAGACGTTGCAGCGCGCCTTGGCGTTGCCGAAGGGCGCGCATTCGTGGGCGATGGCCACCCGCTGGATACCGCCGGAGAGGTCGGTCTTCCAGTTCTTGCCCTCGGCCTCGCGCTTTTCCTCCTCGGTCAGTTCATCCCACCAACCCAGGTCCTTGAGCATGTCGGCGGTGAATTCCGGATAACCGTCCTCGAGCTCTGAATCGCGGCTGAAGACGCCATCGGCGAGGATGTTCTCGCCATTGCGCTCGATACCGAAGCGGGCGCGGAAGGTCAGGCCGCCTTCGGACACTCGCTTGCTGGTGTCGTAGAGGATCGGTGTGCCAGGGTGGCCCATCTCCGCAGTGCCCCAGCAGGGCCAAGGCAGTCCATAGTAGTCGCCGTCGGCGGGACCGCCCTCGGCGCGCGTGGTATGGAAGTCGAAGGTGTGCCAATTCTGCTGGTGCGTCTTTAACCGTTCGGGACTCTGGCCGGTGTAGCCCACGGTCCACATGCCGCGGTTGAGCTCGCGGGTGATGTCCTCGATCAGCGGCTCCGTGCCATTGACCTCGATGTGCTTGCACAGCTCGTCGGCGAAGCCCAGCTTGCGGGCCAGCAGGTACATGATCTCATGGTCGGGCTTGGACTCGAACAGCGGCTCGATGACCTTGTCGCGCCACTGCAGCGAGCGGTTGGTGGCGGTCACGCTGCCGTAGGTCTCGAACTGGGTGGCCGCCGGCAGCAGGTAGACGCCGTCGCGGCGGTCGTGCATGACCCCGGCCACGGTGGGGTAGGGATCGACGATGACCATCATCTCGAGCTGCTGCATGGCCTTCTGCATCTCGGGACCGCGGGTCTGCGAGTTGACCGCGTGCCCCCAGTAGAACATCGCCTTGAGCTGGGTGCGTTGCGAGATGGCCTCTTCGTCCTCCAGCACGCCGTCGACCCAGCGCGACACCGTGATGCCATTGCTGAACATCGGTTTGCCGTCGGCGTACTCGGTCTGGTCGAAGCGGCTTTCCAGCCACTCGTAGTCCAGGTCCCAGATCCGTGCCCAGTGGCGCCAGGCCCCCTCGGCGAGGCCGTAGTAGCCGGGCAGAGAGTGGGACATCAGCCCCAGGTCGGTGGCCCCCTGCACGTTGTCATGACCGCGGAAGATGTTGGCGCCGCCGCCGGAGACGCCGATGTTGCCCAGCGCCAGCTCCAGGATGCAGTAGGCGCGGGTGTTGTTGTTGCCGGTGGTGTGCTGGGTTCCGCCCATGCACCACACTACACAGCCGGGGCGATTCTCGGCGAGGCGCCGGGCGGTGTCACGCATGGCGGCCTCGGGTACGCCGGTGATGTTTTCCACCACCGCGGGCGTGAAGTTCGCCACCTCGGTGCGTACCTCGTCCATGGCATAGACGCGCTGCCGGATGTACTCGCGATCCTCCCAGCCGTTCTCGAAGATGTGCCATAGCAGTCCCCAGATGAAGGCCACGTCGGACCCCGGGCGAATGCGGATATAGCTGTCGGCCTTGGCCGCGGTGCGGGTGAAGCGCGGGTCGACGACGATGATCTGGGCCTGGCTGCGCTCCTTGGCCAGCAGGATGTGCTGCATGGCCACCGGGTGGGCCTCGGTGGGATTGGAGCCGATGAACATGATCGACTTGCTGTTCTGGAGATCGTTGAGCGAATTGGTCATCGCTCCGTAGCCCCAAGTGTTGGCCACGCCCGCCACGGTGGTGGAGTGACAGATGCGCGCCTGGTGGTCGGTGTTGTTGGTGCCGGCCAGGGCGGCGAACTTGCGCATCAGGTACGCCTGTTCGTTGTTGAACTTGGCCGAGCCGAGCCAGTAGATGCTGTCGGGGCCGTGCTGCCCGGTGAGTTCGAGCACCTTGTTGCCGATCTCCTCGATGGCCTCGTCCCAGCTCATGCGCTGCCACTCGCCATCGACCAGCTTCATGGGATACTTGAGCCGGCGGCTGGAGTGGCCGTGCTGGCGCAGGGAGGCGCCCTTGGCACAGTGCGCGCCGCGGTTGAAGGGGTGGTCGAAGGCGGGTTCCTGCCTGGTCCAGATGCCTTCCTGAACCTCGGCATACACCCCACAGCCCACAGAACAGTGGGAGCAGATGGTGCGCTTCGTCTCGACCGGTGCGTCGAGCACCGGTGTTTTCTCCGCGGACTCCGCTCGTTGCATCATGGGGGCGCTCATGAAGCCGGCTGCTGCCAGACCGCCGGTGGCAGCGCCACTGCGCTTGAGAAACTGACGGCGGGAGATGCCAAGCCCGCTGGTCGACTTCGGCGTATCGGTTTTGCGAGTCAGTCGCATGGCGATGTTCTCCTGTCTGGCCGTTAGTCACGCAGGGTGGCGTAAAAGGCACGAATGTGCTCGGTCTCCCGGTAGTTACGGGAGGTCTCACCCTCGTTCTTCGTCGGCGTGGACTCGGCCTGCGCCAGGCTGACGTGGCCTACGGCCGCTGCGGCTCCTGCAGCGGCGGTACCGACGCCGAGGGTCTTCAGAAAGCGGCGGCGCTGGGGATTGGTTGTCTTCTTGGGCATGGAATTCTCCTCGGTCTTGTACTGGCCGCTGATGGCCATTGTTGTCGTTGTATCTGCATACCCCGCTGCAACGGCATCAAGGCTCGACGAGCCGAACGGGTTGATGCGAGGCTTCGCTCTCCAGACGGTCATGCTCCATATCGATAAAGGCCCGGCCCAACTGGCCCAGCCGGGAATAGAAGGGGGTCTCCACGGCGGCGAGGTCTTCCAGGCAGCGGAAGGCCCAGGGCGCCAGGTGAGCCATGAAGAACCCCGCTTCGCTTGGGGAGCGGGTTTCGATCAGCATGGCCATCACCTCGCAGAGTGCCGCCAAGTGATCCTCGGGGTCGCGGCTATGCTCGGCGCGCTCGACCCCTAGGCGGCGAAGGTCGCGGCGCAGAGCGACCAGCGCCTCCTCCATCAGCTCGCCGTTGCGATACCAGGAGGCGTAAGGCGTCACATCACCCTGGACCACGCCCACCAGATGCCGAAAGTGGGCACGTGCGAGCACGTCGGGCGAGGAGTTGGCACTGGCGTCGGCGAGTGCCCGCCAGCACTCGGCAAGTGGACTGCCATCGTCTTCGATCTCGAGCCCCGCCAGCCAGTCGAGCAGCTCCCGGTCGGGAGCTTCCAGCAGGAGTCTGGCCAGCAGTCGATAGATGTCGGCTCGCAGGGCATGGGAATCATCGAGCTCGGTCATCGCGCTCATACCTTCAGTTGCGATTCGGGGTCGTGGGCCAGCTCCTGCCAAACGTCCCTGACCCGGCAGTCCTCACACATTTCCAGGCGTGCCATGGCTTGGCCGGCGAAGTAGGGATGATCAGCGAGCTTGGCCTTGATGTTGGCGATGGTGCTGGCCGTGGCGAAGGGCTTGCCGCAGTGGATGCATTCGAAGGGCGCTTCCTCGTGACACACGCGACGCTGTTCTCGCGCGTTATCGGCCAGGAAGCCCGGGGCCAGGGCAATGGCATCTTCCGGGCAAGCGTGAACGCAGAGCCCGCACTGCACGCAGTCAGCTTCGCGGAAGCTCAGTAGTGGATGGTCGTCACCGGCGGCCAATGCCGGCGTGGGACAGTTGGCGACGCAAGCCATGCATAGGGTGCAGGCGTCGGTATCCACGTCGAGACCGCCATAGGCGGCGCCACTGGGCATGGAATGGCGATAACCATCAGGCGTGCCGCACTCGAGAAGACATGCCAGCACGCCGTTCAAGCGCTCGCGCTTGCTTGTCGTGTCGAAAGCCAAGGGCTTGGAATCCAGCGGTGGGTGCGACGGCAGCGCGTCGCGAGCGATATTGTCGCCGGCCTCGATGCGCTTGATCCGTTCCTTGGCGTGACCCATGGCTTCCAGCAAGGCTTGGGCCTGGGCCAGTTGATCGTCGAGGAAGGCGACCAGGCGCTCGGGCATGTCCGCGCGATACTGGATCCGTACCTCCGCGGCGCCACCGGCCAAGGCGGTTAGCCACTGGTCGTGCCCAGCGGCACCTAACTCTTCCAGTGGGATATCGAGCACATGTCCTGCGCTATCTTCCTCGCTGGCAAGATCCTCGGCTTCGCCGAAGCGGACCACGGGGGTAGAGCCGCCGGCCTCGCGATAGGCGGCCAGCCACGCCAGAAGGGTGTCCTGTTGACGTTGAGTCTCCGGTAGCCGGAATTGGATGGCCCCGGTGGGGCAGGCGCTGGTACAACTGCCGATTCCGTGGCAACGGAAAGGGTCGATCTCGATCCAGGCCTCGATTCGCTCCTGATGGCTGGCGATGGCATCGGCCGGGCACACCTCGAGACAGCGGGTACAGCCGGTGTTGCCGCTGGAGGCATGGGCACATAGGTCCTGATTGATCTGGAAGTAACGAGGCTTGTCGAATTCGCCTACCAGGCCGGCGAGTTCCTCCACCGCGGAGTCGAGAGTGCCATTGTCGTGGCTAGCTCTCACATAGCCGGGAGGAGACAGTTCCAAGGCCAGGATTGGAGTCGTGCCCAAATCAAGGACCAGATCGAAGTGCTCGCGGCCCGTCAGAGCCTTGGCCAAGTCGAGTAATGATCCATCCCGCACCAGGCTGGCCGTGAAGCGGCCAAGATAGCCATCGATGCGCAGGTCCCGGGCCTGGGCGGGAGATAGGGTTTGGCTATTCAGGTCGCCGGTGTCATGCAGCAGACGTTCATCCTGTTTGTCGTCATCGACGGGTATGGCACCAGTGCTTGGGGTCGGTTCGGTGTACAGCAACGTGGGAGAGGGTAGCCCTGCCTCGCGAAGGGCGCGGGCAGCACGTCGCGCGCAGCGCTCATTGCCCAGGATCAGGGTATGGCCCTGACTGGAATAGCTGACGCTGGCGGGGGTGAGATTGACCGGCCAGGATACCTGGCGACGTGCGCATTCTCTCGCATGCCGATTGCGTGGATCGTCCACCGGCATCAGGTTGATTCGCTGGTTCATGCCACCTCACGGTCGGGTGTATCGTTGTTGTTTGTGATTTTTTTATTTAGTGTTGGTTAATTCTTGGAATGTTGCCAACTTGTCACTGCCGAGTACGACTAATGGATAGTTAGGCCTCCTTGTCTTCATCGTCGGCGCTATCGCCATGACCTGCCGAGGCCTCGCTCGCCTGTTCGCGTTCACCGGGTTCATCCGCTGATTCGTCCAGCCGCTCGGCCCACTTGCGCAGGCGTTGAGCCGCCTCGCTCGCCAATGGCTTCAAACGCTGGCGATAGTCCTCGTCGTAATCATCCAGGCCATCGCGGACCGCATAGCGGTCGGCGGAAAAGAGTTGGCGAAGCGCGCGCTTGCGTAGCCCGGCACTAACGCCTGGTACCAGGTATGCTTTGATATCGCTGCCCGGGGCCAGGGACTCGGGGGCGGGCAGGCTGGCGTCGAGGCTTCCGGGGTCGGGGGCGGGGTCAGCTGTCGCTTCGCCATCGCTGGTGTTCTCGGTCTCAGGCGTGGTGTCATGGAGTGTGGTTTCATCGATATCATCGGTAACGATGTCATCGGCATCCTGCCCCAGCTTGCGCCGGGACCAGCGGCTGAGTCGATTCATGGGTTGAGCTCCTGGGCGCGGCCGGCCCCCTTGCGTTTCTTCTTGCCACCCTCTGGCGGAGCTTCGCCGTGACGTGCCAGGTAGGCCTCCAGCCAAGCCTGGATCGCCAGTGGCATATCGGCTTCCAGAACCTGTTGCTCGCCGTCGAGCCAACTGGCGGCGACCTCCTGGCTAGCGGTGATCGCCGAGGGGCGTGGCGCTTGTCCAGCCTCACCGCAGCGTACGAAAAGTCTCGGTGTTCGAGCCGAAAGGTTGAAACGGTAGGCGGCCCGTTCGGTGAGATAGAGTTGCAGGTCCAGAGCCCACGGTCCCCGCTCGCCCGGCTGCAGCTCGACGACTCGCCAGTGGGTGGTCGTGAACCCCTTCACCTGCCGGGACTCGCTGGCCAGATCGAAACTGAGAGGTTTCATGCTGGTGAACGTCATGACATCGGCTCTCATCATTATTCGCTTGATTGAGTAAAGACAGTAGTGGAAGGAAATGCCATCATCGTCAATAAACGTTTCGTCGAGGAGCTGCGCATGCATGACATTAGCCTGAGTCAGGCGCGACTGCCGACGACCCTGGAAATCGACGTGACCGATGAATTCGGCGAGGTCCGCCGTCAACCGATAGCGGCCGAGCGGGCCTTGACGGTCTATCTCAATCGTCACGAGATCGTGACCTTGATGACCCTGGGTGCACGGCCCGAGGCCCTGGTGGTCGGCTATCTGCGCAACCAGGGCTTGATCGGCAGCCGAGAGGATTTGGTGGCAGTCCATGTCGATTGGGAGGTGGAGGCCGCCGCCGTGGTGACCCGCCACTTGCCGGAGGATCTGGAAGAACGGCTTGGCAAGCGTACGGTGACCACGGGGTGTGGCCAGGGCACGGTATTCGGCCGCCTGCTGGAAGCCACGGCTCTCAATGCCTTGCCAACGACTCGTTTGCATCAGTCGGTGTTGTATGCCCTGTTGGAGAATCTTGGCGCCTACAACGAGACTTACAAGAGTGCCGGTGCGGTGCATGGTTGTGCGCTGTGCCGTCAGGAGGAAGTGCTGGACTTCATCGAGGACGTGGGTCGCCACAATGCCGTGGACACCCTGGCGGGACGCCAGTGGTTGGAGGAAGTGGCAAGCGCCGACGCGGATATTTTCTACACCACCGGGCGCTTGACATCGGAAATGGTGCTCAAGGTGGCGCAGATGGGCATCAGCGTACTGGTGTCCCGGTCAGGGGTGACCCAGAAGGGTGTCGAACTGGCCGAACGCTTCGGTGTGTTGCTGATCGCGCGTGCGAAAGGGCGCCATTTCC
This sequence comes from Litchfieldella qijiaojingensis, assembly GCF_014651875.1. GTDB lineage: Bacteria > Pseudomonadota > Gammaproteobacteria > Pseudomonadales > Halomonadaceae > Litchfieldella > Litchfieldella qijiaojingensis. The sequence goes on from NZ_BMXS01000001.1 coordinate 249,464, forward strand.
AAGCCATTCATGCCGGCGATCGCCTGGTGCTGGATGCGGTGCCGCCCAAACGTCCGGGAGATGTAGCGAAGCGACGCGCGGTTCGCTGATTGGCCGGCCATGACGATCAGGTCAAGCCATGCTCAATGGCATATTTGGCCAGCCCGGTCGGGGTGTGGATGTCCAGTTTGCGCTTGATGTTCTGTCGATGCGTTTCCACGGTACGGGGACTGATACCCAGATGTCGTCCAATCGCCTTGGTATTCTTGCCTTGTGCCAGCAGTTTCAGAACGGCTTCTTCCCGGCGTGTGAGAATACGTGGTTCATTTTGATGGCGGTTGTATCCATCGAGCAGCGTTTGGGAAACCCCCGAGCTGTAATAGCAGCTGCCTTGATGCACACTGATGATGGCACCGACCATTTCCTGGGACGAAACATCCTTGAGGATATAGCCGCTGGCACCACTCTGCATGATACTCGTGATGTATTCCTGGTTGTCATGCATGCTGAGAATCAATACCCGAATCTTTGGAAAACGCTCATGGAAGCAGCGGGTCGCTTCCAGTCCGTTCATGACCGGCATGCTGATATCCATCAATACCACGTCGGGCTGAAGGTGAGCTGCCAAGGATAGCGCCTGTTCGCCATTGTTGGCTTCGCCGACCACCTGAATGCAACGTTCATGTTCCAGCCGGGCGCGAATACCATCCAGCACAAGCGGGTGATCATCCACAAGTAGCACTTTTATTGTCTTGTCCGCGTCCATGATCGGTATCCTTGTTATGCTGTTATGCGCATCGATTAGTCTGGCTGACTACCTTTTCCGCCGTGAAGCGTCAGGCTGGCGAGTGCATCGGGAACAGTGCTTTCAGCTCCGTTCCTAGCCCAGGCTCGGAGTGAGCGATGAAGTCCCCGCCCAGAAATTCCACCCGCTCTCGCATGTTTCTCAAGCCAATACCGCGCCGACACAGCACCTCCTTGATGTGGAATCCCTTGCCGTCATCCCGGATCGTCAACTGGAATACGTTGCCTTTCCAGCCGGTGCTCAGGTGGACATGAGTGGCCTCGCTATGGCGTTCTATATTGGTCAGTGCTTCCTGAACGATGCGATATAGCGTGGTTTCGATCTGCTCCGGTAGCCGCTGGCGGCAGGGTGGCGTATCCCGCTCGAGCTCTATCCCCGTGCGCTCGGTGAATTCTCCCAGCAAGCTATCCAGTGCCGCAAGCAATCCCAGGTCATCGAGTATGCTGGGGCGCAAGTCCCGCGATATACGGCGTACTTCGTTAATGGCTTCGTTCAGCACCTGCGCTCCCTGGTACAGATCCTCGCTGGCACTGCAATCATTCAGTCGCAATTTCTCCATACCCAACTCGATACGGTATTTCACCGATACCATGAGCTGGTTGATGCCATCATGAAGCTCCCGAGAGATTCGTCTCTTTTCATCCTCTTGGAAAAGCACTGTCTGTTGGGAAAGCTCCTTGAGTTTGCTGTCCGCCAGTCGATGCTCATGCAAGTTGATGAGTACCCCGACCATCACGATGAGTGCAGTGGCCACGGCAATGATCACCAGAACCGTAAAGAAAGTATTGCGGATATTCTGGTTTACTTGGGTTTCGATTTTATGTATTTCATTGACGATGTCGTCAATATAGATACCCGTTCCCAACATCCAGCCCCATTCCGGCAATATCACCGCATAGCTCAATTTGTCCACGATCTCGCCAAGGGACGGCTTGAGCCACATGTAGCGATGATATCCCCCGCCCTTATTGGCGACTTCCAGCAAGTGGCGGATGACATGGTTGCCATTGATATCTTGAAGATCGTACAAGTTGCGCCCAACCAACTCCGGCTGTTTCGGATGTACCAGGTTGACGCCATCGAGGTCGTATACGAAGAAATAACCATCTTCCCCGTAGGTCAGGCTGTGCAGAATAGCCTTCATCAGTTCCCTGGCCTCGGGGTTATCGGGGTCGGCATGACGGTATACCGGTTCGATGGATGTCAGTGCCAGGCTGACGTAGTGCTTGAGTTCGGTACGCTTGGCTGCCAGCAGGTTACGTTCGAATGTAAGGATTTCTTCTTTCCCCAACTGACGAGCCTGATTGACGGTCGTCACCATGATCAACGAGGCCACTACCAGCAGAGGTAATACGGCGAGCGATAGGATCTTGGTTTTTAGGGACATGGATGACGACATGATACGAAGGCCAGCAAGGGAAACACTGAATAAATGCCTGCGCGACTCAATCACTGCGTTGCGCGGTGCCGAAGCGTCGGACCGGCGGATCCTCACATATACCCCATATGCTCCGGTTCCTGTGCTCCGGGCGCCTTGTGCTTGATACCGCTCGTCGATTTCTTCAGCGTCTCCAAAGGGGTGGATACGTCCGCTCCATCTATACGGATATTCCCTGTCGGATTCTGCATTGTAAGCGAATTCATCCCATGAATCCGTCCTTGCGACCAATGTCGTATCACTACGTAGTATCACGGATGAAACTGCGTAATTTCCCGTAGTCGGCTTGCGTAGTCCTACGAATATTGCTCACCGACGGCTTTCGCTACAGTGACCTCGCCTGTAGGGAAATGGTCGCAGGTAATGTGATAACGATAAATACGCTGAGGTTGCATATCATGACGAGAAAATGTCAGTTCTTGAAAAGGTGGGGAGTGAAAGCGTTGTGTACCGCTGTTGCGACGCTAGGCATTTCCGCGTCTGCGTTCGCTGACGGTGATCAGTCCTATCGATGGTCACTGGTGACATCATGGCCGAAGAACTTTCCCGGACTGGGGATTGCCCCGGAAAACTTCGCCAGTATGGTCGATGACATGTCCGGTGGCCGGTTAAAGATCCGTGTGTTCGGTGCCGGGGAAGTGGTACCGGGATTCGAAGTGTTCGATGCCGTTTCGAACGGTACCGCGCAAATGGGGCATAGTGGCTCCTACTACTGGAAGGGCAAGATTCCCGCGGCTCAGTTCTTTGCCGCCATTCCGTTTGGCATGACCGCAGCGGAAACTGACGGTTGGTTGCGCTATGGGGGAGGCATGGAGCTGTGGGAGGAGTTGTATCAGCCTCACGGGGTGATACCGCTGGCGGCCGGCTCCACAGGCACTCAGATGGGAGGATGGTTCAACAAGGAAATCAATTCCGTCGAGGACCTTCAGGGGCTGAAGATGCGTATCCCGGGCCTGGGGGGAGAAGTACTCAAACGTGCTGGTGGTGTTCCGGTGTCGTTGCCGGGCGGTGAAATCTTTACTGCGCTGCAGACCGGAGCCATCGATGCCGTCGAGTGGGTCGGCCCATACAATGATCGTGCATTCGGTCTGAACACGGCCGCCAAGTATTACTACTATCCGGGCTGGCATGAGCCAGGCAGCATGTTTGAGTTCATCGTCAATGAAGAGGCTTTCCAAGAACTTCCGCAAGACCTGCAAGCTATCGTTCGACAAGCGGCCAGGACTGCCAGCTATGACATGCTGGTGGAATACAACGCTCGCAACATCGAAGCCTTGAAGCAGTTGCAGGATTCCGGTGTCGAGTTGCGCCGATTCCCGGAAGATCTGCTCCAGCAGTTGCAAGTCTATTCCGATGAGGTGGTGCAGGAGTTGGCCGAGGAAGACCCGATGGCGGCCCGGATATACGAGTCCTATCGCGCCTATCAGCAAGGGGCGGCGGCTTATAACCAGGTGGCCGAGCAGGCTTATATCGAGACACGGGAACAGTAACTACCCGCACAAGTGGATAGTTGATGCGGGAGCATGGTTGGCTTGTAGGCCTGCTCCCCGTCAATTGTTTCGACTGTTGCCATTTATACCGTTATCACCCAGTAGGCCTGCGTATGTTACAGAGACTATGCGATATCATCGATGGTTTTACTGAAGTTACCGGCCGCGCCATTGCCTGGTTAATGTTGGCGATGATGGGGCTGATGTTCCTGGTAGTGGTGTTGCGCTACCTGTTCAGCACCGGCTCCATTGCCTTGCAGGAAAGCGTGATGTACCTGCATGCGACTCTGTTCATGGCCGCTTCCGCTTTCACCCTGAAACATGATGGCCATGTGCGGGTGGACATTTTCTACAGAGCCTTGTCTCCACGCGGGCAAGCAGCGGTCAACCTGTTCGGCACCCTATTCCTGCTGCTGCCGGTTTGTCTGTTCACCGGGTGGTTCTGCTTCGGTTACGTCGCCAAGTCCTGGTCGCTCATGGAGTCTTCGCCGGAGTCCGGTGGTCTGCCTCTGGTATATCTACTCAAGAGTTTGATGCTGGTACTGGTCGTTACCATGATCCTGCAGGGGATTGCCGAGCTGATCCGCAACGCGTTGATTCTTGTCGACCGGCGTTCAGTTCCTGTTGCGAAGGAGGGAGCGAGCCTTGGTTGAGTTCATTCCTTTCTTCATGTTCGGCGCGGTCTGCCTGGTGTTGTTGCTTGGCTATCCCGTGGCCTACTCCCTGGCGGGTACTGCCTTGCTGTTCGCTGGCGGAGGTATCGTCACCGATACGTTCGATCTGACGTTCCTGCACGCTCTGCCTAGTCGCATGTACGGCATCCTTACCAACCAGACACTGATAGCGGTTCCGCTGTTCGTGCTGATGGGTACGCTGCTGGAAAAGTCCAAGGTCGCCGAGAATCTGCTCAATAGCATGGCGCTGTTGTTCGGTCGCCTGCGTGGGGGGCTTGGGATCTCGGTAACGTTGGTCGGCATGTTGCTGGCTGCCAGCACCGGCATCGTAGGAGCCACGGTGGTCACCATGGGGCTACTATCGCTGCCTACCATGCTGAAGCGTGGTTACAGCCCAAGTCTGGCCACCGGATCCATCTGCGCCACCGGTACGCTGGGTCAGATCATTCCCCCCTCCATTGCGCTGGTATTGTTGGGAGACGTGCTTTCCAGTGCCTATCAGCAGGCCCAGCTGAATATGGGGCTTTTCTCCCCGAAGACCGTCTCGGTGGGCGACCTATTCGTTGGAGCGTTGATTCCGGGGTTGCTGCTGGTCCTGTGCTACGTGATCTATATCTCACTGGTAGCCTGGCTCAGGCCCGCGTCAGCACCGGCTCCGGATACCACCAATCCAGAGACGCAAGCCGGGAAAAGTGTTTCGTTCCTCGGTAGCTTAGTCCCCCCACTTTTGTTGATTCTGGCGGTGTTGGGTTCCATCCTCGCGGGGATTGCCACACCCACGGAAGCGGCTGGCGTCGGGGCGATGGGGGCTTTGCTGCTGGCACTTTCCCAGAGGCAGTTGAACAGGGAGAAGCTCCGCGAGGTCGTCATTTCAAGTACTCAGATCACCTGCATGGTGTTTCTGATATTGATCGGGGCGGCGCTGTTCTCGTTGGTGTTCCGGGGTTTTGGCGGTGACGAGCTGGTGCATGGCGTGTTCAAGGACATGCCCGGCGGAGTGTGGGGGGCCACCTTGATCGTGATGCTGGTGATCTTCCTGCTGGGATTCATTCTCGACTTCATCGAGATCACCTTCGTGGTAGTACCCATTGTCGCACCGGTGTTGCTCACCTTGGGGCTGGATCCGGTGTGGCTGGGTATCATGATCGCGATTAACCTTCAGACCTCTTTCCTCACGCCTCCATTCGGCTTTTCGCTGTTTTACTTGCGTGGAGTCGCGCCAGCGAGCGTGAAAACAACCGACATCTACAAGGGGGTGGCTCCTTTCATTCTGATTCAGTTGGCTATGTTGGTCGCGCTGGCGCTATGGCCCGCGCTGATTACCTGGTTGCCGGGGATGATGTCCGGATAAGACCGGCAACGAATCGGCCGGCATCTGCCGGCCGATTCGTTTCTCATCCAGGACATGCCAGTACCGCTGGCAAATGCGCCCAATCAGGTCGTGTCGCCGCGCGTGCACACCGAGAGGACCACGGCGTCTTCCTCGCTGACCGAAACCAAGGCATGGCCCATGTCGCTATCGAAGTAGATACTGTCGCCGCGTTCCAGCTTCAAAGGCTCGTAGAATTCGGTGTAGAGCAGAATCTCGCCATCGAGCACGATCAGGAACTCTTCGCCATCGTGGCGCACCCATTCGTTGAATTCTTCGAAGTGGCGTGCCCTGACGATGGTCTTGAACGGAATCATGCGTTTCTGGGCGAGCTGCCACGACAACAACTCGTGCTCGTAGGTCGGGGTAGGGTGCAACTGTCCCTCGCCAACGCGGGTAAGGTCGCGCCGACCCAAGGTGCGTGCCTGGGGCTTGGGGGGGCTGAGCAATTGCGGCAGGTCGATGCCCAGGCCGCCGATCAGCTTTTGTACCGCGCTGAAGGTTGGTGAAATCTGGTCATTCTCGATCTTCGACAGTGTCGAACGAGCCAGGCCGGTACGCTGGCTGACATCTTCCAATGTCCACTGGTTGGCGAGCCGGATTTCTTTGAGACGTTCTCCCAGCCGCAACGGCTCGACGAAGGCCTTGCGACCGGAGGCGATGCGTAGGGCGGCATCCTGATCGGTGGTGGCGGTCATGGGCGATTCACTATTGGAAACATTATTTCCTGATAGCTTACCACAAATCCCGCTGGCCAAGTGAGCGGACACGCGGTCCAATTGCTCAACCACGACACTTTGCCGAGTTCATGGCCTGGTACATGGCGACAATCGCTGGGAAAGTTGTTTCCCGAGGATGGGAAACAACTGACTCAGGTGGAGTAGGGCAGACCAAGCAGAGCCGTGACGTGAGCCTCGACACTACGCCCCAAGGCGTCGAGATCGTAACCGCCCTCGAGCACTGACACCAGGCGGTTGTCGGCGTACAGTGCGGCGATGTCCATGGCCAGTTGCGTGACCCAATAGTAGTCCGCTTCCTCCAGGCACAGCTCGGCCAATGGGTCGCTGCGGTGGGCGTCGAACCCGGCCGAAACGAGTACCAGGTCGGGCTTGAAGGCATGCAGAGCAGGCAGCCAGTCGTCTTCAACGGCACGACGGAACTCGTCGCTGCCGGTGCCTGCCGCCAGCGGCGTATTGATGATGTTGTGCCATTCGCTTCTGAGGTAACGCCAGGGATAGAAGGGAAACTGGAAGCTCGAGCAGACCAGCACGTTGGGGTCGCCCTTGAAGATGTCCACGGTACCGTTCCCCTGGTGGACGTCGAAGTCGAGGATGGCGACTCGTTCGGCGCCGTAATGGGCTCGGGCATGGGCGGCGCCGACGGCGACATTGTTGAAGAAGCAGAAGCCCATGGCGTCGGTGGCTTCTGCATGATGGCCCGGCGGGCGTACGGCGCAGAAGACGTTGTCGGCCTGGTGTCGGAAGACCTGGTCGACACCGCGCACCACGGCCCCCGCGGCCAGACGAGCTGCCGTGAAGGTATCGGGATTCATCAAGGTGTCGCTGTCCAGGGCAACGATGCCATGCTCTGGGACGCATTTGGCCAATGCCTTGATGTACCGTTCGGGGTGCACCCGGGCGATCTGCTCGTCGGTAGCGGGGTTGGCGTCCGTTTGCATGGTCTGTTGCAGGACCCCGGCCAGTGCCAGTCTGGCATGGATCGCCTCCAAGCGCTGTGGGCTTTCGGGATGTTTCGGTCCCATGTGGTGGCAGTGATAGTGGGGGTGCGTGATATAGGAGGTGATCATGACGGACTCCAGGCGACATGAAACGACCATAATGGTTGGTACCCCTTGCATGACAGTGTCAATAGGTCGTACACAGAGAGCACCATCCCCATGAGGAGGGCTAAGCTTGGGCACGCGATTCCTGCGCCATTTTTTCGAGCCACGCAGCCTGGCAGTGATCGGCGCTTCCGAGAAGCCTCATTCGATGGGCGGGTTGGTCATTCACAACCTTCAAGAGGCAGGGTTTCCCGGCCCGGTGTGGGCGGTCAACCCCAAGGGATATGGCAATGTCTTCGGGGAGCCTTGCGTCAGGAGAGTACGTGACCTGCCGGAAGTTCCCGATCTGGCGGTAATCTGTTCGCCGGTGGAAAGCGTGCCTCGACTGATCGAGCAGTTGGGGCGCTTTGGCGTCAAGGCCACCATGGTGCTTTCCGGTGGCGCGCATCTCGACGACCGTGGCAGCGATGGCGGCTCGATCCGCGAGCGCATGCTCAAGGCCGCCCGCCGCTCCGGTATTCGAGTGTTGGGACCGGAGTGCCTGGGGGTGGTCGTGCCGGGACGCAAGTTGAACGCCACTTACGCCAGCCAGCCGATCCGGCCTGGGCGCGTCGCCTACCTGGGGCAGTCGGGAATGCTGGGCAATGCCATGATCGACTGGGCGGCGGGGCGCGGCATCGGTTTCTCGCATCTCGTCACCCTCGGCGATAGCGTCGATGTGCTGCTGCCTGACCTGATCGACTATATCAATCAGTATGCACCGTCCCAAGCGATCCTGCTGCATCTGGAGCGGATCCACGACGCCCAGCATTTCATGACTGCGTTGCGCGAAGCGTCGCGCCATCGTCTGGTGTTGGCGATCAAGAGCGGCCGAACGCCTCAATCGGAGCTGTCGGGGCAGCCGCCGACCCCGGGTATCGCCAACCGCGATGTCATCTTCGACGCGGCCTTGGCCCGCGCCGGGGTGGTGCGGGTCGACGATTCCGACGAACTGTTCGATGCGCTGGAGACCCTGTCGCGGATGAAGCCGTTGCATGGCGACCGTCTGGCGATCGTTTCCAATGGTTTGGGACCGGCGATGTTGGCCATCGATAAGCTGGTCAGTGCGGGAGGGCGACTGGCGGAGTTCGATGAGTCCACACGCCAGGCGCTGCGCCAAGGAGATTTCGATATGACTCTGCCGGGCCGCAACCCGGTGGACCTGGGTGGCAATGCCACTCCGGAAAGAATGGTCGACGCGCTGGAGATCGTGGCGGCCGATGCCAATGTGGACGCTGTGTTGGTAGTACATGCCCCGACGCGCCTGGCGCCTTCCAAGGCCACCGCCCAGGCCATCGTCGCTAATCGCAAGCGTTTCAAGCGCAACCTGCTGACTAGTTGGATGGGGCTGGAAGAAGCGCTGTCGGCGCGCCACGAGAGTCACCTGGCGGGCATCCCGACCTATATTTCACCGGAGAAAGCGGTCAAGGCCTTCATGCACATGGTCGATTACCAGCGCGTGCAGGCACTATTGCAGGAAACGCCGCCGAGCTTACCGTTCACCGCCTCGCCCGAGATTCGCGCGCGTTGCCGGACGTTGATCGAACAGGCCAAGGAGTGGGGTCGCGAGTGTCTCGTGCACTCGGAAACCGCCCAGGTGCTCAAGGCCTACGGGATACCCGTGGCACCCAGCCGGTACTGCTCGACCCCGTTGGAGGGTGCCCGGGTGGCGGCCGATTTCAACGAGCGTATGGCGCTGAAAGTGGTGCACGACCACAATTGTGTGCCGTATCGCTATCGCCGACATCCACACAAGCTTTCTTCTGGTTTGTTGCAGGACTTGGAAACGCCCGAGCAGGTGGCCGAAGGCGTTCGTCGCCTGGGCGCGAAAGTGAACGAGAAATTCCCCGACATCCCCATTCGCGAGTACTGTCTGCAGCCCATGCAGCGTGGCAAGCACTCGATGCAACTCTGCGCGGGCGTGACGCGTGACGCCGTATTTGGCCCGGTCATCGTGTTCGGTATCGGTGGCTACAAGGTGAATGTGCTCGCCGACCGGCACGTAGCATTGCCCCCTCTCAACATGACACTGGCCGACGACCTGGTGTCACGCACCCATGCGGCGAAACTGATTCGCGAGCACTCACGTGACCCACAGCGCGATATCCAGCAACTATGTCAGCTGCTGGTCAAGCTGTCGCAGATGGCTTCGGACCTGCCGGAGATGAAAGGGCTCGAACTCAACCCTCTGCTGCTCAATCGCGATGGCCTGTTGGCGGTGGATTTCGCCATGGATCTAGGGACGCCGGCTCGTCATGCGATCATGCCGTACCCCGAGGAGCTGCGTGAATGGGTGACTCTTGGCAATGGCATGCGGGTCGAGATACGCCCGATTCGTGCCGAGGATGCGCCCCTGATCACCAACTTCCATACCCAGCTTTCCGAGGAAAGCATCCGCTTTCGCTATTTCCACCACAAGGCCGACCTCTCCAAGCGCGACTTGTCGATGCTGGCGCATATCAATTATGACCGTCAGATGGCCTTCATCGCCGAGCATCACCGCGATGATGGCGCCAAGGAGATGCTCGGCGTGGTGCGGGTATGGAATGACCCGGACAACATTCGCACCGAATTCTCGGTGATCATCCGTGACGACCTGCATGGCCAGGGTCTTGGCAGTGTGCTGATGAACAAGATGATTCGTTATTGCAAGAGCGTCGGAACCCTGGAGATGGTCGGCAAGGTGATGGTCGACAATCACCCCATGCGGGCATTGCTGAAGCATCTTGGTTTCCGCCAGCGCTACAACATGGAAGAGCAGGTGGTGGACGCCAATCTGCGTCTCAACGAGCCAAGTACCGAATGGCAACGGCATCGTCTGGAAAGTCTGCCGGACTGAATTTGCCGGCGATGGCTTGATATCGACGTCCCTGCGGTTACCCTGTCATGCTTGGTTCCGGGAAATTGAACCGTTGATCAATCATCAGACCTTCTGATTTGAGGGCCTATCAATAAGTATGTATGATAATTAGCAACTATAATCCACTGTTATGGCAAGGGCGCGAAAACATGGCGGCAAGCTATGCTGCGGTGCTGTCGCGCGTGAAGCCGGCATCCAACAGGCACAGCCGATGAGCGAAACACGACCCGTCAAGATCAAGGTGCGCGGCCTGAGCAAGGTTTTCGGCAGTCAGCCGAAAAAAGCACTCGAACTGCGCGACCAGGGGCTGAAACGCTCCGCCATCCTCGATAAGACCAGCCAGACCTTGGGTCTGTCCAATATCGGCTTCGATGTCTATGAAGGCGAGTTGTTGGTGATCATGGGACTATCCGGGTCGGGCAAATCGACCTTGATCCGTTGTCTCAACCGGCTGATCGAGCCGAGCGAAGGCGAAATCGTGATCGATGGCGAAAATATTCCCGAATTGAGCGACAAGTCGCTGCTGGAGTGTCGGCGGCGCCATTTTTCGATGGTCTTCCAGAACTTCGCGCTGTTTCCCCACCGCACCGTACAGCAGAATGCCGAGTATGGTCTGGAGATCCGCAATGTCGATAAGGACGAGCGTCGCCAAGCGGCACGGAATGCCCTGAAGCAGGTGGGACTGGAGGGATGGGAGGATGCCTATCCCAATCAGTTGTCCGGTGGCATGCAGCAACGCGTCGGCTTGGCGCGTGCGTTGGCCAACGATTCCAGCGTGTTGCTGATGGACGAGGCCTTTTCGGCACTCGACCCCCTGATTCGCAAGGATATGCAGCAGGAGCTGCTGGAACTGCAACACCGCATGAAGAAGACCACGGTCTTCATCACCCATGATCTGGACGAGGCGCTGAGCATCGGCGACCGGATCATCCTGCTCAAGGATGGTGAGATCGTGCAGATCGGTACTCCCGAGGAGATCCTGACCGCCCCGGCCGATGAGTATGTGGAACGCTTCATCGAAGGGGTGGACATGTCGCGTATCCTGACCGCGCGCAGCGCCATGCGACCGGTGCGTGCCACCGCTAGGGAAGACGATGGTCCGCGGACCGTGCTGCGCAAGATGAGCGAGAACGGGCTCGATTCCATCTATGTCACCAACCGCGAACGTCGCTTGTTGGGTCTGGTAGAGGGGGAGGTCGCCGATCGCGCCGTCAAGGACGGCCAACAAGGCATCGCAAGTCTGATACATCAGGACTTTCCCTGCGTGAGTCCCGACGAGCCCCTGCACAATCTGTTTGCCATGTTCAGCGGCAAGAGCTTCCCTATCGCCGTGGTGGATTACGACAAGCGCCTGTTGGGCGTGGTGGTCAAGGGAGCCGTGCTGGCACAACTGGCCGAATCAGGAGAACACTGATGGCGATCGAATTTCCCCGTATACCGCTGGGACAGTGGATCGAAGGTGGGCTGAACTGGCTGACCTCGGAGTATTCCATGGTCACCCGTGGCATTTCACGCTTTACCCAGACCGGTATCAACGGCCTCAACGAGGGGCTCATGTGGTTGCCCGAATGGGCGCTGATGGCGGTCATCGCCATGTTGTGCTGGCGCATGGCCGGCATGCGGCTGGCCATCGGGGCCGTAGCGGGGTTGGCGCTGATCTGGAACCTCGGCTTGTGGAATCCCATGATCGAGTCGCTGACCCTGGTGGTCATCGCGACCCTCGTGGCAGTGGTGATCGCCTTACCGGTAGGGATTGCTGCCGCGCTTTCCGAGCGCCTGTATCGCACGATCATGCCGGTATTGGATTTCATGCAGACCATGCCGGCCTTCGTCTATCTGATTCCGGCGATCCCGTTCTTCGGCATTGGCTCGGTATCGGCAATTTTCGCCACGGTGATCTTCTCGATGCCCCCGGCGATTCGCTTCACTACCTTGGGTATTCGGCAGGTGCCCAAGGAACTGATCGAAGCCGCCGATGCATTCGGATCCACTCGTCGCCAGAAACTGCTCAAGGTGCAATTGCCCTTGTCCCTTCCGACCATCATGGCGGGGATCAACCAAACCATCATGCTGGCACTGTCGATGGTGGTGATCGCGGCCATGATCGGCGCCGATGGCTTGGGCAACGAAGTGTGGCGTGCCATACAGCGCTTGCGCCCCGGCGATGGCTTCGAAGCGGGGATCGCGGTGGTCATCCTGGCGATGCTGCTGGACCGCCTGACTCAGTCGTTCCGCAAGGAAAGGAAACAATCATAACGGAGAAGGCATGCCTCGAGGGCGAGGCGGATAAATACATGTCGATAGCCAGCCGCTGATACGCAAGACGCCCGGCACCAGCCGGGCGTCTTGCGTTTCGGGAGCCGCTTCAAGGGGCGAGGCGAACCTTGGCCCAGTGGCCTTCACGGAGTTCGTAACGAATACGATCGTGCAGTCGGTTGGGCTGACCTTGCCAGAATTCGACCATCTCCGGTATGACCCGATACCCTCCCCAGTGTGCAGGGCGATCGATCTCCTGACCTTCATAGAGCTGCTCGAAGCGTCTCTTGCGCTCCTCGATCCAGATTCGGTCGGGAATTTCGACGCTTTGAGTGGCGATCCAAGCGCCCAACTGACTGCCACGGGGGCGGCTGGCGAAATAACGGTCGGACTCTTCCTCGGAGACCAGCTCCACGCTTCCTTCGATCCTGACCTGGCGATCGAGCGAGGGCCACCAGAACACCAGAGCGGCGTGGGGAACGTTGGCCAGCTCACTGCCCTTGTGGCTCTGGTAGTTGGTGTAGAATACCAATTCGCCGTGGTCGACTCCCTTGAGCAGGACGATGCGTGCATGGGGCAGCCCCTGACTGTCGACGGTGGCAAGCGTCATGGCATTGCCATCGTCTCCCTCCGCCTCCAGTGCCAGGGCCAGCCATTCATCGAACAGTGTCATCGGCGTATCCGGGGTATTGGACTCGTCCAGAGTGCCCCCTTCGTAGTCACGCCGAATCTCGGCAATATCACGTGTCATGGCAATCTCCCTGGAGTTTTTCTACATCTTCGCCGTTGATGGGGTTAGGCTCAACACCCAACGGATATTTGGTGGAATTATTGGCGTTGCTGGCGACTGCGAAAACGGGCATAGCACATGCTGCCGATGAATAAGGCCAGCGAGGCCACGATCTCCAGCATGCCGAGCAAAGTCTGGCCAGGAAGGGTGGCGATCATCACTCCCTGCATGAAATACAGCAAGCTGACGAAGGCCAGCCACGCATGGCCGCGTGGGCGCTGGGCAATAATCGAAGGCAGGAACAGGATCAGCGGTAGCACTCTGAGTAAAATGGGAGCCATGCCGTTTTCTCCGCTCCCTTGCATCATCAGTCCACCGTAACTCAGTAGCGCGAGCAAGGCGATATAACTTCCCAGCACGAGCCGGCGCGATGATCGCGACAGGGTATCCAGCCCATGGCGCTCTTCCAGGCGTTCGAACAGTTGGCGCATCAATGAGCCTCGTGCAAGGTATTCAGGGCTATGGATAATTTCGCCAATCGACGGCCTTGGGCGAAGGCCAACTGACGTTCATCGTCATCCAAGGGGCGATCGCTACGCAATCCAGCCAGGTGACTGGTGCCATAGGGCGTACCACCGCTGCGTGTCGTGAACAAGGTAGTCTCGCTGTAAGGCAGACCAGCATAGACCATGCCATGGTGGAGCAGGGGTATCAGCATGCTCAGCAGGGTGCTTTCCTGACCGCCATGCAGGCTGGAGGTCGAAGTGAAGGCGGTCGCAGGACGGTCGACCAGGCTGCCGTTCATCCATAGCTCGCTGGTGCCATCGAGAAAGTACTTGAGTGGTGCTGCCATGTTGCCGAAGCGGGTCGGACTGCCCAGTGCCAGTCCGGCGCAATGGCGCAGATCTTCCAGACTGGCATATATCGCCCCTTCAGCGGGAATCTCCGGTGCCACTGCCTCACAAGTCGGGGAAACGGCGGGGACCGTACGCAGACGAGCATTGATGCCAGGTATGGACTCGACGCCGGCGGCAAGGCGTTCGGCCATGGCGCGAGTCGCACCATGTCGCGAATAATAAAGGATCAGGACATAAGGAAGGTCGGCGGTCATGAAGACTCCAGCAGAGGGGGGCGATGTCAGTCGGTGAGCAATGACAGGATCGCCTCGGGAGGGCGGCCAACGATCGCACGATCGCCGCGATCGAGGATGGGCCGCTGCATCAGCTTGGGATACTCGGCAATGGCGGCCAGTACTCCCTGAGGGTCATCCGGGGACACGTTCAGAGTCTTCCACTCGGCTTCGGACGTGCGCAGCAACTGCTGGAGGCCGCCATCGAGGCGCTGCAGCAGGGTTTCCAGTGCCGGCAAGTCGAGAGGGGTTTCGAGATAACGGTGTACCTGGAATTCAACCCCCTGCGCTTCGAGCAATGCAAGCGCTTGGCGTGACTTGGAGCAGCGCGGATTATGGTAGAGCGTCAATCTTGTCATGGCGTTTCGGTTTACCGGGAAATCAACAGATTAGCGTATTGTAGAGTTGGCTGTATCGGCTAACAACTCGCATTGAGTATTTATACCGTTATCTCTTTCCGCGCCAATACATCAAGATCAGAGTCGTCGATAAACCCATGCTTCACGTCCATCGGCCAATGTCATCAGTACACGCTCGTAACGGAGCCCCAGCCGCTCATAACGATCCAGACGTGACAACTCTTCGGCATCGACATGCAACAGCAAGCCGTTGACACTTTCTCCGGGCGCTTCGGCGAGATCCAGGGCATTGCGACGAAAGCCTTCGAGGGTCGCGGGTTCGGGATCTCCCGCTCTCCCATAGACGAGCCAGCGAACGAACGGATAGCGTAGTGTCCCGTAGACGAAGACTTGGTGTTCACCGCTTTGAATGTCAGGCAACCACTCAGGGCGATCGTAAGTGAAGGGGCTCAGCAGCGTCAGCCATAGATAGCCGATCAGTGCCACAGTAGTGCCTGCGGTGCCGAGCAACACATAGCGGAGATGGGGCACGATCAAGGCTCCTGAGTGACGAGGGCGATCGTAACATGGTGTCACGGCTGCCATGGGTTCGCCCAGTCATCGCCGGTTGTGGAGGAACGGTGGTTTGGTACCATGACGATGGTTAGCGATCCGGGAGGGCTGCGCCATGTCCCAGGATGATGTGGATTTTCAAGACTTGATGGGCGACGTCACCCCCTTGTCCCGGGGACGAAACAAGGCTGACCTTTCTCGGCAGCGGCCCAATACACCTTCCGAAGCGCAGTTGGCACGCCGTGAGAACGCCTTGGCCAGCGAAGACGACAACTTCCTGTCCGACGATTTCGTCGAGTTGGTCGGTCCCTACGATCCTCTCGAATATCGCCGTGATGGCATTCAGACGGGGGTGTTGGAACGGCTTCGCCATGGCGGCTATGCCCCGGAGGCTCGCCTGCACCTGCTCAAGCGACCACTCGCCGAATGCCGACGGGAGTTGTTTCCCTTCATTCGTGAGGCTCACGAACACGAGCTGCGTTGCGTGCTCGTCGTTCATGGGCGTGGCCGGGAGGTCGACAGTCCTCCCAACGTGCTGCGTTCCTATCTGGCCAAGTGGCTATGCCAGTTCGACGAGGTTCAGGCCTACGCTTCGGCACAGCCGGCGCATGGTGGATTGGGGGCCACCTATGTGATGCTCAAGAAGTCCGAGCGAGCGCGGGCACGCAATCGCGAACGGCAACAGAAGCGACGTGGCTGACGCCCGGCACAAGGCCGGGGTCATGTACGGAAGGATCGAATGAATCAGCTACGACCGGATTCGCGTAGGCGACGTTCGAACAGTGCTTCCTTGACGTCCACTCCTGGCTGGTAGCTGACACTGAAGGCTCCCAACGCGCGCAACGCATCGTCGAGATGTTGGTCCTCGCGTAGCGCCAGAGCATCGAAGCCACAACGGCTCATGTAGTAGAGCTGATCGACCAGCACGTCACCGATAGCGCGAATCTCGCCTTGATATCCATGGCGCTCGCGCAGCAACCGAGCCAGCGTATAGCCCCGACCATCGGTAAAGGCCGGGAAGTCGATGGCGATCAGCGGAGCATGGGTCAGGCTCTTGGCGAGATCACCGGTCAGCTCGGTGTCGCTCGGCAACCAAGGAGCCAGCTCACCGTCGCTGCTGTGTTCGAGCCAAAGGCTTAGTGGGACGATTACCGGGCGCGCCCGCGGCAGGGCATCATCAATGCGCGAAAGCGCCCAGGTGTTCTCTTCGGGTTGGCCCAGCTTGATCAAGGTCTGGGCGTGCTCGAGTTGACTGTCAGGCATAGACCCGCTCCTTGAAGGGTTTCAAGCCGATGCGGCGATAGGTGTCGAGGAAGCGCTCGTCGTCGTGTCGTTGCTCGACATAGACCTGGAGCACCTTTTCGATCACGTCCGGGACGTCTTCACGATAGAAGGAGGGGCCAAGGATCTTGCCCAGCGAGGCATCGTCGGTGGAATTGCCGCCCAACGAGACCTGATAGTATTCCTCGCCTTTCTTGTCGACGCCGAGAATGCCGATATGGCCCACATGGTGGTGTCCGCAAGCGTTCATGCAGCCGGAAATATTCAAGTCCAGCGGGCCGAGATCGTAGAGGAAGTCGAGATTCTCGAAACGCTCCTGTAGCGCCTGGGCGATGGGTATCGATACCGCGTTGGCGAGGCTGCAGTAATCACCGCCGGGGCAGCAGATGATGTCGTTGAGCGTGCCGACCGTAGGGTTGGCCATACCTAGCGAATCGAGCTCCTGCCACAGGGCCTCGAGCTGGTCGACGGGCACGTCGGAAAGCACCAGGTTCTGCTCGTGAGTGACGCGTATCTCTCCGAAGCTGTATTGATCGGCAAGGTCGGCGACTGCTTCCATCTGATCTGCCGTGACGTCGCCTGGGGCATGTTCGCGCCGCTTGAGCGACAGGGTCACGGCCTTGTAGCCAGGCACCTTGTGGTCGGTGACATTGTTGGTTACGAAGCGTGCAAAGGCGCGGTTATCAGCGCGCAGGCGATCGAAGACTTCGATCGCCTGTTCAGGCACCGGCCGGCGTTCGGGTTCGGGGAAGTGGGCTCGTGCGGCGTCCACGGCGGCATGGGTCAACGTTTGCGGGCCGTCCTTGAGATGGGCCCACTCAGCCTCGACTCGACGCCGGTACTCATCGATGCCCAGTGCCTTGACCAGGATCTTGATGCGCGCCTTGAACTTGTTGTCGCGGCGGCCGAACTGGTTGTAGACCCGGACGCAGGCTTCCAGGTAAGTCAGCAGGTGCTGCCAGGGCAAGTCCTCGCGCACCACGTCGCCTATCATCGGCGTGCGCCCCAGGCCTCCCCCTGCCAGAACCTTGACCTTGAGCTCACCGTTGTCGTCGTGCCACAACCGCAGTCCGATGTCATGTACCTGAATGGCGGCACGGTCCTGCTTGGCACCACTCACTGCGATCTTGAACTTACGCGGCAGATAGGCGAATTCCGGATGCAAGGTCGACCACTGACGGATCAGTTCGCACCACGGGCGTGGGTCCTCGATCTCATCCTTGGCGATACCGGAGAACTGATCGCTGGTGGTATTGCGGATGCAGTTGCCACTGGTCTGGATCGCATGCATCTGCACCTTCGCCAATTCACCGAGAATGTCTGGGACATCCTCCAGCGCCGGCCAGTTCAGCTGCAGGTTCTGGCGGGTACTGAAGTGGCCGTAGCCCCGGTCGTAGCGGCGCGTGATGGCTGCCAGTGCGCGAAGCTGCTGGCTCGATAGCATGCCGTAGGGAATGGCAATGCGCAGCATGGGCGCATGTTTCTGAATATAGAGACCATTCTGCAGGCGCAGCGGTCGGAATTCGTCTTCTCCCAGGCGCCCGGCCAGATAGCGATCCATCTGATCACGGAATTGGGCAACGCGTTCATCGACGAGCGTCTGGTCGTAGGTGTCGTACCGATACATTCAGGCGTGTCCTGCTAGTCAGGGCGAATGAAGGAAATAGGCCGAGATAGGACCTTACTCCTCTTTGTTTATTCTATGAAAGAATAAATGATCATAGAATTTTATTAAAGGGTTATTAGAACGTCAGGGAGGTGCCGGGCAGTCGATCCCATTCGTCATGCGAGCCTGAAAATGTTCCAGGGACATGGGCTTTCCGAAATGATAACCCTGCAGGTAGTCGGCGCCGAGATGCCAGCACTTATCGGCTTGGTCGGATGACTCGACCCCCTCCACGGTGACGGCGAGGTCAAGGGCATGTCCCATTTCGACGATAGCGCCGACCAACAAGGTGTGCTCTTGATTATGGGTTAGTTCACGAACGAAACTGCGATCGACCTTGATGGTATCGAAGGGCAGGTGTTGCAGATAACTGAGCGAGGAGAAGCCGGTACCGAAATCATCGAGGGCGAGTCGACAACCGAGCGATCGAATGGCATGGAACTGGTCGAGAATCGCCTGACTGGATTCCAGCATCAGGTTCTCGGTGACTTCGAGAATGATACGGTCGGCGGGGACAGCGTGGCGGGCTAGCGTATCGGTCAGTCGCTCGACCAACCCTCCGTCATGGAATTCCCGCACCGAGATATTGAAGGACAGCGTCAGGTGCCGATGCCCCTGTTCATGGATGGCGGCCAACCAGCTCAGGCCTCGCTCGAGTACCCATTGCCCTATGGGGATGATCAAGCCGGATTCCTCGGCCACGGGGATGAAGGTCTGGGGTGAAAGTTCGCCGCGGGTGGGGTGCTCGATACGTACCAGCGTCTCGGCCCCACTGATGGTCGTTCCATCACGAGCGACGATGGGTTGAAGTGCCAGACGCAGACCGTCGTGATGCAGTGCGTGATGCAGGTCGCGTTCCAGGGCAATCATCTCGCTGGCCGGGAGCCGCGCTGTGGTGGGACGATAAAGACGGTAATCGCCACGCCCGTGTTCCTTGCCTTGGTGCAGGGCCTGTTCCACGCACTTGAGAAGGCTTTCCGATGTATCGGCGTGCAGTGGAAAGAGTGCGCCACCGATGCTGAAGGCCATGAACAACTCCTCGCCGAACACCGGCATGGGAGCGCGCATTTCTCGCTGCAGACGGCGTACTTCCTGCGCTAGGCGAGGGATGTCGGCGTCGGCGTATACGAGGGCGAACTCATCGCCGCCGAGACGCGCCGGCGGAAGTGCGGTACGGCCTTCGGAAATACCGGTGAGGCGTTGCGCGACATCGCGCAACACCCCGTTCCCCGTATCCTGGCCGAAGCTCTCGTTGATCCAGCGGAAGTGGTTGATGTCCAGGTGCAGGATACCCAAGGAGCGCCCTGGGTTGGTCTCGAGCCACGTGCAAAGGGCCTCCTGGAAGCCGATGCGATTGGGTAGCGAGGTCAAGCTGTCGCGTCGTGCTTGCTGGGCAATTTCATAATGGGCCTGGTCGAGTTGTTCACCCAGTGCATTGAAGGCTTTCAATGCCTGTCCGACTTCGCCGGGCGCCTGTGTGGCCACCGGCGAAAACCCTTGTCCGGCACGTAGCGCCCGCAGGGTGTCGAGGATCGCGTTGAGCGGGGCGATCACATGCCGACGGTTGAAGCCCAGCGTCCACCAGGAAACGGCAACAACCATCAAGCCCACGGCCAACAGGGTGTAGAGCACCGACCACAGGATCTGAGTGGCCAGTCGCTGACGCGTGAACGCCAGCTCGATGCTGCCGACGACGCGTCGGTTATGCGCATCCTCGAAGACGATCGGTTCGGAGTGTACCTGCAAGCCACCAAGCCGGTGATTGTCGTGTCGCGCGTGCAGCAAACCGCCATCGCTGTCGTGGATCGAGACTCTGGCCACATCCGGATCGGCCAGCAAGGTGTCGACGAGGTTGGTGATACTTTCCTCGTCGAACTGCGACACGGGGGATGCCAGCAAGGTGGCCCCGATATGCAACAATTCGACTTCCTTGCGCGCCAGTTCTGCTTCGAAACGGTATTGCAGATGCCAGGCATTGATCAGGCCTAGCAACAAGCTGACCACAAGCCCCAACGGAATGATGCGTTGCAGGAACAGGCGATTCAAAGAGGGGTGGCGGCTCATCGGTCGTTCTCCGCCGGTACCTGCCAAAAGTGCGTGAATAGCGGTCTCAGCACTGAATTCGGCAGGTACACGACAGGCAGGGGCATGGCAACGGTCTCCTGAGTGACCAAGGAGGCGAGACTGATACGTTAGAGTACCAGACGTTGCCAGCGACGGCGCTGCCAAATCACCGCGAACCACAAGGAGTTCAGACATCGATACCCCAACTGGATCCACCAGATTCCGATCAGCCCATGATCCAGCACGACGCCGACCCACCAGGCCAATGGTAGGAAGACCAGCCACTGCATGGTCAGCGTCGTGGTCATGACGGTACGATTGGCACCGGCCCCGAGAAGTGCCTGACCGAGTACCAGAGCGGCGGCATCGAGCACGATCATCACGGCGGTGAGCTGTAGGGGGATCCGCCCCATCTCGATCAGGTCGGTATCATGCAGGAACAGGCCGAGGACCAAGTCGGGAATGAACATCATTGGCAGAGCCAACAGCCCTAGGCAAGCCCAGGCCACGCGCACCACCTCCCAGCCCCAACGATGGGCATCGCCATGCGCGTCGCGCCCCATCGCCTGTCCTACCAGGCTCATGGCGGCAAGACCCAGACCGACACCAGGCAGGATCAGGAACAGCGACAGGTTGACCAGTACATGTCCCACCGCCACGCTGGCGGTATCGAGTTGCCCCAGTATCCAGAACAGCACGGCGTATCCAGCAGCGAACCAGGTCTGCTGAAAGGAATGAGGGGCTGCCAGCTTCAGGGTGGTGACGAAGGTCTCGCGGCGGGGCAGGCGCATCAGAAAGCCGCTGCTGGCCGCACCCTTGATACTGAATAGCGACCAGATGGCAAGCCCCACGAACAACGACAAGGTTGTGCCGGCACCAGCTCCCGCGGCACCCATCTCCGGCAGGCCGACATAGCCGAAGATCAGGCCGATGCTGGCCAGGACGTTGATAACGTGCATGACCAGGATGATGCGCAGATAGACGCCAGTTTGCTGAATGCCATTCCAATAACCGCGAAAGCAGAAGATCATCGCTACGGGAATCAGTCCGGCAACACGCCAGCGAAAATACTCGACCGCTACCTGGTTGACCCCCAGGTTCTGATTGATCAGCCACATCAACCGTGGTGCTTGCCATAGGCATAACACCATCAGCGGCAGTGCCACTGCGAAAGCAATTATCAGCCCGGCGTTCAAAGCGACTGCCCGGCGGTGCCAGGCCTGTTCCCCGTGGCGCCTTGCGGTCTGTGCCTGCACTCCCGACGACAGTCCGAAGACCATGGCGGTGATCAAGAACATGGCATAGCTGCCTATTCCCACGCCTGCCAGAGCGATTTCGCCCAGTGAGCCAACCAGTGCGGCATCGACCAGGTTGAGCAGGCTCTGGGAGAGCATGCCGGCGATGATCGGCAAAGCCAGTTTCAGGATGATGTCGCGGCGAGAGCGCTCAGGCAGCATGCCGTGTTCCAGTAAGTGGGCCCAGGGCCCCGCGCATTTGCCCGGGACCCACAAGATTGAAAGGCAGTTCAGTCGGGATCGTACGAAAGTACTGGTGATAGCCAGCGCTCAAGCTCGCTCAGCGACATGCCTTTGCGCTCAGCCAACACCTCGACTTGATCACGCGTGATCTTGCCGGTGGAGAAGTATTTCGATTGCGGATGCGAGAAGTACCAGCCGGATACCGCGGCGGCGGGCCACATGGCATAGCTTTCGGTGAGCGTGAGCCCAGAGTTGCGTTCAGCCTCCAGCAAGCGGAACAGGGTGGCCTTCTCGGTGTGGTCGGGGCAGGCCGGGTAACCGGGAGCTGGTCGAATGCCTTGATATTTCTCGGCGATCAGCGCCTCGTTATCGAGGTGTTCCTCGGGAACATAGCCCCAGAACTCCTTGCGCACCCGCTCGTGCATGCGTTCGGCGAAGGCTTCGGCGAGACGGTCGGTCAGCGCCTGGACCATGATGGCGTTGTAGTCGTCGCCGGCGGCTTCGTAGCGCTTCGTAAGCTCCGCGACGCCATGCCCGGCAGTGACCGCGAATCCGCCGATCCAGTCGGGCTTGCCGCTCGACTTGGGTGCAACGAAGTCGGTCAGGCTGTAACAGGTGCCGTCGCGATTCTTGGTCATCTGCTGGCGGATATGATGCAACCGCTCGATGACCCGGGTCCGAGATTCATCGGCATAGACCTCGATCACGTCGTCATCGACACTGTTGGCCGGCCACAGGCCGATCACGCCACGTGCCGTGATGCGTTTCTCGTCGATCAGCTTGCGCAGCATCGCCTGTGCATCGGCGAACAGGTTGCGTGCCGCCTCGCCGACCACCTTGTCGTCGAGGATCTTGGGGTACTTGCCGGCCAGTTGCCAGCTCATGAAGAAGGGTGTCCAGTCGATGCGCTCGACCAATTCTTCGAGGTCATAGTCGTCGAAGACCTTGAGTCCGGAGATCGATGGGGCCGGTGGCGTATAGGAGGCCCAGTCGGTGCGGAACTTGCGCTTGCAGGCCTCGACATAGGACAGATCGGCGGCCTTGGGGCGACGCTTGGCATTGCGTTCGCGGACCACCTCGTAGTCCTCGCGGACTTCGGCCACGTAGGCCTCCTTGAGACCAGGCGAGAGCAGGCGGCCAGCCACGCCCACCGCGCGTGAGGCATCGGTGACATAGATCACCGGATGCTCGTACTGCGGCTCGATCTTCACGGCAGTGTGGGCCTTTGAGGTGGTGGCGCCACCGATCAACAGTGGGATGTCGAAGCCCTGACGCTGCATCTCCTTGGCCACGTGGACCATCTCGTCGAGCGATGGCGTGATCAGCCCGGAGAGGCCGATGATATCGGCCTTCTCGTCACGTGCCGTCTGCAGGATCTTCTCGGCGGGCACCATCACGCCCAGGTCGACGACGTCATAGTTGTTGCACTGCAGGACCACGCCGACGATGTTCTTGCCGATATCGTGGACGTCGCCCTTGACCGTGGCCATGACGATCTTGCCCTTGGCCTGGGTGTCCTCGGTCTTCTCCGCCTCGATGTAGGGAATCAGATAGGCCACCGCCTGCTTCATGACTCGCGCCGACTTGACCACCTGGGGCAGGAACATCTTGCCGGCGCCGAACAGGTCGCCTACCACGTTCATGCCATCCATTAGCGGGCCCTCGATGACCTCGATGGGGCGCGTGGCACGCTGCCTGGCAAGTTCGGTATCTTCCTCGATATAGGCGGTGACCCCCTTGACCAGGGCGTGCTCGATACGCTTCTCGACCTCCCAACTACGCCACTCGAGGTCCTCCTTCTTGGCTTCGCCACTGCCATCGCCCTTGTACTTGTCGGCGATCTCCAGCAACCGTTCGGTACCGTCGTCGCGGCGGTTGAGTACCACGTCCTCCACGGCGTCACGCAGTTCCGCGGGCAGGTCGTCGTAGACCGCCAACTGTCCGGCATTGACAATACCCATGGTCAGGCCGGCGCGAATGGCATGGTAGAGGAATACCGAGTGGATCGCCTCGCGCACCGGGTTGTTGCCGCGAAACGAAAACGACACATTGGACACGCCGCCTGACACCAAGGCGTGGGGCAGGTGCTCACGGACCCACTGGGTGGCCTCGATGAAGTCCACCGCGTAGTTGTTATGCTCCTCGATGCCGGTGGCGATGGCGAAGATATTGGGGTCGAAGATGATGTCTTCCGGCGGAAAGCCGATCTCGTCGACCAGCAGTCGATAGGCGCGTTCGCAGATTTCGGTCTTGCGCGCGAAGGTATCCGCCTGGCCCTCTTCGTCGAAGGCCATCACCACCACGGCGGCACCGAAGCGCCGACATTTGGTAGCCTGCTCGCGAAAGGCGGCTTCGCCTTCCTTCATCGAGATGGAATTGACGACCGCCTTGCCCTGCACGCACTTGAGCCCGGCCTCGATGATCTCCCACTTGGAGGAGTCGATCATGATCGGCACCCGCGAGATATCCGGCTCGCCGGCGATCAGGTTGAGGAAACGCACCATGGCTTCCTGGGACTCGAGCATCCCTTCGTCCATGTTGATATCGATGATCTGGGCGCCGTTCTCCACCTGTTCGAGCGCTACTTCCAGGGCGGTGGTGAAGTCCTCCTCGACGATCAGCCGCTTGAAGCGGGCCGAGCCGGTCACGTTGGTGCGTTCGCCGACGTTGACGAACAACGAGTCGGCCTCGATGTTGAAGGGCTCGAGTCCCGACAGGCGGCACGCACGTGGACGTTCGGGCACCGCGCGTGGCGTGGTGTTGGCCACCGCGTCGGCGATCGCCTGAATGTGTTCGGGGGTGCTGCCGCAGCAGCCACCGATGATATTGACCAGACCGCTTTGAGCGAACTCAGCGACGATGGCAGCCATTTCCTCCGGGGTCTGGTCATACTCGCCGAATTCGTTGGGGAGGCCGGCATTGGGATGCGCCGAGACGAAGGTGTCTGCCTTGTTGGACAGTTCCTCGAGGTAGGGGCGCAGTTCCTCGGCACCCAGCGCACAGTTGAGGCCGATGGACAAGGGCTGAGCATGCCGCACCGAGTTCCAGAAAGCCTCGGTGGTCTGGCCGGAGAGTGTACGGCCGGAAGCGTCGGTGATGGTGCCGGAGATCATCACCGGCAGGCGCTCGCCGTGTGCCTCGAACAGCTCTTCCAAGGCGTAGATGGCGGCCTTGGCGTTGAGCGTATCGAAGATGGTCTCGATCAGGATCAGGTCCGCGCCGCCCTCGACCAGCGCTTCGGCGGCCTCGTAATAGTTCTCGCGCAGCTCGTCGAAGGTCACGTTGCGCTTGGCGGGGTCGTTGACGTCCGGTGACAGCGAAGCGGTGCGCGAAGTGGGGCCCAGGACCCCGGCGACATAGCGCGGTATGCCGGTTTCCCTGGCAACCTCGTCGCAGACCTCGCGGGCCAGGCGTGCCGACTCGCGATTGAGTTCGGGCACCAGCTCCTGCATGCCGTAGTCGGACTGGGACAGCCGGGTACTGTTGAAGGTATTGGTCTCGACAATATCGGCGCCGGCCAGCAGGTAATCGCGATGAATATCGCGCACCACGTCGGGCCGAGTCAGCGCCAGCAGGTCGTTATTACCCTTGAGTTCCGACGGCCAGTTCCGGAAGCGCTCGCCACGAAAGTCGTCCTCGTCGAGTTTGGCGTTCTGTAACATGGTGCCCATACCGCCATCCAGGATCAGGATGCGGCCGTTGAGTCGCTCGATGAGAGAGGCTGTCAGGGGAGTCGGGGCAGCGGCCATGGTCAGGGTCATTCTCCAAGCGTCGTTAAGGGCGTCTCGCGCGCGTCGCGCGCGTGCCTCGTTTTGTTGGCCGTACATGGTACCAGAAAGCCCAGCAGGCAGGGCAGTCGCGACAACAAAACCCAGTATTTCACTCGGGATTGTGTCGACGGACGCTTTTCCTTACCATGGGAGGAAATATCGTCATTGCGTCAGGATTTCCGCAACATGAGCCAACCTATCCAGATTACTGACAGTGCCCAGGACTACCTCGCCGAACTGCTCGAGAAGCAGAACGTCGAGGGCATTGCGGTGCGCATCTTCATCACTCAGCCGGGCACGCCTTATGCCGAGACCTGCCTGGCCTACTGCCGCCCCGGTGAGGAAGAGCCCAGCGACGAAAAACTCGAGCTCGAGAAGATCGCCGTCTTCCTCGATAAGCACAGCGTGCCCTTCCTCGAAGAAGCCGTGGTCGACTTCAATGTCGATCGCATGGGCGGGCAACTGACCATCAAGGCACCTAATGCCAAGATGCCCAAGGTCAACGCCGATAGCCCGCTCGAGGATCGCGTCAACTATGTGCTCTACAGCGAGATCAACCCTGGCTTGGCGGCTCATGGCGGCGAGATCAAACTAATCCAGCTCACCGACGAGAACGTGGCGGTACTGCAGTTCGGTGGGGGCTGCCAAGGCTGCGCCGCAGTCGACCTGACCCTGAAGCAAGGCGTTGAGCGGACGCTGATGGAGCGAATTCCCGAACTGGCCGGCATTCGCGATGTGACTGACCACTCCGACACCAGTCAGGCCTATTACCGCTGACCACGCCGCTATCTCGCTTTATTTACCCCAAGGGCCACCTATCGCGGTGGCCCTTGGCGGTTTGGGGTGTTCAATAAACGAAAGGCGGCAGTGGCACCTTGGCCAGCCTCGCCTCGGCCTGTTCGAGCTGTTCGTGTAGGCGCTCTGCCGTGCGGGTCTTTTCCGTAAGCGCGTCCTCGAGCTTGGCCTGTTCGCGCTGCAGATCCTGCACGCGATCCTGGTGATGCTGCAACTCCCGTGCTTGTTCCTGACGCTTCCGCTCTTCCTCGGTGAGGCGCTGGCGTAGTGCCTGCAGTTCCTGGTCACGCTCGACGACGCGCTTCTCCCATTGAGACTCGCGCCGAGTGTGTTGCTTGTCTGCCGCCTGGCGTTCCTGGCGAGCGGCGTCGAGCAGGGCCATCAGTCGCGATTCCGCGGCTTCGTGGCGCTGTTCTTCCTGGTCGAGCTGGCTTTGGTGCTGCTTCTCGAGTTCTCGCAGCGCTTGCTGATGGTCGGCGGCCTGGCGTTCGTTACGCTCCTGAAGCTGGTGGAGCTGCTCCTTCAGCTTGGTGATGCGTTCCTGCCACTGAGCTTCCTGGCTGGCCATGGCATCACGCTCGGCTTCCGCTCGTGCCAGTTGCGCTCCGCGTTCCTCGAGTCGCGCTTGAACCTGTGCCAGATGATCGGCGAGGGCGCTTTCACGCTGTCTGGCGTCCTCGGCCTGACGAGTGGCCGACATTGCCTCTTCGCGAGCTTCCTCCACACGACGATCGGCTTCCTCACGATAGTGCGCCAAGCCTTCGGCAGCGATTTCCTGTGCTCTGGCCCAGAGTTCCTGGGTCAGGGTCTGCAGGGTTTCGGGCAAGGCTTGAGGCGGAGGGGCATCGCGATTCTGCTCGCGCTGAATTCGCCACTCCCGCAGATGGTCGCTGATGGTCGTGAAACTGCCCGTGCCGAGTATTTCCCGCACTTTCTGCACGCTAGGCGCGTCACCGCGTTGAAGCAGGGTGCCGATCGCCCGTTGCACATCCTCGTATTGCACTCCTGTGCGTGCCATCTCGTTCTCCTCGGTCGAATTTCTTGCCGGGCACAGAGCCTGAATGATCCCAGCATAGCGGCATCTCGGAAAGGAATAAAGATTATTACATTTTACGTAATACGTAATTTTATTTATTTTTGGAAGGTAAAATTCATGATTACGCGGCTTATCTTGATTATTTGACGGTACAAAGGTGACAATATGGTTGATGCATGAAGGGGTAACGCCACACGCCATGGAATCGATGGAAAAGAGGAATTGTGCTGGATAAAGGAGATCGGCCGGTGATACCGGCCAATGGAATAGAAGGGGAAGGGCAGTGGCTTCTTGCTCCTGAGGCGAACGTGACGGCTTACCGGGGGCATATCGCTGCCGGTACCGATGAGGAAGCGGTAGGGGCCTGGCTGGCCGAATACCGCAACAGCCCGCAGACTTGGCGAGCCTATCGCAAGGAGGCCGAGCGGTTATTGCTGTGGCTACAGTCGCAAGGGCTAGGGCTGAGAGATCTGCGTCGCGATCACTTGGCGCGTTTCGATGCCTTTCTCGCGGATCCGAGGCCAGCCGATCACTGGATCGGGCCAACGCGACCGCGCGATCACTCGGAGTGGCGTCCCTTTCGCCAGCCGTTGTCGGCTTCGAGCCGTCGCCAGAGCCTGGTGATCCTGCAGGGGTTATGCAGTTGGCTGGTGGAGGCAGGGTGGATCGAGCACAACCCGTTCCGCTTGATGCGCGGCAAGCGGCGGCGCCTCGATAACCGCCAGGCGAGCATCGAGCGTTACCTGGAGCGGCCGCTGTGGGAGTGGTTATGGCAATGGCTGGAGCGGTTACCATCAAAGGAGGCGAGTCGGCGGGAGTGGATGCTATGGCAACGTCGCCGCTTGATCTTCGCTTTCGCCTATCTGCTTGCACCACGCATCAGCGAGATGGCCGATGCAAGAATGAACGATTTCATCAGGCGCGAGGGGCACTGGTGGTGGCAGGTGGTAGGCAAGGGCGGTAAGCAGGCACGGGTGCCGGTGCCTCCTGACATGCTGGAATTGCTCGGTGAATGGCGAATGGCACTGGGTCTGACAGCACGACCAGAGCCCGACGACGACGGTCCACTGCTACGCTCGCTGAATGGTCAACGTGGTGTAGGTGACAATCAGCTCTATCGGTTGATCAAGACGACTTTCGAGGAGGCCGCGCAAGCATTGGAAAGCGAGGTGGGCGAGGGCGCCTTGCACATGGCGAATATCTTGCGGCGCGCTTCTCCCCACTGGTTGCGGCATACCGCCATCACGCACCAGGCACAGGCCGGGGTGGAGTTGCGCTACCTAGCGAAGACCGCACGACATTCGCGGCTGGATACCACCGCACGCTACCTGCATACCGAAGCCGAGGAGTGGCAGCGTCAGCTTGCTGGCCATGGAGTGAGACGACGCGACGAGCCGGGTAGCGAACCGTTATAATGGTGCCAGGTTATGTCCGAAAAGTCGGCGAGCGAAGGCCAGGCAAGGCAAAAAACATCGAGAAAGCGGAGTTTACGTGGGTGTAAATGAGCATTTTGAGATGATTTTTAACGCCGCATGGGCAAGCGCAGACAGTTTTCGGACACAACCTAGTCAGCAAGAGGAGAGATCATGACAGCACTAGATGCCCAAGCCGAACTGGTCGACGAATTCGAAATGTTCGACAACTGGATGGATCGTTACCAGTACATCATCGACATGGGCAAGCAGCTCCCGGCATTCCCGGATGAATGGAAGAGTGCCGAGACCAAGATCGAAGGGTGCCAGTCGAATGTATGGATGCACCATCGCCTGGACGGTGGGCGCCTGCATTTCGATGCCATCTCGGATGCGGCTATCGTTTCGGGGCTGATCGCGGTGCTGATGCGGATCTACAACGACCGCACGCCTCAGGAAATCGTCTCCACCGAGCCTAGCTTCCTTGAAGAACTTGGGCTCGACAAGCACCTGTCACCGACACGCAGTAATGGCTTGCATGCCATGTTGGGTCGGATCTACCAAGTGGCCGAAAGCCAGGCGGCGTAAGGAATACCCAGCCTGTTTCATTTTCGGTCCCGTTCGGGGTGGGGATGATCGCATGTGCACTTCTTGCCATCGGCTGGCGGTACCATGTCGATACCACCGGGATGCAAGGGATGGCATTTGAGAATTCGCTTCAAGGCCAGCCATCCACCCATGAGCGGTCCGTGAATGCGGATCGCTTCCAACGCATATTGCGAGCAGCTCGGCCAGAAGCGGCAGCGCGGGCCAAGG
This sequence comes from Litchfieldella qijiaojingensis, assembly GCF_014651875.1. GTDB lineage: Bacteria > Pseudomonadota > Gammaproteobacteria > Pseudomonadales > Halomonadaceae > Litchfieldella > Litchfieldella qijiaojingensis. Next base: position 279,245 of record NZ_BMXS01000001.1, read on the forward strand.
AGGGGGCTGATCGTGTACTGGTAAACCTTGATCAAGGCAATTAGCGGCCACGACAGCAGCTTGGCCGCGGAGTCTCCCAGGCCTCGGCGACCACGGCACATCACGTCCTCCGATAGAGTTCAGCGGGATCGACTAAGGGGGCGCTGTCGACCTCGCCGCTAGTCGCATCCAGCGCCACGTAAAAGCAACTGCGCCGCCCGGTATGGCATGCGGGGCCGGTCTGGTCGACGCCAAGTAGCAGTGTATCGCCATCGCAATCGAGATGTGCCGAGCGCAGATGCTGTTCCTGACCGGACGACTCACCCTTGCGCCACAGCTTGCCTCGTGAACGTGACCAGTAGCAAACACGGCCCGTGGTCAGGGTCTCTTGCAGTGATTCTCGATTCATCCATGCCATCATCAGCACTTCGCCACTGTCGTGTTGCTGAGCGATCGCCGGGATCAGGCCATCAACGTTCCAGGCAATGGCGTCAAGCAGTTCATCGGCTGAGCGACGCGTGCCAGGAGAGGCGCTTTCCAATCGTTTGAAGAGTTCACTCATGTCATTGCATCCGGCTGTTAAAGGGTTCAGCGGTCCGCTGCCTTGCAAGAATCGCAACCACCCAGCAGCTCGATGGTCTGGCGCTCGACGCGAAAGCCGAGATCACGAGCACGTTGGGTGAGTTGGGCATTGACGTCATCGAGATGCAACTCCTCGACACGACCGCAATGACGGCAGATCAACAACTGAAAACCGTGGGCATGCTCGGGACAAGGACAGGCGACATAGGCATTCAATGACTCAATGCGATGCACCAGCCCCTGCTCGATCAGGAAGTCCAGTGCACGGTAAACCGTCGGAGGGCGGGCCGATGCGTGTTCCGTGGCCAGTTGGTCGAGCAGGTCATAAGCCTTGAGACCGCCTTGGTTGGCGGCGATCATCTCGAGCACACGGCGCCTGATCGGCGTGAAACGCACACCGCGTTGCTGGCACTGGCGTTCAGCTTGTTGCATCAAGTCACGGGTATCGGGCATGAGAGGCCTGGTCGTCTAACGTGAACCCCTATTCTACGTGTCCCGCGCGCCGGCAGCCAGGCGCGCGGGCCTTCAGGCAGGGCAGGGCTCCGCCACTGGGACCGGGACGGGCTGGAGTTCGCCGCTACGCGCGAAATGGCGTTGCGAAAAGGCGACCCGCGCTGCGACATCGGCACCATCGGCCTGGCGCTCGATCAGATCGAGGCGTGGACGTAGGCCCTCGCCATTGGCCATCTGAATTGCTAACCCTGGACGCGCATTGAGCTCAAGCAACATGGGACCATGCTCGCGATCGAGGACCATATCGGTTCCAAGATAACCCAGCCCGGTCATTTCGTAGCAACTTGCGGCCAGCGTCAGCAGCATTTCCCAACCGGGGATACGCAGACTTGCCAGTTCATGACCGGTATCCGGGTGGTCGTTTCTGGAGCGGTCGAACTGAACGCCGCGCAAGGCCGTGCCACTAGCGATATCCACGCCCACTCCCACAGCACCCTGGTGCAGGTTGGCCTTGCCATCCGAGGCGGCAGTGGATAGGCGCATCATCGCCATGACGGGATAGCCCTTGAACACGATCACGCGAATGTCCGGGACACCCTCGTAGGTGTATTCCGCAAACGTTTCATCGAAATTGATCAGGGCCTCGACTACCGCCACATCTGGGGTGCCCCCCAATGAATACAGCCCCGAGAGGATATTCGAAACGTGGCGTTCCAGGTCCTCACGATCCAGGTGTGCTCCACTGGGCTTGATGAAGACGTCCTCTTCCACGCGCTCGATGACCAGGATGCCTTTGCCGCCACTGCCCTTGGCCGGTTTGATGACGAAGCCGGGAAGCCCCGTGACCATCTGTGTGATGTGCTTGACGCCGAACTGTGTGGTCACGGTACCGATCAATGCCGGAGTGGTGATGCCGTACTCGTGGGCCAGTAGTTTGGTCTTGAGTTTGTCGTCCACCAGCGGATAAAGGTGGCGATCATTGTAACGGCCGATGTAGCGGATGTTACGCCGGTTCATACCGATGATTCCCTTTGCGCGCAATTTCGCGGGCGAAGTCCATGAGCGCATGTCGTCAATCCTCCGTTACCGGCTTGAAACGCCGCAACTCCAGCAGCCGGTAGCCAGTATAGTTGCCCAGCAGCAGAATCAATGCCATTAAAATCATTTGTACCCCCAGGAAGTTGAAGGTGATATGCCTCACCCAGGGGTTATTCATGGCAAGGTATGCCAACACCGCGGTCAACAGGCTTCCACCGCCCTGGATCAGCACTTCCTTCGGACCTTCCTCTTCCCACAGGATCGACATGCGCTCGATGGTCCAGGCGAGAATGATCATGGGGAAGAACGTGATGGTCAGCCCGGCATTGAGCCCGAACCGGTAGGAGAGCACCGAAAAGATCGAGATGATGGCGATGACCGTGATGATCACCGCCGAGACTCGCGCCACCAGTAACAAGTTGAGGTGCGAGAGATAACTTCGAATTACCAGGCCGACCGATACGACCAGCAGGAAGCCGATCAGTCCGGTGATCAGGGATGTCTGAATGAACGCCAGGGCGATCAGCACCGGCATGAAGGTTCCTGAGGTCTTTATCCCAACCAACACGCGTAGGAAGACGACTACCAGCGCGCCGATAGGGATCAGCAGGATGGTCTGGAAGAGTGCCTGTTCTTCGAGCGGCAGGCTATGAATCGAGAAATTCAGCAGCGTGTCATCGGCCAACTGATTGCGCACGGCGGCTGCGGCCGGCTGATTGTGCTGGATCATCGAAAAACTGACATTCGAGTTGTTCCCGCCTTGAACCTCCAGCACCGCTTGGCCGCGGTCTTCCCACAACAGCAGGTTATCGGGCTGTCCTTGCTCCCCGGTATTGGGGTTGAACAGCACCCAACCACCGTCCTCATCGAAGACCTGCAGCCATGAAGTCAGGCTCTGACGCCGGCGACCGTCCTCCAGCAACAAGCCACTGACTTCGCGGGCATGCACTCCAGCTTCGTTGAGCAGGCGAACCAGCAATGGTGTGCGCTCGAACTGGGTCAGCAACAGCCGGGCGTTCTCGCCTTGGCGGTCACCGGTGAAGTCGCGCACCAGTTCTCGAGCGAAGGTAATGGAATCGGCGCTGCGCTGATGGGCGCGTTCGATGACCTGGCTGGCCGCAGTATCGAACGGCCTTTCCCAGACGATATCACGGGGCAGGGGAGGGATCGGAGTCTCAGGTACCCGACCATCCGGCGTCACCAGCAACTGGGCGGAATAATAGAGCTGTTGTGCTCCGACCGCTTGGCGAATCGACCATTGCGCCCGTCGCCCGCGCTGGTCCTCGAGGAACGACAGGCCATACCCCGAGGAAGCCGTATTCTCGGTCAAGATACGAAAGCCCTGTTGATGAGTCGGCAATGCCATATCGACGATGACCGGCCCACCTTGGGCGCTGAAGGTAACCTGAGACTCGATTTCCCAAACCTGGCGTTGTTCGCCCGGCACCCAGGGAACCTCGAACTGAACATGGCGATGGATGCTGAGCGCGATACCGGCAACCAGCAGGAAGCCGGTCAAGAGATAGAAAGGTAAGCGTGACATGGCGTCCTTTATTCGCTGGTCTCGGCCGTATCGTCTTCGTCGTCGCCGACTTCGTCTTTGCTGGCCTGGTCGGAAGGGGCTCCGCCGGGGAATTCCGGACGGGAATGAATATAGCGCTGAGCGACATCGATGATGGCGATGTCCATCATGAAACGACGTCCCAATAACACAGGATAATTGAGGTGGGTGCGGTCATTGAGCGTGAACTCCACCTGTTCGCGGATCGGACCCAGGGTCATCAGCAGGCTGACCACTGGGCGTGAATGATTGCCGGCTGCCTGAGTGATACGCACACGTCGCACCACCGGTGCCTCGATCCACTGGTCGAGAACCTGCTCGACGGCGACATCGTCCTCGGTCAGGGCCAGTTTGAAGCGCACCCAATTCTCGCCATCACGCTCGAAGCGGGTAATCTCCTTGGCCGATAGCGATGAGGTGTTGGCGCCGGTATCGATACGTGCCTTCAGATAGGTACCGACATCCGGCAGGCCGATCCATTCACTGCGCCCCAAGACTTCCTTGTTGTGCAGCAGACTGTCTTCGGCTTCGTCGCACTGCGCAGTGACCACCGCCGGCTCTTCGCCAAGACGCTTGACGTCTGCTCGAAGATGGCGCACCTGGCTGCCGACCTCACGAACTTCCGTGAACAGCGAGCGGGCCTGTTCGGTATGGTCCTCGAATGCGGCTTGCTGCAGGTCGCAACGGTCGGCCAAGCGTTGCTCGAGCTGATCGATGCGGTTCTCGAAGGTCTGCGAATCCAAGGGGGGAATGGGCTCGGGTTCGGCGGATGTCTGGGTGAATGCGCAGCCGGCCAGCAGACTGGTGGTCACTAGAGTCGTGGAAAACAGAAGATGCCGAATTCGCATGGCAAAGGACATTCCTTGAAGGATTCCTGATGTATCCCTGAGCGGGCGTTACTGTCCGGCGAATGTTACGGTGCAGTTGAAGAGCTGTCCAATTCCGTGAGTGCTAATGAACTGGCCAAGTTCGGTGGGTGATTCAAGCTGATGGCTTCCTTGTAGGAAATTTAACATAATATACATTATGCGAAGTCATAGGCCAGCTGCGAACAAACCCCGATGAAATGTCATCGGGGTTTGGATTCTGGTATCTGACTGTCACGATCGCTTTAGAGCGGCTTCGTGTCGTCGGCTTCGCCTTCGTCGGCCGGCGCGTAGGAACCGTCTTCGCGGTGTACCTCGTTGCCGGTGATCGGCGGTGTGAACACACAGGCCAGGTGCATGGTCTTGTGAGCACGCAGCAGGTGTTCATCGTGCTGGTCGAGGATGTAGATGTCGCCGGGCTTGATCGGCCAGATCTTGCCGTCGGCCAGGGTCTCGACTTCACCTTCGCCTTCGATGCAGAACACCGACTCGTAATGGTGCTTGTAGTGGATATGGGTTTCGGTGCCTTCGTAGATACGGGTGATGTGGAAGGAAAAATTACCGCCGTCGTTGGCGAGCACCAGTCGCGTACTGTCCCAGTTGCCGTTCTCGGCCTTGACCAGACGTTCGGTTTGACGGGCTTCTTCCAGGTTGCGCACGATCATCGAAAATTCCTCCTAATCCAGCGTGCCATGATGGCCTCGCTATTCAAATAGAAAAACGGCCCGATTGTCTCTCGGGCCGAAACGGACACCCGACGTGCCCACGGCCACGCTTGGCCGCTATCGTTCTTTGGTTAACCGAAGACCTGCTTGATGCTGGCTTCCAGAATGTCCAGCCCTTCGATCAGGTCCTCGTCACTAATGGTCAGCGGGCACAGGCACTTGACGGCCTGGCCGTCGTGGCCACTCGTCTCGATCACCAGGCCGCGCTTGAAGGCTTCGGCGGTGATCTTGTCGGCGTTATCGCCGGTACCGACATCCAAGGCACGCATCAGGCCGCGGCCTCGTTCAGAAGCAGGTATGCCTTTCTCGCTCAGCCAGGCGGCCAGTTGCTGGAAGCGATCCTCGACCACGCGCCCTTTCCGCTGGACATCGCGCTCTAGAGTGTCGTCGCTCCAGAAGTGCCGCAGTGCCGCAGTACCCGTGACCATGGCCAGGCCAAAGCCCCGGAAGGTCCCGTTGTATTGCCCCGGCTTCCATTTGTCGAGTTCGGGCCGCATCAGTACATGCGCGAACGGCAGGCCGAAACCGGACAACGACTTGGAGTTGGTCACGATGTCCGGCGTGATGCCGGCATGCTCGAAGCTGAAGAACTTGCCGGTGCGGCCGCATCCAGCCTGAATGTCGTCGACGATCAGCAGGATTTCGTAGGACCGGCAGAGCTTCTCCAGGCGTTGCAGCCATTCCGTGCTGGCCGGGTTGATACCCCCCTCCCCTTGTACCGTCTCCAGGATCACCGCTGCCGGGCGGTCGAGGCCACTGGAGTTGTCTCCGAGCAGTTTCTCGAAATAGTCGAGGGTATCGACGCCCTCGCCAAGGTAACCGTCGAATGGCATGAAGGCGCTACCCTGGGTGGGAATACCGCCGGTTGCTTCACGGAACTTGCGATTGCCGGTGGTCGCCAGCGCCCCCATGGTCACACCATGAAAACCGTTGGTGAAGGACACGATGTTATGGCGGCCAGTAGCCACCCGCGCCAGACGGATGGCGGCTTCCACGGCGTTGGTGCCGGTCGGGCCTGGCAGATGCACCTTGTATTCGAGGCCGCGCGGCTTGAGGATCACCTCTTCCAGGGTTTCCAGGTAGTCACGCTTGGCTTTGGTCCACATGTCCAGGCCATGCACGATGCCGTCGCTGGCCAGATAGTCGATCAATGCCTGCTTGAGCTTGGGATGGTTATGGCCGTAGTTGAGTGTTCCGGCGCCGGCGAGAAAGTCGATGTACTGCTTGCCATCCTCGGCGGTGAGGCGCGCTCCTTTGGCTTCGGTAAAGACGACCGGAAAGGAGCGCGAGTAGGTACGCACTTCCGATTCCATGCGTTCGAGAATCTGGGTTTGCATCATGACCTCCTGGTCGATGGACAAAAGGAAGGGGTGGCAGCCAACGTGCCAGGCCAGCTGCCAGCAGAATGAAACGGGGTGAGCATTCAGATATGTTCGGGCTGGAAGGGGCCGATGCGCACCAGGTTTTCCGGATCGTGCTCACCGCCGAGCTGATCGGTGGAAAAGTACTCTCGGCTGTTCAAGGGAGCCTGCCAGCGGTCCGCCAGTCGGGTGAAAAGCCCCCACGATGCTTCATTGTCGGGGGTGATGGTGGTTTCCAGATGACGGACTTCAGCCAATTCCGGCCGACTCATCACGGCTTCCACCAGGCGCCGGGCCAGGCCGGTACCCCGTGCCTTCTCGCCCACGGCGACCTGCCACAGGAAATAGGTGTCCGGAGAGTTGTTCTTCACGTAGCCGGAGACGAAACCGACGATCTCGCCCTCCTCGTTGGTCGCCACGGCGCAGGTATCGCGAAACTGGGTCGCCAGTAGCAGGTAGGCATAGGCCGAATTCACGTCGAGAGGTGGGCATGCCTTGACCAATTCGTAAATACCCCAACCATCGTCGGGATTGGGCTTGCGGATGAACAGCGGAGTCTTGGCATTGCCGACTACTGCGTCCGCTACGCTCGGGCGCGCCAAGTCGGCGGAAGTAGTGAAGGGCTGTGTCGATAGGTTCATGAGTATGCTTCGCTGTTGGCGAATTTGCGCTTTATTATAACAAGGGCTTATGCATATTTCAAAGAGGCTCTTATCGCTAAACGCAAAATCCATAAAACGATATTATACCATGTGCGTTGACTTTCCTCATATCTGCTTGGTAAGTCTAGTACAAAAAGGCCACCGCGCTGGTGGCCTTGAAGATGACAGATCCTGATGACTGACAGATGACGACCGTTGTTCCCTCTTCAACGGCGTGTGACGCTGCGCATGGTGACGAACTCCTCGGCACCGGTCGGATGGATCCCCACGGTGGCATCGAAATCGGCCTTGGTCAGGCCGGCCCGCACGGCAATGGCAATGCCCTGGATCACTTCGCCGGCCTCCTCGCCTACCATGTGTGCCCCCACCACGCGGTCGCTGACGTCGTCGACGATAAGCTTCATCAGACAGCGCTCGTCACTAGCCGACAGGGTGTGTTTCATCGGGCGGAAGTCGGTGCGATAGACGCGAATGGCGTCAAACCGCTCGCGCGCTGCCTCTTCGGATAGGCCGACGGTACCGATATTTGGATGGCAAAATACCGCAGTGGCGATGTTCTGGTAGTCTAGTGGGCGCGGCGGGTTGTCGCTGAAGTGGTGTTGAACCAAATGCATGGCTTCGGCCAGTGCGACTGGTGTCAGCTCGGGCCCTCCGGTGACATCCCCCAGCGCGAGGATCGAAGGCACGGACGTCTCGTAGCGTTCATTGACCTTGATCGAGCCATTGTCATTCAAGGCGATATCCAGCCGGTCGAGTCCCAGGCCGGCGAGATGGGGTTTGCGCCCGGTGGCGACCAATACCGCATCGACCTCGAGACGCTCGCCGTTGGTGAGGGTCACCAGCAAACCGCCATCGACCTTGTCGATGCATTCGATATTGGTCTCGAAGTGCAGTTGAACGCCCTTCTTGGTCATCTCGTCGCGGGTGAACTCACGCACCTCGCGGTCGAAGCCACGCAGGAAAAGCTCACCGCGATAGATCAGGTGGGTGTCGCTGCCCAGCCCATTGAAAATACTGGCGAACTCGACCGCGATGTAGCCGCCGCCCAAGACCAGGAAACGCTCTGGAAAACGCTCCAGGTCGAAGACCTGGTTGGAGTTCACGACATGCTCGCTGCCCGGGAAGTCGGGAACCCAGGGCCAGCCTCCGGTGGCGACCAGGATCTTCTCGGCGCTGAGGGTCTCGCCAGCGACCTCTATCCGGTGGGCATCGAGCACCTTGGCACGACCATTGATCAGGCGCACCCCTGCCCCTTCCAGCAAGCGGCCATAGATACCGTTCAGGCGCTTGATTTCCTCGATCTTGTTGTCGCGCAGCGTTGCCCAGTCGAAACGCGGCGTTTCGGGCAGGACCCAGCCGAATCCCGAGCTGTCCTCGAAAGCATCGTGGAAATGGGCGGCATAGGAGTAGAGTTTCTTGGGCACACAGCCGACATTGACACAAGTGCCGCCGAGGTAGCGGTCTTCGGCGATGGCGACGCGAGCCCCGCTGGCCGCCGCGGTGCGAGCGGCACGCACGCCACCCGACCCGGCACCGATGACAAAGAGATCGTAGTCGAACTCGGACACATTGGACTCCTGGAACATGAGACTAACGAAGAATGCCTGAAATGATACCAGTCATAGTGGGCTGTCGGGAGTGGCGACCGTTGACCCCCTGTCGCCATGAAGGTAAAAAAGCGCCATCCTGAATGCCTGGCAGGGGCTTCCCTGCCGGTTACGTCATGTCTTTGCAGGACCTCGACCATGAAACAAGAAATGCAGGAATTGCTTGATCGAAACCGACAGTGGGCCGAAAACGTTAGCCGTGAAGACCCGGACTTCTTCACTCGGCTGTCTCAGCAGCAGAATCCCGATTACCTATGGATCGGCTGCTCGGACAGCCGGGTTCCCGCCAACCAGATCGTCGACCTGCCTCCCGGCGAGGTCTTCGTGCATCGCAACGTGGCAAACCTGCTGCATCACAATGACATGAACGCTCTGTCGGTGGTGCAGTACGCCGTTGATGTGCTCAAGGTCAAGCACATCATGATTGTCGGTCACTACGGTTGCGGCGGCGTGCGTGCCGCGGTGGCAGGAGGCGAATGCGGTATCGTCGATTTCTGGCTGCATTCGGTGCGCGACCTCTACAGCCGGCATCGGCGTTCCATGGAGCATCTCAGCATCGACGAACAGGTCGACCGCATGTGCGAGCTCAACGTCAAGGCCCAGGTCGACAACCTGTGCCGCACCAAGATCGTCCAGCGCGCCTGGCAGCGCGGTCAGGCGCTGGCCGTGCATGGCTGGGTCTACGGTCTGGACGATGGTCGCATAACCGACCTCGGATGTACCGTCGAGGGGCTCGACCAGGTGCCGCAACTCTACCGTATCGACCGACTGGTACCCGCCGAAGGCAGCGCCGACTGATTCCCGCGGAAAACGACTGCGAGGCAGGCGTCATTCACGGAGCGAATGACGCTTGTCACTATTTCGATTGTTACGTGGATAGCCGTCTGACTATGGTGCACCACTAGTTGCCGCGAATTCTCGCGGCAGCCGATAACAATCGATAAATGGGGATCACCATGACCTTCAACAAGACCTTGCTGTCCACCCTGGTGGGCGCCGCCGTGACCGGTGCTGCGTTGCTGCCCATGACGGCCAATGCCGATACCACCCTGCGTATCGGCTACAGCGCCGATCCCGAGACACTTGACATTCACGAGCAACTTTCTGGTGGGATGCTGCGTTTTTCGCATCTTTCCTTCGATCCGTTGGTGCGCTGGACCAAGGATTTCGACTTCGAGCCACGCCTGGCCACCTCGTGGGAGCAGGTCGACGACACGACCATGCGCATGACCCTGCGCGACGATGTCACCTTCCATTCCGGCAACAAGTTCACTGCCAAGGACGTGGTCTGGACCATCGAGCGTCTGAAGGAAAGCCCGGACTACAAAGCCATCTTCGAGCCGATCGCCAGTGCCGAGGCCATCGACGACACCACCGTGGAGATCACCACCCACGAGCCGTATCCGATATTGCTCAATCTCGCGACCTATATCTTCCCCATGGATAGCGAGTTCTATAACGGCACCACCGATGATGGCGACGACAAGGCCGAGATCGTCAAGAGCGGCAATTCATTCGCGTCACGCAATGTCTCCGGTACCGGCCCCTTCATCGTCACCGAGCGTCGTCAGGGGGTTCGAGTCAATTTCGAGCGCTTCGATGAATACTGGGATAGCGAATCACCGGGGAACGTCGACAATATCGTGCTCACCCCTATCAGCGAAAATGCCTCCCGCGTGGCGGCTCTGCTTTCCGGTGGCGTCGATTTCATCGACCATGTACCGCCCAACGACCTGGACCGCGTACGTGAGGGCAATGGTGTCAACCTGGTCGAGATCCCCGGTACGCGCATCATCGGCTTCCAGTTGAACGAGGAACGGGTCGAGGCCTTCCAGGATCCCCGTGTGCGTCTGGCGGTGGCCTATGCCATCAACCAGGAAGGTATCGTTCAGCGTCTGATGCGCGGTTTTGCTACCCCAGCGGCCCAGTTCTCGCCGAAGGGGTATTCCGGACACAATCCGGAGCTCACGCCACGCTATGATGTCGACCGCGCTTTGGAGCTCATGGCCGAAGCCGGCTATGAGGAAGGTTTCGAGATCGACATGATCGCGCCCAACAATCGTTACGTGAATGATGCCCAGATCGCTCAGGCGGTAGCCAACATGCTGGCGCGGATCAATATCGACGTTAACCTGCGCACCATGCCGCTAGCCCAGTACTGGCCGGAATACGATACCCGTCAGTCGGACATGGCGATGATCGGCTGGCACTCGGACACCGAGGACAGTGCCAACTTCTTCCAGTACCTGAGTGCTTGTATCGACGCGGACACCGGCGCGGGACAGTACAACTACGGCAGCTACTGCAACGAAGAACTGGATGCACTGGTAGCCGCGGCGGATAGCGAGACGGATCTTGAGAAGCGTCAGGAAATGCTGCGCGAAGCCGAGCGGATGCTGTATGACGATGCCGGCTACATCCCGCTGCACTGGCAGAACCTGGCCTACGCGGCACGCGATGGTGTCGATGTCGAACCGATACTCAACGCCATCGACTTCCCCTACCTGGGCGATCTGGTCGTCGAAGACGCCAACTGATAGACCTATTCTTCAAGCATGTCGTCCGTCCTCCGGTAGTCACCGGGGGATGGCGGAGCATTGTCACGACTCTCCTTGAAAGGTGGCGCAAGCCATGATTGCTTTTCTGACCAAGCGGTTGATGCACGCCATATTGGTGATGCTCGTCATCAGCGTGATCGCCTTTGCCATCCAGGACAACCTGGGTGACCCCATTCAACAGATGGTGGGCCAGTCGGTCCCCGAAAGTGAGCGCGAAGCCCTGCGCGAGCGCCTTGGACTGAACGATCCGTTCCATGTGCAATACCTGCGTTTCGCCGGTAACGCGATCCAGGGAGACTTCGGATACTCCTACTTCTATCGTGAGCCGGCGCTGGATGTCATCGCCCGCCACTTGCCCGCCACCCTGGAGCTGGTGTTCGGGGCGACACTGATCATCGTGCTGCTATCGGTGCCGATCGGTGTCTATAGTGCCATCAAGCCTCGTTCGCCCATCTCACGCTTTTTCATGGGAGCTTCGATCGTCGGCATCTCGGTGCCGGTGTTCCTCACCGCCATCGTGCTGATCCAGATCTTCTCGATCGGCATGAAGGTCACTCTCTTTCCGGAAGGCACTGCCTGGGGAGGTTGGCTCAACGCTACCCTGTCGACTCAGGGCGGTATGCCCTCCTTCGGACGTGGCCAGGACCTGGTTCACGTATTCGGCTACTGGGATTCGAACCTGTTCAGTGCCGGCGGTTTGCGGCATTTGGTGCTGCCTTCAATTGCCCTGGCCTCGATCATGCTACCGCTGTTCATTCGCCTGATCCGTGCCGAAATGCTGGAGGTGTTGCAGTCGGAGTATGTGAAGTTTGCTCGCGCCAAAGGGATTTCGCCATGGCGCATCTACTTCGTGCACGCGCTGAAGAACACCATGCTGCCGGTGATCACCGTGGGTGGTGTACAGATCGGCACCATGGTGGCCTACACCATCCTCACTGAGACCGTCTTTCAGTGGCCAGGGATGGGCCTGATGTTCCTGGATGCTATCAATCGTGCCGACATTCCGCTGATCGTGGCCTATTTGATGATCGTGGGCGTGATCTTCGTGATCACCAACACCATCGTCGACCTCATCTACGGCCTGGTGAATCCCACCGTCAAACTGACCGGTAAGCCCGCATGACGACACAACTATCCATTCCCACACGCTGGGCCAGATTTCGCGATTCCTACCTGCTGTACAGTTTCAAGCGGACCTGGAGCGCACAGTTATGCCTGGCGATCTTTCTCTGCCTGGTGCTGGCGGCATTCATGGCTCCTTGGCTGGCACCGACGAATCCTTACGACCTGAGCCAGATCGATATCCTCGACTCCGAGTTACCCCCATTCTGGATCGAAGGTGCCGTCGAGCGTTACACCTTGGGAACCGACGCTCAGGGGCGTGACCTGCTATCGATCATTCTTTACGGAACCCGCGTCTCGCTGGTGATCGGTTTCGGTGCGGTGATCCTGCAAGCCATCCTGGGCGTGACCTTTGGCCTCCTGGCCGGCTACCTGGGTGGTCGTGTGGATGCAATCCTGATGCGCTTGGCCGATATCCAGTTGTCATTCTCGACATTGATGGTGGCCATCGTGGTAGGCGCGGTGGTCAAGGCCACGCTGGGCAGTAGCTTCTACAGTCAGTATGCGGTGCTGATGCTGATTCTGATCATCGGGTTGGCGGAATGGCCCCAGTATGCACGTACCGTACGCGCCTCGGTGCTGGCGGAAAAAAGCAAGGAGTATGTCGATGCAGCACGCGTGATGGGGCTTGGCAGCCGACGCATCATGTTCCGCCACGTGCTGCCCAACACACTGTCGCCGGTGTTCGTGATCTCGACCGTGCAAATCGCCAACGCCATCATTTCCGAGGCCGCCCTCTCCTTCCTGGGGCTGGGCATGCCGGAGACCCATCCCTCGCTAGGGTCGTTGATCAAGTCCGGTTTCGATTACATCCAGTCCGGTTCATGGTGGATCACCTTGATTCCCGGAGCCGTACTGGTGGTGCTAGTACTGGTCATCAATCTGCTGGGCGACTGGCTGCGAGATGTCATGAACCCGCGTCTTTACAAAGGGTAAGGAGTGCACCATGTCCCTGCTTGAAGTTTCCGACCTGGACGTGCGCTTTGCCCTGCGCCAAGGCGAGGTGCGCGCCCTGCGCAACGTCAGTTTCTCCCTCGACCGCGGCGAGCGTCTAGGGATCGTCGGTGAGTCCGGTGCCGGCAAATCGGTAGCGGCTTTCACATTGCTCAACCTGATTGCCAGGCCGGGTTTCATTGCCGGCGGCAGCATTCGCTTCGATGGCCAGGAATTGACCGGATTGTCCGACCGCACGCTGCGAAAAGTACGTGGCAACCGTATCTCGATGATCTTCCAGGACCCGATGATGACACTCAATCCGGTGCTGTCGATCGGAGAGCAGATGATCGAATGCCTACGGGCGCATCGGCGCATTTCACGTCGTGAGGCACGCACCATCGCACTGCACAAGCTCCGCCAAGTGCAAATTCCTTCGCCCGAGACTCGGCTGGATCAGTATCCTCACGAGCTGTCAGGTGGCATGCGCCAACGCATCATCATTGCCATCGCCCTGCTGCTCGATCCGGACATCATCATCGCCGATGAACCCACCACGGCACTCGATGTGACCATCCAGGCCGAAATCATGGCGCTACTGCTTGAGCTGTGCGAGAAGCACAATGTCGGCCTGATCCTGATCACTCACGACCTGGGGGTGGTCAGCCAGGTCACTCAACGCATGCTGGTGATGTACGCCGGCCGGGTGATCGAGCAAGGGCCGACCCGCGAGATCATCAATGATCCGCAGCATCCCTATACCCAGGGTTTGATGAATGCCTTGCCGCAGATGGCGACGCCAGGCGAGCGTCTCAACCAGATTCCGGGCAGCATGCCCTCGCTGTCGAACCTGCCCATCGGCTGTGCCTTCCATCCACGCTGCGGCTTCGCCAATGACGCCAATGGCCAGCCCCGCCGTGCCTGCCGGGAAGTGGTACCGGAGTTCGTCAATTCCGGTAATTGCCGGGTCGCCTGTCACATGGTGGCGGCGATGCTGGAGGAAGAACAACGCCTCGCCAAGGAGCAGACGTCATGACGCACGTTGCCAATGTCCCCGCTTCCGCCGTTACCGCCACAACATCCGGTGGGCAAGCGACGTCGCCCTCGGCGTTGCTGGAAATCCATGAGCTGACCAAGCGTTTCTCGCTGTCGGGGGATTTTCTCGAGCAACTACGCTTCAAAGGCGGCCGCCTCGTCCGTCACCAGGAACATGTCCATGCCATCAATGGAGTGAGCCTGGATATCCGGCGTGGAGAGGCGCTCTGCGTGGTGGGCGAATCGGGCTGCGGAAAGTCCACCGTGGCGCGTATCGTCATGGGGCTTCTGTCACCGAGCAGTGGCGAGATACGCTATGACGGTCAGCGCATCGATCATCTCAGTGCTCGTCAATTGCTGCCCTATCGCAAGCGCATGCAGATGATCTTCCAGAATCCCTATGCGTCGCTGAATCCGCGCATGACTATCCAGCAGACATTGGAAGAGCCACTGCGTCTGCACCATCCCGACTGGAGCCGTGAACGGGTTCGCGACAAGGTGGTCGAGGTCATGACCTCGGTCGGTATAGACCCGGACTGGGGCAAGCGCTTCGGCCACGAGTTCTCCGGCGGGCAGCGTCAACGAATCGCCATCGCCCGGGCGCTGGCGGTCGACCCGGAGTTCATCGTCGCCGATGAGCCGATCTCGGCACTCGACGTTTCGATCCAGGCACAGGTGCTCAACTTGCTGATGGACGCTCAGCAACGGCATGACCTGACTTATCTGTTCATCACCCACGATCTGGCGGTAGTCGAACATTTCGGGACCCGGGTCGCGGTCATGTACCTGGGCACGGTGTGTGAAGTGGCACCGACGGCCACTTTGTTCGCCTCACCTCGTCACCCCTATACCCAGGCGCTGATGTCGGCGATTCCGCGCCTCGAGGACGATCGCCCTCAACATATCCGTCTCAGCGGCGAGGTGCCCACGCCGGTCAATCTGCCGTCGGGCTGCGTCTTCCATGCCCGATGCCCTCATGCCAACGAACGCTGTCGTCGCGAAGTTCCATCCTTGATCGCCCGGGAGGACGGCACCAAGGTCGCGTGCCATGGGGTCGAGGAAGGTCGTCTATAGGGGGGCGAGGGTATGGAAATCCGCTGGCTGGAAGACTTCATCGCCCTGGCCAGGACACGACACTTTTCTCGCGCGGCCGACGAGCAGAATGTCACCCAGCCGACCTTCTCGCGGCGCATCAAGTTGCTGGAGGAGGAAATGGGGGCCACACTGGTCAATCGCCAGACTCTGCCTCTATCACTGACCCCGGCCGGGGAGGAGTTCCTGCGACTTTGCGAGCAGGTCACCGAACGCGTTCGGCTTACCCGTGAGCGCCTTCATCGGCTAGTCGAAGAACAGGCGCAACGGGTGTTGCTGGCCGCACCGCAGAGCCTGCTGTCGTATTTGTTGCCGGATTGGCTGGCCACTTACGACTTGCAGGAACTCGTCGTTCCCTACCTGCGTGCGACAAGCTGGCTGTTGCCTGATTATTTTCAGGCGTTGGAACGCGGCGAGTGCGATCTGGCTCTATGTTATTGGCCGGTGGAGCGTTGTGAGCTGGAACTCGATACCAGTGCCTTCCATTACCAGGTCATCGGCAAGGAACTGTTGGTGCCGGTGTCGGTGGCCGATGACTCGGGACGACCTCGTTTCGTGCTGCCCGGTAGCCGCCGCTCGCCACTTCCTTTGATGGCCTATCACCCACGCGGCTTGTTGAACGCGGCAATCACCGCTCACTTGGCCAGGCAGCCTGATGCCACTCATTTCAACGTGGTCAATGAAAGTATCCAGACCACTAATGTCAAAGAATTGATAGGGTTGGGGTACGGTGTCGGCTGGTTGCCGCAGCGTGTTGCCCAGAAGGCCCTGGACGACGGACGCCTGGTGCGCGCGGGGGAAGTGCGCTGGAACGTGCCGTTGGAGATCCGACTGTACCGCCACCGCAACCGTCAGCACAGTGGGTTGGAAGCGCTGTGGGAACGGCTCGCTCAGTTCGAGGTACCGTTGGCCAGCGTTTCCCCATCGCCCGGAGATCCGTCATGACTGTTTCTTCTTCACTTGCCACCCTTCACCTGCAACACTTGACCTCCCTCGAGCATGCTTACCAGCAGGCACTCGACGCCCATGGCTATACGGGAGTGTTGCTTTACAGCGGTCATGCCCGAGTGCATTTCGGTGATGATCAGACCGCGAGTTTCTCCACTTATGGACACTTTCTTCATTGGGTTCCTCTACCTGGCAGCGAACACTGCTGGCTGCTGATTCGCCCAGGGCAACGTCCCCTGCTGAGATGGTACGCTCCGAGCGACTTCTGGCATCTGCCTCCCGAGTTGCCTGATGAACCTTGGCGGGATCGTTTCGACATCGAGCCGGCCACCGAGACCAGCCCTCCGCAGTTACCGAAAGGAAGATTCGCGGTGTTGGGCGATGTGGACGGAGAAACCGCTGCCAAGCTGGGCGCCGAGCTCAACCCCGAGGCGTTGACCGTCGCCTTGGATGAGTTGCGTGTGCGCAAGACACCTTATGAAGTCGCTTGTCTGCGCAAAGCCAATGCTCGTGCCTTTGCAGGGCACTTGGCGGCACGCGAAGCATTCGATGCCGGTGCGGCCGAGCTCGACATCCAGCTTGCGTATCTGGCGGCTAGCCGCCAACGCGAGTCTGCCGTGCCCTATCAGAACATCATCGGGGTCAACCGCCATGCAGGAGTGCTGCACTACCAGCATTACGATCTGCACCCAGTGCAATGGCACTACAGTCTGTTGGTCGACGCTGGCCATCGCTATCGTGGCTATTGCGCTGATATCACGCGTACCTGGGCCGGGAGAGAGGCGAGCGAGCTTTTCGAACAACTGATCGAGGGAGTCACCCGCTTGCAACGGCGACTGATCGATTCACTCGCTCCCGGGCACTCCTATCTGGCCTTGCATGAACGAATGCATCGGGAACTAGGAGAGCTACTGGCTGGTCATGGAATAGTACGCTGCAGTGCCGATGCAGCCGTTGCTCAAGGCATCACTCGTGCCTTCTGCCCGCATGGCCTGGGCCACCTGCTGGGTCTGCAGGTCCACGATGTCGCAGGTCGCCGCCTGGCGGATGGTTCATCCCTGCCGGCGCCGGCCGATCATCCCGCGTTGCGTCTGACCCGGGAGCTGGAAGCCGGCATGGTGCTGACCATCGAGCCAGGTTGCTATGTGATACCCATGCTGCTGGCACCGTTGCGCGACGCTGAGGCAGGTCGAGACATCGTCTGGGAGACGGTCGAGTCATTGGCGCCGCATGGAGGCATCCGAATCGAGGACAATGTAGTGATCACGCCGGACGGCCATGACAATCTGACGCCAAAGAGCTGAACGACTCTCCAGCGTTTGCGTGGTCGGTCAGGCGCGATAAGCTTAAGAGGGTAAGGTTCCAGCGAGGCCGGCATGTCACGCACCATCGTTCCCGCGGATTTCCGCGCTCCTCGTGGGCTCGGCAATCGCCATGTCCAGACCCTGTTGCCACGGCTGTTGCCCAAGCCGCGGCTAGCGCGAGACACCGAAATCCTCAATCTGCCCGACGGTGACTTCGTCGAGTTGGCATGGGTGCGTCCGGCACCGCTGCGCAACGATGCGCCACTGTTTCTGCTCTTTCACGGTTTGGAAGGATCGTTCGATTCGCCTTACGCCAGGTCATTGTTGGCAATGGCGTCGAGACATGGATGGCGCGCGGTATTGATGCACTTCCGCGGTTGCGGGCAGGCCCCCAACCGCCTGCCCCGTGCTTACCACAGCGGCGATACCGCCGATGCCTACTGGTTGATCGGACAACTGGCCCAGCGTTATCCGCATGCCATCAAGGTGGCGGTGGGTGTCTCGCTGGGAGCCAACATGCTGGTCAAGTTGGTGGCCGAACAGGGTGGCGACGGCCTTGATCTGGCTGGCGCCATCGCCATCAGCGCCCCTCTCGACCTGGCTGCCAGCGCCGACGCCCTGAACAGTGGGTTTTCGCGCTTCTATCAGCGCCGCCTGCTCAAGTCACTGAAGCGCAAAGTGGCAGCCAAAATGGCCAAGGGCCCTCTGCCGATCGCGTTGTCGCCCCACCAGTTGAAGGAACTCGACAGCTTCTGGGCCTATGACAACGAAGTGACCGCTCCGCTGCATGGCTTCTGTTCGGCGAGCGATTACTACCAACGGGCTTCGGCGGGACGCCTGATCGGTGAGATCGAGCTACCGACCCTGATCCTGCATGCCGCCGATGACCCTTTCATGTCTGGCGACCTGTTCGACCGTCTCCCGACGCCTTCTGACGCGGTACGGGTGGAAATCTCCCGCCAGGGCGGTCATGTCGGCTTCATGAACTTCCACCGCGGGCGGCTGCGGTCGTGGTTGGTACGACGGGTCGCCCGCCAGCTCAAGGACTGGGCGACTCTCTCGCCCTCCAGCGATTGGCTACGTGCCGTACCGATCAGCCGATCGGACAACTGACACCGGAGCCTTTCAGTCCGCAGTAACCTCCTGGGTTCTTGGCCAGGTACTGCTGGTGATATTCCTCGGCCACATAGAACGATTCGAGCGGAGCGATCTCCGTGGTAATACGGCCCTTGCCGGCGGCGTCCAGAGCCTTCTGGTACTGGCGGCGGCTGTGTTCGGCGAGCACCTGCTGATCAGCGGTCGTGGTGTAGATCGCCGAGCGGTACTGACTCCCGATGTCGTTGCCCTGGCGCATGCCCTGCGTCGGATCGTGAGCCTCCCAGAACACTCGCAGCAGCTCCGGCAGCCCTATCACATGGGGGTCGTAGACCACCCGCACCACCTCGGCATGACCGGTCAGGCCGGTGCAGGTTTCCTCATAGGTGGGGTTGGGGGTGAAGCCTCCGGCATAGCCCACTGCGGTGACGTAGATGCCGGGTAATTCCCAGAACAGCCGTTCGGCACCCCAGAAGCACCCCAGGCCCACGATCACCTCTTCGTGTCCTTCGGGAAAGGGTGGCAACATCGAGCGCCCCGTCACATGGTGCACGCCGCTGATCGCAAGCGGCGTATCGCGTCCGGGTAGCGCTTGCTCTGAACTGATCAGGCGCGGCTGGGTGGATGTCCACATGATCTTGACCTCGTTCGGTGCCCCTTGCGACGAGGCAGGGGCGTTACTGTGCGCGGCCCAGGCTGAAACTGTATACCAGGTCGACCGCTTGGGCCGCGCCGGAAACGACTTGTAGATAGAGGTTGCGCCACAGCGTATAGCGCAGCGTCAATTCGGCGATTGGCGAGAAGATGCCTACACCATAACTGACTCGTAAATCCTCGAACAGATACCCACTGACCACGACCTGGCTCTCGTCGCCAGTGCCCGCGGATTCAAGCGTCAGATCCTGGATGCCGAAGGCCTCGCCAAGTTGGCCCACGATACTGCCGGTACGTGACAACGACAGGCCAATCAATGCCGAGGTCAATGCACCGTCTGCATCGCCTTCCTCGGGAGCCCTGCCACGCAGCAGGTACGAGAGCGCCCGCGCCTCGTCCATGGCAGGTTCCGAGAAGACTTGGAGGTTGGGGGCCTCGGCTGGCCCGCTGACTCGTAGCCCGGCGACCACATCGTCTGCGGTGACATTGGGGTTGCGAATTGCCTCGAACTGCAACAGCGGCTGCCCCGCCGGTCCACTGAAGAACAACTGCCCCTGGCGTATCAGCAGGTCCTGGCCGAAAGCGCGGAAGCGACCATCGATCAGGTTGACGTAACCGAAAAGCTGCACAGGACCGATCCCTTGGCGTACCTCGAGGCTGCCACGCAGTCCCGCTTCCAGGCCATAGGCCTCGAGCTGCATGTCGGGACCCAGGATCAGGTCGATTTGCACGTCGATGGCCATACCCGTCCTGGCCAGGGCTTTCGCGGTCGTTTCGTCGATGCCCTCCTCGGCCTGCACGGCAGCGCGTTCCGCCTCACGCCGGGCGCGCATTTCGTCACGGCGGGTGATGATGACCTCGTCACTGCTGGGAGTGATCGCTGAAGCTGGCACTCGACCAACCACCAGACGTGCCCAAGGCACTGCGACGCGTCCACGTACCCGCAACAGGCTGGGATCGATGTCGATCCGCAGGTCGGGGGCGAGACGCAAACGCCCGAATTCAGGCAACACGGCGAGCAAGGGATCATCACGGCCATCGACGCTCATCGATATCTCCCAGGCATCGGTAGTGGGCCAGGCGGCATCGCCATCGATCATAAGACGCCCTTGCTCGGCGGCGATGAAACCATCGATGGTGCCGCGATCGCCGTTCAAGCGCATGCTCAGTTCACCGTCGCGGACCACCATGGGAACTACCCCACCCTGAACCTGCAACCCCGAGAGCCGGACTTCACCATCCAGCATAGGGGCTTGCAGGTCGCCACCGATCGCCACATCTCCCGACACGCCACCGCGCATCCGCTCCATGCCGGCAACCAACGTGCGATAAGGCGATAGCCGGATGTCGTCGACGATCAACCGACCGCTGAGGTCGCCTTGCGCCATCGGCTCGTCGACGGTGATCTCGAGACGCACCCGACCGGCCTCGGACAGGAGGATCTCGAGATTGGCGTCGGCGCGGGCCTGAGTCGCCTCGACAGTCAACGAGATGCGGGATTCGGGTAGCGCCCAAGGCTGACCATAGGCATCCAGTCCGCTCAGGGCCAATTCGCTGTCGAACCGTGCATCCAGTGACCATTGAACACCACCTTGCCGCCATTCGACGATGATGTCGGCATGGGTGTCGCCATCGAGCTCCCAATCCTCGGGAACCGTTTCATCGAGCAGGTCCATCGGCAACTCGCGCAGGGCCAGCATTGCCCGGCCACGCGTGGCGGACGCCTCGATAGGATCGTTGGCACACAATTCGCCACCCTGTAACCGGCGTAGGCAGAAAGGCTGTAGCGTGACACTTCCCGTGTCGAGATTGGCAGCGAAAGCCATCGGTGAGATGAGCCGGAGGTCGCCATGCTCGCTATCCACTTCCAAAGTCGCCAACTGCCCCCGATAACGGCTACGCTCGGTATTCATGCCGCCTTCGATCACCATGGCGATGCGCGATAGCGGCATGGCTTGGTCCGCCTGGGCATCGAGGGTCAGCCGATGCTCTGACAGCCGTCCATCAAGTGCCAGGGACACGGTTCGGAAACGCTGCCCTCCAGCATTGAGCCGCTCGGCTTGCAAGCGAACGTCAAGATTCGGGTCATTCAATCCGCTCACCCTGGCCACAAGATCCAGACGTTCCAACCGAGTGTCGGCAAGGCGCAGCTCCTCACCTTGCAGGTCGAGTTCGACCTGTGGCGCCTCGAGGGTGCCGGCCACGTTGAATTCTCCGCGTAGCATCCCGGCAAGTTGTGGAGAGAGAGCTTCCAGTGCGGGTGCCTCGAGATCACCACTCAACGCCAGCCGTTCGCCGACCCGCCCTTGGGCGCGCAAGCGATTGTCACCTTGACGAAAATCGAGTCGTTCTACCTGCCATTGCATGTCGCTGTTGCCCGTCAGTTGGGCATCGAGTGCCATCGGCAGGTCCTGGAGTTGGCCGTGGACCGCTAGCTCCGGCACCGCGAGACGCCAGCCCTCAAGGTCCTGCCTGAAGCTTAGCTCGGCACTGCCGCTCAGGCGCCCCGACACCGCGTCGGTGAACAGGCCTGGGTCGAGATCGGTCATGCGCACCCCGGCTCTGACTGCCAGGCCTCCGCCCCAACGGATATCGCCGTGACTGATCAACGAGCCTTGCTCCAGAGCCAGCGAAATCGGTGCCCAGGCGAAATGCTCCCAATCGCCGCTTCCGGTCAAGGCCAGTCGCGTTTCAGGAACTTCGGGGCCGGAGGCCCGCACCGAAAGGGCCGCCTGGTAGTCGAGCAGGCTACCCTCCAGACGAGCTACCAATTCGCGGAGGTGGTATGCAGAGTCGGCCTCCACCGAGGTGTCGTCCACTGTCTCGTCAATGGTGTCGGCTAAAGGCCACGTCAGTTCGTCGGCCCGGAGCGTGGCGGTGAACGGCAAGGTCGGGTCCAGGGCGTCGAGATGCCCCTTGAGTGCCAAGGTGACCGGTCCCTCGGCGTCCAATCCCAGGACCAGCTCGGACAGGCTGCCATTGGCCTGCAGCGCCAGGCGTTCGCCAGCTAGTTCGGGCATGATCTCGGGCAGCATGAGCGTGCCGGTCAAGCGTGCCTCGAGAGGGTAGTCATCACGCAGCTCGATGCGCGCCGTCAGCTCGGCATCAGCATCGACGCTGGTCACGTTAAGTGGCTCGATGCGAACGTTCTGGTCTCGGGCATCGAGAGTCAAGGCCAGACGTTCGATGCCATACTCGAAGGGGCCGGCAACGCGGAAATCCTCGACCACCAGACTTGGCACCTCAATGGCCAATGGCAGATGAATTTCCGGCAGGGAAAGGCGTTCCCGCTGGGCAAGCGGCACAACTTCGACAGGCCCAGGTAATGGCGAACGCACCGCAATAGCCGCGTCGATCGCTTCGGCTGTCAGCCGTCGCGTTGACGAAGCGCTTTCGTTCCCGTCAAGATCCGCCTCTGTCAGTGCCAGGGAGGTACCTGGCGTCAATGGCAAACTGAGGCGTCCTCCGCGCCAGAGGGTCGGCGTCAGGTTCAGGGTGCTCCCCTCCACTTCGGCGCCGCTTCTGAACTGCTCCCACGACAACCGAGTGCCATCCGCCAGTCGAAGATCGACATCGGTCAGCGACAGAGCCCGAATCTCGAAGGGGAATGGTAGCTCGATAGAGGCCGGTTGCAAGGTGCTGTCCGATATCTGTTCGTCTTCGAGCGCCCTTTCGTCTTCCGCCAGACGGATGCGGGCGCCTGCCACTGCCAACTCGTCGATGCATAATCGGCCTCTCAAGACACAGTCTTCCGCCCAATCGAGGACAAATCGATCCAGCGCAATGCTGGTGGGACCTACGTCGATCCGAAACCCTCTGAGCTCGAGGCGATCCAAGGGTGCCCCCTCGACACTTTCGACTTCATACCAACCGCGTGCCTGGCCTTCTTCCAGCAATATCCCCGTTCCCCAGGGAGACAGTGCCAGGCCGAGAGCAAGGATCACCAAACCCAGCAGCCACAGCGGCAGCCAGATCAGCGTGCGCAATAGTGCCCAGATCACAACGATGATTTTCAAAACTCAGGCCCGATCGCAAAGTGAATACGGAATGCATCCTCGTCGTCAAAGGGATGTGCGATATCGAAACGGATCGGGCCTACCGGCGAGATCCAGCGCACGCCGAGACCGGCGCCAGTATTGAGATCACTGGGCAACCAGTCATCGAAGGCATCGCCGGTATCGACGAACGCCGCTCCCCACCAGTTGCCGGTTACCCGTCGTTGCACTTCCAGGCTGGTGGTGAACAGTTGTTGACCACCTAGCAAGTTTCCTTCCTCGTCTTGTGGTGCCAGACTCTCGAAGGAGTAGCCCCTCACGCTACGGTCGCCGCCGGCGAAGAAGCGTAGCGACGGCGGGATGTTGTCGAAGTCGCTGGTGCTGATGGCTCCCAACCCCATACGCCCGACGAAGCGGATGTCGTCGCCCAGCATCCGGATCCACTGGGAGTCGAGCGTGGAACGCAGGAATTCGGCATCCGAGCCCCACAGGCGACTGGAGTATTCGAATGCTAGCCGTTGACGATCGCCCCAAGTGGGGAAGCGCGGATTGCGGGTACGTGTTCGCGACCAACTGATACCGGGGTACAACAAAAGGACTTGATCCGACTCGTCTGCCTGGGTGAAGTCTTCGAAGGTGGAGCGCAGGTAGAGACTCTGCACCCAGCCATTGTCGAATTGCCAGCGGCGTGCCAGTTCCACAGAGGCTTCCAAGCTTTTCGTGTCTTCTATATCGCGCTGCCGGAAGCCATAGTTCAGACGATAGCTGTCTCGCAACGGATCCTCGAGCGGTATGATGTACTCGCCGGTCAGGCGTTGGTCGGGAGCAGCCAGGAACAGATCATGGTTCAAGCTGTGGCCGGCGCTGTTCAACCAGGGCTGGTGCCAGGAAAACCGTAATCTGGGACCAACGTCGGTGGCGAAGCCAGCGCCGACCTCGAACTGGTGTCGATCGGCCGGAACCAGGTCGATATCAAGCGGGACGTCCAGACGTCTCGTTTCCTGCAACACCACGGCGCTGGTCAATGCCGAGGCTTCGATGCGGGGTCGATCCGGTCGTGGTTCGATGGAGCGACCGCCGTTCCGGTATTCCACCTGATCCCACCAGTGAACGTCGGTCGGCGGCAGTGCCAGCCGTGCTTCCTCGCGTATGCGGGGGCGAACCGAAATCGACGAGAACCAGTTGCTCTGGCCCAGCCGCTGGTTATATTCGGCGAGTTGTTCTGCCAGATAGGGATCGCCAGGCGTAAAAGGCAGCATCTGCCGCAAGCGCGCTTCATCGATCTGACTGCCGCTGTAGCGGATCTCGCCGAAACGATAACGGGGACCGCTGTCGAGCAACAGATAGAGACGGGCGCTTTGCTCCCAAGGACGCACTTCCATGCGTCGCTCGAGGAAGGTGGAGTCGAAGTAGCCACGCTCGAGGGCAAGACGGGAGAGCTGGTTGCGCAGCCTGTCGTAGGGAGCGTGCTCCAAGGGATCGCCTTCGGCAAGAGGAAAAGCGGCAATCGCATCGCGAAAGGCATTGTCGTCCGCGGCGTCGCCGCGGACGCCGATATCCATTACGGTGATCGTAACCCGTGGACCCGGGTCGATGACCAGATTGACCTCTTCGCCCTCCTCGCCGATGAACTCCACGACGATATCGGGTTCGTAGTACCCGTAGACTCGCAATGCCTCACGGGTACGGCGGCGCACTTCTCCTTCCAGATGGCTGCGGCTGAATAGGTTTGCATCCAAACCTTCGAGAAAATTAACGATATTGTCAGCCGGAGCGCCTTCCAGTCCCTCGACTTGCGCCTCCAGGGCCAGTGTCGGTGGCGTCAAGCACAGGCAAAACGCCGCCACGCCCAGTGGCGCAAGAATGCGATGTCCCATGTTACCTCGTGACCTTATCGACTTTGCAGGGCTTCCAGACTTGCACTCAGGGCAACCTGGTTTTGCCGCAGCTCGGTCAACTCCGCCTGATTGCTGGTCAAGCGCCCGCGCATGGCTTCCAATGCCTCGCGGTCAGTATTGCGCTGTTCTTGCAGTGTCTCAACTGAACCGGCCAACGTGGCCAGGTCCCGTTCCAGTTCCTGCAGTCGTTGCGGGTCCATCACCGGCAAAGCGGCCACCTGTTCTTCGAGTTCACGCTGCCCCTCGCGTAATGCCCCTTGAGTCTCGCGCAACCCATCCTGGGTCTCGCGCAGCATACTCAGCGCCTCGTTCATGTCACCGAGTCGTTCGCCATGACGTCGCTGTGCTGCCTCGAAGCCGGATAGTCGGGTCGCCAGTACTGCCCGGCCATCCTCACCGGCACGTTCCAGGGCGTCCAGCGAATCGCGGATGGCATCTACCACGGCGCCCTGAGTCTCGAGATCATCGCCGAGTGCCTCCAGGCGTTGCTGAAGGGATGCCAGTTCACTGTCGTCGATACTTGCCTGACGAACCGAGTCGAGCAGGCGCTCCTGCTCTTCCACTCGTTCGCGCAGGGAACGCTGATCGTCGGCCAATGAGTCAAACCGTTCTTCCAGGGAGTCGACACCGCCGATGCGTTCGTCGTCGAGCACATCGAAACGAGCATGGACATTGGAGAGTTGCCCTTCCAGGCGACGAATTTCCCCTAGCATGTTTTCACGTTCCAGCCAGGCGAGATAGGCCAGACCGCCAAGCGCCATGCCCAGCAATAAGATCAGGCACCATAGAGGCCATAACCGGGGAGGAGGAGGATGACGCAAACGATGGGCCGTTATGCTGGCATCAGCATCCGGGACGATAGGGGGCGTGAGACGCTCTTCCTCCGGGCGCTCGGCCATAGAGAAACTCCTTAACCAAACACGAACAAGGCGGCAACGCTTGCCATCTTGGGGCGCCGTTACATGTCCGAGTGACGCTGTCGGAATTGGCGAGCATACCCCAGGGTGCTATGATGTCGCGACACCACCTTCGCAGATGCTTGGTATTGTAAGGTTTTTTTAGCCCGGACGGATAGCGGGCCAAGTCGTTTCATCTCTTTCCGACCCTTGACGACCGTGGCAGGAATCCCCATAACATCAAGCGCTGTTTTCATTGGTGACTAAAAGGAAAAAGGAGTAATCCATGGCATTTGAACTTCCCGCCCTGCCTTACGAGAAGAACGCGCTGGAGCCGCATATCTCTGCCGAGACGCTCGACTATCACTACGGCAAACATCATCAAGCCTACGTGACCAAGCTCAACGAATTGGTTGACGGCACTCCCAATGCCGACAAGTCTCTCGAGGAGATCATCAAGTCTTCTTCCGGCGGTCTCTTCAATCAGGCAGCACAGGTGTGGAACCACACATTCTACTGGCATTGCCTGTCACCCAATGGCGGTGGCGAGCCTAGTGGTGCCCTGGCCGATGCCATCAATGCCAAGTTCGGCTCCTTCGACAAGTTCAAGGAAACCTTCAATGCCCAGGCGGTGGGTAACTTCGGCTCCGGCTGGACCTGGCTGATCAAGACCGATGACGGTGGCGTTGACATCGTCAACACCAGCAATGCCGACACTCCGATCGCCCATGGCCAGACCCCGTTGCTGACCATCGATGTCTGGGAGCATGCCTACTACATCGATTACCGCAATGCGCGTCCCAAGTATTTGGAGAATGTCTGGAATCTGATCAACTGGGACTTCGTCGCCCAGAACTTCAGCTAATCCAGTCGTCGGTGTGTTTGAATGACTGAGAAAGGCCCCGCCATGGCGGGGCCTTTTCTTGGAGGTGAGCACGGCTTTTCCCGTCAGGGATCGGCGCGTCTTCCAATACCACGATAGGTCAGGCCACGTGCCGCCACATAGCGAGGATCGAAGATATTGCGCCCGTCGAGTACCAGGCGCTCGACAAGCATTTCCGCCAGCCGTCTCCAGTCCGGGTTCCAGTAACATTTCCACTCGGTGACCAGCATCAGGGCGTCTGCCCCCTCGCAGGCCTGATATGGGTCATCGGGGCACAAAGTCATCAGTGGATGGGAACCGACGTACGCTTCCAGCGAGGCCAAGGCCGCCGGGTCGTGCAGGCGCACATGCACGCCCTGAGCCCATAACGCCTCGAGTAATGTCAGTACCGGTGCGTGATCGATGCGGGCCGTTCCTGGCTTGAAAGCCACCCCCCAGATCGCCACTGTGCGGTCCTCCAGTTGCCCATGGAAATGGGCCCAGAGCTTGCGGAACAGGGTTTCCTTCTTGTGCTCGTTGATGTCCAGCACCCGGTCGAGCAGAGCTGACGCTCGTCCACTGGCGGACTGCACATCGGCCAGACGCATCAGGTCACGCGAGAAGTTCGGTCCACCAAAGCCACAGCCGGGGTATAGATATTCGTAGCCGATACGGGTATCCGCCCCCATGCCTTGGCGCACATGCTCGACATCCACGGCCAACGAGTCAGCGAGACCGGCGATCTCGTTCATGTAGCTGATGCGGGTTGCCAGCATGCCGTTGATGGCCAGCTTGGTCAGTTCCGCGGCACGACGCGGCATGAACTGGAAGTTATCGCTACGACGATTGAATGCACGCAGCAACTCGCGCATCTGAATGGCGGCCTCGTCATCTTCGCAACCCAGCAGTCGGCGCGTGGGCCGGGTGAATACCTGCCACGCACGTCCCTCCTCGAGCATGTCGGGCAGCGCGACGGCCACCTGGCCGACGTGTCCCAGCCGTGACTCGAGCTGTTCGGTGGTCCCCACCGGGAACGTGGAGTTGTTGACCACTACCAGTGGGGTGGCCTGGTGACTGGCAAGCTTCACCACCAGTGCTTCAGCCTCCTGTGGCTGACCCGGTGCCAGGGCCAGCCACAGGATGTCGACCTCCTCGAGACCCACTGCATCACCAGGCCAGTCGCTGAGTATGCGCAGCGTGCCACCCTGGCAGGCGGCCTGCAGGTGGGAAAGCAGTTCGGGTTCCCGGGCCAGCCACTCCGCTTCTCTCAGGTTGTCCCAAGGCTGATCGGGATGAGGAAGCCAGCCGACCTGGTGACCGACGCTGGACAAGGCAGCCGCTGCCGTGGCCGAGGCCAGCTCGCTGCCGTGTACGATGATACGCATTGCGAGTCACTCCTGGTCGGCGTAGCGGGCCAGCAGTTTCTGGAAGCCCTGGCCATGCTTGGGATGACGCTTGGCGAACGCCAGAATCGCTTCAAGGTAGCCAAGCTGATGGCCACAGTCGTAAGTGGCGCCCTGCATGCGATAGGCGGCCACTCCTTCTTGGCCGCGTAGCGCATCGATGGCATCGGTAAGCTGAATCTCGTTGCCTGCACCAGGTGGCGTCTTGGCCAGCAGAGGGAAGATCGACCCCGGAAGCAGATAGCGGCCGATTACGGCAAGCGTCGAAGGGGCCGCTTCGACGGTGGGCTTCTCCACCACGCTGGAGATCGCGGCCGATTGTCCTGGGGCTAGGTCGGGAGTCTCGAGTGCCACGATTCCGTACTTGTAGACCATGTCGCGCGGCACGTTCTCGACCATGATCTGGGCCTGGCCAGTGGCGTTGAAGGCATCCACCATACCGGCCAGGTCATTGCGGGCAAGCCCTTGTCCGTCGACTAGTACGTCGGGCAGAAGTACGGCGAAGGGTTCATCGTCACCGACGATGGGTCGTGCGCAGAGTATGGCGTGACCAAGTCCCAGAGGTTCGGGTTGCCGTACGCTGATGATCTTGACGTCATCGGGAATGATGTTGCGCAGCTCTTCGAGCAATTCGTGCTTGCCCTTGGCCTCGAGCGTGCTCTCCAGTTCGAAGTGCTTGTCGAAGTGGTTCTCGATGGCACCCTTGCTGGAGTGAGTGACCAGCACGATTTCCTTGATGCCGGCGGCCACGGCCTCTTCCACCACATATTGGATCACCGGCTTGTCGACGATGGTGATCATTTCCTTGGGAATCGCTTTGGAAGCCGGTAGGCAGCGTGTGCCGAAACCGGCGACGGGAAGTACGGCCTTGCGGATCATTGCGGGTCCTTCCTGAATTCATGGGTTCATGGAGAATTATGCCATACCCGGTTCACCTGCATGTCTCGATCACCCGCGCGATAGCGGTGCGATCGGGATGCTCGATGACCCCGCGCTCGCAGACGATGGCATCGATCAGCGACGCCGGAGTGACATCGAACACTGGATTGTAGATATCGATTCCTTGCGGGGCGACGATGCGTTCGCCCTGATGCGTGAGTTCGCTGGCGTCGCGGCATTCGATGGGAATCTCAACGCCGCTAGCGACTTCGAGGTCGAAGGTGCTCGACGGGGCCACCACCATCACCTTGACTCCAAAGTGGCGCGCTTGCACAGCCAGCGCAAGTGTACCGATCTTGTTGGCCACATCGCCGTTGGCGGCGATTCGGTCGGCGCCGACGATCAACCAGCCGATCCTGCCTTGGGCCATCAGCAGCGAAGCGGCGGAATCGACCGCCAGCGTCACGGGAATGCCCTCCTGGTCGAGTTCCCATGCCGTCAAGCGAGCGCCTTGCAGCCAAGGGCGCGTCTCGTTGGCATGCACACGGGTGATCAACCTCCTGTTCCAGGCACTGCGTATCACGCCCAGCGCCGTGCCGTGCCCGCCGGTGGCGAGAGCTCCCGTATTGCAGTGTGTCATTACCGCGCAGGGTTCACTGCGGGCGATCAAGTCGGCACCTAATTCGCCCATAGCGAGGTTGTCGTCGAGATCTTTCCGGTGAATGGCACGAGCCGCTTCGAGCAGTTTCGCCACGGGCGCCACTTCGGCATGCCGTTGCAGCGCCATGACCTCGCGCATGCGGGCCAGGGCCCAGAACAGATTGACGGCAGTGGGACGCGAGGCCGCCAAGGTCGCCATGGCGGCCTCCAGCCGATCCGGCCAACCGCTATCGTCTTGCTCGAGTGCGGCCAATACCACTCCGTAGGCGGCGGTAATGCCGATTGCCGGTGCACCGCGCACCACCATCTCACGGATTGCCGCGGCCGCTTCCTCGGCACTGGTCACTGTGCGGACCAGGTGGCGGTCGGGCAGTGTCCGCTGATCGAGTAGCTCGAGATGGCCGTCGTCACACCAGCGGATCGGCATTATGGTAGATGCGGACATGATCTCTCCTGAAAGGCCCTTCCCGATTGCAATGGGAAAGCGGCGACTAGAGCGGGTAGAATAGCGTTCATCATACCGAAGGAGACCTGCGATGCCATCCACCGCACCGCGTGATGTCGACCTGTTGATCGAGGCCCGCTGGATACTGCCGATGAGCGATGGCCTGCCGACGCTTGAAGACCACGCCATCGCCATGCATGACGGGCGTCTGCTGGGCCCTTGGCCGCAGACGGAAGCGCGCCGCCATGTCCAACCACGGCGGGTCGTGCGCCTGGATCGCCATGCGCTGATGCCAGGACTCATCAATGCCCACAACCATGCCGGCATGACCCTGATGCGTGGCTTTGCCGACGACCTGCCGTTGATGACTTGGCTCAACGAGCATATCTGGCCGGCCGAGGCCGCCCATGTGGATCACGATTTCGTCGCAGCAGGAACCTACCTGGCATGCGCCGAGATGCTGCGTAGCGGTACCACGACCTTTGCCGACATGTACCTGGCCCCTGAAGCCGTGGCCGAGGTCACGGAACGAACGGGCATGCGTGTCCAGCTCTGTACGCCGCTGATCGACTTCCCCACTCCCTGGGCGCCCGATTTCGCCACTGGCTTGGCCAAGACCGAAGCCTTGCTCGGGCATTATCGTGATCATCCCCGCATTTTCCTGGCGCTGGGTCCCCATGCTCCCTATACGGTCGGTGACGAGAGCCTCGAGCGTCTAGGCGACGCGCATCGACGCCTTGGTCTGCCGATCCAGATGCATGTCCACGAAACCGCGCATGAGGTCGAACAAGCACTGACGAAAGACGGGAAACGGCCGTTGGCACGGCTATTCGAAGCCGGCTTGCTTGGGCCGCATTTTCAAGCCGTGCACATGACCCAGGTCGACGACCATGACCTGGCGATCCTGCGCGAAACCGATACCCGCATCGTGCATTGCCCGCAATCGAACCTGAAACTCGCCAGCGGCTTCTGTCCGGTGGCCCGCCTGCTCGATGCCGGGATCACCGTGGCCTTGGGTACCGATGGCGCGGCCAGCAACAACGATCTCGACATGTTCGACGAACTCAAGAGCGCCGCGCTCTTGGCCAAGGGGGTGAGTGGCAATGCGGCGGCGTTGCCCGCCATGGCGGCCCTGGCCATGGCCACGCGCGAAGGCGCCAAGGCACTTGGGCTGGGAGAGCGACTTGGCCGGCTGCAGCATGATTACGAGGCTGACGTGATCGCCCTGGACCTGGAGCGCCTGAATACCGCACCCGTGCACCATCCGGCCTCGGCCGTGGTCTACGCCATGCAGAGCCAACAGGTCAGCCATGTGTGGATCGGTGGCCAGCCGATCCTTGCCGATGGCGAGTTCGAGACGCTCGATATCGAGGCCGTGCTCGCCGACACCCACCGATATCGGGACGCCATGACCGTCACCTCGTCGCAGGGAGAAAAATGAATGGAAAGCGCACGGGACTCCGAGTATCGCCAGAACGTCGACCATGCCGAGATCGCCAAGTTCGAGGCCCTGGCCAGCCGTTGGTGGGACAAGGAAGGCGAATTCAAGCCCCTGCATGACATCAACCCTCTGCGCCTCGACTTCATCGAGGCACGTGGTGGCCTGGCGGGTAAGACGGTCATCGATGTCGGGTGTGGCGGCGGAATCCTGAGCGAAGCCATGGCGCACCGTGGCGCCAGGGTCACGGGTATCGACATGGGGGAAGCACCGCTAGCGGTCGCGCGGCTACATCGCCAGGAAAGCGGTGTCGAGGTCGACTATCGCCAGGCAAGCGCCGAGGAAATGGCCGCTGCGCATCCTGGCGAATACGATGTCGTCACCTGTATGGAAATGCTCGAACATGTCCCTGATCCGCAGGCGGTGGTCCGCGCTTGCGCGACGTTGGTCAAACCCGGTGGACAAGTGTTCTTCTCGACAGTCAACCGCAATCCCAAGGCCTACGCCTTCGCGATTCTCGGCGCCGAGTACGTGTTGCGGCTGTTGCCCAGGGGCACTCACGACTACCGCAAGTTCATCCGCCCTTCGGAGTTGTCGAGCTGGTGTCGAGCCACGGGGCTGAAAGTCTGCGAACAAAGCGGATTGGTCTATAACCCGCTGACCCGTCGCTATCGGCTCGATGCGCGGGACGTCTCGGTCAACTATCTGATGCACTGCCGGCTGGAGATGCCGTGATGAGCGACGCCCTCCCCTTGCCGCGCGTCCTGCTCTTCGACCTCGACGGCACCTTGGTGGATACGGCGCCGGACCTGGCACGGGCCACCAATGCGCTGCGTGCACACCACGGCCTCGCGGCGCTACCCTACCCCGTGATTCGCGCCCAGGTCTCCAATGGCGGCAGTGCCCTGGTGACGTTGGCCTTGGGACTGGAACATGGAACCGAGGGGCATGCCGCGGCGCGCGCCTTCCTGCTCGAGTCTTACGGGCGGGACATCGCTGCCGAAAGTCGCGTGTTTCCCGGCCTCGAGTCCCTGATCGGTGCCTGGTCCCGCCCTCCGCGCAGCTGGGGCATCGTCACCAACAAGCCGAGAGCCTATGCTGTGCCTTTGCTCGAGGCACTGGACCTGAGCCCCGACACGCTGTTGTGTGCCGATGACCTGTCGGTGAAGAAGCCATCTCCGGAACCCTTGTGGGAAGCAGCACGCCAGTTGGGCGTGAAAGCCAGCGACTGCTGGTATATCGGCGATCACCGTCGTGACATGCAGGCTGCCCGAGCCGCCGGCATGATCGCTATCGCGGTAGGTTACGGTTACCTGGACGAGAGTGACGATATCCAGACCTGGCTGGCGGATCGCTGGTTCGAGTCTCCGCAGGCATTGGTGCGAGCGTTGCAACACTCCTGACAACACACGCCCCCTGCGGGAGGCGTGTGCAGCATCAGGTACGGGGCGGCTGGGCGTCGAACCGTTCACCGTTGTGACCGCGGCTCTCGGGCCCCATCAGCCACAGGTAGGTGGGTATGATCTCGTTCGGGGTACGCAATGTATCGGGATTTTCGGCAGGATAGGCGGTCTTGCGCATCTGGGTGCGGGTCGCGCCTGGGTTGAGGCTGTTGACGCGCAGCGAGCCCAAGTGCTCGACTTCCTCGGCCAACACTTCCACGAAACCTTCGGTGGCGAACTTGGAGACCGCGTAGGCCCCCCAGTAGGCACGCCCCTTGCGACCGACGCTCGAGGAGGTGAAGATCACCGAAGCGTCCTGCGAAGCCTTGAGCAAAGGCAACAACGCCTGGGTCATCCAGATCGGTCCATTGAAGTTGACCTGCATCACTTGTTCCCAGAGCTCGGGATTGTACTGCTCGAAGGGGGTGAGGCGGCCAAGCAATCCCGCATTATGCAACAGTCCGTCGAGACGCCCGAACTCCTTGTCCAGGGTCTCGGCCATGTCCTGGTAATCCTTGAGGGTGGCACCTTCGAAGTTCAACGGAAAAATGGCAGGCTGCGGGCCACCTGCGGCCTCGATCTCGTCGTAGACCTTTTCCAGCTTGGCAATGGTACGTCCCAACAGGATCACGGTGGCCCCATGCCGGGCATAAGCCAGCGCGGCGGCACGTCCGATACCGTCCCCTGCCCCCGTCACCAAGATGACACGGCCGGCTAGAAGGTCCGCCGGGGCTTGGTAGTCGATCTGGCAGCTCATCGATACTCCTTATCCTAGAGCCCGGACTGGTTAAGGAAGTCATTGGCCATGCCGGCGGCACTGCTCTCGGGATAATCGTTGCGTACCCGGGTCAGCAGTTCGCGACTGGCTTCAGGCTGGCCCTGACGTGCTCGCAACAGTCCCAGTTTGTAGAGCGCATCGGGAACCTTGTTGCTTTGCGGGTGGTCGTTGATCACTCGTTCGAAGGCCTGGGCTGCCGGCTCGAGGTCGGACTGCGCCGAATAGAGCTCGCCCAACCAGTAATATCCATTAGCGGTCAGGGAATTGTCGGGATAGTTGCCGACGAAGGCCTCGAAGGCTTCGATTGCCGCAGGGAAATCCCGGTTCTGGACATGTTGGAAAGCCTGCTGATAGGCGGCCTGGGCATCGCCATTGAGCGCACTGGCTCGACTCGGTGCCGTGGCAACCTCACGAGCGACATCGGCATCGACCTGAGTACCAGCCTGGCCTTCGTCGGTGAGGGCGCCGCCTGCCATGAAGCGCTCTTCCAGGTCGAGGTAGCGTTCCTGGGAGAGACGGCGCAATTGTTCGAGTTGATAGCGCAGTTCTTCGAGCTGGCCTCGAAGCTGCTGGATCTCCCGTTGATTTTCCTGCAACTGATTGAAGAGCACCAGGTTGCCACCGGCCTCTTCACGAACTTCGGTTTGGTCGTAGAAGCTCCGCGGCTGTTCCGTGAGATCTTCCACTACAGGGGCGGCCCATACGGACAGCGGGAGCACCAAGGCTCCCGCGCCGCACAGTCCTTTCAGACGGCGTTTCATGTTTCACTCCATCGGAGCTTGGTCACGCGGGTATTCAGTATGAGAATACCACGCGACGGTTTTGTGCGTAGGTATCTTCACCATGACCGCGAACGGCCGGACGCTCTTCGCCGTAACTGACGATCTCGAACTGTGAAGGGGATACGCCCTGCACGGTCAGGAAGCGCTCGACGGCTTTGGCGCGCCGTTCGCCCAGAGCCACGTTGTACTCCCGAGTACCGCGCTCGTCGGTATGGCCTTCCAGTACGACCTTGGCATTGCCATTGTTGCTCAGATAGCGGGCATGGGCAGTCAGCACCGGCTGGAACTCGC
The DNA here is from genome assembly GCF_014651875.1 of Litchfieldella qijiaojingensis. Lineage (GTDB taxonomy): Bacteria > Pseudomonadota > Gammaproteobacteria > Pseudomonadales > Halomonadaceae > Litchfieldella > Litchfieldella qijiaojingensis. Next base: position 314,589 of record NZ_BMXS01000001.1, read on the forward strand.
TGCGAATCTGATCGCTGTCGAAATCGAAATAGATGGTACGCACGTCGGGAATGCGCCCCTGCTGACCAGCTTGCATGGCGGTGCCGGACTGTTGTCCGGATGCCATACCCTGACCCGTGGTTGAGGTGCCGGTACCGCTGCCCGCGGTGCCATCCAGGGCCCCATCCTGGGTACCGCCGCTGCTGGCACAGCCGGCCACGAAGGCAAAGGACAGGGCGACTGCCAGGCTCTTGGCGTACGGTTTGAATTGCATTGTCAACTCCTTGCTAGGATCGAATGACACGTTTCGATGTATGACGTCAGTTCAAGAATGGCGACCATGCGGGTTCGCGCACGTCACCTTGCGCCGCGGGCAGCCGGAACGAAGCTCTGCCATCGGCCGACACCGCTCCCAGCACCCCACTGTTACCCTGTTGGGTGGCGAAGATTACCATGCTCCCATTGGGCGCGACACTAGGCGACTCGTCCCAACGTGAATCGGTCAAGGTTACAAGACGACCGGTATCCAGATCCTGCCGGGCGACCTGGTATTCATTGCCACCGCGATGGATCAGGAACAGCGATTCACCGTCTGGGGCATACCGACCACGTGAGTTGTAATTGCCGGTAAAGGTTATGCGTTCCACCTGCCCGCTGGCAATATCGTAGCGATACAATTGCGGTTCACCTCCTCGGTCGGACGTGAAGACAATGTTGTTTCCATCTGGCGACCAACTCGGCTCGGTATCGATGGCGGAGTTGTTGGTCAGCCGCTGGAAACTGCGTGCGGCGACATCCATCACGTATATTTCCGGCTGGCCATCCTTCGACAACGACATCGCCAGCTTGCGCCCATCCGGTGACCATGCAGGCGCCCCGTTGATGCCGGGGAACGAGGTGGCTCGAACACGCCGGCTCGACCCCAGTTCCTGGATGTAGATCGCGGGGCGCCCGGTCTCGAAGGAAACATAAGCCAGTTTGGTGCCATCCGGTGACCAGGCGGGAGACAGGATCGGCTGGTTGGATGCCAGGATTTCCTCACTGTTGCGTCCGTCGGCATCGGCCACGTACAGGCCATAACGGATGTCGTCACCACTTCCCTGAGAGGTTACATAGGCGATCTTGGTGGAAAAAGCACCGCGTACACCGGTAATGGCTTCGTAGATCTTGTCACTGATGTAGTGTGCCGTTCTACGCAGTTGCTCGGTATTCGAACTGATGTATTCACCCAGCATGCGGCGTTCGCCATAGACGTCCAACAATTCAAACTGCACGCGATAGCCACCGCCTTCTTGGGCGACTTCTCCCACCACCAGGTAATCGCTATCCACGGCACGCCAGTCACGGTAGTTGACGTTTTCGCTGCGGCTGGGTCGCGAGATCAGAGAATCTCGCGACAAGGGGGCGAACTGGCCGCTGCGCTCGAGGTCGTCACTGATCACCTGCGCAACATCTTGGGGCAACGACATGTCACCCTCTACGGCAAAGGGCACAATGGCAATGGGTGTGGCGCGATCACTGCCGCGAGTGATTTCAATGGTCAGGTCGGCCTGGGCTTGAGCTGCAATCAGCATCAGCATTGCCCCCAGCCATAGGGTCAAATAACGTTTCATCAGCGCACATCCCCTGGTTGGAATCTCAAGTTGAATTGGCGGAACTCACGTTGCGCGGTGGCAGGCATGCGCCTCAGCTCGGAAAACGGTTCCGCTCGACGTACTGCCTGCAGTGCGGACTGATCGAAGGCACTGTCACCACTGCTTTGGCTGACGGAGGCACCGAGAAGTTCGCCCGAGGGACCGAGTTGGACCGATACGGTTACCACGGCTCCCTGGTTGCTGCCTGCCGGAATCATCCAAGCCTGCTCCACCGCACTGCGTACCAGGTTGATGAAGCTGTTGGCAGCCTCCTCAGCCTGGCGTGCATTGGCAACGGACTCGGATTCGCCTTCGATTGCCTGGGCGAGGCTGCGACTAGCCGCTTCCTCGGCGGCACGCCTGGCCAGTTCCTCCTGGCGCTGACGCTCAGCTTCGGCCTGACGGCGGGCCTCCTCTTCCTGGCGTTGACGCTCGGCCTCAGCCTGACGGCGGGCTTCTTCCTCCTGGCGTTGACGCTCGGCTTCAGCCTGACGGCGGGCCTCTTCCTCCTGGCGCTGGCGCTCGGCTTCAGCCTGACGGCGGGCCTCTTCCTCCTGGCGCTCGGCCTCGGCCTGACGACGAGCCTCTTCCTCCTGGCGCTGACGCTCGGCTTCAGCCTGACGACGGGCCTCTTCCTCCTGGCGCTGGCGCTCGGCTTCAGCCTGACGACGGGCCTCTTCTTCCTGGCGCTGACGCTCAGCCTCGGCCTGGCGACGGGCCTCTTCTTCCTGGCGCTGACGCTCGGCTTCCTCCTCGCGACGTTGCGCCTGTTGCTCGGCTGCCTCTGCACGACGCCGGGCCTCCTCTTCGGCTTGCAGTCGCGCAGCTTCACGCTCATGCTGTGCCTCTTGCCGCTCGGCTTCGGCTTGAGCGCGCTGTTGCTCGGCCTGGCGTTCGGCCTGTTCTTCAGCTTGGCGTGCGGCCTCCTCGGCGGCCCGAGCCTCTTCCTCGGCTTGGCGAGCGGCTGCTCGCTCACGGGCTTCCTGAGCACGTTGTGCCTGGTCGGTAGCGGTCTCAGTGCTGATCAGGGTCGCCTGAACGATCGATGACGAGGGTGACTCGACTTCGCTCGATGGCAGGCTGATCACGCTTATCACCACCACTAGCGCATGTAGCCCGATGGCGAGTATCGCTGGCAGGCCATAGCCTACACGCCGTTCGTGTTTGGCCATGACGAATCCTCAACTCTCGCGTGAGTCACCGGCGGGCGGCTCGGAAATCAGCCCGACATTCGCTACACCAGCCACCTGCAAGGTGCTCATCAGAGTGACGACCTGACCATAGGAAACATTGCGGTCACCCCGCACCATGACGGGGGTGTCTGGGCGTCGGTCGAGGATGATGATCACCTTGTCGGCGATGTCATCCAGCGACACAGGGGTTTCCTCGTCGCCAAGCGAAATGTAGTACTGCCCCTCACGATCCACGGAGATCACGATCGGCTCACGATCTTCCATGTCCTCGATCGGCTCCGATGTGACCTGCGGAAGGTCGACTTGCACTCCCTGGGTCAGCATGGGGGCCGTGATCATGAAGATCACCAGCAGCACCAGCATGACGTCGATGAAGGGAACGACATTAATTTCGCCCATGGGCTTACGGCTACCGCCGCGATGGAACGGACCATGCGTCATCATTGTTCCCCCTCAGGCCGCGTCACTGTCAGCACGCCCTTGCAGGTTGCGGTGCAGGATTGAATGAAACTCTTCGGCGAAATCTTCGTACTTGCCCAGCAGCTTGCTGGACTCGGACGACAGCCGGTTATAGAAGATGACCGCGGGGATAGCGGCGAACAGCCCCATCGCGGTGGCGATCAAGGCCTCGGCGATCCACGGAGCCACCGTCGAGAGCGTAGCCTGCTGGGCCATTGACAGGCTCTGGAAGGAACCCATGATGCCCCATACGGTGCCGAACAGACCGATATAGGGGCTGGCGGAAGCCACCGTGGCGAGGAACACCAGATGCAGAGTCAAGCGCTCCTCTTCACGCGACCAGGCAACTCGCATGCTGCGCTGGACGCCGTCGAGAATCGACTGTGGGCTACGGGTCTTGGGTAGCAGACGATTGAACTCGCGGAAGCCGGCCCGGAAGACGTGCTCGGCACCGACCGTCTCCTGTTCGGAAGGTGTCTCGCGATAGAGTTCGTTCAGATCGATACCGGACCAGAAGCGTTCCTCGAAGGCTTGATGGGCCCGCCTGGCACGACGGATCACGAAACTGCGTTGGAAAATCACGATCCAGGAGAGGATTGAGCCTACCGTGAGTATCAGCATGACGAGCTGTACCACGGTACTGGCATTTATGATCAGATGGAAAATGGACATTGAGTCGTTCACGGGTGCCCTCGTCAGTCTTGCAAATTAACCGTTGAATGCCGCGGCGAGTGCCGGCGGCCAGCGTTTTGGCTTGAGCCGGATCGCATCCAGACAGGCGATGTCGACCCTGGCATCACAAAGGGGTTCCCCGCGACATGTCACTTCCTGACGAAAACGTAACCGACAGGAGGAATGACTCTCGACGTCGGCGCTGACCAGCAGGCTGTCGTCGAGCCGGGCGGGCTTGGCATAACGGCATTCCAGATGGTGTACCACCAACTGGATCCCGGCCTCGAGCAGTTCGCGTTGCGTGAAACCGCACTGCCTTAGCCATTCGCTGCGTGCCCGCTCCATGTATTTGAGATAATTCACGTAATAGACAATGCCCCCTGCATCGGTATCTTCGATGTAAACGGTTACCGGCCAACGAAACTCCTGACTCATCAGTGTGCCTCGTCGCTGGCTTGGGGCACGTCGTCCCGTGCCGTCAATCCGAAATGCAGGTAGGCCAGACGGGTCACCACTCGCCCTCTTGCCGTGCGCATCATGAAACCCTGTTGTATCAGATAGGGTTCGATTACATCCTCGATGGTGTCACGCTCCTCGCTGATAGCGGCAGCCAACGAATCGACCCCGACTGGACCGCCGTCGAATTTCTCGATCATTGCCAGCAGTAGCCGACGATCCATATGGTCGAGCCCGTGGCGGTCGACATGCAGCATGTTCAACGCTCGATCGGCGATTTCAGCATTCAAGCGACCATCGCCACGCACCTCGGCAAAGTCGCGCACGCGACGCAACAAGCGATTGGCGATGCGCGGCGTTCCCCGCGCGCGCCTAGCGACCTCGGCGGCGCCCTTGCGATCGGTGTCGACCCCCAGCAGGCGGGCCGAGCGAACGACGATCTCGGTCAGATCCTCGATACCGTAGAACTCCAGACGCTGGACGATACCAAATCGGTCACGCAACGGCGACGTCAGGAGCCCCGCTCGGGTCGTGGCTCCCACCAGTGTGAAGGGCGGCAGGTCGAGCTTGATGGAGCGGGCTGCAGGGCCTTCGCCTATCACGATATCGAGCTGGAAGTCCTCCATGGCTGGATACAGTACTTCCTCGACCACTGGCGAGAGACGATGGATCTCATCGATGAACAGTACATCGCCTGGTTGCAGATTGGTAAGCATGGCGGCCAAGTCGCCAGCACGTTCCAGCACGGGACCGGAAGTCGACTTGATGTCGACGTCCATCTCGGTGGCGATGATATTGGCCAGGGTTGTCTTGCCCAACCCCGGAGGTCCGAACACCAAGGTATGATCGAGGCTTTCGCTCCGCCCACGGGCTGCACTGATGAAGATATCGAGTTGTTCTCGCACCCCGGGCTGGCCGATATAGTCGGCTAGCCGCCGTGGACGAATGGCGTGGTCGACACGACCTTCGTCAGCCTGTGGTTGGGCGGCGATCAGTCGATCACTTTCGATCATGGAGCCATCCATTCATCGACATGCCTTCTACCCTCATCTTGTGCGTCCTCGTCAGCCTGACAGCTTGCGGGCCAGGGCCGCCTTGATCAAGGCTTCGGTGGATAGACCGTCACCGAGACCGGACAGCATGCGCGAAGCCTCCGTGGGTTTATAGCCCAGCGATACCAGCGCCGCTTCGGCATCGGCCATCGAAGACGTCGCCGCCGACGATGTCTGGCGGCCTATCGCTTGGCAAGCCACTCCGTCCACGGCATCACGAGTCCAGTGGGGAAAGCGATCGCGCATCTCGATGACCAGCCGCTCGGCCGTCTTCTTGCCGACACCGGGCAGCCGCGTCAAGGCCTTGATATCGTCATCCATCACGCAGCGTATGAATTGCTCCTCTTCCATGCCGGACAGGATCGCCAGAGCCAACTTGGGACCGATGCCGTTGACCTTGATCAAGGCGCGAAATAGAGCACGTTCCTGTTCCCGGGCGAATCCAAAGAGCAAGTGGGCATCCTCGCGCACCGTCAGGTGAGTGAAGAGCTGTACCGTCTCGCCGGGAGCGGGAAGCGTCACCAGCGTATTCATGGACGCTTCGAGTTCATAACCGATACCGGCCACATCGATGACCAGCCATGGAGGTTGCTTGTCCAACAATGTGCCACGCAGGCGTCCAATCATGGCTATCGCAAGATCCTGTGAATGATTGCAGGCCACTATACTCATCGCCCGTTCGGCTGGCCAGCGGTACTATCAAACGCTGTTTGATAATAATGGCCCTGCAACGGAAGTATCGAAGTCGAGGTCAGGTCGGACGGTAGTCCCGCCAGCGCCCCCCTTTCCCCTTGGTAGTGCGTCGACCGCCGAAGCTGCCGGTCTGGACCAGTCCCTGCCTGGCATGTGCGTGGGTCAGGGCGATGGCAAGGGCATCGGCCGCATCGGCCTGGGGCGTGCCATCCAGACCAAGGAGAGCAGTGACCATGTGTTGTACCTGGCGCTTGTCGGCCGCACCGGTACCGGTCACCGCCTGTTTGATCTGGCGTGGACCATACTCGTTGACCGGCAAACCATGGTTGGAGGCGCATACGATAGCCGTCCCACGCGCCTGTCCCAGTTTCAGAGCCGAATCGGCATTGTTGGCCATGAATACCTGCTCGATGGCGAACTCACCAGGGCAATGCACGGCAATCAGTTCGCTGATACCGGCATAGATCTGGGCCAGCCGTTGCGCCAGGTCGTCGGCCTGCAGGCGAATACAGCCGCTGGCTACATAGGTTGGCTTCGTGGCGCTGACGTCGATAACGCCATAGCCGGTGAGGCGCGAACCGGGATCGATGCCGAGGATCAGCATCGGCGACATGCCTCAGTCCAACTGTTCGAGAATGGCATCGTCGAAATCCGCATTGGAGTAAACGTTCTGCACGTCGTCTAGATCCTCGAGCATGTCGATCAGTTTGATGACTCTGCGTGCCAGTTCCACATCGGTGATGCGCGTGTAGTTATCCGGATACAGCCCTACATCGCTGGACAAGGGTTCGATACCCGCCTCGACTAGCGCATCCTTGACGGCACCGAAGCTTTCGGGGGGCGTGACGATCTCGAGCGTGCCATCGTCCTGAGTCACGATATCCTCGGGTTCCGCCTCGAGCGTGGCCTCGATGGCGGCTTCTTCTGTGGTACCTTCCGGCAGCAGCAGACGCCCCTGCTTGTGGAACATGAAGGCCACCGAGCCCGAGGTGCCAAGGTTGCCGCCATGCTTGTTGAAAGCATGACGTACTTCGGAAACCGTACGGTTGCGATTGTCGGTCATGCACTCCACCAGCACCGCGACCCCCTCCGGGCCATAACCTTCGTAGACGGTCTCCTCCATGTTGTCGCCTTCGGCATTACCGGCACCACGGTCGATGGCTCGCTGGATGGTGTCCTTGGTCATGTTGTTGGCGAGCGCCTTGTCGATCGCCGCCCGCAACCGGGGATTGTCGTTCGGCTCACCGCCGCCCTGTCGAGCGGCCACGGTCAGTTCACGAATCAACTTGGTGAAGATCTTGCCACGCTTGGCATCCTGTGCGGCCTTGCGGTGTTTGATATTCGCCCATTTACTGTGACCAGCCATGACGATTCACTCCTGTTACACATGACACCGGCGCCCAGAGGCGCCGGTGAACCACTACTTGAACCAGCTTCTTTGCCGTGTCGTGTCACTCGTCGGTGTGTTCTGCCTTGGCCTTGTGACGCAGGCGAATGCTGAGTTCCTTGAGCTGCTCTTGGGACACGTCGCCGGGGGCATCGGTCAGCAGGCACGCGGCGCTCTGGGTCTTGGGGAAGGCGATGACTTCACGGATGGTGCGTGCACCGCTCATCAACATCACCAGGCGATCGAGACCAAAGGCCAGACCTCCGTGCGGTGGCGCGCCAAACTTCAGGGCCTCGAGCAGGAAGCCGAACTTCTCGTCGGCCTCGGCCTGGTCGATGCCCAGGACCTCGAGGACCGCACGCTGCATGGCCTGATCGTGGATACGGATCGAGCCACCGCCCAACTCGGTGCCATTGAGCACCATGTCATAAGCTCGCGACAGCGCTACAGCGGGATTCGTTCTGAGGGTTTCCACATCGCAGGACGGTGCCGTGAAGGGATGGTGCAATGCTTGCAGGCGCGCACTGCCATCGTCCTCGAACATCGGGAAGTCGACGACCCACAATGGCGCCCACTCTTGTGTATAGAGTTCGAGATCCTCGCCGAGCTTGACTCGCAGGGCCCCCAAGGCTTCGTTGACAATGCGCGCCTTGTCGGCACCAAAGAAGATGATGTCGCCATCCTCGGCCCCAGTACGGTCAAGCAGTTCCTCGATCACGTCTTCCATGAACTTGACGATCGGCGACTGCAGCCCTTCGAGCCCCTTGGCGCGTTCGTTGACCTTGATCCAGGCCAACCCCTTGGCGCCGTAGATCCCCACGAACTTGGTGTAGTCGTCGATCTCCTTGCGCGTCAGCTTGGCGCCCCCACTGACCTTGAGCGCTGCCACGCGACCGTCTTCGGCGTTGGCTGGGCCGGAAAACACTTTGAAGTCGACGTTCTTCATCAGGTCGTCGACATCGACAAGCTCCAGCGGAATACGCAGGTCCGGCTTGTCGGACCCATAACGCGACATGGCCTCGGCATAGGGCATGCGCGGGAATTCGGGTAGCTCGACATCGAGCACTTCGCGGAACAGGCTGCGAATCATCGATTCGGCGATGCCCATGATGTCGTCTTCCTCGACGAACGACGCCTCGAGATCGATCTGAGTAAACTCGGGCTGACGATCGGCGCGCAGGTCCTCGTCACGGAAGCATTTTGCGATCTGGTAATAACGGTCGAAACCCGACACCATCAACAACTGCTTGAAGAGCTGCGGCGACTGCGGCAGTGCGAAGAAGCTGCCTGCATGGGTACGGCTGGGCACCAGGTAATCGCGCGCCCCTTCCGGTGTGGCACGTGTCAGGATCGGCGTTTCGATGTCCAGGAACCCTTCGTCCTCGAGGAAAGCACGGACCCGATGGGTGATACGCGAACGCAACCTCAGTTTGTCAATCATCTCTGGGCGGCGCAGGTCGATATAGCGATGCTTGAGACGCACCTCTTCACCGACCTTGCCGTGCTCGTCGAGCTGGAACGGCGGTGTCGCAGCAGTATTGAGTACTTCGACGTCCTTGGCCAGTACCTCGATCATGCCAGTCGGCATGTTGGGGTTCTGGGTTCCTTCGGGACGCAGGCGAACGCGCCCCTGAATGCGCAGCACGAACTCGTTACGCGCCCGGTCGGCAGTGGCGAAGGCCTCGGCGGTGTCGGGGTCGACCACGACTTGGGCGATACCGTCGCGGTCTCGCATGTCGAGGAAGATCACCCCGCCATGGTCACGGCGACGGTGCACCCACCCGCACAGCGTGACCTGCTGATCCACCAAGGTTTCGTTGAGCTGGCCGCAATAATGGCTGCGCATGTCAAATCCTGTTCTGTTGCGTTATCGGAAAGTCGTCATTGTCGGTAACCGGCCGGGGTTTGCGCCGGCCAATCGTCAAGCGGAGGCCGCCGCGCCGCTCTCGGCAGGCGCCTTCGATGCACCGCTGTCGCTCCCGCCATCCCCGGCGAGGTTTTTCTTGCCACCCGACTTGAAGTCGGTTTCGTACCAGCCCCCACCGGCCAGGCGAAAGCCCGCAGCCGACACCAGGCGGGTCAGCTCGGCGGCATCGCAGCTCGGGCAGTCGGTCAGCGGCGCGGCACTGATCTTTTGCAGTTTCTCCAGACGGTGGCCACAGGCCTTGCACTCATATTCATAGATCGGCATGGTTTTCATCACCTTGGATACGAAAACGCCCGCAGGAAACGCGATGACCGAGACATCGCGCGATTCAGACTGGCAACTGGCAATATGCGGCCACTCGTCGTACTTTCCAAGCGAGGCCTGAAAGCCCGGTATTATAGCGCGCTGCGCCCCCTGGCGGGCAAGTTGGCGCTGCCGGTGCCATGAAAAAGGAACCCTGCCCATGAAAGCCGTGATTCTCGATGCCGCAACGCTTGGTGATGATATCGACCTCACCCCACTGCGTGATGAAGTGGACGAACTGGACGTCTACGCCATCACTTCACTGAGCGAACGTATTCCACGTCTAGCCGGCGCCCGAGTCGCCATCGTCAACAAGGTGATACTCGATGCCGAGGTGCTGGAGGCACTCCCCGATCTCGAACTGATCTGCGTATTGGCCACCGGTACCAACAATATCGATATGGAAGCCGCAAAGCGCCAGGGGATCGACGTCAGGAACGTCACCGCCTATGGCACGCAGAGCGTCGCACAGCACACTCTGATGTTGATGCTGGCACTGGCCAACCGCCTGCCCCTCTACCAACGTGACGTGGTCGCAGGTCGCTGGGGCGAGAGCCCCTTCTTCTGCCTGATGGACCATCGCACCTTGCAGCTTGCCGACAAGCACCTGGTCATCGTCGGTCGGGGTGAGCTGGGTGGCAAGGTGGCACAATTCGCCGAGGCATTCGGCATGCGCGTGAGCTTTACCGCCCGTCCGGGCAATGAGGCAAACGACGATCGTCCCTCACTCAGCGATCTGGCACCGGATGCCGATATCCTCAGTCTGCATTGTCCATTGACCGACGCAACGCGACATCTGGTCGATGCTGCTCTGCTGGCACGCATGAAGCGTGACGCCTTGCTGATCAACTGTGCTCGTGGCGGCATCATCGATGAGGAAGCGGCCCTCGATGCCCTCAGGAAAGGCCGTTTGGGTGGCCTGGGTGTCGACACCCTACCCGTGGAACCACCCCGCAATGGCCACCCCTTGCTCGCAGCGCTCAGTGAGCCTCTCAATCTCATCGTCACTCCCCACAATGCCTGGATCACCCCAGAGGCTCGTGCCAACGTGGTTCGGCTGACCGTCGACAACCTGCGCCGTTGGCGCCAGACAGGCGAATGAATTCGCCCCGTTTTCGGCTTCAGGAGATCCCATGCTCTACAACTTCGGCTCGATCAATATCGATCATATCTACCGGGTCGCACATTTCGTGCGTCCCGGCGAAACCCTGGCCAGTTCGAGCTATCGCCAGGTGCTTGGCGGCAAGGGGGCCAACCAGTCGTTGGCCGTCGCGCGTGCCGGAGGCAATGTCTGCCACTGGGGGCAGCTTGGCAACGCCGACCGTTGGGTGTTGGAAATGCTCTCTGCGGCGGGGGTGGATACCACGAATGTCGAGCTGATCGACGGCCCCAGCGGCCATGCCCTGATCCAGGTCGACGATGCGGGAGAAAACGCCATCATCCTGTTCCCGGGCGCCAATCACGGCTTCGACGCTGCCCGGATCGAGACCCTGATCGACCAGGCCCGTCCGGGCGATTGGCTATTGCTGCAGAATGAGTGCAACCGCTTGGCCGAAGTCATGACCCAGGCTCATGAACGCGGCATGGTCGTCGCCTTCAACCCCGCGCCGATGACAGCTGGAGTGTCGGAGTTGCCGCTGGAAGCGTGTCAGCTGCTGTTCGTCAATCGCGGCGAGGCTGCGGCACTGGTGGAGCTCGATGAGGATACCGATCGCGACGTACTCCTGGAAGCGCTCGAGCACCGTTTGCCCGAGGTAGAGCTCGTACTGACCCTGGGCAGCGACGGTGTCTGCTACCAGTACCGCCAACAGCGGCTGTATCTACCTGCCCATCGGGTTGCAGCACTCGATACCACTGCCGCTGGCGATACCTTCATCGGCTATTTCATGGCGGCCCGCCAGCGTGGCAAGGAGGTCGAGCACTGTTTGCGTCTGGCCAGTACAGCCTCGGCATTGTGCGTGCAACGTGCCGGCGCCGCTCCCAGCATCCCCGTTGCCAGCGATGTCGAGGCGGCCATACGCGGCTGGCCCGAACTGGTCATGACATCATATTGAATAGGTAAGGAAATTTCATGAGCCATCCGATCATCTTCGATACCGATCCTGGTGTCGACGACGCCCAGGCCATTGCCATTGCCCTCGCCCATCCCGAGATCGAGCTGCTGGGCATGACCACCACCTATGGCAATGTGGACATCACCACCGCCACACGGAATGCCTTGCTGCTCGGCGAGTTGGCCGGACAAGCGATTCCCGTGGCCCAAGGGGCGGCGGCACCGTTGGTCAAGGCCAAGCATCCGGCCCCGGCCTTCATTCATGGCGAAAACGGTCTCGGCAATATCGAACTGCCTCCAGTCACCGGTCAGGCCATTTCCGCTACCGCCGCGCAGTTCATCGTCAATCAGGTGACTGCCCGGCCGGGTGAGATCACCTTGGTGGCGGTAGGGCCATTGGGGAATCTGGCAACTGCGTTACAGCTCGATCCCGGTATCGTCACCAAGGTCAAGCAGGTGGTGATCATGGGCGGCTCGGTCAATGAAGGCGGCAATGTCACACCCGTGGCTGAAGCCAATATCTTCAACGATCCGCATGCCGCCGCTCGAGTGTTGACCGCAGGTTGGCCGCTGACCATGGTCGGGCTGGATGCGACGCATCGCTGCGTGCTGCGGCCCAGCGATATGGAAGCGATCGCCGCCAGTCAGGGGCGTTTGGGTGAGGTGCTGGCCGGCAGCTATGCCTTCTATAGCGATTTCTATCGTGGCGCCCGGGGCATCGACGGCTGCTGTCCTCACGACAGTTGCGCGCTGGCCTGGCTGATCGAGCCGGAACTGTTTACCACTGCACGCGGCCATCTCACCGTCATCACCGATGGCGACGCCGAAGGTCAGACGCTATTCGCTCCCGAGGGGCGCCCCTTCATTGACGATCGCTGGGCACGTACGCCGTTGGTGGAGGTATGTACCGGCGCCGACGGCAAGGCGGTCGTGGAGTGGATCGTCGATACGTTGAAGTGAGGAGCTCGCCGAACGCTAGAGGGTGAGGAAGGCGTCATGATCCCGCCATTCGACGCCTTCCAGTTCGACATGGGTGACCCGTGCATCCGGTGGCCCTTGCCACAGCCACTGGGTCACGCTATTGACGGCTTCTCCCTCGCCACATAGCAGCACTTCCACCCGCCCATCAGGGAGGTTCTTGGCGTAGCCGGTCACCCCCATTCTCAATGCTTGCTCCTGAGTGGCGCGACGAAACCACACGCCCTGCACCTTGCCCGTTACCAGTGCCTTCACACAGCATTTCCCCATTGTCATCTCCTTCACCTGCGCTGCTCCTATTTCTAGCAGTTTGCGCTAATGTCGACAAAAGTGCCCCGGGTGGGAACCCCCATTCGGTTACGCTAGTCTTGATATACGAGAAGCCAAAAGCTTCCGTACTCACGGGGTAGCAGCCTTATCCGGCCTGCCAACAACAATCGATCCTCAAAAGGGATAACGTCATGCATGTCTTCCAGCATCCGGAATTCGATCGACACGAGCAAATCGTCTTCGGTTTCGACGATGTCAGCGGCCTGCGGGCCATCATCGCCATCCACAACACCTGCCGCGGCCCGGCATTGGGCGGTCTTCGCATTTTTCCCTACGCCAACGAAGACGATGCCTTGACCGATGTTTTGCGCCTGTCGCGCGGCATGACCTACAAGTCGGCACTGGCCAACCTGCCACTGGGCGGGGGTAAGGCAGTGATCATCGCCGACCCCAAATGCGACAAGACACCGGCCCTGCTAGAAGCCATGGGGCGGCTGGTCGATTCATTGGGTGGCCGCTATATCACCGCTGAGGATTCCGGTTCCAGTGAGGCGGACATGCAGGTGATCGCCAGGCAGACCGAGCATGTCAGTGGCTTGCGTAAAGCCAGCGGCGAGTCCGGTGACCCTTCCCCCTTCACTGCGCATGGGGTGTTCTTCGCCTTGCGCTGCGCGGTACGTCATGGACTTGGCAGGCAGCATCTGAAAGGTGTTCGGGTAGCCATTCAGGGGGTCGGGCATGTCGGAACCCACCTGGCTCGCAAGCTGTATGCTGCCGGAGCCACACTGGTCGTCAGCGACGTGAACGAAGCCGCGGCCGTACAACTGGCCAATGAGCTTGGAGCCGAGGTGGTATCTCCCGCCGAAATCTTCGATGTCGACGTCGATGTCTTCGCTCCCTGTGCCTTGGGCGGGGTGATCGACGAAACGGTATGTGAACGCCTGAAAGCCCGGGTCGTGGCCGGCGCCGCCAACAACCAGCTCGCCTCTCCTGACGCGGGCCGGCGATTGCATGAACGCGGCATTCTCTATACTCCGGATTACGCCGCCAATGCCGGTGGTGTGATCGAGGTGGCCTGGCAGTTGCGTCGCCAAGGTTACCGTCGCGAGGCCGTGATGGCTCATATCGAACGAATCGAGGATACGTTGGACGAAATCTTCCAGCGCGCCCGGCGCGAGCATTCCCCACCGGAAGAGATTGCCGATCGGGTGGCGGAGGAGCGCTTCAAGGCCCAGCCTCACCAGGCGGCTTGAGGGAGCCTCCTCCTCGACTTGCTCCCCCTTCACTCACCTCAACCGTCGCCGGTCAACAGCTCGCGCTTGACCAGCACCGCCGTATTGCGGGGAACGATGTCCCGTTCCCGGGCCAGGGTTCTCGCAGTTGATCAAGCGTTTGTTGGCACGACGACGACCGTCATAGCTGCATTGCAGCGAGTCCTCTTGGCACTGATAATGTGCCTGCCGCAGGCCATCGCCGTTTACTTTTGCCTGGAGATTTTATGGCGTCTTCGCCACAGCCGTTGCCCGATTTCGACTGCCTGGTCTTTATCGGGCGCTTCCAGCCACCCCATCTGGGGCACTTGGCGGTGATCCATGAAGCCTTGAAGCGTGCGCGACAGGTCATCGTGCTGGTGGGCTCGGCCTGGCAAGCCAGGTCGCTGCGCAACCCATGGCGTTTCGAGGAACGCCAATCGATGCTCAGGAGTTGCTTCGATGAAGAGGACAACCAGCGCCTGGCAATCGAGCCGCTGCTGGATGCCCTCTACAACAACGACGTTTGGGTACGCGATGTGCAGCGCAAGGTGCGCGATATCGCCATTCCCAGTCATGGAAAGCTGCCACGTATTGGCCTGATCGGCGCCAGTCGTGGACAGTCCAGCTATTATCTCAGCCTGTTCCCGCAATGGGAGTCGGTTAGCGTACCGTTGGTCGAGGGCATCTCCGCTAGCCGTATCCGTGAGCGACTGTTTCGCTCGTCTTCATCGGCTAACGACTATCTCTCCACGGGTGCTGCCCACGACTTGCCGCCCAGCGTGCACGAGACCTTGCATGCCTTCGAGGCCAGTGAGCCCTGGCAGCGACTGCTCGAGGAACAGCATCTGCTGAATCAGTATCGTCAGGCTTGGGCCGACGCACCCTATCCGCCGATCTTCGTTACCGTCAATGCGGTGGTGGTGCAGTCAGGGCATGTGCTGTTGGTCAAGCGCACCGCGGCTCCTGGCAAGGGATTGCTGACATTGCCCGGCGGGTTCATCAACCCGCATGAGCGACTGCTGGATGCCTGCCTGCGTGAATTGCGAGAGCGTGTGCGCCTCAAGGTACCCGAGCCAGTGTTGAAGGGATCGTTACGAGGACAACGATTATTCGACGAACCTCATCGAAGCTGGCGTGGACGCACGTTGGCGGAAGCCTTCTACTTCGCCTTGCGCCCCGAGCAACATCTCCCCCAGCTCAAACCGACCAAGGGAGGCGATCACGCACGCTGGGTGGCACTGGCCGATCTCGAACCGGAGACCCTATTCGAGGACCACTTCTTCATCATTCAGAATTTCCTTGGCCTGCCCGCCGATTTCAGCGGAGCATGACCGCATGAAAAGGCAAGGATTGCCGGTGCAAGTGAAAGAGAGGACGGGCGCAGTAGTACTAGGAAGTCATGGTTCATTCAAGCCTGGAGAAAATCGCGAGGCAATTTCATCATCTGCCGCCAAAGTTTCTCTACTCCAGGCTTGTGAACCAGTGAGCAACGATACAAGCGAATCTCCAGCGGCACGTCCCAGGCACTATCCGCGGCCCTGACCAGGCGGCCACTAGCCAACTCTTCCCGAATGCAAAAATCGGGAATCCAGGCCATGCCCACGCCCTGTAGCATCATCCCTTTCAAGCCCTCGGCCATGGCTGTCTCGTAGATGGTGCGCAGGCGCAAGCGCACGGGATCGTTCTTCAGCAACATGCGCACGCTGCGTCCGAGAAAGGCCCCCTGGGTATAGGCCAGATAGGGAATCGGTTGATCACCGTTCAAGGGGTACAGCGGTTGGCCTTGCTCGTCGGGGAGACAAACCGGAATCATCTTGACCTGACCGATCGAAAACGACGGAAACACTTCGGCATCGAGTTGCATGCTGGCATAGGGGTCATAGTAGCCGAGCATCAAGTCGCAGTTACCTTCGCGGAGGACATGGATGGCATCGCCGACATTCATGGCCACCAACCGTGTCGGCAGTTCACCGAGCCCTTGCTGTAGACGCGAGATCCATTGCGGGTAAAAGGCAAGTGCCAAGGAATGGGCGGCAACGATATCGAGTGCCTCGTTGGCTATCGATAAACCGCGAAGATGGCCTAGGCATTCACTGAGCTGCTCGACCAGATTCCGAGCGGTGACCAGAAACAATTGCCCTTCCGGTGTCAGTCCTACCGGGGTGGTGGACCGATCCACCAGGGTCACACCCACGGCTTGCTCCAGCGAACGAATACGCCGGCTGAAGGCCGGCTGCGTGACGTGGCGCTGCCGCGCCGACGCGGAAAAGCTGCGGGTGTTGGCCAGGGCGACGAAGTCTTCCAGCCACTTGGTCTCGAGATTCACCGCGACTCCGATGACATGTCGTGAAAAACAACAGTTTACTTGAGTGTTGCCCGCCAACCAACGGCACTGTCGACTTTCCGCAACCCTGTGGCGCAGCGTTGATATCCCGACCTACTGAACCGGCGATAGCAAATAGGCGGCGCGCGAGACGAGTTTCTTCCATAACGGCCGCTGTCTGAGCTCATCGTAACTGATGCGACGGCAGGCGGCGAAATCCTTCTCAAGCATCAGCCGGACTTCCGCCGCAAAGCGTTTGTCGGGTACGAAAGCCGTAATCTCGAAGTTGAGACGGAAGGAGCGATTATCCAGGTTGACGGTACCCACGGTGGCACTGTGATCATCGATCAACATCACTTTCTGGTGCAGGAAACCCGGCTGATAGCGATATACCTTGACGCCGGCACGCACCATATCTGGCAGAAAGGCGAAGGCCGAGAGAAAGACCAGCAGGTGGTCGGGATGCTCAGGGATCATTACCCTGACATCGACACCGCGCATCGCTGCCAGGCGCAAGGCATCCTGAACACTCTGATCGGGAACGAAGTAGGGGCTGGTAACCCAGAATCGCTCATTCGCATTATGGATGGCTTGTTGTACCAGCAGGCTGGCGGTTTCGAGACGGTCGGCCGGCCCCGAGGGCACGATCACGACGTTCTGGCACTCCACACAGGTCACCTGAGGTTCCCAGGCCAGATTGAGTACGTCGCCTGTCGCCCAATGCCAATCCTCCCAGAACGCCTCCTGAAGCCCCAGCACGCTGGGGCCGGTCAGTTTGAGATGGGTATCCCGCCACGGGCCATGGCGCTTGTGTTGACCAAGATATTCCACGCCGACATTGAAGCCGCCTAGCCAACCCTGACGACCGTCTACCACCAACACCTTGCGGTGGTTGCGAAAGTTGAGTTGGAAGCGATGGCGTATTCCTCGGGAGGAGTTGAAGGCACTGACTTCCACCCCAGCTTCTCTGAGATCGTTTAGGTAACCATCGTCGAGCTTGTGGCAGCCAATCTCGTCGTACAGGAAATAGACGCGTACCCCTCGCTCCGCGGCATGCTCGAGGCGTCGTTTGAGCTCGACACCCAAGGCATCGTGGCGAACGATGAAGAACTGGATGAGGATATACTCCTCTGCCTCGGCGATACCGGCAAACAGGCTGTCGAAGGTGGCCTGGCCGTTGACTAGCAACTCGGCACGGTTACCGCTGGTCAGCGGCATCATCGCAAGCTGTTCGACGGCTCGCACATCGCCGCGGTGAGGGGGGGCTAGATAAGGCTCGATCAGATCCCGATAACGGGCTAGTACACGACGCAGCACGGTGTCTCGCTCACCGCGTGCCGAGACATAGCCGTAGAAGCGAGGTCGTCCGAAGATCCAGTAGGCGGGAAGCGCAGCATAAGGGAAGGTCACCAGAGAAATGATCCAGGCGACAGCCCCTTGCGAGGTACGGCTCGACATCAAGGCCTGCACCGCGGACAGAGTCCCCAGTACATGCACCATGAAGATCGCGAACCCGACCAGCCAAGACGTCATGCCGTTCCCCGCTCAGATCCGTCTGCCGAGAGCCAGCGGCGCCACCAGCATGGTGATGCCGCCGGCATGTCTTTCCTTAGACTCTTTCGGCGATGATTTCCTTCCACTTCGCTGGGCCAGTCTGATGTACCGACTCCCCTTGGCTGTCCACAGCCACCGTGACCGGCATGTCTTCCACCTCGAATTCGTAGATGGCTTCCATACCAAGATCCTCGAATCCCACGACCCGCGATTTCTTGATTGCCTGGGCAACCAGGTAGGCAGCGCCCCCCACGGCCATCAGGTAGGTCGCCTTGTGATCGCGGATCGCCTCGATAGCGGTCGGGCCACGCTCGGCCTTGCCGACCATGCCCAGCAAGCCAGTGGCTTCCAGCATGGTCCGGGTGAACTTGTCCATGCGTGTCGCCGTAGTAGGGCCTGCCGGCCCGACCACTTCGTCACGCACGGGATCCACCGGCCCCACGTAGTAGATGAAACGCCCTTTCAAATCGACCGGCAGCTTCTGGCCCTTGGTCAGCATATCGACCATGCGCTTATGGGCGGCGTCACGGCCGGTCAGCAACTTGCCATTGAGCAGCAAGGTATCACCCGGCTTCCAGCTTTGCACCTCTTCCTCGGTGATGGTATCGAGGTTGACACGCTTGACGTTCTCGCCCGCTTCGCGGGTGATCTCCGGCCAGTCTTCCAGCCTGGGGGCTGGCAGCTCGGCAGGGCCGCTGCCATCCAGGCTGAAATGCACGTGACGAGTGGCGGCACAGTTGGGGATGATCGCCACCGGCTTGTTGGCGGCATGGGTCGGATAGTCCTTCACCTTGATGTCGAGCACCGTGGTCAGACCGCCCAGGCCCTGAGCACCGATGCCGCTCTTGTTGACCTTGTCGTACAGCTCGAGACGAAGCTCCTCGGCGCGATTGCTCGCCCCGCGAGCCTGCAATTCCTGGATGTCGATAGGGTCGAGAAGCGATTCCTTGGCCAGTTCCATGGCCTTTTCGGCGGTACCGCCAATGCCGATACCCAGCATACCGGGCGGACACCAACCCGCGCCCATCTTGGGTAACTGCTCGAGCACCCAATCGACTACGTTGTCGGAGGGGTTGAGCATGGCGAACTTGGACTTGGCTTCGCTGCCACCGCCCTTGGCGGCGACATGGATCTCGACCGTGTCGCCCGGCACCAGCTTGTGGTGGATCACCGCCGGAGTATTGTCCTTGGTGTTCTGACGCTTGCCATCCGGATCAGCCAGCACCGAGGCGCGCAGCACGTTGTCCGGCAACTGATA
This sequence comes from Litchfieldella qijiaojingensis, assembly GCF_014651875.1. Lineage (GTDB taxonomy): Bacteria > Pseudomonadota > Gammaproteobacteria > Pseudomonadales > Halomonadaceae > Litchfieldella > Litchfieldella qijiaojingensis. Next base: position 334,033 of record NZ_BMXS01000001.1, read on the forward strand.
GGCGCGTCGCACGCCCTCGTTGATCATGTCATCCAGGCTCATGTCGCCTTCCCAGCGCACGTTCATACCTACGTGAACGAAGACGGTGACGATGCCGGTATCCTGGCAGATGGGGCGATGGCCGGTGGCACACATCCGGGAATTGATCAGGATCTGGGCGATGGCATCCTTGGCAGCGGGATTTTCCTCGCGCTCGTACGCCGCATTCATGGCGTCGATGAAGTCCTTGGGATGGTAATAGGAGATGTACTGGAGGGCGTCAGCCACGCTCTGGATCAGGTCATCCTGGCGGATCACGGTCATGAGGTAAGGCGCTCCTTGGCAGTGACGAATGGCCGCCGGCGTTGTCAGGAGACGCAGGCAGGCCCCGATGGGCGCGGATTATACCCTATCCCGCCTGAGGACGTGAAAAGGCTCGGACTATGCTTATGGTTGATGAGGCCAATAAAGATAACGGTATAAGTACTCGCTCAACCCAACGTCAGCAGTTGTTCCTTGTATTGGTGAATGCGATCGCGCAGCCTGGCCGCTTCCTCGAATTCCAGGTTCTGGGCCGCTTCGAACATGGCATCTTCCAAACGCGAGATCTCGCGTTTCAGTTCGTCGCCCCCCATCGGGTGGCCCTTGTTCTTGTCATAGACCGCATCGCGTTCGGCCACCAGGCGTTCGGTACGCTTGCGCCCTCCTTTCTTACCAGGGGTCTGAGCGCCCTCCATGATATCGGCAACCGATTTGGTCACCGTCTGCGGAGTAATGCCGTGTTCTTCATTGAAGGCGATCTGCTTGGCGCGCCGGCGCTCGGTTTCATCGATGGCGCGACGCATGGAGTCGGTGATGCGATCGCCATAAAGCAACGCCTTGCCGTTGGCGTTACGTGCCGCGCGCCCTATGGTCTGGATCAATGAGCGTTCGGCACGCAGGAACCCTTCCTTGTCGGCGTCTAGAATCGCCACCAGCGATACTTCAGGGATGTCCAGCCCCTCGCGCAGCAGGTTGATACCGACCAACACGTCGAACTTGCCAAGGCGAAGATCGCGAATGATTTCGACCCGCTCCACCGTATCGATGTCCGAGTGCAGGTAGCGCACCCGGACATCATGTTCATCCAGGTACTCGGTCAGGTCCTCGGCCATACGCTTGGTGAGCGTGGTGACCAGAACCCTCTCCCCCACTTCGGCTCGCAGGCGAATCTCGGACAGCAGATCATCCACCTGGGTGGAAGCCGGCCGCACCTCGATTTCGGGGTCGACCAGACCGGTCGGCCTGACCACCAGTTCAACCACTTGCCCCGCGTGCTCTTCCTCATAAGGGCCCGGCGTAGCCGAAACGAAGATGCCTTGTGGGCAGACCCGCTCCCACTCCTCGAAAGTCATGGGACGGTTGTCCAACGCCGATGGCAGTCGGAACCCGTACTCCACCAAGGTCTCCTTGCGCGAGCGGTCGCCGCGATACATTCCGCCTACCTGCGGCACGCTGACGTGGGATTCGTCGATGAACAACAATGCATCGGATGGCAGATAGTCGAAGAAGGTCGGCGGCGGCTCACCAGGAGCCCGCCCCGACAGATAACGCGAATAGTTCTCGATGCCGTTGCAATATCCCAGTTCGTGCATCATCTCGATGTCATAGAGCGTGCGCTGCTCGAGACGCTGGGCCTCGACGAGCTTGTCGTGCTTACGCAGCCACTCCAGGCGCTCAGCCAGCTCGAGCTTGATATGATCGGCGGCCTGGAGGATGGTGTCGCGCGGCGTGACATAGTGCGTCTTGGGATAGATGGTCATGCGCGGCACCTGTCCATGTACCTCGCCGGTCAACGGATCGAACAGGCGAATGGAGTCTATCTCGTCGTCGAACAGCTCGACGCGCACTGCTTCCTCGTCGGCATCGGCCGGGAAGATATCGATGACATCGCCACGTACCCGATAGGTACCACGGCGAAAGTCCATGTCGTTTCGCGTGTACTGCAACTCGGCCAAACGCCTGAGGAAAGAACGCTGGTCGATCAGTTCTCCACGATTGAAGTGCAGGCGCATCTTGAGATACTGATCGGGATCGCCCAGCCCGTAAATGGCCGAAACCGAGACCACGATCAGCGCGTCGCGCCGTTCGAGCAGCGCCTTGGTCGCTGACAGACGCATCTGCTCGATATGGTCATTGATCGAGGCATCCTTTTCGATGAAGGTGTCCGACGACGGCACATAGGCTTCGGGTTGATAGTAGTCGTAGTAGGAGACGAAATACTCCACGGCGTTGTCGGGAAAGAACGCCTTGAACTCTCCGTAGAGCTGCGCTGCCAGTGTCTTGTTGGGCGCCATGACGATGGTCGGTCGCTGCAGGCGCTCGACGATGTTGGCCATGGTGAAGGTCTTGCCTGAGCCGGTCACACCAAGCATGGTCTGGTGCGCCAACCCCGCCTCAAGCCCCTTGATCAGGCTGTCGATGGCCATTGGCTGATCGCCGGCGGGCCGGAACTTGGAATTCAGCTTGAAGGCTTTGCTCATGAGCGATATCTCGTCGACTGACCGGCGGGAACGCACGCACTCAATCCCGCCGGGTAGTGATCTCGACTGTGGAGGTGGTCATTAGACGATGAATCGGGCAACGATTCGAAATCTCGGTCAGACGCTCGAGCTGCGCGTCATCGAGGTCTCCGTGGAAGCGCAACAGCACGTCCAGCCGATAGACACCGTGTCGTTCGTCACGTTCATCGCGGCTCACAATGGCCGTTACCCCTTCGAGTGGCCACTCCTTGCGATAGGCATACATCTGGGCCGTGATCGCCTTGCAGGCCGCCAGCGACAGGTCGAAATAATCGTGTGGGTCCGGAGCGCTCTCGTCACCACCGACGATCCGTGGCGAATCGACGAAAAGATCCTCGAAACCATCGACGACGACACGCTGTCGATACTTGCCATCGCGTTCGCTGATCACCGTGATGCTCATGTCAGCGTACCTTGACGCCGAGTGCTTCGACGGTCTCTATCAACAGTTCGCGACGTACCCGCCCTTCCACTTCGGCTCCATGACGCCCGACCTCGGCACTCTCGACCCCATCAAGCATCATCAATGCCGTGGTGATGCGATTGATCAATTCAGCATCGTCGACGCCTTCGAAGCTGAGGGAAATATGGGCCATGGTCGACTCCTGTATAGCGGCATGAACTCATGGTTCAGTCTATCATGCGTCCGCCACCCTGGGTTGGCCTTGAATCATCGTGCCTAACCCCCATGCACTATGGTGTAATGGTGTCATGCCCGATGCGAGATGGAGTTTCGTATGACCGACTGGAATGCCCTGGTGGGCGCCACTCCCCTTGATGAGAGACGGGTAGGATTCGACACGCCCGACCAAGCCCGCAAGGCTCTGGACACTAGTGTGCGAACGCCTCTGGCCCACTTGGGGATTCTGGAAATCAGCGGTGCCGATGCCGAGCGTTTCCTGCAAGGTCAGGCCAGTGCCCAACTCAGCCTGGCATCATCGGGTTTCGCCCCCTTGACCTGCTTTTGCACCCCCAAGGGGCGCATGCTGGCCAATGCACAAGTGGTGCGCGTGGAAGACCAGCGTTTCTGGCTGATTCCCGAATACAGTCTGTTGTCTCCCCTGAAAGAACACCTCGACAAGTTCGCCGCCTTTTACAAGGCTGACATGCGAGTGCGTGACGATCTGGTCATGCTTGGCTTGATCGGCAACGAGGCGCCGGCACTGCTGGAGGCCAAACTTGATATCGAGCCTCCCGCTGTCTGGCATCATGCCCGTCAAGGCGAGCGACATGCGCTGCGCCACCCTGGCCCGCGCCCACGACTGTTGCTGATCGTCCCGGAGCAGGATGTCGGCAATGTGTGGGAATTGCTGGCCCCGCATACCACGCCAGTGGGCAATGCCGTTTGGTGTCTACATGACATTCAGGCCGGCATGGCCTGGATGCGCGATGTCCACCGCGATACCTATCTGCCACAGATGATCAATTGGGAAGCGTTGGGTGGCATCAGCTTCAAGAAGGGCTGTTATACCGGGCAGGAAGTCGTGGCACGCGCGCACTTCCGCGGCCAGGTCAAGAAGCGTCTGATACGCGCCCAACTCGAAGGAGCCGAGTTGCCCGAACCGGGCGACGCGGTGGAGGATAGCGAAGGCAAGCCGCATGGAGAGGTTTTCTGCGCCGAGCTCGATGCCTACGGCCAGGCGGAAATCCTGGCGGTGATGACGACCAAGGAAGTACCGGGCCCGCTTTCAGTGGCCGGTCAACGACTCAAACCACTCAAACTACCCTATGCTGTGGAACGCCTGGATCCGGAAAGCCTGGTACAAAAGACCTAGCCCGTGATGGTATCGGGAAGCCCGAACAGCCTGCGCGCATTAGCGGTACTATTCTCGACCACAGTGTCGAACGGTTGGCCACGTAGCGTGGCCACGACCTCGCAAACCTCAGTCACCCTGGCTGGCTCATTGCGCATCCCTCGATAACGCGCAAGGGGCATGTCCGGACTATCGGTTTCCAGCACGTAACCGTCATCCGACAGGCTTGCCACGGCCCGCCGCAGTCGCTGAGCTCGCTCATGAGTGACCGCGCCTCCCAGGCCCACCACGAACCCCAGATCGATGAAACGTCTGGCCTGTTCCTTGCTGCCAGCGAAGGCATGGATCAGCCCGCCGGCGGGCAGGTCGAGTTGGCGCAGGCGCTTGGCTACCTCGTCGTTGGCCCGCACGCAGTGAATCACTGCTGGCAGACGCCGTGACTTGGCCAATCGCAACTGGTCGTCGAAGAGTGCCCACTGAGCGTCGAGCGTCTCATTGAAACGCGCATCGATGCCACATTCCCCGACTGCCACCAGGTGGGGATTTTCCTTGAGGACATACGCCAAGGCATCGACGTCGTCATCCGCATGCTCGGTCATGAAGTAAGGGTGCAGCCCTAGACATGCACTGATGTCGGCTCGCTCGGCCAACGCCAGCACCGCCGGCCAGCGCTGCCGAGTGGTTCCCGGTACCACGAAGTGTCCGACGCCGGCCGCTCTTGCTCGTTCGAGCATCGCCTCTCGGTCGGCGTCGAAGTCAGGAAAATCCAGATGGCAATGGGCGTCGATGAGCATTCCAACCCCTTCGCAGCAGCAAGAGAATTGCGGCTGACTTGCCGCGTGAAACGCTCACACGCTGTGAACCCATCCTTGGGCGCTCCCTTTTTCATCCATGAAAAAGGAGGTTCGCTTGTTCACGCGTCAAGCGCCGCATCTGGCACCACTGCCAAACAGTATGGTTGCCCTTCCAGCTTCAAGCTTATGGCTTCAAGCTCCCTGCAGGGGGTCAGTGCTCCCTAGTCGCCGCGAAGCGAATCTCCGGCCAGCGCTCCTGGGTCATCTGCAGATTGACCCGGGTCGGCGCGATATAGGTCAGGTAACCGCCGCCGTCTAGTGCCACGTTGGTGCTGGCCTTGCGCTTGAATTCCTCGAGTTTCTTGGCGTCGTCGCAGTAGATCCAACGTGCAGTATGGACATTCACGGCCTCGTAGACGCAGTCAACCTTGTACTCCTCCTTGAGTCGATGAGCCACCACGTCGAACTGTAGGGCACCCACCGCGCCGAGGATCAGGTCGTTGTTGTCCAGCGGCATGAAGACCTGTGTCGCGCCTTCCTCGGAGAGCTGCTGCAGTCCCTTCTGCAACGCCTTCATCTTCAATGGATCCTTCAAGCGCACACGCTTGAAGAGTTCCGGGGCGAAATGCGGGATACCGGTGAAGCGCATGTCCTCGCCCAGGGTGAAGGTGTCGCCAATCTGGATGGTGCCATGGTTATGCAGGCCGATGATGTCGCCTGGCCAGGCTTCTTCCACGTGGGTGCGGTCCGAGGCCATGAAGGTCAGGGCATCGGCGATCTTGACGTCCTTCTTGATCCGCACGTGACGCATCTTCATGTTCTTCTCGTACTTGCCCGAACAGACCCGTAGGAAGGCGATGCGATCGCGGTGGTTGGGGTCCATGTTGGCCTGGATCTTGAAGACGAAGCCGCTGAAACGCTCGTCGTTGGCCCCCACTTCCCGGACATCGGTCTCGCGTGGCTGGGGTGCCGGGGCGTATTCGACGAAACCGTCAAGCATCTCGCGCACACCGAAGTTGCCCAAGGCGGTACCGAAATAGACCGGAGTCAATTCGCCGCGCCGGTAGGCCTCGAGATCGAAGGCATGCGAAGCTCCGCGTACCAGATCCACCTCCATGCGCAGCTCCTCGGCTTGGTCGGCCCCCAACACTTCGTCCACCTCGGGGTTGTCGAGCCCTTCGATACGCTTGTCTTCGGGGATGCGGTCGCCCTGGCCCTGGGTGTAGAGGTGAATGACATCGTTGTAGAGGTGATAAACGCCCTTGAAGTGACGCCCCATCCCGATCGGCCAAGTCATCGGCGCGCACTGGATGTCGAGTACCGTCTCGACCTCGTCCATGACTTCAATGGGATCACGAGTATCGCGATCCAGCTTGTTGATGAAGGTCAGGATCGGCGTGGTCCGTAGTCGGCAGACATTCATTAGCTTGATGGTGCGTTCCTCGACGCCCTTGGCGGCATCGATGACCATCAGCGCCGAATCGACAGCGGTGAGCGTGCGGTAGGTATCCTCGGAGAAGTCGGCATGCCCCGGCGTGTCGAGCAGGTTGACGATGCGCCCCTTGTAAGGGAACTGCATCACCGAGGTAGTGACAGAGATCCCGCGCTCCTGCTCCATCTTCATCCAATCGGAGGTAGCATGGCGATCGGCACGCTTGCTCTTGACCGACCCCGCCAACTGGATGGCGTTACCGAACAACAGCATCTTCTCGGTGATGGTGGTCTTGCCCGCATCGGGGTGCGAAATGATGGCAAAGGTTCTTCTGAGCCCGACTTCCCGGGCCAACGGTGACTCTGACATGTAGGGTGTTCACGACGTCTGCAGCGGCCGATGGCCGGATGAAAAACATCCATTGGCCGCAAATGGGTTGAAGTGGCAGCAATTCTACGGCTTTGAGCGGGTGTCGTGTAGGCCCCGAGCGATGGAAAACATCAGCGCTCGCGTCGATAGAGAACGCCATCCTTCTCCAGTTCCACGACGTAAGCAAAGGATTCCATGACTCCGTTGAGGTCACCCGGCTCGCCATGGCTTCCGTCCAGCAGCGACTCGGGAATCACCTTCACTCCGGTTCCGGTCACATACTGGATACGGGCAGGATAATGCGTGCCGTCATGATCGATAACGATATGCTCTCCCGCAATGCAATGCCTGAGCTTGTCGAAGAACACCTCATCGCTCACCGTTTCCGTACGCATGGTAACCCCCCATCCGTCGCCAGTGGTTATATCGAGTCTAGGACCGCCCCTCGGGATCGGCAACCAAAGGGCCGTGGAGCTGAGCATCGAGAACGCATCGGGTATCATGATGGACAACAGATTATGGAGTAACCATGCATCCAGCCCTGCCCCTGCCATTGTCGACACCCAATCGCAATCTGGTGCGCCTGACGATCGTACGCGGCATCACCTGGACCGGCTTTCTCGCCGCCATCATCTTTGGCATCGAGGTCCTCGGTTTCCAGTTGCGCGTACTACCGGTAATCAGCGTGATCGTTGCCATGGGGCTGGTCAACGTGACCACCTGGTGGCGTCTGGGTCGGCCTCGTGCCGTCACGGATACCGAATACTTGCTGCACCTTCTCGCCGATATCGCCGGGCTGACGCTGCTGTTCTACTACACAGGGGGCTCCACCAACCCTTTCATCACCTATTATCTGGTGCCGGTGACCATCGCCGCCGCCACCCTGCCTTGGCTGTATGCCTGGATCATCGCCAGTGCCGCCATGGCCGGCTATACCTTCCTGATGCTGCTCTACGAGCCAGTGCCACAACTAAGCCATGGAGTGCTCGTCGGCTCCATCAGTCTGCACGTACTGGGCATGTGGCTGAATTTCGGTCTGTCGGCGGGACTGGTGACCTTCTTCATATACAAAATGGCGCATGCCCTACGACGGCGCGACCAGACGCTGTCACGCACCCGCGAGACCGCCTTGCGCAACGAACAGGTTCTGGCCGTCGCAACCCAAGCCGCGGGTACCGCTCACGAGTTGGGCACCCCACTTTCCACCATGGCGGTGTTGCTCAAGGAAATGCGCCGAGATGCCACCGGGGATTCGCCTTTGCGTGAGGATATCGACCTCCTGCGCGCCCAGGTCGATATCTGCAAATCCCGCCTGCAACACCTGGTCGCCAATGCCGATCGACGGCGTTTGGCAGAACCCGAGATCAAGACCGCCGAAACGTGGCTCGGTGAAGTGATACAACGCTGGCTGGTGCTGCGCCCGGATGTCAGCCATCGTTTCGATATCGCCGAACGCCGGGGGATGCCTTGCCTCGCCGTGGACGCCACCTTGGATCAGGCATTGATGAACCTGCTCAACAATGCCGCCGACGCCAATCCGGAAAATATCGTCATCAACCTGGATTGGGATGCCGAACTGGTCATCATTGATATTCGCGACCATGGACCGGGCGTGGCCATGTCGATCGCCGACCAACTCGGCGATACCTTCGTTTCCACCAAGACCAAGGGCATGGGTATCGGACTGTTCCTGACCCATGCCACCATCAACCGTTTCGGCGGTGGCGTCAGCCTCTACAATCATGAGGAAGGGGGCACCCTGACCGAAGTGAAACTGCCGCGGCACGATGCCAATCGGAGTTGAAACCACCATGCAAGACAACCAACGCCTACTGATTGTCGACGACGACGAAATGTTCTGTCATGTCATGCAACGCGCCATGATGAGGCGTGGCTTCGAGGTCATGGTCGCGGTCAATGCCGAGGAAGCCCTGATGCTGGCCCGTCAGACCCCTCCCGCCATTGCGACTCTCGACCTCAAGCTCGAACACAGCTCGGGGCTCAAGTTGCTGCCTGAGTTGCTGGCCGTCGCTCCCGACTGCCGGGTAGTCGTCTTGACTGGTTATTCGAGCATCGCCACCGCTGTGGAAGCCATCAAGCTCGGCGCTGTCAACTATCTGTGCAAGCCCGCCGATGCCGACGAAATCCTCGCCGCGCTCGACAGGCAGGCCGGCGACCCCGACACCGAAGTCGCCGACAACCCGCCGTCGATCAATCGCGTAACCTGGGAGCATATCCAGAAGGTGCTGCAGGAACACGACGGCAATATCTCCGCCACCGCGCGTGCGCTGGGTATGCACCGCCGCACCCTGCAACGCAAGCTGCAGAAGCGGCCGGTGAGGCGCTGACTTCGGGCTTCGGGCTTCGGGCTTCGGGCTTCGGGCTTCGGGCTTCGGGCTTCGGGCTTCGGGCTTCGGGCTTCGGGCTTCGGGCTTCGGGCTTCGGGCTTCGGGCTTCGGGCAGCAGTGTTCTTATCTTCCGACATGCAATCAACTGCCCGCAGCTCGTCACCCGTGGCTCGTTTCCAGCGCGCAGCGCTACTGTGCCGTCCAGCCCAGATCGATATTCCAACTCGAGCCGGTTACCGCCCCAGCCGCGTCCGAGGCCAGATAGCCAGCCAACGAGGCCACTTCCGAAGGATCGATCAGGCGTTTGATGGCGGCATTCTTGAGCATGATCTGTTCGATCACGTCCTGCTCTTTCATGCCATGCATGCGAGCCTGGTCGGCGATCTGGTTGTCGACCAGTGGCGTTTTCACGTAAGCGGGGCAGATCGCATTGACGGTAATGCCATGGGCACCGCCTTCCAGCGCTGCCGTCTTGGTCAGCCCGATCATGCCGTGCTTGGCGCTGATATAAGCAGCCTTGCCAGGAGACGCCACCTGCGCATGCACCGACGCAATATTGACGATGCGCCCCCAACCGGCCTTGCGCATATGCGGCCAAGCCGCTTGAGTCAGCAAAAACGGCGCGGTCAGCATCAGGTCAAGAATCTGGCGCCACTTGTCCTCGGGAAACTCCTCGATGTTCGCCACATGCTGGATCCCGGCATTGTTGACCAGGATATCGAGATGTCCGAAGCGCTTGACCGCCTCGGCCACCGCGGCTCGACAAGCATCGGCCTCGGTCAGGTCGGCCTGAAAGAAAGCCGCTCCCGCGGCATCGGCCTTGGCCTCGCCGGCCGCGTTGAAATCCACCGCCAGCACTTGATGTCCCTGCTGGCAGAAATGCTTGACCACGGCCTCACCGATACCGCTGGTGGTTCCCGTCACCAAGGCCACGCGGGGCGTGGCCGGTTGAGATGTGGGGCTCATCGTTCGCTCCTGAAAATCACAGTGCTCGGTGAAACATCAGCATAAGCCCATGGAGGGGACCGACGCTACCGAGCGGACGGTGCCTTCCCTTGCGAATCGTCAACGGCAGGCGTCATGACCCGATCCAGTAGCTGCTGCGCCAGCCGATTGGCTTCCTGCAACGTCTCCAGATCGCGCAGATCGTCGAGCAGCGGACACCGCCACAGCCATACCCGGTCATCCACCCGCTCGGCCTGGAAGGGATAGCGACCTCCCGGCAACTCGATCACGCGCCGCTCCCCCTCGCTGGGCATTGTTTCTCCCTCGGGCGGCACGATGGCCAGCGAAAGCGAAATCGGTGTCAACAGCGTTCCGACCAGTGCTCCCGTGGCTTCGCTGCCGGGTAGGGGCTGGAAACACAGGGCATCCACGGTCAAGCAAGGATTGCGCTGCGGAGACTGCTCCATCGTCCGGGCATGACGGTGCTCATAGCAACGCGCCAGATGTTGCAGGCGAGCGTATTGTTCGACACCGAGAGCCTGCATGAGATCGTCTCCAAACATATCATCGGGGCATCCAGTATAGAGAGGATCCGCCTGCCATGGACAGATGCTGTTAGACTGGAAGTCAGCCCCATTCTCAATCGTCAACCCCTACAAGGAGAGCCCATGTCACTCGCCGATCGTCTCGAAGAGGCCGTCGACATCGCTCACCGAGCAGGTCGCACCATTCGCGAAGCCCGTGCCAACCAGGATTTCCAGCAGCACTACAAGAAAGGCAGCGAACTGGTTACCGACACCGACGTAGCCGTGGATACCCTGATTGCCGAGTCGCTCGAGCAACGATTCCCCGGCGAGCCACGTCTGACCGAGGAACTAACGCCGGACCGTGACGACTTCGACCTTCACGACACTCTTTGGGTGGTCGACCCCATCGATGGCACCGTCAACTTCGCCCATGGCTTGCCGCATGTGGCAGTGTCCATCGCCTGGGTGAAAAACGGCCACACGGAACTCGGTGTCGTCCACGCCCCCTTTCTCAACGAGACGTTCACCGCCTTGCGTGGCTCGGGGGCTTATCGCAATGGTGAGCGTATCCGTGCCAGCCGCGCCACCAGCCTGGCTCGCAGTCTGGTGGCCACCGGCTTTCCCTACAATCGCGATAGCCGTCCCCCTCTGCTGCGTCGCGTGTCCGCGGTTTTAATGCACTGCCAGGATATCCGCCGCAACGGCGCCGCCGCACTGGACTTGTGCGATGTCGCCTGCGGTCGACTGGACGCCTATTACGAAAGCGTCTCACCTTGGGACTTCGCCGCCGGCTTGCTGATCGCCCGCGAGGCAGGCGCGCGAACGGGCCACCTCTACCCCTGTCCCAGCGGAATCCCAGAGGATCTCTATGGCGAGAACATCATCGTCACCGCGCCGGACATTCACGGCGAACTCACGGAACTGCTGCAACGCGCCGATGAAGACCGGCTATAGCAGCACGCAATGGAAGGTTTAGTCAGCGCCTATTGGCAAACGGGCCGGCACCGGGAAACAATGGCGCCCAATGCTTATTCATTTCAGACATTCATCATTTTGCTTTGCAAAGGAGAACGCTTCATGTTCGTCGTGATCTTCGGTCGCCCTGGTTGCCCTTTCTGTGTCCGCGCCAAGGAACTCGCCGACAAGCTGAGCGATACCGGAGCCATTTCCGGCTACCGCTATGTCGACATCCATGAGGAGGGCATCACCAAGGCCGACATGGAGAAGACCATCGGCAAGCCGGTCGAAACCGTCCCTCAGATCTTCGTCGACCAGACACATATCGGCGGCTTTACCGAGTTCGACCGCTATGTGCGTGATAACGAATTGATGCCCGAAGGGGCTACCCAGTAAAGAAGCCCATGAATGTCGATGCCGCCCTCTCAGGCGGCATCGATGTTTCTATCCCTGACTTCGATCAACAAAGTGGTCGTAGAGGCGACACTACTGTGTCTCGAAGCCTTGGTGTTCACCGCCGACGAGGAAGCCGAGATTGCAACGGCCAGCCAGCCTCTGTTGGATACCCTCTCGCCGTAACGTCGCCCTGGCGTTGAAAGCCCCGTCGGGGCTTACTCCTATACTTTCCGGTAATCACACAGGGCGCAGCGGAGAGGGTGTCACATGCAACGGCAAGAGTTTCTGCAACAGCTGTGGCTCGACTATATCCACCAACATCCGGAGCTCGGGGCGCTACGCCTGTGGCCTCTCGACAGCACACCGGAATATCTGGCACTGCTGACGCTCAATCATGGCCCCTTTGCCGCCGATGCATTGGTTCCAAACTTGTTGCATTTCGGTTATCGCAGCGTCGACCGCTACGCCATGGCCGATCGCGGATTGCTGGTAACCCTGCTGGCCGCTCCCGACGACGGCGCCTGGCTGGTGCTGGGGGAATTGCAACTCGGCACCCTGACTCGCCAGCCACGGGATTATCTCGAAGCGTTGGTAAGCCAGAGTCCACGAGAGAATCGTCACGGGCAGAACCTGTTGACACGCGGCCGCCCTTGGCCTATGCCCGACTGGGCCAGTTTCGAACAGCTACGCAAAGCCCATCCGCTGGCAGCCTGGCTATCGGTCATGGGTCCTAGGCTGCATCACGCCGGCTTCGACTGCGAGCGCCTTGACAGCGATCTGGTCACTCTCGATCAGCAGATGCAGCAAGCAGGCCTGAGCGGCAACGCTGACCGGCATCATGGAGTGTTTCCCGTTTCTCCCCTGCTCAACTATCGCTTCTACCCAACTTGCTCGCAACGGCTGCCCTTCGCTGGCGGCGACGAGCACCGCATTTCCCTCGGTGGCCTAGCCCTGGTGCAAAAGTGTCTGCCAGGCAACCATGAGCGTGCGGCTGAGTTGTTGTTGCCGCAACATACTCGCTGCGAAATCGTTTAGGTCGTTTCGCGGCCCTCCTCAGCGGGTGTCCGCGTATTCATATCTGGCTTGCAGGACAGGCTCATCGTCGAAGGGTTCAAGCTCCAGCTCCAACTCATACTGCTGAGGTTCGTAGCGGGGATCGAGCTCGCTGATGTAGTGCGGTGTCTCCATGACCGGCACCGCCACGTAGGGCTCCTGCTCCACCTCTGACAGCACCTGCCGATCACGCAGGCGTATCAGCACGAAGAGCGCCAGGATCAAGGCCACCGCCCCCAGGAAAAACCACAGGCCATCGGGGCCAGCCACCTGCATCACCAGCGATGCGCTGAAAGGGCCGATGACCGAACCGACGCCATACCAGATCATCAGCTTGGCATTGGCCGCGACGATCTCCGCCTGCTCCAGCCAGTCATTGGTATGCGCCAGGCTCAGTGAATACAACGTGTGCAACATGGCCGTATGGAAACAGGCCACCAGCAGCAGCATGATGAAACTGACCCGTGCCGCGACCGAGATGAAAGCCCCAGCGATGGCCATGACCACCGCCATGCACAGAATGACCTTGCGCCGGTCGAATCGGTCCGAGATACGCCCCAGCGTCCACTGCGCGAACAATGCCACCAGCGTGGTCACAGCCATGAACTGGGCGGTCTGCGCGGTGCTCAGACCAATCTCCTGGCCATAGAAAGGTGTCATCGCGAAGAAGGCCTGCACCATCAAACCGGCAACGAAGGCCCCCACTAGACCGATCGGGACGCGATTGTAAAGCGCACGTAGCTTGATCTTCCGAGGCTGGACGTCACTGGCACGGCTCGGCCCATGAATGCGGTGAATGGAAAGTGGCACCAAGGACAGCGCGAACAGCATACCGGCAACCGAAAACAGTACCGAGGTCGATGGGTCCGCGACATTCAACATCCATTGGCCACCGGCCAGGGACGTGGTCGAGATCACCATGTACCAGCCCAGCACCCGACCACGATTCTCGTTGGTCGACTCTCCCGACACCCACGACTCCATGACCATCAGCAACCCCGCCGTTGCCAATCCGCCGAACAACCGCCATGCCAACCAGGCCCAAGGATTCACCCACAGGCCATGCAACATCGCCGTGACAGCCAACAAGGCGGCACACGCCGCGAAGACACGGATATGTCCAACCGCACGAATCCGCTTCTCGAGCCAGTAACTGCCGACCACGAAACCCAGAGAAAACTCGACATCAGCAGACCTGCCATCTGCGACGGAAATCCCTCCAGTGACATGCGCACGCCAAGTAGCGTCATGATCAGGCCATGGCCAAGCAGAAAGCAGATTTCACACAAGAAAAGGATCGGCAAGGTAGCCGGCAATTTACGCACTGGTGCCTCCATCCTAGCCCTGACGGGGCGAGGTGCATCGGATTTTGGGAGCGAAACGATATTGGCCACATGGGATCAAAACAGACGTCGCGCATTTTACTTTGCCAGCCAGACCCATCCAAGCAAGACGGAAAAGGGGACTTATTCACAGTTTCTGTGGATAACGTTGTGCAAAGCCGCTGTACATCGCTACCGATCCGCGACCTTGTCAGGGATCGCTACACAATGATCAGTTTTTCGTCACACGCGGCGCTCTCACCATTTAGTCTTAAATGAAACGATTTGTGCGTCGCAACAGCTTTGCATCCCCAACAAAGGCTGGCAGGCTATGAGCTGAACCATTCACCACAAGAAGAAAGGGAGGGGCGTCAATGACCACCCCGTTATGGCAGCCGGCCCAGGCCACCATTAATGCCACGCAAATGGCCGCCCTGATGCGGCACATCAATCGCGATCAGTCGATCAACCTTCGCGACTACACCGATTTGCATGCCTGGAGTGTCGAGAATCTGGAGGCATTCTGGTCTCTACTATGGAACGAGGTCGGCGTCATCGCCGAGGCCAAGGGCGAAACTGTACTCGAGCGCCCCGATGCCATGCCCGGCGCACGCTGGTTCCCCGAAGCTCGCCTGAACTTTGCCGAGAACCTGCTCAAGCGTCGCGACGCCCATCCGGCCCTGGTGGTCACCGACGAGCGCCGCCGACGCAAGGTGATCAGTTATGCCGAGCTTTACCAACAGGTCGCCAGGCTCTCCCACTCACTGCAGCAAAGCGGCGTCACCGCCGGCGACCGGGTTGCGGGGTTCGTACCCAATAGCGAGCATGCGGTGATCGGCATGCTCGCCAGCGCCAGTATCGGTGCCGTCTGGTCATCGTGCTCCCCGGACTTCGGCTTCCACGGCGTGCTCGACCGTTTCGGTCAGATCCAACCCAAGGTACTGATCGCCACCGATGGCTATACCTGGAATGGCAAGCCGATCGACACCCGCGAGCGCGTGGCCCAGATCAGCGAGGCCATCGACTCGCTCGAGGCGGTGGTGGTCTTCCCCTTCCTCAACGATGAAGCCGATACCCGCGGTATCGACAAGGCCGTGACGTGGAACGACTACCTGGCCAACCCCGCCGAGGAAGTGACCTTCGAGCCCCAGCCCTTCGATCATCCGCTGTATATTCTCTATTCATCCGGCACCACTGGCGTGCCCAAGTGCATCGTCCACTCCGCCGGCGGCACCCTGCTCCAGCATCTCAAGGAGCTTCGCCTGCATACTGATCTCGACGAGCGGGACGTGCTGTTCTACTACACCACCTGCGGCTGGATGATGTGGAACTGGCTGGTCTCGGGGTTGGCCTGCGGCGCCAGCGTGGTGCTTTACGATGGCTCGCCCTTCGCGCCCGAACCGGCAGTGCTATGGGAAATGGCCGAACGCGAGGGGATCACGGTGTTCGGCACCAGCGCCAAGTATATCGCCGCCTGCGAGAAGGAAGGGCTGGCACCGGGCAAGCGCTTCGACTTGTCGCGGCTGCGGGCAGTGCTGTCCACCGGTTCGGCGTTGGCCCATGAATCATTTGATTATGTCTATCGCGAGATCAAGGACGACCTGCTGCTGGCCTCGATCTCCGGGGGGACCGACATCGTCTCCTGCTTCGCCCTGGGCTGTCCGATCCGCCCCGTCTATCGGGGACAACTGCAGTGTCGTGGCTTAGGCATGGCGGTGGACGTCTTCGACGCCGAGGGGCACTCGCTGCGCGGCGAGAAAGGCGAACTGGTGTGCACCAAGCCGTTCCCCTCGATGCCGATCGGGTTCTGGAACGACCCCGATGGCAAGCGTTACCGCGACGCTTACTTCGCGGCGTTCCCCGGGGTCTGGGCGCACGGCGACTATGCTGAGATCACCCCCGAGGACGGCCTGATCATCCATGGTCGTTCGGATGCCGTACTCAACCCCGGCGGGGTACGCATCGGCACCGCCGAGATCTATCGCCAGGTGGAGAAAGTCGACGGCGTGCTGGAGTCGCTGTGCATCGGCCAGGAGTGGAACGACGACATCCGGGTAGTGCTGTTCGTACGCCTCAAGGAGGGATTGACACTGGACGATGGCATGCGCGACGAGATCAAGCGTACCATCCGCGCCAACACCACGCCTCGTCACGTTCCGGCCAAGATCATTCAGGTCAGCGACATTCCACGCACTTTATCGGGCAAGATCGTCGAACTCGCCGTGCGCAACGTGATCCACGGGCGACCGGTCAAGAATGTGGACGCCTTGGCCAATCCCGAGGCACTGAAACTCTACGAGAATCTTCCCGAACTGCAGAGCTGAACCATTGCCCGGTTGCTTACTTCTGCGACTGGGCAGTCACTAATACTTCCAGTAACATTAGCACCCAGTCATCGAGGGCGTGTCATTGAAGGAGAATGCATGTCGACCCTTAAAGGGCTCGTCAGCCTGGTGCTATTGGTCATCGTCACCCTGTTCTGGGCTGTACCACTATTTGCCCTCACCTTGCTCAAACTGATCACGCCATCGCGCATGCTGCGTCGATACGTGCTCCGTGGGCTCAATCATGTGGCCTTGAACTGGATCGGGACCAACCTATGGTGGATGCGTCGCTGGCTCAAACCCAAGCTGACGATCCACGTGCCTGCCGGGCTGTCGCCGCATCAGTGGTGGTTGGTGATCTCCAACCACCGTAGCTGGACCGATATCTTCATGCTGCAGATGGCCCTGCATCGGCGTATTCCCATGCCGCGTTTCTTTCTCAAACGCGAGCTTATCTGGGTGCCCATCGTCGGGCTGGCGTGGTGGGCCCTGGAGTTTCCCTTCATGCGTCGCTACAAACGCGACCAGTTGGAACAAAACCCCGATCTGGCACGCATCGACCGCGAGGAAACCGAACGTATGTGTCAACGCGCACAGGAGATGCCGATCGCCATATACAACTTCGTCGAAGGCACACGCTTCACTCCTGCCAAGCGTGATGCCCAATGCAGCCCCTTCCGCCACTTGCTACGCCCCAAGGCCGGCGGTACCGCCCAGGTGATCAGCCTGATGGGTGAACGCCTGAGCGGCATTCTTGACGTCACACTTCGCTACGCCAATCCGGAGCCCAACTTCTGGAGATTCCTCTGCGGCCGCGAGGGGGCCATCCATTTGCATGCCAGACGCCTGGACGTTCCAGCCTGGATGCTGAAAGGCGACTACCACCGGGATCCGCACTACAAGGAACGCTTCCAGTCATGGCTCAATGCCCTATGGCGCGACAAGGATGGCGCCCTCGACTCGCTGGCTTGATGCTCCTCGTTCTACTGGCCGGCTGTGCCGCCAGCCCCTCGGAGACGCAACGCCTTCAAACCATCGCAGGTAACTGGGTCACCATCCAGCGTGGTGACACACTAGGAACCATCGCCGCCCGTGCCGACGTCCCGCTGGTGCGACTCGAGCGTTTCAATCCCCGTGTCGATGCCCGGCGCCTGGCCATCGGACAGCGCATACTCGTGCCCTCCACGCGGGAAAGGGCACCATCGGGAGGCCCCTATCGCTACCAGATCCGTCCCGGTGACACCTATTCGAGCATTGCCCGCCGCTTCGGCACCACCCCTGGCCGCATCCAGGCAGCCAACAGTCGCTTCAATCCCAACCAACTGAAAGTCGGGCAACTGATCCAGGTTCCTCTCAGCGGCGGGAACCGAACCGTGGCCAGCTCGAACCAGGGAAGCCGCAATCGCAGCAACAGTCGGCGGACGCCATCGGCCCCTTCCCGGCCCACTCCCGGACCATTGCCCGCCAGTGCCCATGACTGGCCCTGGCCACTGGACGACTACCGCATCGTACGTCAGTTCGGCACCGATTCGCGCGGCACCCTGCAACCCATGCTGTTGGCCACCAGCAACGGCAAGCAAGCCAAAGCCGTCGCCGACGGCGAGGTGCGCTTCGCCAGCAGCATGCGTCATCTCGGCCAGGTGGTCATCGTGCACCATGCCGACAATCTGCAGAGTGTCTATGCCCTATGCGACCGCCTGACCGTCGCCGATGGCGATAGCGTCAAGCGAGGAACCCCCTTGTGCCGGGTAGGCTACAGCAACGCCACCGAACGCTACGACTTGCTGTTCGACCTGCGCCGGGGCGGGAAACCGATCGATCCCCGAACGGTGCTTCGCTGATCCGACGCCCACTGTCATCGTTCGGTCATCGCTGTGACCAGTGCCTGTCATCGAATGTCGCGACACTGTCTCGAAATGACGGACGATCAAGAGACAAACGCGCATGCGTATATGCCTGGTCAGCGAGACCTGGGCGCCGGAGATCAACGGCGTCGCCCATACCCTCGGCCACATCAGTCGCGAGCTTCATCGACGGGGAGACCGGCTGCAACTGATCCGTCCACGCGCGAAGGACGGCTCCACATGCGAGATCATGGAAGAGGAACTTCAAGTCAAAGGCTTTCGGCTGCCACGTTACTCCGACGTGCAGCTCGGTCTCCCCGCTTGGCGCGCAATCGCTCGCCTATGGCAGACACGGCGCCCTGACGTCGTGTATATCGCCACCGAAGGTCCACTTGGATACTCCGCCCTGAACGTCGCCCGACGCCTCGATATACCAGTGGTCAGCGGCTTTCACACCAACTTCGACCATTATGCCGGCGACTACGGCATGCGTTGGCTCAAGACACCAGTGCTAGCGATGCTGCGACGCTTCCACAACCGCACCCAGGCCACACTGGTTCCCACCGCGGCCCAGGCCGAAACCCTGCGCTCCCAGGGGTTTGGCAACGTCCATGTCATGGGACGAGGCATCGATAGCCAACATTTCACCCCCGACAAGCGCGATCCGCAATTACGCCGGCGCTGGGGCGTCGACGAACACCAGCCAGTCGCTCTATACGTCGGCCGACTGGCCAGTGAAAAGAATCTCGACCTGCTGGTCGATACCCTGCAGGCCATGCGTGAGGCTCAACCCGACCTGGTCGCCGTTCTGGTGGGCGACGGCCCCCAACGGGCATCGCTTCAACAACGCCTCCCCGATGCCATCTTCACCGGCTTCATCGATCACGACACCCTGGCTCGGCACTATGCCAGCGCCGAGCTATTTGTCTTCCCCTCGCTCTCCGAGACTTACGGCAACGTCGTCGTCGAAGCCATGGCCAGCGGGCTAGGCGTGGTCGCCTTCGACTACGCAGCAGCCAATCAATGGATCGACAACGAGCGACACGGCGTGACCGTAGCTTGCGGTGACAGTCAGGCCTTCACCGCCGCCGCTGTCGAGCTCTGCCAGCACCCGGCCCGCTACGGCCGCCTGGGACGCGCAGCACGTGCGCGTATCCAGTCACAGCGCTGGGAGCATATCGCCGACACCTTCCTCGCCATTCTCGCCAGCGTACAGGAGCCTCTCGATGACGCCTCGCACCCCTGCCGTCTTTGAACGCCTGGACATGCTCGAATGGCATCTCTGCCAGCGGTTAGCCAGTTTCAGTATCTACCGCCCTTGGCTTGCCACCTTGCGCCTGGCCAGCCGCCTGGGTGACTGGCCGGCCTGGGTGGCCCTGATCGGGGTTCAGCCCCTACTGTACGGACGCACGGGATGGGCCTGGTCACTCCAGTTCACCGTGACGGCACTGCTGGCCATACTGGTCTATCGCCTGATCAAGACCCGCCTGTGCCGGGAACGCCCCTTCATTACCTTTCACTCCATCCCCTGCACCATGCCAGCCCGCGACCGCTACAGTTTTCCCAGTGGACATACCATGCACGCGGTCATGTTCTGCTGGTTGTGTGCTGCCACCCAACCTGAAATGCTGTTCATCGTGGTGCCGTTGAGTTTGCTGATCGCAGCATCGCGGGTTGGTCTCGGTCTGCACTACATCAGCGACGTCCTTGGTGGCGCACTGATTGGTAGCGCCTTTGCCTGGCTCAGCCTGAGGCTCTTCTCTCCGATCGCCTGATGAGTGACAACGGACACTTGTCGCTGGCAAGCTGACGCCATGCAATATCATGACGACAGCCACGGCTGGCAGACCATGCTCGACGACCCGCCGATATGGCGCTTCCTCGGGGTATTGGGTGACTCCGCAGGCATGGAGCTGTTACGCCGCCTCGATGATGAATTGAGTTGGCAGCGGCCGAGTCTGCGGCTCTACGGTCGCGACCATCCGGTCCCGCGCCAGCAAGTATGGATGGGCGACCCGAACGCCCGTTATCGCTATTCGGGCCAGGTTTTCCACCCCACGGCCTGGCACCCTGCCGTCGAAGCGCTGTGCCGACGTATCGAAGCGTTACTCGAGGAACATGGCACGCCGGCGCGTTTCAATAGCGTATTACTCAACCGTTATGCCAGTGGCGAAGAGCGATTGGGCTGGCACAGCGATGACGAGCCGGCGTTGGGGCCCGACCCGGTGATCGCGGCTGTCAGCCTCGGTGCGGAACGCCCCCTGCGCATGCGTTGGCGCGACCGGCATGCTCCGGCCTTCAATCTGTGGCTACCGCATGACAGCCTGCTGGTCATGGGACCTGGCACACAACGACACCTGCAACACGCCTTGTTGCCCAGGCGGCTACCAGGCTTGCGGATCAGCCTGACCTTTCGCTGGATTCACCCCTCCGTGCCGTGAGCACACCCCGAAGTAAAAAAACCGCTCCCCTAGGGAGAACGGTTTTCCAAGTAGCGGGTCATGATTGGCTATGGCGAAAACAAGATAACGGTATAAGCTTGCTGACGAGACAAGACTAGCCGCGATAATAGCCGGGAGTCACAAACGGCATCCTGGCGATGGTCATGGGCAGCCGCTTGCCACGCACCTCGGCAAATACCTGATTATCGAGCGCTGCATGCTCGATAGCCACATAACCCATGGCCACTGGCTTGCCGACACTTGGCCCGAAGCCTCCGGACGTCACTACACCGATTTTCTCGCCCTCTTCACTATACAGCTCGGCACCCTCGCGAACCGGAGCACGTCCTTCGCCCAGCAGACCGACACGCTTGCGAGTGTGATCCTTGTCCTCGACTTGCTGCAAAATCAGCTCGGCACCGGGGAAACCACCCTCGCGCTCGCCACCTCGGCGACGCGGCTTGCCAATCGCCCAGATCAGTCCCGCCTCGACTGGAGTGGTAGTGGTATCGATATCGTGGCCATACAGGCACAGTCCGGCTTCCAGGCGCAGTGAATCACGCGCCCCAAGCCCAATCGGCTCAACTTCCGGCTCGGCCAGCAGCCGCCTGGCCAGACGCTCCGCATCGCTGGCAGCCACTGAGATCTCGAAACCGTCTTCACCGGTATAACCGCTGCGACTCGCCCACACGGCGATACCGTCGATCTCGAAACGAGCATGCTGCATGAAAACCATATCGCAAGCCGCCGGACACAGCCGTTGCATGACAGTGGTCGCTTGCGGCCCCTGCAGGGCCAGCAAGCCGCGATCCAGCACCTCGACCTCGTAGTCATCGCCAAGCCCGGCTCTCAGGTGTGCCACATCCTGTTCCTTGCACGCCGCATTGACCACCAGGTAGAGATGATCCTCGCCCTTGACTACCATCAAGTCGTCGAGAATGCCGCCCTGATCGTTGGTGAACAAGGCATAACGCTGCGCCCCCACGGCCAGACCGACGATATCCGCCGGCACCAGGGCTTCCAGCGCCCCGGCAGGATCCGCGCCACGCACGATCACCTGCCCCATGTGGGAAACATCGAACAGCCCACAGGCGGCACGAGTGTGTTCATGTTCTTTCTTGACCCCAAGCGCAAACTGGACCGGCATTTCATAACCGGCGAAGGGCACCATCTTGCCCCCCAGCTCGACATGCAGGTCGTGAAGCGGAGTCCTGTTGAGTTCGCTCATCGCTTGTACTCTCACCCTCGGTTGTATCGGTCAGGATAGCCAGGCGACGACCATTCCCAGGTCGCCGCCTGGCGTCGATTACCTAAGCTCCTCGCCCGGCAGAACCTCCTTGCCGTCGAAGAAGTCGCGAGCCAACTGGAAGACCACCGGCGACAACAAGGCCAGGGCAATCAAGTTGGGAATCGCCATCATGGCGTTGAAGGTGTCCGCCATCAGCCAGATCAGACCAAGCTGTGCCAAGGCGCCGACCGGGATAGCAAGCACGAACAGTACGCGATAAAGCATAATGGAGCGCACCCCGAACAAGTACTCGAAGCACTTCTCGCCATAGAAGGACCAGCCCAGAATGGTGGTGAATGCAAACACCGCCAAGGCGATCGACACGATATGGTTGCCCACACCCGGCAGGGCCGCCTCGAAGGACAGCGCGGTCAGGGAGGCACCCGCTTCACCAGTTTCCCATACCGTGGAGGTCAGAATCACCAGCGCGGTGATCGAGCACACGATGATGGTATCGATGAAGGTTCCCAGCATGGCGATCAGCCCTTGGCGTACCGGGTTCCTGGTCTGTGCCGCGGCATGCGCGATGGGCGCACTGCCCAGGCCCGCCTCGTTGGAGAAGATACCCCGTGCCACGCCGAAGCGAATCGCTGCCATCACCGCGGCCCCTGCGAAGCCACCCACGGCGGCATGCGGGTTGAAGGCAAAGTAGAAGATCATGCCAAAGGCATCGCCGATCTGGCTGGCATTGGCGATCAGTACCGCGATACCGGCGACGACATACGCGATCCCCATGATCGGCACCAGCTTGCCCGCCACCTTGGCGATCCGCTTGATCCCGCCCAGGATGACGGCGCCGGCAAGTACCATGATCACCACCCCGGTCACCCAATGCGGCAAACCGAAGGATGCATCGAGCGCATCGGCGACTGAGTTGGACTGCACGGTATTACCGATACCAAAAGCAGCCACCGCACCAAACAGAGCGAAAGCACCGCCCAACCAGGCCCACTTGCTGCCCAGTCCATTCTTGATGTAGAACATCGGCCCACCAACGTGGTTGCCGATCTCGTCCACTTCACGGTAGCGTACCGCAAGTACCGCCTCGGCAAATTTGGTGGCCATGCCCACCAATGCGGTGATCCACATCCAGAACACCGCCCCCGGACCACCCAGGGCGATTGCGGTGGCCACCCCGGCGATATTACCAGTACCGATGGTGGCCGAGAGAGCGGTCATCAAAGCGTTGAAGGGCGATATTTCCCCCTCCTTTTCTTCATCCTTGGCCGATACCCGTCCCTTGAACATCAGCTTGAAGCCCATGCCCAGCTTACGAATCGGCATCAGTTTCAAGCCGATCTGCAGGTAAAGGCCGACCCCCAGCAACAGGATCAGCATCAACGGTCCCCACACCACGCTATTGATGGCGGTGAAGACTCCGGTCAAGGTTTCCATCTGTCATTCTCCCCAATTTCCCGTTTCTTGTTATGCACAGGTGTGCATAGCCTGGTCTGCTAACAGGCAGAACCCGCGTACGATAGCGGATATCACCATGTTTCCTCTAGTATTGCGTCGGAAACATTGGTCTTACGTCTATCTACAACAAAATGTTGGGCCGCATGCTTGCACCTTTCACTATTGGATCACTGCCAGCACCAAAGGAAAATTGTTTCTTATAGGAAACATAGGTACATTAGCCGCCATCGCGCTGACGTACAAGTCGAAAGGGACCCTGGAGCCCATTTCCTCCAAGCGTAGCCACTCCCGGAGGGATATGGTGCCCTTGCGCGCTGGTGCGTCGGACAATTCGCTGCAGGTGCTGGACGATGGCGACAAAGCCGGCCACCCTTATGTGGCGGTCAAGCACTCGAATTGGCGAATCGGGCGTTAGCACCAGCCGGCTCGCCATTCGGTTATAATGACGCTACGATTCCCCGAAACAGAAAAACCATTTCGTATAGGAAAACGTAATGAGCACTATCCCCGCGAATCTGAGCTACACCGAAAGCCATGAATGGGTGCTGGACAATGGTGACGGCACTGTGACGGTGGGTATTACCGATCATGCCCAGCAGGCACTGGGCGATGTGGTCTTCGTCGAACTCCCCGAGGTCGGGCGTGAGCTGGATGCCGGTGAAGAATTCGGCGTCATCGAGTCGGTCAAGGCCGCCTCGGACCTCTACGCCCCCCTGGCAGGCGAGGTGCTCGAGGTCAACGAAGCGCTCGAGGACGCCCCGGAGACCGTCAACGAATCTCCCTACGAAGATGGCTGGATCGCCAAATTGAAGCCGGCCGACATCACGGTGCTCGACAACCTGCTCGATGCCGACGCCTACGCCCAACTGGCCGAGGAAGACGACTGACGATGAGGCCTGGCGAGCCCCGGGCTCGCCCCTCTATCTCACTCACTATCCGTCAGGGGCTTGACCGCTCCGCAATTACCACAAGGTGATGCATGGCTTTAGATAATCGCCGCCTGGCCGAACTGGCCGGCCACGACGCCTTCCTTCGTCGTCATAATGGCCCCGATGCCGACGACATGACACGGATGCTCGAGGCACTGAACCTCGATAGCATCGGCTCTCTGATCGAGAAAACCGTACCGGCGGGCATTCGTCTGGACCGCGAACTGGACCTCGATGGCCCACGCGCCGAAGCCGAGGCACTCGATTATCTCAAGCGCCTGGCGCGCCAGAACAAGGTATTCAAGACCTATATCGGCCAAGGCTATTACAACACTCACCTGCCAGCAGTCATCCAGCGTAACGTACTGGAAAACCCCGGTTGGTATACCGCCTACACACCCTATCAGCCAGAGATCGCCCAGGGCCGCCTGGAGGGACTGCTCAATTTTCAGCAAATGGTCATGGACCTCACCGGCATGGAGTTGGCCAACGCCTCCCTGCTAGATGAGGCGACTGCTGCAGCCGAAGCCATGGCCCTATGCAAGCGTGCCAACAAGAAGAGCAAGAGCCATGCTTTCTTCGTCGCCGACGACGTACTTCCGCAGACCCTGGACGTGGTGCGTACCCGCGCCTACTACTTTGGCTTCGAACTGATCGTTGCGCCAGCAGCGGAAGTCGCCGACCACAATGTATTCGGTGCCCTGTTGCAGTATCCAGGTCAAAGCGGCGAGGTCCACGACCTTGCTCCGTTGCTGTCGGCCGCTTCCGAGCAAGGCATCATGACCTGCGTCGCCGCCGACATCATGAGTCTGGTCCTGCTCAAGGAACCCGGTCGACTGGGCGCCGATATCGTGGTCGGCAATACCCAGCGTTTCGGTGTACCCATGGGTTTCGGCGGTCCGCATGCCGCGTTCTTCGCCACCACCGACAAGCTCAAGCGCTCGATTCCCGGTCGTATCATCGGCGTTTCCAAGGACTCCCGTGGCGAGCAGGCGCTGCGCATGGCCATGCAGACCCGCGAGCAGCACATCCGCCGCGAAAAGGCCACGTCCAACATCTGTACCGCCCAGGCGCTGCTGGCCAACATCGCCGGCTTCTATGCCGTCTATCATGGCGCCGAAGGCCTGCGCACCATCGCCACGCGCATCCACCGTCTGACTACCATCCTTGCCGAGGGGCTCAAGCGCAAGGGGATACGTCTGGCGCACGATAGCTGGTTCGACACACTGCGCCTGACCGGCGCGGATGCGGGCAAGATCCATGGTCGAGCCATGACCCACGAGATCAACCTGCGCTACTTCGAGGGTGGCGATATCGGCGTCAGCCTTGACGAAACCACCACCGCAGCGGACTTGGGCGTGTTGTTCGATGTACTGCTTGGTGAGGAACACGAGCTTTCCGTTTCCGTGCTGGACGACGAGGTCATCGCAGACAAACTCAGCGGCATCCCTAACGCCTGCCGGCGTGAGTCCGATTTCCTGACGCACCCGACCTTCCGTCGCTATCACAGCGAAACCGAGATGCTGCGCTATCTCAAGCGACTGGAAAACAAGGATCTATCGCTGACGCATGCGATGATTCCGCTGGGCTCATGCACCATGAAGCTCAATGCCACCAGCGAGATGATTCCCATCACCTGGCCGGAATTCGCCCATATTCACCCCTTCGCTCCCAAGGATCAGGTGGTGGGCTACAAGCAGATGATCGACGAACTGGCCGCCTTCCTGGTGGAGATCACTGGCTACGAGCATATCTCCATGCAACCCAACTCCGGGGCGCAAGGCGAATATGCCGGCCTGGTGGCCATCCGCCGCTATCAAGCCGCCCAAGGCCAGGGCCATCGCGATATTTGCCTGATTCCCAGCTCCGCTCACGGCACCAACCCCGCATCGGCGGCCATGGCCCACATGAAAGTGGTGGTGGTGGAGTGCGACAAGGATGGCAACATCGACCTGAGCGATCTGCGCGACAAGGCCAAGCAGCATGGCGACAATCTCTCGGCGATCATGCTCACCTATCCGTCGACGCACGGCGTCTTCGAAGAAGGCATCCGCGAAGCCTGCAAGATCGTTCATGAGCACGGCGGCCAAGTCTACATCGATGGTGCCAACATGAACGCTCAGGTCGGGCTGGCGCGCCCCGGCGACTTCGGCGGTGATGTCTCGCACCTCAACCTGCACAAGACCTTCTGCATCCCCCACGGTGGCGGTGGCCCGGGCATGGGACCGATCGGTGTCAAGGCTCACCTGGCGCCTTATGTCTCCAATCACGTGGTGACGCCCATCCAAGGCGTCAACGCGGAGTGCGGAGCGGTTTCGGCGGCTGCCTTCGGTTCGGCCTCGATCCTGCCCATCTCCTGGGCCTACATCAAGATGATGGGCGCCCGAGGGCTACGGGAGGCAACCGAACTCGCCATCCTCAACGCCAACTATATTGCACACCGTCTGGGTGGGCACTATCCGGTGCTCTACAAGGGGCTCAACGGTACCGTGGCCCACGAGTGCATCATCGACATCCGGTCTCTCAAGGCCAGTTCGGGAATCTCGGAAGAGGACATCGCCAAACGCTTGATGGACTATGGCTTCCACGCCCCGACCATGTCCTTCCCCGTACCCGGCACCCTGATGGTCGAACCGACCGAATCGGAATCGCTTTACGAAATCGACCGATTCTGCGATGCCATGATCGCCATACGCGAGGAGATCGCTCGCGTGGAACGTGGCGAATGGCCGGCCGACAACAACCCGCTGGTCCACGCCCCACATACCATGGCGGACCTGATGGATGCACACTGGGAACGGCCCTATTCGCGTGAGCTAGGTGCCTTCCCCTCGGAGGCGGTCAAGTCAGCCAAGTACTGGCCGGCGGTCAATCGCGTCGACAACGTGTTCGGCGACCGCCAACTGGTCTGTTCCTGCCCGAGCATCGACGAATACCGCGATTGACCATCGGTGCAGCCCACCATGCGACGAACCCTCGGCCTGAGCGCCGAGGGTTCGTGCGTCCGGGGACACCGTCCCTTATCTTGACCGATCCAAGAAAACGAATATATACCTAAATTCCATGTACCGGCTTCGTCCTGGTCATGTCTCCCACATCACAACAACCCAGGAGACACGTCATGGAATCCTCCTCAATGCCCGCCGAGCCAACGCAGACCCTGGAAAACCCCGCAAGGCGACTGCTACTCAAGGGCAGCGCCGGTGCGGTGGCCGCCTTGGGCATCATGAGCCTGATCCCGGTCGCACGCGCCGATGAACTCTCCACCCTACCCGACTATGCCTCGTGGAAGCGACAGCAGGACCTGATCCTGCACAGCGAAGCAACCATGGAAACTCGCCGTGGCGCTATCCGCAGCGGTATCGTCACCCCGAGCCAGACCCTGTTCGTACGCAATAACCTGCTGGCACCGGATGCCAGCATCATTGCCGATCCCGACACTTGGCAGGTGCGCTTCGAAGGCGTCAACGATCCTCGTACCCTGACCGTCGGAGAACTCAAGAAGATCGATGTCCAGACTGTCGCATCGGTTCTGCAGTGCTCCGGCAACGGCCGTGCCTTCTTTCCTCACGGGGCGAGCGGCACGCAATGGAGCGTCGGTGCGGCAGGCTGCATCGTGTGGACCGGTGTTCCGCTCAAGGCAGTTGTCGATGAACTCGGAGGCCCCATTGGTGGTGCCAGGTTCGTCACCGGCACCGGTGGCGAAGAAATCCCCGAAGGCCTCGATGCCAAGCAAGTGATGGTCGAACGTTCCGTGCCGTTGGAAGTCATGGACCGCATTCTTCTCGCCTGGGAGCTCAACGACGACTCCATCCCCATTGCTCATGGCGGCCCCTTACGCATGGTGGTACCCGGCTTCTATGGGGTCAACAACGTCAAGTACGTCAAGCAGGTTGCCCTGACAGAAAACGAGAGCGACGCCAAGATCCAGGTATCGGGCTATCGTGTCCGCGATGTGGGCGTCAGCGGCGCCCCAGACCAGCCATCCATGTGGAAGATGAATGTCAAATCCTGGATCACGCTGCCCCTCGATACCACCGAACAGGGACGCAACATGATCTACGGGGTCGCTTTCGGCGGCACCAGGACGATCGACAAGGTCGAAGTGTCGGTCGACGACGGCGAAACCTGGCAAGAGGCGGAGTTGCTGGGGCCGGACCTAGGACCTTACGCTTGGCGGCCTTTCGTGCTGGCCACCGAATTGGCGCCGGGCGAGTATCGTATCGTCTCACGTGCCACCGACGTGGAAGGACAGGGTGAAGGACGCGGTCAAGGGAGGTGTCGGCGTGATGCCGGCCTACGAAGGGAGTCTATCCAGCGATGAGATAGAGGCGCTCGTCCACTATGTCACTATGGCAACCGGCAGTGATGACGATGACAAATGACCTCCCCCTATCACTGGGCGCCACCGCCACCGGTCGATTTCCGGGAGGAATCGCTCCCCCTCAGCCTAGACTCGGCTCTTCGGAATAGCCGTACAGGGTATGTCGGCGATGTTGACGGAAATCGTCCAACAACTGGGCATAGCGACGCGGCAATTCACCTCCCGCAGGCGTGACCACGTGCAGAGTCTCGTAAACGGGATGTGGCAGTGCCAATTCCTTGACCTGACGCTGCCAGGGCGACGTCTCGAGCACCAGGCGCGAGATCACGGTGAAGCCAAGCCCTCGGGCCACGGCATCCAACACCATGGAAACTTCGTTGGTATAACCCTGCTGAGGAAAATGGCTCATGGAACGAAACTCACCGGGAAAATTGGCACGCATCAACTGACTGGCGTGGTTGATGCCATCCGAGTAGTTCATGAAGCCCAGCCCGAGAAGGTCATTGAGCGTGGTGCCAGTGAAGTCGGCCGGCACCACCAGGCACAATGGCTCCTGATACCAAAGTTCGTAATCCAGGTCGGGATGCTTGATTACGTCGGTGACGATCCCCAGATCGTAACGACCAGCCAGCACGTCCTGTACGATCTCGTTGTTGAACGCAAAGCTATAACTTACCGTGAGCCCGGGATACATCTGCTGATAGCCGAGAATGAACGGATAGAACATCAGGCCGACGCTACCCGGCGAAGCGATGCGACACTCGCCGGAATCCAGTGAGTCGTTGTCAAGGGAGTGACGGAAATGCTCATGTTCGGCGAACAGCTTGACAGCATAGTCGTAAGCACGGCGTCCAGCCTCGGTGAGAGTGAACTTTCGGCCATGCCGATTGAGCAAAGGCTTGCCCAGATACTGCTCGAGCTTGCGAATGTGCTGACTGACCCCCGGCTGGGTCATATCCAGTCGACGAGCGGTGTGCGTGAAGCTACCGGTTTCGACCAACGTAATGAAGGTCCTGAAGTACTGGGCGTTGAACATGGAGCATGTGGTCCATTCATCAGCCTGATGGAGATGCGCAATGGCAGGCACTCCATCCTATCAGATTTCAGCAATTTACGCAGCGCTGCGAGCTTGACGCTGGCATGATAGCATCGTGAAAGTCACGCCAACCAAGAGTTTCCGACCGTGCCCGAAACCATCTCCACCACTCTTTCCCCTGAAGGCAGCCTCGAAGTGCTATCTCAACACGAGGTGAACCGCCTGCGTGATACCTCGGCCAGCGGTCTGCACGATCTCCTTCGTTGCTGCGCCCTGGCGGTGCTCAACTGCGGTAATCCCACCGACGATAGCCGCAAGGTCATGGAGACCTATCACGACTTCGATATCGAGGTCCTGCAACAGGATCGCGGCATCCGTCTCAAGCTTAGCAACGCCCCCGCCGAAGCCTTCGTCGACGGCAAGATGATTCGCGGCATCCGCGAACTGCTATCGGCGGTATTGCGCGACGTGGTCTACGTTTACAACGAGATCCAGACTCAGCAGCGCTTCGATCTCAGCACCGGAGAAGGCACTACCAACGCCATCTTCCATATTCTGCGCAAAGCCGGCGCTCTCAAGCCTTCGCGGGACCCCAGCATGGTGGTTTGTTGGGGCGGTCACTCGATTTCCCGCGAGGAGTACGAGTACGCCAAGGATGTCGGCTACCACTTGGGCTTGCGCGATCTGGACATCTGCACCGGCTGCGGCCCCGGCGCCATGAAGGGACCCATGAAAGGGGCCAATGTGGCCCACGCCAAACAGCGCCGCAATCAGAGCCGCTATCTAGGCATCTCCGAGCCGGGCATCATCGCTGCGGAGTCACCCAACCCGATCGTCAACGAACTGGTGATCATGCCCGACATCGAGAAACGCCTCGAGGCCTTCGTGCGCGTCGGGCACGGCATCATCGTATTCCCAGGCGGGGTCGGCACTGCCGAGGAAATTCTCTACCTGCTCGGCATCCTGTTGCACCCCAGCAACAATGACATGCCGTATCCAGTGATTTTCACCGGACCGGCCAACTCCGCCGACTACTTCAAGCGTATCGACGAATTCCTCGTCTATACGCTGGGGAGCGCGGTTCGGGACCGCTATCGCATCCTCATCGATGACCCGATCGGGGTGGCACGCAGCATGCGAGCGGGCATCAATGAGGTCACCGACTTCCGCCGCGCCCACCAAGACGCTTTCTATTACAACTGGCGCCTCAACATCGACCGCGACTTCCAGGAACCCTTCGCTCCCAACCACGAGGCAATGGCCGGCCTGGCGCTGCATCGCAACCAGCCCGTCCACGAACTCGCCGCCAACCTGCGGCGTGCTTTCTCGGGCATTGTCGCCGGCAACGTCAAGGAACCGGGAATTCGTGCCATCGAAGCCAACGGCCCCTTCCGGCTACACGCCGAATCTGAGCTGATGACGCGGCTGGACGAACTGCTCAGCTCCTTCGTCGACCAAGGACGCATGAAACTGCCGGACAGTACCTACGTACCCTGCTATACCCTGCAATGATCGCCATTGCACCTGAAGGCGCACCCTCGCGCCTTCAGGTACGGTTGGAGACAGGCTTCCACCACAGCCCCAGCACATGCAACAGCAGCCCCAGTGTCACCCCCCGCGACAACAGCACCTGCCAGTTGATCCAGGCTGGCGAAAAAGTATGCCAGATCGCCATTACCGCCAGGCCGGCCAGAACGGCGAATCCCAGGCGACGCAGCAGCGGCAGCAACCGTGTCCGAGCCTCCACTGCCAACATGCGCCAGTGAATCACGGCAATCACGGCGACCACCACGAACGCCATCCCGATCAGCGACAGTCGAGTATCGAGCCCCTCGGCCACGTAACGGGGCAAGGTGGCAAGAATCACCAGCAGCAGGCCCAGCATCACACTTAGCCG
Organism: Litchfieldella qijiaojingensis; assembly: GCF_014651875.1. GTDB lineage: Bacteria > Pseudomonadota > Gammaproteobacteria > Pseudomonadales > Halomonadaceae > Litchfieldella > Litchfieldella qijiaojingensis. The sequence goes on from NZ_BMXS01000001.1 coordinate 365,969, forward strand.
TTCGGGCGAGGGAGCGACCTGCATTTCAGGCAACCTGTAGATTTTCTTCGGCGATCCAGGCCTCGGCCCAGGGTAAAGCCTCATCATCGGCCATGAAGGTCTCCATGGCATCGACCTCGAGGCGTTCGCCGAGGCGTTGGGCACCAAGCTCTTCGAGCAGGGCGTCGAGGGCACGACCCGCGCCGCAGAAGGTATCTCCGTAGGAACTGTCGCCAAGCGCTATCAATCCATAGCGCAGCTCCGTCAATGAAGGGCTCTGTTCACTGAGGGCTCGCGTGAAGGGCACGATATTGCCCGGATAGTCGCCGCTTCCGGTAGTCGATGTGCAGAACAGCGCCAGGTCGGTCGGCGAACCAAGTAGGTCGTCCAGGCTCGGCTGGTCATAGATAGTGACCTCGTAGCCGGCCTGCTCGAAGAGTGGCTTCACTTGTTCGGCGACGTCCAATGCACCGCCATATACAGTACCAACAAAAATCTTCAGGATGGGCATGGGCTTGATTGACTTGAGAAATTTTCCCGAATGGTAACACAGTCGACAGCCAAGCCGAATCCTGCATACGGCCTGTGCTATTGCACCGCGCCCCTCTACCTGCAAGGCTCCCTGTTCACGGGCTATACTCGCCCTTTTCTCGGCACAGGAGAGAACATGCGGGAAACATTCGAAGCCTGGATCACGCCGGTGCTGATCGGCGGTCTGATCTTGTTCATGTGTTTTATCATCTGGGATCTGGCTCGTAAGTCACGAGCCGGCAGGTTCGGCACGCTGATGCTGTTCATCGTGCTGGGAGCAGGCATGCTCGGCTATGTCTTCAAGGTGGTCATTACCTATTTGATGGAAGGCACCACCTAGGTTCTTCCGAAAACTGCCTGCGCTCTTGGCCATTATTGTGCCATTGAGCAATGGCGGCATACAAAGAGGCGCCATTCACTGGGAATGACGCCTCCTCCATCACGGACCTCGATCGGCTTCAGCGGCTCAGGGGGCCATCGAAGTCTTCGACACGCCCCTTGAGCTTCTGTCCGGGCCGGAAAGTCACCACGCGCCGTGCCGAAATAGGGATTTCCTCTCCGGTCTTGGGATTGCGTCCGGGGCGTTCCCGCTTGTCGCGCAGATCGAAGTTGCCGAATCCCGACAACTTCACCTGCTCGTTCTCACGCAGGCAGCCACGGATTTCCTCGAAGAAGGCCTCCACCATCGACTTGGCCTCGCGCTTGGACAAGCCAAGCTCGACATGCAGATGTTCGGCCAATTCCGCCTTGGTCAACGCACCCATGGTCATTCCCTCGTTGGATCGCCGCCGCCGCGCAGATCGGAAACTCAGCTTCTAAGCCGAGCGCCGAACCGTTGCCCGGTTTCGGTGACGATGGCATCGACTAACCGATTGATTTCATCGTCATTAAGCGTGCGCGAAGGATGCTGCCAGGTCAAGCCCAAAGCGACGCTCTTGTACCCTTCCGGCACCCCCTTGCCTTGATAGACATCGAACAGACGCAGCTCCGTCAGCCATTCGCCAGCCTGCTCTCGAAGGCAATCCAGCAACGATTGCACGGGCAGGTCCTCTTCGACCAACAGCGCCAGATCGCGCCGTACCTCCGGGAAGCGTGACAACGGCACGAACGACGGCAAGCGGCCTTGGGTCAAGGCATCGAGTCGCACTTCGAACAGCACCGCATCGACCTTCAACCCCAACTCGGCGCGCACCGCCGGATGCAACGTACCGATCCAGCCCACTTCATCGCCACGGTACAAGACACGTGCCGTTTGCCCAGGATGCAAGGCCGAATGCTGTCCCGGCTCGAAGCGCCAGGCCGCGGCATCGCCTCCCATGGCCAACAGGCTTTCCAGGTCACCTTTGACGTCGTAGAAGTCGACCGTCTCGCGTCCAGCGCCCCAGCCCTCAGGTTCACGCGGACCACATGCAAGAGCGCCCAGCATGGGAATCTGCGCCAGGTCGTCCAGTTCACCACGGAACACCAGACCAGCTTCGAACAGGCGTACACGGCTCTGCTGACGGTTGAGATTGTACTCCAACGCCTTGATCAACCCCGGGAACAGACTGGCCCGCATCACCGACATGTCACTGGAGATGGGATTGGCCAGACGTGGCGACACGGCCTGAGGCATCAGAGTCCGCTGCAACTCGGGGGAAACGAAGCTATAGCTGATCGCCTCCTGATAGCCCCGCGCCGCCATCTGATGACGCATCCTCGAGAGTGGCTGGCGGCTCTCACCATCTGGCCTCAGTGCCAAGCGGGCTTGCGGGCGACGAACCGGCAGACGGTTATAACCATGAATCCGTGCCAGCTCCTCGATCAGATCTTCCTCGATGTCGATGTCGAAGCGCCAACTCGGCGCCTCCACTCGCCAGCCTTCAGCTGTTTCATGCACGACCATGCCAAGCCGTTGCAGAATGTCCTCGACCGTCTCGGATGCCAGAGTCACGCCCAGTGCCTGCTCGAGACGTGCTGCACGCAGCTCGACATGTCGTGCCGGCGGCAAGTGGTCGTGGCTGGTCACATCGATCACCGGTCCGGGTTCACCACCGGTGATCTTGCGCAATAGCGCAGTGGCCCGTTCCACGGCCAAGCGGGTCAACTCAGGATCGACCCCACGCTCGAAACGGTGCGAGGCATCGGTATGCAGCCCATAGGTGCGCGCCTGACCCGCCACTGCCAGCGGCGTGAAGAATGCCGACTCGAGAAAGATGTCACGCGTTTCCAGGTTGACCCCGGAATGCTCGCCCCCCATGACCCCAGCGATCGCCAGCGGTCCACGGTGATCGGCAATCACCAGGGTATCGTCGCGAAGAGCGATTTCCTGGCCATCGAGCAGTACCAGGCGCTCACCCTCGCGTGCCAGGCGAACGTCGATCGCCTCATGTAGATTGCCCAGATCGAAGGCGTGCATCGGCTGGCCCAGTTCGAGCATCACATAATTGGTGATGTCGACCACCGGATCGATACTGCGGATGCTGCTGCGACGCAGTCGCTCGACCATCCATAGCGGCGTTTCGGCGCCGACATTGACCCCCTTGATCAGCCGCCCGATATAACGAGGGCAACGCTCGGGGTCGCTGACATGTATCGGGAATCGCTCATCATGCGTCGCCTCCTGCGTCTCGATGGCTGGCCCCTCCACGGCCAGACGGTTGAGCACACCGACCTCGCGAGCCAACCCCTTGATGCTCAAGCAATCTCCACGATTGGGCGTCAGGTCGACTTCGATGGTACTGTCATCGAGTTCCATCCAGGCACGAAAATCCTCGCCCACCGGCGCCAGTGCGGGTAGCACGAGAATCCCGGCCGAATGCCCCTCTTCCAGCCCCAACTCGGACGCCGAGCAGATCATCCCTCGAGAGTCCACCCCGCGCAGTTTGGCTTTCTTGATCTTGAAGTCGCCGGGCAGCACCGCACCAACTCGCGCAAACGGCACCTTTTGGCCAACCGCCACATTGGGCGCGCCGCACACGACTTGCAGCGGTTCGCCACTGCCGTCATCGACCTGGCAGACACTGAGCTTATCGGCATCGGGGTGCTGCACCTTGTCGATTACATGGGCTATCACGACACCTTCGAAATTCTCGGCGACCGCTTCCACGGCATCGACCTCGAGACCGGCCATGGTGATCTGGTCGGCCAGCGCCTGGGTCGCCAGTTGTGGTGACACCCACTCACGCAACCATTGTTCGGAAAATTTCATGGGAGTTCCTGTCTTCTGGTATCGGTCGGTGCAGTCAAGCGAATTGTCGCAGGAAGCGCAGGTCGTTCTCGAAGAACAGCCGCAAATCGTTGACGCCGTAGCGCAGCATGGCCAAACGCTCGGCCCCCATGCCGAAGGCGAACCCCTTGTAGCGCTCGGCATCGATACCGGAATAGCGGAACACCTCCGGATGCACCATGCCGCAGCCCATGACTTCCAGCCAGCCGCTGTGCGAACAGACTCGACACCCTTCACCACCGCACATCACGCACTGGATATCAACCTCGGCGGAAGGCTCGGTGAACGGGAAATAGGAAGGCCGGAAACGTACCGACAGATCGTCGCGCTCAAAGAAGGCGTGCAGGAAGTCCTCGATGGTACCCTTGAGGTCGGCAAAGCTGACATCCTCGTCGACCAACAGCCCCTCCACCTGATGGAACATCGGGGTATGGGTCAGATCGGAGTCGCTGCGATAGACACGACCAGGACAAACGACGCGAATCGGTGGCGCGGACTCCTTCATGGTACGCACCTGTACCGGGGAGGTATGGGTACGCAGCAGGCGCGTGGCGTCGAAGTAGAAGGTATCGGCCATGCCCCGTGCCGGGTGATGCTCAGGGATATTGAGCGCCTCGAAGTTGTGGTAGTCATCCTCGATCTCCGGCCCCACCGCCACATCGTAGCCAATTCGAGTGAACAGTCCTTCGATGCGCTCTAAGGTTCTGGTGACGGGATGCAAGCCGCCGTTCGCCTGTCCGCGTCCCGGCAAGGTCACATCGAGGCGTTCGGCTGACAACCGAGCGTCGAGCGCAGCCTGTTCCAACGCTTGCCTGCGGCTATCGAGTTCAACCCCGAGCTGCTGCTTGGCCTGGTTGATTCGTTCGCCTGCTGCGGGACGCTCTTCTGCCGGCAACTTGCCCAGCCCTTTGAGCAAGGCGGTGATCTCGCCTTTCTTGCCAAGGTAACGCACCCGTACCTCGTCGAGCGACTGCATATCCTCGGCAGCCTCGATGGCGGAACGAGCCTCGGCAACCAGATTGGGAAGATGGTCCATCCGTTCAGCTCCGAATACGTTTCGATCGACACGAGGCCATCAAAACGGGGTCTTGGAATAAAAAACAGGGGAAGAGCGGCTGCCCTTCCCCTGTGACGTTCACACGACGTCCCGATACGCGATCATATTCGGAACGCCGAAACGGCCAGTGTCACTTATTGAGCAGCCTTGGCCTTCTCGACGATGGCAGCGAAGGCCGCTTTCTCGTGAACGGCGAGATCGGCGAGAACCTTGCGATCGATCTCGATGCCAGCCTTCTTGAGGCCAGCAATGAAACGGCTGTAGGACAGACCACTCTGACGAGCCGCCGCATTGATACGCGCGATCCACAATGCACGGAACTGACGCTTGCGCTGGCGACGGTCACGGTAGGCATACTGCCCTGCCTTGATGACCGCCTGCTTGGCAACGCGGAATACCCGCGAGCGAGCGCCATAGTAACCCTTGGCCTGCTTCAGAATCTTCTTGTGACGGCGACGAGCCACCACTCCACGCTTGACACGAGTCATGACATTCTCCTGACGTTATAGGGAATCAACCAAGCTTAGAGATTCGGCAACATGCGCTGAATCAATGCCTTGTCGGCGTCGTGGATCTGCTTCATCCCACGAAGATGACGCTTACGCTTGGTGGACTTCTTGGTCAGGATGTGGCTACGGAAAGACTGCTTGTGCTTGAAGCCATGAGCCGTCTTCTTGAAGCGCTTGGCAGCGCCGCTGTTACTCTTGATTTTCGGCATGAGGGAAAACTCCACTCGGTGTTTTTCAGAAAACCCAAGGCCGATAGCCGCCAGCCCTTCGGTACCGGCGACTACCCGTTAGCCTGCCTTTGGATCACTTCTTCTTGGGGGCAAGGATCATGATCATCTGGCGTCCTTCCATCTTGGGGAAGGACTCCACGGTGGCTATCTCTTCAAGGTCTGCGGCAACCCGTTCCATCAACCGACGGCCGATGTCCTGGTGTGCCATCTCGCGACCGCGAAAACGTAGCGTCACCTTGCCCTTGTCGCCACCTTCGAGGAATCGTATCAGGTTCTTGAGCTTCACCTGATAGTCCCCCTCGTCGGTGCCAGGCCGGAATTTGACTTCCTTGACCTGGATCTGCTTCTGCTTCTTCTTCTGAGCAGCCTTCTGCTTCTTCTGCTCGAAGACGAATTTGCCATAATCCATGATCTTGCAGACCACGGGATCGGCATTGGAAATCTGCACGAGATCCATACCAGCGGCTTCGGCCTGCTCCAGCGCCTCACGCGTCGAGACGATACCTAGCTGCTCGCCGTCGCTGCCTATTAGACGAACTTCGTCTTCACTGATACGGTCGTTCATTGGTGGGCGCTTGTCTTGTGGACGCCCGCGCTGATTGTTCCGCTTGATCGTTACATCTCCGTTCTGGCAATTGACGTTACCGTCACACCCGCTCCGCCTGGAGCCTGGCAATCAGCTCATCGACCTGCATGCTGCCCAGGTCTTCGCCGCTTCGAGTGCGCACGGCAACAGCGTCGGATTCGACCTCCTTATCTCCCACCACCAGGAGATAGGGAACTTTCTGCAACGTATGTTCCCGAATTTTAAAGCCGATCTTCTCATTCCTCAAGTCCGCCTTGACGCGCAGCCCGATTTTCTGCAGCCGTTGCGTCAATGCCTGGGCATACTTGCGCTGAGCATCGGTAATGGTCATCACCACAGCCTGCTGGGGAGCCAGCCAAAGCGGCATGGCACCAGCGTAGTGCTCAATCAAGATACCGATGAAACGCTCGAAGGAGCCCAGGATGGCGCGATGCAGCATGACCGGCTCCTTGCGCGCACCGTCCTCGTCGACGAACTGGGCGCCCAGACGGCCCGGCAAGTTGAAGTCGAGCTGCAGGGTACCACACTGCCACACCCGGTTGAGGCAATCACGCAAGGCGAACTCTATCTTGGGACCATAAAACGCTCCTTCGCCCGGCTGCAACTCCCACTCGAGGCCAGTGGCATTCAGCGCCGCCTCCAGACCCGCCTCGGCACGATCCCACAACGCGGCCTCGCCCATGAAACCATCAGGGCGCGTCGACAGCTTGAGCTCGACATCCTCGAAGCCGAGTTCCCGGTAGACCTGCAACGTCAGCGCGATAAACGCCTCGGCTTCCGACTGAATCTGCCCTTCGGTACAGAAGATATGGGCGTCATCCTGAGTGAAGCTACGCACCCGCATCAAACCGTGCAGAGCCCCGGACGGCTCGTTGCGGTGGCAGCTACCGAACTCGGCCAGGCGCAGCGGCAGGTCACGATAGCTCTTCAATCCTTGATTGAAGACCTGGACATGACAGGGGCAGTTCATCGGCTTGATGGCATACTCGTGCTTTTCCGACTCAGTGATGAACATCAGCTCGCTGTAGTGCCCCCAATGGCCGGACTTCTTCCACAGCGACAAATCCACCACCTGGGGCGTCTTGATCTCCTGATAACCGTGCTCGCGCTGCACCTGGCGCATGTACTGTTCCACCACCTGGTAAAGAGTCCAGCCATTGGGATGCCAGAATACCATGCCTGGCGCCTCCTCCTGCAGGTGGAAGAGATCCATTCGCTTGGCCAGCTTGCGATGATCGCGCTTTTCGGCTTCCTCGAGATGCTTGAGGTAGCCCTTGAGCTGCTTCTTGTCCGCCCAGGCCGTACCGTATATGCGCGTCAGCATGGGCTTGTCTGCATCGCCGCGCCAATACGCACCAGCCAACTTGGTCAGCTTGAAGGCCTTCAGGTGACGTGTATTGGGCACGTGCGGCCCACGACACATGTCGACATACTCTTCGTGATGGTAGAGACGAATGGTTTCGCCTTCCGGAATCTCGCGCACGATCTCCTGCTTGTAGGGCTCGTCGCGGTGCAGAAAGGTCAACATTGCCTGATCGCGGTCGACATACTCGCGAACCACGTCATAACCCCGTTCGATCAGCTCCTTCATGCGCTGTTCGATGGCTTCCAGATCTTCCGGCGTCACCGAGCGGCCAAAATCGATGTCGTAATAGAAGCCGCCCTCGACCACCGGGCCGATGGCCATCTTGGCCTCGGGATAGAGCTGCTTGACTGCATGACCAATCAGGTGAGCGCAAGAGTGACGGATGATCTCGAGACCTTCCTCGTCACGCGAGGTGATGATCGCCACGTCGGCATCGTGATCGATGACATCGGTGGCATCCACCAGTTTTCCATCGATCTTTCCGGCCACGCAGGCCTTGGCCAGGCCAGGGCCGATGGATTCGGCCAGTTCCATGACGGTCAAGGGGGCGTCGAAGTGTCTCTGACTGCCGTCAGGCAGTGTCACGATAGGCATTGCAAATATCCTTGAGCGCAGTGGTGAGCCATACCAGGGCTCACATGTCGCAGGCTGTGATGAAAGGAGACGATGCATTGCCATCACGCCGACTGGCCATCATCACGAGACAAGACGCTCTTGCCCAGGATGAGACGGTGCCAACGGCACAGTGAGGCAACAAAAAGCGAACCTTAGCAGGCTCTTGCATCAGGCGTCCAGCATGAAACTTCATGGCCTGCCGGCACCCAAAACGACGCCAGGGTACCCGAAGGCCCCTGGCGTTCATCATCAGGCGGTGTCTCCGCCCGTATTTTCCGTTCGCATCAACGACGGTGCTTCATTCCCACTCGTCGAGTTCCACGCGACGGTTCTCGGCGCGGCCAGCGTCAGTCTCGTTGCTGGCGATCGGCTGCTCCTCACCGAAGCCTTGGGCGCGCATGCGATTTCTCTCGACACCGCGTGACTCCAGGTAGTCGACGACCGATTCGGCACGACGCTGGGAAAGCTGCTGGTTGTATGCGTCCGAGCCAACGGAGTCGGTATGCCCTTCGATGCTCACGCGCACATTGGGACTGGCCACCAGGCGTTCGGCAACGCCATCCAGCACTTGCTCCGCTTGCGGCGTCAACCGGGCGGAATCGAACTCGAAGTTCACATCACGCAGCACCAGGCTCTCGGGGCAACCCAAAGCGTTGACCTCGGCACCCGCCGGCGTATTCGGACACTGATCGCGGTAATCCGGCACGCCATCGCCATCGGAATCCAACGGACAACCCTGCGCATCGACTTCAACACCTGCCGGGGTACCAGGGCACTGGTCGCGATAATCCGGCACGCCATCGCCATCGGAGTCCAGCGGACAACCTTCGGCATCGGTGGCGACACCCGCCGGCACCTCGCCATAACGTGGGCACTGTGGCTCAACGGGCTCAGGGGTCCGATCGGCACACAGCATCGCACCGGCAGTGGCACCAACAGTGCTGCCTATAGCAGCGCCACTGTCTTCATCGGAATCACTGCTGGTGGCAAAACCAATGCCACCACCAATCAGGCCTCCCGCCAGACCGCATACGGCCGGGTGCTGGTACCAAGCGCGATCCGAGGACGTCTGACCGGACGTCTGGGAGGCAGAGCTGGCACAGCCGGAAAGGCCGACGACCAGAGCGGAACCGAGCATCAAGCCAGTCGTTGATTTCTTCATGTAAGACTCCTTCTTAACACAGCGCTTGTCGCAACTCTTCTTGACACAGCAGGCCCATTATTTTGCGGAACCCCGAAGCGAGAAGAGATTACTCCACCTTACCCTGCAAAAGAAAGCACATCATTGGTGTTTCGACCAGTGCTTTCCTCGTTCGGCGAATGATGTCATGCACACCGGACCAGCATCATAGGCTCGCCCATCAGAATGACTGAATACTCAAAATGTTGCAAATGCCGATTTGTGCATCATTGTTGTATAATAGGAGAAAAGCGTGGACGCACCTGTCGTCATACCTGCGGATAGATAGCCCATTCAATGCAAGCTTCCCGGCCAACTCGACTTGAATTCGAGCACGGCTCTGGCCGCATCCAGCACCTCTTGTCGGTGCTCTTCCTCGATCGCCCATCGTTGACGATCTTCCTTCATCCGCTCCTTGGGGCTCAAAGCTTCGCGTGCGGAGTGGGTATGCAGATGCGCGGTACGCGACTGGATGACGCCGAATATCTGGAAACTCTGGCGCTCCATTAGCGCGGGATCGATGATCTCGAGCAGTACCTTGCAGCGCAATGCTCCCTCGGTCAGATCGACCTGTTCCTGCAATATGGCCTTGGCAATGGCATCCAGACTCTCCAGGCACATTTCATTGGCACGGCGAACTTCATCTCGCTTGAACGCTTCACGACGTCTGACCTCTTTCCATAGCGTCCATGCATAAGCCCCGAGGCCAGCTACGATCACGAGTGCGATCCCCAACAGGATCACGGCAGTCATTTCACTCATCGGTAGGGTGTCTCAATTTGGCGTTTGGGCGTAGGGAGTATACGCCGACCGACTACTCGACCCAATCCATCCAAAAGCCGGTGACGCCTCATGACTCTGGAAGCAGGCTGCCAAGCAATCGACCCATAGGAGATCGAATACTGGACGACAGTAGCCTGCAGTTCAGTAGAACCATCCGGGCGAATAATGATCGAGCAGCAGTACACCGAATACACCGAGTATGTAGCGGATCGAAAACCAGAACGCAGCGAGCGGCGCATGCACGTCCTGGCCCCGCCAGACCTTCCAGTTCCAGAACATGAAACGAGCATTGAGTGCCATCACACCGACCAGATAGACCAGCCCGCTCATGCCGATCACGAACGGCAACAAGGTCACGGCTACCGTCAACCAACCGTAGAGCCAGACCTGGAGCCGAGTGAAGGCATCGCCATGCGTCACCGGCAACATGGGAATACCGGCCTTGGCATATTCGTCTCGCTTATGGATGGCCAAGGCCCAGAAATGCGGCGGAGTCCAAGCGAATACAATCAGCACCAACAGCAAGGGCTCCGCCCCCAACTGCCCTGTGATGGCTGTCCAACCGAGCAACGGCGGCGATGCCCCGGCCACTCCACCGATCACGATGTTCTGTGGGGTGGCTCGCTTGAGAAATGCCGTATAGACCACGGCATAACCGATCAAGGAGCCCAAGGTCAGCCAAGCGGTCAGCGCATTGACCCGCCATAACAACAGTCCGATCCCCGATACGGACAACAGTGTCGCCCACGCCAACGCATAACTCATGGGCAATCGCTGCGAAGCCAGCGGGCGGCGAGCCGTGCGGATCATCATGGCATCGAGGCGACGGTCAAGAACGTGGTTGAACGCCGCGGCACCGCAAGCTGCCAAGCCGATACCAACCAAGCCATAGACCACCGCATCCAAGGATGGCAACGTCGGTGACGCCAGGGCCATGCCCACCAGCGCGCAAACCAGCATCACCATGACCACACGCGGCTTGCAAAGCGTTATCAGGTCTCGCCAATGCCAGGCCACTTGCGATATTCCGTCGACACGTTCAATCGCCGCGTTACGCATGCGCCCACTCCTTCTCGCTGCCTTCTCCATTCAACGTCAGCAAGGCCCCTTGCTGGCGCCACCGCCAAACGCTTAGCGCCATCGCCACCACCAGCAACACCGCACCTGCCGTATGCAATAACGCCAAGCCTAATGGCAACCATAACAGGACATTGGCTATACCCAATGCTACTTGCCCCGTATAGGCTCCCAACAAGAGTGACAGTGTCGGTCGTAGGTATCGTTCACGCCAATGCCGCCAGGCAAGTACCATGATCGCCCCCCCCAGAGCCAACGCCCCTAACCGGTGCGCGAAATGGATGGCGGTACGCGCCTCGGCGTGTAACTGACCATGCAGGTAATTGGGCCCCACGGTCTGAGTCAGGTGGAATCCCTCACTCCAGTCCATGTCGGGCCACCACTGGGTATTGCACGTAGGGAATCCCTGACAGGCGATACCGGCATAGTTGCTAGTGGCCCAACCACCCAAAGCCAACTGCAGGACCAATAACGCGATCGCCACACCCCATAGTGGCGTCAGTTGCCTCGGCTTGCCCGATAACCCGCCTGGCATGCGCCCTTGCACATGTTGCCGCAGCCGCAGGTGCAACCATAGAAACAACAGCAGCACGGCAAGCCCGCTCAATAGATGCAGCGTCACCACTTGCGGCCAAAGCTTGAGGGTAACGGTGAAGGCACCGAAGGTTCCCTGAACCAGGATCATGGCCAGCAGTGTCAGGCTGACCCGCCAGGGGTAGCCAGGGCGACGGCGCAAAGACGCGCCAAGGAATACCAGCATCAATACGAGGAAGCCAAGTGCCGAAGCGACGTAGCGATGAGTCATCTCAATCCATGCCCGGAACGCCTCCAGCGGCACATCGGGCGAATGGGCCAGGGCAACACCGGAATCGGGCACCACCAGGCGACCGTAACAACCAGGCCAATCGGGACACCCCAGCCCCGCATCCATCAGACGGGTCCAGGCTCCGACCAAAATCACCAGCGCAGTGAACAACACACCTATCAGGCTCAGGTGCTTCAGCAATCGAAGTCTGACATCAACCTTTGACATGGCAGCCCCTCATCATCGTTGCACCTAGCCACTTGGCTACATCACCGACTGGATAGCTCCGCCTCCACCACGTTATCTGAATTGACCCTCAACAAGTGATTGATATCGTCCAGTACTCCGCCGGGATCGACGTCGGTGGCATAACCCAGCACCACTGTGCCCTGCGGATCCAACAGCCAAAGCTGACCATCACGCTGCCAGGCAGGAACTTCGCGCCACTGCCCCAACACCTCACCGGGAAGTGGCGTATCGGATCCCCCGATTCTCAAGCGCGTGACCCTCGGCGCCTCACGCCCCATTGCTCGGTGCAACCGCCACCACTGATCAGCCAGCACATCGCAGGAAGCCGAACAATCGAAGGCCAAGATCCAGTCTCCCACCTCGGTTGTTGGGCGCGGTTCACGCAGGGGCCACTCCGATAATGGCGGTATATCGGGTTCGAGCTCACCATGGGCCGTTCTCTGCTCGGGAATCCCCACACGCCATTCGACCATCACCCAGGCAACCAGCAGCGGCGTCGCAAACACTGCCATCAAGGCAAGCAGTTTCAAACGCTGACGACCAGCCGATGTCATCGCTCGCTCCCTCCTTCTTCCGAAGCGGTGTAGCTTCTCCGCATCTCATCGCGACAGAGGTACCTACCTCCCACCAGCATGACCGCTAGGGCGGCTATCGCCAGCCCCCACCATTGCACTGCATAGCCTAGATGCCGACTGGGAGGAACGACATTGGGCTGCCACCAAGGTGTCAGCCTCCCCGCCCCCTCCTCGAGATGCACCCACCCCTCATGGGCAAAGTCTGGCAACGACGACCAGGCTGCCAGGTCGATGCTCTGCAAACGACGTCCTTCCCGATTGTTGCCGAACACCAGCGCATCGTCATTTGCCGGCTGCCATCGGCCACTGACCCGAGCCTTGCCGGTTGGTGTACCCACCCTTGGTTCAACGCGAGAGGGGCCCGTGGGCAGAAAACCGCGCTGGATCAGCCACAAGCGTCCATCGTCTCCCCGCAAAGGCGTCAAGACGGCCACGCCGACTCGACCCTCGACGACCCGGTTGTCGAGAAAGTAGGTTTCTTCGGCCAAGTATTCTCCCCTGAGCACGACGCGCGCCCCTGGCGGTGGATCAGACAACGGTGCTTCGAGCTCAGGTGCGGCCTCCAGTTGGGCCAGATAGGCACGCTTGTCGTCGGCACGTTGCCACTGCCATGTTCCGAGGCCAATCCCAACCACCACCACCAGCCCCCAGAACAACCACCAGGCCACGAAGCGCTTGACATGATGCTCCCGCTTGCTTGAACTGGTTACATCCTGTCTCACGGAGTTCCCCATGCTGAAGGCTTTGATCGCCCTGGTCTTTCTCGCCATGCTCACCAGTCTGGCGGCTGGCGCGGGCTTCCTGCTACGCGACCATAGTCGCTCACGTCGGGTGCTGATTTCACTCAAAGTCCGCGTCGCCTTGGCAAGCCTGCTGATCTTGTTACTGCTCTATGGTTTCTATCTCGGAGATCTCGCTGGATAACGTGACGAAGGGCCAGTTGGCAGCAGCCCTTCGTTCGACCGGGAATACGGCGGGCAGGAACCTCGTGACAGGCATCGCGCGCCGGCCTTCCTGCCTTCAAAACACGTAGACGAACAGAAACAGACCGATCCATACCACATCGACGAAATGCCAGTACCAGGAGGCAGCCTCGAACGCGAAGTGATCGTCACGGGTGAAGTGCCCCTTGATGATACGGCCCAGCATTACCGCCAAGGTAATGGCGCCGATGGTGACGTGCAGTCCGTGGAACCCCGTCAGCAGGAAGAAGGTCGAGCCATAGATCCCCGCTTCCAGAGTGAGGCCTAAGTGAGCGTAGGCTTCGTAATACTCGAACCCCTGCACGACCAGGAAGGATATTCCCAGCACCAGGGTGCCAATGAGCCAGTTCCGCGCAGTCCGCCGATAACCTTCCTTCAAGGCTTCGTGGGCGATGGTCAGGGTAATGCTGGAACTGACCAGAAACAGCGTATTGGCCAACGGCAACTGCCAGGGGCTGACCGATTCCCTAGGCCCGCTGATGCCGGCATCGGGCGGATTCATCAGCGGCCAACTCGCGGTGAAATCCGGCCATAGCAGCGCCGCCACGCCCTTGGCTCCTTCACCGTCCAACCAAGGGACCGCGAAGGTACGCACGTAGAACAATGCGCCGAAGAAGGCAGCGAAAAACATGACTTCCGAAAAGATGAACCAGCCCATCCCCCAGCGGAAGGAGCGGTCCATCTGGTCATCGTAGAGCCCTTGACGCGACTCGCGCACCACATCGCGAAACCACAGGAACATGACGGACAGCACAGCCACCATACCCAAGGTCATCACCAAGGCGCCCCGACCGTACACCAGCAACGTACCGAGACCGGCCATCATGATCCCCACGGCCAGGGAGCCCAGCGCCGGCCATTTACTGCTTTCCGGAACGTAGTAGCTGCCACCACTCATACGTCACCTCCTCGAACAGGCAATGTCTGTGCCTGTAGCTGTGATTGGGAGTCCGCCACGGGATACAGGGTATAGACCAGCGTTACCGTATTGATGTCGGGGGGTAGATCCCGAGTCAATTGAAAAACCAACGGCACTTCCAGACGCTCTCCGGCTTCCAGGCGCTGCTCCTCGAAGCAGAAACACTGCACCTTGCGTAGATGCAAGGAAGCCTGTGAGGGCGACACGCTCGGAACCGCACGTCCGGTCAGTGCCTTGCTGCTATTGTTGCTGAAAGCGAAATTGACTTCGGTGGGCTGGCCAGGATGCACACGCACCTGTCGGTGTTCTGCTTCCAGTTGCCACGGCAACCCCTTTCCGGAACGCGTGATGAATTGCACCGTGACATAGCGCGAGGTATCCACCTGTTCATTAACGATCGAACGAGGCTGGTCACCCACCTTGCCGTTGATGCCCGTCACTTTGCAAAAGGCATCGTACAAGGGCACCAAGGCGAACGCGAAAGCGAACATGCCCATCAGCACAACTACCGTTCGAAAGACCGTGCGTTGGACCGGGTTCATGGCGCGACTCCCCGGCGCTGCCGGACATCGGCAGCGCCTAGCAAGCGAGTGATGTCAGTGAGTGATCGGGGTAAATTCCGGTGGCGTTTCGAAAGTGTGCAAGGGAGCTGGGCTAGGCACACTCCACTCCAGATCCTCGGCCCCCTCCCAGGCCTTGGCGGGTGCCTTTTCACCACCACGCACGCATTTGATCACTCCCCACACGAACAGTAACTGCGAAACACCGAACATGAAGGCGCCGACACTGGACACCATATTGAAATCGGCGAATTGAAGCGCGTAATCGGGTATACGTCGCGGCATGCCGGCCAGCCCCGAGAAGTGCATGGGGAAGAACGTCAGATTGACGCCGATGACCGACATCCAGAAATGCCAGCGTCCCAGACGTTCGTCGGGGTAGTGGCCGGTCCACTTGGGCAACCAGTAGTAGACACCAGCCATGACGGCGAAAATGGCTCCGGGCACCAGCACATAATGGAAATGGGCCACCACGAAATAGGTATCATGGTACTGGAAGTCCGCGGGGGCGATGGCCAGCATCAGCCCGGAAAACCCGCCGATGGTGAACAACACCACGAAGGACAATGCGAACAGCATCGCTGTCTCGAAGGTGATCGAACCGCGGAACAGAGTCGCGATCCAGTTGAATACCTTCACCCCGGTGGGTATGGCAATCAACATGGTCGTGAACATGAAGAACAATTCAGCCACCAGCGGCAAGCCAACCACGAACATGTGGTGTGCCCAGACCAGGAACGACAGGATGGCGATGGACGCCGTGGCGTAGACCATCGAGGCATATCCGAACAGAGGCTTGCGGGCAAAGGTGGGAATGATCGCCGACACGATACCGAACGCGGGCAGGATCATGATATAGACCTCGGGATGCCCGAAGAACCAGAATAGATGCTGGAACAACACCGGATCCCCGCCCCCAGCGGCGTTGAAAAAGCTAGTACCGAAGTTGATGTCCATCAGCATCATCGTAATGACCCCGGCAAGAATCGGCATTACCGCAATCAACAGGAATGCCGTGATCAACCATGTCCATACGAATAGCGGCATGTCCATCAACCGCATGCCAGGGGCACGAAGGTTGAGAATGGTGGCTATGATGTTGATGGCACCCAGAATCGAGCTGATTCCCGCCATATGCAGCGAGAGGATGAAGAAAGTCGTGGATGGCGGGGCGTAGGTGGTCGACAGCGGCGCGTAGAAGGTCCAGCCGAAGTCGGGACCGCCTCCCGGCATCAGCAGGGTCGACAATAGCAAGGTAAAGGCCACCGGAAGCAACCAGAAACTAAAATTGTTGAGCCGTGGCAGGGCCATGTCGGGCGCCCCCACCTGCAGCGGCACCATCCAGTTGGCAAGGCCTACGAAGGACGGCATGACAGCACCGAACACCATGATCAATCCATGCATGGTGGTCATCTGATTGAAGAATTCGGGTTGCACGAGTTGCAGTCCGGGCTGGAAGAGTTCCGCCCTCACCACCAACGCGAAGATGCCGCCGATGAAGAACATGACCAACGAGAAGACCAGGTAGAGCGTACCGATCTCCTTGTGATTGGTGGTCAACAGCCAACGCCAAATTCCGCGGGGCCGCTCGTGATGTTCATGGGCCAGGCCGCCGCTAGCCGCAGTACTGTGCTCAAGAGTCGGTTTGGGAGGCAAATTCGAGGCCATCGGAGATCTCCTGTCCTGTCAAGAATACCCAGAGGAACGTTCCGTCATGCGCCACTACTCGAGCAGCGCCTGGATTTCCGACGGTTGCACCGCATCCCCACTCTCATTTCCCCAGGCATTTCGTTCATAGGTGATGACGGCTGCCAGTTCCACGGGATTCAAGTTGCCGCGATAGGCTGCCATGGGCGTCCCGGAGACACCGTTCAGCACCACATCGATATGACGGTCAAGGTCGTTGAGGAGCGCCTCATTACCCGCCAAGGCAGGGAAGGTCGGCTCGGCTCCCGATCCATCCGGCTGGTGGCAGGTGGCGCAAATGGACCCATAAACCTGCTCACCGCGCTCCATCAATTCATCCATACCCCACTCGCGATCGACACCGCTTGCTTCGGCTGCGGCAGCCTCCTGACGCTCAGCCAACCAAGTATCGAATTCGTCGGCTTCCACGGCGCGCACCACGATCGGCATGAAGGCATGGTCCTTGCCGCATAACTCGGCACATTGCCCACGATAGATTCCCGGCTCCTCGATTCGAACCCAGTTCTCATTGACGAAACCAGGGATGCTGTCCTGCTTGACGGCAAGATCGGGGACCCACCATGAATGGATGACATCGTCGGAGGTCATCAGAAAACGCACTTTGCGACCGACAGGCAACACCAGCGGCTCATCGACGTCGAGCAGGTAATTCTCGTCCTTTTCCTCCTCGCCATTGACTTGACTCCGAGGCGTACTGAGGCTCGAGGTAAAGGAGACGTCCTCGCCTAGATACTCGTAATGCCAACGCCATTGCTGGCCAGTTACCATGACGTCGAGTTCTGCCTCCGAGGGGTCGTACATTCTCTTGAGTGTGGCGGTAGCCGGTAATGCCATGCCCACCAGGATCAATAGAGGGATCGCCGTCCAGACCACTTCGACGGACGTATTCTCGTGAAAATTGGCGGATTTGGCACCACGGGAACGGCGATAGCGGAACAAGGAGTAGAACATCACCCCGAATACCACGATGCCAATCACTACACAGATCCAGAAGATCGTCATATGCAGCGAGTAAATCTCGCGACTGACATCAGTGACGCCTACTGGCATGTTCCAGCCATTGGCCAGGGTCGATGATGCCAACCCCAGGAAAGATCCCGCCCCCATCATCCAAGCGAGCGACTTGCGCATCGGCCCCTCCTTGTCGTTGTCATGCCTACCGCGCGGCTGTGAGGCAATATTAGGCGTGCCTTTAACGCTTATGGAAAAGGATTACAAGCCGAATGGCAAGCAAACCCACCAAGTTGCTAAACGCACGCATCAACGCTAAAGGCGACGATCGTCAGCGGGCGGCGACGATCGCCACCGCGGCCACCACGACTACCAGCACCACCGCCAAGGCGATGCCTGCCGCAACGAAGGCTACTGGTTTTCCATGCTGGAAATCGCGGTGTCGCTGGCGTTCGTTCTGCACCCCAAAAAATGCCGCCAACACTGACTTGATCACTTCCCACATCGACAGACTCCCGTGCAACCGAGATTCAGGGTAGCGCATGCCACGTACGGCCCATCTACGTCCTTTGTCGCACATCAAGAAAACAGTGCGCGGAAACTATTCGAAACAATCGCGGACGACCTTGCCCACTATACTCAGGAATGCACTTGACACCATAGCGAGGGGCCTACAAATGCTAAAAGCAACGCGCAGCGCTGCTCCTGCCCAGGAACCCGTCCTGGAACCCGTCCTGGAAGTTTCCCAACCGGTCATCGAGTGGTGGATGCAACACTGGATGGATGCTGCGTCGCCCATGGCACGCATGCAACTGGCGTGGATGGAAACCGTCAGTGACGCCATTCATCATGAAGCCGAATTCCTGATGGCTTGTGCCTCTAGCAGCGAAAGGATGGCCAAATGCTTCATGGATCAGGAAACGCTCAACAACCCTGCGGTATTAGGCGAGTGCTATAACGATGCGGTCAAGGAAATGGCCAATGCCCACCTTTCTCGCATCAGCAAGGTCGCCGAGCTGTCGAACGAGTTCCGCGAACGGGTATGGGAAGAGATTTGATCGCACTGATCGAACATGTCAGCAAGAGAGGGTGGCCATAGGTAGACCGCCCTCTTTTTCCGTTTCCGCGTTTTTCCTCCTTATCCCGAGCCGTGAACACGCCTGTCGACAGTCGCCGCTGCCAGACACGCCGCCAGAATATGCCTCCCTCTGGGTTTGTACCCGGCATTGCATCCTTGACATCGCAGTCGCTTTGCCTCGCTCCGACAAGCACTTGAATAAAAAGCGCAAAAAGGGGTTTTCATTTCCAGCGTCACGAGGTAGGATACGCCTCGTTCTCGGGGCATGGGGTGGCCTACAGCCTCACATCGGGAACCCGGTCCGGAGCGTGGCGCAGCTTGGTAGCGCGCTGCAATGGGGTTGCAGAGGTCGCTGGTTCGAATCCAGTCGCTCCGACCACGAACAGCAAAAGAAACCGCCACTTACGGGTCACACCGGGTGGCGGTTTTTCGTTGGTGATTCAGGGGGCTACTTGGTGCTCTTGATCCTTACCCACATTTTCTTGCCGCCCTTGATGTTCTCCCTGGCTTCCTTCTTCAGTTGCTTCATGCTCTTGGACTTGTTGTCCGGCGTCTTGACAGTCGCCTTTTCCAACTCGCCACCCGCCCGCTGGTTCAAACCGCTTTCCAACGTCCACATGTTCTCGACCTTGTTCGGGCCACCGACCTGAATTTCCCAGACATGGTCACCGTCCTTGCCTTCCTCGGCAGCGTAGAAACCAAACAGCCGGAACTTGTTGGTGAAGATGGCCCCGGATTCGTTATCGCGGGACTTCGGTACGAAGGGAAATAGCTTGGTGCCTGCCTTGATCTGCCATTTATCGGCGACACCGACCGTGGTTCGGCTGGGGCTGGGCAGTTTTTCCCGGGTCGTGGCATCAAACTTCTCGATCTTGGGATTTTTCTTCCATTCTTTCACTTTGTCCTTGGTACCGGTATTGGAAACCCGGCTTTCGATGTCATCCGCCAGCGCCTGCCGCTCTATCTTGGAACGACCCTTATGGTCCTTGAGCTCGGCTTGGGTCACACGCGCCTCGCCTGCGACATAGGGGCCTACGTAAAGCGGTTCGTAATGCTTCGAGTCGGTGATCGCGGGCTTCTTCCAATCGAGCTCTATCGGATTGTTCTTGCTACCCCAATAGTTGCCAGGACGATCGATACGCGCTATCTCGGCTGGCTTGCCTTCACGCAAACTGGTCATGACCCGCCAGGCAATGATGTCGCCTTTCACTTTTTCCGCTTCGACGAACACCTTGCCCTTCTCCTTGGCCTTGCCAGCGGGATACTTGAATTGAACCGGATAGCCATGGCGTTTCTTCAGTTCGTCCAGCTTGGCTTCGATGGCACCCTTGGTATCGCTCTTGTCCTCCGGCCAGTTCTTGAAGGCATCCCGAATGGCTGCGTTCAGTGCCTTGTGCCGCTCCCGTTCGGGACGCAGATAATTCACCAGGATGTCACTGTTGCGGCGGCGCTTCTTGGCCCCTCCGCCCTTGACCTTGATTTTGGTGCTGCCCTTGTCTTCGACTTGCAAGCGGTTCAGTGCCGGATCCTTGGGATAGGCATCGATGTCCACCCGAGCCTCGAACAGTCGATATTCAGGTTTCCTGGCGATGGTAGTGGCTTTCTTCTTGACCTCCACCTGGGTCATGCCGCCCTGTTCCTTCGCTTCCTTGCCGATAGCCTGAATCTCCGATTCCAGTCGCCGCCACTTGGCCCGGGAATCACCCATGGACGTGCCAGCTGATGCATCGTCCTTGTCTTTCTTCTTGCCCTGACGTTTGTCTTGCTTGTCAGCCTCGGCCGACTTCCTCTTGGCTTCCGCCCGCTTCTGCTTGTTCGTCTTGACCTGTTTGAGCCGTTTCCGTGGCTTGGTCTTGGATCCCTTGAATGCACCTCCCTTGCGGCGCCGACCACCAATGCCAAGCAGGCGCTCCGACAAGTCCTTGTCGGCCATGATCTCAGCGAGCTTATCGTTGATGGTGCCGGTCAGGAAACCGACAAAGGGCGCTAGCAGGAAGCCAGCCCTGAAGCCTTTCAATGACAGTGTCACCGTCTGATCGGCATTACCGCCTTCGACGGCCCGTTTATAGGCCAGCATTTCTTCCACGGCGGTGATGCCGTCCGGCACATCGAAGACAAGCTGTTTGAGTTCCTCGTCGGAGAGGTCTTCGGGCAAGAAGAACTGGTCCATGATAGGCTCCAGCTTCTCGATCATGCCTACTCGCTCTTCCGATCCCAACATCAGCTCCAACAGTTCGTCTTCCAGATTCTCCATCTGGCGGATCTGCTCGACCGAAGCCTCACCCTTGTCCAACAGCTTGCGCAACTTGCGGACCTGCTCACGCTTTTCCTGGAAAGTCTTCAGCAAACGATCGGCTTTCGCCAAGGACTCGCGCACCGTCTGGAAGGTGGCGACGATCCCCCGGATCTTGTCCACCACTTCCATCAGGTTCTGAATTTTCCGTATTAGCTTGCGCAACTTGTTCAATCGGATGGCCAGATGACCCGCAGCCGCGGCCCCGGCTGCCAGCGAAGCACCGCCACTGACCGGAGCAGTCAAGGCGGAAAACAGTGCCGTGGCAGCGATCTCGGCGGACAACCAGGCGATCTCTTCCAGAATGAAATCGCGAATCCTGCCAATGTTGGAGGTCAACCCGATAGTGACTGGTTGCAGCTCAGGCAAGCGTTCACTGGCTCCAGCCAGCATTCCTTGGATCATGATCAGGGTATTCAGCTCGGAAAGCTTGTTTAGATCGATCTCCTCGAATTCCTTCTTGAGCTTGGGATCGGTGATCTTGCTCTGGATCAGAGCCAGATTACTGTTGATCTTCTTGGCCTTGTCGAGGCTTGCGGCGGTGGCTTTGGCATCCGTTTCAATGTTCAACAGCACTTCTTCCGGCAACTCGCTCGATTCCGAAGTCGGGTCCGCCTTCAGCATCTGGTTGATCGATAGCGCTTCCCGGCTGGCTTCATCCAGGTTTTGGTAAAATTCCAGGAGGTCGGCCAGACCCTTGTTGGTGCAGGCAGGGTCGTCCTCGCATTGTTGTGCCAATTCATCCATGACGCTCAGGAATTGTTCTTCCTCAGCGCTTGACAGTTCGCCCAATGCGTCGGCTACACGTTGTTTCTCTTCATCGGTGAGCGGGGTCTTATCGATGTCTTCACCGGAGCCACCCACTTTCTTGATGAACTCCTTCAGTTCCTTCTCGCTGGCCTTCTTCTTGCCCCCGGCACCACCCTTCTTTTCACCACCCTGTCCTTTCCTTTCAGCCTCTCCACCTTTGCCGGCTTCGCCTTCACCCTTTTTGTCGCCCTTCCCTTTACCCTCACCTTTACTCTCTCCCGAACCGGCAGAGCCCTTGAGGTAAAAGATCAGGTCATAATCACTGGGCGGGAAATCTTCGAGTTCCGGTTGGCCGGCAACTCCCTCGAAAGACCAGTTGTAACGGAACTTGCCAAGCGTTTCGTCGGGGTCGACGTGAATATCCTTGTCCCGGCTGGCTTTCTTCTTGTGTGTCGCCTTGATGCGAGTGCCTGACTGATAGGGTGGATTGGAAGGATCAATGGGGGTGGGATTTTCGAGCTCGTCGGTTATCAAGGGATAGGTATAACGCTTGCCGTTCTCCAGCGTGATTTTCACTTCATTGGCATTAGTGAAGATTTCGACCCGTTTTATCTTGGCGGGCGCCAACTGGGCAACGGCCTGCGCTGGCTGCTGGCCAGGTATCATCTGATGGTGAGGCGGCGAAAACGTTCTGCTTACGCCGCTTTTGATTCTGCTCCCCATTTCATCCGCTTCACGCTCCAGGCATGGCTCGAGGTTAGTGGCGACGCCACTACGCTGGCCTGTGGGCCGGACGCGCCCTTGCTTTTGTTGCACCAAGTGCCAAGCCTCGTGCGGCAGTTGATGCTCCTGTCCCGCTCCCAGATAGATGTTGTTGGCTTGGGCATACGCATTGGCGCCCAAGCGCTGGGGCTCGCTGCTATTGTAGTGAACCCGGGCGGAAGAGAGATCCACGCCGGAAAGCTGCTCCAGCGCACCGCGCAGCGAGTGAGGCAAACCGTTGTGCCCGCTCGCCGGACTAAGCGAGGAAGATGTCGCTTCGTTCCATAGTGAAGGTCTGAGCAGCAATGGCTGATCGGCACGCCCTGCATTCTGTTCTGCAGAGCCTGTACTGCCTCGTTTGGAGGTCGAATCCTGCTGGCCATCCTGCCGGGGCTTGCCTTGACCTTGTCTCGCCAGCGACATGTTGCGCCTCCCCGTATTTCAGCCCGACTGGATTTATGACGACAACGGCATCACCTTCGTCGATTCATGGTCCCACCGGTGATTGCCGCATCGGTGCGCGATAGTCCGTTGCGGTTACCCTTCCGACATTGATCAGTCGCTCCATGACGGCACGATAAAAGGCCGACTTGAAGTTATGGATCGGGTCACCAACGGCAAAGGTGGCATCAGTGATATGGATCTCATTCTGACTGAGCAACACCTCCACCACATCCGGTCGTTTCGCCCCCACCTCGCCCAGGAAAAAGCCGTACATGTCGCCAGCCCGTGTTGAATACTTGAACTCATGCCAGCGTCGTCGTACCTGTGCGTCCGAATGGTTTTGCAGAGCATCGAAAAGCGGCTTGATGACCGGGTCGTTCTGTCGCACTAACTCCAGCACGAAGTCGCGTACATTCCAGCTCAGTATCGGCTCGTGCAGGCTGTGACCGGTATTACCGGCGGTAATCGCCTCCTGTAGTCGACTGGCGATCTGGTGAAAATCCTGACGCGTATTGGTCATGACGAAATCCACCTCGCTGCCTCGACCAAGCCAACTCGCACGAACTTCAGCGATCACCACCGATTCCAGCCAACCGGGTTGATTCTTGAACTGCTGTTGCAGTTCGGCGTCACTTAGATCCGACAATGGAATTCTGCGGTTGCCGTCACGCACCGAACGGTAACGCTGGCGAATGAACGCAATGCCTTGTGAGGTCAGGTTGCCCTCGGCATCCTGAAGTTGCCGGACACGTTGGCCCTGGCCAGCACCTGCGGAAGTTCTCTCACTGGTTGGTCGCATCGGTCCGGAGCCCAGGTCCGGATCCCGATCTCGCAGATACCGCTGGATGTCTTCTATCATCGCGCGGTATTCGGGTGATCCTGGAGCCACATGCGTCGTGCGTGAGCCCCAGTAGACCTGATAGTCCCCATCGTGAGTGAAGCGGACGGTACGTTCGGTGCCGTCCGGATAGTGGATGCGAACGTAGAAAGGTTCGGAATGGCCGCCCTCGATGCCGTACTCGGTACGCCCACGGCCCACGCCGGGTATATCGAATTCGACAAATTCCCGTACATGGCCACCTTCGGCGAAGAAGCGCATCATCAGGCCCTGAAAATCGGCCGGGGCAGGCAGGCGGTAGGTGAGAACATTGCCGGGGTTGGGGTGATAATGCACCAAGGCATTCCAGCCAGCTTCCGGCGCAGTAACGCTGCCTTCGTCACCGATGCGAACCAGAAACTCACCGGTTTCGGGATCATGATAAATTGCTACCTCTCGACCAGCGGATGCCTCCAAGGCCTCGTTGTAGGCGGTATAGGCTTCATCGGCATCGAAAATTCGACGACGATAGGTACCCGCCTGGGGCGGATTCTGCACCTCCGCTGATGGTCGAGGTGGCGGCAGGCTTCGGTCCACCCCCTCGCCCAGCCGATCCAGAAGGCGTTGTGGCGACTGGGTATCCGCGCTTCCGGCTCGCGGTGTAGCCGTAGTGCCGGTGCCTGGCGGGTCCGTGGGCCGGCCGGTGCCGGTCATGGTGCGTTCACCGGTGGGCGGTGTGTCGACTTCTACACCAGCTCGTCCACCAGCCGTGCCTTCTCCCCCTTCCCGAGGTGGATGGAAACCCGGCGTATCGTCTCCCGGACTGCCGCTGGATCGGCGCCCTTGATAGCGAGCGTGCGCAAGAGAGCCTCCCGCCATGATACCGATCTGCAGCATGGCGTTACCGAGGATTTCCAGAAGACGGGCGGCACGTTCGCTTTCAGGCAAGTTCTGCAAGGCAGCGATCTGTTGCACTACGCCCGCCCCCATCAGCAGGATACCGGCACCGTCGGCACCGATTCCCATGATCATCAACGCTCGTCCGAGACGGACCATGCGCAAAGGCGTTGCCACCTGAGCCAGCCCGACCATCCCACCGACGATGTTGACCACGTCCATCGCCGTTTGCAGATCGAAGCGCAGGGTATCGGCCTGGTAACGTTCATAGAGCCGGTACACGGAAGGCGCCGCACCTATCAACCCCACAGGCAACAGAATGTACAGACTGGTACCGCCGGTAAAGGGTGCAGCAGCAATGGCACCAATGGACACCACCATGCTCGCGCCTTCCAGTGCTTCCATCAGCACGCGGCCACTGCCGGCCTCGACACGCAGGTGATGAATGCTGCCACCCACCCGGTAGGCGACACGCCCCCTCCCATAGTCGCTGCTGGTTTCCAGCAAGTCCGTCAATGCCAGTTCGACCGCCATGCGCAAGGCTTCATCACTGGCAGGCTGGGAGTGAGTGGCGCGGCCCGTACCGATCCCGCTCTGAGGTGTAGTCAGATCGGATATGAAGACTTCCCGAGCACCATCTACGGGACCACGGTCGTATGTCTCGAGAGCCAGGGTAACGCTGTGGCCGAGATCGCTGACGAAGGTAGCCATGAGTTCCATGGGCACACCTTCCTCGTCGACCACTCGGGCCTCCCGGGTCCCCACCATTTCCACGGCAGTTTCATGCTGGTCACGCAACCGCCGCAAGGTACGCTGATCCTCCCAATCGGTACCCGGACCACCGATAGCGCGAAGACGCTCGCGCAAGCGGGAAATCTCTTCGCTGTCCCGGCTAGCCTCTGGAGCACTCTCGAGCGCCCGGATTCGGGCTCGCAGACGTATCCGTTCCTCAATGGTACGGATCTGTTGCGCGAGGTCGTTGACGTTCTGGACCAGCCGCTGCCGGGGCGTGGCCAGGAGCGTCCGCAAATATTCCATTTCCTCGCGCAGCTCGGCCGCATTGGCAGGAGGAAATGGCGCACTCAAGAGACCCTGAATTTCGGCGATTCGCAGGCGTGCCTGGAACTGGGTACGGGCAGTTCCCTCGACCTGTTCAATGGCCATTTGAGTCGGGTCCTGCGCCACCACTGGTTGGTAGGCGACGCTAGGCATGCGCACCACTTCCTCATCGCCCTCGAGTATGGGGATGGCGCGGCAACGGATCACGTACATCCCCGGTTCGGGAAAGACGATGGGGCGTACATTCCGAGGTTGGGTCACCCATTCGAAGCCAAAGCGCAATACCGTACCTGTGATGCGTAGAATGTTGTTGATACCGACCAGATCGTGGGCGGCCGTCCCAAAAGGGACGCCCGTCATCTCGCGAATGCGCTCGATATCGGTTTCGTTATAGCGGTGGGTACGGCGCATGCGGACATCCCACACCTCACCAAGACTGGGCCGCTCACCGGCCATTTGCTCGACATCCGGCACCTGTGGTGCGGTCTCGCTCTCCTCTTCCGGAGGATCGGGGATACGGATGCGTTCCCAGAGAAATCCATAAAGAGCGAAGGCATCCGTCCAATGGCCGAACTCCAGGTTCATGGAGAAGCTGTGATCGGTTTCCAGTGCCGCGGAGAACAAGGGCGGCAACAATTCCGGAGAAACGCTCAATGTCGCATTCCAAGCCGGGGCATTGGCACGCGCCGGGTGGTCCATGATTTCGCCGGTCCGCCGGCCTGCCTGGCCGACATGACCTAGGAAGCGGCCAAAGCGACCGAGTATCTCAATGCGAGCGTCATGACCATCCGAGCTGCGTCCGGCTTCCAGCAACTGAGGTTGAGTCCTGGCATAACGCAAAAACATCAGTGCCTTGGCCTGACGAGGATGATCATTCTGCATCGTATCCGCTGCAGGCGCTTGTTGCAGGTCCTGGGCATCCTCCACGCTGATTCCCCAAAGAATCACGTAGGAGACTACGGCATGTACCCGGGTATTACGCTCGAGGGCATCACCGGCCTCGACATCCGTACTGCCGATGGCAACGTCCTGACGGATCGCTTCCAATAACTCGACCGGAGGATAGAGCGCAGCCATCAGGTTGCCCAGCGCTTCCTGTCGACTCGACTCACCACCCGGAGCGTCCGATTGGGCCGCACGGTGATAGATGCGCAGTAGTTCCCCTTGCTGAGACAGTTCTTCACGGAATATCCACTCGGTATACCAAGCCGGCATGAGAGGCTGCACTTCCGGCCAAAGATTCGCCGAGGTAAGCCCCAGTGCCAATCGCTTGCGTTCCTCTTCGCTCAGTTGCACTTCAAAGCCGAAATCTTCCCCTTCCAGCAGAGCGACCAACTTGTTGGAAGCGCGAATGTCGATATGCAGAGGACCTTGTATAGGATCCCCCGACTCCGCTGTCGAATTGGCGGAAAAACGTCCGAAACCAGATACATTCTGACGCTCCAAAGCGTCGTATACTCGCTGTTCGATGCCGCGCCGGTATTGCGTTCCCAGCAATCTCTTCAGCACGATCGCCATGGCTTCGAATCGAGTGGGCCCACCGCTGTAAACGCTGTTCTCCTCCGGGTGAAAATCCATGCCGAATAGGCCGACGGCGATCGCGGAGGAAGGCACTTCGCGATCGGGAAAAACGTCTTCGCCATCGCGAGCAACCCATTGCGCGCCAAGCTGCTGCTGAACATGAGCCAATTCATGGCTCAGCAAATGCAGACCAGCACGAGTGTTCGGCGCATACTGGTTCTGTCCAAAGAAAACGTGGGGACCGACAGTAAAGGCACGCGCCCTGAGTTGCATGCTAAGGGTGGCTGCCTCGGCGTCTTGATGTACCCGGACACAGCCGAGATCCAACCCCATGGCTGCTTCCACTACCTCCCGGATGGAAGCATCCAGAACTCTACCCCGTTGCTGTGTAGCGCCGTGAATGCGTTTTCCCAATGACGTTTCCAGTGGCTGTCCTTTGGGCTCTGGTCTTACGACAGCAGGTTTGAGCTGCACCGGGCGGGTAGCATCCTCGCCACGATCGTCTTCATCTTCGGGGTCGGCATCGGCTGCGCGCTGAACGAGTGTCATCTCTTCATCGCCATCCCTGTCTTCCTCTTGCTCCTGCTCCGACTCAGGCAGGCGTTGTACCGGTGGTGGCGTCGTCATGACGGGTGCTGACAGCGTCGTCTGAGCCTGCCGATCGTGCACTTGACTGACGACACGATCGGCAACACGGTTGGCCTCCCGTTCGAGAGGATCGCGACTCGATCCCACCCAGAGTTTCGGTTGCACCATCAAGGGCTGAGAAGGAGGCGCCAACGGCTGCTTGGTGGTGCTGCGCTCCACCCCGTCTTGCTTTGGCGCCAATTGACGCAACTCGACCCGAACTCCAGAGGCGCGTTCCACGAGCTACCTCTTCGAGCGTTCCGGCCCATAGCAATAAGCGCAAAAGTCATAACCCAATGCCTGCGCCTGCTTTTCGCTCGTGAAATACACCCGGTGATCCGGGCGCATTCTGCCGATCTGGCAACCCGGCTGTTCGTTGTGCAGATCGTGCAGTTCGCGGGTGCTGCTGTTGCCCAGGTAGCGGGTTCGCAGTTGGCATGCGTCGGTGTTTTCCACCGTGAGCTCGATATCCCGGTAGCTAACGTTTCCAGGCGTCGGATAGAGCGTGCGGGCGTCGACGCTCTTGCTGCCCTGGAAGCTGGCACCGAGGTAGACCGGGTTGTTGATGGCCGCGGCGGCATTGCGAAGGCGGCTTTGATTGGTGTTGATGCGCAGCCCACTCTGTCCGCCTTCATCGATCAGGCCCGGCCCTGTTCCACCGCCGGTCTCGCTCGGTGTGTCGCGGTATTCTGGCGACCAATTCAGTTTGAAATAGCCATGGCGGTCGGTCTTGCTCTGGACCAATGCGTCCCGATGGCCGTCGCGATCCGGGTAAAGGGCCACATTGGCGTTGTCGAGCGGTATGCCCTCCTGATTGCGCACATGGCCGTGCACGATCCATTGGTTCTCCTCCCGCTCGACGATGGGTACCCCGGCACGGTCGCGCTCCGCGCGGGTATTGACCAGCATCACGTGCTCACGGCGCATGCGAGCATCGGCCTCTTGGAACCGTGGGTGATCGGCGCCATGGCGCTGCTCCATGCGAGCTCGCTCTCGGCGTGACTGCACGAGCTTGGCTCGTTTGATATTGCTCAGGGTCGCCAGCCCCTGGCCGCGCTCGGCATCGAAGCGCTCGGGTGAGTTCTTGAGTACGCCCTCGACCTGCTCAAGGGCGATGTTGCGGCCTTTGTTCTTGTACGTTCGCTGTTGCATGGCTATTGATCCCTCCACAACATGTTCAGACCGTTATCGATGCCGACACTGGTATTGACCTGTGCGCTATTGGTGGCGCTCAGATCCTGATTCGGCACCAGAATCCGGCGCCAGTTGCTCAGGGCCTCGCACCAGAATGTCAGGAAGCTGAAGGCATTGAACAGCACCTGGTTGTCGTGTTCGCGGATACTGGGAGTGAGGAACGGCAAGGCGGCGAGCGGCGACTCCAGATTGAGGAAACAATGCGTGGCCTGGTTGTCGCTAGTGTTGTTGAAGACCAGCCCCAGGGCGACGGAAGAGAACAGCGCGATCATCAACGTTTCCTTGAAGCGGTTGTCCTGGACGCGCACCGTCATGCCCACCGTCAGCAGATTGGTGAACAAGATGTCGACACGGAAATCGCAGTCGAACTGATTATTCTGCACGGCGACGTCATCCAGGCTGACGATGGCGGCCTGGGAGATGGCGAAGTCGACATCGACTTCCGACAGGTCGAGGAACAGCTGGTTGTCGGCGAACAGCACATTGCCGTTGGCGAGGTAGCGACCGATGCCCTGGTCATCCAGGCCACGCGTTGGCGCGGGAATGAAACCGTCACCGCCACTCGGCAAGTCTCCGGCGTCCACCGGGTCGGCTGTGGCGCCTCGGAACAGCATGGTCTGCAAGTAGAACTCGTTCGACAGGCCATAGTTGACGATCAGCACCGTGGTGGCCCAGAAACTCGGATCGCCCGACCTCGGAACCAGCGCCTGGGAGGTAAGTTGATTGCCCTGGACACTCATCGGCCCCAGGCCGCCCAGCGCCAGCGCCTGTCCCAGTGGCTGGGAGACGATGTTGTCATGAATCCTCGCCGCCGGTACGCCGTTCTGGCGCGGGCGGAACTCGCGGCCGACATCGAGGGCATCGATGCCCGGCAAGGCATAAGGCACGACGATGCCGCCGCGCCGCCCCGAGAACGCTTCCTCGGCATCCTCCTCGGTTTGCTGGCCGTTATTGCGGACACGATTGCGGCCGATATCCAACCCTTCGACATGCAGCACGAAGATTCCGCATACCGGCTGCAGATGATCCGGCCCATTGTCCTCGATGACATTGTCATGGATACGCAGCGCCTCGACATCGGCCAAGCCGATGGCGCCATAGCCCATGTAGCCCTGCGCCTCCTGTGGTAGCGCCTGCAAATCCCGCCAGAGATTGTCGCGCAGTTCGTTGCCAAGAATGTCCAGCCCATGGACGCTGATGAACTCGTCGGCTTCGTCCAGATTGAAGAAGGCCACCACGCCGATGCCGCACAACCCCATGCCATGGATACGGTTGCGCTCGATGCGAATATCGTAGAGAGCCCCGGCGGACTGGTAGGTGACGCCGGTATCTGGATCGCCGCCGGGTGGCAGGTAGACACTGCCGGGCGCGCAGGGATCGCAGGGATCCTGAACATTGACGATCCAACCGATCAGGCCCGGCCCGACGTTGCCATCCTCGTCGACCGTCTCGACGCTGCCCAAGGTGATGCCGTGACCGATACCGCCGAAGATGTCGTTGTCGATCACCTGAATGCGTTCGCAGGTACCGGCGATATGAATGCCACCGCGCCCGGCCTCGACCTGGATCGATGCAGGGGTTGGAGGTGGGGCCGCGACCGGTGCCGCTGTCAGTGAATCGCTTGCAATCCGTCTCGGGATTACCTGAATGCGGTTGTGCTCCACCAGCACGTCGTCGCCGAGCAGGAACAATGGCGCCCAACCGCTGGCGACATCGTCGGCCAGCAGCAGGCAATCGCGCACTACCACCTCATTGGCACCGGCGATCTTGATCGCACTGTCGGCCCCGGCATGCACTTCCAGTCCGAGCAGGCGAATCCCGCGACACTCCACCCCCTGCTCATCGCTTTCGATGGTAATGCCAATACCGCGCGGTGCAGCCTCGACACCCAGCGAATCGATGCGCACATTGCGCCGCCCCTCCGCCAAGAACACCGGCTCAGGGGTGCCAACGTCGTCTGTCGCCGGCCGCCCGACCACCCGACTGCGCGGGCCACAGCCGTGGATGCGGACGTTATCCTTGTCGATGACGACGCTTTCCTCATAGGTACCGGGCAACACGCAGATCTCGCCACCACTCGGCGGCAGGTGATCGACGGCATCCTGGATGGTCGCGAAATCACCGAAGCTATGCAGCCCATCCCCGACCTTATAAGTGCAGCAGGTCTGGATCCTGGTCAGAGGCTGGAATACCCGGCGACAGTCATGAATGTCCGGTGGCCCATCAAGCGTCACCACCGGGCCGGCATTCCAGTTCAGGATGGCGAGCGGTGCCCTGTGATAGGTGACACCGTGAGGCGGCGCGTCTGCCGGCCAGACAGCGGGATCGAAATCGGTACCAGCGGTGCGCAGCGGAAAGGTCCAGTAATCGCCGGGGCGATAGTTGGCGTTGTCGGCCGTGGGTGGATCGAAGGTCAGACGCAGGCCCAGTTCGAAATCCACCGGCGCGCCGGTGGCGAAGGTCTGGATCAGGCGGGTGCCATCCCACAGCCGGAAGAAGGCCTCGTCGCTGGCCGCGCCCGGCCAGGCGCCAACGATGTTGGTCAGAGAGAGAACACCATCGCCAACGCTGGAGGCATCGGCCTCCATCACCACCTCCCAGTAAGTGCCGGAGTCGTGGGGTGCCAGAACTTCGAGGAAGAAATCGTCCAGGCCGCAATGATCGATCATCTGGTCATTGGCCAGCACGCTGATCTGGTCCAGAGCATTATCGAAGGTGCCGCGTCCGACCAGACCGCCGTTGAAGCGGGAGTACTTGAAGCGCGCCTCGCCATCTGTCGTCGGGCTGGCGACCTCGATACGGAACAGGTAGTGCTCGAAACCGCTGTAGCCACCACCAGCCTGAACCGGGCAGTCGCCACCGATGGCCAGGGTGGGTGCGGGCGTGACCGTCAAGTGCCCTTGCTGATCCGGGTCATCGAGTAGCCGCTCCAGGTTGCCGCAATCCTCGCCGTCCCGGAGGCGCAACAGCCGTAAACGGTAGTGCAATATGGAGCGTTCGGTGGTATCCGGGCCGCCGAGTGCCGGTTCGAGCAGGCACTGCGGATCCTGGAAAGCACTGAATGCCTCTTCCCAAGCTTCCAGGATCACCGCATCGCGCTCACCGGCGGCGATGCTGGCGGCATCCGGCTGCGGATCGTCGATGGGAGGTCCGAACCAAGTGGTCGGCAGCACCAACGGCATCTCGCCCGGAATGTAGAGGTGCAGGCCGTCGATCCAGCCGCGCCCCGGTTCCACAGTGACTTCGACACCGCTGCCATCGGACTCGGCACTTACCACCCGCCAGCTATCCGGCTCGGCCGCCGGTATGCCAACCAGGTCCGGACCAATGACGTCCTGACCAAGCAGCTCGCGTAGATGGCGGGCGATCTCGGTTTCGGCGTTCCAGTCCTGATCCAGAAGCACCCTGCCCTGCTGATGCCAAACGCCGGTGAAGTTGTCGACCGGTTGAAAGTTCAGTTGCGAGAAGTCCCCTTTCATGACGGGTCTCCCTGACTGTTTGCGGTGACTGTTGCGCTAAACACCGGCACCGTCATGTGACCGGCACCAGAATCGTTCGAATGCCCACGGGCACGAATTCACGGTAGCGAATGTTCAGGTTCTTCCACTTATGGGTATTCAGCAGGTAGCCGAAGCAGCCCATGGCATCGTT
The DNA here is from genome assembly GCF_014651875.1 of Litchfieldella qijiaojingensis. Lineage (GTDB taxonomy): Bacteria > Pseudomonadota > Gammaproteobacteria > Pseudomonadales > Halomonadaceae > Litchfieldella > Litchfieldella qijiaojingensis. The sequence continues at coordinate 398,932 of NZ_BMXS01000001.1, forward strand.
GTTCGGTCCTTGTTCCAGCAGCCGCCTGTCGCTGCGCAGCCGCAACTGGCCGTAGCCTGGCAGACCGAACCAGGTGGCGGTGAAGCTGATACTCGCCGAGGTAGCGAAGAGGCAGCCGTGATGCGGCGGCAGCCGGTCGCCGTCGCCGCTGAAGAAACTGAACTTGACGCAACCACGCTGGTTGTCATGGGCCTCCAGGCGGTGCAGCCAGATGCTGCCCTGGCCATCGACGCTGTGCACCCGCATGCGGCCAAAACAGGTCATGCCGGCGACCTGTAGCGTCGGCCCCCACTCGAGGAGCGGATCGCCACTGGCGGCACACACCGCGAACTCAGGCGCCGGGTCACCCTCGGCGCTGCCAGCATCGATCAGGCTGTCGATCAGCTCCAATTGGTATTCATCGTCGGCCTCGACACGGCCGACGATGGAGCGATGGATGACGATCCATGGCTGCTGGTCGAAGGCGTCGGTCTCGTTGGGATCATCGACGAAGCCGAAGTCGTTCGCCACATGCAAGGCTGGACGCAGCGCCTGACGCACCCCCGGCGACAATGGGTCCAGTTGCCAGGCACCGCCCGGGTCCAAGGTGGTGCCATCCAGCTCCAGGCGGTTCAACGCCGCCTGCTGGATCAGCGCCTCATTCGGGTCGGCGAAACCAGCCGCCTCCCGGTCCCAGGTGAGATAGAGCCCTTCCAGCCGAACCATGAGGTTGGCGATGACCTCGGCGGCACCGGCGCCGAGGACATCGAGCGGCCGGAATCGCAACGGATTAACCAGGCGGATGACGGGTCGCTGACCACTGGCAGCGCGCATCCACAGCGACGTGGTCAGCGTCAGCGTGGGAGCGCCGCCTTCCGTGCCATGGCCTACCACATCGTCGATGTCCAGCGTGTAGGTGCGACTGTCCTGGATCTCCACCACCACCGGCTGGGTCTGCGTGCCCAGATCAGCCAGGGCATCACGAAGCGCCGTCGCCCCGCCACCACTGACGTTGCGCAGTACCACGGCCTGGTTCTGCCATTCGCTCGGGGTGGCATTACGAACGATGGGATGGGCGCCGCTGGGCCCCGAGAAACCGTAGGTATAGGAAATCCTCAGACCTTCGGCGAGAGGTGTCGCTTCGCCGGCCAAGTCGCTCAGCCCGAACAGCACTCGGCCACGCTCCGGGTCGATGGCGATCTCGCGCTCGCGCAGTGCTGGGCGCAGTCCCTCTTCCCAGGCACACAGGTTGGCGCCGCGGAAGGTCCAGCCAGCCGTATCGGGCAACGGCTCGGGAACGTGCAGGATCAGGCCCACGGCCCCGGCACTCGGCTGGCCGGGTGTGCCGGTATATGGCGCGACGGCGACATATGCCTGAGGATTACCGGTTGGCGTGTCGCTGCTCAGTCGTGCCCAGGGCATGGGGCCTGGCACCGCATCGGTATGGCTCAGGTCGGGCGGGTCATCGTCGGCCCGGTAGCGGTGCGTATTGAACAGCGTCATTGGGTCGCCCTGGGGATGGACGATGGCGCGCACCACGGCGGCCGCGTCACCGGCCTGGGCCGGCACGACAGCGGCGGCTTCGATCGAACCGGGATCGGCCACCGGCACCTGGAAATCCTTCAGCCGCCACAGGTAGACGCCGAGGTTCGGCAGGTTGTAACGCGGTACCCCGATCTGGCCGGGTTTGACATCGGCAACATGGGCGAAGGGATCGAACGGGCCATTCAGGAAGCTGAGCTGGGCCGGGTCGCGCAATGTCGCCATACCGCCACGCACCTGGGAGACGATATCCGTGCGAAGCCGTAATGGCGGCTGGCCGCCAGCGTCCGGACGCTGGTGATTGAGGTGCTGGTTCCAGGCCATGCGCTCGCGGGATTCCACCGCATGCGCTGCCCAGCCGGTCAGCGTATAGCTCAGTGATTCGATCGCGCCCAGGGTACCCTTGCGCCGGCGATGGAAAACAGTGCGGGCGACGTCGGCGCGCAGCGTCCATGGATCTCCGGCCAGATGCGAGACGCCGAGTAGGTCGCCCAGGTAGGGAATCAGCCAGTCATCGCAGGTCTCGATGAAGAAGTCATGATAAAGGGCTTCGATATTGTCGCGAACGCCGGCCATCACCTCGTCGAGAATGCCCATATAGGCCTCGAGTTGGTGGGCTGGGCGCTGCTCGCCGTCCTTGATGCGGTAGATCTCGGGCAGTTGCTGGTATAGAGGCCGGCGTGGTGTGCTCATGGGTCACAGGCCTCCGCCAACGTATCCGCACTGAGGTTGATCACCAGGTGTTCCTGATACAGCGACAACAGCTCGGCGCTGCTGCAATCGATGCGTGCTTCCCGTACCGGACTCGCCGGCAACGTCAGTTCGGAAGGGTCGGTTTCAGGTGGGCTGCCCAGCGGCAATGGCAGGAAGGCATCCACCCGTACCCAGTTGACCCCCTCGATGTTCTGAACCGCTGCGAGTATCTGGGAAACGTGCGCGCCCTGGCCGAAGCGACGCTCGGCCAAGGCGAACAGGCCGGTGATGCCCGGTGAGTCCCCTTCTGCTCCCCAGGCGCCCAAGGTGCCCAAAATGGCGGCGCGAATGTCTTCGCTGCGGTAATCGGGATCGAAGCCGGCACTCAGATCCACCAGCACGAACTTGCGCACCCCATTGATCACCTGGATGGGATGGCGCGAGGCACCCCGGCAACGATTGGCAGCCTGTAGGCTCTGCCGCACCTTGTTCACCTCGGCCGGGTCGCCGCTCTCGGAGAGCACCGTCAGGCGAATGCGCGGCGTTCCGGTCGGCGCCACCCAGTCCGCCCGCGCCTTGAGCACACCGGGCAATGCCAGGGTTTCAGCCTCGTAGTCGGCCAGGCCAACCAAGCGACCCAAACTCTGCATCCGCGCCGGTGCCGCTTCGCGAGCGCTTTGCATGGTTTCCGGATCGCCGCCGCCGACAGCCGGGCCAAGCATGACCGCTTCTTTCAGTGGCTTGAGCTTGCCGGTGGGCTTGGGTTTGCCGGCGGCCTCGCCGCGCCCGCCCACTCCCTTGCGGAACACTACCTCGATGTTGTGGCGGCCGGATGGGAAGACGGCACCATTGATGCCATCGCCACACTGAATGTAGCTGTTGCCCTCCTCGTCCTCGCGCACCACATAGACGCGGTCGCTGGGGCCGGCATTGAAGAAGGTATCGACCCTGCGCCAACGCACGCCATCGACATGGACCTCCAATGCTGGCACCTGGGGCGGCGTGGCTTCGGAAAGCAAGCGATAGGTCAGAGGATGCTTCGGCAGCGAGAGTGTCTGGAACTTGCGTCGCCCATCGCCGGAACCCAGCACCGTGGGTTTCTGGGTTTCGCCCTGATCGGCGTGGACGAGGTTGCCGTGAACCGTGACCCTTGGTGCCTCTTCCTTGAACCAGTCGCGTTCGAATATCGGCTGTTGGTCGAACATCAGCGGCCACAGCCAGGGCTGCGCCGGGTCGCGGCCGGAGGCGTCGAGGGTGGTTTCCTCAAGCACTTTCACCGTCTGCATGCGACCGTCGTCTCCGGCCAGCATCAACTCCCGTCCAACCAGCCTTGCGGCATCTCCCAACAGGCCGTAGTAGTGAATTTCGTAGCCGCTTTCGGTCACCGGAAAGGGGCCGCTGTGCCAGTCGCTGGGAGCACGGAATTGCAGGGTCGGGCTGACCGCTTCGTGGATCTGCAAGCGCCGGATATCGGCCTTCTCGTTGAGAATGGCGAGGTTGGCGATCATCCTGGCGTCCATGCTGACCACCGCACAGGCCCCACTGACGCCACCCCACACCAGCGTATCGCTGCGCAGCGCTTCGATGCTGCGCACCACAGTAAAAGGAACACTGCCACCACTGCCGTCGAATTCCGCCAGGCCGTGGCAGATCAACTTGCTGCCGACGGCGACATCATCGACGTCCTGGTCGAGCGGAAGCTCCAGCATCGGCAAGGTGCTGTAGAACTCGCCGTCGCCGAAATCCGTGCCATATATCCGGCGCTCGAAGTCGGTGGCCTCCATCGTCATGAAGCCGGTCGCTTCGTTGAGCCGACCGATACGTGCCGGAGCGTTGTGGCCGAAATGGCGGAAACTGCGATCGATGACATAGGCCTCGACGATGGCGTCGCGCGGTATCGTCAAGGCACCTTCGAAATGGACGATGATGCGGTTCAGCACCCGCTCCACTCGCTTGACGATGACGATCTCCGGTCGGGCCTGGGGGTGGCTCGCATCATAGCTACCGCCACCCGAGGCGAAAGGCGTCAGATCGGGCAGCAGCAGGATGCGGTCGCCAGGTCTGAAGGCGATGGATGCCAGGCTGGCCACATCCTGATCGCCATCCACGGCGTGCATTTCCAGCGCAGTCAGGCCGGTCGTCACCGGTTGCAGCCCCTTGCGTGGGCGATAGAGGTGGAATTCGTTCTGCGCCGGATAAGCAGTGGCGGTTCGAGTGGTCTCGAACACCACCGCTTCGTCACGCCCCTCCAACTCGACCTTGAAGCCGAACCCCTTGGGTATGGTGGCCGCATCCTCGCCCTGCACGGTCAAGGCGAAGGTCGCTTCCCCTGCCACGCCAGGCGCCATGCGGTAGCCGCTGAGCTGGACCAGGCGGTTGACGCTTTCGCGCCAGCGAGCGGTGCGGATCAACGTTTCGTTGGCATAGAGCGTCTGATAGAAACTCAGGATATCGGCGACGATGGCCGTCCCTTCGATCAGAGAGATGCCGGGATCGTCGCTGCCGCGATGGGTCCAGTCGGCAAGTGTCCTGGATTTATCCAGTCGGTCCAGCATGTGCTCGCGGAAACTGCCATAGTCGCCGATCCGGTACTGGATCGCGGGCAGCCCACGTCGGTTGTCGATCCGCAACGGGAAGACCGGAGGGGTCTTGCAATCGTGTACGCAGCTCATCGGCGACCTCCCTGGATGTCGAATACCATCCGGCCTCGCTCCAGATGGTCCGGATCGTTGGCCACCTGAATCACCTCGCTGGGCTCCACCTCCAGCACATCCACCTCGCTCAATGGCAGATCGTCCGGTTCGAGGGTGATGGTGTCGGTGGTCGGCCCGAAACCCTGGTTCCAGCGGTGAATGCTCAGGCTCAGCACCCGCTCCACGCCGGTCACGGCCAGCGCTCGCCCGATGATCTGGCTGGCATGCAACGGCTGGCCGAAGGTCCAGTCGTCGGGATGGAAGAAGCCGTGGCGACCGTCCGGCGTCAGGTCATCGGAGAACTCCTGCTCGAGGATGGCGGCGAGATCCTCCGGCCAGTAGTCGGGGTGAGCACAGAGACGCATCTTGATATCCAGCGGCACATAGCGGGCCAAGCGAACTTCCAGGTCCTCGCCGATCAGCCGAACGGCATCCAGATGCCGGTGGATACGCCGGCGGACGTCGTCCTGCAGTTCGGTAGTTCCGAGCGGGTCTACCGCCACCCGAACGGTGCGCCAGCTACCGGTCCAGGCGTAGCTGGCGTAGGCGTGGGAGACCTCGGCCAGTTCCTCGGCACGGGCCACGTAATCGGCCAGCGTCACCGCACGCTTCTGCTTGGCACGGTAAGCGACCGGCACCCGGCGCAGCAGCACATCGCGGGGCTCGGGGTCGCGACCGTTGGTGGCGTCGAAGGGGTTGCGCACGGAAATCAGCCAAGGCGGACCGTCGAAACCGGTCAGCTTGTCGATGCCGATATTGCCGACACTGCCGCGTCCCACCTGATAATGAACGGTGACGACCGCCTCATCGTTCAAGGCCCTCCCGTTGGTGCCAGAACCGAATCTCAGTTGGCTGCGACTCAGTTCGTCGGTCTCGACGAGATAATGTTCATCGTCGTTCTGGCTTTCGATCAGGTCGATCCGTTCCTGCCAGGGCGACGCAAACCCAGCGACCTCCACCCGGCAAGAAGATACCGGCGGCACGTCACCACCCGGCAGCGTATCGCGATAGGCCAATGGTCGATTGGGCAAGGCGCACAGCGTGCCCCAGCGGCTCGCCTCCCAGTGCGCTTCGTCGCTGTGTATCAGCACCGAGCTGTCCGTTCCTCCCAGGATCGCTCCCGGTGGCCGAAAAACGGTCACATGCGGCCGGCCGTGGCGAGCGTGTACCACGTTGGCATGCATCACCGAGACATCGGCCACCGGCGTGCCCTCGCAACGCGTGATCAGGCCATAGCGACGCCGCAGCCGGTCATCCGGCTGCCAGAACACGCGCACGCAATGCTGGCCGGTGAAAGGGTCCAGCCGGGTCTCGGCGGCGGCGTTGCCAGGCAACAGCGTCAATTTCTGCCGCTTGCCGCTGTCGCGGCCGTTGACGGTACCGGTTTCCGGGTTCAGGCGCTCCTCGATGATCAGGAAGCGCACGTCGTCGCGACGCAACACATCGCGAAACTGGTTGGCCTCACCGGCGTTACCCGGGTTCAGGGCGACCGGCAGCGCCAAGTCGGCGTGGGTGGCACCGGCATCGAGTGCGGACAGGGCATCGTTCCAAGTGTAGAATCCGATCTGGTTGAGCCAGGGATGGCACCACTGCGCATGGGCGGTGACGAAGATCTGTGCCCCGGGATCTTTCCAGTCGTCACCGGTCCAGACGCCAAATCCATCCTGCAACGTCTGTTCGCTCTCTACCTCCAGAACCAGATCGGTGCTGGCCTGGTTGCCCTGGTGAATGTGGTAATCCATCAACCGGGCATGACGGGCCAGGGAAACGCGCTTGCGGGCCAATCCCCAGTAACGTTCCTGCATGACGCGGTCCTGGAAGTCACTGAGAAAGTCGCCGTCGGCGGCAAGCAGGTCGAGGATGACCTGATCGAGGTCGACTTCGCTGGTCGGCTCCCAGCCCGGCACCCGCTCACGCATGGCATTGATCAGCACATGCTTGAAGGAGTCGAAGTCCTTGGCCAGATAGTCGATGACCGGCTTGGGCGCTTTCTCGCGGCCTTTTTCCCAGGTGGGAGCGCAATTGAGGTTGAAGCAGCCGGGGCGGAACTTGAACGGGATTTCGGCGAACAAGGGGTCAATCAGGTCGTCACCGGCACCGCTGCGGAAATCGACGCGCAAGGTATAGGTGGAATAATCGCCGACCGGTTCGACTCTCAATGTCAAGGCATTGCCACTGGCGGAAAGAAGCTGGGTGACTTGCACTTCGCCTGCCCCGTCGCCAGCCGGCAATCGCGAACCGCCGCGGATGGTGAAGATGGCGGTGGGCGCGATGCCGTCGATGTTGATGGCGTCGTCGATGGCAGCGAGGTGCAGGCCGTTGTGGAATTCCAGGCGCAGCTCAGCAAAGGTCGGCGGCGTGGCGTCCTCCAGTTCGACGAACACCAGATCGATGCCGTTCAGGCCTTCTCCTTCCAGATCGCGGGCCCGGTCGGCCAGCACTTCGTCGTCGAAGCGATAGCTCATGATGTCATCCCCAGCCTCATGCATTCGTCTCCATCAACGGTTGTGTTCGAAGCGCAACCGCTGCTCCTCGCCGGTTTCCACAAGGCGGTATTGCAAGCCCACCAGCAAAGTGGCGTCGTCGTTCTCCACCTCCAGCGCCATCACCTCGATACGGTGGCCCAGATACTCATTCAGGGCGCGGTTGATGGTGGCCTTGGCCACCGCCGCCGTGGCATCGCTGTTGCCCTCGAACACCAGCCGGCGCAGCCCGGCGCCGATCAGCGGCTGCAGCGGGCGCTCACCGGGGTTGGTCAGCAGCAGTTGAATGACCTCGCCCTTGATGTGTTCTTCCAGACTCTGCGGGGTACGGGTGCGCCCATCGGCGCCGATCCGGAAGGGAAACGACAGATGTCGGCCACTCATGAGTACAAGGTCCCCGTCGTGTTCAGATTGTCGATATTGGCGCTGCCGCGACTGCGCACACGGTTGTCGGCGCTGTCGATCTGGGTGACATCCGCCGCACCGGCGGCGATGCTGCCACCCCCGCCGCCCGAAACGCCGATGGAAGCCGGGTTCTCGCTGCGAATCAGCGGTGCGTCGGGCTCACCGGTCACTTGAGTGACCTCGCTGCTCAATTCGAAGGCATCGAGGTTGTCCTTCAAGTAACGCACCACGCCCTGAGCGATGGCTGACAGCAGCATACGGCGATCCTCCTGGCCCATGTCCGGCAACGCCTCGCCCTTGAGAATCTGGTACTCCTCGGCCAGGGCGTTCTCCATGGCCTCGGCCATGCTGTCTTCGAAGTCGTTCACCGTTCCCGCTTTGATCGGCATATCAACCCGCCTTTACCTTCCGTGAAATCAAGGACGACGAAGGGGTCGGAAAGGTCGGCGTCGGCACCATGGGCGTTACCGGAAAGATCCCGGCCGCCAACTGCCCCGGATGGGTGTGGGTCTGCAGCATGGTCACCAGTTGGGTGAGGTAGCTCATCAACTGGTCGCCGAACACCACCGGATGGGTGGCGTTTTCGACCAGTTCGATCTGCGGCGCCTCCACCACTACCTTGCTCGCCCCTTTCAGCAATACCTGGCCACCGCGAACTTCGATCTTCAGGATATTGCTGCCGTCGCTGTCACTGACGCTGATGGTCTGTCCGTCGTCATCGAAGCTGACCATCAAGCCCTGTTCGCTGCGAATCACCTTCATGTTCGGTGTCTTGCCATCGCCATCCTGGTTGGTCGGCACCTGGTCGGGCGACCACCAGCCACCCGACCAGATCGGCAGGCTGGGATCACCGGCCTCGAACTCGACCCAGACACCCGCGCCGATGGGCGGGATAGTGTATTGGCCGCTGCCATCACCGGCGTATGGGGTACAGGGCAACGCCCAGGGCGAGACCACATCGCCCAGCACCTTGGGTACCCGAACGCGGATACGGCCCATCTTCTGTGGGTCCTCGTTCTCTTCCACCGTGCCTCGATACTTGCCGTAGTAGCGGTGACGAACCTGCTCCGCCAATTCCACGATCGTGCGTTCGATTCCCCCGTCATCCATCAGAACACTCCTCCCAATGCTCCACCGCCGCCGCTACCCACCGAACGGGCATTGCGACGCAACGTGAGTTGTTGCCGGTAGCCCTCGTCATCGAGGGTGTGGGTTACCCGGCTAATCAGGTATTCGCCACCCAGAAAGCCACCGGGGCCTGCCACGGCAATGACGTTGTAGGGTTTGAGTACGGCCGGATAGACATCGGCCGCCACTTCGACCTCGGCGCGATAGGCCCAACTGGAATAGTCGGCAACGGCATTGACACCGGCTTCGAGATCGCCGCTGTCTTCACGAGTCAGGGTCAGGAAACTGCTGCCGGGATCGGCGATATCGTGTGTGGCGGTGTCGCCCAAGGCGTCGAGTGTGCTCGTGGCTGCCTCGGCTTCCAGCACGCTCTTGTCCGCCAGGTCGATATCGCTGGCCCTGGCGGACATCGGCCGCAGCGCATCGTATTCGGCTTCGAACTTGTTGATGTTGCGCTTACCGCCCATCAGCAACAGCTCGGGATACCCGGCCAAGGTCAGGTCCGGCGCCTTGAACACACCGACGCTACTGCCCGGCTCAATGCCCGGCCTGACGTAGAAGAACAGGCCATGTTGGCGCGCCAGCTTGCGCAACAGGTGAACCGCCGTACCGCGCTGCATGACGAAGCGCTCGAGGCTGCCGCCGGAGGCAGGCACCGCATCCACGTCAGGAATCAAATCGAATTCGCCAAAAATTTGCGTGGCGATATCGGAAGCGGTCAGTTCCTCATATAACACGATGCTTTCGTGCTGGTTCAGCAGCACGCTGTCGTCATGCACCACCAGCACCAGTTGGCTCTGGTTGGGACTGGCACTGAGCGTGAAGCGCTGGCCGACGATGGGGCCGTCGATCAGCGCTTCGAAATCGTCGCCATTGGGCGGTTTGACCTCGACCCGAACCCGGGAAAAGGGTTGGGTGTAGTCCTCCTCGATGCCTTCCCAGTGGCCGTTGTCATCGGCGCCTATCTCCAGCTTCAGCTCCGCTTCGGCCGCTATCCCCATGGCGAGATCCACGCGCACTTCCCGAAACCGGTACAGCAGTTCCTCATCGGCGGCTTGGTTGTCGAGGTAGATGCGCAGTTCGGTCGGCATGGCGGCTTACCTTTCCTCCGGGGTCTGGATCATGCGGCCCGCTTCATCGGTCAGGCTGTTGGCTTCCAGCTCGCTATTGGCATCCGCGATGTGCCAGTAGCGGGTGGCACTCTTGAAGCGTCGTTGACTGATGACATCCAACTGGTCGCCCTGGGTCACCATGGCGGGGCGACTGCGCGGCTGGCCCAATACCCGCAACTTGACGGCGGCCACCGCCTCTCCGTTCTCGGTACCGAGGGTGACGGTGGGCAGATTCTTGTAACGTGAGTCGTTACCGAACATGAATCACCTCAGAATGGAATCGTCTCTATCGCCAACTCGACGGATCTGACCAGGTTGAGTGCCACCTGGGCCTCCTTGACGGTATTGGTGTAATCCAGCGCCCCCTTGCCGATGACGTCGTCGCTGTTTTCGGGAAAACTGGCGATCGCCAAGCCGATCTGCACCTCGGCCTGTACCGGATTCAAAAAGGGATCGAATTTCTTTTCCGTGATGCTCATCGAGCGCACTTCCACCGGCAGTACGCGATTCGGCCCCCAGATGAACAGGATCCGGGGCGCCTGTTCGCGTGGCCTCGGCTGACTGGGCTCGCTGTCGTCACCCAGTGCATCACCGATGGCGTCGATAGCGGCACCAATGGCACCACCGCCGGCTCCACTGGGGTAAGTCATCTTCTCGAGAGCGATCAATTGGGGGCCTATCCCGAACAACCTGGGCATGGCGGACGAGGCATCGTTCTGCCCCAGGTCGTCGGAAGCGTCGAAATGCGCCGTCAATCGGATGGTTTCGGTGGGTACCGAACTCACCTGATGGGGCTCGCGTTGACCGCGGTTTTCACGGTCCTCGGCACTGGCGCTGGAAGGCAACTCCAGGCTGCGTTGCAACTGTTCCGGATTGAACTGGAACACCACCACGTTGGGCAGGGGCCCGAGCATGTCGGTACCGTACTCGACCAGAACGCCACGCAGATAGAAACTCATCACACCACTCCTTGATGCAAGGCTCGTTCAACGGCCATCACGATTTGCTGCACCAGCAGATCGCGCATCTCGTCGGAGGTGACATGCGGCGACACGTGCTGTGGTGCCAGACTGATACCGGTTAGCGCCAAGGGACGCTCGCTTGCCTTCACCCCCTGCAGTTGTCGCGACAACGCCGCCTCCAACCCATCCAACGCCTCCTGCACCAGCTCAGCGGAAACGCCGTGCAGGCTGATGTCGATACGCTCGAGATCTATCCGCACGGCGCTCATGCCGTCTCCTCCCCAAGCAACCTGGCGTAGCTACCGAAGAGTTCATCGTCAGCGGCACGATTGAGTTTCTGCAGCTCGCGTTTCACCTGAACCAGCACCTGGCGCATGCTGGGCTTGCCGACCTTGCCCGTGGCCGGCTCCCCTTCGGGCTCGGCCGCCGCCTGCAAGCAGGCATTGAAGATCACCGAGCGGATATGGCCACCGGAAAAAGCGAACTGGCGAGCGAGGAAGCGGAAATCCAGGCCGTCGGTATCGACATGAGCGGGGAATCCCTGTCGCCAGATGCGTTCGCGTTCATCGACGCCCGGTACCGGAAACTCGATGACATAACGCAAGCGGCGCATGAAGGCCTCGTCCATGTCCTTGCGCCGGTTGCTGGCCAGGATGGCCAGGCCTTTGAAGCGTTCCATGCGTTCCAGCAGGTAGGACACCTCGATGTTGGCGTAGCGGTCGTGAGCGTCCTTGACCTCGGTACGTTTGCCGAACAGGGCATCGGCTTCGTCGAAGAACAGCAGGCAGTCACTGGCCTCGGCGGCATCGAAGATGCGGCGCAGATTCTTTTCGGTTTCACCGACGTATTTGCTGACCACCTGCGCCAGATCGACACGGTACATGTCCAGCATCAAGCGAGTCGCCAGAGCCTCGGCGGCCATGGTCTTGCCGGTGCCGGGCGGGCCACAGAACAATATGGCCAGGCCACTCTCGTTCCATACCCGCGCCGTACCCCAGCGATAATGCACCTCGGTCAGGGCTTCCATGGCACGCGCCACTTCGCGGAACTGGGCTTGTTGCTCGGCGGCCAGCACGAGGTCGTCCGGCGTGAACCGGGGCTCCACTCGCTGCGTCAACTGCGCCAGCTCGCCTCGGGTTTCGTGCCGGCAGGCTTCGATCAGATCGTCCCCCTGCCAGGCGCCCAAATGCCGCAACGTCGTGGCGATACGGCGCAATGCGGGTTCGGAAAAGCGGAAGCGGCGAGCACACTCCTCGACCACGGTATGGTGCTTGGCGGCACCGCTGCCGAGCACTTCCTGCAACACCTCCAAACGGCGGTGAAAACCGATGGCCGGCAGGGTCAACGGAGGCAGTAAGCTGCCACCGGTGTCGTCGTGCGAGTACTGCTGTGGCGACATCGGTTGCCAGACTCGCAACGGCAGGGCCAGGGGCCAGCTCTCCGCGGGTATCGTCACGCCCCACGGCAATACCGGCTCGACACCGCGCAACCAGGCCCAGGTCAATAGTTCGGTCAAGCGGTGCTGCTGCCAGGCGGCCGGTGTCACTCCCACCAGGCGGGCATCCAGTCGCTCGGCGATGGCAGCGCATGATGCGATGAAGTCGTCATCCCGTTGTCCCAGCAAGGGAACGCGGCGCAAACGATGCGCTGGCTCGCCAAGGACATGCAGAGGTACGACCCAGTGCTCCGGCAAGGGCCGGGGCCGAGGGGGTACCTCGATCACACCCTCGGGATCCGTGTAGCCGCCACTCAAACCGGCGGCAATCCAGGCAGGCAACTCCAAGGGGTGTTGCCAGCTCACCGCATCCGTCTCCAGCAGGCCATAACGACGCAGCGGGTGAGTCGAAGCGGCAAGCGCCAGAATGGTCAGCGGCTCGTCCCATAGACGCTGGGCCAGCGCCAAGGTGGGAAAGGCCTTGTTGATGTCGTTCAGGCAAGCGGCACACACCGGGCCCAGGCCAGCGTCGAGTCGATGGGCGACGGCCAGCGCCAGCACGAACTGATCGGCCTCCTCCAGCCCCAGTTCCGTCACTAGCCACGCCCAGTCCCCCCGGTAGCGGCTACGCAGCTCGGGGGCAGGTTCCTGAATGCGCTCGGAGAGGAAAGCGGCGGTAGCGTCCTGTGCGAAGAATTGGCGGCGCTGTCCATCGCTGCGCGCCCACGCCAGGTTGTCGTCGGCGATGCCGGTATGGGGTGGCAGAACGCCGGTATCGGGATCGTTCTGGCCGGTGCGCTGGTACCAGCACCAGGTCAGCTCGCGACGCAGGCGCAGATTCACTTGGGCAAGCCAATAGGCCAGCATCGGATCTACGATCCTCAATCCAGGGGTCATCCGTTCCAGGCTCTCGAAGCGCTCCTCGTTCATGACCAGTTCACCTCCGGCATGGCCATGGCCTGGGCACCGTTGGTGCGCAGGATGATGCGATAGCGGCCTGGCGGCAGAGCGTCATCCACGCCCACCGTTGCCGTCAGGCTGTCCTGGGTAGCGATTCCGGAGGCCTCCAGCATCAACTGAATGGCACCGTCACGGTAGAAGGCAACGAAGATGCTGTCGTCGGGGCCGCCCAGGCGCTCGCCGGTGAGCGTCAGGGAACCGAAGAGGTTGCCGGACACATCGGGTGTCAAAGCGCCCGGCACGGCGCTGACCAAGGTCGGCATCAAGGTGCCGACGATGGCATTGCTATGGATACGTCGGCCACTGGCGGACAGGCTCACGGCAACGATGACATGGCTACCTGGCGACAATTCGGTATCGGCAGGAATTCGCGTGCGTACCCGCCCGGCCGGTGCGGCGGTGATGCCATAGCCTTGATCGCCAACCCGCAGCTCCTGAACCGCGCTGCTCAGTTCCTCGCCAAACACGGTGATGGTGTCGCCGGCCTCGAATTTTTCCGGCTCGACACGAGTCAACGTCGGCCCCAGGCTGGGAATGACCTCCACCCCTTCGTTCCCCGGCGGCCCCACCGTTTGCACCAGAGGCGCGTAGGATGGGGGTTGCGATGGCGCGATCATCACCGGCCGCACCTGGAACGCGGCGGAGAGGCGATAACGTTCGTCGCTGCCCTGCATGATCTTGGAAAGCAGGTCGACATCGGCACTGTCGAAGGTGATCTTCAGCGACTGCGGGTTGTCCATCAGCGCGGGTACGCTGGGTTGCATGAAGTTCAGTTCCTGCAGCGCCAGCATGCCCTCGCCCAGCAGTTCGTGCGCTGCAACCGAGTCGCTTTCCTGGGAATCGTCGTAGGCGGTGATCAGATAGCGCAGCACCAGCCACAGAGGCGCATCCTGTCCCTCGTCCAGGGCCTGGTTGCGCAAATAACCGTCGATCTCGATCTGGTACAGAAAGAGATTGAACTTGGGGCCGGCTGACCCGGCCGCCACCTCGGGCCGGCCGACATCGACCGAGCCGGCCGAGGTACGGGCGGTGAGACGGGTTCGCAGCAGCTCACCGACGGCGCCGATCGCGGTGCGACTTTGCTCCAGGGGCATCGGCTACACCCCCCTCAGATAGTAACGACGCAAGTCGATCTGCCGCTGCGGCTTGGCCGGGGCGGGCCGAACCGAAGGCGGGGCTGCCGGCATGGCCTGTACGGTGGGTTCCGCCGTCGGGGTGTGCACTTCCACGCTGACGTGGCCAATGCTGACGCTTGGGCTCTCGCGGCGGTCCTCGAAAGGAGGGCCGTGACTCGACAGCGGCTGGGGTGTCACCTCGACGTGAAAGGAAGCGCGCGCTTCCGCGCCTGTGGAGCGCTCCTGTCCATCGGCGTGCTCTACCACGGGAAGTCGCGAAGGTTCACTCACCACTTCCCGCACCCTGACCTCCTCGCGCGCCCACTCCCGACTGACCTCATGGATGAAGCTGGGAACGGTCCCGGCCGGACGCTCGCTTTTCTCTGCCCGAGGCGTTGTCGCCGGCTCGGTGTCCTGAGTGTCGTTCGTCGGCGCTATGGGCGATGTAGAGTCGACCTGCCGGGAGGGCTGCTCTTCCGCCGGCCCGGTCTCCGTGCGCGGCTGAGCGATCTCCAGTGTGCGTATTTCAACCTTGGGGACAACATCGACCGAGACGTCGTCCGCGCTTTCCGGCGGTTGGTGGTTGCGCTCACGTTGCTCATGCGGCGCCATATCGCCAGAAGCCTTATGGGCAGTTGGCTCGTGCTCGGTGGCAGTGGAATGCGTCACTTTGTCACTCGATTCCACGTGGGGTGCCATCTGGGCCGATGCATTTCTGCTGGTAGGCTGAGCGACGTTGCGCACGTCGTTCACCTCGGGTGGCATTGTCTCCGAACCAGCGGTGATAGGCCGTGGGGCAATCGGCTGTTGGCCTGCCCACCCGCTGCGCTGCGCCAGACGCTGGAAATAGCCACTCATACGCGCCCCTCCCGACTCAGGCAGGCCAGATAGAAGTCACGGCGCTGGATGGGCAAGGACAGGATCTCGGCCTCCGACCAGTGATAGGCTGTGGCCAAACGATGCACGTTGCGCAGCAATTCGGTCAGCACGCCTTGCAAGCGTTGCAGCAGAGTCGCTTCCAGGTTGAACGGGTGTTGGATCGATGCCTGGCACTCGGGACATTCGGCTTCCAGATCCAGGGCGGTAAAAGGGTCGGCGCGTTCCAGCGCGGCTTCCATGGCCGCTAGACGGTCCTCACTCCAATCCCCGTCTTCGCTGGCTCCCACCACCAGGTCACACGCCATGGTCTCGGCGTCGGCGCCCCCCTGCTCCAGCCAGCGACGTTGATCCTGGCCGGTCGGCAGGCGCACCTCGAACCACTCGCCGTTATCCAACCGGCAAGACAACGGTTCGTCGGGCGGTGTGTGCACGAAACGCTGCAGTGGCAACTCGAAACCCAGCGGCTGATGGCAATGCCGGCACTCGGTGCTGACATCCAGATCGCCGGCATCGGTGGCCATGACCACAGCCAGCAGCCCCTGCAGGCGGCTGGCGACGGACCATTGCCAGACCTGCTCTGCACCGACGCGGTTGCCGTCGGTATCCCGCAGACAGGCTCTCAGCAAGGCGCTCACCGCATAGGGTGGCGGTGCGCCGAAGTCGACCTTGACATGCGTTGTTTCAGAACCGAAGACAATCGACTTCCATGACTGACGAGCTGCCCTGTCCTGTCCGGCCGTGACCATCCTCAAGCCCCTTCGTCAGGTTCCTTGGTATCGAGGTCACGCTCCCAGCCTTCCAGCTCGATCTTCATGCTCTCGATGGACACGGCATTGGCGTTGGCATCCAGATCCGGCAGGGCCGTGTACTCACTGATCCAGCAGTTGTGCAAGAAGTAGCGAAACGCCACCTGTCCTCGTTCGTTCATGAACTCGACGGTCAACTCCTTCTTGTAGTTGGCCAGGTCCATGACCGAGTCGCCTTCGTAGGTATGCACCTTGCTGGCCCAGGCCTCGAACTCCGGATCGTGGGTCAGACCACGCTCGACGGTGATGGCCTCGTAGCTGGTGCGACCGGGGGATTTGTGATCGATCGAGTTCTCTCCCCCGCTGCGAAACTTGACCACTTCGGTGGTACGTTTCAGCGAGCTGATCTTGCTCACCCCAAGCACCGGCTTGTTGTCCCACAGAATCCGGAACTTGAAATTCTTGTAGGGATCGTAGCGATTCGCGTTGACGGAAAACCCGTTAGCCATGCTGATCTCTCCTTGGACTTATCATGTCTCGATCTGGCCAGCCATCTGCTGAATCTTGATCACCACGAACTCGGCGGGTTTGAGGGGGGCAAATCCCACCTCGACATTGACGATGCCCAGGTTGCGATCGTTCTGAGTGGTGGTGGAGGCATCGCAGCGCACGTAATAGGCTTCCGTCGGGCTGCTGCCCTGAAAAGCGCCCTGACGGAACAACGAGTTCATGAAGGCTCCGACGTTCAGGCGCAGGTTGGCCCACAGCGGTTCGTCGTTGGGTTCGAATACCGCCCAGCGGGTGCCTCGATATAAGGATTCTTCGATCATCAGCGCCAAGCGACGGATGGAGATGTATTTCCATTCGCTGCCAAAATCGTCATCTCCGTCCAGAGTCCGGGCGCCCCAGTTGACAATGCCGTTGGGCAGCACGCGAATGCAGTTCACCCCTTTCTTGTTGAGCACGCCGTTTTCCCGATCGGTGAGCTCGAGGTTGACGCCGACGATATCGCGAATGCCCGCCTCGATACCTGCCGGCGCCTTCCACACACCACGGCTGCCGTCGGTACGAGCCATCAGCCCAGCAATGGCACCGGCTGGGCCGATGGTCTTGATCAAGCCACGAGCGTTGTACTTCAGGCGCGGATAGAAGACAGCGGCATGGTCCTTGACCATGGTCGCCCTGAGCTGATTGATCAGACCGGTGTCCTGCACCACCTGTGGCCGGCCGTTGCTATCGGTCCAGGACGGCGGCGGATCGACCAGCAGAAAGGCACGCCGGCGCTGACAGTAGACGCTGACTGGCCCCCATACCGAGTTCATCACGCTTTCGGTCACATCGCGGTCGCCCGGAATGACCATCAAGTTGATGAGGTCCACCGGGTCCAGGGCATGCATGCCGGTTTGATTGGCTTCGCTGCCTTGGTAGGCGCCAGCCGTGGGATTGCCGCCCGGCGTTCCCGGCGAGCCATTCGTGGTGAAATCCCCTACGTCCTGGCCGAGACTGTATTGGCGCACATTGGTTTGCAGGGTGGCATCAAAGGCGGCCGTGCCGGTGGAAAGCGTTGTCGGCTCATTACCAAGAGCGCCATTGGTGGCCAATACCGCCAGATGGTAACCCCAGACCTCGGCCTGGAAGCCCAGGTCCGGCTCGGCATTGATCGCCCGAGCGATGATACGCAGTTTCTCCCGTATCCCGTCGTTGTCGCCCGTCACCGCACTGTCGCCCGAGGCGTTCATATACCAGGGGTCGGTTCCCGCCGTCGTCTGGATATTGAAATCCGCGGTATTGAGCGCGACGTTGGTGCCGTTGATGGTGATTTGGGTGATGGCGTTCTGGTCGATGGTCAAGACGTCATTGGCAAACCCGATATCGCCCGGCGTGGTCGGGTCACCCAGTCGCATCAGACTAGCCGTCGGCGCGGGCCGGAAATTACTCCAGCGCGGTTTCTCGATGCCGCCCTGGTCCACCCCCAGCATCAGGGCACCCGCGATGTCATTGGCCGCAGCCCGGCGCACACGAACGGCGGATTCGTCACCGTTGCCGGCGGTGATTTCGATGAAGCGACCGAAACCGGCCACGTTGGTACCCAGCGAAACGGATACCGTTGGCGCCGGAGACAAGGTCGCCAGCATATCGTTGATCTTGCTTTCGATATTGCCTGCGATGCCGGCAATGGTCGCCGGTAGCGCCGGGGCAATGCTCAGGTCGACAGTGACATAGCTACTGCCGTTGACCGAAATGTCGAAACTGGTCTCTCCTCCGGCAAACAGCGCATTCAGAGCGGCCTGAATGCCGGCGCCATCGGTGGCGCCGGCCGGATCGGTCAGGGGGTTGCGCAGTGGCCGTCGTGAGGCCGAGAAACCGGCGAAACTATTGGCGAGCGTGTTGATGAACGAGCCGCTGTCCGTGGCGCTACCCATGGCGGCGGCCAGTTCGAGATCGACCAGGCTGGAGCTTTGGGTCACGAAGCTTGGTGCGAACCGCGAGGACGACGGGTTCATGGTGAGGCCGGTGAAGGATTCGGTCTGAACCACCGAACCGCCCTCTTCCTGAATCACCCGCAGGTTGAAACTTTCATCGGGATTGGGCGTATCGTAATCGACCTCCATGCGCACCGTGTTGCCCCAGGTACCGGCCGCCTTGGCGATGGCAACCAGCACGGCCTGGCCCGGCGGCACTGGCACCAGACTCCTCAAGGTAACGACGGCAGGTGTGGCGCCTGGTGCGAGTCGTACCACGTAGCAGTTCGTCCCGCCATTGGCAAAGAACATGCGCACGCTGTCGGCGAGATCGCTTTGAGGATGGGGTTCGCCGAAGGCACGTTCATAGTCGGCATAACTCAACAGTCGAACGGCCTTGTCGATCGGTCCCTTGCTCGCACGCCCCAGGAAAGCCGCAATGGAGGTGGAAACTCCCGTGATGGTACGCACACCGCTCGGGACTTCCTGTACGTAAACGCCAGGATAGCTGACCTGTACCATGGACTGCTTCTCCTTGTTGATTGTTATTCGGAACCGACTGAGCAAAATGCCTGCACGGACTAGGGAAACACTGAATAATTGCCTGCGCGGGTGAATCGCTGCGTTACGCGGTGCTGGTGCGCCAGCCCGGTCGGAACCCTCACATATACCCCATATGCTCCGGTTGACTCGAAACCTGCGGTTTCTCGCCCCTTCGGGGCCATCCTTCGGATGTTTGTCGCTGCGCTCGGTTCTGCGCTCCGGGCGCCTTGCGCTTCACGCCGCTCGCCGATTTATTCATCACTTCCCCAGGCATCGTTGGCAAATCTCTGCCTGGCGCTTCACTCTGCTCGTCTTTTTCCAATCGTTACTGGACTAATAGCGTATTGGTCATTGCTCCAGGCCAAGAGCCCACGCAAACCAGCTATCGTTATCACGTCTATTTTTTTCCCAGGCACTATTTTTCGCCCAAGCACTCACCGTTTTGCTTGCAAGAAAATAAATCCATGCACCCATGACCAGCCATTGCTTGGCCGCCGCAATATATCCAACTTACATTTCCGCAACGACGTATTTTCAATAAAGCATGCAATGCTTATCACTGAAATCATGAGGCCAAAGACATCGTTACTTACCGTAGCATCATGACGAGACCACAGTTACTCAACGTTTACGCCCAAGTCGCAACAGCAACCCCCACAACGTTTCAACGTCATGTAATTCAAGGCAAACCAAGTAATACAACAATACGTTTGAGCGACTTCCCTTTTCCGTATAAGAACTGTAGGTGATTTCTCTAGTGCTAGCGAACCAAACAAAAACACTTTTATTTATATAAATATTCTAAAAAAGAATATACATAAACACCACACTCCTCCACTCATCATTTAATGAGATGAGTGACTGCCGGATTTATCAAAACAGGGGATATTTTACATAAAGTTTCAAAACAACAAACTTCTTATCGAAAGTGTTTTTTCGAAGCCCAGGCTTTGCCCGATGTGCTGAGCGTGATATTTGATGAGTTTTACCAAGCACTCTCGTGAAAGTGCCTAACAGAGAAGCGCTATTGCGGCTCATTGGAAGAAATATTCCAACCGGATCAAAAGTGTGTAGTTGCCTTCTATCGCCATCAGCAGCATCAGGACTACCAACACTCCGGGGGGCACTAGGATCGCGCAGATGATCGCCAGGCGTTCCCACACCATGTGCATGAACACCGCGATGATGAACCCCGCCTTCATCAGCATGAACAGGGTGATCAGAAACCATTTCAGATACCCCTCGAATCCCAGGTAATCCACCATATAGGAAAACACACTGAGCACGAACAACAGAAACCAGACCCACAGGTAGATACCGATGGGATGCTGTTGAGCTTCTCCTTGTGCCATGTCGCCCTCCCGGGGGCTCGGTGCGATAGCGGCATTCAGCCGTTTTCGAGCCGCCCTACCAGAGATAGAAGAATGCGAAGATGAAGACCCAGACCAGGTCGACGAAGTGCCAGTACAGGCCCAACGTTTCGACCATCTCGTAGCGGCCCTTGCGTCCGGTCAGGAAACCTGGTCTCCCTGTCTCCAGCGAACCACGCAGGACCTTGATCGACATGATGATCAGGAAGATCACGCCTATGCTCACGTGCGTACCATGAAAGCCGGTGATCAGGAAAAAGGAGGCCCCGAATTGTGCCGCCCCCCATGGGTTGCCCCAAGGCCTGACGCCTTCTCCGATCAGTTTGGTCCACTCGAAGGCCTGCATGCCGACGAAGGAGGCTCCGAGCAGTGCGGTCAAGATCAACAAGGTCGCAGTGGCGCGGCGATTCTTCTCATAACCGAACTTGACCGCCAGGGCCATGGTCCCACTACTGCTGATCAGGATGAAGGTCATGATGGCGATCAGCAGCAGCGGCACATTCCGACTCCCGATATGCAAGGCGAATACTTCGCTCGCATCCGGCCAAGGCTCGGTCGTGGAAATACGCACCGTCATGTAACCGACCAGGAAACAGGCGAAAATGAAGATATCGCTGAGCAGGAATATCCACATCATCGCCTTGCCCCAGGGGACATTCTTGAAGGCCCGCTGGTCGGACGCCAAGTCGGAAACCAACCCCTGCCATCCGGATTTCTGAGTCGGTCCACGAGGAGTCGAGTTCACCATCGCGTCGTCCTCTCGCTAGGTCGTCAACACCAGGCCGAACAACACAGCCCAGACCAATAGCAGAAAATGCCAATACACCGCGCAAAGCTCGACACCCGCCCGCACCCGTGCCAGCTCGGCGCCACCGTACAGCTTGTTCAGGGCTCTTCCCCAGGCCACCAGACCGCCCAACAGATGCAAGGCATGCAAAGCCGTCAACAGGTAGAAGAAGGCATTGGCTGGATTCGCCGTCATGTAATAGCCGGCGGCACTAAGCTGCCGCCAGACGACGAGTTGTCCGATGACGAACGCCACCGTGAGGATGCCCCCCGCCACCAAGGTTCGGCGCAGCAGAGGACGCTTGCCATGCTTGGCCGCGTGCCAAGCGGTTTGCAGCGCCACACTGGCAAGTACCAGAACACCGGTATTCAGCCACAGCAATCCCGGTTCCGGAACGGACCGCCAGTCCGTGCCCATTTCCATGCGCATTATGTAGGCGCTGATGGACAAGGCGAATACCGAGGTCACGACCGCCAGGAACACCACCAGCCCCACCCGTGGTGCCGTGACGGACGGCGGGATGATCCGGGGCAACGGTCGTGCCCTGCTCGTCTCGGCGATCCACGGCCGCACATTGATCGACTGACTGAACAGCCATCCAACGAAGACCGCCATCATCAGGGCAAGAACGATCAGAGTGATGGTCATGCGCGCCCCCCGCTCTTCGAGCTCTCCTCATATTCCACTTCTTCGGGAGGCACGTTCTGGGGTATGAAGTCGTGTTTCGCGCCGGGCACGCTGTAATCGTAGGGCCAGCGATAGACGGCTGGCAGTTCCTCACCGAAATTGCCATGTCGGGGCGGGGTATGAGGCGTCTGCCATTCCAGGGTATTGGCTTGCCAGGGGTTGGGCCCTGACTCCCGTCCACGGAAATAGCTCCATACCAGGTTGAAGAGGAACAAGACCTGGGCGATGGCGACGATGAACGCGGCAATGGTGATCCCCGCGTTCAAGGCCTGGACCGAGTCGGAAATGAACGTGGTCTCGCCGTAGGCGTAGTATCGCCGAGGCACGCCCTCGAGCCCGATGAAATGCATCGGATAGTAGATGGCATAGGTACCCAGGAACGTCACCCAGAAATGGATCTTGCCCAAGGTGTCGTTGAGCATGCGCCCGGTGACCTTGGGATACCAGTGATAGATGGCGCCGAATATCACCAGGATCGGCGCGACGGCCATCACCATGTGGAAATGACCGACGACGAAGTAGGTATCCGACAGAGGCACATCGACCGTGACATTGCCGAGGAACAGGCCGCTGAGGCCACCGTTGACGAATGTGAACAGAAAGCCGATGGCGAACAGCATCGGGACCGTGAAATGGATGTTGCCCCGCCACAGGGTCAATACCCAGTTATAGACCTTGATTGCCGTGGGCACGGCGATGACCAGCGTCGTGGTGGCGAACAGGAACCCGAAATAGGGATTCATGCCACTGACATACATGTGATGTGCCCAGACCACGAAGCTCAATGCGCCGATGATGATGATCGCCCAGACCATCATGCGATAGCCGAAGATGTTCTTGCGTGCATGGGTGGCGATCAAATCGGAGACGATACCGAAGGCTGGCAGCGCCACGATATAGACCTCGGGGTGACCGAAGAACCAGAACAGGTGCTGGAACAACAGCGGACTGCCCCCTTCGTGGCTGGAAAGCTCACCCATCGACAGCATGCCCGGCATGAAGAAACTGGTCCCCAGCAGACGGTCCAGCAACATCATCAATGCCGCTACCAGCAATGCGGGGAATGCCAGTAGTGCCATCACCGTGGCCATGAAGATACCCCACACCGTCAGTGGCAACCGCATCAGCGTCATGCCTCGGGTACGTGCCTGCAGCACGGTGACGACATAGTTCAGCCCCCCCATGGTGAAGCCGATGATGAATGCCGCAAGCGACACCAGCATCAGAATGATCCCGCCGTCGACCCCTGGGGTTCCGGGGTTGATCGCCTGCGGCGGGTACAAGGTCCAACCGGCGCCAGTGGAGCCCCCAGGCAGGAAGAAGCCGACGACCAGTAACAACACCGATACCAGGTAGACCCAGTAACTGAGCATATTGAGATAGGGAAAGGCCATGTCCCGCGCACCGCACATCAACGGAATCAGATAATTGCCGAAACCGCCGAGAAAAAGGGCCGTGAGCAGGTAGATGACCATGATCATGCCGTGCATGGTGACGTATTGCAGGTAGCTGCTGGGGTCGATCAGCGTCAGGCTGTTCGGGAACCCCAGTTGCAGGCGCATCAAGAGCGACAGCACCAGCGCCACCAGGCCGATGGAGGTGGCGGTAATGACGTACTGGATCGCGATGACCTTGGCGTCCTGGCTCCAGATGTATTTACCGATGAACGTCTTGGGATGGACGAGCTCCATCTCGCCGACTTCAGCGGGTGGCACATAGGAACTGGCGTCGTACTCACGTTCACCCATGAATCATTCCTCCGCGCTTTGTCGGCCGGCATCCGCCACCGCCGGCGCCTCGGAAAGACTGCCGATGTACGCGACCACATCGCGCAACGCGGCCTCGTCGACCAGGATCTGTGTCATGTCGACCATCTGATTGCCGTACCAATCCTCTGGATGGCGACCACGAACGCCTTCCCTGAAGTGCTGCAATTGTCGCACCAGATACCAGTCGTTCATGCCGGCCAGACGCGGGGCATTGAATGCCGGCATGCCTTGTCCCTCTGGACCGTGACAACTTGCGCAAGTGCGGTAGAGTCTCTTACCGCGTTCGACATCGCCGGCGATGGTGGGCCGCGTGGATTCGACAGGTAAGGTTTCGAGATAGGCGATCAGATCCGCGATGACGTCCTCATCCTGCAGCGAGGTGGCGAAAGGTCGCATCTGTTGCCCGAAACGATCGGCCTCATTCGTTCCACGCGCCCCGATCCTGAAGTTGCGCAACTGGCGCTTGAGATACTCGGCATCCAACCCGGCGAGCCGCGGCGCGTTGGTCTCCTGCTTCCCTCCGCCTTGCGGGCCATGGCAAGCCACGCAACGCGCAAAGTGTTCGGCCCCCGCCTCGGGGTCTCCCGGTTCGCGCGCAGCCAATTCTCCGAATGTGGGTTTGCCGGCCAGCCATTCATCGAAGGTTTGCTGATCCACCACCTCCACCCTGCCGCGCATGGCGAAATGGCCAATGCCGCACAATTCCGCGCAGACCGCCTCGAATTCACCGGTTTTTGTCGGTGTCAGCCAGAAATAGGAAGTCTGCCCTGGAATCGCATCCATCTTGGCGCGGAACGGGGGCACCTTGAAATTGTGAATGACGTCCTTGGAGCGTAGTGTCATCTTGACAGGGCGATCGATGGGCAACATCAGGCGTGGGCTCCGAACCAGGATATCGTCCTGTCCCCTGGGATCATCGGGGTCGATGCCATAAGGATTGTCATCGCTGATCAGACTGGCGCGAACCGGGCCCAACTCTCCGTCTTCCCCGGGAAAACGGAAACTCCAGTGCCATTGCTGGCCGACTACTTCGACTTCATGTGCGTCGTCCGGCACCGTGACGAACGAGCCCCAGACAAACAGACCCGGCGCCAGTAGCGCTGCGATGCCCAACGAGGTGAGCACGGTGAGCCACACTTCGAGCTTCTTGTTTTCCGGTTCGTAGAGGGAACGCCTGTGTCGCTTGTAGCGATAACGAATCAAGGCGACGGCGAGAAAGAACGTGATAGCCAGGTAAACCACACCGGTCACCCAGAAGGAGATAGTGATGGTATGGTCGATAGCGCCCCAATTGGATGCCAAGGGAGTCAAATACCAGGGGCTAAGAAAGAAGAACACCACCGAGCCCAGCGCCAGTACGATCAACGCAATCGCCATAGCCATTGGCTGCCCCCTCCTTGCACGCCACTGCAGGTTCCGCTAATGGGCGCATATGGAGTCAATATAGTGACTCGCCGACGCCCCCGCCAACATCTTGGCCCGAAAGGAAAAGCTAGGAACGGGTATGTTTCGTCCGAGATGTGGCCGGGGCATTCCAAGGATCTTCCGGCCAGGGATGTTTGGGATAACGCCCGCGCATGTCCTTGCGGACCTGGGAGTAGCCATTGGCCCAGAAGCTCGCCAAGTCCCGGGTCACCTGTAGCGGACGGCGCGCCGGCGATAGCAGGTGCAACACCACCGACAGGCGGCCACCGATCAGGCGCGGCGTTTCCCTCAGCCCGAACAGCTCCTGCAACTTGACGGCCAGCACCGGCTCCTCGTCACGGTAGTCAAGGCGTATCCGCGAACCGCTGGGCACCTGGAGATGGCTGGGCGCCAACTCCTCGAGAGCCTGGCGCTGCGACCACTCCAGGGTATCGAGCAACAGGCGCGCCATGGGCAAACGTTCGACGGCATCGAGCCGGGTAATGCCAATCAGATGCGGTGCCAACCACGTTTCCAGACTGTCGAGCAGCGCCTGCGTCGACCAGTCTGGCCAGGCATCACCCAATTCGCGCCGCAAGAGCGTGACCCGTCCACGCAGTTGCTCTGCGTCGTCATCCAAGGGCAGCCTTCCACGCTTGCGCAGGGCCTGGATCAACGCATGCCGCACGGCGTCCTCGGGCAGCCTGGCCAGCGGGCGACGCTCCAGGACCAACTCCCCCAGTGCTCGCACTTCCTCTCCCTGCAAACGTCCCTCGCTCTCCGACCATTCCAGACGGGACTGCCAGTGGCGCGTCTCGGGAAAAAGGGTATCGATCCGTGGGAGCGCCACTTCGGCAGCACGAAAGATCCTGGCCTCCCGTGCCTGGCCATCGAGATCCACCGCCACCAGAGCCTCGACATGTGCCAGCGCAAGCTTCGCATCCAGAACCGCCTGGCCGCCGCCAGCCAGCTTGAAGCGTCCGGGCTCGATTTGCCGCGCCACGCGTTCGGGATAGGCCAGTGCCAGCAGTTCTCCAAGCGGTGCCAGGCTCTCGATATCCAGCTTACAACCGGCTATCTGGGCTAAACGTCGCGCATCGCGGTACCACTGGCCCTCCGCTCCCCGGGCTCGCGCATCGGGTCGCCGCGCCAAGCGCACGGCCAGGTCGCGTTCATCGCTGCCATCGCGTCCCTCGAGCAATGCCGTCAGCCAGCACGCCAGCGGCGTGGCCTTCCATTCCTCTGAGCGCTCGAGCATCACAGCCAGTCGCGGATGGGTCGGCCAGCGCGAACAGGCCCGCCCCAGTGCGGTCAAGGAGAGCGCCGCATCCAGTATCCCTAGACGCTTCAGCAAGTCACGACCGGCAGCCAAGGCCGCCGAAGGCGGCGGCGTCACCCAAGGCAACTCCTCGGGTGTCTTGATGCCCCAGCGCGCCAATTCGAAGGCCAGCCCCGACAAGTCGGCCTGCACGATCTCCGGCTCGCCATGGGCGGGCAGCGGCTGCTCCTCGGCCCACAACCGATAGCAATGCCCGGGAGCCTGACGTCCGGCACGACCACGCCGCTGGTCGGCACTGGCACGGTTGAGACGTTGAGTGGCCAGACGGGTCATGCCGGTACGCGGCTGGAACACCGGCACCCGTTCGAAACCGGCATCGATCACGATGCGAACGCCATCCACCGTAACGCTCGATTCGGCGATCGCGGTGGCCAGCACGATCCGGCGATGCCCATCGGGATCGGGGCATAGTGCCCGTTGCTGTGCATCCAGCGTCATTCGTCCATGCAGCTCGTGTATCACGACGGTCGCGGGCAGTCCCGTCAACGCGCGTGCCAGGCGCCGGATTTCCGCCACCCCCGGCAGAAACACCAGTAGGTCGCCCTCACCATTGGTCAATGCCTCGCGCACCACGGCGGCTTGCTGGTCGGCGCTATCTCCACGGCTGTGGAGCGGCCGGTAACGGGTTTCAACCGGGAAGACACGCCCCGGGCATTCGATCAGTGGTGCCGTCTCCCCTAGTGCGGGCCGCAACGCCCCGACATCCAAGGTCGCCGACATCACCACCAGGCGCAGGTCCTCGCGCAACCCTGCCTGTACATCCAATGCCAGCGCCAAACCGAGATCGGCCTCGAGACTGCGCTCATGAAACTCGTCGAAGACGATGCCCGCTACCCCTTCGAGCATGGGATCGTCCTGAAGCATGCGGGTCAGCACCCCCTGCGTCACGACCTCCAAGCGGGTGGACGACCCGACCCGACTGTCGCCCCGCACACGGTAACCGACACTTTCACCCACCGACTCACCGAGTTGCTCGGCCATGTAACGAGACGCCAGGCGAGCGGCCACTCGCCGGGGCTCGAGCAGCAACAACTTGCCTTTCTTGCACCAGGGCTCGTCGAGTAAGGCCAACGGCACGCGCGTGGTCTTGCCGGCACCGGGCTCGGCGACCAGCAGAACCCGCGCATGTTCGCGTAACGCCTGGCGGACATCGTCAAGTCGTGAGTCGATGGGAAGCGTCCGGGCTACTGTCATTAAACTGCCACCTCACTAGATATATGGTGTAACATATATGCCAAGAGTTATATATCCCCCGGCAAGGAGCGTTTTCACATGACCGAACAAGCCACACGGCTGTTCAAGTGCCTGGCCGACGATACTCGCTTGGCAATCCTGCTACTGGTGCAGGCCGAAGAAGAGCTTTGCGTCTGCGAGCTGACCCATGTGCTGGCTACCTCTCAGCCAAAGATCTCGCGTCACCTGGCGCAGCTCCGGGCCTGCCAACTGGTCGCCGACCGTCGCCAGGGCCAATGGGTCTACTATCGGCTGCACCCCGAGCTGCCCGCTTGGGCGCACGAGGTACTCGAAACCACGGCGCGCGGCTGTCACGCACAACTCGCCGACATGCGGGGAATACTCGCCCGGATGGGCAATCGTCCCGAACGTCAGCAAGCCTGCTGTTGAGGAGATCACCACATGACGCTGAAAATCGGCATCAACGGCTTCGGCCGCATCGGTCGTCTGGCACTACGCGCCGGCTGGGAGCGCGACGACCTGGAATTCGTGCACATCAACGACCCGGGTGGCGATGCCGCCACGTTCGCCCATCTGCTGGAATTCGACTCGGTGCATGGCCGCTGGCAGCCAGGCGGAAATGGTATCACGACCGATGACGGCGATCTGGTCATCGCGGGGCGTCGCGTCGCTTTCAGCACCCAGCGTGACATCGCGGAAACCGATTGGTCGGCCTGCGACGTGGTGATCGAGGCATCGGGCAAGATGAAGTCTCGTGACAAGCTCCAGGCTTACCTCGATCAGGGCGTGGCGCGCGTGGTAGTCAGCGCGCCGGTCAAGGAGCCAGGCGTGCTCAACGTTGTCATGGGAGTCAACGACGACCGCTTCGATCCCGAGCGGCATCGCATCGTGACGGCGGCTAGCTGCACCACCAATTGCCTGGCACCGGTGGTCAAGGTGATTCACGAGCGCCTGGGAATCCGCCACGGCTCCATGACCACCATCCACGACATCACCAATACCCAGAGCATCCTCGACAGTCCACACAAGGATCTGCGTCGGGCACGCGCCTGTGGCATGAGCCTGATTCCCACTACCACCGGCTCGGCCAAGGCGATCACCGCGATCTTCCCCGAACTGGAAGGCAAGTTGAACGGTCATGCCGTCCGCGTTCCCCTGGCCAATGCCTCGCTGACCGACATGGTATTCGAAGTCGAGCGGTCGACCAGCGTCGAGGAAGTCAATGCCATGCTGCAAGAAGCTGCCAACGGCGAGCTGGCCGGTATCCTTGGCTATGAAGAGCGGCCACTGGTGTCGATCGACTACCGCAGCGATCCGCGTAGCTCGATCATCGACGCGCTTTCGACCATGGTCGTCGCCGATACACAGGTCAAGCTCTACGCCTGGTACGACAACGAATACGGTTACGCCAACCGCACCGTGGAACTCGCCGCCAAGGTGGGCAAGGCCTGAACCATGTGGGCTCGTATCGCGACATTACCGACGGAAGTTCGCCAGTATCTGCTGGTCACCGGCAATTACTGGGCCTTCACCCTGACCGACGGCGCCTTGCGCATGCTGGTGGTGCTTTATTTCCATCAGCTCGGCTACTCGGCGCTGGAAGTCGCATTGCTGTTCCTGTTCTACGAGTTCTTCGGCGTGGTCACCAACCTGGTGGGTGGCTGGTTGGGCGCCCGTCTGGGGCTCAACCGCACCATGAACCTAGGCTTGGGGCTACAGATCGTGGCACTGGCCATGCTACTGGTACCGGCCGCCTGGCTTTCGGTGCCATGGGTGATGGCCGCCCAGGCATTGTCAGGGATCGCCAAGGACCTCAACAAGATGAGCGCCAAGAGCGCCATCAAGACCTTGGTGCCCACCACCGGCGAGCATGGAGGTGCAGGCACGCTCTACCGCTGGGTAGCGCTGCTGACTGGCTCGAAGAATGCCCTCAAGGGAGTGGGTTTCTTCCTCGGTGGGCTGCTGCTCACGCTGCTGGGCTTCCAGGGAGCAGTGCTGGCCATGGCGCTGATGCTCGTCCTCGTGCTCAGCCTGTCGCTGATCAAGCTCACCGCCGAGTTGGGTCGTGCCAAAGCCAAGCCCAAGTTCCGCGACATCCTTTCCAAGAGCCGCGCCATCAACGTGCTCTCGGCGGCCCGCCTGTTCCTGTTCGGGGCCCGGGATGTGTGGTTCGTGGTCGCGCTGCCGGTATTCCTGACCACCGATTTCAGTTGGGACCACTGGCAAGTGGGCGGGTTCATGGCGACCTGGGTGATCGGTTATGGCGCTGTTCAAGCCAGCGCCCCGCGTCTCACCGGCACCGACCATGCCGGACGCCGTGGCGCCATTGCCTGGGCCGCCGCGCTGACACTGATTCCAGCGCTGATCGCCTTGGGCCTGGATTGGCAGCCGGCGCCGTTTCTGCTCGGTGGGTTATTGCTGTTCGGCGCGGTATTCGCCATCAATTCCAGCCTGCACAGCTATCTGATCGTGCATATGGCACGCGCCGACGGTGTATCGCTGGATGTCGGCTTCTATTACATGGCCAACGCCATGGGCCGGTTGGTCGGCACTCTGCTCTCGGGGTGGATCTACATGAATGCAGGCCTCGCCGCCTGCCTGTGGGCTTCGACGGCCATGCTGGCCACTACGGTCGCGATCTCCTTCGCTCTGCCGGCGGAAAAATCACAACAAGCCAGTATCTAACCTGCTTCGCCAAAAATCGCCGCCAAATCGATACGTGTATCCTGGGGTCGCAGATCGAGCAGTTCCTCCAGCGCCGTCAGGTGCGCTTGCACCCGGCGTCGCGCCGCCTCACCCTCGCCACGCTCCAATAGCGACAGCAATTCGGCATGGTCATTCTCCAGATAGCAGGAAGCCATGCCGGCACGCTTGTAGAGCGCGATCACGATCGAAGTGCGCAGGATCAGATCGGAAAGCATCACGCCAAGAGTCCGGTTGGGAGAATGATCGGCCAGGTAGTGATGGATCGCCAAGGAATGCTCGATACGCTGCCCTTCGTCGCCGCGCTGGTGCGCCTGTTGCTCAGCCTCGACATACGACGCCAGGATGCGGCATTGTTCGCGGTCCAGATGACCGGCCAACAGCGCTACCACTTCCCCTTCGATCAGGCGTCGGGCGGCAAAGATCTCGCGGGTTTCCTCGACGCTCGGCGCGCTTACCCGGGCCACTTGGTTGGGCTGCTGGGTGATCACATGGTCCGAGGCCAAGCGCGTCAGCGCCTTGCGCACCACAGAGCGGCTGACGCCGAAAATTTCACCCAACGTCACCTCGGGCAGTCGCGTACCTGGCGGGAGACGTTGCATCAGCACCGCCTGACGAATTCTGTCGACAATATGCCGATCGTTGATCCGGGCGCCGGCCTTGACATCGGCCAGTACTTCATCCTGCCACGTATTGCTCATCTCGCTGTCCCCACGACGACATCCTGAGCCACACCATCGCATGTTGCGAGACAAATGACTACCATTTCACCAAAACTTGTATACAAAGATCGATTCAAACCACCGCCTCGCGGGTCTTCACGCCACACCCCTTGAGGATCACGCGACACAGGAAGTCGGTGATGTGCTTGAAGTCCTCGTCGCTCAGAGTCTCGCGACCGGTGATGCCGAGTACCTGTGACTCGAAGTCGGCGTAATGTTGGGTTGCCGACCAGATCAGGAAAATCAGCCACACCGGGTCCACGGGGTCCATCAGCCCACGCTCGGCCCATTGTTCGAAGACGCGGGCACGCGCCTGGACCCATTCACGCAGTTCTCCATGCAGGTACTCCTGCAGGAAGGGGGCGCCCCCCAGAATCTCGGCAGCGAACAGACGCGAGCCCTGCGGGTGCTCCTTGCTCAACTGCATCTTGCTGCGGATGAAGGCCTCGAGGACCTGGGCCGGATCGTCCTCGACACTGATATCGTCGAGCATGGCGTTCCAGCGCGTCATCATGCGCTCCAGCAACGCCACATAAAGCTGTTTCTTGCTGCCGACGTAGTAAAGCACATTGGACTTCGGCAGCCCGGCGGCCTCGGCGATCGCCTGCACGCTGGCGCCGCGATACCCATGCCGGGCAAACACCTGCTCCGCCGCCTCGAGAATGGCCTTCTCGTTGCGCAGCCGGGTACGTGTCGCATCGGGCGTGCTCATCGATGTCATAACTCAAGCCCTTGAGTGGAAAGCCCCAAGCTTGCCGCAGGCAACGGCACGCTGCAATGGGCCACTAGCGCTGAGTAAAAAACCTTGCCCCCACCTCTTGCACTATACGCCACTTTGAGCCACGCTTTAGTCAAGTTGACCATTTGGTCAAAAGAAGCGATACCCTGGTAACAGCACAACAACAGCGGACTCTGCGATGATCGACTTCTACCTCAATGGCAAGCGTCGGCAATGTACCGATGTGTCTCCCGACACCAGTGTTCTGGAACTGCTGCGCACCCAGCTCGGACATACCGGGACCAAGGAAGGATGTGCGTCCGGCGACTGCGGCGCCTGCACCGTCGCCATCGGTGAACCCGATGACAACGGTGAATTGCGCTATCACAACGCCAATGCCTGCATCACTCCAGCCCACCAGCTCCATGGCTGTCACCTGGTCACCGTCGAGGGCCTGTCGCGTGGCGATGCCCTGCACCCTGCCCAGGCGGCCATGGTCGAGTGTCATGGCAGCCAATGCGGCTTTTGTACGCCAGGAATCGTGATGTCGCTGTTCACACTGCACGAAGCACAGCGTCGCCACCCGGCGCCGCTCACCCAGGAAAGCCTGGAAGCCGCGCTGGGCGGCAATCTCTGCCGCTGTACCGGCTACCGGCCGATTCGCGATGCCGCACTGTCGATGGGCACTTACCCCGACACCCACCCCACGTGGGCCGACGATCCGGACCTGGCGATCAACGTCGCCAAGCTACGCGAAAGTGCTTCCACGACTCCCGAACTCGCCGCCCAAGGGCATTTCACCGCGCCCCGCGACCTGGCCACCCTGCGCGAACTCAAGCGCCAGCGCCCCCATGCGCGACTGGTCGCTGGAGCCACCGACCTGTGGTTGGAGGCCACCCAGCAGTTGAAGGTGCTGGATGACCTGATCGACGTACGCCAGGTAGCGGAACTCAATGCCATCGAAGAGACACCGCAAGGATGGTGGATCGGTGCCGCGGTGACCTACTCACGTCTGGAACCGCTGCTGGAAGCCCACTACCCTGCCTTTGCCCATCTGATGCATCGCTTTGCCTCCTCGCAGATTCGCAACCGTGGCACGCTTGGCGGCAACGTGGCCAATGCCTCGCCGATCGGCGACACCCCGCCGGTGCTGCTGGCCCTCGATGCGCGGCTAAGCCTCGATGGCCCCGACGGCGAACGCGAGCTGCCGCTTGCTGAGTTCTTCCTCGACTACAAGAAAACGGCACTCAAGGACAACGAATTCATTCGCGCAATCTTCCTGCCGCGCCTTGCCGACGGCCAGAATCTCAAGGTCTGGAAGCTGTCAAAACGCAGGGAAGACGATATTTCGGCCGTATTGGCGGCGTTCGCCTGGCGCCTCGAAGATGGCGTGATGCGTGATGTTCACCTGGCGTTCGGCGGCATGGCGGCGATTCCGCGTCGCGCGTCACGCGCCGAACAGGCCCTGGAAGGTCAGCCGCCCAGCGTTGCAGCCTTCGATGCAGCCAAACGTGCGCTGCACGACGAATTCCAGCCCATGACAGATGTCAGGGGAGCGGCCGAATACCGTCAGGTGACAGCCAGTAACATGCTCGAACGTCTGCGCCTGATACTGGTAGCGGCGTCCAACAAGAACAGCCATGCGGAGGTGACGCTCGATGCGTACGCTCACTGACATTTCCCAGGACTCTTCTCGGACCCGTCGTGGTGTCGACCGCCAGGCGAGCGGTGGCGCGGGCGCAGCCCATCCCCACGAGAGCGCCATCAAACATGTGACCGGCCGTGCGAGCTATATCGACGATATCGTCGCACCGGCCGATGCGGTGCATATCGCGCTGGGCCTTTCACCCGTCGCCCATGGCCGGCTCACGCGCCTGGATCTCGAAAAGGTCAAGGCCGCACCTGGCGTGGTCGACGTGATCACCATCGTCGATGTGCCAGGCCACACCGATATCGGCCCAGTGTTCCCCGGCGATCCGATCTTCGTCGACGACGAAATCAGCTACGTTGGCCAATGCCTGTTCGCCGTAGCCGCTGAGAGCCACAAGGCGGCGCGACTGGCAGTGAAGCAAGCCATCGTCGAGATCGACGAACAACCGGCTAGCCTCGATCCGGTGGCCGCCGCCGAACGCGGTGAGTTCGTACGCCCCACCCATGTACAAGAGAGTGGCGACTGGCAGCAGGTACTGGACGGTGCACCACATGTTCTGGAGCGCGAGCAGTTCGTCGGCGGCCAGGAGCACTTCTATCTGGAAGGCCAGGCATGCTTGGTCACGCCCACCGAGGACGAAGGCGTGGTGGTTTATACCTCCAACCAGCACCCCAGTGAGACCCAGAAGTTGGTGGCTGAGGTACTGAATATCCCGTTCCATGCGGTGACTGTGGAAATGCGTCGCATGGGTGGAGGCTTCGGTGGCAAGGAGACCCAGGCTTCACCTTGGGCCTGTATCGCCGCCATCATTGCCCGGCGCACTGGCCGCACCACGCGCATCCGCCTACCTCGCGCCGAGGACATGCGCGTCACCGGCAAGCGCCACCCCTTCCATAACCGCTATCGTCTCGGATTCGACGATCAAGGTATATTGCTTGGCGGCGACATCACCGTGATCGGCGACTGCGGCTACTCACCGGATCTCTCCGAAGCCATCGTCGACCGTGCCATGTTCCATGCCGACAACGCCTACTCGCTGGGTCAGGTGCGGGTCACCGGCCATCGCGCCAAGACCCATACCGCGTCCAACACCGCCTTCCGCGGCTTCGGTGGCCCACAGGGCATGATGATCATCGAGGCGGCCATGGACGATATAGCGCGCCAGGTCGGCGAAGATCCGCTGACGGTACGCAAGCGCAACCTCTATCGTGCCGGGCGCGACGTCACCCACTACGGCCAGAAGGTCGAACAGCTCGAACTGCTGCACGATATCGTCATGCAACTCGAAGCCAAGAGCGACTACTGGGCACGGCGCAGGGCGATCACCGAGTTCAACGCCAACAGCCCGATCATCAAGAAAGGGCTGGCACTGACACCGGTCAAGTTCGGCATCTCGTTCACTGCCAAGCACCTCAACCAGGCCGGCGCCCTGCTGCATGTCTATACCGACGGCAGCGTGATGATCAACCACGGCGGCACCGAGATGGGTCAGGGGCTGCACACCAAGGTCTGCCAGGTGGTGGCGCGCGAACTGGGACTCGACCTGGAACGGGTGCGGATCACCGCCACGCGCACCGACAAGGTGCCCAACACCTCGCCCACCGCAGCGTCCAGCGGTGCCGACCTCAACGGCCAGGCGGCCCGAGACGCTGCCACGCAGATCCGCGAGCGGTTGTTCGACTTCGCCGCCGCGCACTTTTTCAAGGATCAAGGCGGACTGGACCGTGAAGGCATGCGCCTCGAGAACGGGGAACTGGTCGCTGGAGAGGGGGAAAGCGCGCATCGTATCCCATGGGGCGAACTGGTCCAGGCGGCCTACATGTCGCGCATCTCCCTGTCAGCCAAGGGCTTCTACTCCACGCCGCTGATCCACTACGACCGCCAGACCGCCAAGGGTAGGCCCTTCTATTATTACGCCCATGGCGCCGCGGTCAGCGAGGTCAGCGTCGATACCCTGTCAGGCGAGTATCAGGTGACTCGAGTGGATATCCTGCACGATGTGGGCGACTCGCTGAATCCGGCGATCGACATCGGCCAGGTCGAAGGCGGCTTCATACAGGGCATGGGCTGGCTGACCAGCGAGGAACTCAAGTGGAACGAGGCCGGGCGTCTGGTTTCCGACGGCCCCGCTACCTACAAGATCCCGACCTTCGGCGACCTGCCACCGGTATTCAACGTCGAACTGATGCAGGGCCATCCCAATTCCCAGGCCAGCATCTACCGCTCCAAGGCGGTCGGCGAACCGCCCTTCATGCTCGGCATGTCGGTATGGTCGGCATTGCGCGATGCGCTGTCGAGCCTGACCGGCTACCGCGAGTGCCCGCGGCTCGACACCCCGGCCACACCGGAACGGGTGCTGATGGCTGCCGAGGCGCTGCGTCGCCGCCAAGCCACCGCCACAGCAGTGGAAGAGACCAGCGATGACCTCGCCTGAGACCCTGAGCTGGCACGCAGCGCTGCATCGCCTGCAGCAGGAAGCCCGTCCCCACGCCCTGGCCAGCGTGGTCGGGGCGGCGGGCTCCACGCCACGCGAACCCGGCGCCAAGATGGTGATCACCGCTGACGATACCCACGACACCCTGGGCGGTGGCACCTTCGAGTTCCAGGTGATCGCCGCAGCGCGTGAGGCATTGGCCGCCGGCGAGATCGGCACGCGGCTGGAAGCTTTCCCACTGGGCGGGCGCAGCGGGCAATGCTGCGGCGGCTACGTGCATGTGCTGCTTGAGATCTTCGCCGGGGCAGAAATGAGCGTCGCTCTGTTCGGCGCTGGCCATGTCGGCCAGGCCTTGGTCGGATTGATGGCGCCTCTGCCGTGGCGAGTGCTGTGGTTCGACAGCCGTGAAGATATCTTCCCCGAGGGGAGCGAGTCGCAACCGCGACTGAGCTGCCGGCGGATGGCCAGCGGGGAGGACGGCCCGGATATAGAAAGCGCCGTAACATCACTGCCCGCCGGAAGCCATGTGCTGGTGATGACCCATGACCATGGCGAGGATCGCCGGCTGATCGATGCCCTGCTGAAACGTGGCGACTGCGCCTCTATCGGCCTGATCGGCTCGAAGAGCAAGTGGGCCAGTTTCCAACGGCGTCTGCGCGACGCCGGACACGACCAGACGAGTCTCGACCGGGTGCGCTGCCCGATCGGCATTCCTGGTGCCAAGGGCAAGCAGCCCTACGAAATTGCCGTGGCTGTGGTCGCGGAACTGCTGACGCTCAAGCCGGCGAGCGAACAGGACGATAGTCGAGGCGTGCCACCGGAAACGCTACGCGAGGTCTTTGCGAACGCGCCACCCAAGCGCTCCTCGTCCCAGCCCTGACAAGCACTGACAACAACCCCAAGACTCACTCGGAGAGACCCATGACCGAGGCTCGACACCAACGCGTGCTGCGCGGCCCCCTGCTGAGCTTTCTCAACGACCCCGGCGAGGGCGACCGCCCCGAACCGGGCAGTGTATTGCACCTGGAAGACGGCGCCCTGTGGCTCGACGGCGGCCATATCCGCGCCATCGGCGATTACCGCGAGCTAGCCCCGCGACTGCCCGAGGGCATCGAGGTGATCGACTATTCCGGCAAGCTGATGATGCCCGGCTTCATCGATAGTCACGTGCACTATGTGCAGCTCGACATCATGGCTTCCTACGGCCGCCAGCTTCTCGACTGGTTGAATGAATACACCTTTCCCGAGGAGTGTCGTTTCGCTCAACGCGCTCACGCCGAGGACGTTGCCGACGCCTTTCTCGACGAACAGTTGCGTGTCGGCACCACCACCGCTCAGGTTTTCTGCACCTCGCATCCGGTTTCAGTGGACGCCTTCTTCACCGCTGCTAACAAGCGCGGCCTGCGCATGCTGGCCGGCAAGGTCCTCATGGACCGCAACGCACCCGAGGGTCTGACCGACACAGTGGCCGACGGGATTCGCGACAGCGAGCGGCTGATCGGCGACTGGCATGGTAAGGGCCGTCTCGGCTATACCCTGACACCGCGTTTCGCACCAACGTCGAGCCCCGAACAGCTCGACGCCACCGGCGCCATCTTGCGCAACGCCCCGGACCTGCACCTGCAAACACATCTATCCGAGAACCAGGGCGAGATCGCTTGGGTCGCCGAACTCTTTCCGGATTGCCCGGACTACCTGGGCGTCTATGAGCGCTACGGCCTGGTCGGGCCACGCAGCACCTTCGCTCACGGCATCCATCTGACCCAGGAGATGCGCAACCGCCTGGCGGCGACTGGTGCCAACATCGCCTTCTGCCCGACTTCCAACCTGTTCCTGGGTAGCGGCCTGTTCGATCGGCTGGCCTGTCGCGACGCCGGGCTCAACACCACGCTGGCCAGCGACATCGGCGGCGGCACCGACCTGTCGGGACTAGCGACCCTCAAGGCCGCCTATCAGGTCGGCCAGTTGCTCGGCCAGCCATTGACCGCCTGGCAGGGCTTCTATCGCCTGACGCTGGGCAACGCGCGTGCCCTGCATCTGGACGCCCATATCGGCAGCCTGCGCGAAGGCGGTGACGCCGACATCGTGGTGCTCGACCCCCAAGCCACGCCATTGCTGGCACGGCGCAGCTCGCGTACCCGCAATCTCGCCGAACAGCTCTTCGCGCTGATGATGCTGGGCGACGACCGCACCGTCTATGCCACCTGGGGCAACGGAGAGTGCGTGCATCACCGCGATGCCGCTCCTCATTGAGCCCCACCGTTTTTCTCTTGCCTCGCGCTGTTGGGCGGACCGTTTCCACGGCCGCCCTTTTTTACCACTCTGATTCTACGACCTGCAGTTCGGTCAACAAGGCACGGCGGCGCTCGTCGCTCATGAACGCGACCTCGATGGCATTGCGTGCCAGCGACGCAAAAATATCCGTCGACCAGGCGAAAGCACGGTGGCAAGCCAAGTAGTTGTCCAGCACGCCACCGCCGAAGTAGGCCGGATCGTCTGAGTTGAGGGTCAGCACCAGACCGGACGCCAGCAATTCTGGCAATGGATGCTCTTCGATATGCTCCACCACCTTCAAGCGCACGTTGGAGAGCGGGCAGACGGTCAGCGGGATGCACTGCTCGCGCAGCCGTTCGACCAGCGCCGGGTCCTCCAGGCAGCGCACGCCATGATCGATACGACAGACATCGAGCAGATCGAGTGCTTCACGGATATAGGCAGCCGGCCCCTCCTCGCCGGCATGCGCCACCCGCGGGATCCCCAGCTCCCTGGCGCGGGCGAAGACCTCACTGAACTTCGACGGCGGATGACCGCGCTCGGCGCTGTCCAGCCCCACGGCATCGATGGTCTCCCAATAGGGAGCGGCTTGCTCGAACACACGCATGGCCTCGGCTGCTGGGCGATCGCGCAGGAAGCTCATGATCAGCGCCGTCGATATTCCCAGTTCACGTTCGGCCTGACGTCGTGCGCGACCGAGCCCTTCCATCTGGACATCCAGCTCAATGCCACGTGCCAAGTGCGCCTGGGGGTCGAAGGAGAGTTCTACATGCACCACGCCCTCGGCGTGCGCACGCCGGAAGTAATCCATGGCCAAGTCGAAGAAGTCGTCAGCCGAGTGCAACACACTCATGCCCTGGTAATACAGATCCAGGAACGACTGCAGATCCTCGAATTCATAGGCGGCGCGAACCTCTTCCACCGAGGCGTAGGGCAGTTCGACCCCGTTGCGCTCGGCCAGCGCGAACATCAGCTCAGGCTCTAGCGAACCCTCGATATGCAGGTGCAACTCGGCCTTGGGCAACCGCTTGAGAAAATCTTGCATAAGCACTCCACACCAGAACTTTGACTAATCCTGATCCAATCTGACCGTTTGCGCAAAGTCCGCTGCGGGGACGACATTCTGCTATGACGCTATGCGTCCCTGAACCAGTTTCAGCGAGCGCCGAATGCCTGGCGGCGCCACCTGTCCATTGCCGAGCTGGTGCACCAGAAACAGTACTGTCTTGCCGGCCAGCCAAGCATCGAGACGCGCCGCGATGCGTTCGGCCAACGGTCGATCGAGACCGCTGAATGGTTCGTCGAGAATCACGACCGGCGATTCACGTAGCAAAACCCGCGCCAGCCCCAGGCGACGCGCCTGGCCACCCGAGAGCTGACGACCGCCCTCGCCCACCGGCGTCTCGAGCTGCCTGGGCAACCGTTCGGCCCAGTCGGCCAGTTCCACCGCTTCCAACACTCGCCACAGCTCGGCGTCACTGGCCTCGGGGCGCGCGAGGCGCAGGTTGACCGCGATACTGTCGTGAAACAGCTCGGTGCTCTGTGTCAAACAAGCGATACGCGAACGCAATGCCTCCAGTGACAGCTCGCGCAGATCGACGCCATTCAGCGTGACACGCCCTCTGCTCGGATCCTGCAGCCGAGTCAGCAGCATCGCCACACTCGACTTGCCGGCACCGGATGCCCCCAGCAGCGCCACGCGCTCCCCCCGGCCCAGCGTCAGCGATATCTCGTCCAGCGCCGGCGATAGGCTATCCGGGTAATGCAGGCTTGCCGCCTCCAGGCGCAACTCGACGGCCCCTTCGTGTATCGAACTCGCTGTCGCGGTCTCGACGATGGCGCTGCTCGAGCCCTTCAGCGCATTGAGGCGCCGCGCCGCGGCACGTGTCGCTCCCAACTGGGTGAAGGCCGCGGGCAGCACGGCGAAGGCCTCGTTGAGCGCCAGCACCGCCAGCGGCATCATCACCATCAACGGCCCCGAAAGCGCTTCGGCGCGATACGCCAGTGCCGCCAGCCACAGCACGAGCAGCATGACGAGGCTCACCCCCAGCCCTGCCAAAGCGTTGCCCAGAGCGGTAATGCGCCCCAGCTGCCGCTGATCCCGATACAACGCGTCTTCCTCGTCGAAGATCCTGCGCCGATGCATCGACAGCGAACCATATGCCCGCAATTCGCCCAGCCCCTGAAGATGTTCGATCACATGCCCGCGAAGCCGGTCCAGGGTCGCTACCCGTCGTTGACTCGGCGACATTCCCAACCAGGCCTGGCCCACCACCAGCCAGCCCCACAAAGCCATTAGCACCAGCCCTATGATGCCACCCACCAATGGCGTGAAACTCGCCAGCAACACGACGACCACCAGGATCGCCAGCAGCGCCACTGCCGGCGGCGCCAGCAGACGCAAGTACAGGCTGTCCAGTGTGTCGATATCTGCGGTCAGGCGGTTGAGCCACTCGCTGGCCCGGCGTCGCGACAACGCCTGGGCATCCAAGCCGGCCAGCACGCGGAACATGACGGCGCGCAGGTCGGCCAGCAGGCGCAGCACGGTGTCATGGTTATAAAGGCGTTCGACATAGCGCGACACCGTACGCGTCAAGGCAAAGAAGCGGATTCCGCCACCGGGGACGTAAACGTCCAGCCTGGCGACCGCCCCCGCCGCCAGCAGGGTACCGGTCAATGCCGTAGCGGTGATGAACCAGCCCGACAATGCCAGCAGGCCAATTGCCGCGCCGACGGTCGATGCCAGCAGCAACGCTCCCAAGACCAGCCGCCGGCGACGCTGGCCCAGTTGTCGCAGCCAAGGACACAGCTCGTTTCCGAGCTCCCGCCACGCCGAGCCACCACGGCGATCCCCAGGAGTCATGCCGACTCCTCCGCGACGATACGACCTTGATCCAGCCGCACCACTTGGCTGGCCAACGTCATCAGGGCGGGATGATGAGTGGCGATCACCAGGGTTCGTCCTTCTTCGGCTAGTGCTCTCAGCCCCTCGATCACCAGAGCCTCGGATATTTCATCCAGACTCGCCGTCGGCTCGTCCAGCAACACCAAGCGCGCCGGGGAGAGAAACACACGTGCCAGCGCCAGGCGCTGGGCCTGACCGCCGGATAGACCGACACCTCGTTCACCGAGAGAGGTATCCAGGCCCTCGGGCAGCCGCGCCAGCAACTCACCCAGGCCGGCTCGCCCGAGTGCCGCCAGCAACTGGGCATCGTTGGCATGTGGTGCGGCCAGGCGTAGATTGTCGGCGATCGTGCCATGTATCAGGAGGGGGCGTTGATCCATCCAGGCAAAGCCATTCTCGTGCGCAATCCCCATCCTTCCGGTGTGCGGGTCAATGAAGCCAGCGATGAGTTGTAGCAGCGACGACTTGCCTGCGCCGGAGGGACCGACCAAAGCGACCGTCGAACCGGCCGCCACCTCTAGATCGATTGGTCCCAGAACCCTGCCCCGCCCGGGGTGGCTGATACTGACACCTCTCAAGTCGACCGCGGTTGCTGGGGCAACCCCACACCGCTCGCCTTCACTGGCATCTTCGGACAGCGGCTCGTTGAGCAGCGCCACCAGGCCATCGGCAGCCCCCAGGGCCGCGGCCCGGTCATGATAGTGTTGCGAAAGGCTGCGCAATGGCTGAAAGAACTCCGGCGCCAGTAGCAGGATCGTCAGACCGCTGAACAGGGTGAGTTCGGAGGAAGGGCCGAAGTCGATATAGCCCAATAGACCGAAGCCGATATAGACCGCCAACACCGCGATCGCCACCGAGGCGAAGAACTCGAGCACCGCCGACGACAGGAACGCCAGGCGCAGGGTGCGCATGCTGCGCCGCCGATAGTCGTCAGCTCGTGCAAATACTTCTTCGGAGGCAGACGTGGTGCAGTTGAACAACTGCAGTGTGGTAATACCACGAACCCGATCGAGGAAATGCCCCGCCAGACGCGTCACCGCGGCAAACTGCTCCTGATTGAGGCGCTCAGCGCCCATGCCCACCAGCGCCATGAAGAGAGGAATCAAGGGCATCGAAAGCAACAGCAGGATCGCCACCAGCCAGTCGAGCCAAGCCACGACCGCCAGAATGACCAACGGCAAGGCAACGGCCAAACGCAATTGCGGCAGAAAACGCGCAAAATAGCCATCCAGTGCCTCGATCTGCTCCACCAATTGCCCGCCAAGACCGGCGCTATGTCGTCCCGCCAAACGCACCGGCCCCAGTGCTTCGAGGTGCTCGAGCAACTCGTGCCTGGCTACCCGGCGAATCCGCAGGCTCGCCTCCTGGGCGACCACCTCCTGGCCCCATTGGGCCAGGGCACGCACGCCGATCGCCCCCATGGCTGCGACAAAGGCCCAGACCAGCCCACCGGGCGAAACGTTCTGCACCAGCAAGGCACTGACGATCCAGGCCAACAGCCCCATCTGCACGATGGTAGCGCCCCCCGCGACCAAGCCGGCCAGTATGGCAAGGTGCAGCAGCCGCTGTTCGCGAGCGGCCAGATCGGCCAGCCAGCGCCTCGGGGTCAGCCCGTCATCGCCACTCTCCGGAGTTGATGGACTCAATGATAGCCCTCACCCACCTTGACCTTGCCGCGGAACACCCAGTAGGTCCAGGCGGTATAGGCCAGCACGATGGGAATCACGAACAGCACGCCGATCAGAAGGAAAAGTTGCGACTCAGGCGACGAGGATGCATCCCAGATGGTGTAATCAGGCGGCACGATCACCGGCCACTTACTGACCACCAGCCCCAGGTAGGTGAAGATGTAGATGCCGAGCGTGGCTACGAAAGGCAGCCCTTCACGACGCTGACGCACCGAGCGATAGACCACCACCGCACAGCCCAGCGCCAAGGCCGGGAAGATCCAGATTACGCCGATATGACCGAACCAGCGTTCCCAGACATCCGGGTTCACGAAGGGGGTCCACAAGCTAATGATCAGGAAGACCGCCAACACGACCGCCAGCAGTGTTGGGGTGATGCGATACGCCCATTCCTGGATATATCCTTCGGATTTCATGATCAACCAGGTGGCCCCCAGCAGTGCATAGCCGGCCATCAACCCCAGACCGGTGAGTACGGTGAACGGTGTCAGCCAGTCCAGCGCCCCGCCCACGTAAACAAAATCTTCCACGGCGAAGCCTTGGATATAAGCGCCCACCACGGCGCCTTGGGAAAAGGCCGCTACCGCCGATCCCCAGCAGAAGGCGCGATTCCACCAGTGGCGATTCCTGCGCGACTTGAAGCGGAACTCGAAGGCCACGCCGCGAAAGATCAGACCGGCCAGCATCAGGAACACCCCGATATAGAGCGCGGGCAGGAACACCGCATAGACCAGCGGGAAAGCGCCCAGCAACCCCGCCCCCCCGAGCACCAGCCAGGTTTCGTTGCCATCCCAGACCGGGGCCACCGAGTTCATCATCACGTCCCGGGCATCCTCATCCGGGGCAAAGGGGTAGAGAATGCCCAAGCCCAGATCGAAGCCATCCATCAACACATACATGATCACGCCGAAGCCGATGATCACGGCCCAGATCAATGCCAGATCGATACCAACCATGGCTGCGCTCCTTATTTGCTCGGGTTGCTGGTGGGGACATCATCGAAGGGCGTATGACTGGCCGAAAACGGCCGCATCGGTCGCTCCACTTCGCCACCGATCTCTTCGCCACCCTCCTGCATGCCACTGCGCACCACCCGGGTCAGGTAGTAGATACCAGCCCAGAACACCACGGCATAGACCACCACATACCCGATCAGGGTGAACAGCGCCATGCCACCCGTCAGCGAGGGCGTCACCGCCTCGGCATGGGTCATCATGCCGTAGACCAGCCAGGGCGCCCGGCCAGTTTCGGTAACGAACCAGCCAGCCAGCACGGCAATGAAGGGCGTGACGCTCATCAATCGCAGCAACTGCAGGAAACCGCGATGCTCGTAGACCCGGCCCCCACGGCGCAACCACAACCCCACCAAGGCGACGGCGATCATCAGGAAACCGAGCGCCACCATGATCCGGAACGACCAGAACACCAGCCATACCGGCGGCTGTTGCTCGGGCGGCATCTCGCTGATCCCCGGCACCACGCCGGCAGGATCATGAGCAAGGATGACGCTGGCCAGGCTGGGAATACCGATCTCGAAGCGATTGGTCTGAGCGGCCTGGTCGGGTATGGCGAACAGCAAGAGCGGCACATGGGAGCGGGTCTCCCAGTTGCCTTCCATGGCGGCCACCTTGGTGGGTTGGTGCTCCAGGGTATTGAGACCATGAAAATCGCCCACCAAGGCCTGAGTCGGCGCCAGCACCAGTAGCAGCCACAAGCACATGGAGAGCGCCTTCTTGTTGGCCCCTACATCGCGCCCGATCAGCAGATACCAGGCGCTGACCCCGGCTACCACGAAACCGCCGGTAAGAAAGGAGGCCAGTACCATATGCGTGAAGCGATAGGGAAAGGAGGGATTGAAGATCGCATCGCTCCAGTCGGTAATATGGAAGCGATTGCCAATCAGCTCCGCGCCCACCGGTGTCTGCATCCAACTATTGGCGGAAAGGATCCAGAACGAGGAGATGAAGGTGCCGATGGCCACCATGATAGCGGCGAACAGGTGCACGCCCTGGGGAACTTTGCCACGTCCGAACAGCAGCACTCCAAGG
Source organism: Litchfieldella qijiaojingensis (assembly GCF_014651875.1). GTDB lineage: Bacteria > Pseudomonadota > Gammaproteobacteria > Pseudomonadales > Halomonadaceae > Litchfieldella > Litchfieldella qijiaojingensis. The sequence continues at coordinate 443,762 of NZ_BMXS01000001.1, forward strand.
AAGGCCGCCTCGAGGAAGAAGGCGGTGACCACTTCGTAACTGAGCATCGGCCCCAGGAAGTTCGCCGCCGCGTAAGAGAAGTTGCTCCAGTTGGTACCGAACTGAAAGGACATCACGATGCCCGACACCACTCCCATGCCGAACACCACGGCGAAGACCTTGGTCCAGAACACCGCCAAGCGCTCCCATGCCGGGTTCTCGGTACGGTAGAAAAGCCCATTGAGTACGGCGATATAAGATGCGAGACCGATGGTGAACACCGGGAAGATCGCATGAAAGGACACCACGAATGCGAATTGCATTCGTGACAGCAACAGCGGATCGAGCTCCATGACATACTCCTATGTCGGTATCAGTAAAGTAGCCTACTGACAGGAGCTTGAAAGCGGAAGAATGATGCCGGGCAAACCCTGTGTCGCGTTGCCGCACTTTGGCCATCGGGGACTGTGGTCAATTGCCGCAGCCCCGTCTCCCATGCTGAAAACGCGATGATAGCGGCTGGAACATCGAGTTCCGGGAAGAACCGATATCACACACTTCCGGATTGAATCACCGTATTGACCAAGTAAGTGGTATAGCTCACGAACAGTAGCAGCAACACACCGCCTTCGAGACGATTGATGCGTCCCTGGCGGCCGCGCCAGCCCAGTGCGAAAACCGCCATTAGCAGCGTCATGACAGCCATCACCGGCCAGTCGCGAGCGATCACCTCGCTACCGACCCCGATGGGGTGAATGATCCCGGCCAGTCCCACCACTGCCAGCGTATTGAACAGGTTGGAGCCGACCACGTTACCCAACACCAGATCATGCTCACGGCGCCGCAGGGCACTGATCGACGAAGCCAGCTCCGGCAAGGACGTGCCCACCGCCACTACGGTCAAGCCGATGATCAGGTCGCTGACACCGAAACGCTGGGCGATGCCCACCGCACCCCATACCAGGATCCGCGAACTGGCAATCAACAGGACCAGACCGATCAGGGTAAACACGATGCTCCGCATGAACGGCATCGGTTTGACGTCGAGACTCTCGACGGTTTCGCTGGCCAGCGGGTCTTCACCGGCACCGGCTTGCCGGGCTCGCCAGATACTGAAACCGATGAATACGGCCAGCACCAGCAACAAGACGCCAGCTTCGAAGGCGCCAATGGTACCATCGCGCACTTGCCAGGCCGCCAACAGGGTCACGGCTCCCAGCAAGGGCAATTCCTGACGGAGTACCTGCGAGTGCACCGCGAGCGGCGAGATCAGCGCCACCACCCCCAGGATCAAGCCGATATTGGCGATGTTCGAACCATAGGCATTGCCCAAGGCAAGGCCGGGATTGCCCTGTCCCGCAGCCAGTGCCGACACCGTCAGTTCGGGTGCCGAGGTACCGAAACCGATCACAAGCATGCCGATCAGCAACGGCGACAGCCCCAAATGGCGCGCCGTCGCCGCGGCTCCCTCCACGAAGCGCTCGGCACTCCACACCAGCAGAATCAACCCCACTACGATGGCGACAATGAACAACAGCATCGGTCATCATTCCCTTATATTGGATGTCGACCACGAAGAGCCGACATTCAAGCATGCATGTTTGTATGATCAACGACAGGCGGCATAATGACATGCAGGCAGCTCATTCGCCCACTGTTTTGGGAGTTCTTCTTGTCCGATCATGCCTCTCCTGAAGGCTCACGGTGGCCTTCCACGATGACGATGGAGCCTGTGCTTGCCCGGACACGGGTTTCGCGGCGGCGTCTTCGCGCCTGCCACGAATGCGATTGGGTGGTCGCCCTACCACCATTACGCCCCGGAGAGCGGGCCGACTGCCCCCGCTGCGGCCATACGCTGGTCAGGCGACATTACCGGCCCGCACAGCGAAGCCTGGCCTTGGCAATCGGAGCGACGATCGCCCTGCTGCTGGCTATCTCTTTCCCGTTCATCAGTTTCGAGGTCAGTGGAATCGGCAATCGCATCGAGCTCACACAGACGGTCACCACATTGATCGGCTTTCATCAGCCGCTAGTCGCCATCGGCGTGGCCCTTACCATCATCGTGCTTCCGGCGGTCTATCTGCTGGGGGTGATCTGGCTGCAGATCGGGCTGCTGAGCAACGCCTCCCTTCCCTACAGCCGGGGCATCGCGCGTTCACTGGCTCATCTTCATCCCTGGATGATGGCCGATGTCTTCATCATTGGCGCCCTGGTAAGCCTGATCAAGATCGCCGGCATGGCACAGATCGACCTGGGAGTTTCGTTCTGGGCCTTTTGTGCCTTTGCCTTGCTGCTGCTGTTCACCACCCAGTCGATCGACGCCGACTGGATGTGGTTTTCGCTGGCCGGCGAACCGCTGGCACCGGAGGGCACGCGAAGCGGCCATACCGCGGCCCCCCAAGGACTTGCAGGCTGTCCGACCTGTGGCCTGGTCAACCGCCTCGAGTCCGACGGTCATGGACATTGTCGACGCTGCGGCGAACTCCTGCATACGCGCCAACCTCATAGCCTGCAGCGCACCTGGGCATTACTGGCCGCTAGCGCGATCCTGTATATTCCCGCCAATGTCTATCCGATCATGACCACCACATCGCTGGGACAAAGCCAGCCATCGACCATCATCGGCGGCATCGTGGAGTTATGGCAGATGGGTTCCTGGCCGGTAGCCGTGGTGATCTTCACCGCCAGCATCCTGGTGCCGGTAAGCAAGCTTCTGGCTCTGGCGTGGCTATGTCTTGTCGTGCCCCGCAGCGATGAACTCAACGGCCCCGCCCGCACGCGGCTGTATCGGATCACCGAGTTCATCGGTCGATGGTCGATGGTCGATGTCTTCGTGGTCGCAATCCTGGTTGCCCTGATTCGTGCCGGTACCTTGATGTCAGTCACGCCTGGTCCCGCAGCGCTCGCTTTCGGTAGCGTAGTGGTGCTGACCATGCTCGCCGCCATGACCTTCGATCCGCGACTGATCTGGGACGATCGCCAGCCACGCCACATTCGCCATTCGCAGGAAAAACCATCATGACCGACGAACAGGCCACTACCCCTCATCGCGCCTCGCGACGGCGGCAATCACGCCTATCGCCCATCTGGATCGTGCCCCTGGTGGCCGTGCTGATCGGGATGTGGCTGGTCTATGACAACATCACCAGTCGCGGCCCCTTGATCACCCTGAGCATGCCCAATGCCGAAGGCATCGAAGCCGGCAGCACCCTGATCAAGACGCGCAACGTGGAAGTCGGGCGCGTCGAGCAGGTACGGTTATCCGATGACCTGAGCCATACTCAGATCACGGCGCGAATGGACCCCGATGCCGAACGCATGCTGGTCGAAGACACCAGCTTCTGGGTGGTCAAGCCACGCATCGGCCGCGAAGGCATCAGCGGCCTGGGCACCGTCCTTTCCGGTGCCTTTATTCAGCTTCAGCCCGGCCAGAGCGACGTCGAACGCCGCGAGTTCGACGTGCTCGAGCAGCCCCCCGTCGCCCCCGCGGGCGCGGAAGGCATCCGCATCAACCTGGTCAGCCAGCTCGGCAATTCCTTGCGTGTCGGCGACCCGGTCACCTACCAGGGGTATACCGTCGGCCGCGTAGAGGTGGCCGAGTTCGACGCCGAAGCGCATCGCATGCGCCATCGTCTGTTCATCGAAACCCCCTACGACACGCTGATCACGGACAATACGCGATTCTGGTCGGCCAGCGGTGTCGATCTGCGCCTCGACTCCGAGGGTATCCATGTCAATGTCGAGTCATTGGAAGCCCTGCTCGGGGGCGGCGTGACCTTCGGCTACCTGGAGGACATCCCACGTGGCGCCCCCGTGAATCCCGATACCACCTTCGTCCTCTATGCCGACGAAGACAGCGCACGGCAAGGTACCTTCAATCGTTACCTGGAGTACGTACTACTGGTCGACGATACCGTACGTGGCCTGTCGCGCGGTGCGCCGGTGGAGTTTCGCGGCGTACGCGTAGGTACCGTGGCCAGCGTGCCCTGGCACTTCAGAACACCTCAGCCGGAATCCCGCCAGCGCTTCTCGATCCCGGTACTGATTCGTATCGAACCCCAACGCATCGCTGGCGACGACGGCAACGGCCCCATCGACCTCGAGGAGTGGGATGAACGCTTCAAGCGCATGTTCGGGCTCGGCTTGCGGGCCTCGCTGAAGAGCGGAAACCTACTCACCGGCGCCCTGTTCGTCGACCTCAACTTCCATAGCGACCTGGCCGATACCTATGCCGCGGAACGCTTCGAGGATCACACGGTCTTTCCCACCACCTCCACCGGCCTGGCCCACATCGAGACCCAGGTCACCAACCTGCTCAACAAGCTCAATGCCCTAGAGATCGAGCCCCTGCTTACCCGCCTGGATCGCAACCTGGAGGTCTCGGAGGCCATGCTGGCCGATGTCCGCCAGCTCACCGCATCGTTCCAGGGACTGCTCGACGAGCCGGGCATCAGTGAGGTGCCGGATAACCTCAACCAGACCCTGAAAGAGCTGCGTCAGACGCTACAAGGCTTTTCGCCGGATTCCGGCGCCTATCGTGAACTGACTAGCGCCTTGGAGCGCCTCGAGCGCGTGATGCGCGACCTCCAACCCGTGGCACGCACCTTGAGCGAACAACCGAATGCGCTGATCTTCGAGCGTCGTCTCGATGGAGACCCCGAGCCACGTGCGCCGCGCCCCTGACGATAGATTTGAAGGAGACCGAATGCCCCTCATGCGCTCATTGATTTCGCTTGCCGCCTTGCTGCTGCTGGCAGGCTGTGCCTCGACCCCGTCGCCCGTTCAGCGCTACACCCTGCCCAACGACACGGAAGTGCGTGGCATTACCCGCTCGAATGCCACGCATACCTTGGTCATACGCTCCTTGCGGCTCGCCCACTATCTCGATGGCGAAGGCATCGTCCTGCAGCTCGACGACATTACGCTCAACCAGGCTCGCGAGCACCTCTGGGCGGAGGACCTCGATCGCCAGTTGGAGCGAGGCCTTCGCCAGCGCTTGGCCGAGCGCCTCCCGGATACCGTTGTACTAGGCGCCGACAGCAGCACCGACGAAGCGCTGACGCTTCGTCTCGAGGTCGAGCGTTTTCAGGGCCGTTACGATGGGCTGGCGGTAGCCAGCGGCCAGTGGCAATTGCGTGATGTTCAGGGACAATTGCTGACGCTCGAACCTTTCAGCGCCCAGAGCGAGTTGGATACCGACGGCTACCCAGCTCTGGTCAGGGCGCTGGGACGTAGCTGGGACCAAGTCGCCGACCGACTCGCAAAACGCATCACCGAATTACGCTGAAAGACGAGTTACGCTGGCGGAAAAGCGTCTTTATGCTGCATTCCGCACGTTTTTCTGCCATGATGCGCGCCTGCGGCATACTTCAGTCCCTCCTGCCGCGCCTGTCATTCCTTTTTCCACGCATTGGCCCGGGACTCACGCCTGCACTAAACCGAGGCGAGTGGCGGATGCGCATGCTCTGGAGTCTGCATGAGCTTTTCCGAACTCGGTCTGCGTGCCGAATTGTTGCGCGCTGTCGAAGAACAGGGCTATACCATCCCGACGCCTATCCAACGCCAAGCTATCCCGGCTGTGCTCGGGGGAGGCGACCTGCTGGCCAGCGCCCAGACCGGCACGGGCAAGACCGCCGGGTTCACTCTGCCACTACTGCAGCGTCTGGCCGACGGTCCGCGTCCCAAAGCACGTCAGATCCGTGCCTTGGTATTGACCCCGACCCGCGAACTGGCCGCCCAGGTTGGTGAAAGTGTCGCCGATTATGGCCGCCACTTGAAACTGCGTTCCCACGTGATCTTCGGCGGGGTCGGACAACAACCGCAAGTCGATGCCATCCGCCCAGGGCTGGACGTGCTGATCGCCACACCCGGCCGGTTGCTGGATCTCCATCAACAGCGCCATGTCGACCTGTCGCGGGTGGAAACCCTGGTCCTCGACGAAGCTGACCGCATGCTCGACATGGGCTTCATTCACGACATCCGCAAGGTCTTGCGCCTGTTGCCGGAAAAGCGCCAGAACCTGCTGTTCTCGGCAACCTTCTCCGCCGAGATCCAGACCCTGGCCAACAAGTTGCTCGAAGCCCCCACCATGATCGAAGTGGCCCGGCGCAACACCACCGCCGAAACCATCGACCAAGCCATCTATCGCGTCGACCGAGACAAGAAGCGCGACCTGCTCGCTCACCTGATCACCAAGCACCGCTGGTATCAAGTGCTGGTCTTCACCCGCACCAAGCACGGCGCCAACCGTCTCGCTGAACAACTGTCCAAGCAGGACATTCCCGCCATGGCGATTCATGGCAACAAGAGTCAATCGGCTCGCACCAAGGCACTGGCCGCCTTCAAGTCAGGCGACCTGCAGGTCCTGGTCGCCACCGACATCGCCGCCCGCGGGTTGGACATCAGCGAGCTGCCGCATGTCGTCAACTTCGAACTCCCCAATGTCGCCGAGGATTACGTGCACCGCATCGGCCGCACCGGCCGTGCCGGCAGCCTGGGGCAAGCCGTTTCCCTAGTATGCGTGGACGAACATGGTCTGCTCGGCGGCATCGAAAAATTGATCAAGAAATCGCTGGAGAAGCGTATCGAGCCCGGCTTCGAACCGGATCCCGCGGCCAAGCCGGAACCGATCGAGAACGGGCGGCGCCAGCGGTCAGACCGGCGTGGCGCGACGCAACAGCGTCAAGCCAAAGGCCCCGGCAATGAAGCCGATCAACGGCCTCGCCGCCGCCGCTCACGCACCCAACGACGGGCTTGACGCCGATTTGATGAAGGGTTGCCAATCCATGCGAGCGGAAAGGCGCCCAAGTGTCATGCCATTGAAAGCAATGAAGCCCCCCAGGCCGTGATGAAAACGGTCTGGCGGGGAAGCGTAATCGGTCAATCGGCTAGCTTCGCCCGCAACCGCGACACCGCCTGGCTATGGAGCTGGCATACCCGTGATTCGCTGACGCCCAGCACGGCACCGATTTCCTTGAGGTTGAGCTCTTCCTGGTAATAAAGGCCCAGCAGCAGTTTCTCGCGTTCGGGAAGCTGCTCGATGGCCGCGACCAGCCTCTCGCGTTGTTCGCCATCGGCCAATGCCGCGAAGGGAGAAGGTGGGGCCCGGTCTTCCGCACTCGGCTCCGCTCCCTCGGCCACGAGTTCCTCGAAAGGAAGCAGTTGCCCTCCATTGGTATCGCCCAGCAACTGGTGATATTCGTCGAGTTCCATTTCCAGTTCGCTCGCGATCTCCCGCTCATCGGCGGCACGCCCCAACTTTTGCTCGAGCCGTCGAATGGCTTCATCAAGTGCGCGAGCATTGCGCCTGACACTGCGGGGCACCCAGTCGCGGCTGCGCAGTTCGTCGATCATGGCGCCACGAATACGCTGGCCGGCATAGGTCGTGAAACTCGCTCCATGCTTGGTATCGTAACGCGACATGCAGTCCAGCAGGCCGACCATCCCTGCCTGAATCAGATCGTCGAGCTCCACGCTTGCCGGCAGCTTGACCTGAAGCGCCAAGGCATGACGCCGTACCATCGGGAGGTACTCCTCGAGCAACGCCCCTTGATCGATCTTGCCCTGTGCCGTGTACATCTTCTCGCCTTGGGCCCTAATGGAACGCCTTGACTCAATGGAAAATCGAACTCGCGGGCCGAAACATCGACCCGTCACGTCTCCCATTATTGATGCAGCGGCGCAAGCCCCAAGCCTTGAATACCCTATCCAATGCGGGGCTTTTCCAAGTTTTGGCATACACTGCAAAGCGCATTCGCTTGGGCTAATGCCAGCCAGACGTCATGACACATCCGTCATCGCAGGGTGCGATCACCGTGAACCTGAAAAATCACTATTTGCTGATACGACATGGCCATAGTCAGGCCAACGAAGCGGGGATCATCGTGAGTGCCCCCCGACATGGCATTGCAGGCTATGGGCTATCGTCCTTGGGCGAGCGGCAGATGCACGAACTGCTCAACGATTGGCAGTGGCCCACCCCTTCTATTCTCTTGCACTCGGATTACCGGCGTACGACCCAGACGGCCGAGTGTATTGCCCGACATTTCAAACTGATCATGCAGTCGGAGAAAGGATTGCGCGAGCGTTTCTTCGGCGAGTTGGACGGTCAACCCGACCGCCGTTATCACGACGTCTGGGCTCTCGACGCCCAGGACCCCGATCATTGTCACTTCGCTGTGGAAAGCGCCGCCAGCGTTGCTATCCGGATGCGGGAAGTCATCGACACCCTGGAAGCACATCATGATGGTGAGACAATCGCACTGGTGAGCCACGGAGATCCATTACAGATCCTACTCACGGCATTGGAAGGCAAGCCCTTGAACCGGCACCGAGATCGTCCCTCATTGGCACCGGCCAGCATCACTGAACTCACGGATCAACGATAGTCGACAATGACCTGAAGCCCCTTCACTTCCAGGGGCCGTGTCCCGCGAGGCAAGCGAAAGCGAAAATTCAACGGCATGGAAGCAGGTAAATCGGCTAGGGCCAAGCTATGGCCCGACGCTGAAGATAACGGTATACAGCGTACGGGATGACACAACCATGCCCGTAGTGGATGCCCTGGTGGAGCATCGAAACGCCAGCGCACGCTCGTGATGCGCGACTGAGCGGGAAGCGAGGATGTCGCCGACATCGCTTGCGAGCCAACCTCACGTTCAGGAACGGCGACACGCAGACTTGGAGCTGAGGCAACCCAGCTCCCTGACGCCGCCCAGGCCGGCCATGTCGTCAACATCAGCAAGGCGAGTACCACGACCAAACGAGTCGTACTCATCATCGTTTCTCCGACTACCTGGCAGTGGTGCCATCCAGCACAAGTAATTCGATACCGAAGAACTCTTCGGCTGCTTGCTGGAGGTTATTGAGCAAACCCACACGGGAGGCGAAACCTGGATGGAGCGCCAGGAGACGACGAGGTCCCCGTCCAGCATGAAGGCATTTGAGCGTACGATAGGCGCGTCGAAACCCTTCCTCGCCACCATCGATCCAGAGCGCCCAACGTGGTTGCTGCCCAGCCAGTATCGACAAATGAGGACTGTCGACATCCAGGAGCACGACTTGCCATGCTTCGGGTTCACCGACCCAACGTTGGCCTGCGACGTGCCAATCCCGTAGTACCTGCTGGGCCCGGCGCCGCTGGCGCGACGAGGTGCCTGGCATTCCCACCACCATCAAGGTCTTCTTGCACGATTCCCTGGGCGCGTCCGCCAATACCTTCGAATCTTCCATTACGGTCGACTCGATGCCCCGCTGCCGAGACCAGCGACGCAGCCCGGCCGCCTGGTCATACCCCATGGAAGACGCCTCTTGTCCCATTTCAGCCACCGAATGTCCGTTGACCGCTGCGACCCATCTGGCGAAACACGTCGCGAGCGGTGAAGAGATGCAGCAAGGCCTCGAGCAAAGGTTTCGGCTTGCGCTGCGCCTTGCCCCCCTGCATGGAGAGAAGCTGGGAACGTACATCCATGGCCCAGGCGTCGTCATCCTGATCGAGACGCATCGCCACCGCCGCCAGGCCACCGGCCAGCATTAAGCGCAGCGAAGAATCGCAGCGAGAGAAACCGGCCTCGCCCAGGCGCTGCCACGCCAGGCGGGTCAAAGAAGGCAAGTCGACATGGGCGAGCTCCATCAACAAGAGCTCGCGGGCCTGGTTGTCGTCCTGGTCAGACGACAACCAGTAGCGACGACCCAACTCTTGGCCACTGTCGGCATCGGTGAGCCTGCAGAACCAGGCCATGGCGGACAATATCGACGCAGGTGCCTCTCTGCGCATCGTCGGCATCTCGACTGCCAAGTTCGTCAACTCGGCAACGGCATGGCGCCCTTTTGCACGACAGGCGAAAGTTCCCTTGTCCCTTGCCAGCCCGGCAAGCTGTGACAGGCTGCGACGCTCCCCCTCATAGGCCACCCGCCGGCTGCCCTTGACAGCTGTCAACCAGGGAAGCTGCCAGGCACAAAGCCATTCCAGGGCGGGTATATCCGGGCACTGCGCCAGCAGGTGGCGATCGATCCCAAGATGGTCTCCCGTCCAACCAAGCCGCTGATCCTGCCCTGCTGGCAGCATATGGTATTGCCAACTCAACGCCAGCAACCGGCCCCGGGGATCGAGCGCCTGAATCGGGCTTGGCCAGTCGCAACCGCTCACCCTGGAGGGCCCCCAGAGCATGACTTGACCACCGCTGGCCCTGGCCTGCTGTCGAGCCAGGTGCGAAACCTGCTCCTGCAAGGCAGACACGCCACTCTGCTGAGCGGGGCCAGGCGAGGCGGCGATCTCCCAGGCATCTTCCAACAGGGCAAACCCTGGCAGGTATTCACGCAGTGATGTCCACGCCACTGCCAGCGAACGCCCCTGCCCCAGCAACCCACGCGACAGGGATTGCAGGCCTTGTCCCCCCTTGGGCAAACCCTCCAGGTCATCGGCGCCCAAGGCAAAGGGAGAATCCCCATCGACATCCAGGGCCAGATCGACGAGCTCTCGGGCATCGGCCAGACTCAGGTCTTCGGGGACCCGCTGGCCGTGAGAGACATAATGCAGCCGCAGTCCGTGGCGAATGACGGTATCCAGTAAAGGCCCGAGTCTTGCTGCTTCATCGCTCTTCGTCAGGATGCAATCGATCAGCCGACTATCGACTGCCTGAGCGGCGCGACGATAAGTGGCAATGACGTCCTCCAGGGTGTCGCCATGGCTTGCCGCATTGAGCAACAGCAACAAACGAACCCTTTCACCACCACCGCCGAGCTGAGCCACCTGCTTGACCAGCCGCTGGTCTCGCTGACTCATGCCGACAGTATCGATGATGACCAATCGCTTGTCGCCAAGCTGTGCGAGCCAGGATTCCAACGACGTTTCGGCATCGAGCGCATGAACCTCCACGCCCAACAAACGAGCATAGATGCGCAGTTGTTCGTGTGCGCCTACCCGATAGCTGTCGGTGGTCACCAGGACCACGCCTTCACTGCCATGACGCATCACGTAGCGAGCCGCCAGCTTGGCCGTCGTGGTGGTCTTGCCGATACCCGTCGGACCGACCAGAGCGATGACCCCACCGTCGTCGAGCAGTTCCGCCCCCTCCTCGGGAACCAGTAACCGGCTAGCCAACTGCCGCTTCAACCATGCCTGTAGTTCGGCCTCGTCGGCCTCGAGATCGTCCAACTCGGGCGGCAAGGTGGTCAGCAGCTCAGCAGCCAGACGCGGCCCGATTCCCGCCGCCCACAGACGATGGCGCAAGCGGTCCGTAATATTCGGTGCCGACGACACTGCCGCCGAGGACTCCTCCTGGCGATTCAGCAATGCCCGCATGTCCTGCATTTCACCCAACAAGCGCTGGCTGAGGGCGGCAAAGTCCATTTCCGGGACTGCCGCGGCAGGAGACGTTAGCGGTGCCGAGGGGCTCGTCTCCGCATGGGGGTGCGTACGTGTCGAGGCGGAGGCCGGAACCGCGTTTGTGGAAGCCGGTGGGGCTTGCGTTGCAACGGGCGTCTGCGTCAGGCGACCGTGTTCGTCATCGGCCATCGCCAGTATTTCGACGCCTTCCTCGACCCGGCGATTGGAAAGGATCAAGGCATCGTCGCCAAGCGCCGCACGCACCAGACGCATCGCGTCGCGGCTATTGCTCCCCAAGAAACGTCTTACGCTCATTGTTGTGCCCCGATCAGACTGGTAATCCTAAGGCTGCGATCATCGGGAATCTCGGCCTGCGACATCACCACCAAATGCCGCAGGCGGCGACGCAGGAAGCGCGCCAGCAAGGCACGCAGACTATGCTCGACGACCAATACCGGCGGCTCTCCACTGGCTTCCTGGCGCTGCAAAGCCACCTCAGCCTGCTGCATCAAGGTGTCGGCCAGACCCGGTTCCAATGCCCCGCCTCCATTCATGGCCTGCATCAAAACCTGTTCAAGATTGGCATCCAGGCCGATCACATGAAGCTCCCGCTGACCACCGAACCATTGCTGGGTGATGGAGCGCCCCAAGGCAATGCGTACGATCGCCGTCAACTCGTTGGCGTCGCTCTGCTGGCCGGCATGCTCGGCCAAGGTATCGAGGATGGTGCGCATATCGCGGATCGAGACTTCTTCCTCGAGCAGGTTCTGCAGGATACGCTGGAGCGTCGTCAGCGATATCGCCTTGGGTACCACGTCCTCGACCAGCGACTTGTTCTCGCCGCTCAACTTGTCGAGCAATTGCTGGACCTCGGTGCGGCCGAGCATCTCGCCGGCATGACGATGCAATAGATGGTTGAGATGCGTCGCCACTACGGTGCCGGCATCGACCACCGTGTAGCCATAGACTTGGGCACGCTCGCGCTGGCTGGCATCGATCCATACTGCCGGCAAACCGAAGGCCGGGTCCTCGGTGGGAGTGCCGTCAACGGTACCGGATACCTGCCCCGGATCGATCGCCAGCCACTTGCCGGGGAAAGCATCGGCGCGACCGACTTCCACACCCTTCAAGGTGATCACATACGTGTTGGGACCCAGCTCCAGGTTGTCGCGGATATGCACCACCGGCGGCAGAAAGCCGACGTCCTGGGCAAATTTCTTGCGCACGCTCTTGATGCGCCCCAACAGCTCGCCCTGCTGACGGTGATCGACCAGCGGAATCAAGCGATGGCCGACCTCCAACCCCAATGTATCGACCAGTTGCACATCGTCCCAACTCGCCTCCGGCGCTTCCGGTGGTGGAGCCGGTTCGGCATCAATCTCCTGCGCGGCCAACTTGTTCTCCTGCTGGCGCATCAGGAACCAGGCCAGCCCGCCAAGAGCGGCGGTAAAGATCAGAAACACCAGGTTAGGCATGCCTGGCACCATGCCCAGCAGACCCATGACGCCAGCGGCCAGAATCAACACCTGAGGGTTGACGAACAACTGGCTGATCATCTGTTGCCCGACATCCTGGTCGGTGTTGACCCGCGATACCGTGACACCAGCGGCGGTGGAGATCACCAAAGCAGGGATCTGCGCCACCAGACCATCGCCAATCGTCAGCAGCGTGTAGGTACGTGCTGCCTGGGAGAAATCCAGATCATGCTGCAACATGCCGATCAGCAAACCGCCGATGATATTGACCACCATGATCACCAGGCCAGCCATGGCATCACCGCGGACGAACTTGCTGGCACCGTCCATGGAGCCATAGAAATCGGCTTCCTGGGCCACATCGGCTCGCCGCTTGCGCGCGTCATCCTCGCCAATCAGGCCGGCATTGAGGTCGGCATCGATAGCCATCTGTTTGCCGGGCATGGCATCGAGCATGAAGCGTGCCCCCACCTCGGCGATACGCCCAGCCCCTTTGGTGATGACCATGAAGTTGATGACCACGAGAATCAGGAACACCACCAGGCCGACGGCGAAATTGCCGCCCACCAGGAAGGTGCCGAAGGCTTCGATGACCTTGCCCGCGGCGTCGCCGCCCTGGTGGCCTTCCATCAATACCACCCGCGTCGAGGCGACATTGAGCGATAGCCGCAACAAAGTGGTGAACAGCAACACCGCCGGGAAGGCCGCGAAATCCAAGGGCTTCTGGGTGAACATACTGACCAGCAGCACCATCACCGCCAGCGCGATATTGAAGGTGAAGAACAAATCCAGCGCGAATGGCGGCAGTGGCAGGATCATCATGGTCAGGATCATGATGATCAGGATCGGGCCGGCCAGCAGCTTCATGCGGACATCGCTCATCCAGTCGCGACGCCCCAGGTAATCGGTCAGCGCTCTCATCGAGGCTCCTATGTCGACTCATCCCGCGGCGCCGAAGGCTCGGCAGGCCGGCGGTCGTCCAGTTCCTCGGGAACCGGCAGTTCATTGGGTGCCTCGGGCATCTCGCCCCCTTCCTCGCGCACCCGTTTCAGACGGAAGGCCCAAGCCAGCACCTCGGCCACCGCGGTATACAGCGCCACGGGAATCTCATGATCGAGATCCACATGGTGGTACAACGCCCGAGCCAAGGGCGGCGCTTCCAGCAACGGAATCCGGTGCTCGTTACCCAGCTCGCGGATTTTGGCCGCCACGGCATCGGCGCCCTTGGCCACCACCCGCGGCGCCGACATCTTGCCATCGTCATAGCGCAAGGCCACCGCATAGTGCGTCGGGTTGGTGACGATCACATCGGCTTCAGGCACCTTGCTCATCATCCGGTTACGTGCCATGGCCTGTTGTTGGGATCGGATACGTGCCTTCAGTTGTGGATCGCCCTCCGACTCCTTGTGCTCGCGCTTGACTTCGTCCTTGCTCATGCGCAGCTTTTTGGCATGGCTCCATAGCTGATACGGCACATCGATCAGAATCACGATCAGCAACGCCAGGACGATCAGGCCGCATGCCATGGCTGCCAGTTCCAGGGTGCTGGCCAATGCCTGCTGCACGGGCAGATCCATCAAGCCCATGTACTTGCCGCGATTGGCAAGCAGGAATGTCACTGCTACGCCACCCACCAGCACCGACTTGGCGATCGCCTTGGCCAGTTCGACCAACGCCTGGGTACCGAAGATACGTTGCAGTCCCTTGAGAGGGTTGAGCTTGCCAAGTTGAGGTTGCAACGACTTGGCGGAAACCAGCCACCCCCCCAGCATCGCCGGCGCCACCAACGCCACCACTACCAGCAACAGAAACAGGGGAAGCATGGCGTACAGGGTACGCTGACCTAGCTCCCAGGCATGGCTGAGCATGGACATCGTTTCGAAGGCCTGACGCCGTTCAAAGAGAAATGCCTGCTCCATCACCAGCCCGAGTTGATCGTAAAGCAGAGCCCCCATCGACCACAGGCCGCCCACCCCGCCCAATAGCAGCATGAAGGTAGTCAGTTCTCGAGACCGTGCGACCTGGCCCTCTTCACGCGCCTTCTCGAGGCGTCGCGGTGTGGCCGGTTCGGTCTTTTCCTGGTCGCTGCTCTGATCCGCCATGGCCTGGGAGATATCATCCGGGTCGGAAGTTCTGGATGCTGGCCATTGTCATGAAAGGCGACTAGAGGCGATACGCGAAAAAGCGCGAGTAATCGTGCGTTAATTCACGACTACCGCGCCATTAAGTGAGAAAGGGTCACAATGAAAGGGAAAGACTAGAAGCCCAGTTCGTCAAGCAGATCGTCCACCTGATCCTGCGAACTGACCACGTCGGCCCCGTCGGGCTTGATCTGCGGACCATTAAGCAGCGATTCCTCGCGCTTCTTGGCATCGGCTTTCCACTGCCCTTCGGCACGCTTTTGCATCGCATTACGCTCCTCGCCCTCGGGTACGCTATCGAGCAGCACTTGCACGAGTTGATGTTCGATCTCGCGGATCACATCCATCATCTTCTTGATCACTTGGCCGGTCAGGTCCTGAAAGTCCTGAGCCATCATGATCTCGAGCAACTCGGCATTGGTGGCTTGAATGCTCTTGGGCACCTCGCTGAGATAGCCGCGGGTGTCCTTGACCAACTCCCTGGCCTCACTCAGCTCGATAGGGTCTTCGAACCACTGTTGCCAGCGTTTATCGAGTGCTTCCGCCTTGGCCCCCAACTCATCCTGGATGGGCTGCGCTCGATCGATGGCATTCAGCGCCCGGTCAGCCGCCTGCTCGGTCATCGAAGCCACGTAACTCAATCGATCCCGGGCATCGGGAATCGCCTCGGCGGCCCTTTCGATCTCCTTGTCCAACCCCAGTTCACGCATGCTTTCACGAAGCATGCGCGTCAGTTGACCGATCCGCTGGACCAGATCATCTGCGCCCTGGGCCGACGACTGTTGCGCATCACCGCTCATGATCGCTTCTCCTTGGCTTAAGCAGACCCAGGGACTACTACTTCCCCAGCTTTTCGAAAATCTTGTTGAGTTTTTCTTCCAGGGTCGCCGCCGTGAAAGGCTTGACCACATAGCCGTTCGCCCCAGCCTGGGCCGCGGCTATGATGTTCTCCTTCTTGGCCTCGGCAGTGACCATCAGCACCGGCAGGTCCTTCAAGGCATCGTCGGCACGGATCTGTTTGAGCATCTCGAGCCCATCCAGGTTGGGCATGTTCCAGTCGGAAACCACGAACTCGAAGTTGCCGGACTTGAGCTTGGACAAGCCATCCTGACCGTCTTCCGCTTCTTCCACATTGGTAAAGCCCAATTCCTTGAGCAGGCTACGGACGATGCGGCGCATGGTGGGAAAGTCATCCACCACCAGAATACTCATGTTCTTGTCAGCCATTGATCTTCCTCGTTACGTCATGGCAGTCGGGAGAGACCGGCAACAATGCCGGCCACGTTTAACTATCAGAATTCTTCCCAGTCGTCTTCGGTCACCACTTCGCGCTGTTGTGGCCGTGGCTGGCGCTTGTCGCTGACCGGCTCGGAGGCTTTCTTCCCGGCTTCGGAGCGTGACGGCAAGGCTGGTGAAGCAGACTTTTCGTCGGCGGGCGCCGACAGCGACGGGTGCGCTCCGCCGGGCAGGCGGAAGACCGACACGGCTCGTTCCAAGCGGCTCGCCTGTTCTTCCAGTGAAGCAGCCGCGGCGGCGGCCTCTTGTACCAGAGCCGCATTCTGCTGGGTCACTTCGTCCATCTGGCCCACGGCATGGCTGACCTGTTCGATGCCATCGCTCTGCTCCTGCGATGCGGCGGAGATCTCGTCCATGATGTCGGTTACGCGCCTGACCGCCGCAACGACCTCCTTCATGGTCTCACCAGCCTGCTCGACCAGCGCCGAGCCTTCCTGTACCTGGACCACGGAGTTTTCGATCAACTCCTTGATCTCCTTGGCCGCCTCGGCACTGCGGCCGGCAAGGTTGCGGACTTCCCCGGCGACGACGGCAAAACCACGACCTTGCTCGCCGGCCCGGGCCGCCTCGACCGAAGCGTTCAGCGCCAGGATATTGGTCTGGAAGGCAATCGAGTCGATCACGCCAGTGATATCGGCAACTTTCTGCGAACTGCCGGAAATACCATGCATGGTGGTGATCACGCGTTCCACCACCTCACCACCTCGGGTGGCGGTATTGGAGGCCTCGTTTGCCAGCCCACTGGCCTGGCGGGCATTATCGGCGTTCTGCTTCACGGTGGCGGTGAGCTGTTCCATGCTGCTCGCGGTCTCTTCCAGTGAGGCGGCCTGCTGCTCGGTACGCGACGACAGGTCGGCATTGCCACTGGCAATCTCACGTGTGCCGACATGGATCGACCCACTGCTCTCGCGCACTGTACCCACCGTCTTGGCCAAGCCTTGCTGCATCTCACGCATCGCGGCGAACAGCTTGCTGATCTCGTTGCGGCCCAGCACCTGGATACGCTGCGTGAGATCCGCCTTGGCGATATGCTCGAGACCGACCACGGCATCGGTGAGCGGGCGAATGACGATCTTGCGCAGACCGATATACATCAGCACTAGCATGATCGCGGTCAGCACCAGAATCCCGAAGCCGATCCACTCGAAGCGTTGGGTCTGCGCCTTGTAATCCTTCATCAGGCTTTCACCGCGTTCGAAGCCATGCTGGACGAAATCCGTCATACTGGCCGCAAGGTTTGTCGACGGCTTCGTCAGGGCATCGCGAAGATTGGCAAAGCGAGGTATATCTTGCTGATCCAACGCGTCATGCAGTTCCTTGACCAGGCCCAGCACGGTCTCGAAATCACCCTGAACCCGTTCGGCAAGCTCTTTCCCTTGGTCGCTCTTGGACACGGCGACGAAGTTGGAGAAACGTCGCTCGGCCCGCCCCAGCTCGTCCCCCGCTACGGCGACCCGTTCGTTGGCCTTCGTCATCTGCCCCATCATGATGCGATTGGCGGCAATCTCGAGATTGACGCGCGCCTGGTTCAGCAAGGCATCGGCGCGATTGATCTCGTTCAACTGCTCCACATTGATCTGACGCAAGGTCCCGATCGTTTCACCTGCACTGCGCTCGGCCACGAAACCCAGTGCCGCGATCACGGCGATGAAAAGCGCGAAACACGCCAGGATGGAGATCATGGCCGCGTTGATGCTGATATTGCGCAATAGTCGAATCATGCCGGCGTTTCCTTCTCAGCCCCAATCAATTGTTATCATCCGGGGTTCAACCCCTTGTCATACGCGTTGCGCTCGCCCCGATGCCGCGACCAGCGCCATCAGCCGGGGAGCGATCTCCTCCAGCGATATCACTTCACTGGCCCCTCCCAAGGCGATGGCCTCGCGAGGCATGCCAAACACCACGCAACTCGCTTCGTCCTGGGCCAGGGTCGTGGACCCCGCCTGGTGCATTCTCAACAACCCTTGCGCTCCATCCCGTCCCATGCCGGTCAGCAGCACCCCTATGGCATTACGCCCGGCATGCTGGGCCACGGAATCGAACAACACGTCGACCGATGGGCGGTGACGATTGACCGGCGGGCCACTATCGAGCCTTGCCACGTAATTGGCCCCGCTTCGCGCCAGCTTGAGGTGAGCGTCACCCGGCGCAATGTAGGCATGCCCCGGCACCACCCGCTCCCCGTCCTCGGCCTCCTTGACGGTGATGCGGCACAGCTTGTTCAAACGCTCAGCAAAGGAGCGGGTAAAACCACCCGGCATGTGCTGAGTGATCATCAACGCAGGCGCATTGGCAGGTAACGGTTCGAGTACGGCTCGGATCGCCTCGGTGCCACCCGTGGAAGCGCCGATGATCAGCAGCTTCTCACTGGACACCAGCGGTGCCTTGAGTGCGACTGGCGCCGGCGCATCGTCGCGCCGGGCCTGACGCGGTCGGGAGCGAGCCGCGGCACGGATCTTGTCGGCGATCAGCTCGCCATAATCGAGCATGCCGCTGCGAATGCCGAGCGAGGGCTTGGCCAGAAAGTCCACGGCGCCCAGCTCCAGTGCTCTCAGCGTGACCTCCGAGCCGGCTTGGGTCAGCGAGGAAACCATCAGCACCGGCATCGGACGCAGGCGCATCAGCCGCTCGAGAAAGTCCAGGCCATCCATGCGCGGCATTTCCACATCCAGCGTCAGGACGTCGGGGTTAT
Source organism: Litchfieldella qijiaojingensis (assembly GCF_014651875.1). GTDB lineage: Bacteria > Pseudomonadota > Gammaproteobacteria > Pseudomonadales > Halomonadaceae > Litchfieldella > Litchfieldella qijiaojingensis. The sequence goes on from NZ_BMXS01000001.1 coordinate 462,671, forward strand.
GACGCTTGATCAGGTCTCGTGCCACCAGTGGATCCGGAGCAACGGCGACGACCTCCATATCGCTCTGTGCATTGATGATTTCGGTCATCAGGTCACGTATCAGCGCCGAGTCATCGACGCACAGCACCTTGATCTTGGCTGCACTCAAGTCAAATCTCCTTTGCGATGTCGACGCAGCGAGCCGGCAGCATTGATTGTTCTGGTTGGCATAGAGTCCATATCGGCAGCACGGCGAAAGGCTTTAGGCGGATGCTGCGAATCCGTTCAATTTCGTGGCGCCAGCACATAGACCGTCTGGCCACGCAGTCGAAATGCCTCGCTGATATAGGAAAAGTTCTCGGAGTGTCCGGCGAACAGCAGTCCGTCCGGCTTGAGCAAGGGAGCGAAGCGCGAAAGAATTTTCGCTTGGGTCTTCTTGTCGAAATAGATCATCACATTGCGACAGAAGATGGCATCGAATGGCCCCTTGATCGACCAGTCCGGGGCCAACAGGTTGAAGCTATCGAACTCGACCATCGCCGCCACTTCCGGACGCACCCGCGCCAGGCCGATGCGTTCACCACTTCCCTTGAGGAAGAAACGCTTGACACGAGATTCATCGAGCTTGCGCACCTGTTCCATGGGGTAGATGGCAGCACGAGCCCGCTCCAGAGCATCGGTATCGATGTCGGTTGCCACCACCCGGCTTTCGCTCGCGCGTGGTCCCAGTGTCTCGAGCAGGGTCATGGCAATGGAATAAGGCTCTTCCCCTGTCGACGCCGCCGCGCTCCAGATGCGCACCGGTCCCGGCTTGCTCGCGATATGCGAGGCCAGTAAGGGGAAATGATGCGCCTCACGAAAGAAGGCGGTCAGATTGGTGGTCAACGCATTGGTGAAGGCTTCCCACTCCCGAGCCGCCGGTTGACGTTCCAAGCGCGCCACATAGTCGCTGAAGTGCGTCATGCCGTGATGGCGCAAGCGCTTGGCCAGGCGACTATAGACCATCTCACGCTTATGCTCGGCCAGTACGATGCCGGCACGCTCATAAATCAACTGGCGGATGCGTGCGAAATCGGCATCCGTCAGTATCAGGTCACGCTCGAGCGTACCGGCGGCCGGCCACTGGGACCGGCCGACGTTGTCGGGAGGAATACTGCTCAAAACTCCTCCCAGTCATCGGCCGTCGCCGCTTGGCGAGAAGCCGAAGCACTCAGCGCCCTCTCGCGCTGCGGTGTCTCTCCACCGGCGATGCGATGGACGTCTTGTGCGATACGCGGCGCTCGGGCCTCGGATTGCGAATTCCGGGAGGCTTGAGTCAACACGGCCTTGACATCTTCATGGCCACTTCCATGCAAGCGGAAGGCGGCGATGGCATTGGCCAGCATCGTGATCTGAGTCTCGAGTTCGGCAGCGGCGCGCGCCGACTCCTGGACCCGCGATGCATTCTGCTGCGTAACCTCATCCATCTGGGCGATGGCCTGATTGATCTGCGAAATTCCGCCGCTTTGCTCATCGGAAGCTGCAGTGATCTCGCCCATGATGTCGTTGACCCGCGTTGTGGCCGCCACGACCTCTTCAATGGAGGTCTCGGCGCGCTTGACCAGATCAGCACCGCCGTCGATCTCCTTGGCGGAGCCATCGATCAGGGCTCGGATCTCCTTGGCAGCCTCCGAACTGCGGCCGGCAAGGTTGCGCACCTCACCCGCCACCACGGCAAAGCCACGGCCCTGCTCACCGGCACGAGCCGCTTCGACTGAAGCGTTCAACGCCAGGATATTGGTCTGGAAAGCGATGGAATCGATCACGTCGATGATATCGGTCATCTTGCGCGAGCTTTCGGTGATGCGCCCCATGGTTTCCACCACCTGATTCATCAGCTCGCCTGTCTCACGCACCCGATTGGTATTGTCCACCGCCAAACCACTGGCCTGGCGCGCATTGTCCGCGTTCTGCTGCACGGTGGTGGTCATCTGCTCCATGCTCGAGGCGGTTTCCTGCAGCGAGGCGGCCTGCTGCTCGGTGCGCGACGACAAGTCCTCGTTGCCGTTGGCAATGTCCTGGGCCGCCGGTTTAACCACGGCTACGCCGCTGTTCACATTGCCGACAATGCTGCCCAGGCTCTTGCGCATGACATCCAGCGCCCGCATCAGACGGCCGGCTTCATCGTTACGATGGGCGGGCATCGTAGCCGCCAGGTTGCCGGCAGCGATCTGCAGGGTGAAGTTCATCGATTCACGCAGCGGCTTGAGCAACGCGCGCATGGTCAATGCACCAAGCAGCATCAACACCAGCAGACCGAATGCCAGGAGCGCTCCCTGCGCAATCAGCGTGCGATGCTGATCGGCTCTGGCCTCCTCAGCCATCGCCTGCGCATCGGCCTGCTTGTCGGCCACCAAGGCATTGACCGACTCGGATAGCTCCGCGCCTTTGGCCTTCAACACTTCGTTATGGGCGACATAGGCGGCATAGAAATCACCACTGGCCAAGCTGTCCACTGCGGCGACCAGGCCAGCCTGAATATAGTGATCGAGGCGTTCACCAAAGGCCTCAACCTCATCCGTCTGGTTACTGGCCCCGGCAGCGAACTCTGCCCAGGCTTCCTCTAACGACGACACTACCTGCTCAACATCCTCACCGACCTTCTCGGCATCCGCCGACATCGGGTTGCTGACCGGGCGGTCGAGACGCTGACGCCCTTGGGTCATCAACTGATCGATACGCTGCAAGCGCGCCACGTCTTCCAGCCCTTCGCGATTGAGCTGCTGAAGCCGCTCTCCCGAAGCCTGCAGACTATAAAGCCCCAGACCACCGCTGGCCGCCAGTAGCAATGCCGACACCAGGACCATGCCGGTCAGACGCGCCCGCATGGTACGCAGGTTGACGCGCCTCAGCATCCCAACCAGCCCCCGCCTCTGCAAACGTCCGCGATCCAATCGCAAATGCTTGCCGCGGCCTTCACGGATCGCGCCATACGCCCGCTCGGCCTCGTCGATCGCCTCACGCTCAGCCTTGATGCGTACCGAGGCATAGCCGACGACCTCGCCATTTTCGACGATCGGCGTCACGCTGGCATTGACCCAGTAATGATCGCCATCCTTGCGCCGATTCTTGACCAACCCATTCCAGGTCTCACCGGCCTGAAGAGTCTCCCAGAGATTGGCGAAGGCCTCGGACGGCATATCCGGGTGTCGCACCAGGTTGTGCGGGGCCCCGATCAGTTCCTCGTGGCTGAAGCCACTGATAGTAATGAAGGCAGGGTTGGCATAAGTGATCCGCCCCTTGAGATCCGTACGCGAAATCAGGAAGTCATTGTCGTCCAACTGATATTCCCGGTGCGTCACCGGCTGGTTATTGCGCATGTTTACCCCCCCTGCGGATGAAGTCGGCCATGGCAACATGCTGGCCAGGCCGGCTCGTTATCGTTATACGTCAAAAGGATTCCCACTCGTCGTCACCGGCACGCGAGGCAGTCGGTGCCAAGGCCCCCGCGGCCCTGCCATGACGATCCTGCACGCCGCCTTCGCGGAGGTTGGGAAGCCAGCGAGACAGGCTGTCCTCCTCACCCCTCTGTGGCGAAGCACTCGCCTCCGATTGCGCCAAGCGGAACACTGCCACCGCCTCGCGCAGCCGAGCGGCCTCGGATTCCAGCTCACTGGCGGCCGAGGCCGCTTGCTGGACGAGAGCGGCGTTCTGTTGGGTAACCTGATCCATCTGGGTGATCGCCTGGTTGACCTGGCCGATGCCGTTGCTTTGCTCCTGGGAGGCCGAGGCGATCTCGTCCATGATGTCGGTTACCTTCTGCACCGCGGCGACGATCTCCTCCATGGTGCTACCCGCCTGATCGACCAGTGCCGTTCCCGTCTCGACCTTGGTAACCGAAGCCTCGATCAGTGCACGAATCTCCTTGGCCGCCTCGCCACTGCGACCGGCCAGACTGCGAACCTCCCCGGCGACGACGGCGAAACCGCGCCCTTGCTCACCGGCTCGGGCGGCTTCCACTGAAGCGTTAAGCGCCAGAATATTGGTCTGGAAGGCAATCGAGTCGATGACCTTGATGATCTCGGTGACCTGATGGGAACTGCTGCTGATCTCGCGCATGGTATCGACCACTTCACCGACCACCACGCCGCCACGGCTTGCCGTCTGCGAGGCACTGGCAGCCAATTGGCTGGCCTGGCGGGCATTATCGGCGTTCTGGCTGACCGTGGATGTCAGTTCCTCCATGCTAGAGGCGGTTTCCTCCAGCGAGGCGGCCTGCTGCTCGGTGCGCGATGACAGGTCGTTGTTGCCGTGAGCGATCCCCTGGGCGCCCTGGTAGATCGACTGGCTGCTGCCGCGGACGGTACCCACGGTACGTGACAGGTTCTGCTGCATGTGGGCAAACGAGGCGTAGAGCTGTCCGATCTCGTTGTTGCCACGCGTTTCGATACGCTCGGAAAGATCGCCTTTTGCCATGCGTTCGAAATGGTCGACTACCTTGTGCAGCGGCCGAATCACATTGACCATTACCCCCCACAGCACCACGGCCACCATCACCGCGGATACCACCAGCACGCCAACGATGGACCAGCGCATTCCGGTGGCAAAGCTATCGAATGCCTGCAACGCCGCCTGGCCCGACTCGCCGGCATGGGGTGCCAGCCCGGTCATGGCATCATAGCCTTGATCCAGGGCATAGAGGCCCAACACACTCGCCACCACGATCAGTAGCGAAAAGGCTGCCAGCACCAAGGCCCAACTGACTTTCACCGTCATGTTGTCAAGTAACTTCACAGTGTCCCCTCGTTCCTTCCACGCGATCGTGCCTGCGCACGGAATCGCCAGACCGGTTCGACATAAGCGGCCCTTGCCGGCACATGTCGCCACCCTGCTTCGTCAGGGCCATTTCGTTGTAGTGATGTCACCGACTCATCGGTGGGATAGCGATACTCATTCGCTGACACGATCGACGATGGCCATCTCCTCGCTGGTCAGCAGCTTCTCGATATCGACCAACACGAGCATGCGATCATCCAGACTGCCCAGACCGCTCAGGTAGTCGGACGACAGTGTCACTCCGAACTCCGGCGCCGGCTTGATCTGCTCGGGTGTCAAGGTCATGACGTCGGACACGCCATCGACCACGATGCCCACCACACGCTCACCGACATTGACCACGATGACCACCGTCTGACCGCCGTACTCGACCTTGTCGAGATGGAACTTGATGCGCAGGTCGACGATCGGCACGATCACACCGCGCAGGTTGGTCACTCCCTTGATGAAGTCCGGCGCATTGGCAATACGCGTCACGTTTTCGTAACCGCGGATTTCCTGCACCTTGAGGATATCGATGGCGTACTCTTCCTCACCCAGCGAGAACACCAGGAATTCGCGGCTATGCGCCTCCACGGCGGCGACACTGGCAGAGTTCGTGCTCGTCATGACGGTTCTACCTCCTTTAAAGGCACTAGCTTGTGAGACGAGGCGGGCAGGTGTGCCTGCCGCGCTTCCTTCTTGTTACGACTCAGACGATGCAGATCGGCGATGTCCAGGATCAGGGCAACGCTACCATCGCCGAGAATGGTCGCCGCCGACACACCCGGCACTTTGCGATAGTTGGTTTCCAGATTCTTGACCACCACTTGCTGCTGCCCGACCAGATCATCGACCAACAGCGCATAGCGGCGCCCCTCACCCTGAACGATCACGGCGATACATTCGGTAGGCTTGATACAGGCGTTCTCGACATCCAATACTTCCTGAACGGCGATCACCGGCAGATATTCGTCGCGCACCTTGAGCAGGGTTTCATCGCCCGGCATCGGATAGAGATCCTCATCGGTCGGCTGCAACGACTCGAGCACCGCTCCCAACGGCAGGATATACATCTCCTCGCCGACCTTGATCGACATGCCGTCGAGTATCGCGAGGGTCAGCGGCAGTACGATTCGCGTGGTAGTTCCCTCGCCGGGGCGCGACAGGATCTCGACGTGCCCGCCCATGGCCTGGATATTACGCTTGACCACATCCATGCCCACGCCACGCCCCGAGACATCGCTGACCTGTTCGGCGGTGGAGAAACCGGGCGCGAAGATCAGTTGCCAGACTTCGTCATCGCTCATCGTCTCGGAAGCGGCAATACCATTGGCTTGGGCCTTGGCTAGGATCTTGTCGCGATTGAGACCCGCTCCATCGTCGATCACTTCGATCAGGATATTGCCACCCTGATGCTGCGCCGAGAGTGTCAGCTTGCCGCTCCGGGACTTACCGGCGGCCTCGCGGGCATCCGGCGTCTCGATACCATGATCGAGGCTATTGCGCACAAGGTGCGTAAGCGGATCGATGATGCGCTCGGTCAGGCTCTTGTCGAGTTCGGTGGATTTACCTTCGGTGATGAGTTCCACGTCCTTGTCGAGCTTTGCCGCCAGATCACGCACCAGGCGCGGAAAACGGCTGAACACATAGTCCATGGGCACCATGCGAATCGACATCACTGCCTCCTGCAGATCGCGTGCGTTGCGCTGCAGGAGGCTCATGCCGTTGACCAGGGCACCGTGAGAGACACCGTCCAGTTCGCTGGCAGTCTGATCGAGCATCGACTGGGTGATGATCAATTCGCCTACCAGGTTGATGATCTGGTCGACCTTGTCCACCGGGACTCGAATCGACGTCGACTCACCACCGCTCTTGGCGTTACTGCCTCCCTTGGCCTTGGGTTTGGCGGTTGGAGGGTTGTTCGCCGCCGGAGTCGATGTCCACCCCCCATCACCGGGAGCTTTCTGCCCGACGGCAGGCGGCGTGGCTGCGACTGGGTCGTCGGTTTTGGCCATATCAGCCGCGGGTTCCTTGGGCTGGGCCGGAGGTTCCGTGCTTGCCGGCGACCCCATGGCCGCTTCGATCTCGAGCTGTTCGGGCTCGACGATGAAGCACATCACCGCTTCGATATCGTCGGGGCTCGAACTCGTTTCCAATTCGACCACATAACGCTTGGCATCGCCTTTCTGATCGAGCACCTTGCCAAGATTTCCCAGTTCCTCGACCAGCGTCTCGCGATCCTTGTCACTTACCCCGATCAAGGCCACGGACAATCGTCCACTTCCGGCATCGCTGGGCGACGCATCCCCGGACGGCGGTTCGTCGCTTTTCTCGGTGACAGGAGGCTCAGGATTCGCCTCTGAACTAACGGCCGCCTCAGGTTGAGCGGTGGCTCCCCCCTCCACGCTCTTGCCCATTTCCTCCAACGCCATAGCCTGCAAGATCTTGCAGATACGCTCGTAGGCTTCGGGATCGGGCTCTTCACCGTTGCGGTAAGCATCGAGTTGGTCGTGCAACATATCCTTGGCTTCCAGAAAGGTGTCGACGATATCGCGGCGCAGTACCAACTCCCCGCGTCGAGTGTGGTCGAGCAGATTCTCGAGCAGATGCGTGGTCTGCTGCAGCACGTCGAATCCGAAGGTGCCCGCGCCCCCCTTGATCGAATGCGCTGCCCGAAAAATGGCATTGAGCTGTTCGGCATCCGGATCGTCGACATCCAACTCGAGCAGGTGCCGCTCCATGTCACCGAGGAGCTCTTCCGCTTCCTCGAAAAACGTGTCGTAGAAATCGCTGATATCCATGCTCGTTCCCGCACTGATGATGATAGTGACCGGGTAAGCCGGTCAGCTTGCTGCTGGTTAATCGTCGGTGACGGCTTCCTTCAACCCCTGAGTGAACTGCTCAAGGGGAGATTCAGGCAGAGCTCCTGACAAATTCGTGCCTGCCGGCGATGGTGCACCACCCCCCCGTAGCCCCTGTGAGCGGATCTGCCGCGCCGCTCGCTGATCGAGCACGACCACGGCAATACGGCGATTCACGGGGGCACTGGGAACGGTTTCGGCCAGGGGCACTCGCGATCCCAAACCCGCCACTCGCAGCAGCTTGTCGGCATCCAGTCCACCGGCAACCAATTCCCGACGCGAGGCATTGGCACGATCGCTGGAGAGTTCCCAGTTGCTGTACCCCTTCTCGCCACCGGCATAGGGAATATCATCCGTGTGCCCACTAATGCTGAGCGAGTTGGGCATCTCGTTGAGAACCGGTGCGATCGCTCGCAACAGGTCCCGCATATAAGGCGCCACATGGTCGCTGCCGAGCTCGAACATCGGACGCTGCTCGGTATCCACCAACTGGATACGCAACCCTTCTGGCGTCATGTCGAAACGCATTTGAGCTTTCATGTCACGGAGTTGCGGGTCGCCCTCGACCAAGCTCTCCAAGCGTCGCTGGAGGTCGACGAACGAGCGCTGCTCATCGCTGGGGCGAGTTTCGGTACGCAGGTCGATGCGCATGCGCTCCCCGTCGGTATGCATCGGATCCGGCCCGCCTCCTGGGATGGCACTAGTGCTACCCGTGGTCTTGTTGCCACCGACGACAGCGGATGTCAGCGGAGTCCGAAAGTAGTCGGCAACACCCTCAAGCTGCTCCTGGCTGGCCGTGGAGAGGATCCACATCACCAGGAACAATGCCATCAAGGCCGTCATGAAGTCGGCCAAGGCGATTTTCCAGCTTCCGCCATAGTGGCCTTTGACGATCTTCTTGCGCTTGATGATGATCGGGCGGGAATCCTGGCTCATGCGCCCCCCGTGCCAGCGCCCCTGGTCGAGCGCACATGATCCTCCAGTTCACTGAAGCTCGGACGCTCGGTGGTATGCAACGCCTTGCGCCCGAATTCCACCGCCAATTGGGGGGCATAGCCATTCAGGCTTGCCAACAGGGTCACGCGAATGCACTGCAGCATCTTGACCGCTTCATTGACCTGGCGATCGACACGACTGGACAAGGGATTGACGAACCCATAAGCGAGCAGGATCCCCAGGAAGGTGCCAACCAAGGCGTGGGCAATCATCAACCCCATTTGTTCCGCGCCGGCATCGGCGGAACTCAATGCCTTGATCACCCCCATCACGGCCGCCACGATGCCGAAGGCCGGCAGCCCATCGCCAACCTTGGCCAATGCATCGGCAGGAATGTGAGCTTCATGCTCGAAAGCCTCGATCTCATGCTCCATGAGTTCGTCTATCTGGTGTGGATCCATGTTGCCGCTGATCATCAAGCGCAGGTAATCGGTCAGAAAATTCATGATCATGGGATCATTCTGGATTTTCGGATATTCGGAAAATATCGCGCTTTCCTGGGGATTGTCGACGTCGCGTTCGATAGCCAGCATCCCGTCTCGCCGCGCCTTGGTAAGCAGCTTGTACTGCAGCGCCATCAACTCCATGTAAGTCGCCTTGTCATACTTGACCGTACGCTTGAGCTTGGAGGTGGTGCGCAGGGTCGCCATGATGGCCTTGCCGTTGTTGGCGGCAATGAAGGAGCCCAAGGCCGCACCGCCGATCATGAGGATCTCCGTGGGCTGATAGAGAGGCCCCAGGTGACCGCCGGACAAGGCGAAGCCGCCGAACACGGAAAAGGTCACGATGATGAATCCAATGGGTATCAACACAGCCAGGTTTCCTTCATTGACGCGTATAAAAAGCTTGCGATGCCAGTGCCTGAAGAAGGTATCGGCATACAAGGCGATAACTTGAGGGGGTGTCGGGAAAATTCTTCGCACACAACGCAAGCGCCCCCACCTGACATGGCTGGTGGGGGCGCGGCTGGATACAGCGAAACATCAGTGGGCGTGAATCAACGCATGAAAGTGGCAGCGGTCACTGCGGATGGTGCCGTCTTTGCCACCAGAACGGCATCACGACGCTTACGTGTCTTGCCCGCACGGGAGGGAGGTTGGCAGATACCGCATACGAAATCATGGCAAGGAGTATGGGCATGGGCCACGAAATGGCCGCCACAGCTCGTGCACTTGGACAACTCAAGCATGTCGCTCTCGAAGAAACGCACCAGGGTCCAGGCACGCGTCAAGCCCAACACCGGCTCGGCACCGTCGAGCTGCATCTGTTCGAGATACAGCCGAAAGGCCTTGACGAAACCCTCCATTCGCTCGCACCCCTGATCGTTCACCAGACACCGATAGATGTTGTAGAACAACGATGAATGAATGTTCGGCAACCAGGTGATGAACCAGTCGGTGGAAAACGGCAGCATGCCCTTGGGGGGCGACATGCCACGCACTTCCTTGTATAGCTTGATCAATCGCGCCCGGCTCAAGTCGGTCTCGGTTTCCAGCACCTGCAAACGAGCTCCCAGCTCGATAAGCTCGATGGCCATCTGCACTTGCAGCATTTCACTGACGAGACTCTTGTCTGCCATCGCTCAACTCCTCTGACCGGCGCCAAGAGCCACACCATGTGTTGGCATGGAGGCCATCAACAACGCCGCATGGGTCTGGGACAACCCCTGCTCGCGCTGATTATGGGTCAGCTTCTTGAGTTGATCGGGATCCTCATAGCACAACCGGCACAACAACTGATTGGTCCGCGCGAGCTTGCTAAGCTGCTTGGCCGAGAGGGAGGCCAACAAGTCCGCCATGGACTCGCTGATCTTGAGGCGAAAAATAGCGGTGGAGCGATCTTCGTTCAAAAGACGCTGCACGAGCAACAGATACGAAAGGTTGAGATCCTGGATCTCGTCCAGAATGCTATCGATTTGCATTGGTCAGTCCCTGCGTCATTCGCGTTGTCAAGGCGGGCTCTACAGGCCCTTGGATTATTATTGTGCCCTTCAACATCAGTGGTTCTATGTATTCGACCACTTTATTTAACCTGCATTGTGAGACTTTTTTATGAAAAGAATCAACACCTGTTATGTCAACGCTGGATGGGCAGGTCTTCCTATTGTCATGGACCAAGGAAGGACCAAGTGATGTGATAACAGCCAGTTAGCCACCTTTCGATACCGATCGACACCATTTGTAATGAAAACCACCCTCTTCTAAGATACAAATTTACACAAAATACTAATAAAGAATACATCAACCCAAAGCGCAGGAGTCGCCACTTCCGAAGCACTGTACACCTTGTCCAACACGCCAAGCATAAAAGGCACGGTGCACGGGAACTGGATACGGTAGAGATGGAGATTCCGACCAGGCTCGCGCAACGCGGCGATTGGGCCGTGCAGGTAATCAGCCAGCGTTTTCTTGAGGTGCGATCTCCCGAACCCACACCAGCAGCTCGGCAATCACCTGATAAAGCTGTGGCGGAATGCGTTCGTCGAGATCGAGCTGCATCAACAAGGCCACCAGCTCCGGAGCATCGTGTACATAGACCCCCTGACGGCTGGCCTCGGCGACGATACGCTCGGCAAGCTCGCCATACCCCTTGGCGAGGACTCTAGGTGCCGAGTCCCCCTCCCCATAGGCCAGCGCCACCGCTTGACGGCGGCCATCAGCCGACGATGAAGCGCTCATAAGGCATTCCCCTCCGAAACGGCCAGATTCACTCGCAAGGCCACCTCGTCGAGACCACACCGCTCAAGCCTATGCTTCAACGTCACCTGCCCTTGTTCCAGGCGCATCACGAGCGCGGTCGATTCGGCGGTCAAGGTCAGCGCCAGACGGCGCTCCTTCAGTCGCAGCGACACACCAATCGTGCCCAGGCTTTCCACGCGAAGCGTCATCTCCGAATGCCAGGCCGGCTCCTGCTCCTCTTTCCCCTCTCCGTCACTTTCTTCTTCCCCCTGCCGGGATCGATGCTGAGACAAGGCCTCTTCCGGCACCTGAACCATCAAGGCCATGAAGATCCCCGACCAGACATCTCCTTCCCAACGCAACACCGGTGTCACCAGCATTTCCAACTGATGGCGGACGATTCCTTGCAAGGCATCACTGACGGGATCGGCGGGAAGCGACGCCATGGATGCTTCAGTGCCTACCACCGGCGAAACGCCGGCAGCCATCGATGAACTCATGGCACCGGGAGAAGAGCCCGCTGGCGTGGGTGTTGCCAGCGAAGGTCCTGAGGTACTTGCCCCAGGCATTACCACCGCCGGCTTGTCAGGCATCTGCGCGCCCGACGTCGGCACGGCCAAGGATCTACCCGATACTTGATTGCCTTTCGCGACCTCCGCCGGAGGCACCATGCGTGGCGATATCTCCCCCCCACCCATGGCGGCATTCCCGCTGAACGGCGGTACCCATGGCGCGGGCGGAAGCGCTCCAGATACCGGCCGCAAAGGTCCCGTCAGCAACAGTTCGACGGGCGACGAACGCAACGCCTGGGTGCGCCACATCTGCGGCTCATGTTCAAGCGCTTGACGAGGAAACTCCCCACGAAACCACTTGCTCAAGTGTGACTCATAGAACACCCCACTCTCGCCGATGCTGGCTTGCAGGCGGCTTGCCAACAAGGGTGCCGATGGCAGCGGCTCGGAAGTCGGCATCAACGGAGTGACCGGCTTGATCACCGAAGGAGGTGCGGGAAATTTGACCAGAATATCGGCGATGGTGGTAGCGGCAGGACTGAAGTGGGTGCTGGTCGAAGGAGACGGCGCGCCTGGGGCGGGCGGTGCGACACCTTGCTCGCGCGGCATGCCCTTGGCGGTAGCGCCGGCAAGCGGGGCCAAGGGCGGCTGGCGGGCATCGAGACGCGAGTCGCTATGCACCGCCCGCAGCGCCTCGGCGGGGTCCAAAGGCTTGACCGGCTCATTCAGCGGCCGAGAAACCGGAACGTCAACTCGCTTGCCCAACACCTGATGCAACAGGGTGTCGAGAATCGGCGTAATGCCACTCACGTTCGGCCTTTAGGCAGATGGCTTACTTTACCCAGCGGTCGATAAGCACGATTCAGATCACGCTTGCGCTGGGAAACCCCGATCAGTTCGCTCAAGGCATCGCGACGCTCGACCAGCCGTCGGCGAATTTCCATGTCCTGCTCGAGAATCTGTTCCAGCAATTCAGCCTTACGCTCCTGCTGCGCCACATCCATAGCGAGACTGGGCTCGAGTTTCGACAGGCGCTCGACCTCGATGATATAACGAGATTCCTCGTTGACCAGAGAATCCCAGTCTTCCAGACGTGCCCACTCGAGCATGCGGTTGGAACACTCCCTCAGGGTTTCGTATGCAGCAAGAACCTGCTCCTGCGTCATAGGCTGGATCGCCGCCATATCACACTCCTTGTACCTGAGTACCGATCTCGCGCCACGCCGAGCCGATATCCTCGAGCAAACGCGCCGCCTCCTCGAGACTCTTTTCATCGTTGTGCAGATTCGCTGACAACAGCAACCGAGCAATATAATCGTAGAGCGACGCCAAACGCTCCGCCACTTCACCGCCACGCTCGGCATCGAGGGCTGCCAGCAACCCATTGTTGACGATATCCAACGCTTTCGAGATCGCCTTGCCCTTTTCCTGGATGTTGCCCTCATTCAGGTGCAGCCGGGCTGCCCGAATCGAGGTCAGCGCCCCGTCGAACAGCATCACGATCAACTGGTGAGGGGTCGCTGACATCACGCCGCTTTCCACCCCCACTTTGGCATAAGCTCCCGCACCCCTGGCATAGGACGCGGCGCCGCGCATGGCACTCATGGTTCCTTCTCTCCTTCACTCGGCCGGCTGCAGTAGCGACCCGCTCACTCCAGGCGACATTTATCAGTTACGGCCCAACTGAGCATTCAGGCTCTCGAATTGCTGTGTCAGATAGGTGCTGGTCTGGTTCATGCTCGCGATAAGGCCATCCAACTTCGTGAACTGCTGGCGATAACGATCGATGGTAGCTTCGATATTACGTTCCATGAGAGCGAAGCGGTCATTAAGGTTCTCGACAGAGGTCTCCAGACCGCTGACCCTGTTATCCAGTAGCCCATTGTCCTCCAGCATCGACTCCAAGGTGCCGTCCAGTTGGCCGGCCATACCCCCTTCCTCGCTGCTCCCGGCAAAGAATTCCGATACGCCGGACAAATTATTGGCGATGGCATCATCGAGCTTGTCGTCGTCGATCTTCAGCTTACCGTTCAGTTGCAAGCTGATCCCCAGGTCGGAAAGCAGGCTGAATTCGCCCCCCTCCACAGCGTCGCTCAGCGTGCTACGCAAGCGCGACTCCACACTCCGCAAGGTACTATCGCCAAGCAGTTCACCGGCGTTACCGCTCTCGGAGTCGTAGCTGGACAAACTGTCCATCGTGCTACGCAACGAGTTATAGCTCTTCACGAAACTCTCGATCGCATCCTTGATGGACTCAGTGTCGCGCTCTACCGTAAGGGTCGATTCGCCCTCCTCGACGATGTCTAGCGTCACTCCCTGGATTGCTTCCTCGATACGATTGGACTGGCTGGTGATGGAGATGCCGTTGACCGTCAGGGTGGCGTCTTCCGCCACCACTTCGGTAGCGGCATCAATGGCTAGCTGCCCCCCCAAATCTCCACTGAAGGTGACGCTGGAAATGCCCGCGTCAGTACCGGTTTCGGTGGATGCGAGCGATAGCCGATAGGGAGTGCCGCTGCCGTCGTTGACGATCGAGGCACTGACTCCGCCCTCCTTGGCATTGATGGCATCGCGAATCGCCTCCAGTGAGCTGTCTCCCGCCGTAATATCGACATCGAGCGTGCTTCCGTCACCGAAGGTGAAACTCACCGTGCCCGCCCCTAGGTCTGTGGTCTTGTCGGCGATCCCGTCGGTCGCCATGCTCGACGCCTTGGCCACATTGGTCACATTGATCGTGTAACTCCCTGTGACGGCGTCCGAGGTGGAAGTCGCGGTGACGCTGCTCCCCTCCACACTGCTGGTCACGCTTTGATAGAGCGTGGCTTTGTTGAGGGAGCTGACCGCCGTCTGAAATGATGACAACGCGCTCTCGAGCTTGCCATAAGCGGAGATCTCCGCCTGGTAGCTCTTCTTCTGCGTGGTGATCGGCGTCAGCTTCTGCCGCTCGGCGCTTTCGAGCTGATTGAGCAGCCCGCTCAGATCCAAGCCCGACCCGACTCCCAATGACGAGATAGTAGCCATGATGCTCCTTCCTGACTCGATGCCCTTTTTACCAGCCTTTCGCGACATCATCGCCACGAATAGGCCTTGCATGGGTGTGTAATTCTAGCTATCGGCCATTGCCGCCCAATCTTTAGGGCCGACTTGCACGGATTGCGTGGAATGAAAAGCACGATGCCCGGCATAGGCCGGGCATCGTGAAACAGGCAACAGTCGGTTCGCACTTCAGCCGGGCGTCATGCCCCGCAGTCGCTCACTACGCCGACGCAGCAGTTCCAGCGTGGTCAACAGCAACATCGACAAAATCACCAACATTGTGGCTACCGCTAGAATGGTAGGGCTGATCTGTTCGCGAATCCCCGACCACATCTGGATCGGCATGGTGCGCTGCTCGGGGCCGGAAATGAACAGCACCACCACCACCTCGTCGAACGAGGTGATGAAAGCGAACAGTGCGCCGGATACCACACCGGGGGTCACCAACGGCAACACCACCTTGAAGAAGGTACGCGTGGGATTGGCACCCAGACTGTGCGCAGCCCGAATCAGCGTGGTATCGAAACTCGACAACGTTGCCGTCACCGTGATCACCACGAAGGGGATCCCCAAGGCGGTATGCGCGAGAATCACCCCCAGATAGGTCTGGGCCAGGTGGATCTTGGAAAAGAAGAAGAACATTGCCGCTGCCGAAATGATCAACGGCACGATCATCGGTGAAATCAACAGCGCCATGATGGCGCCACGTGCCGGCATGTGCCGATTCGAGAGCCCCAGCGCAGCGATGGTTCCTAACACCGTGGCCAGTACGGTCGAAGCGATCCCGATGATGAAACTGTTCTTGATCGAGTTGAGCCAAGCGCTGGAGGTGAAGAAGTCTTCGTACCAGCGCAGCGAGTAGCCCGCCGGGTCCAGACGCAACATAGCATCGGAAAAGGTGAAGTAGGGCTCGGCATTGAACGACAGCGGGATGATGATCAACAAGGGCCCAATCAGGAACAGGAAGATCAGACCACACAGCCCCAGGAAGACGTAATGCCAGATACGTTCACCGCGAGTGGCATAGGAAGGAACGGCCATCACATTACCCCAGTTTGACTTTGTCGACGCCGATCAGGCGATTGAAAACCATGTAGAACACTATCACCACGAACAGCAGGATCGAGGCGATCGCCGCTGCCAACCCCCAGTTGAGCGAGGTCTGCATATGATAGGCGATATAATTGGTGATGAAGCGTCCCGACTGTCCGCCGACCAGGGCCGGTGTGATGTAGTAGCCGATCGACAGGATGAACACCAGAATCCCGCCCGCGGCGATCCCTGGTATGGTCAGTGGGAAATAGACCCGCCGGAAACTCAGGAAGGGACGCCCTCC
Source organism: Litchfieldella qijiaojingensis (assembly GCF_014651875.1). GTDB lineage: Bacteria > Pseudomonadota > Gammaproteobacteria > Pseudomonadales > Halomonadaceae > Litchfieldella > Litchfieldella qijiaojingensis. The sequence goes on from NZ_BMXS01000001.1 coordinate 478,866, forward strand.
CAAGGAACGGGCTGCGCGCATGTAACTCGGCGGAATGGTCTTCATGACCGAGTACAACGGCAGAATCATGAACGGTAGCAGGATATGCGTCATGGCAATGATCGTTCCCAGCTTGTTATGGATCATCTGCCATCGCGCCTCGTCGGCGATCACCCCTATGGCAACCATCATGTCATTGAGCACGCCCTGGGACTGCAGGATGGCGATCCAGGTCGTGGTGCGCACCAGCAGCGAGGTCCAGAACGGCAGCAGCACGAGGATCATCAACAAGTTGGAATAGCGCAGCGGGAGATTGGCCAGCAGGAAAGCAATGGGATAGCCCAGCAGCAACGTCATCAGGGTAATCACGCCGCTCATCCAGAAGGTTCGCCAGAACAGAGTGGCATGAATCTCTAGATGCTCCGGCACCTTGACGATTTCGCCATCGGGAGTCAGTTGCCGATCGACCGCCGCCAGATAGTACGACAGAGTATAGGGTGAAGCCTCGCGCTGGATCAGTTTCCAAGTATCCAGTTCCCCCCAAGTCTCGTTCAACTCAATCAAGGCTTCACGATAAGGGGGCTCCAGATTGCGAGCCCTGCGACCAGTCCGGCTGATGGCCGAGCGCATGCCCGATTTCTCGTAGTTCAAGCGACTGGAGAGCAATCCAAGGTTACGGGCCGCTTGCCCATCGCGCAGGTCTTCCACCAACGCGGCGAACGCCGGCTCACCGGGTAGCGACTCGCGATCCCAACCTTCTAGAGCGGAAACGGTGCGTGGCAGAGTGCTCGAGACTTCCGGGTTGTCGACACTGCGCCACAGCATGTCGAAGATCGGCATCACGAAAGCGATGACAAGGAACAACAATAAAGGCGACACCAGCAGAAACGCTTTGAGCTTCGAGCGTCGCACCGCGCGACGCAGACTGGTCTTCAACGGCACGCCATCGGCCGTGGTCAAGGGAGCAGTGGGAGATTCGGACACGCAGGTCTCTCCATGAAACGGTCGGGCAAGGGAAAGAAGAACGGATGCGGATGCGCACGCCACTCGGATGGGGTCCGAGTGGCGCGGCAGTCGGTTACTGAGCCAGCCAGGCGTCGAAGCGCTGGGTCAGCTCATCGCCGTAGTCGGCCCAGAACTCGTCATCCTTGGGGATGGCAGTGGCAAAGTTCGGCGGGAAAGTCGGCATATGCGGCATCATGTCGATACCGGTTTCAGCGTGAGTCGACACCAGGTCGGACGAGGACTTCCGCGCCGGACCATAGGAGATATACTGTGCCTGGTCGGCCAGCCGCTGCGTGTCGGTGGCAAAACGCAGGTAATCCTTGACCTTGTCGAGCTTGCCGGTCGGAACGACCCAGCCGTCCAATTCGAAGACCTGGGCATCCCAGATGATCTCGAAAGGCTGGTTTTCGTTGACCATGGCATTGAAGATACGGCCGTTGTAGGCGGAACCAAAAGCGACCTCCTTGTCAGCCAGCAGTTGCGGCGGCTGGGCCCCTTCCTCCCACCAGATCACTTCATCCTTGATGGTGTCGAGCTTGGCGAAAGCACGCTCGACGCCCTCTTCGGTTTCGAGCACGTCATAAACGTCTTCCGGCGCCACCCCATCGGCGACCAGGGCCCACTCGAGGTTATTGATCGGTTTGCGCAGCAGGGTACGCTTGCCCGGGAAGTTCTCGAGATCGAAGACATCGGCGATGGAACTGGGCTGCTTGTCTTCGGGGAACATCTCGGTGTTGAAGGCGACGACGTTGGAGTAGACGATCGACGCCACGAAACACTCGCCCAAGGCACCATCGACGAAATCTTCGCTGGGCGGCGTTCCATCTGGCGCCGCAGCCAGCAGGGCGTCATGATCCAGAGGTTCGATCAGGCCTTCGGCGCAGGCGATCATGGCATCCGCCGGCAGCATGTCGACCAGGTCCCAGGTCACATTCCCCGCCTGAGACTGGGCCCGCAGACCAGCCAAGGCATTGCCGCTGCGGTCAATATTGATGATCTCGTCGCCGTTTTGCGCCGCCCAAGGCGCGTGATAAGCCTTTTGCTGACTTTCGGTATAGGCACCGCCCCAGGAAACGATATTGAGGGTTTCCGCGTGAGCACTGACTGCCAGGGCCAGTGTCGAAAGCCCCGCCACAACGATCGTGGATCCCTTGAACGTACGTGTCTTGATCATGATAAAGCTCCGCTTGTAATTGTGACGTTATCTTGCAGCGTCATTCGCTATGCCGCTTCGCGACACCTTCACTTCATGCCACTTCTTGCCGCTTCGCGGCTCTGAGGAGGAAAGCCTGAAGCGACCTTCAGGCATCCAAGGCTCGGCAATCGGCACTCGACCAGCCGATCTCTATTTCCTGTCCCGGCCGCAAGACACCATGACCCTCGGCATTAGGAGTCTTGATAATGAACTCGTCGTTGCCACAAACCGACAGGCGAGTGCGCAGGTGGTCACCCAGGTAGATCACCTCCTGCACCTTGGCGGTAAAGCAGTTGTCAGGCAGAGCGCTCCCGTCTCGAATGATGCTCACTCGCTCCGGCCGCAACGACAGTGTGGTCCTGGAGCCAACTCCGCCTACCGCTACAGGCTTGGCACGCACTACATCGCCGCTGTCCAGCCGCACCGAGCACACATCCCCTACCCTCTCGACGACCTCGCCCTGCAGACGATTGTTCTCACCGATGAAATAGGCCACGAAGGCGTTCTCGGGTTCTTCGTAGAGAGCGTCGGGGGCAGCAAGCTGTTGCACCACGCCATCGTTGAATACCGCGATGCGGTCCGACATGGTCAATGCTTCGGTCTGGTCGTGGGTAACATAGATCATGGTCACACCGAGACTCGCGTGGATGCGCTTGATCTCGTATTGCATTTCTTCGCGGAGATTCTTGTCCAAAGCACCCAACGGCTCGTCCATCAATACCAGCTCGGGCTCGAAGACCAGAGCGCGAGCCAGGGCGACGCGCTGCTGCTGACCACCGGAAAGTTGGGCCGGGCGACGATCACCAAAATCCTCCAGTCGAACCATCGCCAAGGCACGCTGAACTTTCTGCTTGACTTCTTCCTTGGAGAGATGACGAACCTCAAGGGGAAAGGCGAGGTTTTCCGCCACCGTCATGTGCGGGAACAAGGCATAGTTCTGGAATACCATGCCGATGCCTCGCTTGTGAGGCGGCAGGCCACTGATCGGATTGCCTTTCAGCAGGATTTCACCATGGGTGGGCGTCTCGAAACCGGCCATCATCATCAGGCAAGTGGTCTTGCCCGACCCGGAAGGGCCGAGCAAGGTCACGAACTCGCCCTTGCGGATATCCAGATTGAAGTCCTTGACGACCAGCTCGACGCCGTCATAACTCTTCTGGACATTGGTAAAACGGGCAAAACACGTGTCGTCGGACACAGCATCCCGCGTGAGGGTGGCAGCTTCGAGAGTCTGGGTCATTCAACTTTCCTGTGCGTAGCTAATTAAAGTGATTGTCGTTCTTGTCGCGGCGTGCGATCCCTAGGCGGGTATCATCATGTAATCGTTGTTTTCCAGTTGTCTCGACCTTAATAAGAAAGGGTTCGTGGCCACAAGTCCCAGAAAGGATAAGCACCGTTGAATGGCGCGACTGTATCGAGACAGCATTTCCGTTATGTGGCGACTCGCGCATGCGCCTCGACGACATCTTCCTTTTATGAGAATGTACCCGGCAAACTACCGACTGTCCCTCAAAGGAGAGCACATGGACGCGTCGCCCCTCATTGCCGAATACCGTCGCTGGCTGGTCTTCCAACGCCAGGAGCAGCTCAGCCAGGAGCATCGTGGCGCTTCCGAGCGCCTTGCCCAGGCCGGCGCCGTGGCAACACGGGTCACCGACGCCTATCGCAACATGGCCGACAAGGGTGCAAAGGAAGGCGCGTGCTACCGCACGCTATTCCTGCGCCAGCGTAACAGCGGCGATGTGCTGCCTTGCGAGGGCTGGCTGTTCGTGCGTCGTGTGCTCGCCGAAGGTGGTACCACTCGCGTTCGAGCCAGCCTGCTAGAGACCTTCACGCTAGAAGACGGCATTATCACTCCCGGCAGCCAACCAGCTACGAAGATTACCTTGGAAATCTTCGACGAATTGCTGGTGGAAAAGTCGATGTCCACGTCATGCCGTGTCGATCGTATCGATTCAAGCGGCGACACTCGTTTTATCACGCTCCTCGATGCCGTACGAGGCGACCTTCAACAATATATGAAATAAATAAATGCCTACGACGCGCGAAGGGTTGCAGTCCGCTTCACCATCCGGGAGACAGACAGTCAAACCGATCGTCGGATTCCTGTTACTGATGGTGTTGGTCGGGCTCAATCTACGGCCGGCGCTTTCTTCCCTGGCGCCGCTTTTGACCCGTCTGCAACAGGACACTGGACTTCCCCCACTGGGCATCGGAGCCCTAACCACCTTGCCCGTGCTCTGTCTGGGGATCTTCGCACCTCTCGCGCCGTGGCTCGCGAAGCGCCTGGGTTCGGAAAGGACCCTGTCGCTGGCGCTATTGGTACTCGCTAGCGCGCTGCTATGGCGGGCCAGCCACGATGCCTGGCGGCTCTTTTCGGGGACTCTGCTGGTCGGGGCAGCAATCGGCGTCAGTGGCAGCCTGCTGCCGGCCTTGGTCAAACGCGAATTGCCTCGCGGAGCCGACCTGATGACCGGCGTCTACACCATGGCGCTCTGCCTTGGAGGGGCCCTTGGCGCCGGTCTTAGCATCCCCCTGGCCGACTGGTTCGGTGATTGGCGTTGGGGTTTGGCCAGTTGGAGTCTGGTGGCCTTGATTGCCTTGATCGCTTGGCGGGTACGCATGCCTCACCCCAGGCCCAGGCATGAGCCCAGCGCGGCAAAGCCACCACGCGTAAGACTGGTAACCGCCCCTCTGGCCTGGCAGGTCACTGGCCTGATGGGATCGCAATCTTCGCTTGCCTACATCGTCTTCGGCTGGCTACCGGTCTTACTGCAACGTCGTGGCTTGAGCGAGGCAGAAGCCGGCTGGTTGTTGGCGGTATCGGTCATGGCACAATTGATCTCCGCCTTGGGTGCCCCTTGGCTGGCCAGGATGGGACGGGATCAGCGTCCAGCCATCCTGTTGGTCATCACCGCTACGGCTAGTGGTCTGCTGCTGTTGTTGGTCGGGCCGCTGGCATGGCGATGGGCAGGCGTCATTCTGCTTGGCCTCGGCCAGGGTGGCAGCTTCAGCCTGGCCCTGACCCTGATCGTGCTGCGTACCGGTGATTCACGCCTGGCCGGCAAGCTATCCGGCATGGCCCAAGGGCTCGGCTATACTCTGGCCGCCACGGGGCCGCTGGGTGTCGGTTTGCTGCTGCAATTCGGCGCCAGCCTGACCACGATCTGCACCGTACTGATGCTCGTCTGTATCGTTGCTGCCACTTTCGCCCTGTTCGCCGGACGAAATCGCCGCCTGGAACTGGACGCCCAGGGGCGGCTGGTGACCCGGGGATGATGCCTCGATCGAGGCATATCACACCAACTGCTTCGCCATCTCCGCGACCACCACATACCGAATCTGGCGCAGCAAGCGTGCCTCGCCGGCACTCACAGGCGCCTCGCCCGCTATAGCCTCTTCGATCAGCGCATCCGCCTTGGCGACAATGGTGGTCGCCAACTCCTTGACGATGCGCTCTCCCAGTTTCGCCGGCAGCCCCAGAGCGAGCCCGGCATTCAGGACATCTTCCCGACGGACTTCCGAGAAACGTCGCGCGGTCCCCAATGGCCACGTCAAGGTGACATTCGACCAATCACCGGGCGGTTGATGGTAAACCGTCGTGCACAGCAAATCGTAGAACGGCGCCAGTTCATAGCCCCGGGGTGTCGCAAAAAAGGAGAGGTTCTTCAAATGGGCGTCGTCATTGCCCACCAGTAGGTTGAAGACCAGCCACCGGAACAGGCTCATGCGCGCCTGCGCCTTGCGCCCGCACAAGTCGATCGCCCTTGCCAGGGTGGGCAGTCGCGCACCCTGATACTTGAAGACCTTGTCCAAGGAAAGAAGCTGGCAGGCATCGATGACATGACGCCTGTCGACCCCGCCCTCCTTGTGGTGACGAGCACGATCGAAACGCTCCACCAGATAGACGCTTTGTGGCACGCAACGCCGCTTGGTCTCGGGCACCGACAACCCCAAACGATGGGCCAGCTGCATGACGAACCACTCATTGACCACCGTATGCGGCCAATGCTCGGTATCGGGATGATCCGGCTTGAGAATATGGGTGGAGGCTCTCTGTCCCACCGGCTCCCACAGCTGATCTTCCTCGACCACTACCGGCAGCTTGTGTTGCGCCCCCGCCAGCGACATGCGCTTGGGCGCACCGGCCACCAACGATACCCTTGGTAGCGCTCCGATACGCCGGGAGAGCGTCTTGTCGTCCAAGGGGCGCAACTCACCCGTCGCCGGTTCCTCCTCCTGCGGCAGGAGCGTCAGGGCACCCGCCGACTCGGCACCGTAAAAGGCCAACAGACCGAAGGCATCCTGCTGAGCGATCCCGGCATCCCTGGCCAGTAACTCGCGCAGCCCCTCCTCAGGCAATAGATTGTCGAAGTACCACTGCACGGGGCGTTGATCCGCCCCATCGACAATCGTGCCTTGCGCCCTCGGGAGCCCTGGCGACAGATCGAAGGCATCATCGCTCGCTCGCCACTCAGGGGAGTAGTCAAATCGCCACAAACCCTTGAGACTGGACAGCTCACCGATACGTGTGTCGTTGAACCAGACAGTGAGTGTCCGTCGTGTCATGGTCGACCATTCCGGTCAGAGTCAGCTTCCGGTTCATCCGGCAGTTCCAGGATCAGCGTGATCCCCAGTTCATCGAGCAGCCGCAGCACCTTGCCCAACTGCACCGTTGGCTTGCCATGCTCCACATCACGGAGAAACACATGTGAGGCCCCCAGGATCGATGCCATATCCTCCTGGCGTATTCCCTGCTCACGCCGAACCTTCTTCGCCACCTCACCAATAGTCACAACGTTGGTCACCGGAATACGCACCGTCTTCCTCCCCGATATCCAGCAACACCAGAAAACGAAACCATAGTTTCGTTTTTACAGCATCCTTGCTCAAATCACCAGAAAACGAAAGTACAGCTTCGATTCTTTCCCATCTACCCACTTCAGATGGAAAAACGAAATCACAGTTTCGATTTTTCATTGCCTAGCCAAGCGGTGGCTTCGCTTCGCTGTTTAACTAGCTTTCCCGCCGAGCAGTTCTTTACTTCCTTATTCTTCGTGGGATTCGAGCATCTTCCATGGCAAGCTCTGCCCTGCCATCAGCGGCACAATCTCATCGTCGGCATACGCCAGGGACTCGGGGAGAGTCCACTCCTGCCGCAACAGGGTAATCTGGCTGTCATTGCGTGGCAGTCCGTAGAAATCGGGGCCGAAGTGGCTCGCGAAGCCTTCGAGCTTGTCGAGCGCTCCGACCTGGTCGAAGGCGGTGGCGTAGAGCTCGATCGCTGCCGGGGCGGTGAAGGCGCCGGCGCACCCGCAGGCAGACTCCTTGGCGCCGCGTGCATGGGGGGCACTGTCGGTACCGAGGAAGAACTTGTGGCTGCCCGAGGTTGCCGCCTCCAGCAATGCATGGCGATGGGTCTCACGCTTGAGCACTGGCAGGCAGAAGTAATGCGGACGAATCCCCCCCACCAGCATGTGGTTACGGTTGAACAGAAGATGGTGGGCGGTGATAGTGGCAGCGACATTGGCCGGCGCCTGTTGTACGAACGCCACCGCATCGGCGGTGGTGATATGCTCGAACACCACACGCAGTTCGGGGAAGCGCTCCAGCAAGGGCTTCATCACTCGCTCGATGAATTCTGCCTCACGGTCGAAAATATCGATCTCGGGGCTGGTCACCTCGCCATGCACCAGTAACGGCATGCCCACCTCAGCCATGGTTTCGATGACCGAATCGCAGTGGCGAATGTCAGTGACTCCCGAATCGGAATTGGTTGTCGCTCCGGCCGGATACAGCTTGACGCCGTGCACGATACCACTGTCCTTGGCGCGCTCGATTTCCTCGGCAGGCGTCTTGTCGGTGAGATAAAGCGTCATCAGCGGCTCGAAATCGCTGTCGTCGGGTACGGCCGCCAGAATCCGCTCACGATAGGACACCGCTTGGTCGGTGGTAGTCACCGGCGGTGTCAGGTTGGGCATGATGATGGCACGGCCGAACTGGCGAGCACTATAGGGCACCACAGAACGCAACGGTTCGCCATCGCGTACGTGCAGGTGCCAATCATCGGGTTGGGTCAAGGTAATCTGGTCCACGGTACAGGCCCTTGTCGAACGGAAACTGTCGATTGAAATGTTCGATCGCCAGTATACCGGCTAACGCCATACGATGCGGCCCCATCTCCCTGTCCAGTCCAGGATATGACGATAATCCCTGACCGCCATGCATCATGACCCAGTGGGAGTTCAGTTCACTGAACGATGGCGCCGACAGGCGCCCTGAGACGACCGAGTGGCCACAGCGGCCACAGCTATCGTCTTATCCCGGTATCACCACTTCCAACTTGTGCCCATGCTCGATGGCCATGGCCAATAGTGCCCGCTTCAGACCCTGTTTGGCTTCGGAGTCGCCATGCACCAACCGGATTTCCCGGGGCCAACGCTTCATGCGGCGAATAAAATTCAACAAATCGCGTTGATCTGCATGTGCCGAATAACCTCCCAGGCTCTCGACACCAGCGCGCACGGTATAGCGCGTGCCTTCCAGCTCCACCCAACCGCCTTTCGGGCCATATTGCTGAATGACACGTCCCGGCGTACCCGCTGCCTGGTAGCCGACGAACAGCACATTGTGACGAGGCTCCTTCAGCATCGCCTTCAAATAGTTGACGATACGCCCGCCTGCCGCCATGCCACTTGCCGCGATGACCACCGCCGGACGCAGGCTCTCAGCCAGATAGGCCACCGTACGTTCGTGCTCCCCATGCGAGTTAACGGTATAAAGGCTATCGAAATCCAGCGGATGGCGCCCGGCACGCATTCGACGGTGGGCTTCTTCATTCCAGAACGGCTCCAGCTCGCGGTAGACACGGGTAAAGCGCGAAGCGAGCGGTGAGTCGACGATGATCTCGAGGCGCTTCCAGTGCGCTGCCGAATCATCCCCCTTTTCACGGGCGCGGTGAATGATGCCTTCGAGTTCGTAGAGCAGCTCCTGAGTTCGACCGATACTGAACGCCGGGATCAGCACTGTACCGCCATCAGCCAAAGCCCGCTCGATAGCGGCCTGCAGGCGCTGCCGACGGTGACGGCGACCTTCGTGATGCCGACTTCCGTAGGTACTTTCCAATACCACTACGTCAGCACCATGCGGCGACTCTGGCGCCGACAGTAATGGTGAATACGGCGCCCCCAAGTCGCCGGAAAACACCACGCGGCGCGATAGCCGGCTCCGTTTGTCGAAGACATCCACCTCGACATAAGCCGATCCCAGGATATGGCCGGCACGACGCAACTTGACCTTGACCAAACGGTGGGCATCATCCAGCAGTACATGCCACGCTCGATATTCCAAGGGTACGATCTGCCTGTCGACCCTCGCCAGAAAGCGCTCGATCAAATCACGATCCTGGGTAAAGCCCACACGAAGCGCGTCCTCGATCACCAGCGGCAGCAACTTCGCCGAGGGATGGCTGCACAGGATCGGCCCTTCGAAACCGGCGGCAAACAGGTAGGGCAAGCGGCCGATATGATCGATATGCACATGGGTGACGACCAGAGCGAGGACACCTTGCAGCGAGAACTCGATGCGGTGGCGCGCCAGGCCATCCTCGCCGCTACCGGCCTCATCGCCCTGGAACAGGCCGCAATCGACCAGTAACGAGCGAGTATCGTCGACATGCAACTGATGACAACTGCCAGTGACGCCATCCACGGCGCCATGATGGGTAAAGCGTAGGTCCTGCATGGCCAACTCCTTTTGGCGATAGACGAAGGCTCAAGAATAATCGATCGACGCTATTCACTACGCTATCGAAAGCGCTCGGTTTGTTATTTATTTCCAAGAAACGAAAAAGGCTCCCGAAGGAGCCTAACACCAGGATATTCATCAAAGTCGACGTGGCCTTATCGTCAGCGTCTTGTCGGTGTGTGCCGCCAAGTACTTTTCTCCCTCTCGCTTCAATACCGCCCAACAGCCAATACATAATCCCAAATAACCGCTCAAGCCACGCACGTCGCGCAGCATCGACTGCGTCAGGCCGAAATCGATAAAGGCAATCGGGATCATCAAGCCAGCCACGGCGAGCGCACGCTCCCCTGCGCTGGCTTGACTCAGCCTCCGAGCGAACAACACCAGCGGCACGCCATACAGCATAGCCAGCGTCGCCAGGCCCAATATACCGCGTCGGGCAGCGGTATCGATGATATCGCTATGCAGCTGATCATATTGGCTGACGTCGGGGTGTAGTATACCTTTGGCCACGAGGGCATCCCTTGCCTCCTGAACCCCTCCCTCTCCCCAGCCCGCCAACGGCCGCTGCAGAAACAACTGCCAGCCGCCTCGCCACATTTCAAACCGCAAGCCTATCGAAGTCGACCTGTTTTCCTCGCTCCAGTAGTCATGTACATCGCTGAACGCCTCGGCCACGCGATGACTGACCCCGGACTGTGGCAAGACCACGACAAACGCCAACAGCAATACTGCCGAACTTAGTGCCCAGCGCCAGCGCCACAACAGGGCGGCGTTCACTACATCGCGATACCCTCGCCAGACCAGCAACAATAGTAATGGGGCCGCCACCCATCCTCCGCGAGTGCCGGAGAGTAACGACGCCAATATGCCCGCCAACGCCGCCACGAATGCCAGCCGCAGCCAGCCCCATCGACCCGCTAAGGACCGACTGCTCAGCCATAACGCCGCCATCAGCGATATCACGCCCAGCAACAAGGACAAATTGCCGAATGGAATGGCATTCATGTCATTGCTGGCACGGTGCACCCCCAGGACTAGCCGTTCGAACAATGCAATGCCGCCAGCCGCCAGCGCACCACAACCAATGCCTAGCCACCAGAGATACGGCGAGGGGCGGAAGCAACGTAGCCACACCAGCAACAGCGCGGCCAGTATTGGCCATAACGGCAAGGCCACACCCTGACTTCCCTCGCCCACCGGCCAGTGACCGGTTCGCCACACATCCCACAGCCACAGCCCACCATAGCCCAGCAGTGCCAGACACCACCAGCCATCCTCCGCATCCAAGCGACGCAGGCGATCACCGACACCCGAGCCACATAGCCAGCCAGCCAACACCACCCCTGCCGCCACTAACGGAATCACGGCATAGCCCCACGGCACCACGATCAGCAGAGCCGCGAATGCAAACAGCAACCAGGTGTTTACCCGCTGCCAGACCGTAGAAAGGGACATCGAATCACTCATTATCACCAATCAAGGTGTGCACCGCGATCACGACCATTCGACCCAACTCACTCGATAACGCCGTGCCAATCATCCATCCACTATTCGAGAGCCAATAGGTCAATCCGCTAACAGTCCCTTGCGTCGTAGCCATTCCAGACGGACGACATGACAGCCAACTCCCGATGCATTTGGATGGCGCATTCGATTTGCCGACCTTGTGGGAAAAGCCGCTGAATAAGTGTCAGACAAGGCAAGAATTTACACAACAAGATCATTCGCATATATCGACAATGCATTCTTAAGTATGGTGTGAATAATGACACCATCATTCCCTTCTCACCTACTCCCTAACCACATGCCATTAATCCACCACAAAGCCGAGTAACTAGAAAAACCAACTTGGTAAGCTCGAGTTTTTTTATTAAAATAATACACAAAATAACAATATTTAACAGTAATAAACACCAACAAACCAATCTAGTATATTGTTTATATCACACACAAAATTCAGAAAGCCATTTTTTCTCTAATAATACAAATATGCGTATACAAGACATTCTCGACTCATTCGATGCCTTATCAGTGATTATTACGACCTTTGTGCAGACGACAACATCAGCAGGATCCAAGGAAATAGCAACTTACAACCTACCAAAAAACAGGCCAACGACTCCAAAGACTAATCCAAAGTTATAGCTATATTTACAGTCGGCCAAGAAGCTCAATGCGACTTATATTCCAATTAAAAATATAAAGCATCACATGAAGGTTTTTGTCACAAATTAACACTCGGTTGCTGCGGGGAAACGCAACATGGATATGATAAATCGCAAGGATAAGGTTCAAGTGGCAATCATCGGCTTGGGTTATGTCGGCTTGCCTCTAGCAGTGGAATTCGGGAAGAGGATCCCAACGGTTGGGTTCGATATCAATACGCAGCGCATTTGCCAGCTGAACGCTGGTTACGACAACACACTGGAAGTCGAACCTGAACTGTTACGCCAGTCGGAGTGCCTGATTTTTTCCAATCAACAGGATGTTTTGATCAACTGCAACGTGTATATCGTGACGGTCCCCACGCCAATTGATCATCAGCATTGCCCTGACCTGAGGCCACTGCTCATGGCTAGTGAGACCGTCGGCCAGGTTATCTCCAAGGGTGATGTGGTCATCTACGAGTCCACTGTCTATCCCGGGGCTACAGAAGAAGAATGCATCCCGGTCATTGAACGGATATCTGGATTAACCTATAACGTCGACTTCTTCGCTGGTTACAGCCCCGAGCGCATCAACCCGGGCGACAAGGAACACCGCGTCACCACGATTCGCAAGGTGACCTCAGGGTCGACTCCCGAAGTAGCCAACTTCGTCGATCGGCTCTACGCCTCGGTTATCACCGCCGGTACCTTCAAGGCCAGCTCCATTCGTGTCGCCGAGGCCGCCAAGGTCATCGAAAATACCCAACGCGACGTGAATATCGCCCTGATCAACGAACTGGCAATGATCTTTAACCGACTGCACATCGATACCGAAGAAGTGCTGCAGGCGGCGGGTACCAAGTGGAACTTCCTGCCCTTCCGCCCAGGCTTGGTGGGCGGTCATTGCATCGGTGTCGACCCCTACTACCTGACGCACAAGGCGCAACAGGTCGGTTACCATCCGGAGGTCATCCTCTCAGGGCGGCGCATCAACGATGGCATGGGTGCTTATGTCGCCGGTCAGTTGGTCAAGCAAATGATCAAGCAGCGCATTCATGCACAAGGGTCGCGAGTTCTGGTAATGGGGCTGACTTTCAAGGAAAATTGCCCAGATCTACGCAATACCAGAGTGATTGATATCATTCGTGAATTATCGGATTACGACATCCTTGTGGATGTCTATGATCCCCACGCCGATGTCGACGATGCAGTGCTTCACTATGGTGTTCGTCCCGTGGATCATCCCCAGGACAGCACCTACGATGCGATGATACTGGCGGTCGCCCATCGTGAATTCCGCGATCTCGGCACGGCACAGATACGGAGTTGGGGAAAGCCTCATCATGTGCTTTACGATCTCAAGTACATGCTGGGTAATGGAGATGCGGACCTGCGACTCTGAAATCGAAGCTTGGTAGTATCAGTGGACGATAATGAGGTCCTCTCCTTCCAGTTGCTCCAGGAAGGAGAGGACATCACGTTCGCAGGTGGCCTGATCCACCTCGAACTCCTTCATCACCTGATTGCAGAGGCGAACCACACTAGTCGGCTGTTCAATCAGCGACCAAATTCGGCTGCCAACGGCCTCGGTGCCATAATATAAGCCTTTCTTTGCACTAAGGATGACAACCTCGTCTCCCACGGATGAGGACAAGGGATCTTTCTTTCTCACCACTACGCTGTGCGCATCCATAAGACATATTCACTCCAATGGGATTTGGTTGATACTGCTGCTCGGATGCAACTCATTTCGACTCAGTAATCTTCAGGGTAATGATACGTTCGAACGAAACTCGAGATGGGAATATAGCGGCCGCCATGCTGTCCCACCACCACTCGCGCGCCTACCCTGAGCCAAGCGTGCGCCTTCATGACCATTCGCTTATCCTCGCCACGCTCTGTGAGTGTGCCTAACACCAAGCTGCTGGAGATGCGGCGGCGACTGAACATCCATTGCGCCGCCATGGCCAGCATAAGACAAGTGAAACGCTCACCGACGTGGCGATTGATTGCCAGGACTGCCCAAGCAATGTCTTGCGAGCGCTCATCAACAGTGACAACGTCAGGGTCGACCTCCCCTGACGTGGACGTACCCAGCCAGCGCGACCACCAGCGAAACGGCACCGCCCTGACCAACAACCAGGCAAATGGTAATAGAAACGCGGCTTCCACAAGTATGATCTTTCGAATACGGGAGAGACAACAAATCTTGCTGAAGCTAGGCATAGTGTTGATATCCAACCCTACCGGACTCGTCCAGATCAGCGAATATGGCTGCATGAACCTGCGGCAATTGATCGTATCCTGAAGGATAGCGCAAGCGCTTCACTGACACGCCTTGCGCAATCTCTGCCAGGTGGTAAAACCGACTGGCGGATAGCCCCCCCCCGTTGACGCCGTTATCCCCTATCTCATCTCCAGCGAAGCCGCTCCAGCTCCCGTGGCCTCCGAGGGCCTCAGCGAGGAAAGCGTGTCGTATGAGTTGGATCAGCGCCTCGCCAGCGGAGACAGGGGTAATCTGTATTTCGGCTGAACGATCAGAGCGTTGCAACAAGTAGACACAGGTGAGCGGAAGTGAAACTGTGCTGACCGCCCCCACCTTTTCGGCAGGAACATTTAGTTTGCTGAAGGCCGGGTGCACCAACGGAAAACCATCGGAATGCCCCGCAAAGCGTATTGCTTGCTCGGGAGTGAGTTTTAGTTGTGGGAACCCGTGCCGGCAAACGACGACGTCATTTTGCACTTCGAGCGCCGCAATATCATCGGCGAGTAGCGGGCAGCCTGCTGCTACCATGGAAGCCACCAAGGTGCTCTTACCGCCAGTCCGATTGGCGACAAACAGTACCGCACGCTCGCCAACAGCTACCGCGCCGGCATGCATGGCCGCCACGCCTATTAGCTCCAGGTAGTAGGCAAGGACATGACCAAGCAAGCACACCTCCACCAGGTAATCGCATTCAGGGTCAAACAGTTCACAGGTGATCTCACCGGGGTTCAACACAAAGTCCGCCACTCGTGGAAAGCGCATGATGAAACAGGATTGTGTGGCGTATATCTGCACCGCGCTTTCGCCGTAAAGATTCTTGCTCGGGCTCAGATAGAGACACTCAGCAGCCGACAGGCGGCGGCTATGGAGAACGAGCAGACAGGTAAACAGCAGCTGTGTGTCATCCTCGGGCGGCGCGGCGGTCATGGGCGTGCGGAAACGGTAATCAGTTTCCAGGCACAGGCCGAAGACACGGTATCGGTGTGGTTTCACGCTCACCACGACTTCCTCCTCGGCGTCACTGAGTACCTTAACGTCGAGTCAAGATTCCGTTATCCACGAGATCCGAAACGAACGCGGCAAGATCTTTTCGAAGAGTTGCCGGATCGACCTCGTAAAACTCAAGCAGCGCCGACTCAGCAGACTCGAGCGTGCCTTGCTCAAGCACACAGCGCCACATCTCGGCTGCCGTCCCCTCGAGTCGAAAACAGGGTGAGCTCTGCAACGCGCTTTCCGGCATACGAGCCACCGCAATCGCCGAATCCATCTCTGTCCACAGCACGCGCTCGGCAACCATCAGCGGCCCTGGGCCATCGGTTTGCAGTATCACCGCATTGTGGCTACCAGCCTCACGCCGTTCACACTCAACGTTTGCCGTGACAGCACGGCGTTTGAGACATAAACCCGGCGGCCTGACGTTCCAGCCGGCCTCGAAGCGTTTGTTTTCATGATTCCAGTATCTGGTTTCCGGCTCGCACCAGGAGAATGTGAGTGGCTCCGTGATGCCATCCCAGTAGCCATGTCCGCCCCTGATCTCGCGGTGAGCGGTGAGCCATTGGGCATATGCCTCACCATATCGCGAGGGTGCTATATCCTGCAGATCCTTGGCGTTGATACATGCCTGGACTCTGGGCTCGGCACGTTCGATGGCTCGACACAATTCAGGTGCAGCAAACAGTGGACAAAAAATCACTTGAGCAGAGTCCACTTTCTTCAAGAACTGCTGAAAGCGGACACCCGACAACGCGCAATCGTCAACCACGACAAGTACTTCGTCGTTTACTGCCGAGGTAGCCTTTTCTGGAATGACGATCTGCTCAGGACTCAGATCGAGTAGATACGATAACATACCGAGCACGATCAAGCCGCCCCTAGGAATGGCGGTATACTGGAATCGTGACAACTCCTCAACACCAAAACGCCTGACAAGTTCTTTGGCAAGACGTTCAGCAGCGATTTCGGCGGTTGAGTAATCAATAAAGTGGTGCTTACTGGCCACCTCATTGATCTGTAATGCAAGCCCCCTCAATAGGGACCTTTGGGTGGGAGTAAAATTTCCGAAAGCGGCCAGCATTGATACAGGTTGAGCGCGCGCCACGAGGACGACTCCTTCCATCTCGTCCCATAAATGATTGGCACAGATTCCACCTCCCAGCGCTTGCAAAGCAGACGTCGTGTCAACTTGCTGGCTATATTCAAGTAGTCGCTCTACGTTGAGACGGCCATCTAGCAGCAAGACGACATCCAAAGTCATCTCCCGTGAAACTATAGGAAAAAGAATGATAAGAGGCTATTGGCGCTATGCTTCCTCACTCAATTTCCACCGGCATTACTGTGAGTAATACTGCCTGGATCATGGTCTGCCTTACCGGGCCACACGTCCCCCCCGGGATTCGTCAAACCCACTTGCGTAATGTCGGATACAGTACCCCAGAACTTTAGTTGCGGAGCGCTGTATTCTCTGCGTACCAAGCAGTCCACTTGAGCCTGTGAATTATTTTTCATGTAATCCCTCTCTCAACAATTGAAGTATTGTTGAAAACAACTACCTTACCTATATATTAGACATAAAAGACTTACCCATCAATAACAACGAAGTATGTTTTTTCTCCTATCAATTCATGAAATCCTCTCATCACAATTGATATGCCTCATTGACCTATCAATCTACCGCATCATCTACGACCAGTAACGTCGCAGCCAGATCTCGAGTGACAGAGTCGACCACAGGTCAAAAACTGGCGCATCGCCCCTCTTGAAACGTTCGAAACGCTCACGTAGCGCGACTTCATCGATGTAACCGAGCTCAGCACAGCAGCTGCCGGTCATGAGATCGATCACATTGTCGTACGCCTTCTCGCGCAGCGCATGGAGATAGAATGGCTCGGGCGATACCTTGCGGGAGGCCTTGATGGCATCCGGCGGCATGATCCCCTGCATGGCATGTCGCGGTAACCGTTTCACCTCAGTGGATCTGCTTATCCAGTGCTGTGGGCAGGCGAGCATGAACTCGGCAATGCGTCGGTCACTCCAAGGATCGGCAAACCCGATACCATAGCCCGCACATAGCCGTTCGGCATACATTACTCCACGCATCACCAACGGAGAGAAGACGTGAACATAGCGTTGCCGACCTGCTGAACCCGGCCAGGTCTCCGCTTCCAAGGACACCGGATCACATAGCGGAAGCCCAGCCCGCCGGAGGAAGCTCTCGCGCACATGCTCGACGGCGCGTTCCGCCGGCCCCACTCTTATCGCGCGATCCTCTCCATGGTGCTCTCTCGTCACTAGCGGCCTAAGTCGCTGTGAGGCACGCCGCCCCGAGATAATGA
The DNA here is from genome assembly GCF_014651875.1 of Litchfieldella qijiaojingensis. GTDB lineage: Bacteria > Pseudomonadota > Gammaproteobacteria > Pseudomonadales > Halomonadaceae > Litchfieldella > Litchfieldella qijiaojingensis. The sequence continues at coordinate 496,539 of NZ_BMXS01000001.1, forward strand.
ATTGCCGGGGTATGAGGTCAGAGGCCACGGGACGTAGCACATAGTGCGATATTGTCGAGACTTTGGAGAAGCTGAACTTGCGCGACAATCTCGCCAATTCCCCACGTGCGTCGCCGAACAATCCTGCTCGCAGCATGCCCGGAACGTCGCTCACATTTCCCCCGCCCATCATATCGCCGCGAAAACCATAGAACATGACCGCAGCACGATCAGCCAAGGCTGTCGACACTCCTCTGGCTATAAAGGCCTGAAACATCGAGGTAAAGGGGTCATCTTCGTGCGGGGTATATGCAGCATAATCAACGAGCGGATAGGTTTCCTCGGCGGGTATCTCGTGTGTGGGAATCTGGTACCTGTCGGTTATGCGGTAGATATTCGCTCGCTCATCACATTCCGGGAAATCGGTGAATGCCCAACTGTAAGCGCGTATCGCGGGCACGTCTTCTCCACGTTCGCCGAGCCAACCAGCGATCGAGGCGATGGTAGCCGAATCCATTCCCCCGCTGAGACTGACACCCACCGGAGAGCGGGCACGCAGCCTGCATCGCATCGCTTCCACCAGCAACTCGCGTAGATGATCGGCATACTCGCGCTCATCACGGTAACGGATGCGATTGTCGGGATCGGGTCGCCAGAAGATACGCTGGCGCACGCGCGTCTGCGAATCGATCACCACCTCCTCGCCCGGTTTGACCTCCTCGATCCCTTCATAGAACACACAACCTGCCGGCACCTGCATGCCGGCGAGATACCAGGCCACCGCTTGCTCGTTGAGCTTCCTCGGCACTCCCCCCACGGCAAGAATCTGCTTTATCTCGGTGGCGAATAGTATGCGCTTCGACTCGACCTTGTAGTACAGCGAGCGCATCCCCATTCCATCACGCGCCAACCGCAATTCACGGCGGCTTTCGTCCCAAAGTGCGTAGGCGAAATCCCCGATGAGGAACGCTGGACCGCGTTCGCCATCGTGCAGCAAGGCACCCAACATAAGCTCGGCATCGGATGGTGGCCCCTCCGCCGCCCCGACACCACTTGATATCTCGGCACTATGCACCAGGAAGACCTCGGCGCACTCATCACGGTTATCGAGCCGCGCGTCGGCGGCGAATACCAGACTGTGACCACGAGCAATAACCGGTCGGCAGGCCCCGCTTCCATCAGCAGTGGTATCCAGCGAAAGACAAGCGATCCCAACAGCGCCCTCGCAGTGATAGTGAACTCCACCAGGGCCGCGGTAAGCCGCCTGGTTAGCCATCCGTTCGAGAACCCCTCGATCGACCGGCTCGCCGTCAAGGTGAATGATTCCACACACGCCACTCATGATCGTGCAACCTCGATTCGGTGAACCGGACTCATTTCTAGCTCTCCACCTCCCGATAATGATGCGCTTGCTGGTTGAACAGCTCGCAGTACGTCCCCTGTCGCTTTATCAACTCATCGTGCGTACCCGCCTCACGGATCACACCTTGATCCAGCACATAGATGTAATCCGCCATGCGCACTGTGGAAAGCCGATGGCTGATGATTAGAGCAGCACGATGATCGATGCGTTCGCGGAAGTTCTCGAACAGCTCGAACTCCGCGCCTGGATCCAGGGCACTGGTCGGCTCGTCGAGAATGATGACACTGGAGCGATGCATAAAGGCCCTGGCCAAGGCGATCTTCTGCCATTGACCAATGCTGATCTCCTGGCCATCGTCGAACATGCGGGTCAAGGAGGTATCGTAACCATGCACAAGTCCCTGAATGAATGAATCTGCCCCCGCCTTGACCGCCGCCTCCTCGATCGACGGCGTATCGGCGGGCTGCCGAATGTCCCCGAAGCGTATATTGTCCCGCACCGTGGTCGCATAGTGCCCATAGTCCTGGAAGATCACACTGAACACCCGCCGGTATTCCTCCAGGTCATACTCGCGAATGTCCACGCCATCCAGGGTGATCTGGCCCGAGGTCGGATCATAGAGACGGCTGAGCAGCTTGATCAGCGACGTCTTGCCCGAACCATTGGCCCCGACAAGTGCAATGATCTGTCCAGGACGAATACTTAGATCGATATTGCATAGCACTGACTTGTTAGTACCGGGATAGTGAAATCCCACTTGTTCGAAACGAATACCTTCACGCGACTGCGCTGGTACCGGCAACGGATGCTCCGGCTCGGCTATTGCCGGCCGGATATCGAGAAACTCGAACAACAGCCCAATGTAGAGGTGATCCTCGTAAAGCTTGGTGACCTGCTGCACCAGTTCCTGGCCCATCGACTGGGCACGCTGGAAGATCAGCAGAAACAGCACCAAGTCGCCGACGCTGTTGCGCCCTTCCGCGGTTTGCCAGGCCAGATAAGCGAGGGCACTGAAGAAGGCAATAGTGGCAATGCTCGCCACACCTAGTTCGACTCGCGTGCGCCGTTGGGTGATGCGCATGCGTTCACGCCGAATCAGCGCGCGCAGATCGGCATAGCTTTCTCGCAGATAATCGCCCAACTGATTGAGGCGCAGCTCCTTGGCATGAATATCGGAGGTCATCAGCCAATCAAGATAGCTGGCCCGACGTTCCAGCTGGGTACGGTGGCGCTGCCAGTCAAAAAAGTGCCGAGTGAAATGCAGTCGCACCAGTAATGCCGGCACAATGGCAATCAACAACACCGGCAGCAATAGCCAATTGATGGTGATGATCAGCACGACAATAGCTGCCAACATCAGGCTATTCTTGACCAACATCATCAGATTGCCGACGACCTGCACCGGGCGCTGATTCCCTGCCTGCCGGGCCCGCTGCAGTGTATCGAAGTAGAGCGGACTTTCGTAGAAGGCCAGATCGGCGCGTACCGCGCGGGCATGAATCTCGCGGTCGATATGATCGGCCACCAACAACCCCTGAGCTTCTCGTGACAGGTTCGACAGGGCTCGGGAAGCCATAAAGGCCAACGTACACCCTCCCGTCAAGGCCACGTACCACAATACGGGTCCTAAGCCATCGGCAACTTCATCGCTGCCAAGCAGCTCCGTCACCACATCCACCAGCTGTTTGAGCAGATACAGCGCCGTCAGACCGAAGGCTACTTCCAAGGCCATCAACAAGGTACTTAGAACAGTCCATTTCCGGCTACTCTGCCATAGCAACGGTAGAATGCGGCGCAAGGTATGCAGCGGCGCAAGTATCTTGTCAGACTGAATCATGAGCACTCGCAAAAAGCAGAGTCATTTTGAGTAGCTATTTGAAGAGAGTCGCTTGAAAAGCTCTCGGAACGGGCGGATGAAAAAATACAGCCACTGCCACTGGAGTGGCAGTGGCCAGCTGTGGTAATCCTTGTAGTTTGGCTGCCACCGCTTGATCCAGCCCTGTACTCTCCAACGTAATAGATGGGCAGTGCTGGCTTGCCAGGCAAAAGCAAAATCGGGGGCGGCTCTCTTTTTCCGCAAAGCCAGTTCCGTGCCTAAGTCCAGATCACCCTGAAGGGCGTTCAAGCAAGTCCCGAGTATCTCCTTGCCATTTGCTGATAGCTGACAACTCAGAAAATCTGGCGTCGCCAATGCCATATAGAGTTCTTGTGACGCCTCAACGGTCGCTGTCAAATTGCGACGGGAAGCACAAGCATAAACAGCATTCCAATCAAAGCTTGGATGACGTTGAATCGCATCAAGATCGACCAGCCAGTGAAGACGAGTCCATTGGTGGCGAGTATGGTGCATACAGACGTAAACGAAGAGTTCCGCCGTGGGCATGACCGATACTTTATTATTATCACTAAGTATCAGCGTCTCAGCGTTGGCCAAAAGCTCAGATGGCTCGTAGATTGAGCCGGTCTTGTCGATGCGTTGATGAAACTCAATCAAAACCCCTTGGGGTGACCGCAAGGTAATCACCGGTTGTGCGCGAGCAACAAAGTCCAGGCTTACTCGATCCATAGTCAGCTCAACTGGATCATGTGGCGTATACCCTATTGCGTAAGCGACCTCAAGCAACTCGACGATATGATCATGCGATACCAGCACATCTATATCCCGACAGAAGCGCATGGCCGGGTCGTCATAATAGCGCGCCGCCAGGCTGTGCCCCTTAAAAAATAGATGTGGGACATCCAAGGGCTTCAGTAGATCATCAATCAGTTTCCGATGCGCGGCAGCCACATGGAGGTTATGTCGGACCACTGTCAAGCACATGCGTCTCATAGCCTCCAACTGTTCCGGCGGCAAGCGTTCAGGAGCAAGTTTGCATAAATGTCGATAGACCAATGGCAAAATAAAACGCTGATACGCCTGATGAGAAACCCGCGTCCAGTCGTCAATGCGAGCGCACAATGCCAAAGCAGCACACTCCTGCTCTTCTGACAACTCCAACCGAGACAGTAGCAATAGAAGTTGCAACACCGGATCCAGTGAGCATGAGGTTGGCATTGAGACTTCTTCCTTTAACTAAGATGATAAACCAAGTTAATTAGAGGAACGTATGCTGGGCCAAGAGGACAGTGAGATGATTGCCAATGTGATTAAAGCCAAAGACCAATGATATTAATCCGCTCAGACGAACAATTCGTCAACGGTTCCGCAGAGATCTCATGATTTTACCAATGCCAAATTTAGGTCCAGGATCAAAAAAATGAGAAAGCAGTGTTAACCGAGCGCTTGATGCCCCTAACGCTACAGGCTTATTTACATGAAATGTTGTTCGACCCAAAAACAGCAACGGACGATAATCAGAAAAAAACTCAACCTCAAATTTGTTATCCTTCTCCAGCCTCAACACACTACTTTTTCTCGCATATATTTTAAAAAAAACCTTACCAGCAATATTTTCAAATTCGCTCTCCGGATTCCTCCTTGCATTAGGCATGAACAACAATTCCCCAACTTCTTTTCCCAAAGAGTTTGCCGGAATTACCAACGGGATAATCAAAGTAAAAATATGAGAATCAAAATGCGCTCTGTATTGCTCAACTGCATTTCCAGGCTTAACTAATCGCGCCATATGGCATTGACTATCCAAATCGCCAGTATAGCCAAATTTATCTTTTGCAATATCAAACAAGATAGGAGCCAAAACAGCTTTAACTTCAAGAGCATCAAGTAGTTTTACGTGCGCAGGAGATGACTCGACAAAAGTTTTATCTTTAATCTCTCCAATGACATCTTTAGCATATCTTTCAATATCAACAAACGTTGACAACGGTGGAAACCTTATGAACCCCAACTCAACGAACCTATCCCGAAGATTATTGAATTCGCTCCAAGTTCTGGCAATCAGAACATCCGAACAAATATTAGAAAATTCAGTAACACTTTCTTCTATACGGCACTCAACTTTCTGGTGCTTTCTGGTGTTCACTGTCATTGCTCCATTGCGAACGCGGTTTGATCGCATCGCCACCAACAAGTAACAGCCGCCTCACAGACCCCACTACTCTCATGCTTCATACATTGCATCCACCCACCTGCTCTGAATCCAAGCAATAAATGGAACACCTGCGACTTTGAGTGTCCCTGAATACTCTCCCTAAGAACGCCTGTGTCGGTGTCAGATACCCCAGTCTTTTTCTGGGGCGACTATTGAGCTTGTTGATACTCCGGGAAAGATGGGTCGGTTCTTATCCTGGTCAATTACTCGCATTGATTTTGGTTAAGCCGTGGTTAGCCGTCAGCATATTTTGTAGTCTCTCACTACCCTCTTAAACATCTCATCGCCGCCTCGATCACGATGCGTTCATCGAACTCGTTCTCGATACGTCGTCGTGCCGCCCGGCCCGCTTCCTGCAGCGACTCAAAGGGCATCGCCAGGCACTCGTTCATCCGCTCAGCCAGCGACTTGGCACTCTTGACCTTGCATAGCCAGCCGGTCTCGCCGGCGATCACCGCGTGCCGGCAGCCCGGCACGTCCGATACGATGGCCGGGCGCCCCATTGAGGCTGCTTCCAGTACGGTGCGCGGCATGCCCTCTCGGTACGAAGGGAGCACCAGCACGTGCGACTGAGCCAGGAAAGGGCGCACATCAGCCTGTTCCCCGAGATAGTCAACCACACCCTCTGCCTGCCAGCGGTGCACCTCCTCCACGCCGATGGAAGTGAGGTTGCTCGCACCCTGCGGGCCAATCAACAGGAAGCGAGTCTTGGGATGATCGCTTTTCACTCGCTCAGCGGCATCGACGTACTCGCGCACCCCCTTGTCGCCAAGCAACCGAGCAATCATTATGAAGGTGAAGGGAATTGCTTCCGGCAGTGGCAAGAAAGCGAAGCGTACGGTATCCATGCCCGAGCCCGGCAGCACCGTAGTTGTGGTATCACGCACCAGACCATGTCCGACGAACAAGTCGTAGTCCTCACGGTTCTGGAAGAACACCCGCCGCGCACCGCTATTTGCCCAGCCATACACTCTGCGAACTCGACGAAACAACCAAGTATCGTGGATAAAGGCCGTCCCCAGTCCAGAAACATTATTGGCATAGGGAATCCGTAGCAGCTGGCAGACTAGCCCCGAGTAAATATTGGCCTTTACGGTAAAATTGAACACGAATAACGGTGTGAGCCGATGTAGCGTATTCATCAAGGCTAGAAAGCTTCTAGCTTCGCCAAGCAACTGGATACTCTTACCGTCCAACGGTAACGGCACATATTCGATGCCCAGTTCCTCCACCAGACGATTGGAATGAGCATCTTCTGGAGCCAGTGCCACAACACGATAACCCGCTGCGCAAAGCGCCAGAATCGTTCCACGCCGGAAATTATAAAGATACCAAGAGGTGTTGGAGACCAACACTATAACAGGCTGCGATATAACAGTAATCATCATCAGGGCTCTAAATTATATAAATAATCAAATACTCTAAAAACAATAAATAATCGACCCGTAGTGGAATTTCCAGAAACGAGGAGAATGTTTGTCTCCTTAATTTAACTAGCAAGCACAATAGCCGTGGTGTTTAACATCCATCAATGCATGGTTCCATAACACCTCAATCAGCACTCGGTGTCTCAGAGACTTTCTGAAACAGCTCAACATCATGTCTAAAATTAATTATTGTCTTGAGATGAGCTTTCTCCTGCGATTACCCTCACAGCAACCACACCAACCGATAAGGCAACCAGACATAAGCATGTGAAGCAAACATCAACCAGACAAATAGTACAAGAGCATAGTATGCCACGACTGCCGTAACAATATATGTCCTCACTAATGCATCATGACTGACTTTGTGTAACCTTGAAAAGACATACATCTGCAAAGGAATAAGGTAAAGAGCCACTCGGTCGGTAGCAGTCGATGACATGATCACCAGTGGAATGCAAACGATGGCCAATATTGATAGCCACCACCAAAGCTTGCACTCTTCTCCGCCTTGGCAAAGATACTTTCGTAGCACCAAAAATAATGTAGCAGGAACAGCGTTCATCAATACTCTGATTAATCCTCCTTGTGATTGGTAATCAGCTTCGACATAGTTTTCCCAGAGCCTGTCGGCAGAATCGAAAAGAAACAGGTACCCACCAATCAAGGTAGTGACACCGACCCAGAGAAATGTCCATAGCCAATTCTGACTGGCAGCGAGCGCTGCCACTGGCAATACCAGCACCGCAGACTTGTGAAAGGTGGCACCCAGTAGCACCCAGATGGCAAACCATCGGATCTCGCCTTTGCTCAGGGATACCAGGCCCAGCAGCACGAATCCCAAAGCCGTGGCCTGGCGGCTATAACCCATGGCAACCACCACAATCAGGTACGGCACCGCCACCAGCAGCGCCAGCCAGGGCAACGGTTGACGACGGGCAAAGACCACCACGCCACTCATCACGATCATGCCGCAGATCAGGTTAACCCAATATATGTTTCCACCCAACTGGAACACTAGCCAGTTGAGCAGGTAGTAGCCTGGGTCATCGCTAGCCAACACCTCGGGAAGCGACATTATCGCCGCGCGATCCAGGTAAGCCAGATAAGAGCTCCAATCCCCTCCCACCCGATACCGCATTCCGATGGCAAGGGCAAATATTCCCCCGACCAGCAACCACATGGGCGTCTGCGATGCCGGGTGCAGCCGCCGAGTTGCCAGCACACCAACAGTGGGAATCAAGAACAGAATCCAGTAAGGAAGCATAGAAATCGCAACTCAGATTATGCGACGTCAACTACTTTGACCGCTTGGCGACAATCAAAATGGCCGGTTGGGTGGGGTAATTTCGTCATTCTGACGACGCGGTTTGTTCTCCCCGTCGTTGACGCTGATAGGCGCGTTTCCGGT
>NZ_BMXS01000002.1 GCF_014651875.1 Litchfieldella qijiaojingensis
GACATCGGGAGCTACTTGATGGGGTACTACAATTGGCAACGTCCTCACACCGTCAACGGAGGGATGCCTCCTGCCGTGGCCGAGGAAAAACTCACAACACTGTCCGGAATTAGTTGACCACTACACTGACGCGATGACAAGGAGCCATCTTCCTGCGGTAGTCCCTTACGTACCCTTGCTCTTTCCTTGTTGCTATTGGCCATCTCAGCGGCCTTGACTTCCTAGACTAAGCACGAGAAGGCGTAATAGCAAAGTGTGAGTGAGGATACGCCCGGCGGTCATCCTCCCAGCGCCTGATAGCGGCTATAGGGCTGGGTTAACGGCGATATCGAAATGCAATACGTTTTCACGCACGCCGAGCTTGGAGTAGAGGGCAATTGGCAAGGTCGTCACCATGATCCGCCTGCACGAAGACGACGTAAGCGCCACGTGTGGCGGCAATCTCCTTGAGGGCCTGGATCAATGCCATGGTAGTCGCCACTGCCTGCCTCACCGTGAGTATTCGGGGTACGACCCAATGACTTTCCGGCTTGGTTATAAAGGACATTCAATCCAGCTCTCGCACCAACCGAAATCCCACGAGGATATGCTTCAGGTCCGCCGGCCGCACATGGCGCGCCGCCGGGCGGCAGACTCCGCAACCTTGATCGTCCCACGATCCGCCCTTGACCACATAGCCGCCCTTCTCGCCAGGGCTTGCCGTCCATTCGTAGACCTGTCCGCTTGGATCGAGCAGGCCAAAGGGACTGGCGCTTTGGGGATAGCTACCGACCGGGACGGTGTCATAGGGGCCAGCGTCGGCGCTATTGAGCCGGTTCGGATCCCACGTCGAGCCCCAAGGGAATAGCTGCCCTTCTGTCCCACGGGCCGCCTTCTCCCACTCCACTTCGGTGGGCAGACGCCAAGTGGCGCCGGTAACTTCGGACAGCCACGCGGCATAAGCCATGGCATCACCATGCGACACCAGCACCACCGGATGATTTTCGCGCCCAGCCGGTGGCGTGCCGCCGGTCCACGCGAAGCGGCGCGTACTCTTGAATGGATGGATCAAGCCGTACTCGGCCCAGACATCGGGTGCCACATCCGGCGCCCGATGATCGGTAGCACTCACGAACGCCTCATACTGGGCGTTGGTTATAGGCGAGCGGGTAATCGCGTAGGCGCTGGTCTGCAGCTGCTGGCGCGGCATCTCATGCTCATACCACCCCCTCTCGCGGGTACGGCTGTGGCCATACGCAGCCTCATCCAGACGGTAGGCAAGCTCACGCTCCTCGCGGTCGGAGCCAGCGATGAAAGCCCCTGCTGGCACCATCTCGACGGGTGGCGGGACAATAGTATGCTCACCGGCCCCCGCGGCAAGCGGTAGGACACAAAACACGGCCACTCCTGCCAGGCTGACGAGATACCGAAGGATATTCCGTTCACGGACTTCCGGAGAATACTTTGTTGTTTTGCCCATGGCTCCATCCTCTCAAAGTTTGGAACCTCCGGGAATCCCGGTGCGGTTCATCGTCTGGAAGCCTCAGCCATGTGGCCAAGAGCGGGCGTAGCCACTTCATCGAGATCCATATCGTCACTACGCTGGAATTCGCCAAGAACCAGGGTGTCGCCGTTATCGACGAGATCCGCGAGCAGATCAGCGCGGCGTTCTCCATTCCCCCGGATCGCCGCTGGTTCACCGTGGCCTTTACCGCCGGCCAGCGCTGGGTCTGAGGTGCCCGACATCTCAAGGGACTAGCGCCAACGTCGTAGAGGTGGTGTTCTTGTCGCGTGAATGACTCCTGCGGTCAGAACTCGCTCCAGTCGTCGGTATCGGCGGTACTGCGCGAGAGGTTTTTCTCCGACTTTTTTAACGAAACGGGTTTCAGGAGCTGATGCTCCTCTACTTCATTCTCCGTCGCATTCTCGGGTTGCCCCCCGCGCTGGGCTTTGGCCTGGCGCGTGAGCTGCGCTGTCGCTGGAGCGGCCTGGTCATCGACACGGAAAGTGGCAATCAGCGCGGCGAGACGCTGGGCTTGCTCTTCGAGCGAGGCGGCAGCGGCGCTGGACTGCTGCACCAGGGAAGCATTCTGCTGGGTTACCGAGTCCATTTCGGTGAGCGCGGCATTGATCTGTTCGATGCCGCTGTTCTGTTCCTGCGTGGCGGTGGAGATCTCGCCCATCAGGGCGCTGACCTGGCGGATCGAATCGACGGTTTCGCTGATCGTCTGACCACTGCGTTCGGCCTGTTCGGCACCGCTGACGATCTGGGTAGTGGTCGCCTCGATCAAGCTGCGGATCTCCTTGGCCGATTCCGCGCTGCGGCTTGCCAGGGAGCGCACTTCACTGGCCACCACAGCGAACCCGCGACCCTGCTCCCCAGCCCGGGCCGCCTCGACGGAGGCGTTGAGCGCGAGGATGTTGGTCTGGAAGGCGATGGAGTCGATCACGCCGATGATATCGTTGACACGATTCGCGCTCTCGGCGATCTCGCGCATCAGTTGCACGGTTCGCTCGACCTCCTGACCGCCGGCCTCGGCGGTCTTAGAGGCCGAGGCGGAAAGCTGGTCGGCCTTGATGGCCGTATCGGTGTTATTGCTTACGGTGGAGGCCATCTGCTCCATGCTGGAAGCGGTTTCTTGCAGGGCGGAGGCCTGCTGTTCGGTGCGCGAAGAGAGATCCTGGCTACCCGCGGCTATCTCACCGGCGCCGGTGAATACGCTATCGCTACTATCGCGTAGCGAGACCACCAGCGTCTCGAGCTTTTCCTGCATGCGTTCGAGCGCACTGTAGAGCTGGCCGATCTCGTTACGGCCGCGTTCCTCGATGTGCGCGGTCAGGTCGCCATCGGCGATACGCTCGAAATGGGTAATCGCCTCCCGAAGCGGGGCCACCACCACTCGCATCATCCCCAGCCGAATGAGGAACGCCGCGATGAGCGCCACGACCAGCAGACCGGTGGTGATCATCGCCACACGCCGATCCAGACTCTCGACCTCTGCGATGGCGGCATCGCCCCGCTGTTCGCTGTAGGCGATGAAAGCTTCCATGGCCTTATCGAGCTCGGCTCCCAATCCGGCCAAGTGCTCCTGGTTACGCTGCACCTGGAACGGCACGGCATCCAGCAGCGGTACCAGGCCCTCGGTAACATATGCCGCGTATGCCTCGGTAATGGCCTCGATAAAAGGGGCCCGGGTGTCTGTCGGCTCAATGGACACCTGCTGGAACTCGGCAAAGCGCTGCTGTGCAGCTTCCACGGCCGCCACCGCCATCTCCTGGTTCTCGCGCCCCTTGTCGGGGTTGCCCTGGGCGCTGAGGCTGGCGTAGCGATCCAGGAATGTCTGCGCCCGCAGCACGTTCACCTGGGCGCGGTTGGCCAGGTTGGAGAGCTTGACGTTGGTTTCCGCCAGCTCGTGCAAGGCCGCTTCGCTGGTGGCATTGGCATAGAACCCCAGCCCGCTGATCAAGCCGATCATCAGCACCAGCATCACCAACGCTGCCGTCAGGCTCCACTTGATGGATAGATTTTTCATCGAACCGCCCCCTGCGGCAAATCCCCTAGAATGTATGCTTCTCTATATACCTATCGGCAGAGAGGCTGAGATTTTGAGGCTTTGCCCGGAAACTGACTGCGTTGGTCCACTACGGCCTTCACCGTCGATTCCCCAAACACGATTCGATGACCTTCGGGTGTTGCCACTCCAAACTCACGCAACCCCCAAGGTTTATCGGATATCGTCTGAAAAATCTCGGCTCCACGTTTACCTCAAACACTTATGACTCCTTTCGTGAGTTTGGAAGGCTGATGACGGACTTTCGGATAGCTTGAATATCCTCAAGGTCAACCGGCCGAGAAAGCGCAGACTTATACCGGATCAAATCCTCCCTCAACATCAGGGGGAGATTCAGCCCCAGTAAATTCACAATCTCGTAGCGGGAGAAATCGATATCGAGATTGATCCAAGTCTGCTTAGTAGCATCAAAGATTCGAGGACCCTCACCGTTGCCAACCTCGATCTTGACGCCCTGATATTTAAACTGAACGTAAGTGAGATCCCAGCATTCCTCTTGGTAGTGCATTGCAGGCTTAGAAACATAGTCCTGACCAGCTTGGACCACTACTGGAAAATGCTCCCCCGGTACAAAGAGGTCGATGTCATTCAAGTCTCGCTCAGAGCCATAACCCCTTGCCGCAAGTCCCCCACAGACAAGAAAGGGGATACCCCTATCCCTCAACAGACCTACAATCCATCGCGCTGCAATTTGATGCACGTATCCTCCATTGACGCATAACACCGGCACTCACGTACTGGTCTCATGCATTGCATGGTTGAAATACGGCCAACGCGGCGCTGGCTCACCGTGGCTTTCACCGTCAACCGCGCTGGGCATAGCCTACTCGTCCAGGATGACCTCAAAGCCGCCGTAGATCAGCCGCTTGCCGTCGAAGGGCATGGGGTTCACGTCGGGCTGCAGACGGGGATCCGCCATGATCTTAGGCATGGCCTGGTCACGCACCTCGCGGGAAGGCCAGACCAGCCAGGAGAAGACCACGGTCTCATCCGGCTGGCACTTCACCGCCATGGGGAAGGAGGTGACCTGGCCCTCCGGCACATCGTCCCCCCAGCAATCAACCATTTTCAGGGCGCCGTACTCCTTGAAAACGGCTGCGGCGTCGCGGGCATGCTGGATGTACTTCTCTCGGTTGGCAGTGGGTACGGCGGCAACGAATCCATCCACGTAAGTCATGAGGGTGCTCCTATGTTCTCTGGTATAGCCCCGCAACGGCCTTCATCGGCAGCGGGTACTACTTAGTCGTACCAGCACCAGGAAAATCGACACTGGAAGAGCCGTTCACGACAACCGAGCCGCATACTGCGAAAGCGTCGGCGGTACTGGCTGGGGTCACTTCCTTGTATTGCTAGAGCTTCCCCTTACTCAGGTTCCGATGCCAGGCAAGCCCTCATCGACGATTACCAGAACATCCCCGTGGAAAGGAAAGGTGACCAATTGGCCGAGCCTGTCGCGTACCTAATGCTCAGGCTTGGCCGAGCCGGTTTCATGCGCTGTAGGGGGCACAAAGCGCTTTAGAACATGGTGTGCCATGCCTCTGGCCAGCTCTTCCTCGCTGAAGAAGACACGACCGACACCCTCTTTAACGAGTAGCGTAGCATCGTCTTCGCTGTGGGTTCGTACTACCACCTCGATATCGGGATTCAATGTCCGGGCGGTATCCACCATCTGACGAATTTCAAGCGTATCGGGAATAGCGATGACCAACATGGCAGCACGGGCAATATGCGCTTGGATCAGTACGGGGGGCTCGGCAGCATTTCCCGATACGGCAGCGATGCCCTGCTTGCGTAACGATTCCACCAATTCACGGTTCCGTTCGGCCACAATGAAAGGAATGCCTTGCTGACGTAGCGTTTCCCCGATACGCCGCCCCACGCGTCCGTAACCGACCAGAACCACTTGACCTTCAAGGTAGTGCTCTTCGGTCGACATGGGGAGTTCGGCAAAGGGGTCCTGGCGCTGATCCAGTCGCCGGGCAATGCTCGATTTCGCCAATACGCTCTTCCGTAGAGGCTCTATCAGCCTGAAGATCAAGGGGTTGAGTGCGATCGAGATCAATGCACCAACGAGGATTAGATTCTGCCCTTCCGATGAAAGCAAACCCAACGACATGCCAAGGCCGGCCAGAATAAAGGAAAATTCCCCAATCTGGGCGAGGCTCGCCGCCACCGTGAGTGCCGTAGTTAGCGGATAGCGAAAAGCGATCACGAGCGCTGCTGCCGCGATGGATTTGCCGATGATAATGATCGCCACCACACCGAGCACTCCAAGCGGCATCTCTATGAGCACGGCAGGATCGAAAAGCATGCCCACGGAGACGAAGAACAGTACGGCGAAAGCATCCCGTAATGGCAGGGATTCCTCGGCAGCACGGTGGCTGAATGTGGACTCCCCCATCACCATGCCGGCAAAGAACGCCCCTAGGGCAAAGGAAACACCGAATAGCTTCGCTGCACCGAAAGCGATCCCAATGGCCGCAGTAACCACCGATAGCGTAAAGAGCTCACGGGAGCCGGTCCTTGCCACCTGCCAAAGAATCCAGGGCATGACGCGACGCCCAACGACCAGCATTAATGCCACGAAAGCACCGACCTGCAACAGGGTGAGACTCAGGGTACGCCATAGCGGTGTCTGCGATTCACTGGCACCTTCCACTTCACCAAGCATCCCCGCCAGAGGCGGCAGCAGTACAAGCACCAATACCATGGCAAGGTCTTCCACGACCAGCCAACCGACGGCAATCCGCCCATTCATCGACTCAAGAACCCCGCGGGCCTCCAGCGCCTTGAGTAGCACCACCGTGCTGGCTATCGAAAGCGACAGGCCGAATACCAAACCGCTTCCAAGGCTCCACCCCCACCACCACGTCATGCCCATGCCTAACAGAGTGGCCACCGTCATCTGGACGATGGCACCTGGTAGTGCGATACGTTTCACTGAAAGCAAATCATCCAGCGAGAAGTTCAGGCCTACACCGAACATCAGTAGCATGACACCCAATTCGGCTAGCTGAGTGGCAGTACCCATGTCAGCCACATAGCCCGGGGTGGCTGGTCCGATGGCGATGCCCGCCAGCAAGTACCCCACAAGCGCAGGCAGCTTCAACTTCTCAGCGAGGATACCCAGGGCTAGAGCGAGGCCGAAGCCTCCTGCAATCGTTGCGATCAGAGTCGTTTCGTGAGGCATAGACCTTCCTGGCGCTAGCGACCGCCACAGATATCGATGAAGGTTCCCGTCGAATAAGAGGCCTCATCCGACAGCAACCACAGGATGGCATTGGCGACTTCTTCCGGGCGGCCGCCGCGCTTCATTGGCACAGAATCCTTCAAGCGTTCGACCCGACCGGGTTCGCCGCCACTGGCATGAATATCGGTATCGATGATGCCCGGACGCACGGCGTTGACACGAATGCCCTCGTCGGCGACCTCCTTGGCCAGGCCGATCGTGAAGCTATCGATCGCCCCCTTGGCGGCCGCATAGTCGACGTATTCGTTCGGGGCGCCAAGACGCGCCGCCATCGACGATACATTGACGATCGCCCCGCCTCCCCCTCCTTGCTTGGTCGACATCCGGCGGACCGCTTCACGCGCACACAGGAAACTGCCCGTCACATTGACCGCGAATACCCGAGCCAGTCGCTCGGCGTCGATCGTCTCGACCCGGCCTTGGCGTTCGAGAATGCCCGCGTTGTTGACCAGGGCACCAATGGCGCCCAACTGTCGCTCCGCCGTTTCGAAGAGGCGGACGACATCGGCTTCGACGCTGACATCGCCGGCCACGGCGATCGCCCGACCGCCAGAGGCGGTGATCTCATCGACGATGGCCTCGGCGGTCTCTCGGTTGGTGCGGTAATTGACACAGACCGCGTACCCTCTCGACGCAGCGAGCCGTGCCGTCGCCGCCCCGATGCCACGGCTTCCGCCGGTAATCACCATGACCTGGTTCATGCTGTGCCTCCGTCCGTATGACCCGTCGTTTGCCGTGACTGACGCCAATGCCCACGCCACGCCCCGCTCACCTGCATTGACTGGCATGATCCGCTCAGCGGCGCAGCTAACCAGCATAGATTAGTCAGCATGTTCATTTTATCTAACGCGGTAGCAACGACAGGCACAGGTCAGATCACTGTTGGTCGCGGCAAAACTGTCTGGCTTCTTCGATCAGCCAGTCGATGAAACGTTGAGCTGTCGGTGGCGCACCACCGGTGATCGGCAGAATCAGTTCGTAAGTGAACGGCGACTCCAGTACATAATCCGCTCCGAAGGGTCGTACCAGCACTCCGCTTGCCAGTCGATCAGCGACGATAGGATGGCTGGCCAGCATCACTCCCCGCCCGGCAATGGTCTGGTCCAGGGCCAACCCGAATAGCGAGTAGCGGCGCTGAATCGGTGTCGCTATATCACGTACTCCCGCCGCATCGAGCCATTCGCGCCAACCAGGAAAGGCTTCGCTTTGACGCGAGCACCAAGCCACCTCGAGCAGCGTATGGTTGACCAGGTCGGCTGGTTCAGATAGCCGCGGGCCATACGACAGCAAGGATGGCGCACAGACGGGAAACAGCTCATCGCCAAACAGATGCTGGCTGCGTACTCCCGGCCACGGACCACGACCGTAGCGAATCGCCAACCTCGCACCATCGCCTTGCCAAGTCGGCATCGTTAGGGCCTGGCTTGCATCCAAGGAGATTTCAACATGGCCCTCCATGGATTCGAATTCAGCCAGACGTGGTAACAACCAGAGTTGCGTGAATGACGGCGGCGCACTGAGTGTCAGCGTTGCAGCGGACCTGGAGCGCTCGCCAGCCGCCCTGACCCCGGCCGCGATCCGTTCAAGGCCCGCGTCGATATCATCGGCCAGTAGCCGGCCAGCGTCATTCAAGCACACCCCGTTTGCATGACGCTCGAAGAGAAGGATACCGAGCCTGTCTTCGAGCTGCTTGACCTGACGACTGACTGCACCAGGAGTCACCCCCAAGCGGCTTGCCGCCAACTTGAAACTTTCCTCGCGTGCCGCCTCTGCAAAGGCCCGCAGCGCATTGAGAGGTAATCGTTCGATTCTCATGGAATGAGTTTTCCTGAGCCTAGACAGGCAGATTAATCGTTTGGCCGGAGCTTTCGCAAATGCTGCACTGACTGCCTGTCAGAGCAAGGAACGACCTCATGAACCATTTCAGAGCATCTACGCACGCCGCTGCCTCCGCATCACAGTGTCCGGCAGTACGTCACTCCATCGATATGCAGGCAAGCCTGTTGATGGTCCTGTTCTGCCTTGCGCTCGGCTTGCAGCAAGTCGCGATCAAGGCCGTGGCCACCGATATCTCCCCGTTGTCCCAAGTGGCATTGCGTTCATTGGTGGCCGCGCTGGTCGTGGCGATATTCGCACGCTGGCACGGAGTGAAAATTGCGGATTTTCGTACCCATCTCGGGCCGGGGCTTCTCGTGGGGCTGGGCTTTACCGGCGAATTCACTTTCGTGGCGCTGGGACTCAACTACACCATGGCATCGCACATGTCCGTGTTCCTTTACACCGCGCCGGTATTTGCTGGCTTGGGGCTGCATTTCCTGGTCCCGGGAGAGCAGTTGACCGGCCGCCAATGGGCAGGCATCGGAATAGCGTTTGCCGGGATGGCAATCGCCATGGCGCCGACAACAAGCGGCATGAACGCCAGCGTGCTGCTTCTAGGCGATGCGCTAGGATTATTGGCCGGCCTATCATGGGCCGCTACGACACTCGTGTTGCGAAGGTCAACGCTGTCCGAGGCACCAGCGGTTCAGACACTATGCTATCAGCTGGCCACCGCCGGCCTGCTTTTGCTGCCGGCAGCGGCGCTGCTCGGCGATCTTGGCACGATCCACGTTACCGGGCTGGTGTTGGCTAGCATGACATTCCAGACGCTGGTGATCTCCTTAGGCGCACTGCTGCTCTGGTTCGCATTGCTGCGCCGCTACCTCGCTACGCAGCTAGGCGTATTCTCATTCCTGTCGCCAGTGTTCGGTGTACTGTTCGGAGCCATGCTTCTTGGCGAACCGCTGACGATCAATTTCATGGTAGGCGGGGTTGCAATACTGACCGGTATCATCCTGGTCAGCCGATAATGCAGCAACGTTGTCAGCGAATGCGTGGCTCTGGCCGCGAAGAGAAGTGCCCCGTCAAAACAAAAAAGGCCCCGAGTCAGGTGACTGGCTCGGGGCTTATATTTCAAAATCAACCCCATCCTCTCGTAGCATTTCCTCCAAGTCGCGATAGCCATCCAGCTCCATCAAAAGACGCTCTCTTTCCGATTTCGCAATCTCGGCCCAGTGCCTATCTTCCAAAGCTCCAACCATCGCGTATAGGAAATTCAGACTCGGCTTTATGCTGGACTCATTTTTCAGACGAATGAATGCTCTGACAGGCCCAACCCTTCTCAAGTCATCAGGGGTATTGATACCTATTTCAGCCAAGCACTTCTCTGACTTCGGACCCAGTCCTTTTAGATCCCTAAGCTTCATGGCTGCCTTCCTGAAATATAACATCTGAGCTGGCATGGCATTGTTGTGGTAACGAAAGAGTAACGATGATTTGCTACTCTTCCGTATGGGTTATCGCTGTTTTAGTCGTACTCAGCGTGTTGAGGCAGTTGATCCGTTATCTCGAACCAT
Source organism: Litchfieldella qijiaojingensis (assembly GCF_014651875.1). Taxonomy (GTDB): domain Bacteria; phylum Pseudomonadota; class Gammaproteobacteria; order Pseudomonadales; family Halomonadaceae; genus Litchfieldella; species Litchfieldella qijiaojingensis. Next base: position 10,197 of record NZ_BMXS01000002.1, read on the forward strand.
GGCGCCTTGCTGTTCACGAAAACATGGCGCTCGGCGCTAACCTGTGGGTCAGAATCGAGAGTGCCGAGCGGAAAACCATAGACGTCGGGGTTCGCATCATACTTTGTATAGAGGCTAGAGCCACATCCCGAGCAAAACCCTTTATGCTCGCCTGGGGACGACTCATAAAACTTGATCAAGCTCTGCCCTTTGACTGTCTTCCAATCTTGTGACTGCACCTTGGCACGAGTTCGGAAAGCGGACCCATGGAGCTTGCGGCACATTGAGCAGTGACAGTTCAGAACATCCGTCAGCTCACCATGTATTTCGTATTGAACACCACCACAAAGACAGCTTCCTGCATGCTTCATTGCTTCATCTCCTTATGTGATAACGAGGCTGTAGAAAGTAGCAAAAGGTCAGCACCTTCTAAAAACCTCGAATTGATTAAATTCTTGGATCGGAAATCACACTCTCTCATAAGGTTTGGCAAACTTACACCAAAAATTTTCTTAGGCTTCACGTACACGACTTCTCTACTCGGCGCCAGGATCAGAGCAATCCGCGAAGCGGTATCGGTATTCCGTCGGCGACAATTGCACCTGCCGGTTAAATAAAGAGCAGAAAGTCGCCACGTCAGCATATCCCACCCGCTCGGTGATCTGCGCGACATTGAGCGAGGTCGACTGCAATAAGTCCTTGGCAACCTGCACTCGATGGCGTTGCAAATATGCAAGCGGCGTGGTGCCAGTTTCTTTCTTGAAGCGACGGAGCAACGTGCGCGGACTGACGTGAAACGCCTCAGCTAGCCGCGCCAAGTCGTAGGGTTCGTCGAAGCGACTGGTGAGCCAATGCTGCACCCGCGTGGAGAATCTTTCCTCACCGACCGGCAACAATCGCCGATCGACAAATGGAGCCTGGCTGCTGCGGAGGGGTTCGACCAGCGCGATGCTGGCTGTCTTCCGAGCCAGGTCAGCGTCGCCGAGCGTGCGAACAATGTGCAAGGCGAGATCGGTCGCGGCGCTAAAGGCGCCGGCTGTCGTCACACCGGCATCCTCCAGCAGCAACGCCTCTGGCGTTACCTCGACGGCCGGGTACAAACGCGCCAGTAGCGGTGCGAATAGCCAAGCAGTGGTGGCTTGGCGCCCGTCCAACAGCCCTGCTTCCGCCAGCAGAAAGGCACCAACGCAAACGGATGCCACCGGCAGACCGCGCGCGAAGGTGCGTCGAATGAACTCCACTTCGCGAGCGAGTCCGGCGAGATCGGCACGCGAGACCTCAAGGCCACCGAAGTCGAGGCCAGGCACGACCAACAAGTCCGCCTTGCCCGTTGCCGGACCTGCGCTCAACCCGATGCCTCCGGCCGCCGCAATCTTGCGTCGCCGCACGCCGACGATCTCGACCAAGAAGGGTGGCTCGACAACGCCCGTTTCTGCCCGGGCAATCCGGTTGGCCAGGAGCAGGAGATCGCTGACCGCGCAGACCTCCATAGCCAGGCAACCGTCGTAGGCCAGAATCGCAATTCGCTTTTGATGCATTTTTGTCTCGGCGTGACGTTATTGCCCAAGAATAAGGCAATCTCGCCAATATCGCGACATCTCCTCAGCAGGCACACTTGGTTCTGTCCGAAAAGTCGGCGAGCGAAGACCAGGCAAGGCAAAAATCATCGAAAAAGCGGAGTTTACGTGGGTGTAAATGAGCATTTTGATCGGACTCGCGCACGAGATGATTTTTAACGCCGCATGGGCAAGCGCAGACAGTTTTCGGACTGAGCCTAGATCCCAATCACCAGATAACGAGAGGCAAGCATCACCATGGCTATACTGGGGTCTTACGAATGGGGCGAGCGAACCGACGGTATCTTGTCCACCGTCGACAAGATGCGACTGGTGGCGGGGCTGGTCTGGGGGCAAACGGTCACAGCATTGTCTCTAGCGGCGAAGCGGCTGGGCGTCGACCGACGCCGCATGAGCCAGCTCAATCTTGATGCAGTGATAGCGCCCGATTCCGCCGCCACGCGCATGGCCGACGAGTTGGCAGGCCGATACTACAGTCAACCGCTACGACTTCACTGCCTGCGCACGTACTATTTCGGCAGCTTGTGGTCGCAATACTACGGCCTTCGAGTCGATGCCGAGGTACTGTACGTTGCGAGCCTGCTGCACGATCTGGGCTTGTCACCCGACTTTAGTGAGCAGTCGAGTTGCTGCGGGTTCGGCATCGTCGGGGCCCGCAAAGCAAAACAGGCTGTTGCCGCATTGCAATGGCCCGACGAACGGCAACGCGCCGTCTATGAAGCGATCAGCTACCACCTGAACCCGTACCTGTCACTGGCGAAACACGAGCCTGAGGCGGTTTGCCTGCAACGGGCGGCGCATTTGGATGTGGTTGGTGCCGGCCGACACTTGCTGCAGACCGACATCATCGCCAGCGTGCACCAACGCTATCCGCGAGACGATTTCCGTGAAGAAATACTCGCGACCATGACCGGTATGAGCCACGCACCGAGTTCCCGAGCCACCGTTCTCGGCAAACTGGGATTTTCCAAACTGGCCGCTAGCAACCCGTTGGATGACCCGGCCTACAGTAAAGTAAACACCGTCAAGAGGACATGCACTTATTAGGCATTGGCGCTATCCACGTATTTACTTAGGATAGTAGCCATAGGCGAGGTTATTGAATAAACCGGACTTAACTAGCGCCATCTTCACTCCACATGCATTTGGTCAATAAAGGCGGTCCAAAATCTCGATACATCTTTTCTTCATTACTTAATTCACAGTTGAGGACCAATGGCTTTCCACCGAGCTCTGCATTCTTTCCTGGATCACGCTTCGAATATGACCATATTCTTTCTTCCTTGCCGTCGACGACTACCATTATCTGCTGCCCCGTCACAAACTCGGCTGGAAAAAATTGCGTTACTCCTCTACGCCTAACCTCCGGAAGCTCTACAACCCCTTCATCATTCGTGAAAGCGTGATCTTCACCTTGGTTATTCCAACTCCATCGACGAATGACTTTAGCACCTTTCAAAGGTTCCTGATTCAGGGTTATAGCGATTCTGGTTGGAGAAAACACATAAGCTTTTCCCACATCAAAGAAAGACATGACGATTACCATGCCAGATAGTAACAGAATTAACACCAATATAATAATTTTCATCCTTGAAGTTACCTATCGTGTGATGATTACAGTGGAACCAATGACCGGGCGCTGACAAATCCGGACGATTTTAACCGATGAAAAGTGGACATTCTTCAATGGCGTTAACGCTTCAGGCTGACAAGCCAATGCACCGAGGTTTGACCAGTCTTAACTTCCTGGCGGCGCTGCATCGCGGCTGAAGCCAACCCTACACTTCAGCTTTACCTGAGTTGCTGTCTTCATGCGACGCTTTTGACACGCTACCGCCCCTACCCAGCTAGACGTGATAGCGGCCATGCCATCTTTCTGCGGTAGTCCCTTAGTACCCTTGCTTCTTCCTTACCACCAGCCGCCTATGCGGGCTTGGCTTCTAGACTATGCAATGAGGAAGGTAAGCGCAAAATTCTAATGCACAGTTAGGGTTTTCATAGGGGAGAGAGTCACCATGCGAAAATTAGTGACAACGAGACCGGTATGACGTTGATGGCGCACAAAGAGACGTGATGACAGCCATGCGCGCTTGCCACGGCTACGCTTCCTGGGTCCAGACTTCGATCTAAGGAAACACTGAATAATTGCCTGCGCGGGTGAATCGCTGCGTTGCGCGGTGCTCGAAAGCCTCACATATACCCCATATGCTCCGGTTCCTGCGCTCCGTGCGCCTTGCGCTTCACGCCGCTCGCCGATTTATTCAGCGCTTCCCTAGAGGAACAAACCCATCGTGTTCGTCGGGCAAGGAGGAACGCAGTGCGCGTGAACTCCCTCTTGCCGTATGGGGAAAAGTCACGGCGCGAGGAAGCCACCTCCCGTGGTATGACTCCTGGCGGCGCCTACAAGTGACTGTAGAACTCGGGGGCGGCATCCCAACGGTCGTGCATACCGTCAACGTATGTAATCGGAATCCTGGATAGTTCTTCTTCCGTGACCCCCTCCAGGCATCCGATATTGATACCGTACATCTTGCCGATGGGGGTATCGTTGCCGATACCAAATACTCTTACGCCGCAATGCTTACAAAAGAAGTGATGATTCTTCCTGGAGCCAAAAACGTATTTGGTCAATTCACTCTCACCAGTGAGGATGCGGAAACCTTCCGGTTTCGCGACAGCAACCCAGAATCGGTTGCGCCGGCAAATGGAGCAGTTACATCGAAAGCTTGGTTGCATGAGATCGAGGTCGGCCTCGATGGCGACGCTACCACAGTGGCAACTAGCACGGTAAGTTTTCATCATTTACATACCCCCGTCTTGGTGACAGCCCTACCGCTCCGCCATGGCCAGCTTCGCTCCCAGCGCCACGACCAGCGACGTGAGCAAGAACTCCATTCCAAGCATTTCAAGGCCCCTTTCATTCCGTCGATTCAAGGCAGGATAGCCTATCCCGGCACTCCGCGGTTCTCCATCTCCCCGCCTTTGATCGTGCTGCGGATCTCGACTGCTGAGTTGGTACACAGCGGCTGAGAGCAAGCTCGCGATAGCCTCGACACAGTGCAGTGCGGCAGCACAGCGCCTCCTTGGCGGCCGGGCCGGGTAGATATCCGTAACAGCTCCCCTGCCTGTTTCCGCTCAGCCAAGGCAGAATGAGGTTTCATCTGATGTTGCTGACCAAGAGCGCCCTCCCCCTATAGGCGCTGAACGTCGATGACATAGCCAATGATGGGATAGCCAGCCTTTCTGGCGGCTTTTTCAGCTTCCAGTTGTGCTTCGAACTTGGAGATACTGGACGAGCGATGCTCGAAGACGGTATCCAGTTCGATAGGCTTGGTGCGCACCGCCAGCTTCACCACGTAGCCGGTTTTCTGGGAAGTGGCCCGCGGCTTGGCGGGACGGGGTTTTGCAGCTTTCGTGGCCGCCGGAGGGTGGGGTTTCTGTTTCGCGCCCTTCTTGGGGTCCAGAAAGGCATTGATCTCACGCTGCATGTTTTTCTCGAAATCACTCAACTCGTTACTCATCTCACCTCCATAAGGTAGCCACCATGAGTCTTAGTATATCAAAGTCGCAAGTTGATCCAGCGCTTCCTATAGCCACTGACTTCGCCCCATGGAAACTTCAATAGAAAACAATCAAAACTTGCCATTGAGAATTATAAATAACCATAAAAAGTCATCGTTGGATTGGTTACAAAAACTCTCGTGACACATCGAGTATCCGGCCATCGACTGTGCGTTGTACCTTGTCTTCGATTTCACTGCAAAGGGACTCAACCTTTTGTGACGATGTCGCGACCACGACGAAGGACCATTCGCTGGACTCCAACCTATCGTGATCGGCACTTTCACAGACAGCCACTGCCGGGTTACGTCCATAACGTTCGTGCATACCACGCATGCGCTGTCGTTTTTCCTTGAGCGACCTGCATCCTGGCAGGGAAAACTTCAGTCTCAATATTCCTATGTGCATGATCCCCTCATTTCAACATCCGTTCAAGGACTCAAGCATCTTCGTTGGGCTGCACCACCGCTGACGTCCAGACGACCATGTCACTCCCGGATCAGCTCTTCCACGGTCCGAGCCAATGCCGCGGTCAGCCGCGCCATGTTGTCGTAATCGAGTGTCTCGTAAGTGTCGCTCGGGCCGTGATAGCGGGAATTACGGAAATTGGCCGTATCGGTCAGCATCATGGCCGGGTAGCCCATTCGCCAGAAAGCCCAGTGGTCCGAACGTTGTATGTCGCCGATCAATTCCGGGGCGGCCAGTCCTTCCGTGGGTAGTTCGGCATGCTCGCGAAAGGTACCAATGACCCGGTGCACCAGTTGGCGTGACCTCAGGTTACCGACGAAGGCTACGAAGTTCCCCGTCTCAGGGTAGAAATAGCCAAGCACCGGAGGATAGGACTGACTATCTGGCTCATCGGTGTAATAGCCAAGCATCTCCAGTGAGATCATGCCCAGGACGTCCTCTCCATCCGCCCGCAACTGACGTGCATAATTCAGGCTGCCCATAGCGGCGCTACCGAAAAATGGCATCTCTTCATTGGCAAAGGCGACCAAATGGATGCTTCGGCGGGGTTCCATCTCGTTCAGCAAGCGCGCCAGTTCGAGCAACACGGCCACGCCAGAGGCGTTGTCGTCGGCGCCGGGAGTACCTTGAACCGTGTCGTAATGGGCGCCGATAACCAGCGACCCTTCCGACAGGTAGCTTCCGCGTATCGTGACCTCGATGTTGTCGAACGTCATATTGCGGGTCGGGATACCGTGTCTGACTGGCTCGTAACCAGCATCACGGAATGTTCGCTCGATATAGGCGGCCGCCTCATGCATGCTCTCGGACCGCCAATAATTTCGCTCGCCGATCCGATGGGACAGTTCCCGAACATGTGTTCGCAATCGGTCGCGCAGGACTTCTTCCTTTGCCCGCAAAGGGGGTGGTGTACCTCGGTAGGAGGTGCCCGGCATATGAAACATAGCCATGTAGCTTCCTCCCGCACCTCCCAGGATGAGAAGTGCAAGCCCCGCCAAGGCCCAACTGATGAGACGTCGTGTCATTCCACCGCCCTCCCTGATCGAACACCTGCTACCCTGGCTTGCAATAGCCACCGACTCGAGGGACTGCCATGCATCTTCCCCGCAACCGTTTCAAGGCCGGCCTTAAGACAGGCACCCAATATGGCTGCTGGGCCGGCTTCGGTACCCCCTATGCCACGGAAGTGCTCGCCACTACCGGTTTCGACTGGCTGTTGATCGACGGCGAGCATGCGCCGAATACTCTCCCCTCGCTGCTCGCCCAGCTTCAAGCCGTCGCTGCCTACGATACCGCAGCGGTGGTACGCCTGGTCGATCATAACCCCTCATCGATCAAGCAGGTACTGGATATCGGTGCCCAGACGCTGATGGTGCCGATGGTGGATAGTGCCGCCCAGGCAGAAGCACTGGTACATGCCATGCACTATCCGCCGCGGGGTGGTCGTGGCATCGGGGGCGGCCTGATCCGGGCCTCGCGCTGGGGCAGCGTGGAAAATTATCTGAGCCGGGCTCATGAGGAGCTATGTCTCGTCGTGCAGGTGGAATCCCGGGCTGCGGTGGAAAATGTCGAAGCCATCGCTGCGGTGGAAGGCGTCGACGCCATTTTCATCGGCCCCTATGACCTGTCTGCCGGGCTCGGCCATCCCGGCAACCCCGGCCACCCGGACGTACGGGAAAGGATCACCCACGTCATCCAGTCGACCCATGCGGCAGGCAAGGCCGTCGGCATCCTCGCCACCGACGAGGCCGATGCCCGTCATTATCAATCGCTGGGCTGCCAGTTCATTGCCGTCGGTGTCGATGTGATGCTGCTGCACCAAGCAGCATCCGAGACAATGCGGCGACTTCGTAACCCTGGTCGTTGATAGCGCTTCGAACCGTGCCGAATCGTCACTCCACTGACAGTGGCGCTTCCACGCTGGCCAAGAGGCGGTCGGCCAATTCCACCGCTACCCTTTTGTCGAGAAATGGCAAGGTCAGTCGGCCATTGGCCAGAAACAGGTGCAGGGTCGCCAGGCCGCGCCGGCGCTGTAACCAGCTTTGCTGGATGCTGACCGAGATGACGTTATGCAGAGGAAAGATGCTGGTGCGATGGCCCCACAACCCCTGTCGCACTCGCATGTAGCGACCTTCTCGCGACCACCCCAGCGCTTTCCAGCGCAGGTAGGCCAAGATCCACACCACGAGTAGCAGGATCACCGCCAGCACTCCCCAGCCCCACGCTGGCGGCGATGGCCAACCTTCGCCCGCGAGCCAGGACAGTCCTACCAGTCCAGCGACCAGCGCTAGCGATATTCGGAGCATAAGCACTCGACGGTAGATCACGGAAACGCCTGACAAGGCGTTGGACATCGATATCCCCGGCCACAGGGTGCGGATCAAGTCCCCGCCTTGCGCTCGGGTCAGCCCGGGCACCAGAAATCGACGCCCTTCTTCGGCCTCGCCACCACCCGGCGCCCCGAACTGGCGACACACCAGGTAGCCTCGCCCGAGCACACGCCCCAATCCCGTCTGGGCCCACTCCACGACCTGTAGTCTACGTAACGACAGCGCCTGTTCCTGACGCTGCAGCAGACCACTGACCTGCACATGGCGCTCGCCGTCGTCGCGCAACTCATAACCATGGAAGCGCCACCAGGACGCGAACACCGCTAGGGTCGCCAGTATTGCCACCAGCGCCACGACCGTCAGCCCCAGAGTCATGAACGGCGAATCGATGAGCCATTCCCGGGCGCCGGACCCGGGAAAATGCTCATGTGCCCAGCGTTCCACCGGCCGGATCAGCGGTGATAGCATTGCCGCGATCACATAGATGGAGCGGCTGGTCAGCCCATGCAGCGTCAAGGCCCAAGGCGTGATGGTAAAACGTATCTGCCCACCCTTTGCGGACGATTCATGCCATTCGCTCGCTTTGGGGTCTCGCGGAGCCGAACTGCCCAGCCGTTGGCCAAGTGCCTCCGCCAGGTCGCGGCTAATACCCGGCAACTCGATTCGTGAGGCCTCCCCAGCCAGCGTCTCGACCTGCCATTGCACGACGCCGAAGAGACGCATGTAGACCGGCTGATGAATGGCGATATGCTGGACATGCCGGGCCGCCACCTTGAATTCACGATGCTCGAACAACCCCTTCTGGATCACCAGCACGTCACCATCCAGTCGAAAACGAAAACGGCGATAATACTGCAGGCTGAGGAGTATCGCGGCCAATAGCAACGACACACCGCCCAGCAATGCTTCGTACAGCCCGATACGCTCGATGAAAACCAGGCCGGCTCCCGCCCCGAATACCAGCGGCAAGTGTTGTCTCACTATCGAGATCGCGCTTGTCACCAGCAGCAGGCCAACCGCCCAGGGAGAGAGTCGCTGCCAATGTTCCAGCGACGGGGAAGCATGCTGATGTTTCATGTCGCCCCTTATCCTGATGCCGAAGGAGGCGGAGATGGAGGAGGCTGACCATCGCCATCGCTGTCCAGCCGCGACAGCAAATAGTGTTTGACCGCTTCCGCCCGTCGCGCTGGCAAGCCTTCCAGCAACAGATCGGCTCCCCGCCCGCCGGCGGTGAAACAGGCTAGTCGCACCAGACCGAAGGCACGCTCGATCGGGGAGCTCAGGGTCTCGACGTGCTGCAGGCGTACCAAAGGCAGTACCTGGGTGCGGTGTATCAGCAGGCCACGGTGATAGATGACGTCGTGCTCGCGCACCCCATAGGCACGTCGTTTCGCTTCAAGCCATCCCGCAACGATCATCATCGCACCCAACCCACCGACACCGGCCGCGAACCACGGTTGCCACACCGCAAGCGTCGCGTTGGTCACCGGGAACAACAACGCCAGTGTTGTCAGTAGCAGCCAGCGCCACATTTGCTGCAACGCCACGCAGGGCGCCAGGCGGGGGGACACGGATGTCAGGCGGGCCTCCTCCACGGCGGGCAGCGTGTCTGGTTCGACCGACGAATTCGAAAACGTCACGCTCACTCCTCATCATCTCGGCGGTCGTTTATCCATCGTCCGATAGCGCTTCCACACTTTCCAGTTCTAGTCTGCGCCCTTCGGTCGTCGAAAAACGGAAGCGGCCAACTACCCTCACTTCGCGCCCCAGATGAGGTGCGATCACGTCATGCGGGAAGATCTCCACCCGGTGGAGATCTTCATCCTCGATCCAATAATGCAGCGGATCCTCGAAGTGGCGCACCACTCCCTGTGTCGACACTCTGTCGCCATCGTAGGCAGCGGGCTGCGACGCCAGAACCGGCAAGGGTACCGGAGAGACACGGTCATCGCTGCTGCATGCCATCAGTACCAGCAGGTAACAACCGACGACCGCGCCCTTGATCACATGCATGGGATACCCTTGACCAGCGCTCATCGAGTCGCATTCCTCCCGGTTGCCACCTCCCGTCCTTCAGGACGTACTGATCATGATCGTATTTTCCGTTCGATGACGCCATTTCCGTAATGGCTGCCCTGGCTCACCGATAATGAACGGCCAACCATATGGTCTCCTGGTTCGGATCCGTCCATTTGACCCGGTGTTTCTTGTGGGCGGGAATATCGACATGATCACCGGGCCTGAGCACCAGGTCCTCTTCGTACTCGAAAGCAAGGACAGCCTTTCCTTTCAGAACCACGACCCACTCATGTCGCTCCTGGTCATACCAACCGGAAGCCGGTGAGCGATGCCCCTTGGACACGATCCGCTCGACCTTGACGCTTTCGCTGCTGACAATGTCCTCGAACACCTCATTGTCGAGATCTTCCAGAATTGACTCGAACAGGTTCTTCATAGCCGTCGCCGTTTTCATCGTGGATTTCGCTGCATTGATTGCCTGATCCAGCAGGGTCAAACCGGGATTCACCAACGTCACCAGCGCGGTGGAGGCCACGCATCTGGCCAAGAAGTTGCGAGCCGCGATGGCCCGCTAAGTCATGAACGACGCACTATGCAATATCTTCGGGTAGGTCGATATCGGCGTGAATACCAGGGTCGTCGACGTCGATTTCCCGGCATTGCGCCATGTGCTGGCGAATAATCGCACGTCCGCCTTCGTCACCGTCGAGTTTCGTCAACTCGAGCCAGAAATCTCGGCCAAAGAGCACCGGGTGGCCGGGACGTCCGCCATGGCGGGGACGCACGATCCGTGATGGATCGGCGTCGCACAACAAAGTCCTCAGTGTCGCAACCTGGATAAAGGGCATGTCGGCCAGCACTATCGCTGCCGCTTCACAGTTTGCCAGGTGCGTATCCCGCGCCAACGCAACGAAAGCATCGGCAAGGCTCGCACCCAGTCCGGCCCCGCCATGCGGGGCGCGAATCACCTGCCCCTTCTCGGGCACTCCGAGAGCCTGGCGATCATCGTCCTCGCGCAGCACGACACGCACCAAAGGGAAAACCTCGGCGGCACGTTCCATCGTGGCGGCCAGCAAGGTGCGGCCATCGGGCAACACGGCCAGGCGTTTGTCGGCATCGCCAAAGCGCTGTGAGCGTCCGGCAGCCATGACCAAGGCTACGACACGTGCCGTACCTGACCTAGAGCTCATTTCGCGCTCTGCCTCGCTGGACGCGCACGATGTCCGCCACTACCGCCAGGGCAATCTCGGCCGGGGTCTTGCTGCCGAGTGCCAGCCCAATCGGCATTCGGATGCGTGCGATGTCGTCGTCGCTCAGTCCCCCTGAACGGCACAGGCGCTCGGCGCGCGCCTCGGAGGTCTTGCGCGAGCCCATCACACCGATATAGAACGCAGGGGTACGCACTGCCTCGATCATCGCCAAGTCATCGATACGCGGATCATGGGTCAAGGCCACCACCGCAGTGGTGGCATGGCAAGCTCCCGAGGCGATGAAGGTCGAAGGCAGTACCGACTGCATCTCGATGCCCGGCACCTCGAAGCCCCTGCGCTCCTCCTCTCGAGGATCACAGACAATAACCTCGAAACCCAGGGTACGAGCGAATTCGGCACAGGCCGCCGATACCGGCGAGATACCTGCAATGATCAGCCGCGCCGCCGGGCCGATACGCACCCGCACCGCCTGGCTGTCGGCTTCACACTCCACTCTTGGCCCTAGGCCGCTATCCTCGACGAAACGCACTCGGCCAGTATCCAGCTCGATGCGTCTCACCAGTGGGCGCTGCCCCAGCAGGGTTGCGTGCAATACCTCGAGGTGTACCAAATTCGCCGGTTCGGGAGCCAGCCGCTCGATCAGCACCTCGAGAATGCCGCCACAGGGCAGTTCGATCCGGGGTCCCTGCGATGCGTCACCATAACGCAGGGTGGTGATGTCGGTGTCGAACTCCCCATCGCGCAGCCGGGCCAGGAAATCCTCCTCGACACAGCCGCCGGACAGAGAGCCGACATGCCGGCCGTCGCGACGAGCCACTAGCAGCGAACCGGGCTCGCGTGGCGAAGAGCCGAAAGTGGCCAACACTGTGCATAGCCACAGCGTCTCTCCATCGCGTGCCCAGTCCAGTGCTTGCTCAATGACCTGCAAATCCAGATGCTGCATGTTCAACTCGTCAGTCGGTTACCGATCGGCATACGCCGAATACGCTGGCCAGTGGCGTCGAAAAGCGCATTGGCCACCGCCGGCCTCTCATTGATACACACCACCTGATCATCATGGAAATTGGACTGCTGCACAACGCCCTCGTCCAAGGTGATCTCGCTGTGCACCACGACGACCGATGTCTTGGCGCCGCACCGTGAGGCTACAGCTTCCCATGCGTCGTAACGTACACTACGTCGGCCATTCCCCCCTGACACCAGGAACGTCATCTTGATTGAAGTTGTCTCGCTCTCGTTCGCCTTCGTCTTCGGTGTACTGGTTCGCCAACTCGGCCTGCCTCCACTGGTTGGCTTCCTGGTGGCGGGTTTCGCGCTAAATGCCTATGGCCCGGCCATGGGTCTGCCCAGCGAAGCGGGCTATGTGCTGAATCACGTTGCGCACCTCGGTATCCTGCTGCTGCTGTTCACCGTCGGGCTCAAGCTCAAGCTTCGAAACCTCGTCGAACCCGTGGTGCTCGGTGGGGCGCTGCTGCACTTCGTGTTCACGGTGGCGGTCTTCTCCTTGGGCCTGATCTTCTTTCTGGAACTGGAGCGCCAGACCGCGGTGATGCTGGCCATCGCCCTATCATTCTCCAGCACCGTACTGGCCGCCAAGGTGCTGGAATCCAAGCGCGAGCTCCGCGCCTTTCACGGCCGGGTGGCGATCGGCATTCTGATCGTCCAGGACGTGGTCGCCCTGGCCGTGCTAAGCATCGCCGGGGACCACTCACCCTCCTGGTGGGCGATGCTGATATTCGGGCTCCCCTTCCTCAAACCTGCCCTTAACCGCTTGATGGACGTGGCTGGACACGAAGAGCTACTGGTGCTGATGGGAGTGGTACTTGCCGTGGCTATAGGCGGCATGGGCTTCGAGCTGGTGGGACTCAGTCCGGAACTGGGGGCACTGCTCATGGGCCTGCTGCTGTCCGACCATCCTCGGGCACAGGAATTGTCCAAGTCGCTGTGGGGACTGAAGGAGATCCTGTTGATCGGCTTCTTCCTGCAGATCGGCATGACTGGACTTCCCGATACCGATGCATTGATCTTCGCATTGACCTTAGGCGTCATTCTGCCGCTCAAGGGGCTGCTTTTCTTCTTTCTGCTGACCCTTTTCCGGCTACGGGCACGCAATGCCTTCCTGGGAGCACTAAGCCTGACCTGCTACAGTGAATTCGGCCTCATCGTGGCCTCGGGCGTACTGAGCGAATGGCTCGTTCCCCTGGCGATCACCGTCGCCGTGTCGTTCATCGTCGCCGCGCCATTGAATCGTCTCTCCCATCCCTTGTTCGACCGTTTCGAGACATTCCTCGTCCGTTTCGAAAAGCGGACTCATCATCCTGACGAGCAGCCGGCTTCACTGGATCACGCCGATTATTTGATCATGGGCATGGGCCGCACCGGAACGGCTGCATTCAACTTCCTGGCCGAACATCACCTACAGGTGATCGGCCTGGATGCCGACCCCAGCAAGGTGGCACGACACCAGTCGGAAGGTCGCCACGTAGTATATGCGGATGCCGAGGATATCGGCTTCTGGAACAGTGTGGATCTATCCAGAATCAAGGCTGTGATCCTCACCTTGCCGGAGATCGAAGGAAAACTCATTGCGGCTCGCCAGCTCAGAAAGCATGGTTTCACAGGCCCCATTGTCGCCCAGACCATGTTCGACGACGAGTCGGAAAGGCTCCTCGAAGCGGGTGCGGACGAAACGTATCTGACCATGACCGGGGCCGGGATTGGCCTGGCGGAAAAGACGTGGCAAGCCTTTCACCCCGACTCCAAGGAGGGTGGCACCAAGCCGTGACATGCGTTGGCGCAGTAACGATAAGACCTCAAGGTACCACCACGAGTGGAAGCGGCAAGCGGGCCAACAACTCCGGGTCCTCGTCGACCAAATGCGCGAGCTGAGTACGAGACAACAGCAAGGCACCGCACGGCGACATGGCCAGGCGTCGCTCGAGCGCCGATACGCCGACTTCGGGGAGTCGTTCCACGGTATCGAACAAAGGGTTGTCGACCAGCCAGTCGTTACCCGCGGGAGCAGACGACTCGCCTATCGCCAATAGCGGGCCCCGTTCCATGGGACGTGTCTCGTTCCACAGCAAAACCGTACAGGGCGCCTGCAGCACCAGTGCACGGCTGGTGGAGCCCAGGCGCCCACCCCACTGGGCGGAAACTCCGGCCTTGCCCAGCACCAGCACATCGGAGCGGGTGGCCAGCGCCAGGGCTTCTGTCACGACCCGACCACGGCTAACCTTCAGCGAGTGACGGACCTCGCGCCCTGCCACCATCTCACTCAAGGCCTGTCGTACGTTCTCGCGTTGTCGTATCAGGTGAGTCTCGAGCATCGACAACGACAGCGGTCTGGCCATTCCGGAAGCCATACCCACTTCGCATGCGAACGGAAAGTCCGTGCTGCGCAACAAGTCATGATCCTCGACGAACAGCGCCACCAGCTCGGCATGCCGACGACATGCCAGATCCACGGCAACCGATAGTGCAGCCAAGCTATGTCGCGAGGCATCCAACAGGACCAACACCCGGGCTTGCACATGATGCCGAGCGGCACCCCCGCTATTGGGGGCGTCATCGGGGAGGGAGGTGGCGTCATGCATCATTTCCGTTACCCTCCTCGTGTTGGTTTGACTTCGGCGTTTCGGACGCTGAGCTCACCTTCTTGATCCGTTGCCGGAAATGTTCGAGTCGTGCCACCACCTTGGCATTCAGGCTGCCCTCGGAGTAGCGGCCATTCGCTTCCATCTGCCCCGGCTCACACTCCGTGAGCAATTCGAGCGCTTCGTCCACATGGGAGATGACATAGACATGGAAGCGATCTTGGGCGATGGCGTCACGAATATCAGGGCCGAGCATAAGGTGCTCGACATTGGCCGCCGGCAACAACACCCCCTGTCCATCTAGCTCTCCCCTGTCACGACAGACCTGGAAGAACCCTTCGACTTTCTCGTTGACGCCACTCACCGCCTGGACTTCGCCATGCTGATTGATTGACCCCGTCACCGCCAGCGACTGTTTGAGCGGTACTCGCACGATGGCGGAGATCAGTGCGCATACCTCGGCCACCGAGGCACTGTCACCCTCGATACCAGCGTAGGACTGCTCGAATGCCAGGCTGGCCGACAAGGACAATGGCATTTCACCGGCATAGCGGCTGGCTAGGAAACGCGACAGGATCATCACCGCCTTGGAATGGACCCGTCCACCCAAACGTGCCTCGCGCTCGATGTCCACCACTTGTCCCGCTCCCGGGCGGGCTGTGGCGGTAATCCGGTTAGGCTGCCCGAAGGCATATTGGCCAAGCTGCAATACGGACAACCCGTTGACCTGGCCGATCGCCTCGCCATGGGTAGCAATCATCACCGTGCCACGCTGGATCAGCTCATGGCTGCGTTCACGCATGCGACCGGCCCGCCACAACTGTTGTGCTACCGCCTTCTCCACATGGGCACGACCAATCGTTGCCGCATCCCCCTCGCCTGCCCAGTGATCGGCCTCCAGCAACAGGTCGAGCAAGACACGATGATGAGCTGTCAGTTTGCGTTGATCTTCGACCAGCCGACTAGCGCGCTCGATCATGGCACCCACACCGGAAGGATCCAGCGGACGCAAGCTGGCTTCCCGCACCAACGTCGCCAACACCCGGGCATACAGCATCTGGCCATCGGCATCACGCGGCAAGGAATCCTCGAGATCGACTTGTACCTTGAACAACTCGAGAAACTCCGGATCCTGCTCACAAAGCATGTAATAGAGCAGGCGCTCACCAAGCAGCACCACCTTGACATCCAATGGCACCGGCTCGGGTTCGAGTGTCACGGTGCTGATCAGCCCATAGGCCTGTTCAAGGGATTCGGTGCGGATCTCTCCGGCACGCAGCACCCGCTTGAGGGTTTCCCAGGCACCTGGCTGCCGTAGAAGACCACGCGCGTCCAGTACCAGGTAACCACCATTGGCTCGATGCAACGCCCCGGCACGAATCAACGAGAAATCGGTGAGCAGGGTACCGTTATGCACGTGGTGCTCGATACGCCCGACCAGATGCTGGTGGGTGGGTAAGTCCTGATAGACCACCGGAGCCCCGTCGCACCCGGCATTATCGACCAGCAAGTTGACCTGAAAGCGGCTGAACACGGCCTCGGGTGACATCTCGGAGTGACTCTCCAGAAAGGCGTCCACATGTTGCAGGACGGCCTCGCGAATTGCCTCGAGATGGGTCAGCACCCCAGGAAAGTCGGCATAGCGGCCCTCAAGTTCTTCGAGAGGCCCATCGATGGCGGCCTGCAACATCTCCTCATTGAGGCGCTGAGTCTGCTGGCGCAACTCCTTGGCCAATTGCGGCATCTGACGTATCGCCTGCTGCAGCTTGCGCTGCAGGATGGTCACCGTTCCCTCGATACGCTCGCGATCGTCCTTGGCGAGTTTCTCGAAGGTTTCCGGCGCCATCATGCCGTCGCCCTCGGCGGGAACGAAAGTGAAACCGTTGGCCGTCGACAGCAACAGGATGTCATGTTCGCGGGCCTCGCGACGCACTGCGTCGATCGCGTCACGCTGGCGCTCGCTCATCGCTTGCTTCAGCTCATGCAGGCGGTTCTGGTATTCATCGCTATCGAACACCGACGGGATGGTACTGCGCAATTCTTCTACCAGTTGCTCGATATCCACGCGCAACTGCCAGCCTTTGCCGGGAGGTAGGGTCAGATAACGCGGCGTGGAGGGATCCTCGAAATTGAACAGGTAGCAACCGTCCGGCGGCGGGGGCGAGCTTCGGGCCTGCTCGGCCAGGAAACGCCCTACCAAGGCATGCTTGTCATGGTCCGGCGGCCCCAGAACAAAGAGGTTGAAGCCGTCACTGCGGATCGCGGTGCCGAAGCTCAGTGCATCGCGCGCGCGGGTATGCCCCGTCAGCAACTCCAGTGGTTCCAATTCGCTGGTCATTGTGAAGGAAAAGGTATCGTCCGGGCATTCCCGGTATACCTGCGCGATCCCAAGCGGCTTCACCATGCCGAGCCTCCTCTTCCGACATCCCCATTATGGAAGACGCAGCGTCAACGTGCTTGACCTGAATCAGGGCAGTAGTGCCCTTGACCCCGAGGTCGACTGGTTCACGCCCAAGTGCGAGGGGAGGCCGCCGAGAGCATCTTTCCCTGGTAGCACGGCGGAATGCATTCACGCAGTGGTGCTGGTAATGTCCATGGCAATGGACCCGCTTCATGGCCGAGGTCGCAATGACTCCACGTCCCGATCCAAGGATTCTACTGCGTCTAGTGGGGTTGCTGCGCCCCTATCGACTGCGGCTGGTACTGGCTGGCACTGCCCTGCTGGTGGCATCAGGCAGCGTCTTGCTGATGGGCCAAGGCCTGCGCTTGGTGATCGATCAGGGCTTCATGGCCGAGAATGCCGCACGTCTCAACCAGGCGTTGGTCGGCATGCTAGTGGTCGTGGCCGTGCTGGCGCTGGCCTCGGCGCTGCGTCACTACCTGGTGACCTGGATTGGCGAGCGCCTGGCCGGCGACCTGCGCCGCCAAGTCTTCGACCACCTGCTGACGCTGGAGCCCGGCTACTTCGAAAGCGATGACGAGGCAAAAGGGGGCGCCGGCGAGATCCAGTCACGGCTGACCGCCGATACCAGTGTGCTGCAGACCCTGTTCGGCTCGTCGCTGTCGGTGGCACTGCGAAACCTGCTGATGCTGATCGGTGCCGTGGTCCTGATGGTGGTCACCCAGCCCTGGCTATCGGCCATGGTATTGCTGGGGATTCCCGCCACGGTGCTGCCGATTCTGTGGTATGGCCGACGAGTCCGGCGACTATCCCGGCATAGCCAGGATCGCGTCGCTGAACTGGGCCGCTATGCCGGTGAAGCGCTTTCGGGAATCCGTACCCTGCAAGCTTTCGGACACGAGGATGTCGACCGCCATGACTATGGGCAGCGTGTGGAGGAAGCCTTCGAGGCCGCCATCCAGCGTACCCGCCAACGCGCCTGGCTGACCGGTATCGCCATGCTGGTGGTATTCGCCGCCGTTGGCCTGATGCTGTGGCAAGGAGGACATGCGGTGCTTGCCGGGCACATGAGCGCCGGCGAGCTTTCGGCCTTCGTCTTCTACGCCGTGCTGGCCGCCGGCGCGGTGGCCTCCCTGGCCGAAGTGGCCGGTGACGTGCAGCGCGCCGCAGGCGCCACTGAGCGGCTGCTGGAACTACTCGACGCTCGCCCGCGGATACGAGCCCCTGCCATGCCGCACGACTTGCCTGCTTTCGTACGAGGTGCGATCGCCTTCGAGGACGTGCGCTTTGCCTACCCCAGCCGTCCACAAACTCCCGCCCTGCAAGCGCTGAACCTGAAAATCGAGCCCGGTGAACGCGTCGCGCTGGTCGGTCCGTCCGGCGCCGGCAAGAGCACCTTGTTACAGTTATTGCTGCGATTTCACGATCCGGATGCCGGTCGGGTGACGCTCGACGGCATCGATCTTCGTGAATTCGACCCTCGGGCTCTACGTCGGGTCATGGGAATGGTCGCCCAGGAGCCGGTCCTGTTTACCGGCTCGGCTGCAGACAACATCCGTTATGGCTGCTCCTCAGCCAGCGACGAGGAAGTGCGAGCCGCGGCCCAGGATGCCAATGCACTGGATTTCATCGAGGCCTTACCGCGAGGGTTCGACACCCCTCTTGGCCCGGGAGGCGTGCAACTTTCCGGCGGCCAACGCCAACGCCTGGCAATTGCTCGGGCGCTGCTGCGCGACCCACGCGTCCTCCTGCTCGACGAAGCCACCAGCGCGCTGGATGCCGAGAGCGAACGCATTGTCCAGGAGGCGCTGGATCGCTTGATGCATGGACGCACCAGCCTGGTCATCGCCCACCGCTTGGCCACGGTCGTCGCCGCCGACCGCCTGCTGGTCCTCGATCGGGGATTCCTGGTGGCTTCCGGCACCCACACGGAGCTGCTGGAATCCAATGCCCTGTATCGGCAACTCGCCAACCTGCAATTCGCCCCCGCCGACGCTGGCCTGTGACGAATCAGCAGCCCTGCATCCTCGGCAGACCATACCCGGTGCATCGCGCACCGGCACGCCTCATACGTCCATTGTCACTACCAAAGGTTGAATGGTCCGGCCGTGCTCGTCCTTGACAATGGAAACATCAAGGTACACATTTCAGTACTCATATTGAGTACATTTTGAATACAAAATCGTCGACACCCATCCTGGGTTCGGATAAGGGAGCGCTGATATTCAGTGTCTCCATAGGAAGGCACCTGAACCACGCGTGTGCGTGGGTAACCCTTCGCCTCTGGCGATGGGTGCCTCAGCAACAGGAGCCTCGAGATGTCGCATGCATACCAATCCCACAACACTCGCCTGTGGATCCGCCATCCACTGGCCTGTACCGACCCCGCCGCCGCTGGCGGAGTGGTGGTACAAGGTACACGCATCGTAGAACGCGTGGCTGCTGGCTGTACCCCAAGCGAGCCGATCGGCCAGAGCTTTGATGCTTCTCGGCATGTCCTGTTGCCGGGGTTGGTCAATACCCATCACCACTTCTATCAGACCCTGACTCGCGCCTATACACCGGCACTGAACAAGGAACTCTTCCCCTGGCTAACCACGCTGTACGACGTCTGGGCGAATCTCGATGAAGAGCAGCTCGCCGTGGCTAGTGAATTGGCGATGGCCGAACTGCTGCTGTCCGGCTGCACCACCGTGGCCGACCACCATTACGTGTTTTCCGGCTCGCTCGTGGAGGCCATCGACCGACAGGTGGAAACCGCTCAGCGACTTGGCGTGCGCGCCGCCCTGACTCGTGGCTCGATGAGCGTGGGACGTGACGACGGAGGGCTGCCGCCTCAGCACGTGGTGCAGGAAGAAACCACCATCCTCGACGACAGCCGGCGTCTGATCTCCCGTTACCACCAACGCGGGGAAGGTGCGATGATCACCGTGGCACTGGCCCCCTGCTCACCGTTTTCCGTTAGTCGCGAGCTGATGAAGGCCACCGCCGAGCTCGCCGAGGCCGAAGATGTGCGCTTGCACACGCATCTTGCCGAGACCGAGGACGAAACTCATTATTGTCAGCGCCTGTTCGGCCTGCGCCCCCTCGATTACCTGGCCGAATGCGGCTGGCTTGGCAACCGCACCTGGCTGGCCCACGGCATCCATTTCAACGATGAGGAAATCCGCCGCCTTGGTGAAGCGGGTACCGGCATCGCCCACTGCCCGTCGTCCAACATGGTGCTTGGTTCGGGACTATGCCGCACGTTGGAACTCGAACGCGCCGGCGCCCCAGTGGGGCTGGCCGTGGATGGCTCGGCCTCCAACGATCACTCCAATCTCGCCGAGGAGATGCGCCAGGCGATGCTGCTCGGCCGCTTGCGTTACTCTCCTGCCCAAGTCGGTCATGACGACATAATCCGCTGGGCCACTCAAGGCTCGGCACGTTGCCTCGGCCGAGATGATATCGGTGGCCTGGCACCCGGCCAACAAGCCGACCTGGCCCTGTTCAAACTCGATGAGCCGCGCTTTTCCGGCGCCGAGAACGCTGTCGCCGCGTTGCTACTCTGCGGTGCGCATCGCGCCGACAGGGTGATGATCGCCGGCCAGTGGCGGGTCATCGACGCCGAGGTACGAAACCTCGACCTCGAAGCACTGATGGCTCGCCATCATGCCGCTGCCCAGCGGCTATGGAGGGCCGTCTGACACGCCAGCATGACCCATCTCGGCAGACAACAACGAAAAATTGCCGACCGCTGTTCCAACACAGGAGACCACGATGTCCAATAACAAGACCTGGTATCGCCGTTATTCGGCCAGTGCCGATGTCAATGACATGCCCCCCATCGCCAAGGCGGTGCCGCTCGGCATACAGCACGTACTGGCGATGTTCGTGGGTAACGTGACCGTGCCCATCATCATCGCCGGGGCGATGGACCTGCCCGACGAGCTGACCATCTTCTTGATCCAGGCGGCCATGTTCGTGGCTGGCGTCGCCACGCTGGTGCAATCACTGGGCGTGGGTCCAGTGGGCGCCCGACTTCCCATCGTCATGGGCACGAGCTTCGGCTTCGTGCCGATATTGATTCCCATCGCGGTGAACATGGGCCTGCCTGCGGCACTTGGCGCGACGCTATGCGCTGGGCTTGCCATGGGTCTGGTAGGCTTGTTCCTGCCATGGGTGCGCTTTCTGTTCCCTCCGGTGGTCACCGGTACGTTCGTGATCATGATCGGCATTCTGCTTCTGCCGGTGGGTTTCGCCTACGCCGGCGGTGGCTACGGGGTACCCGATTTCGGCAGTTCCCATCACCTGCTGCTGGCAGCCCTGGTGTTCGTCATCACGTTGGGATTCCACCAGTATGGACGCGGCTTCTGGTCTGAAGCGGCACCACTGATGGGGCTGGTCGGTGGCTTCATCGTGGCCCTGATCACCGGCATGGTGGATATGTCCAAGGTCGCCGATGCAAGCTGGGTGACCATGCCGCAACCCTTCGCCATCGGCATCGAATTCCACTGGGCGGCCATCCTGCCGATGGTGCTGCTGGCACTGGTGACCTGTGCCGAGTCGATCGGCGATATCGTTGGCACCACCGCCGGCGGGCTCAACCGCGAGCCTACCCCGCGCGAGTTGTCCGGCGGGGTGATGGCCGACGGCGTGGCGAGCATGCTGGCGGCGGTGTTCAACGCCTTTCCGCAGATCAGCTTCAGCCAGAACGTCGGCATGGTGGCGCTTACCGGCGTGGTCAGCCGCTTTGTGGTCGCCATCGGCGGCACCTTCCTGCTGGTGGCCGGCCTGTTGCCCAAGTTGGGCGCGCTGATTTCCAGCATCCCCAATGCGGTGCTCGGCGGTGCCGTGCTGATCATGTTTGGCATGATCACCAGCGCCGGCATCAAGATGCTGAGCAAGATCCACTTCGACAAGCGCAACATGGTGGTGATCGGGGTCTCGCTCTCGGTAGCGATCGGCCTCCCCGCTCACGAAGGGTTGTTGTCCGGCTTCTCGTCCAACGTACAAGCCATGCTGGAATCCGGTTTGATTCCCGGTGCTCTGTGCGCGATCGTGCTCAACTTGATACTTCCCGATCCCAACGCACGCGCGAAGGCCGCCGCGGCCAAGGCAGCAACCACCGAATGACCCCGCATTAACGACACTCCCATCACCGGTCTCGCCCGTCGTCCGACGGGCGAGACCGTATTCGTCTAGGGAAGCGCTGATTTATGTCGCGAGCGAAGAGAGGCTGGTCACCGCCGGAGCGCAAGAACCAGAGTTTACGCGGTGTTAAATGAGGATTCTGAGCACCGCCGGCGGCCAGGATATCGAGTGCAGCAATAAATCAGTGTTTCCCTAGTATCGTCATCGCTCAAGGCTACCCATATCTCAAGACCGCCCCATAGCCCATTACCACTATATTGGCTTTTTATAAGCCACAATGGCTATAAAATTGAATAATAACCCTAAGAGGCTATACTAAGACCATCCCAGCGACTCGATATCACGCCATGCCACAGAAAATCGCCGTGCTGACCGGTGACGTCATCGCATCACGCAAGATCCGCGATCAAGAGCACCTGTTCGGTATCCTCGATGCCGCCTTGCATGCATTGGCCGAACGCTACGGTGGCCGCGGCGAACGCTACCGCGGAGATGGCTTCCAGCTCGCCCTGCCTCAACCAGAGCACGCCTTGACCGCTGTGGCGATGCTGCGCGCCGCCCTGATCCAGCACTCGGAAGATCGGCAACGCTGGGATGCCCGTATCGCCGTGGCAGTGGGCAAGGATAACTGGCAGGACGACTTGCGGGTGGCGGAAGCCAGTGGTGAGCCTTTCGTCCACTCGGGACAGGCCCTGGACGCCCTGAGCGCCGGGCAAGGGCATCTCGCCCTGAAGATTCTCGGTAAGGACGACAATGGCTGCCTGACGCTGCTGACCCGCTTCGTCGATGAATTGATCGACGGCTGGTCGCGCTACTCCGCCGAGGTCGTCTACCTGAGTCTATGCCATGATGAATCGCAGCAGGAACTGGCCAAACGGCTCGGCATCAGCCAGCCCAGCGTGCACAAGCGCCTGCGGGCCGCCCGTTGGCCATTGCTGGCCGAGTATCTGGCATATATGCACCAGCGCCTCAAGGAAGAGACTCCATGAACGTCGAACTCTCTCTGCTACCGGGCCTGATCCTGGCTCACCTGGTGGGTGATTTCCTGCTCCAGCCGGGCCGCTGGGTCGAAGCCCGCTACCGCTTCAAGGAACGCTCTCGCCAACTGTACCTTCATGCATCTATCCATGGCCTGCTGACCCTGTCGGTGCTGATGATCGCCTCTCTTGCGACCCCCTCTCGAGGCAACTTGCCCCTCGCCGTGGCCGGCGCTGTCCTGGTCGCTACCAGTCATGCCCTGATCGACCTGGGCAAGGCCTACCTGTCCCCTCAGCGGCTGCGCTGGTTCCTTCTCGACCAGTCTCTGCATCTGCTGATCCTTGTCGGGCTGTGGCTAGCCTGGCTGGGAAGCTGGCAGCCCCTGGCCGGAATATGGACCTGGCTGGTCACCCCCCCGGTACTGGTAATGGCCGTTGCCTATCTCCTGGTAACGCGGCCGCTATCGATTGCCATTGCCCTGGCCATGCGTCGCTGGAGCGACGATATCGCCAACCCAGGGACCCTGACCGCCGCTGGAGCGCGCATCGGCATGCTGGAGCGTTTCCTGGTGCTGACCCTGGTGTTGCTCGACCAGATGACCGCGATCGGCTTCCTGCTTGCGGCCAAATCGGTATTGCGCTTCGGCGAGCTGCGTGGGGCCCAGGACCGCAAGCTCACCGAATACGTACTGCTGGGTACCCTGCTCAGCGTTTCCAGCGCCATGGTTCTGGGCTTGTTGGTCCGCACGCTCTTGCTGGAGGGCTGACATCGTGCCGGTCAGGTTCGCTACCATCATCCTCATGGGGCTACTGTTCGCTGCCTGTGCCAGCCCCATGCACCTGGAACCACGCAACGGCTACATCGTCGACCACCGTTACGAAGCACTCTCGCACAATAGCCGCATCCGCCACTTGGTGATCCACTACACCGACACCGACGAGGCGGAATCGCTGGCCACCCTGACCGGCCTCCATGTCAGTGCTCACTATGTGCTGCCAAAGCCGGCGCGTCATTACCATCGCCACCCTCTGATCTACCAACTGGTGGATGAATCGCGCCGCGCCTGGCATGCCGGTGTCAGTACGTGGAAGGGACGTCCCAATATCAACGACACGTCCATCGGCATCGAAATCGTCAACAGCGGGTCGGACCGCCCCTTCAGCGAGGTGGAGCGGTTGCTGGAAACCGACCCGGAGGCCACTATCGATCTCCACTGGGCACCTTACTCCGAATCGCAGATCGAAACGCTGATCGCCCTGGCGCGCGACATCATCGAGCGTCATGAGATCCATCCCACCGATGTGCTGGCCCACTCGGATATCGCACCCGCACGCAAGATCGACCCCGGCCCCGCCTTTCCCTGGCAGCGGCTGTATGAGGCAGGCATCGGCGTGTGGCCGGACGAGACGACGGTGACACGCTACCGGGTCGCGTTCGAATACTGCCCGCCGCGACTCGAAACCCTGCAACATGCGCTACAGGCCTGGGGCTATCCACTCACGGTGACGGGCGAACTCGACCGTCAAACCACCACAGTGCTGCGTGCCTTCCAGATGCGCTTTCGCCCCGCCGACTATCGTGGCCTGCCAGATGCCGACAGCGCGGCCATCCTCTGGGCGCTGCTGGACAAGTACCAATCAGAGGCAGTGTCAGAGCTTCAACCGCCTGCATGCCGAGCAACTGCTCTACCTTCCGGGCGTGAGGCAAATCCGTTCATTCATGGGACTGCGACAGGTCGTTTCCACGACACAGATCCCACTTTGACACCTCATGTTCAGGGAGGGCGGCGGCAAGGCCGGTCGCCGGGGAGCAGGACACCTGTCGCTGATGGGATTGGCGGATGCGCCCCGCCTTGCTAGGGTGCCGCCTAAAGGTATTGTGTTGTGGAGAGACGACCATGTCCGAAGTACGCTTGACCACTTGCCAGGGGCAGGCGATTGCCCCCTATCTCGATGACTTGGCGCGCCTGCGCATCCGGGTCTTTCGCGATTTTCCCTATCTCTACGACGGCGACTTCGAGTACGAGTCACAGTATCTCAAGCGTTATGCCGAGTGCCCGAACAGCCTGTTCGTGCTGGCCCTTGATGGCAACCGTGTGGTAGGTGCCGCCACCGGCATGCCGTTGGCCGATGACGTCGAGGAATTCCGCGCCCCCTTCGAGCAAGCCGGCTATGACATCTCACGAGTCTTCTATTACGGCGAATCGGTGCTGCTCGACGAATACCGCGGGCGGGGCATCGGCAAGGCCTTCATGACCGAGCGCGAAGCCCATGCTGCGAAGGAAGGCTTCGATATCGTGGCCTTCTGCGCCGTGGAGCGTCCCGATGACCACCCGCGCAAACCGGCGAACTACCAGCCACTGCACGGTTTCTGGCGCTCGCGGGGTTACCGCCTCGTTCCCGAGTTGCACACCACCTTCCAGTGGAAGGATATCGACGACGACCGCGAGACCGACAAACCCATGGTGTTCTGGCTCAAGGAACTGCGGCAATGAGCGGTGGTCAGCGCGTGGTCACGGTGGCCACCGCCCAGTACCCCATCGATGCCTTCGAGACCTTCGCCGACTTCCAGGCCAAGGCGGCGCGCTGGGTGCACGATGCGGTGATGCGCGGTGCGGAACTGCTGGTATTTCCCGAGTACGGCGGCATGGAACTGACCTCGCTGCTACCCGAGGCGGTCCGCGATGACCTGCAAGCGCAACTGCCAGCCCTGGAGCCGCTGCGTGACGATGTCGTCTCCATCTGGCGCGAGTTGGCCGAAATTCACGGCGTGACCCTGCTGGCGCCGTCGCTGCCCTGGCGACTGGACGATGGCCGTTTCGTCAACCGTGCCTGGCTGCTAGGGCCGAGCGGCCGCGCGGACTACCAGGACAAGCAGATCATGACCCGCTTCGAGAACGACCTTTGGGGCGTCTCGGCGGGCACCGGCCTGAAGGTCTTCGATACACCCGTCGGACGACTCGGCGTGCTGATCTGCTACGATTGCGAATTCCCCGACCTCGCCCGAGCCCTGGTCGATGCCGGCGCCGAGCTGCTGCTGGTACCGAGCTGTACCGACACCGAGGCCGGCTACTATCGGGTACGGCTTTCGGCCCAGGCACGCGCCATCGAACAGCAGGTGGCACTCGTGCAATCGCCGACGGTGGGTGAAGCGCTGTGGTCGCCAGCGGTGGATATCAACGTCGGCCGGGCCGCCGTCTATACGCCGTGCGATCATGGTTTTCCCGCCGACGGCGTATTGACCATCGGCAGCGATGCCACTCCCGGCTGGCAGATCGCGCGGCTGGACCTGGAGGCAATCCGAGACCTGCGCCAGCACGGCCAGGTCAACAACCACGCCGACTGGTCCCTACAGCACAAGCGCCTGATCGAGAGCATCGAGGCAGTCTCCTTGTATTGAGGCTTCAGAGGCAAGCACGGCTTTTGCCGCAACCGGGGCTTGGCCGTACAATGCGGGGAAATACCGTACGTGGCTGCCTCGCTCGGTCTCCGCGACGGCTTCGCCTATCATCACGACTCGAAGGAAACGCCGGACTCATGCGTGCCAGTGAATTGTTGATCGCCACCCTGAAGGAAACGCCCACCGACGCCGAGATCGTCAGCCACCAACTGATGCTGCGCGCGGGCATGATTCGCCGTCTGACCTCGGGGCTCTACACCTGGCTGCCCGTGGGGCTGCGCACCCTGCGCAAGGTCGAGCGTATCGTGCGTGAGGAAATGAATCGCGCCGGCGCCCAGGAAATCCTCATGCCCGCCGTGCAGCCCGCCGAACTGTGGCAAGAATCCGGCCGCTGGGAGCAGTACGGCCCCGAGTTGCTGCGCCTCAAGGATCGTAACGAGCGCGATTATTGCGTGGGCCCCACCCATGAGGAAGTGATCACCGACCTGATGCGTCGCGAACTGGCGAGCTACAAGCAGTTGCCGACCAACTTCTACCAGATCCAGACCAAGTTCCGCGACGAGATTCGCCCGCGCTTCGGGGTGATGCGTGCCCGCGAATTCATCATGAAGGATGCCTACTCTTTCCACATCGACGCGGATTCGCTGCAGGAAACCTACCAGAAGATGTACGACGCCTATGTACGCATCTTCACCCGTCTGGGCCTGGACTTCCGCCCGGTACTGGCCGACACCGGTGCCATCGGCGGCACCAACTCTCACGAGTTCCACGTGCTGGCCGACTCTGGCGAGGACGACATCGCCTTTTCCACCGAGTCCGACTATGCCGCCAACATCGAAAAGGCCGAAGCACTGCCGGCACCGCTGGGCGAGAACGTCGAGCGTCCCGCGCCGACGGAGGAACTGCGCCTGGTCGATACCCCCAATGCGAAGACCATTGCCACCCTGGTCGAGCAGCACGGCCTGCCGATCGAGAAGACCATCAAGACCCTGATGGCGCATGCCGCGGAAGGCGGGTTGATCGCCCTGCTGGTGCGCGGCGATCATGAACTTAACGAAGTCAAGGCCGAGCATCTGCCGGAGGTTGCCTCGCCGCTGACCATGGCCACGGAAGACGAGATTCGCGACGTGGTGGGAGCCGGGCCGGGCTCGCTGGGCCCGGTCGGGCTCGACATGCCGATCGTCATCGACCGCTCGGTGGCATTGATGAGCGACTTCGGCGCCGGCGCCAATGTCGATGGCAAGCACTATTTCGGCATCAACTGGGAGCGTGACGTTCCCCTGCCCAAGGTCGCCGACCTGCGTAACGTGGTTGAAGGCGACCCCTCACCGGACGGCAAGGGCACCCTGTCCATCAAGCGTGGCATCGAGGTCGGCCACGTCTTCCAACTCGGCAAGAAGTACTCGGAAGCCATGAACGCCACCGTGCTCGACGACTCCGGACGCGCGACCCACCCGTGGATGGGCTGCTACGGCATCGGCGTGACGCGCGTGGTGGCCGCCGCCATCGAACAGAACCATGACGATGCCGGGATCATCTGGCCCACGGCCATTGCCCCCTTCGAACTGGTGGTGGTTCCGATGAATGCGCACAAGTCCGAGCGCGTGCGCGAAACCGCCGAACGTCTCTACGACGACCTGACACGCCGTGGTTTCGACGTGCTGCTCGATGACCGCGATATCCGCCCCGGGGTCAAGTTCGCCGACCAGGAACTGATCGGCATTCCCCATCGTCTGGTAATCGGCGACCGTAGCCTCGACAAGGGCGAACTGGAATACAAGGGACGTTGCGACACTGATGCCACCTTGGTACCGGCGGACGCCATCGTCGACTTCCTGCGCGAGAAGATCGCCCACTGATCGGTTAGCCTCCCTCACAGCCCGCCCCACTCCTCGTCCCCGGTCTTGACGAATCGACCGGGGACGTCATCTCTGTGTATACAGCGTTAAGCTGCATGCATGACATACTCGGCAACCTGGCGGAAGATTTCGGATAACCTCTAGCCGATACTCCTGGAAGCCAACCGGCCTACCCACGAGGCGCCCATGACCTTTCGAACACGACTGCTGATCGTCACGCTGGCCATGGTCTTGCTGTCGCAGTTGGTCACCGCCGGATTTATCCTGGGCACTGCCGACCAGATATCCTACGAATTCCTGATCGCCGCTTTTCGCGAATCCCCCTGGCAGTGGCTGGCAGCCTTGGCCCTGCCCCCGGCACTGGCGATCGTTGCCGCCCTGTTGAGTGCGCGCGCCATGATTCGCCCATTTGCTATCCTGGCCGAGGCGATTCGCCGTATCGGCCAAGGCCAACGCCTGCAACGGATCGACGTCCCGCCACGTGGAGAGAGCGGAAAACTGGCCACGAGCTTGCTGGCCATGCAGGATGACATTGCCCAACGAGAAGCCACCCTGTTGCACCGATCGAGCCACGACCTGCTCACCGACCTCCCTAACCGCAGCTCGGCCCAGACCGATATCGACCAGGACATCGCCGAAGGTACCCCATTCACCCTGCTGCGACTGGCAATAGACGACTTTCGCCGTATCAACGACACCTTCGGCTATACCTTGGGCGACCGGGTACTGATCACCCTGGCCGAACGCCTTGCCCACCTGCCGCCGCCGGCACGCGAAGCCTATCGGTTGGGTGGCGATCAATTCCTGCTGCGACTCGCTACGCCCGCCTGTGACGCCGACTGGCTTCGCAACCTGCATGAACGGCTGACGCAGCCCATCGACATGCACGACTCGCCGATTCGACCCTCGCTATCCATGGGTGAAGTGCGCTTTCCCGAACATGGCGACAATGCCCACCTGCTGCTGCGGCGTGCCGATATCGCACTCGATATGGCACGCCATGGGCATCGGCGTCACCAACTCTATCTCGAGGGCCAGGACGAACGTCACTTGCGCCAGTTGACACTGATTCGCGACCTGTACGATGCCGTGAGCCAACGCCAGTTGACCGTGGTCTACCAACCCAAGGTGCGAGCCGACGACGGTGAGGTCGAAGGCTTCGAAGCCCTGATGCGCTGGCAACATCCGACGCTGGGCTTCATTCCTCCCGACGAGTTCATCAAGTTGGCCGAACGCTCGGGAAACATCCGGCTTCTCAGTCACTGGATGATCGAAGAGGTTTGCCAGCAATTGCAACGCTGGGAGCATCAGGGTCGCCCCCTGCAAGTCGCCATCAACGTCTCGGCCGAAGACGCCATGGACGACACCCTGGCTTCTCACCTGTTGCAGATGCTCGACCGCTATCGACTGCCTACCGATCGATTGGGACTCGAAGTCACCGAAAGCACCATCATGAAGGAGCCGGAGCTGGCCACACGCCTGCTTGGCGAACTGCGCCGCACCGGCATGGCCTTGGCGGTGGACGACTACGGCACCGGTTACTCCTCTCTCGCTCAGCTCAAGCGTCTACCAGTGCAGGAACTCAAGATCGACAAGTCGTTCATCGTCAAACTCGACGAACACGGTGACGACGGGATCATCGTGCGCTCGACCATCGAACTGGGCCACAACCTGGGGCTCAAGGTCACCGCCGAAGGGGTGGAAACCGCACACAGCCAGGCACTGCTGAAACGTCTTGGCTGCGACTATCTACAGGGCTATCAGATTTCGCGCCCCTTGTCCTGCGACCAGGTCCTGGACTGGCTCGACGACTACCGGGTTCGGCTCGCCGAGCCGCCGTCCTGACAGGCCAAAGCTCTTCCCCCCTTCACTCAGTAGTAGACTTTTCTTTTTCTACCAATTCCCAGACTTACGCAGCATTGAATCCTGCCCAAATCCGAGGAGCCGGCATCGTCACGTTATGGTGGCAAATCAGCCACCCTCCATACATCGGACTCATGTCCACGCCCTCATCCTCGATAAAAGGCATTCAGCTTGTGCTGGTTTGCGCTGACGTAGGTCGCGTAGGTGGCGTCGTCCATGTCGCGCCAGAAGCGCGGGTCACGTCCGGTGCGCTCGTCATGCTCGCGGGTGGTGGGGTCGCGGTGGCGATCCGACTCGAACGCCGGGATATCCGGCAAGGGCTGGGAAGTGTCCATGTAGCGTTGCAGCATGTCCCAGGCGGCGCGCTGCTCCACGTGGCTGTGGGTACTCCCGAACATGCCCGCCAGCGACACGTGCACCTCCTCGGCGTAATGCACCAGGCTCAGGTAGTACTGCGGTGAGCCCTGGTAGTCCGGGGTGCTCTGCAAATAACAGTCGAACCCATGGAACGGCAGGCGATGGGCAATCTGCCAGGCGGTACGCTTCTTGCGGGGATTGGCCGCCACCATCACCTCGCCGGTGCGGCGGTTCAGTTCCCAACTGGGGCCCGGGTAGGCACCGGCGGCAAAGTTGGGAAAGAGTTTTTGCAGAAGGGTCATCCCCCCCCACATGCTCAATGTCAATACATATGTAAAGAGAATAAATCCTCCTCCAGAGATAATACGCTCGAAGAAATCGATTCGAGTATTCCCCAGAGACTGAAAAAAGATCGTTAGTGCATAAAGAACTCCCGCAAATAAACAAAGGAAAAAGCCCACCATCC
This sequence comes from Litchfieldella qijiaojingensis, assembly GCF_014651875.1. Lineage (GTDB taxonomy): Bacteria > Pseudomonadota > Gammaproteobacteria > Pseudomonadales > Halomonadaceae > Litchfieldella > Litchfieldella qijiaojingensis. The sequence goes on from NZ_BMXS01000002.1 coordinate 41,394, forward strand.
CCAAGGCCCGGGTAATCCCGAACACAAATGCCCTCCTGGTATGGCTGGCATAGCGCAGGCACTCCTCGTCCCAGCGCCCCAGCAAGTCCTTGCGATACTCGGGATCCTCGTACTTCGCCATCTCGGGATCGGCTTCCAACTCGCGTAGTTGCTGGGGCGTGTTGTGCCGCCAGCCATGCATCGGGCTCATGTCCACGCTGGGGTGGCGGTGCGGCAGCCGCTGGCCGCCGGCGAACAGTTTGAACTTGCGCGAGTGGCGGCACTCGCGCGGGGGGCGCTCCAAGGTCCTGGCCGAGGTATGCGCCTCGGCGGCGTAATACGTGGCAACGTCAGTCATGGCTGTCATCCGGATGGGAGGCCTCGCTGGCCCAGTAGGCTTGCTCGCGGCGCTCGGGATCCGGGCGCCGGCGGTCGTCGGGATCGATACTCGCCGGGTCGACCAGTGGCGCCGGGGCCGGCAAGATACCCGGCAGGCGGGGCGCGCGCCGCTCGCGGCGCCACTGAACGCGTACCGTCCAGCCATAACGGATGCGCCTTTTGGGCCGCCCCCTCAGGCCGTTCTCGATCTCGGCGTCGAGCGTCATCACGTAGTATTCCATGCCATGCGCGGTGGCACGCGTGAAGCGCGGTTCGATGGGCCGCGCCGACGGCACGAAGTCCCCCCGTTGCCAGACGACCTGGTTGCCGGGCATATGGCCCGCCGGCCGGTCGATGGCGCGCTGGGGGTATAGCCACACCACCGGTTCCCAGCCGGCCGCCAGGCCGGCCAGGTTGCTCTCGACCACGATGCGGGTATTGGGCAGGCTGCGGTAGTGCTCGTACGACCGCGCCTCGTCGCGTGCCTTGTGGTCGCCGGCGAGGCGCTCAAGGGTGGTCATCGGCCGGGTCGTCGACTCCGGCAGCAGGCCGATCGCGGGGAGCGAACTGGCGGCGACGGCCTCTGCGGTGGTCGGCGCGATGCTGTCGATACGAATGCGGATGCCGGCCAGCAGGCTGACCAGGCGGTCGTAGGCCTCGTCGGGGTTCTGTAGCCAGGGCGCCCGGTCGCGATAGGCTTGTGGCCCGAACGGCCCCATGCGCAGCCACTCCTCGAGCTCGCTGTCGGCCAGCCAGGCCGCCGCGGCCAGCGTCACGCCAATGGCGATCCAGCCCACCGGCCCCATGCCCACCATCACCGACGCCGCCGTCACCACCAGCCCGCTCACCGCCGCCACGCCCAGCGCGATGCCGGCGCCCAGGTTGCCGTTGCGCAGGCTGGTCATGGCATCCCAGCCGCACAGCATCGCCGTAATGACACCACCGGCTGCCGCGCCCAGCGTCGATAGCGCGATCACGCTTGGCAACCACTGGGCTGCCTTAGGGGCAAGACGTGCCAGCAGGCTGCCCCACGGCACCTTGCGGCTGATTACCTTGGCGCGCAGCTGCACCAGTTGGTTATGGCGTTCGCCGAAGAACTCCAGAGCTTTGGCCGATGCAACTGTGATATCGATATATGCGCTAAATATTGCAGCACCTGCTCTTGCTTGAGATCGATTCTGGGTACTAACCAACTCCATCCGCAGATTGAATATCTCGATCACGGCAATGATATACGGCAGACGAATGGCCTCGGCGCTGCGCGACAGGCTGTAGCGGGCGCGGGCCTTTCGGGCGACCTCGGCGGCCAGCGAGTCGGGGTCGACGGCCAGCACCGTCACGGCCTGGTCGCCCCTGGCCGAAGTCAGGGCCTGGGCGCTGGCGGAATTCAGCGTGCGGCCGCTGGCCTCGGTCACCGAGCTGTCCAGGTGGCGGCGGAATGTCGCCAGCCGGTCGTGGAAGTGCCGGCGATCCGCCTCGGTCAGGCCGTCGGTCTCGTCGAGCACGCCGAGGATCACCTTGCCATGGGCCTCGGCGGGCGGCACGGCATGCACGCCGACGAGCAGGTCGGGCAGCGCGGCGCGGGACAGGCGCACCACCGGGGGAAAGAGCGTCAGCGCCGTGGCCTGGTCCACGACCCCGTTCAGCATCAGCGTCGCCTGTTGGCCCAGCTTGCCCAGTACCGTATCGACGGCTCCGGCCCAGCGCTTGAGCTCGGGGACGACCGGCAGTCCCTCGGGGCCCACCAGCATGGCAAGCTGAGGCGTGTCGATGAGTTGCAGGTCGTCGGCGTCGGTGGGCAGCTCCAACTCGGCCTGCCGGGCCATGGACTTGAGGCGCAGACGGCCGTCGCCGGGGTTGCTCTCTCCCTCCTCGGGCAGTGTCAACGGGGCGGCGAGCGGCGTGGCCTCGTCGCTGGGAAACAGCATGGCGTGCAGCGGATGGCCGCTGCCATCGCCCAGGCAGCGCACCAGCAGGCGCTGAGCTGGCGTGGGGCGATCCTGACGCTCGGTGGCGAGCTGGTCGATCTGCGTGCCGGACTTGCCCAGGGCGGCGAGCAGGTCGGCCAGACGGTCCTGATAGGCGGCATGCTGGTCGTGTGCCACCTCGCGCTGGGCCTGGCACAGTACGAAGGCCAGGTCGCCCGAGTCGTCGAGGTCGAGGTTGTCGTCATCGACGAAGCGGTGCAGCGGGTTGGCCTCGCCCGCCGAGTCGTGGCTGGTCAGCAGGGTACGGTTGACCAGGGTGGCGCACTCGAAGCGCGGATTGCGCGCCGCCCGGCGTGGAATGCCGAGCAGGTAGCGCTCGCTGGCCTGGCAACCGCTCAGGGCATGGCGCAGGTCGAACAGGGGGTCATCGAGCAGCACGGCGGGAATCTCCCGCGTCCGGGCATCGGCCAGGCAGTCCTGGGCGGCGTCGAGCCCTTGCCAGAGGTCGTTGTCGTGCCCGGTCTGTTCCTGCGCCGCCAGACCCTCATCCAGCACCTGGGCGCGCACCATGGCCTGCCGGTAAAGCAGTGACTCATCCCCCTCGTCGGTGAACGCTTGCAAACCAGCATCGGCGGCGGCGCTCGCACTGGCGCCATCCGCCTCGAAGCGCTCGATCTCCCGGTTCGCCTGGGCATGGAGCTGGGCTAGGTGTTGGCCGGCCAGATCGCGTGTCATGGCGGCGGGATTGGCCACCTGAAGTTCGGCCCCCCATTCGCGCAGGCGTTGCGGTTCGTCGTCGGGCGGCGTGTAGAGGTATCCCGACGAGGCAAAGTCGTTGCCACTGAGTAGATTCAGGCGCTGACAGCGGGCCTGGCGGGCTCGTGCGTCGTCTTGCAGGTAATTGAGGCGCGCCGCCGACCATTGCACCTCGGAATAGGCCATGCAGGGATTGTGGCCGACCACGTGGTTGATGGCCCGGTCGCTACCGGGACGCGGTACCCACACCTCGTGCAATGGTACGCCGGCGCTGGGGCGCCGGTCGTCCTGATAGCGCCCGTCGGCATCGCGGTGAGCGGCCAGGTCGATATCGCGGAACTCGAGTTGGCCGGTGTTGGGGTTGGCGCGGACTTCGATCTCGCGCCACAGCCGGTCGCGGTAGAACAGATAGAGATAACCGGGGCGCACTGGCAGCGCATGGGTTCGGGAACTGGCGTCCCAGGCCGAGCGCGGCTGCATCGACTTCCATAGCGCCATGGGCATGACGGGCTGGATGATGTAGTGCTGGTAGCGTCGCTGGCGCGGGGTCTCCCAGAGCCCCTCGAACAGCGGCAAGCGGATCGGCGCGCCACGTTCGGTGGCAATCTCCAGTTGGATGTCGGCGGGCCGCATGCCTTTCCAGCGCCATTTGTGCAGTACGCTGCGCGGCTCGGTGATGATCTCCAGCGGTTCCTTGGACGGCTGGTCGAGATCGGTATCGCGATAGCCGTCACGCAGCACGAACTCATGCCCTGCCGGGTGATCCTTGCCCAGTACCTGCACGATCAGCATCTTGGGCTCGCAGGCCGGTCCTTCGCTCAGCGGTCCATGGCGTACTTCGTGACTCATCCCTTGTTCCCCTCATGTATTCCCAGCAGCGTCAGCCGCCCTCCGACGGGCGTATCGAAGATGTCCTCGGGCCATGTGGCACGCGGTGCGTCGAAACGCCACGCCAGATAGTCGGCCCATTGCTCGTGCGGCAGCGCCAGACGTTCGGCCTCGTCGCAGGCGATGACGAAGCGCTGGATATTGTCCCGAGCGTCCTCGCGCAACCCATGCCGCTCGGCCAGGCGTTGCCACAGCGGGAAGCGAATCATGTAATTTTCCATGTCGGCTTCCTGGGCCGGCTCCAGGGCCATTTCCTCGGAGTCGAGGGTCGTCGGATGGGGTTGGTGGTCCGTCTCCATGGCCACGAAGGCCTGCCACTGGGCTCCCGACTCGGCGCGCTTCTCGAAGGTGCCGCCATGCCAGATCACACTCTGTAACGGCCCCAGCCAGCGGTTGTCCCGGCTGGCCCGGGAAAACAGGTAGGCGGCGATCCAGGGGTCGTAGAAGCGCAGCAGCCCCCGGCGGTTGCCATAGAAGCGTGTTTCCAGGCGGGTACGCAGATGGGCCGCCACCTCTGCTCCAGAGGCATGACCGGCGACGATCACTCCACGCAGCGGTGTTTCGCCGCACCCTTCGACGAAGGTTCGCCAGAGCGGTGATTGAACGTCACCGGGTCGGACCAGCAGCGGACTCTGCTCGAGACAGTCGGCATAAGCGGTGCGTGCGTACAACGGCTCGCAATCGGGGGCCTCTTCGAGTTCGTAGAGTCGTTTCAACGTATCCGGCAGCCGGTCCAGTACCAGCCAGCGTGGCATCTCATGAGGCAACAGGGTCTCGAGGTCGCGATCTTCCGTGAAGCGAGGCACGCCGTCAGCCCTCCCCACAGGGGCAGCTTGCGCCCAGTGGACAGGGGCTGCCATCGGCGGGTAACTGGCAGACCTCGATGAACGCCGGACGAATCTCGGCGGCCCGTTCCAGACGGGCACCTCCCACCCTGGACGGCGGTGGCGCCACTTCCTCCACCTGCCCCGGCAGGCGCGCCATCTGCACGGATTGCCCCGTGCCGCTGCCCGGGCTGCCGCCGGCATTGATCCGGGTCACGGGCCCGGCGATGGTCACGCCGCTGGGGTCGAGCTTGATGAAGCTGCCGCCGGCCTGGATCGTGAGCTCGGCGCCGGCGTCGAGCACCACCTTGTTGCCGGCCTTGGCGTGGATTTCCTCGCCGGCCTCGACCAGCAGCGCCCGGCCGTAGTGGCGGTGGGCCGTGCCGCCGATCCTGGCGTGGTCGTCGCCGTCGACCCGCGTGCGGCGCTGGCCGTGCACACTGAGGTGGGCGTCGCGCTCGATCTGCTCGATACGGTCGCGGTGGATCTTGAGCGCGCTGTCGCGGCGGATCTCCTCGCGGCGGTCGTTGAGGGTCAGCAGGTTGAGGTCCTTCTGGGCGCGGATGTAGATCTCCTCGCCGTCGCGCTTGTCTTCCAGGGAAATCTCGCTGTAGCCGCGGCTCTGGTGCGATTGTGAGCGGATCACGGTACGCGTCTTGTGCTCGGGCAGTGCGTAGGGCGGCGGGTGCGCGGCGTGACGGACGCGCCCGGTGATCAGCGGCTGGTCGGGGTCAGCGTCGAGGAAGCTTACGGTCACCTCGTGGCCGATGCGCGGGATCGCCATCATGCCGTAGCCGGGGCCGGCCCAGCCCTGGCTGACGCGCAGCCCTGGCTGACGCGCAGCCAGGCGCTGGCGGTGCCGTCGCGGTTCCAGGGGAACAAGACGCGCACGCGGCCGTATTCGTCGGTGTGGATCTCCTCGCCCTCGGGGCCGACCACGATGGCGGTCTGCGGGCCGTCGACGCGCGGCCGCTCCGGCGGGGCGGGCCGCCAGGCGCGGTCGCCGGGCATCAGCACCAGCGTGTTTTCCAGGTGCGTCACGCCCTCGGCGCCCACCGCGTCCTCCTCGACGGCCTGGGGCTGGGTGCCGGTGTGTTCGACCTCGACCACCTGCCAGTCGCGGTTGGTCTCGGCGACGTCATGCTCGGTGAGGCGGAAGCGCGTGCCGGGCGCCAATACGATCAGGTCGCTCTCGGCGTGGGCGAGGCAGGCCTCGCGGCGCAGCGCTTCGAGGCGCACGCGGGTGAACGGCTTGCCCGAGGCGTCGCGCTTGTAGCGGCCCGGGTAGTCATAGTGCACCAGGGTCGGGTCCACGTTGGGGTCGTCGGCCCAGGCCTGGTGCTGCTGGGCGTAGGCGGGGGTCTTGAAGCTGTAGTCCTTGAGCACCACCGACGAGGTCGCTACCGACGAGACCTGGCGCAGCGAATGGAGGTAGCACCGCTCGGGGCGCACGCCGCCGGCGCGGGCGTGGTAGGTCTGCTCCGGCAGGCGGCGTAGCATCTGCACGTCGTCGGCGAACACCAGTTGGCGGCCGTCGTCGTCGAAGGAGAAGAAGATACCTTCCTCGGCGAGCAGGCGCTGGAGAAAGGCCAGGTCGTTCTCTCGGTACTGAACAAGAAATTCTCGCGGCTCGGGCTTGCGCTTGATGGCGAAGACCAGATCGCGCAGGCCGTGCTCCTCGCACAGGGTCTGGACCACGCCGAGCGGCGCGGCCTGCTCGAAGATGCGCGAGTTGTGGCGCAGGCCCAGGCGCCACAGCGCCGGGCGGATGACGATATCGTAGTGGGTGCGGCGATAGCCGCTGTCGCCGCGCGCGAAGTGACTCACGGTCCCGCTGACGCGGCGCTCGACCTCACCGTCGCGCCACACGGTGAGGGTGGCGTTGCGGTCGAGCCAGTCGTCGGCGATGAGGGTGTCGTCGCGGCTGGCGAAGTGGACCTCGAGGGTGAACGGCTGCGACAGCGCCTCGCTGAGGGTGAACTGGGTGACCGCCAGGTCGAGGGCGTCGCGCCCGGCGAGCGCGAGCGTGAACTGCAGACCGGTCTGGTTGGCCATGAGGTACGCCTCCCTGCGTGATGGCAGCGCTGAATCCATGCCTTCGCGCCAGGCGCCTCACGCTTGGTGCGCGGCAATGGCTTCAGGACTTCCGTTATAGGATAAGCTTATTTAGTGTTTTCTTTAAAAAACGGAGATCATAATGGCGGGGGCACGGGATGTCTGTAGGACATCTCTGACAATCGTGTAAGACATTTCCTACAAATGGCCGTAGCTTTCGCTTACATCGACTCTACTACCGCTATCGCCGTACGAGCCGGCGCATCATAAAAATGCTGGCCCGAAGGCCGGCTAGCGGGGGCGGAGCCCCCTCCCCTGACGACTCGGTAGGGCGGGACGGTTCAACCATCACCGTCGATGCCCGGGAGACTGGATCAGTGCCGATGCTTTCCCTTGCGCTTGTGGTCGCGCACGATGAAGGCAACCCAGCCGCCCATGAAAGCGATCATCATACCGACGGTCACCAGTCCGAAAATTACCGCGTCACCCCAGTACATAGCGTTGTTCTCCCGTCGTGATGTGATGGCTTCACTCTAGCCGCCACCTGCCGGGAAAATCATGACCTGGGTCAAATTTGTACGCGGCAACCCGGGACGAGCGCCCCGTGGTTTGATCTACATCAGTTTTTTACCGTTTCCGGAGAGGGAGGGAGCCTCAGAGGGTGTTTACAAACGTGACGAGCGACGGCCAGGCAAGGCGAAATCAGCCGAAAAAGCGGAGTTTACGAGTTTGTAAATGAGCATTTTGATCGGACTCGCGCACGAGGCTGATTTCAACGCAGCATGGCCGAGCGCAGTAGTTTGTAGACTCCCTCTCAAGGCATCTTGCGATCTTCCACCTGTGTATGATCGACTTCGGGGGGCAATGGATGGCCCTTGGCCAGTTCGGCGCGCGTCGCCAGGCGGACGCTCAGCACCTCGAGACGATAGCTCAGAGTTTCGCCAGCCAGGGGATGATTGGTATCCACCGTGACCTGGGTGTCGCCGACCTCGAGAACGGTGACAATCTCCGGGCCATCGTCGCCCTGGGTCTGGAAGCGCATGCCGGGCGCTAGATCGTCGGCCGGGAAAGCGGTACGAGCAACCCGTTGCACCAAGGCTTCATCACGCACGCCGTAGGCCTCGGCGGGCTTCAAGGTCACGCTGAGAGTCGCCCCCTCAGGCTGCCCTTCCAAGGCACGCTCCAGGCCGGCAACGATGTTGTGGTGGCCATGCAGGTATTCCAGCGGGGTATCGCGGGCACGCGAATCGTCGAGTACCGTACCGCTGGCATCGCGCAGCGTGTAATGCAGGGTGACGACCTGCTGAGGCGCTATCCTCATGCGGGAATCTCCTGTGCTTGCAGCTTGAATAATCGGCTCAGGTGCGCCGGCGCAGTTGGGCGATCGGCATCACCAGGCGCTGCTGTTTGTGCAGCATGTTGAGCAACACGATGGCGCGCTCCTCGCCCTTCTGCGACTCGAACACCGCCTGCAGGTCGCGGAAGGGGCCTTCGGTGATTTCCACCGTATCTCCGGCCCGGAAGTAGACATGGGAAGTTTCGCGTATCTCGGCCGAGGGATGCTGGCGAAGCGTTTCGACCAGGCCGTCATCCACGGCCACTGGCTCGTCACCGAAGGTAACCAGTTTCAGGACACCACGGGTGGAGCGGATCGGTCGCCAGTTACTGGCCAGGCGATCCAGGCGAATGAACAGATAGTAGGGAAACAGGGGCTCGGGCACCCAGATCAGTCGTTGGCGACGCTTGCGCTGGACCTCGAGGACCGGGTGCAGGATCTCGTACCCCTGATTGTCGAGGTTCTCGGCGGCACGAAACGATTCACCACCCTTGCACTGAATGACATACCAGCGGGGAATGGCATCCTCGTCCTGTCCCTGGGAATCATCGATACGTTCGCTCATTTCTCTCCTGATGTTTCTCGCACTCCTGCTGGTGTCCGGTTTGCCGCTCTGCAACAATCTAGTGCCCTGGACCAAATCCAGGACACTAGGTCCCGGTCACCGCCGACTGAATGACTGGTGGCCTTTCGCACCGCACCTTCAGCATGGAAGATGTCATGGCCACCAGCGAACCAGTCTACCAGCCTCCCGTAACGCTTGTCCGGCTAGAACGCTGGTCATGGCCGCACAACAGTATCTCGCAAGGAGCCCCATCATGCCCCCAGTCAGTGTAAGACGCAGTTGGCGAGACGCGCTGGCCGTCTACCTGCGTGCCCCGGTCATCACCATGCTGTTTCTGGGCTTTTCCGCGGGCCTGCCATTCCTGCTGGTGTTCTCGACCCTGTCAGCCTGGCTGCGCAGCGATGGGGTGGAAGTCGCGGCAATCGGCTTCTTCTCGTGGATCGGTATCCTGTATTCGATCAAGTTCTTCTGGGCGCCGGTGGTCGACCGCCTGGCCCTACCGATCCTGACACGTACCTTCGGCCAACGCCGCGGTTGGATGTTGCTTGCCCAAGCCATGATCGCCACCGGCCTGGCGGCCCTGGCAAGCCTCGAACCCCAGCAGAACCTGTGGCTGGTCGCGGCCTTCGCCTTACTGGTGGCCTTCGGTTCGGCGACCCAGGACATCGCCATCGATGCCTTTCGTATCGAGTCGGCCCCCGACGATGTCCAGGCCGCCATGGCCTCGACCTATATCATCGGTTATCGCGGAGGGTTGCTGGCCGCCGGGGCCGGGGCGCTCTACGTCGCATCGCTGGCATCCTGGGAAGTCGCCTATCTGACCATGGCGGCGCTGGTAGGCGTCGGCGTGGTGACAGTGCTGGTACGTCCGGAGCCGAAACGGCTGTCGCTCAAGACCCAACTGATCCATGAGCCCCGGGTTCGTCAGTTCCTGCGTGCCAGTCGAGGCAAGCCTCGCCCGCTGCGTCGTCTGGGGGCCTGGGCGATTGGCGCCATCGTGTGTCCATTCACCGATTTCTTCACGCGCCACCGGCTCAAGGCATTGTGGCTCTTGGTGTTCATCGGGGTATTCCGGATCAGCGACTTGGCCATGGCATCGATGGCCAACCCGCTGTATATCGACCTGGGCTTTTCGCTGGCCACCATCGCCAACGTGACCAATGTGTTCGGTATCGCCATGAGCATCGGCGGTGGCATCCTCGGCGGGCTGCTGGTGGCCCGCTACGGCATCGGGCCGATCCTCGTGCTGGGCGCGGCCGTGGCGACCCTGACCAACCTGTTGTTCGCGGCGCTGGCACTCGCCGGCACCAATCTGCCCATGCTGGTCATGGCCATCGTCGGCGACAATCTGGCCAACGGGGTGGCCAGTACGGTCTTCATCGCCTTCTTGTCGAGCCTGACCTCACGCGCCTATACGGCGACCCAGTATGCACTGTTTTCGTCACTGATGACCCTGCCCGGCAAGTTCCTTAGTGGCTTCGGCGGATTGCTGGTGGCCGCCGAAGGCTATGCCACCTTCTTCGTGCTGGCCACGGCGCTTGGGCTGCCGGCCATCGTGCTGGCATGGTGGATCAGCCGCGATCGTGAACTGTTACCTCCACCGGCGGCAAGAGCGACATGACACCTATCGCTTGCTGGCAGCTCGGTACTCAACGCACGTTCAATCGAGCACGCTGCGCATCCAACCAGGCCAGGGCACCGCGCGTATTGGCCCACTGATCACGCATCAGGATGCGATACTGCCAGGCCTCGGCACGACTGCCTGACTCCGGTACCCCGTCGCCCGCCGATGCCGCACGGGGGTTATCGGCACACAGCATGGCGATAACATGGGTATTCACGATGGTCGCTTCGCGCAACGCATCGAACGCCTCGTCCCGGCGCTCTAGACGGTAGAGCGCCAGGGCCCGGCCCATCAATACACCCAGCATCGGTGTTTCCATCGGCTGCTGGCTGACCTCCAAGGCATGTTCGTTGCGTCCTTCGCGCAGAAGCTGGTCGAGCACCAGTTCTCGCAATCCCAGGCTATCCTGATCGTCAAGCGACAGCAGCCGCTCGGCAAGATGGCGAGAGCGCTCGCGAGCGCCACGCTCCATGCCCACCACCAGAGCCAGTCCGGTACGCAGCAACACGGCATTGTCAGCGACATCCCACACGAAACTTCCGCTGCCTTCGCCTTCCAATTGCGTCAACCAGCGCTCCAGGCGCAACGCCAGGGGTTCGAAAAGGCTCGGCGCCATCCACGGCAGGCTGCCGAAGCGACTGGTCAGGGCCAACGTCAACGATTGCACCACTCGGGGGGAATCGAGCCATTCGGGATGCGCGCAGAGGGCATTCAGCCACTCGCCGGCATGCGGCCAGGGATCGGCCTCGAAGCCCATCGCCGCCTCCTCGTCGACCGATACCTGGAAATACTCCTGCCAGGCGGCATGCAACGTGTCCTCGCGAGCGGTGCTGTGATACTCGAGTTCGCCTTGGGCATTGCACTGAAAATGCAGCAGCGGCGCGGTGGGCAAGACCTCCAGCAAGGCCTGCAGAGAGGCCAGCGGCTCGGCGAGGTCCTCCTCGGAGTTGACCATCTGCTCGGCCAGGGTTGCGCCGGGGTTATCGGCCAGTTCGGCGAGAAAGGCCAATTGGTCGGCATCGAGGTCGCCCTGACGGGACAGTCGCCGGAACCAGAAGCGTGCGCGTTCGGCGGCCTCTTCAGCGTTGCCTTCGTGCAGCAATAGCATGGCCTCGATATAGGCCAGGGTCGGCGAATCCGGCAAGGCTTGCTGGGCACGCACGAACGCCTCGCGCGCGCTCGCCAGGTCGTCGCTATCGAGGTACATCAGGCACAGGCGCTCCAACGCCACACCACGCAGGAACAGCGGGCCATGTTCAAGCACCTCGTCCAGCAGGGCGGCCCGCTTGCGATGAAAGCCGCGCTCCTGATACAGATCGACCAGCAGTTCGAAGGCCGGCTCGGCCTGCTCGGGCAGACGCGCCCAGTCGCCCTGATCGAACAAGGCCTCGAGAATCTGTTGGGCGCGACCGCGCTGGCCACTTTCGGCGGCGATCAGCCCTGCCTCGAGCAACGCCTGGGCCGGCGCCCGGCCACTGGCCAACGCGGCCTTCAGGGTCTCCCCCTTCCACTCGCGCAGCGATAGCATCCACATCAGATGATCAGGCACCGGTCCTGGCAGGTTGACGGCACCGCAACAGTGCTTGGTCTTGCGTCCCGAATCGCACCAGCAGGGCTCGTTACGCCCCGGGCGGGCCAAGGGTTCGCAGGCGAAACCGCGCCGCTCCAACGGCGTCTGCGACCACAGCTCCGGCGCCAAGGCTTGCGCCATCGCCAAATTGCCACCCAGTGCCAATTTGCCGCGCTCACGGGTCCAGGCCATAAAAGACGGGTAGTGCTCGTCGTCGCGAATCGCCTCCAGCGCCTCAGTGGCAAATCCCAGCAGTTGTTCCACCCATGCCGCCAGCATCGCAATCTCCGCCACCCTGAAATCGGATTAGTCTAACATGCCACTCGATAGGGACTCATCCGCGATGGTGCGCGCTTTTTACCAATGCTAGGGTGAGCCAGCTTCTGTCGATCGTCACAGGATTGCCATCTTGCGCTTGCCTTTTCGTCGTTCACGCTCCACCAGCCATGAAACGCCCCAAGTGCGCCTGGAGCGCGAGGGCCGCGACGAGATCAACCGCATCACCCAGGCGGTGGAAAAAGTCCCCTGGTCGATCAACCTGCTGCAGATCCTTTGGACCGCGGGACCCGTCACACTGCTGGGAGCCTGGGGAGGCTACCTGCTCGGCTACGGCCGCGCGCCGACGACCGAGAATTACATTTTCTTCATCACTTACACGGTGATTACCGGTGCGGCAGGGATCATCGCCAATGTGGTGCATCACTTCACGGGCGCGCGCAAGGCCGAGAAGACCACGGCCAAGATCGAACGAGTCATCAGGACACTGCCCGAGTTGCTGCTGGTGACCCGTGACCTGATCGTCGAAAGTCTGGAAGGCGACGCAAGGCGACGCGAAGCCGCCGCCATGCTGCTGCGCAAACAGGACCTGTCACCGGAAGGAGTGGAACTAGCGGCACTGGAATTGCTCAACGACCGCGACAGCGCCCGCATCATCGGCCAGATCGATATCTATCGCCGTGTGGGGTTGCATGCGCGAATTCGCGACATGATCGCGCTGTATGGCGAGACCCTGGAGCCGCAATTCACCGAACTCTCCGAGGCGGCTCCCCAGGCCACGGCGCTACTGCGCGAGCGTTTTCAGGGTCATGCACCGGACCTTCGCCACGGCGTGCCGCGCGACGACAACTTCATCGAGCGTGTCCTGGCCGCCATCGAGCAGGACAATGAATTGCTGATGACCCTCCAGGACGTGGAGGAAATGCTGATCCTGGCCTTCGAGCTGATCAGCGGACGCAAGATCCCGATGTTGACCTTCGAATATCGCGGCCGCTGGAGGCTGGCGCGGGCCTTCGATGCCCTGGAGCAAGCGCGCGCACGGCATCGTATCGCCCAAGCTACCGGCCTATCGCGGCTCAAGGCGTTGACGGTGTATCTTGCCGAACAGTCCGGCACCTTGGTCGAGGATGCCGCGTCGGGCCTGCGCGCCGAGATCCTGCTGTCTCGTTCGTTGCAGGCCATGGACGCGTTGGCCGAGCAGATCCAGCACCTGGCCCAGGCGGTAGCCGAGGGGCAACATGAGCGGCGTGGCCAATTGCGCCACAAGGCCGACCTGCTGACCAACGCCATCCGCCTCTACAAGAGCGTTTCCAGCGCCTATGAACAGGTAGGTAGGCACCACGTCCAACTGCTCAAGATGCTCGAGCGCTGGGAGAAGATCAGTGCCGAATTCGCCGATGCCGACACTCGCCTGCGCCTCGGTCCCGGCCGCCGCGGTTTGCGCATCCGCGAACATGTGATCGCTCTTGACGATGAGGCAAAGGCGCGCGTCTGCAAGCATCTCGCCGACCACCTGTCACGTGCTGGAATCGAGCATCGACCGATCAAGCTCACCTACGGTGAACGCGAGCAGCGCCTAAGCGTGGGCGTCGACAGCGCCAAGCGTCTGGCCATCGAAATCGCCCTGGCCTTGGAGCCACACATCCAGCTATCGCGCCCCGAGGTACAGCGTGCCATCAACACCACCAACGCCGCCGATTTCGGCCAGCTCGAACCGAATCTGTCGGCGGCCGCCAAGGCCGCCCTGGGGGCCGCCATGGTCAAGGAGGTCGACGTCGACCTATCGCGCAGCGCCGAGCAACTGGCTCTGGCCCTGGTGCGTCACTACCGGGTGGAGCTCGAGCCGGCGGCCATCGATTTTCTCACCGAGCAATATGGAGCCCGCGAGAGTACCCTGCGCATGCTGTCCCACTATCACGCCACGCATCCCCAAGGCGATCCGCGCAATGTCAGCTACTTGAGTCAGCGACCGCCGGCGGTGGGTGCAGTGCATCGCGACTGGTATCGCGCCTTGGTCCAGGCACGCCGGGCGCTCGACAGGCGGTAATGAATCATATGCTGCGCCCCCATTCGAGCAGCGGCTGAGTGCGGGCGTGCATATCCAGCCGCGCCCCGAGGCGCACCATGTTCCAGTAATGCCCGTTCAGGGTACGCGATAGCAGCAAGGTGTCGGCAGGCGGTTGTAAACGATCCAAGGCCGCCCACACGCGCGGACTCAACTCGCGCAAGCGCCGGTGGATGCGTACGTCGCCGAAGTCCTGGGGACCCGGCGCGAACAATGGCGCAATCGCCTCGGCCGACTCGCGATACAGCGCCAACGGTGCCCCTTCGCCCTGGCGACCTCCCAGTCGCTGCAATGCGATATCCATGCCCAGGGGGTCTTGGGCCAAGGCCGCATCGAGAAGCTCGAGCATGGCTTTCAAGCGCGCCGCCGGCACGGGGATGATCGCGCCTAGGTCATAGATGACCAGACGCCCCTCGTCGTCACTGGCAAAATTGCCGGCATGCGGGTCGGCATGCAGTTCTCCGTAGGTGAATAGCTCCTCGGTCAGCCAATCGGCCAAGTAGGTCGCCAGCTTCTGGCGCTGGGCATCCGGCGCCGTTTCCATTTCGCGCAACGGCGTGCCGGAAACGTGACGCATGGCCAGCACGTGTGGGCCGCACAACGCCTCCAGGGGTTCGGGGAATACCAGCCAGTCGCACTCTGCGTAACGTCGCCGATAACGTGCCAGCGCGCGTGCCTCGGCACGGTAATCCAGCTCGCTGCGCAGGCTCGCGGCGAGCTCCTCGAACAGCGCGTCGAGACGCACCTGCGGCACCCTGAGCCAGCGTCCCAGGCGCATCATGCGCCGTACCTGGACCAGATCACTCTCCAGCACCTCGACCATTCCCGGATATTGCACCTTGAGCACGACCCGCTCGCCCTCGCGGGTGGCCGCACGGTGCACCTGGCCCATCGAGGCACTGGCGAATGGCGTCTGCTCGATCTCGCTGAATACCGATTCAGGATCGCCATACTGCATCACCAAGGCCTGGCGAATCCTCGGCCAAGGCATCGGCTCCGCCTGACGCTGCAGGCGCGCCAGTTCATCGGCCAGGTCGGGTGGCAGCAGATCATCCCATTGCGCCATGATCTGGGCCAGCTTCATGGCTGGCCCCTTGAGTTCGGAAAGCCCCTCGAACAAGGCTTCTCCCAAGGTGCGCCAATCGGTTTCCCGTCCCAGACGGCTACCCAGCAGCGCCCCGCCGGTACGCACGCCCAATCCCAGCAGACGTCGTGTTCTGCCATGCTCACGCATAGTCGTACAATGCCTGTACATTGATGAATTCAGGGTATACCTGGCAGCTCGCCGGCGATACTGTAAGAATATCCACATTTCACAAGCCGGGAGCCCCCATGCGCCTGATCATCGCCGAGAAGCCCAGCCTGGCGCGTGCCATTGCCGATGCCCTGCCCGGCAATTCCAAGCGCGAAGACGGCGCCATCACCGTAGGCGACTCCCTTGTCACTTGGTGTCTCGGCCATCTGCTCGAACAGGCCTCGCCCGATGCCTACGATCCCGCCTACAAGCAATGGCGCCTCGATCATCTTCCCATTATCCCCCAGCAATGGCGACTGACGCCGCGTCCCAAGGCACGTGGCCAGTTGGCGGTGATTCGCCGCCTGCTCAAGCGGGCCACCAACGTGGTTCATGCCGGAGACCCCGACCGTGAAGGTCAATTGTTGGTCCAGGAGGTGATTCACTACCTGGGCTGGAAAGGCCCGGTATCACGACTGCTGGTCAGTGACCTCAACCGTCCGGCTGTGGTGAAGGCCTTAGCCCATCTGGACGACAACGCCCGCTACCAACCGCTGTACCGTGCCGCCGAGGCCCGCTCCCGCGCCGACTGGTTGTACGGTATCAACCTGTCGCGGGCGTGGACACTGGTCGGACGCCAGGCCGGCCATGATGGCGTGCTTTCCGTGGGCCGCGTACAGACACCGGTATTGGGTCTGGTAGTACGCCGCGATGCCGAGATCGCCGCGTTCCAGCCCCGTCCCTTTCATGTGCTGTGGGCAGACCTGGCCGTCGAACACGGCCAGCTACGCGCCTGGTGGCAACCCGGCGAACACCATCCATTGGATGACCTGGGCCGGCTGCTGGAACGTGCTCCCGCCGAAGTCCTCGCTTCACGCCTGCCCGGTGCGGAGGGTAGGCTGGCACGGCTGGAAACCCAACAGAAGCGCCAGGCAGCGCCGCTGCCTTACTCGTTGTCGGCCCTGCAGGTCGATGCCGCGCGCCGCTACAAGCTGTCGGCCAAGATGGTGCTGGATGCCTGCCAGAGCCTTTACGAACGCCACAAGCTGATCACTTACCCACGCAGCGACTGCCGTCACCTGCCCGAAGCGCACTTCGCGCTGGCGCAACGGACTCTGCAAGGCGCCTGTGGCGGCGATGGCACCCTGCGGCAGTGGTTCACCGGCGCCGACTTCACGCGCCGCTCCAAGGCCTGGAACGACCGCAAGGTTGGTGCCCACCATGCCCTGGCGCCCACCGGCACCCAGGCCGACATGAGCCGCCTGTCGAACACCGAGGCCAATGTGTTCCGCCTCATCGTGCGCAACGTGTTGGCACAGTTCTATCCGACGCTGGAGTTTCGCGAGATCAAGGCCGAGTTCGAGATCCTGGGCGAGATGTTCCGTGCCCAGGGCCGCGAGATTCTCGAGCCTGGCTGGAAGCCGCTGTTCACCACCCGCGACGAAGCCCCGCCCTTGCCACCCCTGCGCGAGGGCGAGCCGGCCAGAGTGATCGACCACGGCGTGGAAGACCGCGAGACCCGGCCGCCGGAACCGTTCACCGATGCCAGTCTGATCAAGGCGATGATGAACATTGCCCGCTATGTCGAGGATGCCGAAGTCAAACGCACCCTGCGCGACACCGATGGCCTGGGTACCGAAGCCACCCGCGCCGGCATCATCGAAACCCTGCTTACCCGTGGTTATCTGATTCGCCAGCAAAATGCCCTGCGCGCCACCCGTACCGGGCATGCGCTGATTCAGGCGCTGCCGGAGGCCGCCAGCCGACCGGAGCGCACCGCCCTGTGGGAACAGCGCCTGACGGCCATCGCCGAGCAGGACGCTGTCCCAGCGCCCTTCCTCGATGGCCTAGTCACGGATCTTCGCGAGCTGCTGGCCGCAGCCGATGCGATGCGCATGCGTGAGGCTTTCGGCAATGCCCAAGGGGTCGAGGCGCCGGCACGCACCAAGCGCCAAGCCAAGGGCCGGCGCAGTAGCGGGCCTAGACGCTCGAGCAACGGCAAGCCGGCAGCGCGACGCCGCCGTTCGAACAAGGAACCGTCATGAGCCGCCAGACGCATCTGATCGTCGGTCCCGGCGCCCTGGGCAGGTTGCTGGCCGTCTCCCTCGCCGATCAGGTACCGGTCGCATTGCTTGGGCGGCGCCAACCGCCGAGCACTCTGACCTTGACCAGCCCCGAAGGCGAGAGGCGTGTTCGCAACATCCTCGGTTTGGTGGCCGAAGACCTGCCCCCCGAGCTGGCGTCGGTGATTCATATCGCCACCAAGGCCCATGCCGCGGAGTCGGCCTTCAGCGCCATCGCCGACCGCGTGGCCCCTGATACACCGCTGGTGCTGTGGCAAAACGGCTATGGCGTTCAGGAAACCCTGACTCACCGCTGGTCGGGGCCGGTGCTGTGCGCGACCACCACCGAAGGTGCCTATATCCAAGGTGACGACGAAGTCGTTCACGCCGGCCATGGCCACACGGCACTCGGCCAACTCAAAGGCCAGCACGGCGAACTGGTCGCACGCCTGGCCGACACACTCACCGACGCCGGGCTTCCCACCACACCCGTCGACGACATCCGACTGCGGCTGTGGCACAAGCTGGCGATCAACGCCGCCATCAACCCGCTGGTGGCCCGCTTTCGGATTCGCAACGGCCAGCTACGCGACCGCCCCTTCCGCCCCATGGTCGAAGCCGTAATCGTCGAAGTCGCCGTCATCATGGCCGCCGAACGCATTCCCGAACCGCCGGATGGCTGGCATGACCTGGTGTGGAAGGTCATCGAAGGCACCGCCAACAATCGTGCCTCCATGCTGCAGGACGTGCTGGCTGGTCGCCCCACCGAACACGACGCCATTCTCGGCCCACTGCTCCGGGCCGCGAATCGGCACGGCTTGCCATGCCCGACCCTGCAAGGGCTATACGACGCCTTGAACGCACGTTGAGCGGCGGATCACCTCACCCTAGCCCCTCCTCATACCCAACAGCACGACTTCCTTCTCGATCTCTTGACCCGGCAGCGGACTCAGGGCTTATGCTCTATATTCAATCAGTCGGCAGGGTGATATTCCCGAATGGAACTGTTACCTTGCGGCTTTATCAACCTACTTACAGGGAGTCACACAAATGAGTCTCAGAATCGGTGATACCGTTCCGGATTTCACTGCGCAAACGACAGAGGGCACCCTGAATTTCCACGAATGGATCGGCGACAGCTGGTGCATTCTCTTTTCGCATCCCAAGGACTTCACCCCGGTTTGCACCACCGAGCTAGGCTATATGGCCAAGTTGAAACCCGAGTTCGACAAGCGCAACACCAAGATCATCGGCTTGTCGGTGGACCCGGTCGACAATCATACCGCCTGGTCGAAGGACATCGAGGAAACGCAGGGTACGGCTCCCAACTACCCGATGATCGGCGACGAAACACTGGAGGTCGCCAAGCTCTACGACATGTTGCCGGCCGACCTGGAAGGCACTGCCGAGGGACGTACCCCTGCGGACAATGCCACCGTGCGGTCGGTATTCGTCATCGGACCGGACAAGAAGATCAAGGCGATGCTCGTCTACCCCATGACCACCGGGCGTGATTTCAACGAGGTGCTGCGTCTGCTGGATTCCGTCCAGCTAACCGCCAAGCACACCCTGGCCACACCGGTGAACTGGAAGCCCGGCGAAGATGTCATCATTCCGCCGTCGGTCAGCGACGAGGAAGCCAGGCAGAAATATCCGGAAGGCTTCACCACGCTGAAGCCCTATCTGCGTACGGTCAAACAGCCGTCCTGATGGGACGGATAGGGGCTCTGGTCCTCTAGGGCCCCTCTTTAACTTTCCCACTCGAGCCGCGCTTCGAGCCCTCCTTCCTGACGGTTGCGCAGGGTTAGCTGTGCTTGCTGACGTTTGGCCAGCTCCACGGCAATGGACAGCCCCAAACCACTGCCACTGATCCGCTGATCGGCAACACGTCGAAACCGCTCGGTCACCGCCTCCAGCAGTTCCTCGGGGATCCCCGGACCAGTGTCGCGAATACTCAGCCATGTGCCCCGCTCGTCACGACCAAGCGCCACTTCGACCCGGCCACCATCGGGTGTGTAGCGCAGTGCATTGTCGAGCAGGTTGCGGATCAGAATGCCTAACTCAGTGGTATCGCCCTCTACCCATAGCGGTGCCGATTCCCTCACTTCCAGCTTCTGGGCGTGGGCCTCGGCCAGTGGCCATAGCTCCGCCGCCAGTTCCAGCACCAAGGCACGCAAGTCGAGACGTTCGACTAGCGTCATCCGCTGGCTGTCGAGACGCGCCAGAATCAGCAACTGATCGACGACTCGCTGCAAGCGCTCGATACCGTCATAGGCTTTGCGCAGCGAGGCCTGCTCACCGGCCATGGCATTGTCGAGATGAATCTTCAATGCCGCCAACGGTGTGCGTAACTCATGGGCGGCATCGGCGGTGAACCGTCGCTCGCGTTCCAGGGCTTCGCTCAGGCGACTCATGAAATCGTTGAACGCATCTCGCAATGCCACCAGCTCCCGCGGCACCGCGAGTTCGATATGGCTGAGGTCACGGGCACCACGTCCCTTCACTTGTCGTGAAAGACGTGCGATAGGCTCAAGACCACGGTGGATCAGCATTCCCATCAGTACCAGCAACACCGGCAAGGCAATCAGCATGGGCAGGAGGTCGGCCAGAGCCACCTTGCGTGACAGTTCGTCGTGAAAGTCCTCGCTCAGGCCGATGCTCAACCAGCTCTGCCCCTCGTTAAGCGGCAAGCTGAACACTCGCCAGCGCTGACCGCCGTATTCCTGCCAGCGATAGCCTTCCCTGTCGGGTCCCGGAAAGGGACCGGCATCATTCCATTCGGCTCCCAGCAACCAAGGGCTGCCATCGGCGTTCCAGACCCCGACGGACAACATCCGCTCTTCATGGTGGTATCGCTTGCTGGAAGACGAGTTGTCATCGGGCGCTTTATCACCATACCAGCGCGCCGGATGCCCCGGCTGATCCAGATGACGGGCAATCCTGGCATAGGTGTCGCGAGGTGTCTGCGGGTCAACCAACGCCGAAACGATACGCCCTTGCAGACTCAGCTGCGCATCCAGGATTTCTTCCATCTCGTGATGGGTGATGAAATAGGCGGCGACCAGGCTCAGTGTGGCGACAGCCACCAACACCAGTGCCAATGTCGAGGTCAGGTAACGACGGATGGAACTCATGCCACTCGACTATCCAGGCGATAACCGATCCCACGCACGGTAGCGATCAGCTTCTTATTATCGAGCTTGCGACGCAGGTGGTGCACATGCACCTCCAAGGCGTTGGACGCCACTTCCTCGCCCCACCCGTAGAGCAGGCTTTCCAGACGTGAGCGTGGCAGCACCTTGTCAGGGTGACGCGCCAGCTCCAGCAACAAGGCGAATTCACGCCGTCCCAGGATGACCTCCTGCCCCTGCCAGCTCACCCGATGCTGGGCCTCGTCGATCGCCAGCCCGCCAAGGATCAACTCCTGAGAGGCACGACCTTCGGAACGACGCGTCACCACCCGCAAGCGGGCCAGCAGCTCCTGGAGGTCAAAGGGCTTGAGCACATAGTCATCGGCACCGGCGTCCAAGCCGCGAATGCGTTCCTCCACGGCATCGCGGGCCGTGAGTATCAACACCGGCAAACGACTATGACGACGAATTTCGGCCAATACCTCCAAACCGTCGATATCGGGCAAGCCCAGGTCGAGTATTACCACCGAGAAATCCTCGGTCTTCAAAGCCGCCAGAGCATCGACGCCCCGTGACAACCAGTCCACCGCATAGCCAGCACGTATGAGAGCGGTCTTGACGCCATCACCAAGCAGCGGATCGTCTTCCACCAGCAACACTCGCATCGTCTGTCCTCACTAGGGTTTGTCCGAAAAGTCGCCGAGCGATGGCCAGACAAGGCAAACATCAGCGAAAAGACGGAGTTTACGTGGTTGTAAATGAGTACTTTGAGCTGATTTTTAACGCCGTATGGGCGAGCGCAGGTAGTTTTCGGACAAAGTCTAACTCCTGACCGCCATCATCGACGCTGTGCCTTAAGGTTTCCTTAATGGCGCCGCTCTCACCGGCATAGCTATCGGCCACCGAAGCTTAAGGATACCTTAAGCTAATGGCACCAGGCTGAGCGAGTCCATCATCCATCGAGGTCATCGCGTATGCCTGCCCCTCTGGTCTCCCTAATCGTTCCCGCTAGGGACGAAGCGGACAATCTGCCCTCACTTCTCGACGAAATCGAGCGAGCCTTGGGTACGCTCGATCATGAAGTTCTGGTGGTCGACGACGGCTCTCGCGACCATAGCTGGGAGCTGCTGTGCGAACGTGCCGCCGACGATCCACGGCTGATGGTGTTGCGGCATGCCGTGAGTGCCGGTCAGAGCACCTCGATCTGGCATGCAGCCCGCCTCGCACGTGGCTCTTGGCTGGCAACCCTGGACGCCGACGGCCAAAACGACCCGGCCGATATCCCTCGCTTGCTGGAGCAGGCGCAACGCAACGACGTGGCAATGATCACCGGTCACCGCACCCTGCGGCGGGATAGCTGGCTCAAACGCGTTTCGTCGCGCATCGCCAACTGGGTACGTACGACGCTGCTGGGCGATGCCACACCGGATACCGGATGCGGTCTCAAGATCGTGCGTCGCGATATTTTTCTCACCCTGCCCTATTTCGATCACATGCACCGCTTCCTGCCCGCCCTGGTTCAGTCCCAGGGCGGGTGTTGCCTGTCGCTGCCGGTCAATCACCGGCCCCGGCGGGCGGGCCGTTCCCACTACGGCTTGCACGATCGCCTGTGGGCAGGGCTGGTCGACCTGCTCGGCGTGATGTGGCTATGCCGGCGATCACGGTTGCCGATCATGAAGCCTCCCTTGGGAGCCTGCGACGATATCGTCCGTCATTCGAAGGAGGTCGCATGAACCAGAGCGGAATGTGGCTGACGGTAGGATTTCTTGGCCAGGCATTATTCAGTGCACGCTTTCTGGTGCAGTGGCTCGCTAGCGAGCGTGCGCAGCGCAGCGTGGTACCACTGGCCTTCTGGTTCCTGAGCCTCGGAGGTGGCGCGACCCTGCTGGCCTATGCCGTGTACCGCCGCGACCCGGTGTTCGTGCTGGGTCAGGGAGCGGGGCTGATCATCTACCTGCGCAATCTGATGCTGATCCGTCGCGAAACATGCCAGCGGGAGACCGCCGCATGATGGACACGTTCGCCTGTCTGCCGACATTCACGCGTCGTCACGCACGTTTGGCAACATGGCTGCTGGTGTTGCTCGCGCTGCTCGTGCTGGGACTGGGCATCGGCCTCCGCGATCCCTGGCCCGCCGACGAACCGCGTTTCGCACTCAATGCCCTGGAGATGGTCACGACCGGCGAGTTCTGGCTTCCTCATCGCGGAGGGGAACTCTATCCCGACAAACCACCGCTGTTCATGTGGGCCACGGCCTTGAGCATCGCTGTCACTGGCTCAGTGCGGGCGGGATTCCTGCTACCGTCACTGTTCGCCGCCCTGGGTACCCTCGCCCTGGTGATGGACCTGCTACGCCGCTTGCATGGTCGCCGAATCGCGCTGTTCGGTGGCGTCGCGCTGCTGGCCTCGCTGCAGTTCACCCTGCAGGCCAAGACCGCGCAAATCGACATGCTGCTAACCTTCTTCACCACCCTGGGCGCCTATGGTCTGCTGCGCCATGCCTTGCTGGGCCCGGCATGGCGCTGGTGGCGTGCGGGGTGGGCCGCCATGGGATTAGGGATTCTGACCAAGGGGGTCGGCTTCCTGCCATTGGCTCTGCTGCCCGCCTGGTATTGGTTGAGTCGCGATGGCCGGCTGACGCCTTTGCGCTTTCGCGAGTTGCTCGTTGGCATGGGAATAATGCTGGCAGTGATCGCCCTGTGGGGGTTACCGATGATCGTCATGACCACTCTCGGCGACGACCCGTCACTCGCCGCCTATCGCGACAATATCCTGTTCAAGCAGACCGGCGAGCGCTATGCCAACGCCTGGCACCATATCAAACCCTGGTATTACTACCCACTCCAGGTGCTGCCCTGGGCCTGGATGCCACTGACACTGGCCCTGCCATGGGCGGTACCCGCCTGGTGGCGGCGCATCGAACGTCGTGACGCACGCTACATCCTGCCGCTGAGTGCCATGGTGTTGATCATCGCCTTCTTCAGCCTGTCAGCGGGCAAGCGTGGCGTCTACATGCTGCCCACCATCCCATTGCTGGTACTGGTCATGACACCATTGTTGCCAGGGCTGTGGAGACAACGCGGCCTGCAGCGTCTTGGAGCGGCCACACTGGTGCTGCTGGGAGGCATTCTGCTTGCTGCTGGTACGCTGGGCAGTCTGGGCCTGCCAACCTTGCAAGCACTGGCCGAGCGACACGACCTATCGCCCTGGGCCTGGTGGATCACGCTCGGTGTGGTCGCTTTCGCCCTTCTCGGCTGGTTCAAGCCGCGACGCGGCCTGCTGGCACTGACGCTATGGCTCGCCGTGTTCTGGGTACTCTGGTCGACTTGGGGCTATGGCCTGATGGACGCCACACGCTCTCCCAATGCCATGATGCAGCGCTTAGCCGCGATCACTGGACCTGATGCCTGGTTGGCACTGCCTGCTTTCGATGAGGAATTCCTGCTCCATAGCCGCCAGCCAAGCGTGCACTTCGGCTCCCACACCCCAATCGAGTCGCAACTCGAACGCGCTTATGCCTGGTTACAGCAAGCCCCCGACACGCGCTGGATGCTCATCGACCAGGGGCACCGCGACGACTTGGCATGTGTCATGCTCGATGAGGCCCGGGATCTCGGCTTTCAGAACAACGAAACGTGGTGGCTGATTCCCGGCACAGCCGTTGTCGACTGCCAAGGTGACGAAGATGCCGCACCACTTTTCGTCGCTCCAACCAGCCTGCCAGCCTCCCGACTGGCGGTCGTGGCCAACGATGGCTAATGTAAAGGAGTCAGTCACCCGGACGCGTCCACCTTGCCGAGGTTTCGCGCCAATGGTCATGAACATGTTTCCCAAGCTTCGGCATGCCGCTGTCGTGGCAGCGCTTCCCATGATGATGGCCAGCGCCATCAACGCCGATGAAGACGTGCCTTCTTATGCCAAGGCAGGGGACTTGATGCGCCTGGATAACGGTGTGGTGATCGAAGGTGCCGACCTGACCAGCCCCGATGGCTATACCACGGGGTTTCGTGTGACGGCCGGCTTCAGCCCCTCGCAGTTGCCACGGCTAGACTTCGGGGCGGAACTGGCCTACCGCGAAAGCGACGAAGTGCCGACCTCGCTGAACAGTCAACATCTGATCCTCGACACTGTCAGTCTCGGAGGCGCCGTGCTGGCTGGTGTGCGAGTCGGCCGCCTGGGATTTTATGCCAAGTCCGGCATCGCAGGCTGGCATGGCGATTCGGTAACGCGTGAGAACGCTTTCCCATCCGAGACTGGCGGCACCACTTGGCTACAGGGTTTCGGGGCCAAGTTGCAATTCGATCGCCTGATCAGCCGCCTCGAATACGAGGAAATAGATGCGCCGAGCCTGGCGCATCTGAATCTGGCTACCGCCTCGATCCATTATCCCTTTTAGGCTTTGCCTTCTAGCCGGTGTTGCGCAGGCCTGCGGCTATCCCCGCCATGGTCACCATCAACGCACGGGAGAGTTCCGGGCTGATGGCACCATCGGCATCGCGATTGCGCTGCAGCAGCTCGGCCTGCAGGCCGTGCAACGGGTCGATGTAAGGATTGCGCACCTCGATGGCTTGCCGGATCAGCGGCGTTTCCTCGAGCAGTTCCTGCTGGTCGAGGATGTGCAACAGTACGTTCTGCAGCCGGACGAAACGCTCGCGCAGATCCTTGCCCAGCGCTTGCAAGGCCGGCTCGTCCACCAGGCGATGCTCGTAATAGGCGGTGATCTCCACGTCGCCCTTGGCCAGCAGCATCTCCAGCATGTCCAGATAGGTACCGAAGAAGGGCCAGTTGTCGCGCATCTCGCGCAGGCGTTCCAGGCCACCCTCTTCTTCCAGACGCGTACTGAAGGCATCGCCACTCCCCAGCCAGGCCGGCAACATCAAGCGAGTCTGGGTCCAGGCGAAGATCCACGGGATGGCGCGCAACGTTTCCACCCCACCATCCTGGCGACGCTTGGTGGGACGCGAGCCCAGTGGCAGACGCCCCAGCGCGCCCTCCGGCGTGACTGCGCGAAAATACGGCACGAAATCCGGATTCTCACGCACTACGCCAACATAGCCGCGATGGGCGATATCGGCCAGGCGATCCATCTCCTCGCGCCATTCGGGCCGGGGAGATGGCGGCGGCAGCAGTGTGGCCTCGAGCACCGCACAGGCGTAGATCTCCATCGAGCGTAACGCGATGTCCGGTTGCCCGAACTTGAAGCGAATCATCTCGCCCTGCTCGGTGACGCGCAGGCTGCCGTTTACCGAGCCCGGTGGTTGCGACAGGATTGCCGCGTGTGCCGGACCGCCTCCGCGGCCGACGGTCCCGCCACGACCGTGGAATAGGGTCAGGTCGACGCCATGCGATTCACAGACCTGAACCAGCGTTTCTTGTGCCCGGTACTGAGCCCAAGCAGCGGCAAGCTGCCCGGCATCCTTGGCCGAATCAGAGTAGCCGATCATCACTTCCTGGGCGTCGCCCGCCAGGTAACGGTAGCCCGGCAAGGCCAGCAGACGGTCGATGACGTCGCCGGCACGATTGAGATCGTCCAGGGTCTCGAATAGCGGCGCTATGGGCAGGCGCACGTCACCGCCCACTTCCTTCATCAACAGGGCCACGGCCAGGACATCGGAGGGTTGGGCGGCCATGGAAATGATGTAGGTCCCCAAGGCTTCGCGCTGTTCCCGGGCGATGACACGGAAGGTGTCGATCACCTCGCGGGTCTCGGTGGAGCATTCCCAGCGACGGGGAATCAGCGGCCGTGGCGATTCGAGCTCGGCAAGCAGGAAGTCCTGGCGTTGCGTCTCGTCCCAGTCGCGATAATGCCCCAACCCCAGGAAATCGGTCAGTTCCTCGAAGACCTGGGCATGCCGGCTGGCTTCCTGACGAATGTCGAGCTTGGTGAGGGTCACGCCGAATACCGCCACACGACGCAGGGTATCCAGCAGCACGCCATTGGCGATGGTGTCGAGCCCCACGTCGCACAGCGAGCGGTAGCAGGTCAACAGCGGAGCATAGAGCTGGTCGCGATTCTCGATGATCGGTCCGCCTTCGTAGGGACGACCGTCAAGACACGCCTTTGCCCAGTCGCGGGTAGCCTCGACGCGCGCCGCCAGGCGCTTGAGCAGCACACGGTAGGGCTCGGCTTCGTCGCCGACCTCGGCCCGCAATGCGCTGTTGGCCTTCCACATCGAGAGCTCGGCCTTCAATTGATCGAGGTCACGCAGATAGAGGTCGGCGGCCATCCAACGTCCCAGCAACAGTACCTCGCGGGTGACCTTGGCGGTGACATTGGGATTGCCGTCGCGATCACCTCCCATCCAGGAGGCGAAGCGCAGTGGCGCGGCGTCCAGCGGCAAGCGCTCGCCGGCGGTTTCCAGCAGCAGCACATCGAGATCGCGATGGAAATCGGGCACCGCCTGCCACAGCGAGTTCTCGATCACTGCGAATCCCCACTTGGCTTCGTCCACCGGGGTCGGGCGCTCGTGGCGAATCTCGTCGGTATGCCAGGCCTGGCTGATCAGTTCTTCCAGGCGGCCATGTACGCGGCTGACCTTCTCTGGGTAGTCGCTCGAGGCTTCGATGGCCGTCAGGCACTCATCGATGGCGTCGTACTTCTGGATTAGGGTGCGGCGAATGACTTCGGTGGGATGCGCTGTCAGCACCAGCTCGACACGCATGCCGGCCAGGGTTTCCACCAGCTTGCGCGGTGAGTGCCCCCGCTGCTGGGCACGCTCGAGCAATTCGCCCAGCACCGGCTGGGAGCCGGGTTTGTAGTCCTCGACGCGACGAAAGCGCGCCCGGTAGTGCTGTTCGGCGATATTGGCCAGGTTGAGGAACTGGTTGAAAGCACGCGTCACCGGCAATAGGTCGCGATCGGGCAGCCGCCGCAGGTACTCGATCAGCTCGCGACGTGCCGGCTGATCACCCTGGCGACCGCGCTTGGCATAACCACGGATGGCTTCGATCCTGTCGACGAAACCATCCCCCAGATCGTCGGCAATGGTCCGTCCCAGGCTGTCACCCAACACCCGCACATTTTCGCGCAGGGATTCATGCAAGTCGTGGCTCATGGACTCCCTCCTCATGGCATCGCGGGTATTGTCCCACGACACTCAACGATTGGTTTCGATGCGCTTGGCCTGTTGCCAATGTCGCTCCATCTCATCGAGGTCGGCCTCGCCGAGACGTCCCTCCTCGGTCAACGCCGATTCGACATGACGGAAGCGCCGCTCGAATTTGGCATTGGTGGCCCGCAGCCGTTGCTCCGGGTCGGTTTTCAGGGTGCGTGCCAGGTTGACCACGGCAAACAGCAAATCGCCAACCTCTTCCCTTGCCAATTCACTCTCGTCGGCTGCCAGGGCCTGTTCGACCTCCTCGAGCTCTTCGCGAATCTTGGCGATCACCCCGCGTGCATCGGGCCAGTCGAAGCCGACCCGCGCGGCACGCTTGGACAACTTGGCCGCGCGCGACAGTGCCGGCAGGGCACGCGGTACATCGTCAAGCACCGAAGTAGAGGCTCGTTCGGCACGCTCCTCGGCCTTGAAGCTTTCCCAACGCGAATGGACCTGGTGTGTCTCGACCTCGGCCGCAGTCGCTCCACCGCGTCGCGAAGCCAAGGTACCGTCGGGAAACACATGGGGGTGGCGACGCAGCATCTTGGCGGTCAGCGCATGTACCACGTCGTGGAAGTCGAAGCGCCCCTCTTCCGCGGCGAACTGGCTATAATAGACGACCTGAAACAACAGGTCGCCGAGCTCTCCGGGCAGTTCGTCGAAGGCTCGACGCTCGATGGCATCGGCCACTTCGTATGCCTCTTCCAGGGTATGCGGTACGATCGAGTCCCAGTCCTGCTTGAGATCCCAGGGACAGCCATCCCGTTCGTCGCGCAGCACCGCCATCAGGATCAGCAGGTCTTCGAGGTCATGTCGACGATCGTTCATACCTGCCGCCTCTTGTGCTTGCTGCCCTTGGCACCACTGCGTAGACGCTTGACGTCGATCACGTTCGGCAACTGCTGAATACGCGAGAACAGCCGTCCCAGCGTCTCAAGCCCATCCACTTCCACGGTGATCGACAGGCGCGCGAGGCTGTCGTCGGTATTGGTTCGCGTATTCACCGACAGCACATTGACCTTGTCGTGACTGAGCACGCCGGTGACATCGCGCAGCAATCCGGAACGGTCCCAGGCTTCGATCTCGATATCCACCGGATACTGAGTATGGGCACGCTCGCCCCACTCGACGTCAACGATGCGCTTGGGCTCGTCGAGCCGCAATTGCAGGATGTTGGGGCAGTCCTGACGGTGGATGGTCACTCCGCGCCCTTGGGTAATGAATCCCACGATCTGCTCTCCGGGGACCGGATGACAGCAATTGGCCATGCTGGTCTTGAGATTGCCGATTCCCAGCACTGTGATCCCGTCGCTGGGGTCCTTGCTCGGAGCACGCCTGGGCTTGGCCAGCAAGCGGTCGAGCTGCTCCTGATCGTCGCTGTCACCGAATAACTGCTGGGCCTGGTGCAGTACTTGGCCGATACGCAGATCACCGGCTCCCAAGGCCGCATACATGTCATCGGGCGATGCATAGTTGACCGCTTGGGCCAGCTTGTCGAGGTCGATACCCTCGATGTCCAGCCGTTTCATTTCCTTGTCGAATAGCGCCCGGCCTTCCTCGAGGTTCTGGTCGCGAGCCTGCTGCTTGAACCAGGCCTGGATCTTGGATCTCGCCCGAGAAGTACGCACGAAGCCTAGCGACGGATTCAACCAGTCGCGACTCGGCCCACCCTTGGTGGCAGTGAGGATCTCCACCTGCTGGCCGGTCTTGAGCTTGTAGGTCAGCGGCACGATCCGGCCATTGACCTTGGCACCACGACAGCGATGCCCGATTTCGGTATGCACCCGGTAGGCAAAGTCAATCGGTGTGGCGACCTTGGGCAAATCGATCACGTGGCCGTCAGGGGTGAAGACATAGATCCGATCCGGTGCCACGTCGCTGGCCAGCCCCTCACGCAGATCGCCGAGATCGCCGACTTCTTCCTGCCATTCGAGCACTTGGCGCAACCAGGCGATCTTCTCCTCGTAGCTGCGACTCTTGGCGTCGGTATCGTGCCCCTTGTAGCGCCAGTGAGCACAGACACCAAGCTCGGCCTCCTCGTGCATGGTGAAGGTGCGGATCTGAATCTCCAGCACCTTGTTCTCGGGGCCGATCACCGCCGTATGCAGCGACTGGTAGCCGTTCTTCTTGGGGTTGGCGATATAGTCGTCGAACTCGTTGGGCACGTGGTGCCAGCGCGAATGCACAATGCCCAGCGCCGTATAGCAATCGGCAACCTCGGGTACCAGGATGCGCACTGCCCGCACGTCATAGACCTGGGAGAAATCGATGCGCTTGCGCTTCATCTTGCGCCAGATCGAATAGATGTGCTTGGCACGACCATCGACGTCATAGCGGGTGATCCCCTGTGCCTCGAGCAGCCCCTTGAGGGTTTCCACCACATCATTGATATAGCGGTCGCGATCAAGGCGCTTCTCGGCCAGCAACGAGGCGATGGCCTTGTAATCGTCTTCGTGCAGGTAACGGAAGGAGAGGTCCTCCAATTCCCACTTGAGGTGCCCGATCCCCAGCCGGTGGGCCAGCGGTGCATAAATATCGAACACCTCGCGGGCCACCCGCAGCCGCTTCTCGCGGGTAGCATCCTTGACCTGGCGCAAGGCGCAGGTACGCTCGGCGATCTTGATCAACGCCACACGCACGTCGTCGATCATAGTCACCAGCATCTTGCGCAGGTTGTCCTGTTGATTGTGTTGCGACAGCCCCTGGCTCGGTGCCTGATGACTGATCGCCGCCATCTGCAACACCCCCTCGATCAGGCCGGCGACCTCATCGCCAAACTGCTTGGCGATAGCCTCGACCCCGATCAGGCCTTCGCGAACCGCACGATACAGTACCGCAGCTTCGAGCGAAGGTTGATCGAGCCGGAGTTCTCCCAGGATATCGGCCATTTCCAGGCCGGTGCGAAAGCTCGAACCATCGACCAGCCAGGCCTTGTGCGGGCGCTCCGCCTCTTGCGCCAGCCGCTCGGCGAGCTGGCATGCCTCGCGCATCTCATCGACATCGCGCAGCGTCGCATCTTCTTGCAAGCGTGCCAACCACCGATCGATATTGACGCTACCGTCATCGCTCAGCGGCTGGTCTTCTCGCACCTTAACCATGTCCCAGCACTCCTCCTTTGGTGTCGCGCCCGGTATCGCGTTCGAAGAGCAGCATCGACTCCAGATGCGCCGTCTGCGGGAACATGTCCGCCACGGCCGAACGGACAATGCGGTAACCTCCTTGCACAAGCCATGCCGCATCGCGAGCCAGGGTCGCCGAGTCGCAGGAAACATAGAGGATACTCGGCACGCGGCTGTCGGAGAGCCAACGGCACACGCTCTCAGCGCCTTCACGGGGAGGATCGAGGACCACCAGGTCGACGCCATCCCGTGACATCTCCTCCAGTGACTCGGCCCTACCGAGATCCGCCTGCCTAGCCTCTACATGTCTCAGCTCGTTGCGCCGGGCATTGTCGGCAAGGCATTCCACCATGGCTGGATTTCCCTCCACACCGGTTACCGCCGCGGTCTGAACCGCCAGCGCCAGACTGAAGTTGCCGACCCCGGCGAACAGGTCGAGCACCCGCTCGTCGCCGCCCAGCGACAACCATTCGAGCGCCGTGTCGACCAGGCGCTGGTTGATCTCGGCGTTGACCTGCAGGAAGTCGCCCGGTGCGAAACCCAAGCACAGCTCGCGGGAACCACTCTTCAGGGTATAGCGCAGATCGGGCGACTCGGTCAGCCAGATGAGTCGTGGCGACTCCCGCCCTACCAACCAGGCTAGTGCCACCCCGTGCTCGGTGGCGAAAATTCGCCAGGAATTGGCATCGGCAGGATTATCACGCAGTTGGCGCACCACCACGCAAGGGCCAGTATCACTGGCCAACAACTCGATATGGCCGACCTGGCGCGGAGCCTGCAGGGTGGCAAGTTGACGACGCAAGGAATCCAACAAGCAGGAAAGCGATGGCACCAGGATGGTACATTGCTGAATATCCACCAGATGGTGGCTATGACGAGCACGGAAACCAAGATGCACCTGCCCCTGGGCATCGACCTTGACCCCCAGGCGAGCACGCCGCCGATAGCCTTCGCCGGACGCAGCGATCAATTCGGGTTTGGCGGTCAACTCGATGCCTTGGCGGGTCAATTGCTCGACCAGCACTTCTCGCTTGTGATCGCGCTGTGCCGCCAAGGCCAGATGCTGCAGATCACACCCCCCACATTGCCCGAAATGCTGGCATTGTGGCGTCACACGCTCGGGCGATGCCTCTAGCAACTCTCGCGGATGCGCTTCATCGAAACGTTTGCGCGAGCGATGCACCGCCACCTCGAGCCGCTCGCCGGGCAAGGCGCGATCGACGAACAACGTCTTGCCGGAAGCCGAACGCGCGATTCCACGACCATCATGAGCCAGACGCAGGATCTCGATACCCTGCTCCGGGGTCGCCTGACGCCCGATGTCTTTGGCGCGAGGCTTGTTCGGCGCCGGCCGCGGTGACCGACGCTTGCCCAACATGGCCATCTCAATGCTCCGGTGCGAACAGGCCAGTGGACAGATAACGGTCGCCACGATCGCAGACGATGAACACGATCACGGCATTCTCGACTTCTTCGGCGATACGTAGCGCACCGGCCAAGGCACCACCCGACGATACGCCGGCGAGGATACCCTCTTCACGTGCCAGACGACGCATATGCTCCTCAGCCTCGAACTGGCCGATATCCAGTACCCGATCGACCCGCGAAGCGTCGAAAATGCTCGGCAGATATTCGGGAGGCCAGCGGCGGATACCGGCAATGCTGGCACCATCCTCGGGCTGCAGGCCCACGATTTGTATCTCGGGGTTACGCTCCTTGAGATGCCGGGACACCCCCATGATGGTACCGGTCGTGCCCATCGAGCTGACGAAGTGGGTAACACGTCCTTGCGTCTGCTCCCAAAGCTCGGCGCCGGTGGTGCGGTAATGGGCCAATGGGTTGTCCGGGTTGGCGAACTGATTGAGTGGCTTGCCCTCACCGCGAGCAATCATGGTGTCGGCGAGATCACGCGCGCCCTCCATGCCAGCTTCCTTGGTCACGGTGATCAGCTTGGCACCATAAGCCGCCATGGCTTGCTTACGCTCACTGGACGCGCTTTCGGGCATGATCAGCACCATACGGTAGCCCTTGATCGCCGCGGCCATGGCCAGGGCGATACCGGTATTGCCGGAAGTTGCTTCGATCAGGGTATCGCCAGGACGGATTTCGCCACGCGCCTCCGCCTCGGCCAGCATCGATAACGCCGGACGATCCTTCACCGAGCCGGCCGGGTTGTTGCCTTCGAGTTTGGCCAGCAGGGTATTGTTCCGCCCCGCCGCGATGCGCTTCAGGCGCACCAGAGGCGTGTTGCCGACCACATCCTCGAGCGTTGGGAAATGCATCTAACCTTCCTTCTGGAAAAGCCTGTGCGCATTATATCCGTGCCGGACGACAGGTGACAGGTATTACACCGCCCTATGGCATACTAGGGAATCTCGATTGTCGTTACTGGATATCCGCAATGCCGATGAGAACGCGCCTGTTGCTGCTGCTGTTGGGTGCTCCCCTGGCTGTGATGCTGCTGCTTTCCTTCCAGTCGATCCGGCACGACGCCCAGATTCGCAAGGCGGGCCTGGAGACACGCCTGATCACTAGCGCCGAATTGTTGGCCCCAGCCGTGGGCAATGCCCTGTCCCAAGAAGCATCGGGGCTGCTGCACGACCTTGCCCAGCGGTTGCTCAACATCGACGAAGTCCGCTCGCTGCGCATTCATGACCGCCAAGGTCGAACCTGGCTGCACCTCGGCCAACAACAGCCCAATGTCGCTCCACCGAGCACGGCCGATACCCGCTTGCTCGACGCCGACGATCATTGGTATCTGAGCGTTCCCATACCCGAGCAAGCCCGGCAAGGGGCCCCGACCGAGCTATGGCTGACGTTGGCCGTCGACACCACCTCCCTGGCACTGGGCACCTACCGCCAACTGGCGATCACCGCGCTGACCGGCCTGGTCACCGGACTGCTACTGTTCTTGCTGGCCTATCTCGCCAGTCGACGCCTGACACGGCCCCTGCACGATGCCCAACAAGCCCTGCTGCGTCTCAATGCCGGCGACTACCGGCATCGCATGTCTTCCCGAGGACCCAAGGAGGCGAAGCAGCTCGCCGCAGGAATCAATGCACTGGCCGAACATCTGAGCCACGCTCATGACGACATGCAACGCCATATCGAGCAAACCACCCACGACCTCCAGGAGTCGATGGAAACGATCGAGATCAAGAATATCGAACTCGACATGGCCCACCGCCGGGCACTGGAGGCCAATCGTATCAAGACCGAATTTCTGGCCAACATGAGCCACGAGATTCGCACTCCCTTGAACGGTATCATCGGCTTCTGTCAGCTGCTGAGCCGCTCCCCGCTGGACACCCGCCAGCGGGAATGGCTGGAGCACGTGCACAAGGCATCCGACAGCCTGCTGTCGTTGATCAACGATATCCTGGATTTCTCCAAGATCGAGGCCGGCAAACTGGAGTTCGAGGCCGTCGATCTCGACATGGTGGCGCTGGTGGACGACGTGCTTGGCCTGCAGGCTCCCCAGGCACATCAGAAACGCCTCCACCTGCTCGCACTGGTCTACGACGACGTACCAGCCCAAGTGCAGGGTGACCCCTTGCGCATCAAGCAGGTCCTGACCAACCTGGTCCACAATGCCATCAAATTCACCGAACATGGCGAAGTGATCGTGCGCGTCACGGTCGAGGATTTCCTGGCCGGACAGGTCACTCTCAAGATCAGCGTCAGCGACACCGGCATCGGCCTTGATCCCGAATGCCACGACCGGCTGTTCAAGGCCTTCAGCCAAGCCAGTGTCAGCGATACCCGCCAGTATGGCGGCACCGGCCTGGGCCTGATGATCTGTCGACAACTCGTCGAGCAGATGGGCGGCGAGATCGGTGTTGAAAGTCAACCGGGCCAGGGCACCACCTTTGCTTTTACCTTGCCTTTGCTGGCTCGGAGTCTCGAGGAACGTCCTCCCGAACTGTCCCTGCCGGGCACCCCGATCACCCTGCACGAAACTCATGCACCGACTCGCCGCGCCCTGATGCACCTGTTGAAACGCTGGGGGGCCCGCGTGACGCTGCTCGATGCTTCCTCGAGTGCCGATGCCGAGTCGCCGGTCCTGCTGCTGGCTGGTTTGCAGAGCGAGGATCTGGAGGGTGCGGCACTGGCGGATTGGCAGGAACGCCTCGATGCCATGCTCTGCCCGGCGGTGCTGTTGATCAATGCCAGTGCCTTCGATGTACCCGATCTACATCTGCCGCATGGCGGGGAAATCCTCACGCGCCCGCTGTCGCGTCAGGTATTGGCCTCGACACTGGAAACCCTGCTCAAGGGGCGTTCGCACCAGGCTCCACACCCCTTGCCGACTTCCCAACGGACTTCTTCCCGTGTCCTCGTCGTCGACGACACGGCATCGAACCGTCTCCTGGTCAAGGAACTGCTCACCGACCTGGGGCTGACTGCTCTGCTCGCCGCCAGCGGCGAGGAAGCCCTGGCTCTGGCACAAAGCGAACCACTCGACCTGGTGTTGATGGACATTCGACTACCCGGCATGGACGGAGTCGCCACTACTCATGCCCTGCGCAAGCTGGGCGGTGCCTGGCGACACTGCCCGATCATTGCCGTGACTGCCCACGCCCTGGAAGAGGAACGACGCCGACTACTACAAGAAGGTCTGGACGACGTACTCATCAAGCCACTCGACAGCCAGGAGTTGGCACGTCTGCTCAGTCAGCATCTCAACATGCCGCTGACGCCGTCGACTTCGACACCCGACACCCTCTCCGGCGAATTCGAGGAAGTAGTACAGGAAGGTGAATTGCCGATCGTCGACATGGCGCTTGGCACTACCTTGGCCGGCGGGCACGAGTCTCTCGCCAGGGAAACCCTCGACCGCCTGCTGGACAGTCTCGAAGACAGCGATGCGGCGTTGCGTCAAGCCTGGCGGGACAATGACGCCGAAGCCTTCCTGGATGCCATCCACGCACTCAACGGAGCCTGCCGTTACTGCGGGGTCCCCCAATTGGCCCTGATCGCCGAAACACTAGAGACACGTCTACGCACCCGTGGTCTGGCCAAGGTAGAGACGTTGCTCATCGAGCTCTTCGATGCCATGGCGCGATTGCGCGCCTGGCAGGCAACGAATCAGTTCTCGAGCACCACGAAGGCACACGCCAATTCATCCTCGTCGCTCAACGACAAGTGAATGCGGCGCACTCCCGCGCTCTCGGCAAGCCGTCTGGCCTGGCCGGAGAGTTGCAACGACGGTCGACCGAGCGTGTCGTTGACCACCTGGATATCGGTCCAGCGCATCCCCCGGCGCAAGCCGGTGCCCAGCGCCTTGACGAAAGCTTCCTTGGCGGCGAAACGCTTGGCGAGATAGGCTGCCGGCGCCGGCTCGCCGGCCAGTCGTTCGCGCTCCACCTCGCCCAGCACACGCAGTGCGAAGCGCTCGCCGTGACGTTCCATGGCAGCGGAAAAACGCTCGATGCGCGCCAGGTCGGTGCCGATGCCGATGATCATTGGCAACAACCGCTGCCGGACTCGTCGTCGTGATCATGCTCCTCGAGTGCCGCGACCAGGCCCGCTTCCTGGCCAGCGATAGCCAGCCGCTTCATTTCCGCCACGGCTTCCTTGAGGCCCACGAACAACGCCCGAGCGATGATGGCATGGCCGATGTTGAGCTCGTGCAAGCCGGGAATGGCGGCAATGGCCTCGACATTGTGATAGTTCAGACCATGGCCAGCGTTGACCGTGAGTCCCAGCTCTCCCGCCAGCTCCGCAGCGGCAGCGATTCTCGCATGCTCAAGGCGGGCAGCAGTGCCTCTTGCCTCGGCATAGGCACCGGTATGCAGTTCGATCACCGGTGCCCCCACCTCCTGGGCAGCCCGGATCTGCTCGGGCTCCGGATCGATGAACAACGAGACTTCGCAACCCGCCGCCGCCAGGCGCTTGCAGGCTTCCGAGATTGCCTCTCGGTTGCCCACCACATCCAGGCCACCCTCGGTGGTCAGCTCCTCGCGCTTTTCGGGTACCAGGCAAACATGAGGCGGCCGCACGTACTCGGCCAGGGCGATCATCTCCTCGGTCACGGCCATTTCGAGGTTCATGCGAGTATTGAGCACATCCTGGAGCAGCCGCACGTCCCGTTCCTGGATATGTCGCCGATCCTCGCGCAAGTGCACAGTGATGCCATCGGCCCCCGCCTCTTCGGCAAGCAACGCCGCTTGTAACGGATCAGGATAGCGGGTACCGCGCGACTGACGCAGGGTGGCGATATGATCGATATTGACACCGAGCAGGATTCGGGGCGCATGCATGGAAAATCTCCGCAAAAGGATGTGTTCCATCAGGATATCAGTTACCCCGCCGACGCGCGGCGAGCCGCTGCATCAAGTCGCGGGAACGCAAGGGGGTATTGCCCAGCAAGGGGGCCAGCGCAGCACGAGTCAGAACCTTGGCGGGGCCGGCCAGTCCGGGCGCTGCCCAGTCACCTTGAGCGAGCAAGCGCAGGGTACGGCCATCGAGCCCCCCGCCCGCCCCCACGTCCAGCGCTTCGAAGCGATGAGCTTCAGCACGGTAGACATAACGACGGTGGGGATCGAGCTCGGCATCGTTCAGATCGCAGAATCGTGGCTCGGCATCCAATGCCTCGAGCACGGCGACCTCCAAGCGGCGCAAAGCTGGGGCGCGGGCCTCGGGACGCGGCAAGGCGTCGAGCACGGCCGCGTAGAAAGCGAACACCTCGCGCACCGGATAGAGCAGAGGCAATACTCGAGTCAACAGTTCGTTGGCGTAGAAACCGCACAACAGCCCTTCGCCCGCCAGCATTGCTGCGCTGCCATGGGTCTCCATGAGTCGCAACCGCTTGAGATCACCCTCGCCCACCCAAGTTACGTGCAGTGGCGCGAAAGGCTGCAGCCGAGCGCGCGAACGGCTGCTCGGTCGCTGCACGCCCTGAGCCACCGCCCGCACTCGACCGTGTTCCAGCGTCAGCAGCTCGACCAGCGCACTGGTCTCGCGATAGGGCTGCTTGTGCAAGAGATAGGCAGGCTGAGGCTGCATCTTAAATCCTTGATATCAGGAGAGAGCTAGCCAAGCGCAGGCAGGGTTCAACGATATCAGTCCAGGTCGTAGCCGAGGCTCTTGAGGGCCCTGTCGTCGTCCGACCAACCACGCTTGACCTTGACCCACAGGTTCAGCATCACCTTGGCACCCAAGGCCCGCTCCATCTCCAGTCGCGCTTCACGGCCGATCTTCTTGATTCGCTCGCCGCTTTCGCCGATCAGGATCTTCTTCTGGCCCTGCCGCTCCACCAGGATCAGGGCACTGATATGGATCACCCGCCCCTCGTCGCGAAACTCCTCGATCTCGACGGTCATCTGGTAGGGCAGCTCGTCTCCAAGCTGACGCATGACCTTCTCGCGCACCAGCTCGGCG
This sequence comes from Litchfieldella qijiaojingensis, assembly GCF_014651875.1. Taxonomy (GTDB): domain Bacteria; phylum Pseudomonadota; class Gammaproteobacteria; order Pseudomonadales; family Halomonadaceae; genus Litchfieldella; species Litchfieldella qijiaojingensis. The sequence continues at coordinate 79,665 of NZ_BMXS01000002.1, forward strand.
GCCAGGAAGCGCTGGCTGCGATCGGTGATCTGATCTTCCGGGTAGTAGTGGATGCTCTCGGGCAGGTACCTGGCGACTTCGGCTTCGAGCTCCGGCACATTGGTGCCGTGCTTGGCGGACAGGGGCAGGATCGCCGCGAACTCTCGCTTGGCACTGACCTGTTCGAGCCAGGGCAATAAACTGGCCTTGTCCTCGAGCCAATCGACCTTGTTGATGGCGAGGATCACGGGTGCCTGGACATGGGCGAGCTTGTCGAGCACCACTTGGTCTTCCGCCGTCCAACGAGTCCGGTCGATGATGAATACCACACAGTCGACATCGCGCAACGCCTGACTTGCCGCCTGGTTCATGAAGCGGTTGATGGCCTTGTTACGATCCTTCCCCATGATATGCATGCCGGGAGTATCGACATAGATGAACTGCGCATCCCCTTCGGTCTTGATCCCCATCACCTGGTGGCGAGTGGTCTGCGGACGGCGCGAAGTAATCGAGACCTTCTGGCCGAGAATACGATTCATCAGGGTCGACTTGCCTACGTTGGGACGCCCGACAATGGCAACGAAACCACAGGTATGACTCATGAACGTCCTCCGCCCGGCTCGAGCAGTTCCAGCGCCTTGGCAGCCGCCTGCTGCTCGGCATGGCGGCGGCTGGGTCCGATACCCAGCGTGTGTTGGCTGAGCATCTCGACATGACACTCGATAGTGAAGGTCTGGGCGTGTGCTTCGCCTTCCACCGACACCACTTCGTAACGCGGCAAGGGAGACTGACGCGACTGCAGGAACTCCTGCAGGCGAGTCTTGGGATCCTTCTGGGTATCCTGCAGATCAATGGCCTCGAGACGGGCCGCGTACCAGGACAGTACACGTGCCTTGGCCACATCCATGCCGGCGTCCAGATAGATGGCGCCAATCACCGCTTCCACGGCATCGGCAAGGATCGAGTCGCGACGATGACCACCGCTCTTCATCTCGCCGGATCCCAGACGCAAGCACTGCCCCACCTCGAATTCACGAGCCAGTTCGGCCAGCGTCTGGCCCTTGACCAGGCGAGCCCGCAGCCGCGAAAGATGGCCCTCTCGTGCCGCGGGAAAGCGGCGAAACAGGGCTTCGGCGATCACGAAGTTGACGATGGAGTCACCTAGAAATTCCAGGCGCTCGTTATTCTGGCCGCCATAGCTGCGATGGGTCATGGCCAACTCCAGCAGACCAATATCGGCAAACTCATGGCCAATTCGTCGACTGAAGGCATTCAGGGGGTTACTCACGAATCTCCCGCTCTATCTTTTGTCATGTCGTTTTGCCTATGCACGGTTGCGAATGCACAGCCTTCCCGCGTCAGCCGCAAGCCAGGGTGCGACTCATTGGATGAGTCGTATCTCCGTGAAGCTCGGCAAGCCTCCGTCCCAATGCATCCATACCGCGAAAGCCTTGCCGACGACGTTCTCTTCCGGCACGAAACCCCAGTAACGACTGTCATTGGAGTGGTCGCGATTGTCGCCCATGGTGAAGTAGTGCCCTTCAGGGACCACCAACTCACGAATCTGCGGCCCTGGATCTCGAGGATCATTGTAGATGCGGTGGCTGACCTCGCCTAACCGCTCTTCGAGCAACAGTTCGCTGGGAGCCTCGAGCGGCGACGCATTCAACAGCGCCTTGGGCACTGGCTCCCCATTGACATAAAGCTGCTTGCCCTCGTAACGAATGCGATCCCCCGGCAAGCCTACGACACGCTTGATGAAATTGACGGATGGCTCTTGGGGAAAGCGGAACACCATCACATCGCCGCGCTGGGGCTCACCGATTTCGACCACACGAGTGTTGAGCACTGGCAGTCTCAGGCCATAGGTGAACTTGTTGACCAGAATGAAATCGCCTATCTCCAACGTCGGACGCATGGACCCCGACGGAATCTGAAACGGCTCGACCACGAAGCTGCGCAGCAGCAGTACCACTACCAGGACCGGGAAGAACGAGCGCGAATAATCGACGAACCAAGGTTCCTTGGACACGCGTTTGCGAGACTTATCGTCCAGATACTCGCCGGCTTCGGCCTCGACTGCAGCCACTCGGGCCCGACGTGTCTTGCCCAACCAGACGACGTCAAGCAGCCAGATCAATCCGGTCACGGCCACGGCCATTACCAGCAGAAGTGAAAAATCCATGGGTTTCCTCGTCCCTAGTCATTCACCTTGAGCACGGCGAGGAAGGCATCCTGGGGAATTTCCACCTTGCCGACCTGCTTCATGCGCTTCTTGCCCGCTTTCTGCTTTTCCAACAGCTTTTTCTTGCGGGTCACGTCACCACCGTAACACTTGGCGGTAACGTTCTTGCGGAGAGCCTTGACAGTGGAACGGGCCACCACCTGGCCGCCGATCGCGGCTTGAATCGCCACATCGAACATCTGCCGCGGGATCAGTTCCTTCATCTTGTCGACCAGTGCCCGGCCGCGGCCATGGGCATGATCTCGATGGATGATGGCAGCCAAGGCATCCACCTTGTCGCCATTGATCAGCACGTCGAGCCTCACCAGCTTGGCAGCCTGGAAGCGCTCGAAGTTGTAGTCCAGCGAGGCATAGCCCTTGGAGATCGACTTCAGCCGATCGAAGAAATCCATCACCACCTCGCTCATGGGCAACTCGTAGGTGAGCTGTATCTGACTGCCGAGAAACTGCATGTCGAGCTGAGTACCACGACGCTGCTCGCATTCGGCAATCACATTGCCGACAAAATCCTGTGGCACCAGGATACTGGCACGCACTATGGGTTCGCGCATCTCATCGACATTGGCCATGTCCGGCAACTTGGAGGGATTGGCGACATAAATCACCTCGCCATTGTCCATGGCCAACTCGTAGACCACGGTCGGTGCAGTGGTCAGCAGATCGAGGTCGTACTCGCGCTCCAGCCGTTCCTGGACGATCTCCATGTGCAGCGTACCGAGAAAACCAACTCGGAAACCGAAGCCCAGGGCGTCGGAATTCTCCGGCTCGTAAGCCAGCGAGGCATCGTTGAGCGCCAGCTTCTCCAGGGCGTCGCGGAAGTCCTCGTAGTCGTCGGCGCTGACCGGGAACATGCCGGCATAGACCTGCGGCTTGACCTTCTGGAAGCCAGGCAGACGCGGAACGTCCGGTGTCTTGGCATGCGTGATGGTATCGCCCACCGGCGCGCCATGAATGTCCTTGATGCCAGCCACCACGAAGCCTACTTCCCCTGCACGCAGGATGCCGGTTTCCGTGCGCAGCGGCGTGAAGATGCCCACTTCGTTGGTCAGCCAGTCACGGCCGGTGGACTTCATGCGGATCTTGTCACCCTTGCGCAGGGTGCCATCGAAGATCCGCACCAGCGACACCACCCCCAGATAGTTGTCGAACCAGGAGTCGACGATCAGCGCTTGCAGGGGAGCTTCGGGGTCGCCTTTGGGAGGTGGAATGTCACGCACCAGGCGCTCGAGCAGTGCTTCCATGCCCATGCCGCTCTTGGCCGACACCTGGCAGGCATCGGTGGCATCCAGGCCGATGATCTCCTCGATCTCGTGGGCCACCTTCTCGGGATCGGCCTGTGGAAGGTCCATCTTGTTGAGCACCGGCAGCACTTCCAGCCCCTGCTCGACAGCGGTATAGCAGTTGGCCACCGACTGGGCCTCGACACCCTGGGCGGCATCGACCACCAGCAATGCCCCTTCACAGGCATACAGGGAACGCGACACTTCGTAGGAGAAGTCGACATGTCCCGGCGTATCGATGAAATTGAGCTGGTAGGTCTGGCCATCCTGGGCCTGGTAGTCCAGCGTCACCGATTGGGCCTTGATGGTAATGCCACGCTCACGCTCGATATCCATCGAGTCGAGCACCTGCTCCTTCAGCTCACGGTCGCTGAGGCCGCCGCAGATCTGAATGATACGGTCGGACAACGTGGACTTGCCGTGGTCGATGTGGGCGATGATCGAGAAATTGCGTATGTGACTCAATTGACTGCTTTTTTCGGTGCCGCTCATTCGCAAGAATCCGGTTCATGTACGCGCTTGTGTTACAGGTCAGGAAAGGTGTTCCTGTCGAGCGCGCGTTGATCGATCAGCGCATTGTACCGGGATGCGCCGGGCAGGAACAGCGAGCCCGACCGGAAAGCGGCCCAAGACGCAAGACGGGGCCCGGTGGGCCCCGTCGCACTTCAACTCAATCGGCTTATTAGCCTTGGGTCAGGCGCATCGCCACGAACAATGAACGCCCATCACGATAGAGGCGCACCGGTACCGCACGGTCAGTGCTTAGCCCTTCGACCACGTCGACCAAACTCCGAGGGGAGTCAACGCTTTGATGGTCCACCGAGACGATCACATCACCCGGACGAATGCCGGCTGCCGCGGCAGCACCATCCGGATCCACCTGGCGGACCAGTACACCGGCGTCAAGCCCCAGGCGCTGGCGCTCGCTGGAGTCGAGCTCGCTGACTACCAGCCCCAGTCGGGCCTGACGGTCCGACTGCGAGGAGGCGGGGCCATTACCGCCTTCTTCGTCTGGCCATGCACCGACGGTCACGGTCTCGGTCTGGAGATCGCCATCGCGCAGCAATGACAGCTCGACGTCGTCCCCGGGGCTAACGCGACCGATCAGACGTGGCAGAGTGCTGGAGCGGTCGACTTCATTACCGTCCACCTCGAGAATGATGTCACCGGCCTGAAGGCCATACTCCGCCGCCGGACCGTCGGGAGCCACATCGGCGATCAGTGCCCCTGTGGGTCCATCGAGACCGAAGGACTCGGCCAGATCACGGGATACCGGCTGGATCACGACGCCCAGCCAGCCACGGCTGACGTGTCCTTCTTCGCGCAACTGGTTGGCGATATCCATGGCTACGCTGATGGGAATGGCGAACGAGAGCCCCATGAAGCCTCCGCTGCGGGTGAAGATCTGCGAGTTGATCCCCACCACCTCGCCATTGAGGTTGAACAGCGGCCCACCGGAGTTGCCGGGGTTGATCGCCACGTCGGTCTGGATGAAAGGCACATAGGCATCGCTGGGCAAGGTTCGATTGATGGCACTGACTATCCCGGCGGTGACCGAGTGATCGAAGCCGAACGGCGAGCCGATTGCCGCGACCCACTCTCCGACTCGCAACTCGTCGGAATCGCCTATCTTCAGGGTTGGTAGTTCCGAGGCATCGACCTTGAGCAGAGCTACGTCGGTCTTGCTATCGGCACCGACCAACTCAGCCTCCAACTCGCGACGGTCATTGAGGCGCACCACGATTTCCTCGGCGCCCTCCACCACGTGGGAATTGGTCAGTATGTAGCCGTCCTCGCTGATGATGAAACCGGAACCCAGCGACTGGCGCTCCTCGCTATGACCACGCCCCCCACCGCCAGGCGGCATCGGGAATTGGTCGCCGAAGAAACGACGGAAGATTTCCGGGATCTCCTGGCCACCAGGCCCGTGGAATTGCATGCTGCGTGAAGGCACCATGCGCGTCGACGAAATGTTGACGACGGCAGGTGCCGCATCTTCGACGAGATCGGCGAAGTCCGGCAATCGTTGCGCCCGGTCCTGGGCCAGCGCGGACTGCCAGACGAAGGCCATCATCAGTAACAACAGCCAGATAGATAGATGTCGATTCATGCGTTCCATGTGGAGCTCCTGCGGACTGCGTCGTTAACGCGATTTCACACTTACCTTTTCAGAAACGCCCCAAGTGGGGCGCTCTTGAGCTTGCCGAATCAGCAAGCGAGGACGAAAGCTGGCGACATGGCGACGCCCGTGCCATTGCACGACTGCCCACCCTGCCGCCAGTCCTATCGCGAAGGCCAGCGGCACCATCGCATGGCCGACGCTCAAAAGGGTCTCGGCCAGCCCACCGGCCAGCAAGGCCGCTCCCAACGGGATGCCGTATACCATCAGGGTGCCTTGTAAGAACTTCGAGGCAGGCAGCGCCAGATACACACGGTCATTGACTTGCAGAGGATGTTCGCTGTGCACGGCCAGACGTTGTACCGCGCCAGACGAACGCCAGCGCGCCAGCAAGCCAGCGCCGCACCCTTGCCGCGCCGCACACCGCCGGCAGGATGAAGGCCGGGAGACCTCCACCCAGGCTCCGCCCGCGAAAGGCTCGACGACCCGTGCCTCTTCGATCAGTGATGACTGCTGCGATGTCTCGGAAAGGCTGGCACTCATGGCGTCTCTGCTGCCTCTGAAGAATCGGAGCGGTTGGCCTGATCCCGGCGCCACTCCACTTGCTCGACGACTCTCAGCAGCACCTGTGGCGGCGCCTCTCCCATGACCACGACCTGCATTGGCTGACCGCCCAGTTCCATGTGTCGCACGGCCGCATAGGAAATACCCAGACGGTGCATTCCCGGTGCCAACAAGGGACCGTCGTTATCAAGCGGCTCGACGAACAGACTCAGGCTGGACAATCCGTCGCTGAATAAGCGGTGTCCTACATTGACATCGTGTAGCGAACTCGACGTGGAGACCGGCTGGGCGATATAGCCTGGAGGCAGCCAACCAGGTTGCCAGGGATCGGAAGGAGGTTCCCGTAACTCATCGAGCGCGACATGCCCATCGTAAAGCATCGGGCGTTCGAGCTCGGTCATCTGGAAGGTCTCCAGCACGCGCCCATTATCGTCCAGCAGTTCCTGCTTGAGCGGCAGTGACGAACGGTGATCGAGCCACAGGCGGTGGCCATAACGCATGCTGTCGAGGGGTTCGATATCCAGGCGCACCGTCCTGCGGCCAGCGATTCGCTCCTCACCGCCAAGGCTCAAGCGGTAATGGTCCTCGAGGTGGGCCATGATCGCTGTCGGCGACGCCGGTGCCTGCTCGCCATCCTGCGCCCAACTGCCACGCCCGATGCGACCACGCCGTTCATAAACCACCGGTGGGCCATCGAGAAAGCGGGCAACCTCGCGCTCGATACCGTCCTGGATGTCATGCAAGAGCGCCAGCGTCCTGACGCCACCGCTGCCGATGCGCACCGCTCGCGCCCGAAAAACATAGCAATGCGTCGCCCACAGACTACGCTCGTACCATTCGGCGGCGACCTCTGGTACCGGACGGTCGGCAAGCACACGGCAATCGAACCCTTTCTCGCTATCCCATGCCGACGCCAGATCCTCGATCTCCTCGGCTTGGGCAATGCCGCTCATCATGCCGCTCAACAGCAATATCGCGAGCGGAGAGACAAGACGATTCAAGGTCAGCTCGGAGAGCATCAGCGCTGTCCCAAAGTCTCGTATCCAGACGCCCGCAGCAGCGGCATCCAAGCATCGCCGCTACGGTAGGAGGCCCCTTCGGCATGACGATCGAGATAGGATTGCAACAACCTCGCCTGTTCCTGATCATTGCGCTGGGACTGTCGAGAGTTCGGTACCATGAACATTGGCACTTCGGCCGAAGCGCCAACGGTCATCGCTCCGCGATTGGAGGATGGCGACTGAAACAACGGCAAATCGACGAGTGACGGTCGTTCGAGCGTCCTCGAGCCCACTCCATTCGATGCCGCCAAGGTCTGCCCTTCACTTCGAGAGGACGTGGTCTGAGATGCACTGTCGCTGCTCGCTACCACGCCGGGCTCGCTCTCGATCCCGGAGTTGTTGTAGAACTGAACACCGGTAATCACCATCAGGGAGACGGCTGCCGCGATCGCGGCACTGCCCGCAAAGGAGAAGGCACCCTGGCGTCTCATGGACGCCTTTTCCATTTCAGGCAAGGGCTCGTCCCGCAGCCTGGCCATGATACCGGCCGACAGATCGGTACCGACATCGATATCGCGGTCACGCTGCATCAGGCTTCGTGCCAGATGGTAGCGTCGCCAGACCTCGGTTTCATCGGGAGACTCGACCAACATCTTGAGTACGCGGCGCAACTCGAGCTCATCGCCCTCGTTGTCCATCAAGGCAGAAAGCGATTCCCGTGCATTCTGGTTCATTACTCACACCCTCACGCTCGATATGGTGCCATTCGAAAAAAACAGCCACTCTCTCTGACGCTTACACCGCACAACAGTTCAGCCACGAAACGGATAAACGTCGTCTTTTTTTGCAGTCATTCATGAATCATGTCTTGGGTTCGTGCCGTGGTGATCAACGGCTGGATATGCTTATCGACCGCCTCACGGGCACGAAAGATCCGTGAGCGCACCGTACCGACGGGGCACTGCATGATCTGGGCGATGTCCTCATAGGAGAGCCCATCCAGCTCGCGCAGAGTGATGGCGGTGCGCAAATCCTCGGGCAACTTTTCGATTGCCTCGAACACCGCGGCCTCAAGCTGGTCCCGAGCGATGGAGGCTTCCGGCGACTCGATATCCGACAGACGTCCACTGTGGTCGACAATCTCGGCATCGACGATATCCAGGTCGCTGCCGGGAGGCCGCCGCCCACGCGATACCAGGTGATTCTTGGCCGTGTTGATGGCAATGCGATACATCCAGGTATAGAAGGCGCTTTCAGAACGGAACTTGCCCAATGCCCGGTACGCCTTGATGAAAGCGTCCTGGGCCACATCGTGGACCTCGGCTTGATCATGCACATAGCGGCTGATCAAACCGATGATCTTATGCTGGTACTTCTTGACCAGCAGGTCGAAAGCCCGGTTATCTCCTTTCTGCGCGCGTTCGACGAGTTGCTGGTCGGTTTCCCTGGTGGCCATTCAACTCCCCCCCAGACAGGGAGACAAAATTGGCACGGCATGACATGCCGGCCAAGCTACATGCAAGTAACGATTCATAACGTCAATCTGAGCCCTGATGGCAAGCTGTGGTGGTTCCCGTCAGTGTTCCTGTTTATTGGCATTCCATCAAGCGGCGTCTGCCGATATCAACGATGCGCTGAGACTGTACAAGTCGACGGCAGTTCCCTATCGACGTTGATTTTTTCCACTGTCACGAGCGATAGTAGGCAGTTCACACCATCTATACGCGCGTATCACTAACAGGTAGCGGCATGTCACAACAGCAGGTCAACAATCTCAACGTCCTGGCCCAGGATGTTCTGATCACTCCCGAAGCGCTCAAGCAGGAAATCCCCTTGACCGAGGCAGCCGAACGCACGGTCATAGAGGGGCGCGAAACCATCCAACGGATTCTCGACGGCGAAGACCCCCGACTGTTGGTGGTGGTCGGCCCCTGCTCCATCCACGACGTCGATGCCGCGGTCGACTATGCACGCCGGCTACGCCGCCTGGCCGACGAAGTCAAGGACAGCCTCTATATCGTGATGCGCGTCTATTTCGAGAAGCCTCGTACCACCGTAGGCTGGAAGGGGTTGATCAACGACCCGCACCTCAACGGCTCATTCGAGATCGAGGAAGGCTTGCACATTGCGCGCCGGTTGCTGGTGGAATTGGCCGAGATAGGGCTGCCGCTGGCCACCGAGGCATTGGATCCGATCTCGCCGCAGTACCTGCAAGACTGCATCAGTTGGTCGGCCATCGGCGCTCGCACCACCGAATCGCAGACCCATCGCGAGATGGCCTCTGGCTTGTCCTGTCCGGTCGGCTTCAAGAACGGCACCGACGGCAGCCTGGATGTAGCTGTCAACGCCTTGCAGTCGGTTTCACATCCACACAATTTCCTGGGCATCGACCAAGCCGGCCAAGTGGCGATCATCCGCACCCGTGGTAATGCCTATGGTCATGTGGTGTTGCGCGGCGGCAACGGCAAGCCCAACTACGATAGCGTCAGCGTAGCTCTCGCCGAGCAGGAGTTGGTCAAGGCGGGCATCCAGCCCAATATCATGATCGACTGCTCGCATGCCAACTCCAACAAGGATCCGGCCTTGCAGCCTCTGGTGATGGAAAACGTCACCAATCAGATCCTCGAGGGCAACCGTTCGATCATCGGCCTGATGATCGAATCGCACATCGGCTGGGGCAACCAGAAGATCCCCGAGGATCGCAGCCAGCTCAAGTACGGGGTTTCGATCACCGACGCCTGCATCGACTGGGACACCACCGATCGCGCCTTCCACCACATGGCCGAGAAGCTCGCTCCAGTGCTGGACAAGCGCCGCCGGGTATCCTGACCTCCATCCCGCCATTGCCCCTGGCTACGAGCTCGCTAGATAGCGGGCTCGTTTACTCTTTGACCGTCGATTTCGCGGCTGAATGGCGGCAAAGAGTTCAGTAGCGCCTGCCCATAGCGACGCGTCAGCACCCGGCGGTCGAGCAGAGTGATACGACCGCTGTCTGCCTCCTTGCGAATCAAACGTCCACAGGCCTGGACCAACTTGATCGAGGCGTCCGGCACCGCAATACGCATGAAGGGGTTGCCACCTCGACTCTCGATCCACTCCGCCAACGTCGCACCGACGGGATCGTCGGGCACCGCAAACGGCAGGCGGGTGATCACCACGTGCGTCAAATAGTCGCCGGGCAGATCGATGCCTTCGGCGAAGCTCGCCAGGCCGAAAATGATGCTCCCTTCCCCTGCATCCACGCGGGCGCGGTGGCGTTCGATCAGCTCACGCTTTGGCAAACGGTCCTGGGCCAGCACCCGCTCGCGCAACTCCTTGGGTAACGCTTTCTCCACGGCGCGCAACTGGGCCCGTGAGGAGAACAGCATTAGTACCGCCTCTCGCGATTCCAGCCCCTCGACGAATGTCACGATGGCTCGCTCGTGGGCATCCCGATCGCCCGGATCGACGGCTTCGCGAGGCACGCTGAGCACCGCCCGCGAGTAGTCGAAAGGACTCGGCAAGCGCTGGTAGCGATAGCGGTTGGCAAGCCCTGCACGCTCCTGCAAGCGCTCGAAACGCCCCAGAGCGGTCAGCGTCGCCGACGTCACCACCGCCCCATGACAGCTCCCCCACAAATAACGTGCCAGGGTTGCCGCCGCCGACACTGGGCTCGCCGAGAAGGTCAGCTCCGCATCGCCCTGGATCCGCTCGAAGGTCAACCAGCGTGCCCGGGGCGGCTCGTTGGGGTCGTCCTCCTCGCTCATCGCCAACCACAGCGCATGCGCCTCGAGCGCCCGACCATGCAGCAGCGCAATCAAGGGCAGCCACGGCTCGGCCTGCTCACGCGGCAACCCGGTGTGTTTTTCCGGGTCGAGGCTCTCGCGCAGGATATCGGCCATGGTCTCCAGATTGCGCGCAAGCTCGGCGAAGATCACGGTCAAGGCACTGGCATGCTCACGCAACGCCGACGGTACCCGCCCCATGTCGAAACGGTGATGCCGACTGTCGTCGCTGTTTTCACCGGCAAGGCCGTTAGGAAGCTCCGCCACCCGATGCCCCAGAGCGAAGACCTCGCCGAGGCGTGGTTCAAGCGCGGCGATGGTCTCCGGCATGCCAGCCAGCAGACGCGCCACGGTCGGTTGCACGGCCAGTGCTGCATTCAGGTCGGTGAGCGATTTCTTGAGCGTGCGCAGCCAGCGCAGGGCCCCATTGACGGCGAAGCGATGAGTGAAATGCTCGATTGCCTTGTCGGGAAGATGGTGGCCCTCATCGAACACATAGATGCACTCGGATGGTTTGGGCAACACGACACCACCACCCAACGACAGGTCGGCCAGCACCAAGTCGTGATTGGCAACGATGACATCGGCGCTCTCGAGCTGGCGGCGAGCACGAAAGAAGGCGCAGGCACTGAAGTGCCCACAGCGGCGATTGGTACACTGGCGGTGGTCAGTGGTCAGGCGCCGCCATTGGGGATCGGCAATGGCCTGCGGCCAGCTATCGCGATCCCCTTCCCAGCGTCCACTGCCATAGGCCTCGGCGAGTTCCTTGACCAATACCTGGAAGTCATCGCCGTCACGGGCGTCGAGTGCCTGTTCGAACAGCGATAGGGTGGGATTGTCCTCGCCACCGTCCAGCGCCTGGTCGAGCTTGGCGACGCACAGATAACGGCCCCGTCCCTTGGCCAAGGCAAAGTCGAAATCGAGACCGCTGTGTTCGGCCAGCGCCGGCAGGTCCTGGTGCAGCACCTGTTCCTGCAGTGCCACCGTGGCAGTGGAAACCACCAGCCGCTTGCCATGGGCTTTGGCCACCGGCAATGCCGCCAGCAGATAGGCCAGGGTCTTGCCGGTACCGGTACCCGCCTCGAGCACGCACACATGTTCGTCGGAGGTACGCCGGCCAGCATCATCGACCTCGATGCTTGCCAAGGTGCGCGCGATCTCGGCGATCATCAGCCGCTGACCATAGCGTGGGGTCAGCTCGAGACGTTCCAGCACCCGGCGGTAGGCGGCCTGGATCTCGCCCTTGAGTGCCTCGTCGAGCATCGCACTCCCATCCTCGCGGCTTGGCGCTACCCTTACAGCATGCCCTCTGGGGGATGCTCGCAGGGCAACTTGTCGTTGATGTAGCGCTCGATCTCCGGCAGCGAGAAGGCATCCTCCTCACCGACAAAGCTGATCGATACGCCCTTGGCACCGGCGCGTCCGGTACGGCCGATACGGTGCACGTAATCCTCGGGATCTTCCGGCAGGGTATAGTTGATCACGTGGCTGACGTCATCGATATGAATGCCGCGTCCGGCCACATCGGTCGCCACCAGCACACGGACATCCCCCTCGCGGAAACGCTCCAGAGTCTTGATCCGTTGCGACTGCGGCACATCGCCGGAGAGCATCGCCACATTGATGTCGGCCTTGCGCAGTAGGTCGTCGAGTTTACGCACCAAGTCTCGGCGATTGCCGAACACCATCACCCGGTCGAAGGTTTCCTGCTTGAGCAGGTTGATCAACAGGCGCTGCTTGTCGTCGTCGCCGACCATGTAGACGCGCTGGTCGATAGCGGCAGCGTTGTCCACCGTGACTTCGATGTCGATGTGCGAGGCTTCGTGAGTCCATTGGCTTGCCAGATTGAGGATGTCCTCGGTGAAGGTCGCCGAGAACAGGAAGGTCTGGCGCTCCTCCTTCTTGGGCGTATGGCGTATGATGCGCTTGACGTCGGGGATGAAGCCCATCGACAGCATGCGATCGGCCTCGTCGAGCACCAGTACCTCGACCTGGGTCAGATCGACATCCCGCCGTTGGTGGAAATCGAGCAGACGCCCGGGCGTGGCCACCAGGATATCCAGTGACTTACCCAGGTTGTCGCGCTGCTTCTGATAGTCCATACCCCCCACCACGCTGGCCACGTTCAGCGAAGTAAAGCGAGCCAGCGCTTTGGCGTCTTTTTCGATCTGCAGCGCCAGCTCCCGCGTTGGAGCAATGATCAAGGCGCGCGGCGCTCCTGTTTTCTGCCCGTCGGGAGCCTTTTCCTCCAGGAAATAGGCCAGGATCGAAATCAGGAAGGCGGCCGTCTTGCCGGTACCGGTCTGGGCCTTGCCGACCACGTCGCCACCCAGCAATGTCCGATTCAATGCTTCGGCCTGGATCGGCGTGCAATACTCGAACCCCAGGGCATGAATGGCACGCATCAGCGGCAATGGCAAATCGAAGTCGTGAAAACGCCACTTCCCCGCCACGGCGGGTACCTGGAATTGCCGCAGATCCCAATTGGACTGGGACTTGCGCGGTTTACGACGACGACGTTTGGGCTTGCGGTTCTGGGCCGGTGCTTGGGTCTTTTCCGACTCGCTCATAGGCTATGATTGTGTCTCGATATCAGTGAATGTGTTGCGTTGACGGCAAACGCCCGGGCATTTTCAAGCACACTATTGTACCAGTCATTGACGAAGAGGGCGCGCTCGCTGCGAACGGCGCTTCGAAGGTCATCGTCGCCCTGATAGAATGCCTGGCAAACGCATTCAGGAGTCTTGTCCCATGACGCGCAGGAAGAAGACCCGGTCTCTGGCCGACAAGGTGACGATCCGCACCGGCAAGCGCAAGGATTACCGGAAATGGCGTCACGAGAACCCCGATCAGGTCACCTCGTCGCGCCGTTTCACCGACAAGAAAGCTCAGCAGCGCAAGCTTCAGGCTGCCCGCAAGCTGGCACGCCAGCAGCAGGCCCCCACCATCGAGATTCACTCCCCGGATAATGCCCGGAACGACGACAAGGACGAATGATGCGACTGGTATCCTTCAATATCAACGGATTGCGTTCACGCCTGCATCAGCTCGAAGCATTGATCGACGCTCACCAGCCAGAGGTGATCGGCCTGCAGGAAACCAAGGTCCAGAACAGCGAGTTTCCCGAGGATGCCATCAGGGCTCTCGGCTATCAGGTCTATTATCATGGCCAGAAAGGCCACTACGGTGTCGCGCTTCTCACCCGAGATGAACCCGAAACGGTATTCTACGGCTTCCCCGACGACGGCGAAGACGCCCAACGCCGTATGATCGGCATCCGGTTGCCGTCGGCCGACGGCGAGGCCTTGACCGTGTGGAACGGCTACTTCCCACAAGGCGAGAATGTCGACCACCCTACCAAGTTTCCCCACAAGCGACACTTCTACTCACAGCTCTCGCAGCTACTGGACGCCCTGCATCGCCCGGACGAGCGTGTCGTCGTGATGGGGGATTTCAACATATCGCCCGAGGATATCGACATCGGCATCGGCGAAGCCAACCGCAAGCGTTGGCTGCGGGAGGGCAAGACCAGCTTCCAGCCGATCGAGCGCGAGTGGCTCTCGCGCATCAAGGAGTGGGGACTGAAGGACAGCTACCGACTCTGTCACCCCGAGATCGACGACCGCTTCAGTTGGTTCGACTACCGTTCCCGCGGCTTCGATCGCGATCCCAAGCGCGGGCTGCGCATCGATTACATCCTGGTTACCGAACCTCTCGGTGAACGAGTGCGTGATGCCGGTATCGATTACGAGCTGCGGGGCATGGACAAGCCCTCGGATCACGCCCCGGTGTGGACCGAGCTATCGCTCTGATCATTACCTCCGCGATGCGACGCCTGGTCCGGGATGCCAGGTGTCGCAGCGTTCTCTCCTTCGCTTTCCTTGAGGCGCTCCAACCAGGCTACAGCCTCCTCGGCACCTAGTTCATGGGCACAGCGCCAAGCCTCGAGCGCCTTCCTTTCCTCTCCCCAGGCATACGCCAACTGGCCGAGCTGCATCCAGTCCTCGCTTTCGCCGCTTCTCTGGGCGACCGCACGCCAGGCCTGCAGAGCGCGTCGTCGATCACGTGCCGCCGTCCAGGCCTGTGCCAGCAGCCGCCGATGGTCGAGGCTGTCGGCCAATTCTCCCTGGTCCAGCGCCGCTTGCAGTATCTCACCCGCTCGTGCCGGTGTACCTCCCGCAAGGTGCAAGCGGATACGCATCAGGAGATCATCGCGTCCCGACAGGGCGCCACGTCGCCAGCCAGCCTCCCACAAGGCTGCGGCTTGGCCGTGCTCTCCCAAGCGCTGGGCGAGCCCCGCTGCACGTCGCCACTGATCGGCATCCTCGGAAGCCTGTGCCAGCAGGCGATCCAATATTTGCAACGCCTGTTTGTCCTGCCCCACACGTTGATAGACCGATGCCGCCAGCGACAGATGCGCCTCGCTAGGAGCCGAATCATGCCGCATGGCACGTTCGACCCATGGCACGGCCTCCTCCCAGTGCGACAAGGCGACTTGGGCCTGGGCCATCAACCACAGGTCGGCCGCCTCCGCATCGCTGTGCTCTGCCAACCACCTGCCTAGCAATTCACTCCCCTCTTGCGTCTGCCCGTCACGCAGTCGCAGGCGAGCTTCCTGACGCAACCAGCGGGCCCGGTGCTCGGTATCGATATCCGCCATGCCTCGCGCGTCGCGCAACCAGTCGGCCGCTTGCGCATATCGGCCTTCCTGAGCCACCGCTGTCGCCGCCAGTTGCAGGTACAGTGCCCGTGCCCAACGGTCGGCGGCATTGCCTCCCTCGAGTCTCTGCGCCTGAACCTGGGCTTTTTCAGCGACGCCCGCTGCCTCTCCCGCCGCAAGACGCTGCTGAAGCGTTTCCAGGTCCCGCACCATGTCACTCGACAAGGGCGGTGCCGCATACCCGGTCGTACACCAGGCCCAGACACCGACCAGCACACAAGCGAGACGCCACCGCGCAATCCGTCGTATATCGCTCATGGCTCACCTCAACTGAAATTCCAGCCGCTGACGCGCCCGTCTCGGCTGCCCCGCGGGGAACTCCCAGCGGGCGATCGCCTGACGCGCCGCACGGTCGAAGACATTGCGTGGTCGGGCCTCCACGATCTCGATCGAATTCGCCTCGACACGACCATCGGCACCGATCGTAAAGTGGACCTCAACGTAGCCTTCCAGGCCCCGCCGTTGTGCTCGGGCGGGATATTCCGGCGGCACGCGTCGAGTCGGTCGTGGCGATGACTCGATTCCCTCGGCTACCCGCGCTCCATCCACGCGGGCCGATGTCGCGGCCTGCGAGTCCGTTGCCTCCGCCGGTTCGCTGTCTTGTGCCAGCGACTCAGCGGGCTGTGATGCCTCGACCGGTTCGGCCTTGGGTTCGGGCCGCGGTTCCGGTTGTGGCTCTGGCTGAGGTTGCGGCTCCGGCTCGGGACGCACCTCGCTGATCTCCGGCAGAACCGTATCCAGCTCCACCTCAGGAGTCTCCAAGGCCGGCATCTCGGGTTCCGGCAAGGCAATGGCACTGTCGAAGGTCGGTGCCGGCATCGGGGCCGGAGGTGGCGACGCCGTCTGCGGCGGTGGTGGTGGCAACGCCTCCGCGGGAGCCGACGTTTCCTGTTCCGTCGATTCCGGCACATCGGTCATTGCCATCGACATCGTCACCTCGACGATCTCGCGCTCCTCTTCCGGAGGAGCGACCAGCAGCGCCAACAGAAGAAACAGCAGCAGCGCCAGCAAGACACCGCCTAACGCCGCCACGACAACACGCATCAGGGCCCTCCTCGACGGGCCGCCACGGCAACATTGTCGACGCCGGCTTCACGAATACGGTCCATGACCTCGATCAGCAGGCCTGTAGTAGAGGCACGATCAGCTTGGATGACTACCCCTCCCTGGCCGCTCACCAGGCTCGCAACCTCGCTACCGACCCGATGGATATCCACCGGCCGCCCATCGACCCAGACCGCGTTCTCGGGCGTGATCGCTACCATCACTTGGGCATCGGGGCGCGGCGACGCTGCCGAGGACTCGGGTCGTTCGACATCCACGCCACTTTCCTTGATGAAGCTGGTAGTGACGATGAAGAAGATCAACATGATGAAGACCACGTCCAGCATCGGTGTCAGATTGACTTCGTGGGCCTCGCCATGATCAGCACTCAGCCGGCGTCTACGCATGAGTTTCCTCCGCGGCGCGAGCCATTCGGTCATGCAATTTCTGATCCTCGCGCCGAATGAGTTGTTCGAGTCGTGTGGTGAACAGCAGCCCCGCCACCGCCACCGCCATGCCAACCAGCGTCGGCAAGGTGGCACGCGCCACGCCATCGGCCATTGCCCGAGCCTGGCTGACCTCACTGAGTGCCAGGCTATCGAAGACACTGATCATGCCGGTGACCGTGCCAAGCAAACCCAGCAAGGGGCAGACGCCTACCAGCAACTTCAACCAGGGCAAGGTGCGACGCAGCCGTGCCAGGAGCGCCTGGGTCCAGACTTCGCGCAGGGTCAGCGCACTCCAGCTTGTGTGATCGCGCCGTGCAACCCAGCGTCGGATCAGGGCACGCCTGGCGCGACGGTGAGTGAAACGGAAGTACCACCAACGCTCGAGCGCCATGGCAAACAACACTGCGGCCACCACGCCGATCACCACCAGCACGACCCCACCGGCATCGACCAGCCGAGCCAGGGGATCAAGCCAGAGCGGAATCATGGACACGCTGCTCCGACGTCTTGCGCTGGGCTTCCAGATGTTCGGCCAGCGCCGCGCTGGCACGCCCTTCCACCACCCCCACCAAGTGACGGCTGCGGCTGGCCAATGCCGTGTGAGCAAACAGCAGCGGTACGGCCGTGATCAGCCCAAGCACGGTGGTCACCAGGGCTTGACTGATCCCCCCCGCCATCAACTGGGGATCGCCGGTGCCGAATACCGTGATAGACTGGAAGGTCACTATCATGCCAGTCACGGTACCCAGCAGGCCGAGCAGGGGTGCCACGGCCGCCAGCAACTTGACCAGTGGCTGGCCACGCTCGAGGCGCGGCTGTTCGGCCAGTAGAGCCTCATCGAGACGCGCCTCCAGCGCTTCGGGAGCGTGATCGCTGCCCAAGGCCTGGAAGCGGGCCAGCACCCTTCCCAACGGGTTGTCGTCACGCAGGATATCGAGATCGCGAATCTGACGCCGCAGCATCATGCTCACGCGCAGTAGGTAGCCATACTGACCCAGCGCCACCAGCAGGCCGATCACCCCCAGCGTCACCACCACGTAACCCACTGCGCCGCCCTGATGGAAGCGCTCGGCCAGGCTCGGCTGCTGGGCCAGGGCGTCGATCACCTGGCCGTGCGTCGGATCGAAACTCACCTCATCGCCCGTTCCCTGCTGGAAAGCCTCGAGCCGTGAGGCGACGTCATGCGGCGTGCGCTCAGCCACGGCCAGCCGTTGCGCCTCGCCTTCACCGCTGCGATGCAACAGATCGCTTTCGCCGAAGGCCAGGAAGTCGCCCAGGCGAATCACCTCGCGTGGCGCGATACGTCCGGAATGATCGGCTACCGGCGCAGTGAACCGAATGGCGCGACCGCTCTCGGCGGTCAGGGTCATCAATCGATCGGCCAGCGACTCCACATGCTCGCCCTCGAGGACGGCCTGCTCGTCGAGTCGCTCGGGCAATGTCGCCCTACCGACGGTCAACCAGCTATCCGACAGTTCGTCGCGCAATTCGCCGCTATGCCGCGACACCACTGCCAGTACGCCATCGAGATCCCCACCTTGCTCACGGCGCCGTTCGTTCAGCTCTTGAAGCCGTTCGCGCTGTTGCTGCTGGCGAGCCTCGAGCGTCTCACGGCGTTCGCGGGCGGCATCCCGCTCGGCGGTAGCCGTTTCCAGCGCTTCCTCCAACGCTTCACGATCATCGACCAGTTCGGCCAGGCGCGCTCTATCCCGGGCTTCGGCGGCCTGGCGCTCGGCGCGTAGGGTTTCCACGGGGGCATCGGATGATTGGGCTTGCACTCCGGCGAACGGCCAGCACAGTAACATCCCCAGCGCCAAGTAACGCGCCACCGTCACGATACGGCTGTTCATGAGGCCTCCTCGCCTTGTTCTTCGACCACTTCCACGACTTGCGAGACCGGCAAGGACAGCAACTCCGGGGCACGCTGATCGCGCGCGATTCGCAGCCCCTTGCGCAGCTCACTCAATGCCTCGCCGTCGAGAGGGCGCCATTCGCCGTACGCCACCTTCCAGACTCCACCATGGCGACCGTCGGGGGTCAGATAGTAGAGCCCGACCCGCCCGATGCGCAGGAAGTCGACTTCCAGGGGAACTTCCCCTTCGAGCCGGCCACTCCAGGCATCCATTTCACGTCCATAGTCCAACTCGGTTCTCCAGGCCAAGAGAATCCGGTCGAGCTTGTCAGCCTGGCTCAGCTCACTGTCGCTGAGCATCGTTTCCAGGTCCGCGACTCGCGCCAGGCGCTCGTCACGCAGGAAGGGCAAATCGCTCTCGACGAATCGCTCAAGCCGTTCGACCAGTTCACGCATTACCACGGGCAGGACATCACGAGTCTCGGCAAGGGTATCCAGGGCCCGCTCCCGCGTGGCGATGGTCTCTGCCTGACGCTCGACCAGGGGTTCCAATTCGTCGTTGTAGGCATCGAGACGTCGAGTTTCTTGCCGTGCCTCTCGCAGCTCTTCAAGGCGTTGACGGGTCGCTTCGTCCGCCGCATCGATACGCGCTTGAAGCTCCGCCTGGGCCTTCTGGGCGCGCTGCGATTCATCCAGCAGTTCGTCGTCTGCCATCGCTATCGGCGCCAGACAGCACAACGCGATAGCCAGGCCCCAGCGCGGAATGGTCAGCTTGTCTTGCACCTCTTCTTCTCCAGGATGGGGTAAGCGATAGGAGTTGCACGCTATCCCAAATAATAATAATTATCAATAATGCCAACCTTCGAAGCACAAAAAACCGGCCCTCTCTCAAGGGCCGGCAATGATTCGTTACGATCGAAAAGTGGAGCCTACAGCTTCTGTTCGAGCTCAGGCAGCGCCTCAAATAGATCCGCGACGAGGCCATAGTCCGCGACCTGGAAGATCGGCGCCTCCTCGTCCTTGTTGATGGCGACGATCACCTTGGAGTCCTTCATCCCCGCCAGGTGCTGGATGGCGCCTGAGATGCCCACCGCGATGTACAGCTCCGGCGCGACGATCTTGCCGGTCTGGCCGACCTGCATGTCGTTGGGCACGAAGCCGGCGTCAACCGCCGCCCGCGAGGCGCCGATCGCCGCGCCCAGCTTGTCGGCGATGCCCTCGAGCAGCTGGAAGTTCTCGCCGCTGCCCATGCCGCGCCCGCCGGAGATCACCACCCGCGCCGCGCCCAGCTCGGGCCGCTCGCTCTGCGCCAGCTCCTCGCCGACGAACGCTGACAGGGCGTTGTCGACCACCGTGTCGACGGCCTCGATGGGCGCACTATTGCCTTCCGCCACCGCCTCGAAGGCCGAGGTGCGCACGGTGATCACCTTGAGGGGATCGGCGCTCTGCACCGTGGCGATGGCGTTGCCGGCGTAGATCGGGCGCCGGAAGGTGTCGACGCTCTCGACGCCGATGACGTCGGAGAGCTGGCTGACGCCCTTCAACGCGGCCAGCCGCGGCAGCACGTTCTTGCCGGTGGTGGAGGCGGGGGCTAGCACATGGCTGTAGTCATCGGCCAGCGCGGCCAGCAGCGCGCCCAACGGCTCGGCGAGCTGGTGGGCGTAGACGGCGTTGTCGGCCACCCGCACGCGGGTGATGCCGTCGAGCTTGGTGGCGGCCTCGGCCACGGCCGCGACATTCTCTCCCGCAACCAGCACGTCGATGTCGCCACCGATCTGTTGCGCCGCGGCCACGACATGGGCGGTGGCGGGACTGAGCTGCCCGTCGTGATGTTCGGCAAGGACCAGAATGCTCATGAAATCACCTTGGCTTCGTTCTTGAGTTTGTCGACGAGCTCATCGACGGAGCCCACCTTGATGCCCCCTTGGCGTTCGGCCGGCGGCTCGACCTTGAGCAGCGTGACCTTGGAGGCCACCTCGACGCCCAGTTCCGCCGGCGTCTTGGTTGCCAGTGGCTTCTTCTTGGCCTTCATGATGTCGGGCAGCTTGGCGTAGCGCGGCTCGTTGAGGCGCAGGTCGGTGGTGACGATGGCCGGCAGGCTCAGTTCGACGGTCTGCAAGCCGCCGTCGATCTCGCGGGTGACCCGCAGCTTGTCGCCTTCCACCTTCACCTCGGAAGCGAAGGTGCCCTGGGGCAGCCCGGTCAGCGCGGCGAGCATCTGGCCGGTCTGGTTGTTGTCGGTGTCGATGGCCTGCTTGCCGAGGATCACCAGTTGCGGCTGCTCCTCGTCGACGACCTTCTGCAGCAGCTTGGCCACGGCCAGCGACTCGACCTTCTCATCGGTCTCGACATGGATGGCACGATCGGCGCCCAGCGCCAGCGCCGTGCGCAACTGCTCCTGGGCGGCCTTGGGGCCGACGGTGACCGCGACCACCTCGCTGGCCACGCCGCGTTCCTTGAGACGTACCGCCTCTTCCACGGCGATCTCGCAGAACGGGTTCATGGCCATCTTGACGTTGGTAAGGTCGACGTCGCTATTGTCCGGCTTGACCCGGATCTTGACGTTGTAGTCGATGACGCGTTTGACCGCGACCAGTACTTTCATGGTGTCCTCGCTAGGTTCTTGTCGGGAACCGTTCGGTTGGGCTTAGAACAAGCAAACATGCCCTTATCGCAAAATCATCCAAGCGTTTGATAGGCTTAGGCTTTCAAGACAGGCGTTAATCTGCCACAGCGCCCGAGCGGCGACAATCCTCGAACCTTCCGATATGCCTATCCAACGCACATGGTCACCCATCGATACTTCCGGGTGCCATGATCGCCCTTGGTAGGGGTATCCTATTGTTCCTATTATGCATACCATGAGCAGAATCCAGAAGCAAACGACCGTTTGATTTAGTCGATGCGATACCCCCTCGGGTATCAAGCCTGCCCTGAATGGCGCACAATTGTATATCCGACTGGCACGAGAGGCATCCACGGCACCAGGTGTCGAAGATGAAGGAGACAAGATGTGGAACAGGTAGAACGCGAATTCATGGATTTCGACGTGGTCATCGTCGGTGCCGGCCCGGCCGGCCTGGCGGCGGCCTGCCGCCTGATGCAGCAGGCTCAGGACGCCGAGCGCGAGTTGACGGTGTGCGTGGTCGAGAAGGGCTCCGAGGTCGGCGCCCACATCCTCTCCGGTGCGATCCTGGACCCGCGGGCGGTTGACGAGCTGTTCCCCGACTGGGAAGAACGTGGCGCCCCTCTCGCCACGCCGGTGGTCCGCGACGAACTCTACCTGCTCAGAAATGCCGAGAAAGCCCAGAAGCTGCCCAATGCCCTGGTTCCCAAACCGATGCACAACATTGGCGGCGAACGAAACCGCTACGTGATCAGTGCCGGCAACCTGTGCCGCTGGCTGGCCGAACAGGCCGAGGAACTCGGCGTGGAGATCTTCCCCGGCTTCGCCGCCCAAGAGGTGCTGTTCGGGGAAGACGGTACCGTCAGGGGCATCATCACCGGCGACATGGGCGTCGGTGCCGACGGCCAGCCCAAGGACGGCCATATGCCGGGCATGGAGCTGCGCGCCAAGTACACCCTGTTCGCCGAAGGCGCCCGCGGCCACCTCGGCAAGCGGCTGATCAGCGAGTTCCAGCTTGACGAGGGCCGCGACCCGCAGCACTACGGCATCGGTCTCAAGGAGTTGTGGGACGTGCCGGCCGACAAACACGAGCCGGGCCTGGTGCTGCACGGTGCCGGCTGGCCGTTGCAAGGCAACGCCCACGGCGGCTGGTTCCTCTACCACGCCGACAACCAACAAGTGGTGGTCGGCCTGATCGTCGACCTCTCCTACCAGAACCCCTGGTTGTCGCCGTTCGACGAATTCCAGCGCATGAAGCATCATCCTTTGCTTAAGCAGTATCTGGAGGGCGGTTCGCGCGTGGCCTACGGCGCCCGGGCCATCACCAAGGGCGGGCTGAACTGTCTGCCCAGGATGACCTTCCCAGGGGGCCTGCTGATCGGCTGCGATGCCGGCACCCTGAACTTCGCCAAGATCAAGGGCCTGCACACCGCCATGAAGTCCGGCATGGTGGCCGCCGAAAGCGTCTTCGAGGCCATCGCCCAAGGCGACGAGGGCGGTAACGAACTTACCGCGTTCACCACCAAGTGGGAGCAGAGCTGGGCCTACCGGGAGCTCGACGAGAGTCGCAGTTTCGGCCCGGCAATCCACAAATACGGCACCGTGCTCGGCGGCGCCTACAACTTCCTCGATCAACTGCTGGGCGGCAAGTTGCCCACCCTGCATGACACCACGCCGGATCATGCCGCCCTGATGCCGGCCGCCGAATGCCAGAAGATCGACTACCCCAAGCCGGATGGCAAGCTGTCGTTCGACAAGCCCTCTTCGGTGTTCCTGTCCAACACCAACCACGAGGAGGATCAGCCCTGCCATCTCAAGCTCACGGACCCCGAGCTGCCGATCCGCGATAACCTGCCTGAATACGACGAGCCGGCACAGCGCTATTGCCCGGTGGGCGTCTACGAGGTGGTCGAGGACGAGGATGGCAAGCCGCGTTTCCAGATCAACTTCCAGAACTGCATCCACTGCAAGACCTGCGACATCAAGGATCCGGCCCAGAACATCACCTGGGTGGCACCGGAGGGCGGTGGCGGACCGAACTATCCCAACATGTAACTGGAAGCTGGAAGCTGGAAGCTGGAAGCTGGAAGCTGGAAGCTGGAAGCTGGAAGCTGGAAGCTGGAAGCTGGAAGCTGGAAGCTGGAAGGCAGCATCTTGCCACCAGAAGCTAGCTTCAAGGGTTTTTCTTCAAGCTTCCAGGCGCGGAGCGCCGCTCTTCTAGCTTATGACTTCCAGGCGCGCAGCGCCGCTCTTCAAGCTTCCGGCTTGGATAGCGCCTGCTGCAGCGCCGCCACCACCCGTTCCTGCTGCTCCGGCGCGAGATAGGGGTACATCGGCAGGCTGAGAATCTGCTCGCAGACCGCCTCGGCCACGGGCAGTTGGCACTCGGCATTGGCCACGGCAGGTTGGCGATGCAACGGCAACGGGTAGTGAACGGCCGAGGGAATCCCGGCCTGGCTCAGGGCCTGCTGCACGCGATCGCGCTGTGGCACCCGAATGCTGTATTGGGCGAAGACACTGGTGTTGTGGTCGATGATCCGGGGCGTCGTGGTGATGCCCCCCTCATGCAGCAGGCGGTCGTAACGCGCCGCCACCTGTTGGCGCAACGCCAGCTCCTCATCGAAAATTTCCAGCTTGGCCAGCAGAATGGCGGCCTGCAGCGTGTCCAACCGGCTATTCAGTCCGAGGCATTCATGACGGTAGCGGCGTGACTCGCCGTGCCGGGCGATCCGGCGCATCGTGACTGCCAGGTCGGCATCATCGGTGAACAACGCCCCGCCGTCACCATAGGCACCCAGCGGCTTGCTGGGAAAGAAGCTGGTACAGGCAACCCGGCTGATGCCTCCCGAGCGGCGCCCATGCTGGGTCGCGCCAAAGCTCTGGGCGGCATCCTCGATCACCGTCAGGCCATGGCGTGCGGCGACCGCTTCAATCGCCGTGAAATCGGCACACTGTCCGAACAACGACACCGCCATGATGGCACGAGTACGCGATGTGATCGCCGCTTCCAATTGGGACGGGTCCAGCAGATAGCAGTCAGGATCAATGTCGACATAGACCGGCTTGGCGCCGACCAATGCCACGCTCTCGGCACTGGCGATGAAGGTGAAACCAGGCACGATGACCTCATCTCCCGGACCGATACCCAATGCCATCTGAGCAATCTGCAGGGCGTCGGTGCCGTTGGCACAGCTGATGCAGTGCGCGACGCCGACGTAGGCGGCCAGACGCTGCTCCAGCTCCTCCACCTCGGGGCCAAGCACGTAGTGGCCGTGGGCCAGAACCCGCTGCATGGCGGCATCCAGAAGCGGTCTGATGCGCGCCTGCTGGGCGGCCAGATCAATGAAGTTCATCACAGTGTCTCCTTCACGGGGTCGAAGCCAAGCCCAATGCCAGCAGCCGGGGGTGGGCCTCACCCTCCTGGGGCGCCTCCCGCTGCGCGAGACGCACAGCCTGAACGGTTTCCAGGCTGTGGCGCACCGCGTCGATGCCGAAGCCACGGCCGGCCAGGATCTCGCGATAGCTGACGACGTGCAGGTCGGTGAAGCCACCGGAGAACTCGAACTCCTCGCCGTCACAGGTGAGAGAACGGAAGGTTGGCTGCTGGCCACGTACCGACTCCGGGAGGTCCTGGGCATCGATGGAAAGGAACCAGCGTACCCTGGCCTTCTCGTACTCCAGGAAGCCAGCCACCTTGTGATCGTCGCCATAGTGCACGACGTTGCGCTGCAGTTCACCGAAGATCAGATGCAGCATGTCGAAGAAGTGCACACCGATGTCGGCTTCCACGCCGAACGACTTGCGCGGGTCACCCTTCCAGCTGGCCTGGTACCAAGGCCCGCGGGAGGTGATATAGGTCAGCTCCACCTCGTACTTGGTATCGCGCCGTTCGGCCATCACCTTGTCGCGCAGTTCATGGATGGCCGGGTGGTGACGCAGCTGCATGATGGTGTAAATGTGCCGCTCGCTTTCCGCTTCGACGAGACGCAGTTCGTCGAGTTGCTCGACGGTGGGCACCAGCGGCTTCTCGCAAATCACATCACAGCCCAACTGGAGGCCGGCGACGATGTGGGCGCTGTGCAGGTGATTGGGAGAGCAGACCACCATGTAGTCCAGTACTTGATCACCCCTCCGCTTGAGTCGCCAGATATGCTCGAGAAAGCGCTCGAACTCGGTGAAGAAGGCGCAGTCGGTCGAAATGGAGTCGATGATCCCTACCGAATCGTTGATGTCGTAGGCCGCCACCAGGGTATTGCCGGTGTCCTTGATGGCCTGCATGTGGCGAGGTGCGATATAGCCGGCCGCGCCAATCACTGCAAAGTGCTTCATGAAAGACCCCTTCCTTTGTCTCCGTACTACCGAATGCGATGAAGCAGGTGTCATGACACGCCCTGACAGGCAGCTAGTAGGGTAACGTCAGGGACTGGATACTGTCCGCCTCGCATTCGCAATAGCCACTGGAAAGCCGACGCTTGTCAATTGCCGATGGCAACCGGTCGTCCCGGGTCGCGAATCCAATGACTCCAGGAACCGGCATAAAGACGGGGCAAGGGGCGGCCAGCAACGGCATAGGCCAAGACATTGTGGCAGGCGGTAACGCCGGAACCGCAATAAGCAATCACCTCAGGAGCGGCGGGAAGCTCGGCATCGAGCACGGTGGCAGCCTTGAAACGGCCATCTGTTCTCAGGTTATCGGCACTGGGTCGACACTGTGCTCCGGGAATATGTCCTGCAACGGGGTCGATCGGCTCGCTCTCGCCGCGAAAGCGAGGCCAGGCACGAGCATCGAGCTTGAGAGCGGAAGTGACGGCGACCTCCTCCGCGTCGGTCACGGCCGCCTCGTCGTAATCCGGTTGCCAGGTGCTGGGCAGGCGTTTTTCCTCCTCGCCGGTCTCGAGCCGCTCGCCAAGCGCTTGCCACGCCGGCAGCCCGCCGTCGAGCACGCGCACCTGTGGATGCCTTGCCCAGCAGTGCAGCATCCACCAGGCGCGGGCTGCCGCCAATTGCCCTCCCATGTCGTCGTAGACCACAACCGGCATCTGGGGTGTGATACCCAGACGCTGAAGAGTGGCGGTAAAGGCTGCTTGGCTCGGCAGCGGATGGCGACCACCCTCACCCGGTGCCGCAGCCAGGTCGCGATCAAGGTCGAGGTGCCGACTGCCGGGGATGTGGCCGTCACGCCACAAGCTTTCCCCAGCCGAGAGGTCCCCCAATCGAGCCCGGCAGTCTAGTATCGTTATCGGAGTTGCCGTTATCAGCCAGGCTTGCAGTTCGGGTGCAGTGATCAGACTGTCACTCATGCTTGCTCTCCTTCAAGTATCGCCAAAGGGGCCCGCCGGGCGATCAGTCGTCTCTTGCCCGCGTGGGCGAAGCGTACCTCGATCACCGGATTGTCCGGGTCTCCCTCGACGACTTGTATCTCGCCCTCGCCAAACACTGCATGGCGCACACGTTGCCCGACATCGAAGCATATCTCGTCCGCCACATACGGAGCGGTCGCACTGGCGACCCCGTCGGTCAGTCGTACGGCCTGAACGGGTAAGGATTGCCCCAAGGCGGCGAGATAACGCTCGACCAGTCGTGGCGAGGCAACCTCGAGCGGGGTTTCCGGCGGCATGTCTAGAGCTTCGGCTACCATCTGGCAATCCTGCCACGCCATTTCAGCCATGAAGCGGCTAGGACGATGCTCTCCCGTGTCATGCAGAATCCATAACCGCTCCCGGGCCCGAGTAATCGCCACGTAGAACAGCCGACGCTCCTCTTCAAGCCTATCCGCATCCAGCGGCGTATCGCGAGTGTAGTGGGGAAAATCTTCTTCATTGGTACCCCAGAGGGCCACCCAGGGCCACTCCAGCCCCTTGGCGCCATGCACGGTGGTGATCAGCACTCCATCGTCACGATTTTCCACCGGGTTGCCAAGCATCGCGATAAAGGCCTCCGGGTCGCCAGCCAGTTCACCGGCCTGTTCGATCAATACATCGAGCAGACGCACATCTTCCTCACCCTTCTCGCGACGCGCCGCGGCCCGCTTGAGGATCTTTTCGGCATCGAGACGCTCCACCACGTGCTCGAGCAGTTTGGCCGGCGGCCAGTTGGCCAACCGCGGCAGCTCGCACAGCAGTTCCCAGCGGCGCTTGAGATTGCGTCGCTGAATCGGCTTGAGGCCTGCCAACAACGGATCATGTCGCTCCGGCCAGCGCTGACTGTCGGCCAGTCGCTGGGCCAGGTGAACGAGTCGATCGCGAGCCACGAAGGGAGTCGGCTGTGCCAACAGCATCAAAAGATGTCGTGGTTCGCGCAGCAGGTCAGCGTGTCGGGCCAATTCGAGGTAACCGGCCAGGGCTTGCACCAGCGGCAAGCGAAAAACGAAGCGGTCCTCGCGGGCGAGCCGAAAGGGGATACCGGCCCGCAACAGTTGCAACTGTACCGACACCGACAGCGCCCAACTTCGCACCAGAATACAGGCTTCATTCAGTGAACGGCCCGAGGCGCACCACTGCCCAAGGGCCTCGACCAGCCGCGCGCCGCCCTGTCCCACTTCGATCCGGGTATCGGGATTGTCCGGCGCGGCCAGACACAACTGATCGGGGCGACGGCGATTGGCGGCGATTGCATGATTGGCCGCCAGGGCCAAGGCATGGCCGTGGCGAAAGGTCATCGACAATGGATAGTCGCGAGCCGCACCGAAGGTCGCGGTGAAATTCTCGAGCATGGTATCGGGTCGCGCTCCACGCCATTCATAGATGCACTGGTTGGCGTCGCCCACTGCCATCACCGCGGCCTGGCGACCGGCTAACAGCGCCAGCAGCCGTTGCTGAGCAAGATTGATGTCCTGATACTCGTCGATGATCACATGGTCGAGAAATCCCTGGACCCGCTCCCGCAGCCGGGCATCGGCTTCCAATGCCCGCAAGGGCCGATAGAGCAGGTCGGCATAGGTCATCAGGGCGTGATCTTCGAGCAAGGTCTCGAAGCGATCGAAGGCAGCAACGAAATGCTCGGTGTCGGAACCAAAATCCAGGCGTCCATAGAGTTCATCGGGCGCCACCATCTCAGCCTTGACCAGTTCGCAGAAATGCCCCAATGCATCGAGCCGTTCGACTTCGAGCGCCGTTTCCAGGGCCGCGTCGTCGCCTTGTAGCGCCAGCAGCGTCGCTTGACGCAGTAGACGTTCGCGTTGCCATTCATGCGACAGCAGCTGGCGCGGTGCCAGGGCACCCCAACGAGTCAAGGATTGGGTCAGGCGGTGGCCGATCGAATGGAAGGTACGCACGTCGGGCAGCCGTTGCCCGGTCGGTGCCAGGCGTGACAGCTTGGCGGTAAAGTCCTCGCGGGCGGCACGGTTGAACATCAGGACCAGAATACGGTTCGGTGCCACCCCGTTCGCTAGCAGATGCAGGACACGCGCCACCATGGTGGTGGTCTTGCCGGCACCGGCAACCGCGGCAACTCGAGCATGGCCCGAGGCATGGGTCACTACGGCACGTTGCTGCTCGGTCAATCTCACGAGGCGTCCACGCCTAGCCGCCCCAAGGGATGCCAGTGTTCGCCACTCAGCAGCCCCAGTTCGACGTCTCCGTCCTGTTCGCGGGACTCGGCTCGTTCCACCAGGTGGTAATAGACATTGCGATTGAGGCGAGCAGAGAGCCCGAAACGCACCGGGACTTCAGGCACCACTACGCCACTTGGTGTTTTGCTGAGAGAGAATGAGTGCGAAGCGTCCAGCATGACCCGGTCACCAACATTGGTGGTCAACGTCCAATTGGTGTTCTGCTGTTCGGCATCGACCACAAGGAAGGGCCGGTCTTCGACATGAATGCGCCACTTCTCTTGCGGAGAGACCAGGTAGTAGTCGCCATCGGCATCGCGCCGGAGAATCGTGGACAGCAGCCGTATCAGTCTTGGTCGCGTAAAGACCACTCCTTCATGGATCCAACGCCCGTCCGCGGCGATCACCAGATCCATCTCACCGCTGAGCGGCGGATCCCAGCGATCCACAGGCGCAATGTCGCCTTCGGGATCGATATGAGCCAGCAAGGGTTCCAGGGACATGAGTCGACCTCCGTGGCGATGCCAGACAAGAATCAGCTTAGACCGGCCTGGGCCAACGATGCTTTCATCTCGTCACTCACCTGGGGGGCTGCGGCGCGAAATAGTCGATGGAAATTCACCGTGGTCTGCATGGCGACCTCATCGACACTGATTCCGCGTTCCCGGGCGATGCACTCGGCGACCTCGACCACCCATTGCGGTTCGTTGGGTTTGCCGCGGTGAGGTACTGGCGCCAAATAGGGACTGTCGGTCTCGATCAACAGACGATCGAGGGGAAGGCGACGCGCCAGCTCGCGCAGCGAACCGGCATTGCGGAACGTCACGATACCGGACAGAGAGATATAGAAGCCATGGCGCACCGCTTCACGCGCCATGTCCAGGTCCTCGGTGAAACAGTGCAACACACCTCCTACCGCCGGGTCAGTATGCTCGCGAATCAGTGCCAGGGTATCGTCCTTCGCCTCGCGGGTATGGATGACCACCGGCAATTCGAGATCGCTGGCGGCGATCAGATGGCGAGTGAACCGCTCGCGCTGCCGCTCGCGCTGCCGCTCGCGCGGCACGCTATCGTAGTGGTAATCGAGTCCGGTCTCGCCGATGGCCACGGCCTGGTGAGCCTCTGCGCATTCCTTGATGTCGTCGACCGAGGGCTCTTCTGCCACGTCATGCAGCGGATGCACACCAGCGGAAATCACAACGTCCTGATGGATGCGTGACAAGGCCGCCAACCCCGGAACATCCTCCAAGGTCACGGCAATGGCCAGGAACTGGCGCACACCACGTACCCGCGCTGCCTCCAGCGCGGCCCCGAGATCGCCCTCATAGGCGCTCAGGTCGAGTCGATCGAGATGACAGTGCGAGTCGATGAACATGGCAAAACCTTACAGCGTATATGTCGATGCGCCTTTGTCGAGATGGCCGGCCAAGTGCGTCTCGATGCGATCACGCACGGCCTGGTCCTCGGCGCGGAATTGAATGCCGATCCCCGGTATCCGGCGCCCAGACACACCTGGCGGCGATACCCAGACCACCTGACCGGTCACCGGCAGTCGTTCGTTCTCACCGGGCAAAGTCAACAGCAGGAAAACGTCTTGACCCAGCGGGTAGTGCTCCTTGGTGGGCAGGAAAATCCCACCACGTTCCAGCCATGGCATATAGGCCGACAACAGGGCCGCAGCATCCTGGATGGTCAATGACAGCGTTTCCTGTCCCGCCATGCGAAGCCTCCGGATAAAGGACGCGCCCCTTGGGGTCGCTCATGAGCGTAACAACGCCGACCAGCGCACCAGCCAAGCTTCCAGTACCAACTGCGAATTGGGGTTGCCTCCTATCGCCAGCAAGCGACGCTGCTCACGGGCATAATCGAGTAAGCGAAACCAATCGCGCACCCGGCCATTCTTGACCGCCTGGCGATATAGGGGCAGCAAGTCGGGATCGCGTACCCCGCAGCTATCGCCTGATAGTCCCAGACGAATCAGGTCCTCCAGCCAAGCGATACCGTACCACAACACGCTTTCCACTGGATGTCTGGCTAGCCGTGAAGCCTCGGCGACCGGCTCGGCACCACGCACCAGGGCATCGAACAGCTCGTGAAGCTCCTGCCGCAACCCACGCGCCTCGGGTGTAGCCAACTCGAGCGCCAGCAAGGGGCGTCCGCTGGCCATGTTCAGCCAGAACGAGGCGTCCTGGCCGTCTCCCAAGGCCTGCGACAACCACGGCAAGCATTCCTGTGCCGCCGGTATCGCCAGGCTCCAGTGCTGGCAGCGCGAGCGGATGGTCGGCAACATCCGCGAAGGAGTGTCGGCGAGCAGCACGAACAACGTGCGGCCGCCGGGCTCTTCGAGGCTCTTCAGCAAGGCATTGGAGGCGGCCACGTTCATGGCTTCGGCAGGCTGCAGCACGATCACCCGATAACCTCCCTGCTGGGCCGTCTGGGCGACGAAGCCGTTCACCTCGCGAATGGGGTCGATACGGATCTGACGACTCTTTTCGGCAGGACTGATGCGCATCAGGTCCGGATGATAGCCGGAAGCCAGCATCGCACAGCTATGGCAACGCCCACAGGCGGTCTCGCCGGGAGCATGACACAGTGTGCGTCTCACCAAGGCTTCGGCCAGCGCTTGCTTGCCGAGTCCTTGAGGCCCCGACAGCAGCAAGGCATGGGGCATGCGGCCGCTGGCTTGCAAGGCAACCAGCTTGCGCCACAGTTCTTGCTGCCACGGGTATGGCAGACTCTCCGTTGCTGGACCTACCGCCATAGCGCCACCTGCCGTTCGAGGTGTTCAGCCAGCTCTGCCTGCACTGCCGGCAGCGAATGCGAGGCGTCAATGACCGCTATGCGCGCCGGTTCGGCGGCGGCGCGCGCCAGATAGGCATCCCGTACCGCCTGGAAGAAAGCCTGGCGCTCGCGTTCAAAGCGATCGCGCTGCCCTCCCTGCTGTCCCAAACGCTGATCGACCCGCTCCTGGGCGGCCTCAATCGACATGTCCAGCAACAGGGTCAGGTCCGGTGTCAGGCCACGCTGCACCAAGGCCTCCAACGTCGCGATACGCTGCATGTCGAGCCCACGCCCCCCCCCTTGGTAGGCGAAGGTGGCGTCGGTGAAACGGTCGCAGACCACCCAAGCACCACGCGCCAGCGCCGGACGAATGACTTGGGCCAGATGCTGGGCACGTGCGGCGAACACCAGCAACAACTCGGCATCGTCATCCAGTGGCTCCTGAGAGGAAGGATCGAGCAGCAACTCACGAATGGCTTCCGCGCGCGGCGTGCCCCCAGGCTCACGGGTCCGCACCACCTCGATGCCGCGCTCATCCAACCAAGAGCAAACCCAGTCGAGGTTGGTGCTCTTGCCGACTCCTTCGCCCCCTTCCAGGGTGATAAATCGTCCGCGCCTGTTCATGTGGCTCCTGGGCGTTGCCATGTGACGACTGCCGTGACCTGCTCAGCGATTGATGATATAGCGCCTGATCGCCGCATTGTGCTCCCGCAGGCTGCGGGAAAAATGGTGGGTACCATCGCCTTTGGCGACGAAGTACAGGGTATTTCCGGGCTGGGGATTCACTGCGGCCTCCAACGATGCCCGGCCTGGCAAAGCGATCGGTGTCGGTGGCATGCCATCGATGACATAGGTGTTGTATGGCGTCGCCTCTTGAAGGTCGGCGCGGGTGATCCGGCCATTGTAGCGCTCTCCCATGCCGTAGATCACTGTGGGATCGGTCTGCAGGCGCATCCCGGACTCCATGCGCCGCTTGAAGACTCCGGCGATCTCGCGCCGCTCCCCAGGGGCCCCGGTTTCACGCTCGATCAGCGAGGCCATGATCAGTGCCTCATAAGGAGTGTCGATGGGCAGGTCATCGGCGCGTTCCGCCCACACTTCCTCGAGCTGACTTTCCATACGCTTGTGAGACTGGCGCAAGATATCCAGGTCGCTCATGCCCTTGTGGTAACGGTAGGTATCGGGAAAGAACCACCCTTCTGGATGTTCGCTTTCCCGTCCCAGTTCGGCCATGATCGCTTCATCGCTCATCTCCGCCGTGAGCTGCTCGAGCTTGGGAGCGCTCGCAAGCAGTTCACGCATCTGGCGGAAAGTCCAGCCTTCGGGAATGGTCAACGGATAGGTGACCACATCGTCGCTACCCAGCAAAGCAATCAGTTCGCGGCCACTCATGCCTGGCTCGAGCATGTACTCTCCGAGCCGCAATTGCGGTACCGCCTCGGGCTCGAGGCGCGTCAGCAGCCGAAAGGCCCACTCGTCATCGATGATCCCACGAGCCGCCAGATCCGCCACCACCAGATTATAACCAGCGCCACGTGGTACCTCGTAGAGGGTTGGCTCGTCCACGGCAATCGGCGCTTCCAGGCGACTCTGCCAGTAACGATATGCCCCGAAGCCCGCAATCGCCGTCAGCACGGCCAACACCAGTAACACTTTCACCGCACGCATCTCGTTTCCTCGATCGCCTCAGGACGTTCCTGTCAGGGGAAGAGCCGGGTAGCCCAGCAAAGGTTGAGCCACATTCTGGAATTCGCGATGGATATCGGTCAGCTGCCATTCGACCAAAGGATGCCCTTCGGTGTCGTCGAGCCGGATCACGGGCCAGACGCCTTGCACCGAATTACCCAGCCACAGCGCCTCCGCTTCGCCAAGAATCCGGGGATCGGCTTCGACTTCGGTGATCGCCAACCGTTCGAGCAGCGCTTGGCGTAACGTGCCGGCCACTCCGCAACGATCGAGACCTGGCGTTTCCAGCACACCGCGGCGACGCCAGAAGACATTCATGCAGGTCGCCTCGACCATGCGGCCTCCTTGATCACACAATAGCCCTTCCGCCGTTCCTGGATCTGACCACTCGCGGCGTGCCAGCACGTTTTCCAGTCGGTTCAAGTGCTTCAGGCCAGCCAGAGCGGGCTGGATCGCCAAGCGCAATACGCAGTGGCGAATCCGCACACCTTCTCGCCAGTTCCGCTCATTGGCCGTGAATGGCAGGCATTGCCAACGCAGGTGAGGCTCAGGGGCCTCGGGAGGGAGGTAGCCCCGGCCACCGGAGCCCCGCGTCAGGATCAGCTTGAGCACAAGAAGCCCCACGCCTGCCTGAGCGGGCAAACGATCGAGAACGTCGCGCTCCGGCATGGGGATTCCCAGCCGTCGACAACCGGCCTGCAAACGTGCCATGTGGTAATCCCACAGGCAGGGCCGGCCATCGCGCACCAACACCGTCTCGAACAGCCCATCGCCGTAGGCCACCCCGCGATCATCCACTGGCAGCGGGGCGTCACCACTCAACATGGCTCGACCTCAGGTATCACAACCGGGTAAAGATCAACGAGCCATTGGTGCCACCGAAGCCGAACGAGTTCGACAGGACGACATCGATTTTCATCTCCCTTGCGGTATGCGGCACATAATCGAGATCACAACCCTCTTGTGGGTTGTCCAGGTTGATGGTCGGCGGTGCAATCTGGTCGCGAATCGCCAGCACACTGAACACGGCCTCGACCGCACCGGCCGCGCCCAGCAGGTGGCCAATCATTGACTTGGTCGAACTGACCGCCACGTGCTTCGCCGCATCACCCATGACCTGCTTGACGGCCCGAGTCTCGGCCAGGTCTCCCGCGGCGGTAGAGGTACCATGAGCATTGATGTAGTCGATGCGCGACGGGGCGATGCCTGCATCGCGAATGGCATTGCTCATCGACAGTGCTGCACCGCTGCCGTTTTCCGGCGGCGCGGTCATGTGGAAAGCGTCATCGCTCATGCCGAAACCGGTCAATTCGGCATAGATCCGCGCCCCGCGTGCCTTGGCATGTTCGTATTCCTCCAACACCAGGACCCCAGCGCCATCGGAAAGCACGAAGCCGTCGCGGTCGCGATCCCACGGGCGACTCGCGGCCGCTGGATCGTCATTGCGCGTCGATAGTGCACGCGCGGCGGAGAAGCCGCCCAACCCCAGTGGCGTAGTCGCCATTTCGGCTCCGCCGCACAGCATCACGTCGGCATCGCCATAGGCAATGGTACGCGCGCTGTAGCCGATATTGTGAGTCCCGGTGGTACAGGCAGTGGTGATGGCGATATTGGGTCCACGGAAGCCATGCTGGATCGCCAGGTTGCCGGAAATCATGTTGATGATCGACCCCGGCACGAAGAACGGCGAGATACGCCTTGCGCCGCCCTTGAGCAGAGCCTGGTGATTATGCTCGATCATTGGCAGCCCACCGATGCCCGAGCCGATCGCCACACCGATACGGTGAGCGTTCTCTTCGGTGCATTCGAGCCCGGCATCCTGAATCGCCTGTGCACCGGCCGCCACCCCGTACTGGATGAACAGATCCATCTTACGGGCATCCTTGGGGTTGAGATATGGACTGATGTCGAACCCCTTCACCGAACCTCCGAACCGGGTATTGAGCCCGGTGGTATCGAAGTGCTCGATGGCAGCGATGCCACTCTTGCCTGCCAGGATGTTGTCCCAGCTTTCCTTGACGGTGTTGCCGACCGGCGTTACCACACCGAGCCCGGTCACCACGACCCTTTTACGAGGCATCAGTTTTCCTCCCGACTTTCTGGTTGGCAAGCCACTCCGCCAATGAAAGCGGGAGCCCTGCCATGACTTTGCGCATTATACCTGAACAACTCGGCTATGTGCCCCGAGTTGCAAATCCGTCGGGTCAGACTTCCATGCTTGTCAAAAAACGAGAGCCGTCCTGTATCCAGAACGGCTCTTATTACAGACACTGTAACCAGTGCTGCGTTCCGCTACGGTCACGAACGTGACGTCACGACTTACTGATGAGCGTTGACGTAGTCGATCGCTTCCTGAACGGTGGTGATCTTCTCGGCTTCTTCGTCGGGGATTTCGGTATCGAATTCCTCTTCGAGCGCCATCACCAACTCGACGGTATCCAGGGAATCCGCGCCGAGATCCTCGGTGAAGGAAGAAGTGTTCTGGATGTCCTCTTCCTTGACGTTCAGACGCTCGGCCACAACCTTCTTCACGCGCTCTTCGATGGTGCTCATTATGTCGTCACTCCTAGTCGTACGAAATCCGCAAGCCAAAAAAGCTGCGGGGTAGTTTATAGACCGCCCCTCGCCGACGCAACACAAGCGTCGACCGAGCCGTCACCGCATGTTCATGCCGCCATTGACCTGCAAGGTCTCGCCGGTAATGTAGCTGGCCGCATCGCTGGTCAAAAAGGCCACGGCGGCGGCAATCTCTTCGGGTTGCCCCAGGCGTGCCAACGGGATTTGCGCCAATAACGCCTCCTGCTGAGCCTCCGGCAGCGATTCAGTCATGTCGGTAGCAATGAAGCCGGGCGCCACGGCGTTGACGGTGATATTGCGCGATGCCACCTCACGTGCCAAGGCACGAGAGAACCCCTCCATGCCAGCCTTGGCCGCAGCATAATTGCTCTGCCCCAGGTTGCCCATGGTCGCGACCACTGAACTGATACTGACGATACGACCGAAGCGTGCCTTGGTCATGCCACGCAGGCAAGCCTTGGAGACACGATAGACGGACTTGAGGTTGGTATCGAGCACCGCGTCCCACTCTTCTTCCTTCATGCGCATCAGAAGATTGTCGCGCGTAATGCCGGCATTATTGACCAGAATCGTCGGTGCCCCGAACTCTTCGCCGATCGATTTGATCAACGCATCGACACTGGCTTGATCGGTCACGTCGAGCTGACGACCGGCACCCTCGATTCCCTGCTCCTTGAGGTCGGCGTCGATCTTCTCGGCACCTTGATCACTGGTGGCGGTACCGATGACCACTCGCCCCTGGCGCCCAAGTTCATGGGCGATGGCACGTCCGATACCTCGACTGGCACCGGTGACCAGGGCAACTCTGCGAACGCTTGTCATAATCTATCCTGAATGAGTCTACGTCGTTGTCGGGCTGTACATTCAGCCGTTGGCCATGTCCCGGGCCAGCTCCAGCGCCGCAGCCAGGCTGTCCGGATCGTTGACCGCCAGCCCCTTGCTGCCACGCGCGATACGCTTGTTGAGTCCCGTCAGCACCTTGCCGGGACCGCACTCGATGAACACTTCGGCCCCCTGGGAAAGCATCGTTTCGATGCAAGCGGTCCAGCGCACCGGCCGATAGAGCTGCTCGATCAAGCGTGAACGCAACGTCTCGACATCGGCATGTGCTTGGGCATCGACATTCTGGACCACGGTATAGCGCGGCGGGCGAATCTCGATCTCCTGCATGGCAGCGGACAGGCGCTCGGCCGCCGGACGCATCAACTCACAATGCGACGGCACCGACACAGGCAAGGGCATTGCACGTTTGGCACCCGCCTCCTGACACAGGGCAATGGCGCGCTCCACGGCGGCCTTGCTGCCGGCGATCACCACTTGGCCAGGCGCATTATAGTTGACCGCCGAGACCACATCACCCTGGGCGGCATCCTCACACGCTCGCTCCACCGCGGCATCGTCGAGGCCCAGTATGGCGGCCATGGCACCTTGACCGATAGGTACCGCCTCCTGCATGGCCTCCCCGCGCAAACGTACCAGCCGCACCCCTTCAGCGAAGGTCAATACGCCGGCACAAACCATTGCGCTGTATTCGCCCAGACTATGGCCGGCCATGGCCAACGGACGCGGCCCTTCGAGCTCCTGCCAGACACGCCATACGGCCACGCTGGACGTAAGCAGTGCCGGCTGCGTGCAAGCCGTGGCATTCAGCGCCTCTTCCGGCCCCTCCTGCACGACGTTCCATAGATCGTACCCCAAGGCATCCGAGGCCTCTTCGAAGGTCGTTCGCACCACACTGTAGCGTTCGGCCAGCTCCCGCAACATTCCGACTTGCTGGGAGCCCTGCCCCGGAAACACTAGGGCCAGGGATTGTGTCATGGCTATCACCTTTCACTATTGTATTCATCGGGCCGGCAGGCTTCGGCCCCGCCACCGCCCTGGCTGGCGACTGCGGCAATTGCCGATCGGCGCCTGCCAAGTTCCGAGGCAAGGCGAACCGGAAGAGCCTGCTCGACCTCCTGGACGGCACGCGATACGGCATAGGCGAAGCCCGTGTCATCGGCTCCACCATGGCTCTTGACCACGATGCCTCCCAACCCCAGCAGACTGGCACCATTGTAGCGCACCGGATCAAGCTGGCTTTTCAACCGACGCAGGGCAGGACGCGCCAACACCCCGACCAGACGGCTGGTCCAGTGAGCATCGAAAGTCTGCTGGACTCGATCGATCAGCATTTTCGCCAATCCTTCGCTGGCCTTGAGCACCGCATTGCCAACGAAGCCATCGCAGACCACCACGTCGACGTCCCCGGAAAAGATGCCGTCGCCTTCGACGAATCCCCGATAATCAAGATCCGTTGCCCGGCGCAACATGGCATCGGCCTGACGCACACTGGCCGTCCCTTTGGTTCCCTCGACGCCCACGTTCAACAGTGCCACTCGAGGCGCCGGCAACCCGTCGACCTCGCGCGCCATGACATCGCCCATCAGGGCGAAGTCCACCAGCCGCTCGGCACTGGCCTCGACGTTGGCACCCAAGTCGAGCAAATAGCAGCGATCACCAAGCCGCGTAGGAATCGCCGTGCTGATTGCCGGACGCGGCACCCCGGCGACCGTGCCCAGCGCCCGCCGCGCAAGTGCCATCAAGGCACCAGTATTGCCTGCACTGACTGCGGCATCCGCGTCACCTGCCGCCACGCAATCAAGCATCATCGCCAGGCTCGAATCACGAGGCGCACGCAACGCACTCGAAGGCTTCATGGCCTCGGCAATGGTGGTCGGTGAATGCTGCAGGGAGAGGCGTGGCAGAACAGCGGTCAGCGAGCTCGGTAATGTCTCGATCACACCCTCCAGCTCGGCCTGGCGACCAAACAGTCGCACTTCCAACCGAGGATGCGCGAGGAGTGCGCGAGCAGCTCCCACAACGGTGGCACGGGGACCAAAGTCCCCGCCCATCGCATCGATGGCGAGTCGCACGGTCAGCGTCAGCTATCGAGCGCTGCCAAGTAAGGTCATCGACTCAAACGTCGACGACCTTGCGACCACGATAGAAGCCGTCAGGGGAGACGTGGTGACGCAGGTGGGTAGTACCGGTCTCCTTGTCCTGGGACAGGGTCGGCGCGGACAGCGCATCGTGGCTACGACGCATGCCGCGCTTGGAACGGGTCTTGCGGTTCTGTTGAACTGCCATGGGATATCACTCCAGAGTGCATCGACATTGAATCAGGATTTGCCTTTCAAGGTGCGCAACACCTCGAAGGGGCTCGCAGCAGGCTTTTCCGAGGCCTCGGAGTCCGCCCCGCTGGTCAGCTGGTCTCGAGAGACGCCACACTGCGCCTCATCGTGGTAAACCACCTGTGGCAGGCTGAGGATCAATTCATCCTCCAGCACGGTCAGGAGGTTCAGCTGTTCGTTTTCCACCAGCACTGGCTCGTGGGAGCTCGGCAGCTCGGCCGCCAGAGCGTCATCCGTGACCACCCCCAACAGGAAATGACTCTCGATCTGCACAGGCATCGCCTCTAGACAACGGCGACAAGGCAGCCGCACCTCGGCCTCGAGCCAGCCCTCGATGATCCGCCGGCCCTGGGCATCGATACCGAAATCGAGCCGCACCTGGCAGTCGCCCTCCTGCGTACCGGCATCCAACGCCAAGCGCTCGAAGGTCTCGAGAGCCACCAAGCCCTCGAGGCGTTCATCCTGGGCGGCGAGCCGGTAGGGCTCGACTTGTAACGGGAGTCGTGTGGTCAACATAGGCGCGCAATGATAGGCACTCGCCCCGCCCCTGTCAAAGCAACCGTTGCACTGTACAATCCTGGCCAGCGCTGGGCAGACTTTCCAGCGATATTGCTGGGATCCATGGATGACACCGGCATCTTAGCCATCACAGAGGACATGCTCATGACGTCACTGGTTCTCGCCTCGGGATCGCGCTGGCGCCGCCAGCTGCTCGACCGCCTCGACCTGCCTTATGCGTGGGCCAGTCCCGACATCGACGAAACCCCGCGCCCCGGCGAGTCTCCTGAGGCGCTGGTGCATCGCCTGGCCTTGACCAAGGCAAGCCGCCTGGCCGACGAGTATCCGGCACACCTGATCATCGGCGCCGACCAGGTCGCGGTATTCGACGGCGAGATCCTTGGCAAACCAGGTAATGAAGCCGTCGCCCGCGCTACCCTGGCTCGTTTCTCCGGTCAGCGCGTGCGCTTCTTGACCGGTCTGGCGCTGCTCGACACCCGCCAAGGCCTGCACCGAGTCTGTCACGAACGCTACGACGTGGTGTTTCGCCGCCTTGGCGAACGCGAGATCGCCAATTATGTCGCCCGCGAGCAGCCCCTGGACTGCGCCGGCAGCTTTCGCATGGAGGGGCTGGGCATCGCCCTGTTCGAGAAGCTCGAAGGGGACGATCCCAATACCCTGATCGGCCTGCCGCTCATCCGCCTATGCGAAATGCTGCGCGAAGCCGGCCTCGACCCGCTCGCTGAGCCGTAAGCCTAATCAATCTTGGCCTCGCGCTGCGGGCAACGAGCTGCGAAAACCACGACAGCAAAACGCCCGTAGCCCGTAGCCCGTAGCCCGTAGCCCGTAGCCCGTAGCCCGTAGCCCGTAGCCCGTAGCCCGTAGCCCGTAGCCCGTAGCCCGTAGCGATTAGGCAGTTAATAGGCCGTACTCAGCAATCGCTAATAGGCTTGATAACGCACCGGCGACTGGCTACTGGGGATGCCCAACCACTCAGCAGTGACTCGTCCGAACCGGCGCGTCAAACGCTCGAAGGGATCGAGGGGTGGCGTATAGTCACGCAGTCGCGGCTCTTCCAATCGCTCGCGTGCCACCCCATCCAGGCTATTGAGACCATCGACCAATCCCAGCTCGACGGCTTGCTCACCGGTCCAGATCAAACCGGAGAACAAGCGTTCGTCATTGGCCAGGCGTTCGCCTCGCCCTTCTTTCACCGCGTCGATGAACTGGCGGTGAGTGGTATCCAACACCTCTTGCCAGAACTCGCGTTGCTGCGGCGCAATCGATGAGAACGGATCGAGGAACGCCTTGTTGTCGCCGGCAGCGAAGATGCGCCGCTCCACCCCCAGGCGCTCGATGGCTTCCTCCAGGCCGAAACTGGCAAAGATGACACCGATCGAACCCACCAGGCTCGAAGGCGAGGTAACGATCTCGTCGGCGGCCGAAGCGATGTAGTAGGCACCGCTGGCGCCGATGTCCTCGATAACCGCGATGATTGGCTTGTCACCTTCATCACGCAGCCGCATGATCTCCTGATAGATACGTTGCGACTGTACCGGGCTACCGCCGGGACTATTGATATGCAATACCACGGCACGGGCGCTATCGCTCTCCCAGGCTCGTTTCAGTCCTTCGATGATACGTTCGGCATTGGCTGGCGACTTGCTGTCGATCGCGCCCTCTACCTTCACTATTCCGAGATGCGGCGCTGAAGGAATCGACGGCTGGGCAGCCGAATACAGGCCATAGCCGGTCATGACCAGCCCACCCAGGATCAAGGCCGCGAACAAGAAACGGAAAAACAGTTTCCAGCGCCGTGATCGACGCTGCTCGGCGAGCACGCCATCGATCCAGCGATCCATCATGGCGAGTTGCGCCAGACGCTGGCGCTCACGAAGCGTCTCGGCATCCTCGCCAGCATGTTCATCGCGACCACCAGTGGCCTGCGCCTCACGCCGGCGCTGAGCCTCCTCGGCGCTCAACTCAGGGCCTTGCGTCCATTTGTCGTGATCGTCACGATGCTTGTCGTCACTCATCGGCATCCTACCTGGCAGTGGAATCAAGTCATTGGTGCAACCAGTCGATCAACTCGGCAAAGCTGCCGGCAACGAAAACCGGTTGGCTTCGCTCCAAGCGCTCGACCGTGTGCACACCATAGGTCACGGCCGCCCGGTCCATGCCCAAGGCGCGGGCCATGTCCAGGTCGTATTCGGTGTCGCCCACCATCACGGCCTCGCCAACCTCGACGTCGAGTTCTGCGAGGAGTTCCTCGAGCATTTGTGGATGCGGCTTCGAGCGCGTCTCGTCGGCGGTGCGACTTGCATGAAACCAGTCACCACTGCCATTGGCTGCAAATACCCGCTCGAGACCGCGGCGACTCTTGCCTGTTGCCACCGCCAAGCGGATGTCAGGATTCTGACGCAGCCGTGCGACTCCTGCCTCGACGCCGGGGAAAAAGGACATCGGTTGCTGATCGGCGGACACGAAATGATGGGCGTATCGCTCACGCAACATGCGCGCCTGATCGTCGGCGATCCCTGGGCACAAGCGAGCGATGGCTTCGGGCAACCCAAGGCCGATGATATCGCGGACGCTCTCGCGACTCAGCTCACCCCAGCCCACGTCGCGAGCCGCCGCCTGCATGCATGTCACTATCCGCGACTCGGAGTCCATCAGGGTTCCGTCCCAATCGAAGATCACCAGTCGATAACGCATTGCTTCTCCAGATCCAGGCGTCAGAACTGCTGGCGAGCCCTGGCTAGCACTTCGTTCAATTCGTCTCCCAACGGTGCTTTGATATGGACCGGACGACCGCTGGTGGGTTCGGGAAAGGTCAGCGCCACGGCATGCAGGAACAGCCGCGACAACCCGAAGCGTCCGGCCAACCGCTGCGCTTCCCAGGATCCATACTTGTCATCGCCCAACAGCGGGTGACCAGCATGGGCGGCATGCACGCGGATCTGATGGGTCCGGCCGGTCACAGGCTCGGCTTCCACCAGGGTAGCGCCCACGAAGGTCTCGCGTACCGCGAAGCGGGTTTTTGCCACCTTGCCTTGCGAGTCGACTCGTACTCGACGCTCGCCGTTGCCGGCCTCATAACGCTCGAGCCGGGCACTGACATAATCACGCCGAGCCGGCCAGCGCCCCGCCACCAGTGCCAGATACTGCTTCTGCATCTGATGCCGCTTGAGAGCATCGTTGAGTGTCAGCAGCGCAGGCCGTGTCTTGGCCAACAGCAGGCAGCCCGAGGTGTCGCGATCGAGCCGGTGCACCAGCTCGAGGAAGTCGAGATCCTCACGCACTTGACGCAGCGCTTCGATCAGGCCGATCTTGACGCCGCTACCACCGTGCACCGCCAGTCCCGACGGCTTGTTGACCACCAGCCAATCGGGGCCTTCGAGGAGTACACTGCCGACCAGCAGGTTACGCAGGTTGTCGCTGACTTCGCGTACCGCTTCCTCGGGCGCCAAGCGCAAGGGCGGAATACGCACCAGATCGCCAACGGCAAGCCGGTAGTCGGCTTTGACGCGCTTCTTGTTGACTCGCACCTCACCCTTGCGCACGATCCGATAGATCAATGACTTGGGCGCGCCCTTCAAGCGCGTGCGCAGGAAATTGTCGATGCGCTGGCCGTCCTGCCCTTCTGAAACCTCGACCCATTGTACGTCATGCCCTTCGGCCATGCCCGCTCCTCATACGACGAACCTGCAAAGGGCGCATTCTACCTCACGAAGGCAAGATCTGCGCCAATTGCTGCTTCTCCCTATTGCTGTTATATTTCCAGCTCGCTCAAATGGGCAACAAGTGCCCGGAAAATGCGCCTGCACGGCTGACACGCAGGCCAGAGCGACGAATAAGGCTGCCACGACGAACCATGGGCTCGTCACGGCGCCAGCAGCAAGTAAAGCGATACAAGAGAGAACGCCACGCCCGGACCCCGGTCCGATCCGCATGATGCCGGACGGCCCGCAGGCCACGGGGACTTTCAACACCGTGCCGGAGGCCGGCGTTGGCGAATCGATGAATGCCAGGTGTCTGGCGGTTGACCGCAGGGCCGGATGGGCCTAATCGTGCCCACCGAAACATGTCCTGCCACCGCCGCGTACTCAACATGATCATGTCATGACCGCGACGCCCCAGTGCCATACGGTCATGGTCGGGCGCTGTACCGCATCCGCGACATGCGCTGAGCACAAGCACGCAGCACCAGAGGTTCGCCTTCGTCGACGCGCACTGCCCGCCTTCCGGCGCGATTCAGTTAGCGAGACAACATGAAACGGATGCTCATCAATGCGACCCAGCCCGAAGAGCTGCGCGTCGCGCTGGTCGATGGACAACGTCTGTATGACCTGGACATCGAATCCGGTGCCCGGGAACAGAAGAAAGCCAATATCTATCGCGGCAAGATCACCCGCGTCGAACCTTCCCTGGAAGCCGCTTTCGTCGATTTCGGTGCCGACCGTCACGGATTCCTGCCACTGAAGGAAATCTCCCGAGAATATTTCACCAAGGATCCCGGTGGTCGCCCCAACATCAAGGAAGTCCTCAAGGAGGGCCAGGAAGTCATCATTCAGGTCGACAAGGAGGAACGTGGTAACAAGGGAGCCGCGTTGACCACCTTCATTAGCCTGGCCGGTCGTTTCCTGGTGTTGATGCCCAACAACCCTCGGGCTGGCGGTATTTCGCGCCGCATCGAGGGTGAGGAGCGCGCCCAGCTCAAGGAGGCCATGGGACAGCTGACCCTGCCCGACAAGATGGGCGTGATCGTACGCACGGCAGGTATCGGTCGAAGCCCCGAAGAGCTGCAGTGGGATCTCGACTACCTGGTACAGGTCTGGGAGTCGATCACCGAGGAGGCCGGCAAGCGCCCCGCGCCTTTCCTGATCTATCGCGAATCCAACGTCATCATCCGCGCCATGCGCGATTATCTGCGCCAGGATATCGGCGAGGTTCTGATCGACAGCCCCGAGGTCCATCAGGAGGCCTTGACCTTCATTCGCCAGGTGATGCCGTCGTATCAACAGAAGATCAAACTCTACGCCGA
Source organism: Litchfieldella qijiaojingensis (assembly GCF_014651875.1). GTDB lineage: Bacteria > Pseudomonadota > Gammaproteobacteria > Pseudomonadales > Halomonadaceae > Litchfieldella > Litchfieldella qijiaojingensis. Next base: position 124,616 of record NZ_BMXS01000002.1, read on the forward strand.
TGAGGTCCCGCTGTTCTCGCGCTTCCAGATCGAGTCGCAGATCGAGACTGCCTATCAGCGCGAAGTCAAACTGCCCTCCGGTGGCTCCATCGTCATCGACCACACCGAGGCCCTGGTTTCCATCGATATCAACTCGGCTCGTGCCACCCGCGGCAGCGACATCGAGGAGACCGCACTGCAGACCAACCTGGAAGCCGCAGACGAAATCGCTCGCCAGCTTCGCCTGCGCGATATCGGCGGTCTAGTGGTCATCGACTTCATCGACATGAGCCCGGCGCGCAACCAACGCGAAGTCGAGAATCGCATGCGTGATGCGCTCAAACTCGACCGGGCGCGAGTGCAGATTGGCCGCATCTCGCGCTTTGGCTTGATGGAAATGTCACGCCAGCGCCTGCGCCCCTCGCTGGGTGAAACCAGCGGCGTGGTCTGCCCCCGTTGTGTCGGCCAAGGCACCATCCGCGATGTGCGCTCGCTATCGCTATCGGTCATGCGCCTGATCGAAGAAGAGGCGATGAAGGAGCGCAGCGCCCAGATTCGCGCCATCCTGCCAGTGCCGGTGGCCACTTACCTGCTCAACGAGAAGCGTAGTGTGCTTGCCGAGATCGAACGTCGCCAGGGCGTCCGGGTGGTGATTTTGCCCAGTCCGGAAATGGACACGCCGCACTACGATGTTCAGCGCCTGCGAGCCGACCATCTCGACGAAGAGGACACCGAAAAATCGAGCTTCGAGTTGTCCACCGATACCGAGATCGGCAAGGAACCCGATACCAGCTTCGAAAAACCCGCGCAACGTGCCGAAGCGGCGGTCAAGAGCGTGGTCCATAATGCCCCTGCCCCCGCCTCGTTGCAGCAAGAGGAAGTTGCTCCCACTGAAAGCAAGGTCACAGCCGGAGCCCCCCAAGGCGAAGGGACTTTGGCTCGCCTGGTCAAGGGGATTGCCCGACTGCTGGGTGGTGCCGATGACACCCAGGCAACTCGTTCAGCCGAGGAGCAGGAGCCTCAGCCTCGTCCCAGTAGTGCTCGTCGTCAGGAGAGTGACACCCGCAGCGGGCGTGGCGGGCGTAACGGCGGAAGCAGCCGTCGCGGGCGCGGCGACAGCCGTGAGGAAGCCCGCCAACCCCGTGGTCAGCGCCAGGAAACGGCGCGCGGCGAGGCACGCGACACCAAACCGGCCGATACCAAGGCCGACAACCGTGGCGAGGCCGATCGCAAGCAGGCGGATGGTCGTGGCCAACGCGGTCGCGGTCGTGCACGCACCGGCGACGACAGTCAGCGTGCACAGGAGACTCGTCAACAGGAACCAGCCCAAGTCGACAAGGCTCCCGCCGACGATACCCCCAAGGGCAAGGAAGCTGACAAGGTCAGCGAAGACAGCAAGCCCAAGCGGACTCGCAACAATCCACGTCAGCGCACTCGCAAGCACGCACTGAACCCTGAAGCCAAGGCCGAGCAGGAACGCTTGCAGGCTGAGGCGGCAAAGCAAGAGGCCGTACCAGCTACCAAGGCTACCGAGGCCAAGTCGGAAGCCAAAGCCAGCGAGGCCAAACCCGAAGCCAAGGTCAGCGCGCCCAAGGCTGAGGCCAAGCCCGAAGCCAAAGCCACTGAGCCCAAGACCGAGGCCAAGCCGGAAGCCAAGCCCAGCGAGGCCAAGCCGGAAGCCAAGCCCAGCGAGGCCAAGCCCGAAGCCAAAGCCACTGAGCCCAAGGCCGAGGCCAAGGCCGAAGCCAAGCCCAGCGAGCCCAAGGCCGAAGCCAAGCCCAGCGAGCCCAAGGCCGAAACCAAGGCGACTGAGCCCAAGGCCGAGGCCAAGCCCGAAGCCAAGGCGACTGAGCCCAAGGCCGAGGCCAAGCCCGAAGCCAAGGCCACTGAGGCCGAGGCCAAGCCCGAAGCCAAGGCCACTGAGCCCAAGTCCGAAGCCAAGGTCAGCGAGCCCAAGACCGAAGCAGAAGCCAAGGTGGAAGAGACCAAGCCTGCAACCCGCCGTCGTCGCCGGGCACACAACGACCCTCGGGAAATCCGCCGTCGCGAGCAACAAGCTCAGGCCAAGGCCGACGACAGCAAGTAAAAGCGAGTCTTCCCGAGTACTACCGAAAACGCCCACCGCAATGCGGTGGGCGTTTTCCTTTTACGGCCTGTTCCCACTGCCATCAAGCGGTATCGGCCAACCCTATCAGGCGCGGCTCGCGTTCGAGACTCACTCCGAAACGTTGCCACACCCGCATAGCGATAGCATTGGAAAAGGCCAGCAGTTCGCGAGCATTCCCGTCGCCATGATGAACCAGCACCAGTGCCTGCCGATCGTGAACGCCGAAGGCACCCTCGCGATATCCTTTGAGCCCACATTGGTCGATCAGCCAGCCCGCCGCTAACTTGACACGTCCATCCGGCAGTGGAAAGTGCGGCATATCGGGGTAACGAGACAATAATGCCCGCGCCTGTACCGTCGTCGCCACCGGATTCTTGAAGAAGCTTCCGGCATTGCCGAGTTGCGAGGGGTCGGGGAGTTTTTCGCGCCTGATACTGATCACGGCTTCGGCAACCTCGCGGGCCGACGGCGCCGGTCCCACGCGCCTGGCTAGATCGCCATAGTCCAGCCGCGGGCACGAGCGACGCGAAAGCTGTAATACCAGCTTGGTGATTGCCACTCGACCGTCCAACTCTCCCTTGAAGATGCTGTCGCGATAGCCAAAGGCACAGTCGGCGCTCCCCAGCACGGCCTCGCGTCCATCGTCGAGGTACACCAAGTGTACGGCTTCCAGTACCTCGGCCAATTCGACACCGTAGGCACCGATGTTCTGGATCGGTGCCGCGCCGCAGTGACCGGGGATCAAGGCCAGATTCTCGATACCCCACAGGTCGCGTTCGACCAAAGCCATGACCAACGCGTGCCACTCCATGCCAGCCTCGACATGAACGCGTACCGAACCGGCAGGTCCCTGCTCCAGCCACCAACCGGTGAAGGCCGGCTGCACCACCAATCCCTTCAGGCATTCGCCGAGGATCAGATTGCTGCCCCCTCCCAGCAGTGTCAGTGGCCATTGGCGTTCGCGCGCCATCGTCACCACCGACATCAGTTCGCCTTGGCTGGCAGGAGCCACGAAGTGAACCGCTCGGCTAGGCAGGCCCAGCGTATTGGCTCGCGTCAGATCGCGATCCCGATGTATCTCGAGACTCAAGACGTGGCCTCCAAGCGACGACGCAACTCGTCGATCAACCCCTCGGCTCCCGCTTCGACCAGATCCAACACCTTCTCGAATCCTTGCTTGCCCCCGAAATAGGGATCAGGCACCTCCTTGTTCTCGTAGCCAGCGAAGTCGAGGAAGAGTCCGATATGCGCCCGACAGTCCGGTGGGCACCACGCCTCAAGCACTAAAAGGTTGTCTCGGTCCATGGCCAGCAGATAGTCGAAGCGATAGAAGTCATCGACCTCGAGCTGCCGTGCACGCAAGCCGCTCAGGTCGAAGCCACGCCGCGCCGCCGCAGCCATGGCGCGACGATCCGGAGCCTTGCCGATATGCCAGCCACCGGTCCCGCAGGAATCCACCTCGACACGAGTCGCCAACCCGGCCTGCTCGAGCTTGTGACGCAAGATACCCTCGGCGGTGGGAGAACGGCAGATGTTGCCCAGACAAACCAAGAGAACACGCATCGCTTATCGCTCCCCGTCGTGATCCGCACTGAACAATGCTCTGACCCGCACCAGGTCCTCGGGAGTATCGACACCGGCCGGATGTGCCTGGCAGGCCAACCCCACCTGAATGCGATGCCCCTGCTGCAGAGCACGCAACTGCTCGAGTTGCTCGAGACGCTCCAGCGGCGCCGGTGACCAACCACGATAGGCCGCCAGGAAACCGGCTCGATAAGCGTACAGACCGATATGGCGCAGCCAGACATCCTGCGCAAGAGGCCCAGAATGCCCGGTCAAGGGACCGTCTCCCCACTCCTCTCGATGCCATGGCACGGGCGCCCGCGAGAAATATAGGGCACGACCGGATAAGTCACGCACCACCTTGACAACGTGTGGGCTGAACAGTGCCTCGGCATCCATGATCGGTTCAGCCAGAGTCGCGATCGAGGCGTCGGGGTCCTCGGCAAGGCACTCGGCGACTTGATCGATCAGTACTGGCGGTAACAAGGGCTCATCGCCCTGAACGTTGACCAGGATTGCCTCCTCGGTCAGCGCCAGCGACTCGGCCACTTCACTCAGTCGATCGGTGCCGGTGAGATGGTCTGCCCGGGTCATCAACACCTCGCCGCCAGCCTCGGCGATGACGTCATGGATACGTTCGTCATCGGTCGCCACGACGACGCGCGAGGCTCGGCTCTGTTTGGCCTGACGCCAGACCTTGACCACCATCGGCTCACCACCGATATCGAGCAACGGCTTGCCCGGCAGGCGGCTGGACGCATAACGCGCGGGGATCACGGCGATGAAATCACTCATGCTCGGGAGCCCCTGGCGTCTTGCCCAGCTTCTCGTCGACGTCCATGACCCGAGCCTCCTCTTCCAACATCACCGGGATGCCATCACGTATGGGGAAGGCCAGGCCGTCGAAGTGGCACTTGAGTTCACCACGATCGCGATCGTACTTCAGCTTACCCTGGCACAGCGGGCAAACCAGCATGGCCAGCAGTTCCTTATCCATTGTCATCTCTACCTACTCGGGAATCTTTGTGTTCGAGGATACTTCCATCAAGCACTCGAGACGCCGTTCCAGCCAGTCGATGAACTCTCGACCGGGGCACGCCTCCACATCCAGCGCCCAACAACGAGCATCGGCGAAACTACGACACTTCACCGCATCCTTGGCAGTCATCACCACCGGCCGATCATCGCCAAAGGCCAGGTCGCCCGCCTTGTAATCATGATGATCGGCGAACGGATGTGGTTCGACCTCTAGTCCCAAATCCGCCAGGGTGGCGAAGAAACGCTCGGGATTCCCGATACCGGCGACAGCATGCACTCGTCCGGTAAGGGGATGAGTATCGATCGACACCCGGGAGTCATCGTCGAGCCGGCGCCAATAACGAGGCTCCAGCCGCATTTCATAATGTGGCTGGGGTATCGCCCGGCGCGGCCGACCGTTGACGATCAAGGCATCGCAACCGGCCAGGCGCGACATGGGCTCGCGCAGCGGACCGGCAGGCAGGCAACGCGCATTGCCGAAACCTCGCTCGCCATCCACCACCACCAGTTCGATATCCCGCCCCAAGGCCAGATGCTGCAGCCCATCGTCACTGATCAGGATATCGCAGCCTTCTTCAAGCAGGCGACGGGCGCCCCGCGGGCGCAAGGGATCGACCACCACCGGCACGCCGGTCTGACCTGCCAGCATCAAGGGCTCATCTCCGCACTCGGCAACCGGTGTGTCGGGGCTCACCCGCAAAGGATAGGCCTCGCTTCGACCACCATAGCCACGTGACAGGATACCCGGGCGCAACCCTCGCTCGACGAGCCAGCGCGCCAACCAAGCCACCAGCGGCGACTTGCCGGTCCCACCGAGGGTGATATTACCGACCACGATCACCGGTACCGGTGCCCGCCACACCGGCTTGCGCCCTGTGGCATAGGCACGCGCACGCGCCGCAACCAGGCTTTGATACAGCCACTCCAGTGGAACCAACCCCTTGAGCCAGGCGGCGTCTCGATACCAAGCCGACAGCAGGCGCGAACTCAGGGCCGCCTTCACGCTGTCTCCTGGAACTGCAAACGGTATAACGCTGCATAGGCACCGTCCTGTGCCAGCAACTCGGCATGACTTCCGCGTTCGATGATTTCCCCTTGCTCCATCACCAAAATGCGATCCGCACGTTCGACGGTCGACAAGCGGTGAGCGATGACGAAGGTGGTACGGTCACGACAAACCCTTTCCAACGCTCTCTGAATATAGCGCTCCGACTCGGTATCCAACGCCGAGGTAGCCTCATCGAGAATCAGGATCGGCGCATCCTTGAAGATGGCCCGGGCGATGGCCAGACGCTGACGCTGCCCTCCCGAGAGCATTACCCCATTCTCGCCGACTACGGTGTCGTAGCCCGCTGGCAGGCGTGCGATGAACTCATCGGCATAGGCGGCGCTTGCCGCGGCTATGATCTCTTCCCGGCTCGCACCTGACATGCCATAGGAAATATTGTCGGCGATACTGGCATTGAACAGCGTGACTTGCTGCGAGACCAGGGCAATCTGACGGCGCAAGGGAGGCAGCCGATACTCTTCGATAGGAACCTCATCGATGAGAATCCGCCCCGCAGTCGGACGGTAGAAACGCGGCAACAGGCTGACGAAGGTCGATTTTCCGCTTCCCGAGCGCCCGACGATGGCGACCATCTCTCCTTGGGCGACCTCGAGGTCGATCCCCTTAAGCACTTCAGGCTGCTCCTCGCCATAAGCGAAGCGCACCCCCTCGAAGCGAACCTTTCCGGCGAAGCGTGGCGGCTCACGAGTTCCTTCATCGGGTTCCAAGGGCTCTTCGAGCAAGCCAAACAGTTCACCTGAAGCCGCGATTCCCTTCTGGATGGAACTGTTGACCTCGGTAAGCTGGCGAACAGGCTTGGCCAACAGCGAAGCCGCGGTGATGAAAGCCACGAATTCGCCTGGCGTCATGCTGGCCATCAAAGCCGGTGACATCGCAAACCAAACCAATATCGCCAGCGCCAGCGCCACCAAGAGCTGGATCACCGGCGTACTGGTGGCCTTGGTCAAGGCTTCCTTCATGCTTTGCTGGCGGTTGTATTCGCTAGCGCTCGCGAAGCGACGCTTTTCGTAGTCTTCTGCGCCATGGGTACGCACCACGCGGTATCCGGACAAGGCCTCCGAGGCCACATGGGTGACATCCCCCATGGAGTGCTGGATGCGTTGCGAGATGCGCCGAAATCGCTTGCTGGCATAACTGACCACCCCGCCGATCAAGGGGGTCACGCCAAGAAACAACAGTGTCAACAGCCAGTTGGTCCACAGCAAATAGACGACCAAGCCGATCACGAACAACCCCTCACGCAACAGAATGGTGATGGCATTGGTCGCCGCCCCCGTGACCTGCTCGACATGATAGGTCACCCGTGAGATCAGATGGCCACTGGAGTGGGAGTCGAAAAAGCGGCCAGGCAAATGCAACATATGACCGAACACATCACAGCGCAGGGCATGCACCACGTTACGAGCCACATTACTCATGAAGTAGGTACCAAGGAAGGTGCCCGCGCCACGAGTGGCAAACATGCCGACCACGAACAGCGGCAGGAACACGCGAAAAGCAGCATCGGGATCCTGAATCCCGTCGATCAGCCGCTTCATCATCTCCGCCAGGGCCGTACTGGATGCCGCATAGATGCCATACCCCAGCACGGCCAGCAGGAAGGACTTCCAATGCGGCCTGACGTAGCCCAACAGGCGCATATAGAGGGACCAGCCTGACGTCGACATTTGTGTCACGGTGACTCCGCTTGAATGAATGAGTTCTCATACTCGCGAGTGGCAATACGCACACGCGAGATCCCCAAGGCCGCGGCATGATCCAAGGCCTTGACCACGGCGGCATGTCGTGCACGGCCATCGGCCTCGACGATCAGGCCATGCTCACGCGCTTCCCCGACCCGCTCGGCCAGCACCGCTTTCAGTTCGTTGGCCGGCACGCGCTCGTCGCCCAGGCGATAACCGCCTTCGGCGTCGACCACCAAGGTCACCGGCGCGGCTTCAAGAGAAGCGCCGGCCGTGCTCTCGGGCAACACCAGTTCGAGCGCCTGGCGAGTATCGAAAGTGGTCGAGACCATGAAGAAAATCAACAACAGAAAGACGACGTCGATCAGCGGTGTGAGGTTGACCTCCACCGGATCGCGGCGTCGCCGCGGAAATCTCACAGGCGCCCCACCCGCGGCTCGCGATGCCCCTCGGCATCGTGCCGTTCACCCTCATGGCGCTCGGCAAGCGTCAGCTCCCCCTGGTGGTGGGCCAGGAACTCGACCAGCAGTCCGGCCTGCTCCTCCATGCGCACAGTAATGTCCTCCACGCGACGCTGGAAGTAACGATGGAACATAAGCGCCGGAATGGCGACAGTGAGACCGGTGGCAGTGGTCACCAGCGCTCGCGAGATCCCCCCGGCTAGATCGGCGGTGCGCTCGACTCCATCGGTGGCGACGATCACCGAAAAGACTTCGATCATGCCGACCACAGTCCCCAACAGACCGATCAAGGGGGTTATGGCGGCGATGGTCCCCAGGGGGTTCAAGAATCGCTCCATATCATGGATCACCGCCATGGCAGCCTCTTGCAAACGGGCCCGCACTTGCTCGTGACCGAGCCGCGCGTTGCGCAAGCCCGCAGCCAGTACGCTACCCAGTGGCGAATGACTCTCCAGCCAATGAAGATTGACCTGGCCTTTGGCAATCAGCGTGCAGACCTCCTGCCCCAATCCCAAGGGTGCGATGCGCTGGGCTCGCAGCGTCCACAGCCGTTCGATGACGATCACCGTAGCCACCAGCGAACAGCCCAACAGCGGTATCATCAACCAGCCACCAGCGACCAGGGCGTCGAGCACATTCATTCGAAGCTCTTCCTCCAGGCTCAAGGCATCGGGCGGTGAAACGTCTCTCCCGAATCAAGGGTGCGATTTTACCTCATGACAGAGGCCTTCGACACCGCTGCCCGGTTGCCCTCGCATACCGGTGACCAGCGGACCATCGGCGCCACCCAACCACAGTGTCACGGCCCCATCCAGGGCGGTATTCCATAGACAGCTTTGGTGACGGCGAAAGCGCCTGATGACCTCGTCGTGAGGATGGCCGAAGGCATTGTCACGACCGGCGCTGAAGATCACATGGCGTGGCGCGAGCTCCGCCACCAATTGCGGCCCTGAACTGGTGCGGCTGCCATGATGACCGGCTACCAGCACCTGCAACGGATGCGACACCTGGCGCAAGAAGCGTCGCTCGACCTCAGCCCCCACATCACCGGTGATCAACAAGCGCTGCTCGCCGGCCTCGACCAACAGCACGCAGGATCGGTCATTACTCGGCCATTCACCGCTGTCCTCGGAAGGCGGCCACAGGAAGCGAAACGTTACGCCATCCCAGTGCCAGCCTTCACCGGCCAGACACGAGATGAAAGGCACGCCGATGTCCTCACCGGCTGGGGCCAGATAATGCCCTACATGATGATCGGCTAGCGCCGGTACGCCGCCGGCGTGGTCGATATCGGCGTGGCTGGCGACAACCCTATCGAAGGTCTGTCCGGATGACCACAACGTGGTCAGGGGCATGAAGCCGGAACGGAAGCGCGGCCCCGTGTCGTAAAGCAATCGGTGGTTGGCGGTACGCAACTCGATCAGTTGTCCCTGCCCCACATCGTGCACGCGTATACGGACCGCACCCTCGGCAATCACCGGCGGTTCGAGTGCGAATAGCATTGCTGCCAATAGCGCCGTCCCCGTGACACGCAGGCCTTGCGCCAACCCCGGCAAGGCCCACAGCATGGCAACCGCCCCCAGCACCAACACCATGGGCAGCACTTGCCAGGCAGGCGGCTGCCAGAGCGGCAACCCGGCCACGGCCTGATCCAACAGCGTGACAAGACCTTGAGCTAACTGCCCAAACAACCACCAACCGTTCTGCGACAAGGGGGGCACGCCGACCAACAGCCAGCCGATCAGTCCAAGGGGCACCATCAGGACGCTCACCAACGGTACCGCGAACAAGTTGACCAACGGTGCTACAGGTGCCACACGTTCGAAGGCCAATAGCACCGCTGCCGCCATCATTGGCGCCAAGAGCCCTTGGGTTCGCAACAGTGCCCAGCACCATCCCCTTATCCCTTGTGGTCGTTTACGTCGCTGCCAGATCAGGATCAACAAGGCCACGGCGACAAACGAAAGCCACAGCCCTGGTCGCCACACCGACAACGGGTCGCTCGCCACCACCAGCGCCAGAGCTAGCCACCAGCCCTGCCAAACCCCAGGAGCGTGACGGCCACTGGCCACCCACAGCCCGACCAGAGTCATGATCACGGCACGCATAGCGGGCGGCTCGAGTCCAGCCAGCCAGGCATAGGCAAAACTTGCCATCGCCGCCACCCACCAGGGCCAGACCGCCATGCGCCAGCGACCTGGCGTGATCAGTCGCGCCACTCCCCGCGCCAATATCAATGCGAAGGACGCCACCAGCCCCACATGCAAACCGGAGATGACCATCAGATGGGTGGTGCCGCTGGCATTGAGCAGCTCCCAGTCGTCGGCACTCAGGCGCTCCCCGGCACCCAATGTCAGGGCCGCCAGCCAGCGACGCGTCGAGGCCTCCAATGGTTGCTCATCCAAATGCGCCAGTGCCATGCGTCTCAGCGAGAATCGAGGCCCGGCCTGGCGCACCGCTGCCGGCTCCGTTCGCACATAACCAGTAGCGTCGATGCCCTCGCGCCACAACCAGGTTTCGTAGTCGAAGGTATGGGGATTCATGAACCCACGCGGCGGACGCAGTCGCACGGTCAGTGCCCAGCGCTCATCCACGCGCCAGTCATCGCTAGAAAAGGCGCTGACCCGAACTTGGCGCAGGCGCTCGCACGGCAAGCGGGGGGACTCGAGAGGCTGGCATTGCTCCACGTCAATACGGAGCCGTACGCGCTCGTCGCCTTCATCGACCAGCGAGACGACACGTCCCTCGACTCGCAAATCCACACCGGACAGTCCTTGTGGAAGCTGTGCGTGGCGCGCCGACAACACTTGCCCCGCCACCAATCCCGCCATCAGCAGCATCCATAGCGCGATGCGCTGCCGCGATGCGCAGGCACACAGCAGCGCCAGCGCCCAGGCCTCGAACACGCCAGGCAGCGTCAGACTGCCAAGAACAGCCCCCACTAACGCGGCGACGGCTAGAGGCATCGCCAGCCCCACTTGCATTCCCTTGCTCCTGCATCCCTTGTGAGAACCATCCTCGCCGCGAACCACCGAGGCATCCTGCGCAAGCATGGCGAGTGGCGCGACTAGTATGGATAATAGCCCGAATCACGAATCGATGAGCCGACTTCATGCCGCGCCGTTTCTTTCAGCGCTATCTACCCCATCCCGACACCCTCAAACGCCAACGCTCCTTGCGCGTCGTGGGTCACCTGATCGGCAACCCATCGTTGTGGGTGCTGTCACGTCGCTCGGTAGCAAATGCCTTTATGGTCGGCTTATTCAGTGCGCTGCTGCCGATCCCCTTTCAGATGGTGGTGGCGGCCTTCGGCGCCTGGCTGCTGCGCTGCAACCTGCCGTTGTCGGTGGGATTGGTATGGATCACCAACCCGCTGACCATGCCCGTGATCTTCTACGGGAATTATCTTCTCGGTGCCTGGCTGTTGAGCACTCCGGCCCGAGAAGCACCGGGGCACCTGTCGACACACTGGATCGCCGAGCAGATGGTCGACATCCTGCCGGTGCTGGTCTTGGGTTCACTGGTATCGGCAGTAGTAGTGGGACTTGCCGGCAACCTGATCATCCGCCTGATCTGGCGTTGGCATGTTGCGAGAAGCTGGAAACGCCGCCGCCTCAAGCGCCGACAGGCCCGGCGATCGGCCGTCGATGATCTTTGATCGTCCTGGCCGTGCCGATCACTCCGACGGTGTCAATCGCCCGTCGTCAAGGCGCAATATGCGATCCTGGTGCGCAGCCAGTGCCGGGTCATGCGTCACCACTACGAAGGCACAGGCACTGTCACGCGCCAATTCGTCCATCAACGCCAGGATACTTGCCGCAGTGCTCTGATCGAGGTTCCCGGTGGGTTCGTCCATCAACACCACGCTCGGATCGGTGATCAGGGCGCGGGCGATCGCGACCCGTTGACGCTCGCCGCCGGACAGCTCTCCCGGCTTGTGCTCGCTGCGTTCGGCCATGCCGACCCTCGTCAGGATCTCGCGCGCCCTCGCCATCGCAGGCTTGCGCTTGTGACCGCGCACGATCAACGGCAGCGCGGCGTTCTCCAGCGCCGTGAACTCGGCCAGCAAGTGGTGGAACTGATAGACGAAACCAATATGCCGGTTACGAAACCGCCCCATCGCCGCCTCGTCGAGTTCCGACAGGGACTGTCCCGCCACGTGTACTTCACCAGCACTGGGGCGATCCAACCCTCCCAAGAGATTGAGCAGGGTCGTCTTGCCCGAGCCTGAACTGCCCACTACCGCGACCCGCTCACCGGCTCTGACATCGAGCGCCAAGTCATGCAACACCGTGACGTCCTGGGGACCTTCGCGGTAAACGCGGGTCAACCCCCGACAAGACAACATGACGGGTGACGTCGAATGCTTGTCATCGGCGGGCATTGCGACAGATGGCATCTCGGTTCCCTTGTTCATGACAACACCTCACTCGTAGCGCAGAACTTCGGCCGGCTGGATGCGTGCAGCACGCCAAGCGGGATACAGGGTCGACAGGAACGTCAGGCCGAAGGCTGCCGCCACGATGTTGCCGACATCGCTCCACTCCAGTCGCGACGGCAGATAACTGATGAAGTACACATTGGCATCAAGGAACTGGATACCGAACAGCGACTCAACGCCACGAATCAGTTCAGAAATCGTCAGTGCCAGCCCGATGCCAGCTGTCACGCCGATCAGAATACCGATAATCCCGATCGCCAGTCCCTGGACGACAAAGATCCCCATGATCGAGCGAGGCGTGGCGCCGATAGTGCGCAGGATGGCGATATCGGCATGCTTGTCGGTGACCACCATCACCAAGGTCGAAACGATATTGAACGCCGCCACAGCGATGATCACTGTCAACAACAAGGCGATCATGCGCTTTTCCATCTGGATTGCCTGGAACAGGTTACCGTGGGAAAAGGTCCAATCGAACCCACGGTAACCGGGTCCCAGATCATTGACGATCGCCCGGGTTTCGGTACTGGCGGCGAACAGATCGTCGAGTTCCAGACGCAGCCCGCCCACGGCATCCCCCAGGCGAGCCAGGGTCTGCATATCCTCGATATTGGCATAGGCGAGGTTGGAGTCGAGGTCGGCGCCAACGCTGAAGATGCCGCTCACGGTAAAGCGCTTGAGTCGGGGGAAAACACCACCTGGGGTGATCGAGGCCTCCGGGACCAACAGTGTGACACGATCACCCACTCCGACTCCTAACTGACGAGCCAGCAGTGAGCCCAACACGACGTTCCATTCACCGGGAACCAGGTCGTCGAGACTACCCCGTTGCATATGGTTACCGATGATCGATACCTGGCTCTCGTACTCCGGGTCGACACCCGTGACCATGGCACCCTTGTTGTTCCCTCCGGCCGAGAACATTCCCTGCTGCTCCACATAAGGAGCCACACCGATCACCCGTTCACGCTGAACCAAGCGGCCTGCCAAGGCTTGCCAGTCGGTCAACCCGCCACGAGCCTCGATCTTGGCATGCGGCACCATGCCCAGTACCCGGGTGCGCAGTTCATGGTCGAAGCCATTCATCACCGAGAGAACCAGGATCAACACCGCCACCCCAAGCATCAAGCCCAGCATGGAGGTCAAAGAAATGAAGGAGATGAAGTGATTACGGCGCTTGGCGCGCACGTAACGCAATCCAATCAAGAATGGCAGGCGGTCGAGCATCGCGATCGGTTCCTTGTCTGCGGGCGCTCATGGTACGGTTTTTCGTATCGGGCTGCACGGAGAATGCCGCATGTCATCCACTTCGCCCCACTAGCGGACCTCGATTCAGTACTTGCAACGGCAACGTGCTGGCCCTACATTGCGCGGTTTCGTGGCGCACCCGAGAGAAGACTGCGATGGCAAACCGCTTGTTCCCCGAATGGCATCCCCAGGATGCGGTTCAATTGACCTGGCCCCGCGTGGATAGCGACTGGGCAGGGCTGCTCGAGCGTATCGAGGCGACGCTGGAGGCCATCGTGGTGGCCATCGCTCGCTATCAAAACGTGCTGATCAGCGTGCCCGACACCGCCACCCGCATCCGGTTGACAACGAGTTTCCATCATCTGGGCATACCGACGCAACGCCTGCGACTGATCGTCGCGCCGGCCGACGACACCTGGTGCCGCGATCATGGTCCCATCGCCATCGAACGCGACGGTCATCCCGTGCTCCTGGACTATACCTTTACTGGCTGGGGCGGCAAGTTCCCAGCGTCACGCGACAATGCCCTGAACCGTGCCCTGAACGACCAAGGCGCCTATCGATCACCACTCGAATCTCGCGATCTGATCCTCGAAGGGGGAGCCATCGAGACCGACGGTCAAGGCACGCTGTTGACCACCGAAGCCTGCCTGCTCAACCCCAACCGCAATGCCTCCCTTGACCGGGAGGCAGTGGAAGCGCATCTGCGTCAGGATTTCGGGGTCGAGCGCGTGCTATGGCTAAGTCACGGCCACCTGGAAGGCGACGATACCGACAGCCATATCGACACCCTGGCACGCTTTTGCGACCCGCAGACCATCGCCTATGTGCGCTGCGACGACGAACTGGACAGCCACTATCCTTCGCTCAAGGCCATGGAAACCGAGCTCCAGAGTTTCCGTCAGGCCAATGGTCAGCCGTACCGGTTGATACCGCTGCCCTGGCCAAGCGCTTGCCACGACCCCGAAGATGGCCACCGTTTGCCGGCCACCTATGCCAACTTTCTGATCATCAATGGTGCGGTGTTGGCCCCCACCTATGGCGATGCCGCCGATGCATATGCCCTGGAGGCACTGGCCAAGGCCTTCCCCGGCCGCGATATCGTACCCATCGACTGCCGCAGCGCGATACGCCAACATGGCAGTCTGCACTGTCTGACCATGCAACTGCCCCAGGGAAGCCTGACGCCCTTCGCCGAGGAGTAACGAGATGAGCAAGACCTTGAAAGTGGGCCTGGTGCAACAAGAAGCCTGGCCGGAGAAGAACCGCAGCCTGGCCGAGAGCGAAGCCGGGGTGCGCGAACTCGCCGCCCAGGGGGCCGAACTGGTGTTGCTGCAGGAACTGCACGCCACTCACTATTTCTGTCAGTACGAAGACCCCGCCCTGTTCGATCTGGCCGAGCCGCTAGACGGCCCCACCGGACAGCGCCTCGCTGCGTTGGCCGCCGAATTGAATATCGTCCTGGTCGGCTCTTTGTTCGAGCGCCGTGCCCCAGGGCTCTATCACAACACCGCGGTGGTCTACGACCGGGCACGAGGCCGGGTCGGCCACTACCGCAAGATGCATATTCCCGACGATCCGGGCTTCTACGAGAAGTTCTACTTCACCCCAGGCGATGCCGAACAGGGTCAAGGTTTCGCGCCCATCGATACCTCGGTGGGCCGCTTGGGCGTGCTGGTGTGCTGGGACCAATGGTACCCGGAAGCGGCGCGCCTGATGGCACTTGCCGGCGCGGAGCTACTGCTCTATCCCACCGCCATTGGCTGGCACCCACCGGACGATGGCGACGAAAAGGCCCGCCAGAAGGATGCCTGGACCCTGATCCAACGTGCGCACGGTGTGGCCAACGGCCTGCCGGTGCTTGTCGCCAACCGCGTCGGTCATGAGCCCGACCGATCGGAAGTCAGCCCCGGGATCGACTTTTGGGGCGGCAGCTTCGTCTGCGGTCCACAAGGCGAATTGCTGGCGCATGCCGGCGAGGGCCCCGAACGGCTGTTGGTCGAAATCGACATGGCACGCTGCGAGGATACCCGGCGCATGTGGCCGTATCTGCGCGACCGCCGCATCGACGCCTATGGTGACCTGACGAGGCGGTATCGGGACTAGGCGTCGAGCTTCGAGCTTCGAGCTTCGAGCTTCGAGCTTCGAGCTTCGAGCTTCGAGCTTCGAGCTTCGAGCTTCGAGCTTCGAGCTTCGAGCTTCGAGCTTCGATCAGCAGTCTGCTGTCCCTTTCAGTTGGCTGCCAACTACCCGTTGCCCGAAGCTCGCTGCTCGACGCTGAGGGTTACTTCCAAAAATCCCGTATCGAGGCGATACCTTGTGCCCCCACGGCCCTGGCATGATCGGCGTCGTGACGCGTCATGCCACCCAGGGCGAATACTGGCATCCCGGCAGTTTCCACCAGTTGCTGGAAATCGTGCCAGCCCAGCGGCTCGACTTCGGGATGGGACGGCGTGGTACGCAGTGGCGACAGGGTCACGAAATCGCAGCCGATACGTTTCGCCTGGTCGAGCTGGGCCCGGTCGTGAGTCGAGGCCGACAGCCACTTGTCTTCGGCGATGGGACGACGCTCCAGGCTCATCAAGCGCTCACTGGTCAGGTGTACCCCATCGGCATCGAGCGATCGCAACAGCTCCGGTTCGCCATTGAGCAGCAAACGAGCACCATGCTCGCGACACAGCCCCAGCGCCTTCTCGGCGCGCTTCAGATAAGCATCACGATCCAGGGTCTTGGCGCGGAGCTGAACCAAGCTTATGCCATCCTCGCGCAGCGCCCGCCCCAACTTGGCCAGGAATACCTCGTCATCGACCTCTTCATCGCTGATCAGGTACTCGGTGGGTAGCATCACGGCGCGCAGAATTGGCAGGTTGGCAGCCGGGAAGGGGTAGTTGTAAAGCTCGTCCATCGGCACCCAGCGTACCGCCTGTCCCTCGCGACCGAAGGGCTCGCCAGCGAAGGTGAGCACCTGCCACACGTCCAGCAGGATATGCTTGTCGGGATACTCGTGATGCACACGGATCAACGGCTGCGCGCGCTGGATCTCCACGCCCAGTTCCTCGTGCAGCTCACGCTTCAAGGCCTCGAAGCCGGTCTCGTAAGGCGCCAGCTTGCCGCCAGGGAACTCCCACAGCCCGCCCTGATCGACATTGGACGGACGCCTGGCGATCAACACTCGCCGACTGTCCCGACTGATGATGGCGGCAGCCGCCACATGTACCCTTCTCTTGACCATGGTGCTCATTGACTCTTCCAGAATGGGCAACGCGTCCATCGCAGACTCGGCTCAGCTACGATAATCGGCGTTGATCGATACGTATTCGTGCGACAGATCCGAGGTCCAGACCGTGGCGGCTGCCTCGCCGCGCCCCAGGCGGATGCGGATGGTAATCTCCTCGCCCACCATCACTGCACTGCCAGCCTCTTCGGTATAGCTGGCGGCTCGGCCACCCCCTTCCACCAGCCTGACCTCGCCGAGGTCGATGACCACACGCTCGACATCGAACGCTTCCACCGGGGCCCGCCCTACCGCTGCAAGAATGCGCCCCCAGTTGGCATCTGAGGCGTAGAGCGCAGTCTTGACCAGCGGCGAATGGGCCACGGTGAAGGCAACATCCAGCGCTTCCTCGCGCGTACGTGCCTCGCTGACCTCCAGGGTAACGAACTTGGTGGCCCCTTCACCGTCGCGAATGATGGCCTGGGCCAGCTCGATCAACACACGATCGAGTGCCTCGCGGAAACGCGCGATATCGTCATCGCTGGAAACCCGGGGGCCTCGGCCAGTGGCGATCAGCATGCAAGCATCATTAGTGGAGGTATCACTGTCCACGGTGATGCAGTTGAACGAGCGTGCCACACCCTCGCGCAGCAGGGTCTCAAGCAGCGCCTGATCGACACCGGCGTCGGTAGCCACGAAGCCCAACATGGTGGCCATGTTGGGCTTGATCATGCCTGAACCCTTGCTGATACCGTTGATGGTCACCTTGCGCCCCCCGATCTCGAGCGACGTGGTAGCGCCCTTAGGACGGGTATCGGTGGTCAGGATGCCTTCTCCGGCTGCCTGCCACCCATCGGCCGTCAGCGACTCCAGGACCATCGGCAAACCACCGAGCAAACGGTCCATGGGCAATGGTTCGCCAATCACCCCCGTGGAAAACGGCAATACCGCCGAACCCGGCACACCAGCGAGACGTCCAAGCTCGGCACAGGTCGCTTCGGCATCGCGCATGCCGACGTTACCAGTACCGGCATTGGCGTTCCCGGTATTGACCACCAGAAAGCGCGGCGCCCCGCTCGATAGATGGCGCTTGGCCACATGCACCGGCGCTGCGCAAAAGGCATTTCGCGTGAAGGTTCCCGCCACGCTCGCGCCCTCGGCGATCTCGATCACCACCAGATCACGACGCCCAGGTTTCTTGATCCCGGCCTCAGCCGTCCCCAAGCGCACGCCCTCGATCACCGGCATCGCCGGAAACAACGCCTCACCCACCGCCATGGTGATGTCTCCTTAACTGAGTTTTCCGCAACACTGCTTGTACTTCTTGCCCGAACCACAGATGCAAGGATCGTTGCGACCGACCTTGGGCCCCTCGCGCCGTACCGGCCGTCCATCGGCACCGGGCACCGCGGCGGCCTGGCCGCCGGCAGTGGCATCGGCCCTCCCCACATCGAGGGCATCACGGCGATTGCCGGCCTGGGCCTTCTCACGCTCCAGAGCCTCACGACGCTTGCGCTCGAGCTCCTCGACTTCTTCCTGGCGACGCACCTGGACATGACTGAGGATACGCGTCACATCGGACTTGATATTGGCCAACAGAGTCTGGAACAGCTCGAAGGATTCGCGCTTGTATTCCTGCTTGGGGTTCTTCTGCGCGTAACCACGCAGATGAATGCCTCGCCGTAGGTGGTCCATGGCCTGCAGGTGTTCCTTCCAACGAGTATCCAGCACCTGCAACAGCACCTGCTTCTCGAAGCGGCGCATCAGTTCCGCACCAACCGCCTCGACCTTAGCGGAATAGGCATCGCGATGCTGAGCCTGGAGGCGCTCACGCAACTGTTCCTCGTGGAAGCGCTCGTCTTCCTCGGCCCACTTAGTCACCGGCGCATCCAGGTTGAACTCGCTCTTGAGATGCGCTTCGAGGCCTTCCAGGTCCCATTGCTCAGGCAGGCTCTGCGGCGGCACGAACTCGCTGATCGCCTCATCGAGCACTTCCTCACGGATGCCCAGCACGGTGTCGGAGACATCCTCGGCGGCGAGGATGCCGTTGCGCTGCTCATAGATCACGCGACGCTGATCGTTGGCCACGTCATCGTACTCGAGGAGCTGCTTGCGAATATCGAAGTTGCGGCTCTCGACCTTCTTCTGAGCCCGTTCGACCGCATTGGAGACCATCTTGTGCTCGATTGCCTCGCCATGTTCGATACCCAATGCCTTCATCATGCGCTGAACCCGTTCGGAGCCGAACAGCCGCATCAGGTTGTCTTCCAGCGACAGGAAGAAACGGGTCGAGCCGGGGTCGCCCTGACGCCCGGAACGCCCACGCAGCTGGTTGTCGATCCGCCGCGATTCGTGGCGTTCGGAACCGACCACGTGCAAGCCGCCGGCTTCCACAACGGCACCATGGCGCTCCTGCCAGGCCGCCTTGATGGCCTCGACCTGGGCCTGGTCGGGATTGTCGAGCTTGGCGACCTCGGCCTCCCAGTTGCCGCCGAGCACGATATCGGTGCCGCGACCGGCCATGTTGGTGGCGATGGTGATCGCACCGGGCCGGCCAGCCTGGGCGATGATCTCGGCCTCGCTCTGGTGCTGCTTGGCATTGAGCACGTTGAAGGTCAGGCCTTCTTTCTTCATCAAGCCGGCCAGATACTCGGAGGTATCGATGGAGGCCGTGCCCACCAGTACCGGGCGGCCCTTTTCCGTTTCGGCCTTGACGTCCTTGATGATCGCCTCGAACTTCTCCTCTGCGGTGAGGTAAACGAGGTCATTGAGATCCTCGCGGATCAGCGGCTTGTTGGTGGGGATCACCATCACGTCCAAGCCATAGATCTGACGGAACTCGAAGGCCTCGGTATCGGCGGTCCCGGTCATCCCCGCCAGCTTCTCGTAGAGACGGAAGTAGTTCTGGAAGGTGGTGGAGGCCAGCGTCTGGCTCTCGCGCTGGATGGCGACCCGCTCCTTGGCCTCCACCGCCTGATGCAGGCCTTCCGACCAGCGTCGACCGGGCATGGTGCGCCCGGTATGCTCATCGACGATCACCACCTGACCGTCGTTGACGATGTAGTCGACATCGCGGTGGTAAAGATGCCGTGCTCGCAGCGCCGAATGCATGTGCTGCAGCAGGTTGAGGTTCTGGGCAGCGTACAACGAGTCATTCTCGCCAAGCCGCCCCTCGCTGCGCATCAACTCCTCGACCTTGTAGTGCCCCTCTTCGGTCAGCTCGACCTGCTTCTGTTTCTCGTCGAGCAGGAAGTCGCCAGTGGACGGATCCTCCTCATCGGTGCAGAGGGTCAAGTTGACCGCCAGACGGTCCGCCACCTGGTACAGTTCGGTGTTCTCGTCCACCGGGCCGGAGATAATCAGCGGCGTGCGGGCCTCGTCGATGAGAATCGAGTCGACCTCGTCGACGATCGCGTAGTGCAGCTCTCGCTGCACCTTGTCTTCCAGCGAGAAGGCCATGTTATCGCGCAGATAATCGAAGCCATACTCATTGTTGGTGCCGTAGGTGATGTCACAGGCGTAGGCGGCCCGCTTTTGCTCCTGATTCTGACCGGCATAGATGGTGCCCACCGAGAGCCCCAGGAACTCATAGAGCGGTCGCATCCACTCGGCATCGCGACGCGCCAGATAGTCGTTGACCGTGACCACGTGCACGCCCCGACCGGGCAAGGCGTTGAGGTAGACGGCCAGGGTTGCCACGAGGGTCTTACCCTCGCCGGTCTTCATCTCGGCGATCTGTCCCCGGTGTAGGGTGATCCCGCCGATCAGCTGAACGTCGAAATGGCGCATGCCCATGACGCGCTTGCTGGCCTCGCGCACAACGGCGAAGGCTTCCGGAAGCATCGAGTCGAGCGACTCGCCATTGGCCAGTCGCTCACGAAATTCGGCGGTGGAGGCCTGGAGCGTCGTGTCGTCGAGCGACTCGTACCGCGGCTCCAGTGCGTTGATCTGAGCAACCGTCTTGCCCATGCGTTTGACTTCGCGGTCGTTCTTGGAGCCGACGACCTTGCGCAACAGAGTATTCAGCATGACAGGTCCAATAGATTTAGTGCCTGTGGACAGTGCCGGCACGACAGGAGGTGGCTCCCGGCCGGCATGTAACGCGCTCGCGATATTACACGCGAATGATGGCGGGATAGACGGGAGGCCCACGGCGGGTCAACACGTCGTGGGCGGCACTGGATCGGCTGGGAGGGGCATTGCGATGAGCCTGGGATTGGCGCAAGCGGGGCTGCGGAATCCTCGCCCGTGGCTGCCAGCGATAGCGTCGAGCAACTCGTCGGGATTCGGCTCGGATCGCCTCCGGTGCCAGCAGACAGATCTGCACGATGCGCTCGGCATGACGGGCGGCATCCCCCGCAACCAACCCCGCCGGCAACAGGCAGCCGACCAGCAAGCCCGCCAGCCACCAGCGCGAACGAACGCGGCGGCGTGCTGCCGTTGACTCACTGGCAGCAGAGACTGGATCTGTCGCGTGGTCAGTCAGGGTCATGCTGTTGGCGGACTCCCGGACATGCTAGGCTTTGTGCGCATCTGCGCTTCGTCACTCTTCGACCACCGGCGACGGCCCATGGCTTATCGTCGGTTGGCACCCTAAGGGCAAGCACATGAGTATAAAGGTTAAGCGTTTCCGCGCCCAGCCCATGTCAGCATTGCTGTCGGGCGGCGGCGAACTGGGGGGTCTGATGCGCATGGCCTCGCTGATCGAGCGCGCGCAAAGCGAGTTACGCGAACACCTTCCCGAGGAAGTGCGTCCACATGTCTTCGTCGGAGGCTACCGCGAAGGCAAGCTCACCCTCATCACCGACCGTGCCGTATGGCTGACTTGGCTGCGTTATGAACAGCCGAGACTGCTAGCGTTACTGCAGCGGCGCCCTGAATTCGAGGCGGTACTCGGTTTCAACTTCAAGGTCCGGCCGGTGCGCCCACCCAAGGTTCCTACCCGCAACACCCGTCGGCTCCCGGCAAGAGCCGCAGACGAACTATCGAGTTGTGCTCGAGATACCGAAGACCCTCGTCTTAAACGTGCTCTGGAGCGCCTCGCCTCGCACGCCGAACAGCAAGACGAGCCAACCAAGAGCACCGAATAACGAAAAACGCCACCTCAATGTGAGGCGGCGTCAGAACCCTGGCGTAACGATAAAAAATGGTGACTAGACCATGGCGGGGGCCGCGTAGGAGATAGGCGCCCGCTCGGTTTCGTTTTCGAAGGTGACGATCTCCCAAGCATCCGGCTGTGCCAGCATGGCACGACAAAGCTGGTTGTTGAGCGCATGTCCGGACTTCACGCCACGGAACTCACCGATCAAGCTGTAGCCCAGTTGGTAGAGATCGCCGATGGCGTCGAGCACCTTATGCTTGACGAATTCGTCGTCGTAGCGCAACCCACCCTCGTTCACGATACGGTAATCGTCGACGACGATAGCATTGTCGAGGCTTCCCCCCAACGCCAAGTTGTGGGAACGCAGAAACTCGAGATCACGCATGAAACCAAAGGTCCGCGCCCGCGATACTTCCTTGACGAATGACGTGGTGGAAAAATCGACCTCGGCGCTCTGCTTCTGCAACTCGATGACCGGATGGTCGAAGTCGATGGCAAAGGACACCTTGAAACCGTTGTGCGGCAGGAAGATCGCTTCCTTGTCATCCTCGCGGACGGCGATTTCACGCTTGATACGGATGAACTTCTTGGCCGCGCTCTGTTCTTCGATCCCCGCCGACTGGATGAGGAACACGAAAGGACCCGCACTACCGTCCATGATCGGCACCTCAGGGGCGCTGACATCGACGAAGGCATTGTCGATGCCTAGGCCAGCGAATGCCGACATCAGGTGTTCGACGGTCGCCACCTTGACGCCATCCTGTGAAAGCGCCGTGCACAACGTCGTGTCGGTGACGTTTTCCGCACGGGCGGCGATACGCACCTCCGGGTCGAGATCGGTGCGCACGAAGACGATGCCGTTGTTTGCCGGCGCCGGGCGCAAAGTCAGATAGACCTTCTCACCGGAGTGCAACCCCACCCCGGTGGCGCGAATGGTGTTCTTGAGGGTTCGTTGTCTGATCATGAGTAACCGCCAGGTGATGATTTAATTATCAAACACCGTTCACTATAACAGCGAACGAGCGTTTCAACAAAAAAATGATACCTGGCGCTTCCTATCCCCCTCATAGCACCGCTCAATCAGCCTGACGACGCAAGAAAGCTGGAATATCGAGGTAGTCATCAAGCTCCTGGGACTTGCGCTTGTCGCTACGCGGGCCGGCGGCTTCCTGCTCAGACTTGGCGGCCTGCTGGCGCATCACCGTGGGCTGCTGCAACTTGCGATAGTCCGTCGGCTCGGGACGCTTGGCAACGCTCTCTCGTGGCGCAGCCTTCTGTTGGCGCCCTTCGAGCCCCGCAGCCACTACTGTCACGCGAAGCTCATCGGACATTTCCATGTCGATGGAAGTGCCCACCACGATAGTCGCGTCCTGGGAAGCGAACTCCTGAACGGTAGCCCCGACATCGTTGAACTCGCCGATAGAAAGGTCGGGACCAGCCGTGATGTTGACGAGGATGCCGCGTGCGCCATGCAGGTCGATATCTTCCAGCAACGGACTGCGGATGGCCTTCTCGGCGGCTTCGCGAGCCCGGTTCTCCCCGGTAGCTCCTCCGGTACCCATCATCGCCATGCCCATCTCGGACATTACGGTGCGCACGTCGGCAAAGTCGACGTTGATGATACCTGGACTGGTGATCAATTCGGCGATGCCCTGCACGGCACCAAGCAGGACGTCGTTGGCGGCGCTGAATGCTGAAAGCAGGCTAGCGTTCTTGCCCAGCACGGCCAGCAGTTTCTCGTTGGGGATGGTGATCAGCGAGTCGACATGCTCGGAAAGCTCTTTCATGCCCTCCTCGGCGGCCCGCATGCGCTTGGGCCCCTCGAAGGGGAAGGGACGTGTGACCACTGCCACGGTCAGAATTCCTAGCTCCTTGGCTACTTGAGCCACCACGGGAGCCCCTCCGGTACCGGTACCTCCTCCCATGCCGGCGGTAATGAACACCATGTCGGCGCCATTGATCAGCTCAGCGATCCTTTCACGATCCTCCATTGCCGCCTGGCGGCCAACATCGGGATTGGCACCGGCCCCCAGACCCTTGGTGATCTCGCTACCAAGCTGGAGAACGGTCTTGGCCGCTACGCGCTTCAATGCCTGGGCATCGGTATTGGCGCAGATGAACTCCACGCCTTCGATGCTGCTTTCCACCATATGATTGACGGCGTTGCCGCCGCCGCCACCGACACCGATCACCTTGATGACCGCGCTGCTTGAGGGTGCGTTATCTACCAGTTCGAACATAAGACCCGTCTCCTGGACCTTTTGCGGCCCCTGTCAGAAATTTCCTTTGAACCAGCCCTTGATTTTGTCCAGCGCCGGAACACCTTCCATGATCCCACGCCGGGAGACGTCCTCCCTCTTCGGCTGAGCCGATACTACACGGCCATGCCCGAGCCTGGCGTCACGCATTCCATAATGTAGCAAACCCACGCCGGTGGAATAAATCGGGTTACGGACCACATCGGCCAGGCCGCGTACATTCTGCGGGCAGGCAATACGTACCGGCATGTGGAAGATTTCCTCAGCCAGTTCGACCACGCCTTCCATGCGTGCGGTGCCGCCAGTCAACACCACCCCGGCGGCCACCAAGTCTTCGTAGCCACTACGACGCAACTCTTCTCGTACCAAGGTGAAAAGCTCTTCGTAACGTGGCTCAACGACCTCGGCCAGCGCCTGACGCGACAGATCCCGTGCCGGGCGATCACCAACACTTGGCACTTTGATCATTTCATCGCTTGATGCAAGCTGTGTCAGCGCACAGGCGTACTTAACCTTGATATCCTCGGCATACTGCGTCGGCGTACGCAACGCCATGGCAATATCGTTGGTCACCTGGTCGCCGGCGATGGGAATCACCGACGTATGCCGGATCGCTCCCTCGGTAAATACCGCGATATCGGTCGTTCCTCCACCAATATCCACCATGCAAACGCCCAATTCACGTTCGTCTTCGGTGAGCACGGCATGGCTTGAGGCGAGTTGCTCGAGAATGATGGCATCGACCTCGAGCCCGCAGCGACGCACGCACTTTTCGATGTTCTGCACAGCATTAAGCGCAGCCGTGACCAGATGAACACGAGCTTCCAGACGCACCCCGGACATGCCCAGTGGCTCGCGGATGCCCTCCTGGGTATCGATGGCGAACTCCTGAGGCAGCACATGCAGAACCCGTTGTCCCTCGGAGATGGCCCTTGCACGTGCCGAGTCGATCACCCGTTCGATATCCGAAGGCGTGACTTCACGGTCCTTGATCGCGACGACACCGTCGGAATTCATGGAACTGATGTGACTGCCGGCCACGCCGACATAAACCGAGTGAATATCACAACCGGCCATCAGTTCGGCTTCTTCCACGGCGCGCTGAATCGATTGCACGGTCGACTCGATATTGATGACCACCCCTTTCTTCATACCACGAGAAGGGTGCGAGCCGATGCCTGCAATTTCGATTCCACCATCGTCGGTGGGTTGTCCCACGATCGCCACGACCTTGGATGTTCCGATATCCAGCCCGACTACCATATTGGAAGCATTGTATTGTCCTGCCATGGGTCGGGTTTACTCCTCGATCTTAATTCGGGTTTAGCGTCCATTTAAGAGCACAATGAGACATTGAGCCAATTATAGGAACAACTAGGGTTGTTTAACCAGCCCAGTTGGAAAACAGATGCCAGAATACGGAGGTTTTTATCCAAAAGAAACACCCCAATGGCCTGATTGGCGGGAGTTGACCAAAGAAAACGCTTCAGGAACCTTCCGACTCGACGACCTCCCCTGTTTCCGTTTCGCCATGCCAGGCAACGGCCACCCCATTGGGATAACGCAGGTCGATGTAGCGAATTTGCGACGCTTGAGCACCAAGCTGTCGCTCCCAGGCAGCACGTAAACGCGACAGCCTCGCATGTCGATCGTTGCGACCCAGCATGACCCAGACACTGTCATCAAGCTGGAAACGCCAGGCTCCCCTCGCTTCAAGACGCAACTGGGTAATCTCCAGCCCCAAGGCAGAAAAACGCGGCTGAAGATAGTCATAATACGCCAGAACCTCGGCACCACTGCCCTCGGGACCTGCTAGATCGGCAAGACCAAGGGGAGGAGAGACCGGGCCAAAGGCAAAAGGCTCGCCTTGGTGATTGAGCAGAAAGGTATCGTTCCAGCGTGCGACCGGCTTCTGTTCGATCAGCTCGAAGGCGAGCGCATTGGGCCATTCCCGCGACACCCGTACCTCGGCCAGCCATTCGATATCGCGAGCACGACGACGTAAATCCCCGAGGCTCACCGACAGCCAAGTCTGCCCTTGAATCAGCGGTGAAAGCTCCTCGCGCAAATAGGCAGCACTGACATGTGTCAAATCGCCCCGGATCGAGACTCGCTCAATGGGGCGGTCGAGCCATAACCATAAGGCGCGACCACCAGCCACCAGCAATACCAGAAGCAGTATCAGCCCCGGCAAGGAGCCACGCAATACTGACATGAACGATCAACTTTCCAGAGAAGTATCGAGAATCGCGAGAACCAACGCATCGAAGTCCAATCCGGCATGAGCGGCCGACTGTGGGACCAGACTGTGATCGGTCATGCCGGGAATGGTATTGACCTCCAGCAGCCAGAACTGCCCGTTGGCATCGCGCATCACATCAACGCGTCCCCAACCGTGGCCACCGATGGCCGCGAAGGCCCGACGAGACAGCGCCCCCAACTCCTCCTCCTCGACGCTAGAGAGGCCACACGGCAAGTGGTACAAGGTTTCACTGGAGAAGTACTTGGCCTCATAGTCGTAGAACCCGCTGGGTACTTCGACACGGATCGCCGGCAACACTCTGTCACCCAACAGCGACACCGTATATTCCGCCCCGTCGATAAAACGCTCGGCCATCACTTGGGCATCGTACTGCGAGGCTTCACGATAGGCCGCCTCCAGGGAAGTACGGCTATCGACGATACTGATGCCCAGCGTCGACCCTTCATGCACCGGTTTGACGATCAAGGGCAAGCCTAGCGACTCACATACCCCGGACCAGTCCGCTTCGGCATCGAGGATCACGCTCTCCGGCGTCGGCAGACCTACCGCGCGCCAGACCTGCTTGGTACGCAGTTTGTCCATGCCCAGCGCCGAAGCCAGCACACCACTACCGGTATAAGGAATCTTGAGCAACTCCAACGCCCCCTGCAGGGAGCCATCCTCGCCACCTCGGCCATGCAGGGCGATGAAGACACGATCCGGCCGCAGTGCCTCCAGGCCAGCAAGGCCGCCGGTCGCCAAGTCGTAGCCATGTACCTCGATATCGCTGCGCTGGAGCGAGGCCAGTACCGCATTGCCGCTGATCAGCGATACCTCGCGTTCGGCGGAGTCGCCACCATAGACGACGACGACTCGACCGTAGTCGAGATGCCCTGCCACTTGCCGGCTCATAGAGATACCTCGTCGAATTTCAATTGAGCCTGTGCCAGGCACAGGGCGATCCCCCCCACGTCACCGGCTCCTTGGGTAATCAGAATATCGTCGGGGCGCAGAACCCGAGACAACAGGCCCGGCAACTCGGCCTTGCTTTCGACGAACAGCGGGTCGACCTGCCCTCGCTGACGGATCGAGCCCGCCAAAGTACGCCCTTCGGCACCCGGGATCGGTGCCTCACCAGCACTGTAGACATCAAGCAACAACAGGATGTCGACCTCGGAAAGTACCTTGACGAAATCCTCGTAGAGATCCCGGGTGCGAGTATAGCGATGCGGCTGGTAGACCATCACCAAGCGCCGCTTCGACCAACCGGCACGCACCGCCTTGATGACCATTTCCACTTCTCGGGGGTGATGGCCGTAGTCGTCGACCAGCATCACCGCGCCTTCGCCTGAAGGTGCGGAAAACTCACCATGGACCTGGAATCGCCGCCCCACACCGGCAAAGCCGGCAAGCCCCCGCAGAATGGCGTCATCGTCGACCCCAGCATCACTGGCCACCACGATCGCCGCCAGGGCATTCAGGGCATTGTGCTCCCCCGGCATGGCCAAACGCACGTCCAATGGCGCCATCCCCTCGGGACGCAAAGCGGTGAAACTCACCTCACCGGCCGTCTGCACGAAGTCGACGATACGGTAATCGGCATCCTCACTGAAGCCGTAGGTGACGAATTGGCGGTGTACCTGGTCGAGTAGCCCGCGCACCTGTTCATCGTCGATGCACAAGACCGCCAATCCATAGAATGGGAGATTGTGCAGAAACTCGATGAAGGTCCCCTTGAGGCGCTCGAAATCCCCACCATAAGTGGCCATGTGGTCGGCATCGATATTGGTAACGATGGCAACCATGGGTTGCAGGTGCAGGAAAGAGGCATCCGACTCGTCGGCTTCGGCGACCAGATAATCCCCTTCCCCCAGGCGAGCGTTGGTTCCGGCGCTGGTCAAGCGGCCACCGATCACGAAAGTCGGATCGAGACCGGCCTCGGCCAGCAGTGTGGCGGTGATGCTGGTGGTGGTGGTCTTGCCATGAGTACCGGCCACGGCGATGCCATGTCGGAAGCGCATCAGCTCGGCCAACATTTCGGCGCGCCGCACTACCGGAATGCGATGTTCATGGGCCCAGCGAATCTCTGGATTGTCCTGATCCACCGCCGTCGATACCACCACGACATCAGCATCCTCGACATTCTCGGCGTCATGGCCGATGACCACCCGGATTCCGCAACCGCGCAGATGCTCGATCACCGGAGAGACCCTCAAGTCGCTTCCACTGACCTGGTAGCCCTGATTGAACAGTACCTCGGCGATGCCGCACATGCCGACCCCACCGATACCGACGAAATGGATGCGCCGGATACGCCGCATGCCCAAGGCACCAGCCCCACGACGACGCTGCCGCCTGGACGACGACACTGCTTGTTGGTTATCGCTCAAAACTTGTCTCCATACAGCCATCCACCAAGCGCTGAGTGGCGTCGAGCCGGGCACTGGCTCGAGCCGCCGTCGCCATGGTGGCAAGAATCCGAGGGTCGAGCAGCCTTTCCAGGCACTCGGCCAAAGAGGTGGCCGTCAGGCTGGATTGCGCCATCAACTCGGCTCCGCCAGCCTCGACCAATATTCGGGCATTGGCCGTCTGATGATCGTCCACCGCGTAGGGAAAGGGAACCAACAAGGACGGCTTGGCCGCCGCAGCAAGCTCGGCCACGGTCAGTGCGCCTGCACGACACACGACCAGATCAGCCCAATCGTACGCCGCTGCCATGTCATCGATAAAGGTCGACACCTCCGCCGTCACGGCGTGCTCCTCATAAGCCCGGCGTGTTGCCCGGTCCTTGTCGCGACCCGCCTGGTGACGCACTTCGGGCCGACTGGTTTCTGGCAGACGCGCCAGTGCCGCCGGCAGCGTCTCGTTCAACGCCAAGGCCCCCAACGAACCCCCAACCACCAGCAGGCGCAAACGCCGCCCTTGCATTGCCGATTGGGAACGCGGCACCTCCCCCAATGCGGCGATATCGATGCGTACCGGGTTGCCGATCACCTCGCTTCGGCCCACGGGAAAGGCGCCAGGGAAAGCGGCATAGACATGCTTCGCCAAACGTGACAGTACCTTATTGGTCAAGCCCGCCACGGCGTTCTGCTCATGAATCACCAATGGGCGTCGCATCAACCAGGCCGCCAGACCGCCGGGGCCACTGGCAAAGCCTCCCAGCCCCACCACCAGTTGCGGATCGTAATAGGCAATCACGTGCCGTGCCTGCCATACCGCTCGCACCAACCGAAGTGGCGCCAGCAGCCAGCCGGATGCGCCCTTGCCACGCAACCCTGCCACCGAAATGCAATGCAACGGAATGCCGGCCGCCGGCACCAACCGATTCTCGATACCTTGCGGACTGCCCAGCCACTCGACCCGCACCCCCTTGTCGGTCAGCGCCTTGGCCAATGACAGGGCCGGGATCACATGCCCTCCGGTGCCACCGGCCATGATCAGTGCCCGCCGCTGTGGGTTATGCGTCACTTGCGCGCTCCTTGCGAATTGGAAGAAGTAGCGGAAGTTCCCGCCTTCGGCGCAGTCGGGCTCGCTCGCCTCACCGCCCGGCGAGTTTCGATATCGACCCGCAGCAGCATCCCCACCATGATGCAACTGACCAGCAGGCTCGACCCCCCATAGCTGAGCAACGGCAGGGTCAGTCCCTTGGTTGGCAGCATGCCGGTGCTCACGGCAATGTTGATGAAGGCTTGGGAGCCAATGACCAAGGCGATACCGTAGCTGAGATAGGCTGCGAACGGCAATCGCGCCAGTTCGGCGCGCCGTCCGACCGACAGTGCGCGGTAGATCAAAAGCGCGAACAGCCCAACTACCGCGATGGCCCCCAAAAGCCCCAGCTCCTCGGCGATCACCGCGAATACGAAATCGGTATGCGCTTCGGGCAGGTAAAAAAGCTTCTGGACGCTGTTACCCAACCCCAGCCCCAACCAATGGCCACGACCATAGGCGATCAACGCCTGGGTCAACTGATAGCCGCTGGCAAACTGGTCCGCCCAGGGGTCGGCAAAGCTGGTGAGGCGCGCCAGGCGATAAGGTTCGGCAATCGCCACATAAAAGCCGAGTGCCACGACTCCCGCCATCAACATCACGAAACGCCCGAGCGGCGCACCTGCCATCAGCAGCATCCCCATGACGCACCCGGTCATGACCACCACGGCCCCATAGTCGGGCTCGAAGATCAGCAGCAAGGCAACCACCATCGTCACCACCAGCGGCCGCATGAAGGCTCCCCATTCGCGGCGCACCTGGGGCAGGAAGCGCTCCAGATAACCCGCCATATAGGTAATCAGGAACAGCTTGGCGACTTCGGAGGCCTGCAGATTGAAGGGCACGCCGGGGATCGACAGCCAGCGCTTGCTGCCGTTGATCTCGCGGCCCACCACCAGCACCAGCACTAGCAGTGCCATGCCGACCAGCAGCAAAAAAGGCCCGTTGACCCGCCACCAGGCAAGCGGCACACGAATCACCAACAGTGCGGCCAGCAATGACACCAATACGAAAATGCCATGGCGAATACTGAAGTAATAGGGGTTGCCTGTCAGGCTGGAAGCCACTTCGGTGGAGGCCGAGGTCACCATCACCCAGCCTGTAAGCAACAACGCCAGTGCGGCAACGGCCAGCCAGCCATCGCAGGGCTGATCAGGCATCGGGAAGCGAATCCTGCTCTTGCTAGCGCTCACGCCCGCCTCCTCGAATATTCGATCACCCAGCGGCGAAATACCTCGCCACGCTCCTGGTAGTTGCTGAACTGATCGAGACTGGCACAGGCCGGCGACAGCAGAACGCAATCTCCCGCTTCGGCGATCGTCGCCGCTCGCTCCATGGCTGCGGCCAGGTCGATGACTCGGGAAGTCGCCACTCTCTCCTGCAGAGCACATTGCAGCGCCTGGGCGTCACGCCCGAAGAGTATCGCCTCACGCGCGTAACGGCTAAGCGGCTCGGCCAGCGGCGTGAAATCAGCTCCCTTGCCCACACCGCCCGCGAGCAGAACCAACTTGCCGGACAGGGCCGCTCCCAAGCCATCGATGGCCGCCAGTGTCGCTCCGACATTAGTGCCCTTGGAGTCATTGATCCAGGAAACGCCCTCGACCTCGGCCACCAACTCGCCGCGATGCGGCAGCCCCGGAAAACGTTCGAGGACTTCAAGCATCGCCGTCATCGGTAGTCCCAAGCGGTGCCCCATCGCCAGAGCCGCCAACGCATTGGCCTGGTTGTGGCGCCCCTTGATTCGTAACGCATGACACGGCAGTAACGGTTCAGCGCCCCGCATCAGCCAAGCACTTGCACCACTGCCATCATCATGCTCGGCAATTCCCCATTCGTCGGCATCGGGAGCGCGTATCGTGAACCGATCCAATGCCGGCAAAGGGGTCTCTGGCCAAGTCATGGGATCCTCGGCGTTGACCACAGCGTGCCGAGCACCGCGGAAGATGGGGAGTTTGGCAGCGCGATACCCCGCCATGTCGCCATGGCGATCAAGGTGGTCGTCGGACAGGTTGAGAAAGGCAACGGTCTCGGCGCCCAGGCAAGGCGTGGTCTCGAGTTGGAAACTGGACAACTCCAGCACATAGAGATCGGCATCGGGCTGGTCGTGAAGCAGGTCCAGCGCCGGAGTGCCGAGATTACCGCCCACCGCGACGTTCCAGCCGGCAGCCCGCGCCATCTCTCCCAGCAATGTGGTGACCGTCGATTTGGCATTCGAGCCAGTGATGGCGGCGATCGGCGCCCGGCAGTCGCGCACGAACAGAGCGATCTCGCCGACCACCAAGGACTCGCCGGAGGCGATCCGCACGCGATCTCCGAGGCCCTCTAACCCTGGACTATCCGGGGCGACACCGGGGCTGAGCACCACCTCCTCCACCTCGCTGAGATCAAGCTGAGCCAGGGAGCCGCAGTGAACCTCCACCCCAGGGTGGGCGGCATGGAAATCATCAACACCCGGTGGTGTTGCACGAGTATCGGCGAGCATGAAAGGAATGCCCTTACGGGTCAGGTGTCGGGCAATCGCACGGCCCGACACTCCAAGTCCCACGACCAGGGTCGTTCCGGCTGGCACCTTATGCATTCCGCACTCCTCGAATCCACCCCCGACGCCTCCACCACGTTGCACGCATCAACGAATCTTGAGGGTCGCCAACCCCAACAACACCAGCACCACGGTGATGATCCAGAACCTGACGATGACCCGTGGCTCCGGCCAGCCCTTGAGTTCGAAGTGATGATGCAACGGAGCCATGCGGAAGATGCGTCGACCAGTGAGCTTGTAGGACCCCACCTGGAGGATCACCGACACGGTTTCCATGACGAAGACCCCACCCATGATGAATAGCACGATCTCCTGGCGCACGATTACCGCGACCACCCCGAGCGCCGCTCCCAGGGCCAGCGCCCCGACATCGCCCATGAACACCTGGGCCGGGTAGGTGTTGAACCACAGGAAACCGAGCCCGGCGCCAGCGATGGTACCGCAAAATACCGCCAGTTCGCCGGCTCCCGATATCATGGGGATATGCAGATATTCGGCGAATACCGCGTTGCCACTGGCATAGGCAAACACCGATAGCCCCATGGCGACCATCACGGTAGGCATGATGGCCAGCCCATCGAGACCATCGGTAAGGTTGACCGCATTGGAGCTACCGACGATCACGAAATAGGTCAGCACCAGATAGAAGACCCCCAGCGGCAACACGATGTCCTTGAACAGCGGCACGATCAGGCTGGTCTCCACCGGTCCCGCGGCGGTCACGTACAGGATGCCAGCCGCCGCCAAGCCAATCACCGACTGCCAGAAATACTTCCAGCGAGCCGGCAGGCCTCGCGGGTTCTTCTCCACCACCTTACGATAGTCATCGACCCAGCCGATGGCCCCGAAGCCCAGGGTCACCGCCAATACCACCCACACATAGTGGTTGACGAGATCGCCCCACAGCAACGTGCTGATGGCGATCGCCATCAAGATCATCGCCCCGCCCATGGTCGGGGTACCGGCCTTGGATAGATGCGATTGCGGCCCATCGTCACGTACCGCCTGGCCAATCTGACGCTCGACCAGACGGCGAATCATCGATGGTCCCAGCCACAGGCACAACAGCAGGGCCGTGAGAGCCCCCAGAATCATGCGCAGGGTAAGATAATTGAAGACGTTGAAGGCGCTTTGGAATTGCGCCAGAAAGTTAGCCAGATAAAGCAGCATGTATCGCATTCACCTTGGTGCATCACTGCGCAATGCGGTCACCAGTCGTTCCATGCCGGCACTGCGCGATCCCTTGACCAGCACGCTGGCCCCCGGCGGTAGACGATCCCGGGCATGGCGCGCCAACGCCTCCCAGTCGTCGAAATGATACCCGCCCATGCCAAAGGCCTGCGAGGCCGCTCTGGCCGGCTCCCCCAAGGTGGCAAGGACATCGATCCCCAACTGACGTGCGTACTGTCCGACTTCGGCGTGCAGCGACTCGCTCGCCTCTCCCAATTCGCCCATCGCCCCCAACAAGCACCAACGGGGGCCTGGCAACTCGGCCAGCAGCTCCAACGCAGCCCTGACCGCACCGGGGTTGGCATTATACGTATCGTCGAGCAAACGTGTCGCCTTGATGCCTGACACTACCGCCATGCGCCCCGGCAGCGGTTGCAGAGCGGACAGGCCAACCACCAGCTCACTCTCGGGCAGCCCCATGGCCGTCGCCGCGGCCGCCGCCGCCAGCGCGTTGATCACGTTATGCCGACCCAGCAAGGCGAGCTGTACCCGCCCCAACACCCGACCGTCGAACACAAGCGTGAAAGCATAGCGCCCCAACTCGTCGGCTACCAGTTCATTCGCGGTCATGCGTGCCCGGGGAGACAGACCGAAGTCGATGACTTCGCGAGATGCGGCCAGGCGCCGCCACACTGAAAAGAAGACATCGTCGCGGTTGAGGACCGCCACTCCATCGTCAGACAAGCCAGCCAGGATCTCGGCCTTGGCCTGGGCGATCCTGCCCATGCCGCCGAACTCCCCCACATGGGCACCCGTGACGTTGGTGATCACTGCGACATTCGGTGCGGCCAGGGCCGCAGTCCAGGCGATCTCACCGAGATGGTTGGCCCCCAGTTCAATAACCGCTTGACGGTGGCTCTTGCCTAGCCCCAGCAATGTCAGGGGCGCCCCGATATCGTTATTGAGATTGCCTCGCGTGGCCAGCGTATCGCCCTGTCTGCTCAACAGAGCGGCGAGCATCTCCTTGACCGTGGTCTTGCCGCTGTTGCCAGTCACTGCCACCAGGCGCCCGCCCCATGTCTGGCGGCACGCCTGGGCCAGCACCCCCAATGCCAGGCGTGTATCGGCGACCACCAATTGCGGCAGTGGATCCTCCACCGGATGAGACACGATCGCGGCAATGGCGCCGGCCTCGCGTGCTCGAGCCAGGAAATCATGACCATCGAAGTGTTCGCCAACCAGAGCGACGAAGAGATCACCACGAGACAAGGTCCGGGTATCGCTGACAATGCCGGCGACCGCTCGATCACCGCCGGGTGGGCAATCACAGCCCAGCACCCTGGCCAGCTCGTCCAGGGTCTCGAGTCCGCAGCCGCTCATGCGCGTGCCTCCCGGTGCCCGAGAGCCGCTTCGGCGATGGCAACATCCGAGAAAGGATGACGGATGCCGGCAATCTCCTGATAAGGCTCGTGCCCCTTCCCGGCAATCAGGATCACGTCCTCGGGGGCGGCCTCGGCAATCGTCCATTCGATTGCCGCTTGACGCCCGGCGACCTCCCACGCCGCCTGGCGACCCTCGGCTGTCAACCCTTCGAGAATCTGTAGCCTAATTGCCTCGGCTGACTCGTGGCGTGGATTGTCGTCGGTAATCACCAGCCGCTCGGCCCTGGTCTCGGCAATCTGTCCCATCAAGGGGCGCTTGCCGGTATCGC
Organism: Litchfieldella qijiaojingensis; assembly: GCF_014651875.1. Taxonomy (GTDB): domain Bacteria; phylum Pseudomonadota; class Gammaproteobacteria; order Pseudomonadales; family Halomonadaceae; genus Litchfieldella; species Litchfieldella qijiaojingensis. The sequence continues at coordinate 159,928 of NZ_BMXS01000002.1, forward strand.
GCTCACCGCCACAGCCGAATAGACACCACAGGCACCCTCGATCATTGCGAGTTCCCAGATGCGCACGCAAGCCCTGCAAGGCGTTGTCCAACGCATCCGGCGTGTGAGCGTAATCGACCACTACACTGGGCATGCCTGGGCGGGTCAGCAACTGCATGCGACCCGGTACTGGCGATAACTTGCCGGCGGCCAAGCTCAACGCATCAAGACTTTCGCCCAGACCATGAAGCACCGCCATCGCCAACAGCACGTTGTCCAGGTTGAAACGCCCCATCAGTGGCAAATCCAGGACGAATTCGCCGTCCGGGCCAGCAATCAAGGCACGCTGGCCCGACTCATGAGGCAGCCATTCGAGTACCCGCAGCGTGGTGACTTCGTCCTGACCAGTGGCCAGTACACGCACACCAGCCCCCAATCCGGCGAGCATCAGGCGAGCGAGCGAATCGTCGGCGTTGACCACCGCCAACTCGAGTTCAGCCCGCTTGAAGAGCTGAGCCTTGGCCGCGGCATAAGCGGCCATGCTGCCATGGTAATCGAGATGGTCACGACTTAGGTTGGTGAAAACACCGGCACGCAGACGACAGCCTTCCAGACGCTGCTGTTCGAGCGCATGTGAAGACACTTCCATGGCCACCCGCGTAATGCCGCCAGCGGCCATTTTTCCGAGGTAAGCCTGCAAGGCCAGCGGCCCCGGAGTCGTCAGTCCGCCTTCCCGCAGTTGACCGGGACGCCCATACCCCAAGGTACCGACCAAACCACAGGGCTTGCCCAACGCCTCGCTCAGTGCAGCGATGTAATGAGTAACGGAACTCTTGCCATTGGTGCCAGTGACACCGATCACTTCGAGTTCGTCGGGCACCTCGAACAGTGACCGCCCCAACTCGCCCTGCAGCATCTTGAGACCTGGCAGAAGCAGGACGCGGGGATCCTCGGCGCCGGCCACAGTAGCATCGTCGTCATGGTGGCAAAGTACCAGCGCCGCTCCAGCGGCCAACGCCTGAACGATATGGTCGCGGCCATCGGCGCGTACACCCGGCACTGCCACAAAGACATCACCGGGCCCCAGTTCCCGGCTGTCGAGCACCAGGCGTAATGAGCCTTCGACCGTCGCGGGCCAGGTCGCCGTGACTCCAGGCCACAGGCGCTCGAGGCTCTCGATGAGTTGCTGACACTCGACCTGCATTGCAGTGGTTCTCCCTGATTATGAACGTCGAGACCGGTACGCCGGGATTACGGCGTGGACGATGCTGAATCGTGCTGGTCGGGAGGCACATCGAGCAGGCGCAAAGCACTGCCAGTCACCTTCGAGAACACGGGTGCCGCCACGGCACCGCCATAATATTCGCCACCGCGCGGGTGGTCGATCATCACCACGGTGACGATACGAGGATCGGAAACCGGGGCAATGCCGACAAAGACACTGCGATAGACATCCTCCTGATAGCCTTCACTCGAGGTCTTGCGAACCGTGCCGGTCTTGCCCGCCACCCGATAGCCAGGCACCCCGGCACGGCGCGCGCCAGTCCCCGGCTGCACGGATTCTTCGAGGATACGCAACAAGTCATGTGCCACTTGAGGGTCGATGGCCGGCGTGCCGCTTGGTGCCTCGGGCAGTTTGAGCAACGAGGGCATTAAGCGTACGCCATCGTTGGCGATGGCGGTATAAGCGCTAGCCAGTTGCAGCGCCGACACCGACAGACCGTAACCATAGGACAACGCGGCCCATTGGCTACGTGACCAGCGCACGGGAGCCGGCAAGCTACCGGTGGCCTCGCCGGGGAACCCTGTCTCCGGACTTTGGCCCAGCCCCAGAGCCCGGTACTTGTCCGCCACCAAGGGGTCATCAAGCTGCAGGACCAGCTTCGACATGCCGATATTGGACGACTTTTCCAGGATGCCGGCCAGATCGAGTTCTCCGTAGTTGCGGACATCACGAATGGTGTAACGGTCTATACGCATCCAGCCCGGCGAGGTATCGACCACGGTATCTCGATCGAACTGCCCGCTTTCAAGGATCGCGGCCATGGCCAGCGGTTTCATCACCGAACCGGGCTCGAAAACATCGACGATGGCCTGGTTGCGCAACCCTCGAGGGTCCAGCCCCGCTCGGTTATTGGGGTTGTAGGAGGGCTGGTTGGCCATCGCCAGGACTTCGCCGGTACGCGCATCCATCATCACCAACGTCCCACCATCGGCATCATGCTCGGCCACCGACGCTTTGAGCTCACGATAGGCCATGTACTGCAAGCGCTGGTCGATGGACAACACCAGATCGCCGCCTGGCTTGGCTTCGCGCAAAAGATGCAGGTCACGCACCAACTGCCCCTTGCGGTCCTTGAGCACACGCCGCTTCCCTGGCGTACCGGCCAGATAGGGGTGGTAGGCCAGTTCCAGTCCTTCCTGACCCCGATCGTCGACATTGGTTACCCCCAGTAACTGGGCCGTGACCTCGCCGGAGGGGTAGTAACGCTTGTACTCGTTCTGGGCATAGACACCTGGCAGGTTCAAATCGAGTATCCGCTGAGCGGCTTCGGGGGTCATCTGGCGGCGCAGATACATGAACTCACGTTCGCTGTAGCGCTCGACCCGAGCATTGAAGCCGTTCAAGTCGGTACCCAGCGCCTGCGCCAGCATCAACCGCTGGATATTGTCGGGTGGCAGCTCCTGGGGATTGGCCCATAACGTGACCACTGGCGTCGAGATGGCCAGAGGCTCACCATGTCGGTCGGTGATCATGCCACGGTGAGCACTGATGGACTCGACCCGCAGCGTACGCGCATCCCCCTGCCCCTGCAGGAAGGTGCGGTCGATGACATGCAGGTCAACGATGCGTCCCACCAACACCCCCAATGCCAGTACCACCAACACCAGCATGAACCCGTAGCGCCCGCCACCCAGCGGCTGAACGGGAGGCGGCCGGCGCGGGGTCACGGCATCACTTGCATTGGCTCTCATGGTCGGATGACCTCGACTTCATCGACATCCGGCACGCGCATTTCGAGACGCTCGACAGCCAGCCGCTCGATCCGCGCCGGCGACGACCAGGCGCTCTCTTCGAGCAGCAACTGTCCCCATTCGGTCTGCAACTGGTTCTGCTCGCGCTCGAGGCGTTGCAGGCGCGCATATTGCTCGCGAGTCAGATGGCTGGAGGTGATGACCGCCATGGCACTGGCCAGCACAAGTAGCACCAGCAATGCCACCATGGCAAGTGGCCAGCCCGGACGGGCTCCAATGCGCCAGTCGATGTCGGGTAGGAAAGATCGTCCCTGATTCATGGCTCGTCCTCAGACACGCTTGCGTGCAACTCGCATGACGGCACTGCGCGCACGGGGGTTTGCCTCGACCTCCTCGACTCCCGGCCGCATGGCCTTGCCTACCGGCTCGAGGCGCTTGACAATCTGATCATCGCGAATCGGGATGCCACGCGGCAAGTGCATATCACCACGCGCGTGATCGCGGATGAATCGCTTGACACGCCGGTCCTCCAGCGAGTGAAAACTGATCACCACCAGGTGACCGCCGGGAGCGAGTGCCTCGAGCGCGGCATCGAGTGCGGCATCTAGCTGCTCGAGTTCGCCATTGATATGGATACGCAACGCCTGGAAAGCCCGGGTTGCCGGATGTTTGCCCTTCTCCCAGGCAGGATGGGCGGTCTTGATGACCTCGGCCAGATCCTGGGTACGCTCGAAGCTCCGTTCTTGTCGGCGCTCGACGATGGCATTGGCCAGACGTCTAGCGAAACGCTCCTCCCCATAGGTCTTGAAAACCCGCGCGATCTCACTGGCGCTGGCTCGAGCCAGCCAACTAGCGGCGCTCTCCCCTTGGGTCGGGTCCATGCGCATATCCAGCGGCCCGTCGCGCAGGAAGCTGAAGCCACGCTCGGGATCGTCGAGCTGTGGCGACGACACTCCGATATCGAGCAAGATGCCGGACAACCGGCCATGCAAGTCATGACGCTCGGCGAACGTGGCCAGGCGCGAGAACTCGCCTTGCTCGATGGCAAAGCGAGGATCATGGATATTACGGGCCTCGGCCAACGCTTGAGGGTCGCGGTCAATGGCCAGCAGCCGCCCCTCGGGCGACAGACGTTCGAGAATCGCCCGTGAATGCCCGCCTCGTCCGAACGTGCCATCCAGATAGGCACCCGACGGATCATGCACCAACGCTTCCACGGCCCCGTCGAGCAACACGCTGGCATGACGGTAGGAAACGGAAGGCGGAGCGGTTTCGGATGGCGGCATGCGATACTCGGAAAAGGCAACCAGGGATAATGATGAAGCAGCCGGATACGCCGCAGGCTGAGCGAAGAGGGGGAGTCGGCCGCTAAGCCGGGTTCTGTCGTGGACAGCCATTCATCTAGGAACCGCGTCACCGCAGTCCTCCAGCAACCTACCCGAACCCAGCGCGGGCCACGCCATTGGGTTCCTATTTGGTCTTGCTCCAGGTGGGGTTTACCGTGCCACGCACTGTTACCAGGCGCGCGGTGCGCTCTTACCGCACCCTTTCACCCTTACCGGCAGCCGAAACTGCTTAGGCGGTCTGCTCTCTGTTGCACTTTCCGTCGGCTCGCGCCGCCCAGGCGTTACCTGGCACCTTGCCCTGTGGAGCCCGGACTTTCCTCCCCCGACACAAGGTCGGCGGCGACTGTCAGGCCAACTCCCAGCAGCGAAGAATAACAGCGCGACGAGCGCCCCTCAAGCACCGTCCTTGAGTGCTTGCACTCGCTCGTACCAAGACCTCTTGGTACCACCCAGGACACGCGCCGCCACACCAGCGATCTGCTTGACGCCCATCCCCTCGGCGAGCAAGGCCGACAACAGTGTGGAGGCCTCGATCTCGCTGCTGCTTTCCTCCTTCGCCGGCGGCGCACCGGCCACCATCACTACGAACTCACCACGCGCCTGATCGGGGTCGTCGTTCATGGTGGCCAACAAATGGTCGGCATCGCCTTCCAGAAACGTTTCGAAGGCCTTGGTCAGCTCACGCCCGAGCACTAGGTGACGCGAACCGAATACGGTGGCGATATCCTCGAGGGTGTCGCGGATACGATGTGGCGACTCATAGAACACCAACGTCTCGTCGCGCTCGACCAACGCTTCGAGCCGTGCCCGCCGCGCTCCCCGCTTGGCCGGCAGGAAGCCGTTGAACAGGAAGCGGTCGGTCGGCAGTCCGGCCGCTGATAGCGCCGTCACCAAGGCACACGGCCCCGGAACCGGCACGATGCGATGTCCGGCACGGCGCAACTCGCGTACCAGCACGAACCCCGGATCGCTGATAAGAGGTGTACCCGCATCGCTGACCAACGCAACGTCTCTTCCCGAACGCAGATGCTCGGCAATTCTCTCGACGCGGCTCGCCTCGTTGTGCTCATGCAGCGAAAGCAGGGGGCACACCACACCAAGATGACGGAGCAGCCGCGCGCTATGCCGGGTATCCTCCGCTGCCACCAGTGTCACCGTACCAAGCACTTGTGCTGCACGGGGCGATAGGTCGTCGAGATTCCCAATCGGCGTAGCGACCACGTACAATGCCCCGTAAGCTGAATCTGTCATTGCGATTCCGAAAGTCAGTTATCGAAACTAGGGATAAGATTGATGGAAAAATCGCGTCGCGGTCTGCTGGCCGTTGCCCTACTCATGTTAATGGTCGCAGGCTGTGCACCAATGGACTTGGTCGAACGCGTCTCCGAGCCCGAGCCGGCCGAACTGCTGCAGCAGGCCGAGAATCAGTCATCCGAGCAAGCTGCCGTCACGCGCCTGGAAGCGGCGGACATTCTAGCACGCCGCGGTCAGTCGCAGCAGGCGCTTGATGTCGTCGGCAAGCTGGACGCCGAACGCCTTGCTCCTGAAGCGCGCATCCGCTGGGCACTATTGCTGTCCGAATTGGGCTTTGACCACGACGACCCCTGGAGCGTTATCCGGGCTGCCCAGGTGCTCGATGACGACCTCCCCTTCTCGCGGGATCAACGCCTCACCCTACGCTATCGCCAGGGCCTGGCATTGGGTATGGTCGGCGAATCCCGGGCTGCCAGTGAATCGCTGCTCAACGTTCAAGCCGCCACCGACAGCACCGAGCTCAATGATGCGATCTGGAAGCAACTGATACGACTCGGTCGCCCGGCGCTCGATGAGTTGGGCCGCGCCCCGGACGAACTGACCGCCGGATGGCTGTCGCTGGTTGAACTGCAACGTCGCAGTGGCAGCGATATCGATCGTCTGTTCCGCCAGTTCGAGCAGTGGCGCGAACGCAATAGCGGCCATCCAGCCGCTCGCCGCCCGCCCTCGGATCTGATGGCGCTGCGCGAGCTGCGTGGCCGCGAAGTACGCCATATTGCCATCTTTCTACCGGAATCCGGGCCACTCGAGAACGTCGCGCGACAAATCCGCGAGGGTATTCAGGCGCGTCACATGCAAGCTGTCAACGATGGCGAAACCACGCCGCGACTGACCTTTCTCGACACCAGTCAAAACGACCTGGAAAGCCTCTACGCCGAAGCCACCATGATTGGAGCACAAGTGGTGATCGGCCCCCTAGACAAGGAACAGGTCACCAAACTGGAGAGCCGCGATGACGTACCTCTGCCAACTCTGGCGCTGAATTATGGTAATGGGCAACGCAACAACGCCCGAAACCTCTACCAGTATGGCTTATCCGCCGAAGACGAAGCCCGCCAGGTAGCACGTCGGGCCTATGCCGATGGCCATCGACGTAGCGCCGTACTGATCCCCAACAACGAATGGGGCACGCGTGTAGGCGACGCCTTCCGCCAGGTCTGGCTCGAACAAGGGGGCGAGATCGGCTCCACGATCCGCTACAACCCACAAGCACCGGTCGCCAGTGCCGTGGAGCCGCTACTCAATGTACGCGGTGAACGCGCCCACCTCGATGGCATCGACATGCTGTTCCTGCTGGCCCTGCCCAGCTATGCCCGCCAGGTGCCACCGACTCTGGATTACTACTACGCCGGAGACCTACCGATCTACGCCACGTCGCACCTCTTCGAGGGGCGCCCGCGACCACGCGACGACCATGATCTCAACGATGTGCTGTTCGTCGACATTCCCTGGCTGATTCCCGATGCCGCGGTCGGTGGCGAAGAAGCCCTTCCCTTCCTGTCCAGCTATCGGGGACTACGCGAGGGTAACGACCCCTCCTTGCTCAAGTTGGCCGCCATGGGGGTCGATGCCTATGAACTGGGACGACGCCTGCCGCAATTCCAGATCATTCCCGGCAGCGAGCTGTTCGGCGCCACCGGTACGCTGAGAGCTGCCAGCGATGGCCGCATTCATCGTCAGCTCCCTTGGGCGCGTTTCATCGATGGGATTCCCCAGCCGCCCTTGCGCGACGGGTTGCTTCTCGACGGTTTGGGCGAGGGTTCGATGGATGGCCAAGCCAACTGATGCCCGCGCCCGCGGTGCCGCTGTCGAACGTGCGGCAGCGGCCTGGCTGGCGGCGCGGGGCTTGACGCTCATCGCTCACAACCAGCACGCCAAGGGCGGTGAACTGGACCTGGTGATGCGGGATGGCGAGACCCTGGTGTTCGTCGAAGTCAAGCACCGCACCGATACACGCCATGGCCATCCTCTGGAGATGGTCACGGCCAGCAAGCAGCGGCGCCTGGTCAAGGCGGCGCGTTTTTATCTCCACCGCAACGGACTATCATGTCCGTGCCGCTTCGACGTGATCGCCGCGACCGGTCATGCCCCTGACCTGGACTTCGAATGGGTCCAGGCAGCCTTCGAAGCATATTGATGGCCATAGGACCTGCGAGACAATGGATTTCCAAGCACGCATTCTCGGGCACTTCAACGCCAGTATCGACACCAAGACCTACGCCAGTGAAGTCTTGCCTCCCTTCATCGAAGTCGCCAGCCAGATGATGGTGCAGTGTCTGGTCAACGAGGGCAAAATCCTTGCCTGCGGAAATGGCGGTAGCGCCGGCGACAGCCAACACTTCTCCTCGGAGCTGCTCAACCGCTTCGAACGAGAGCGCCCTAGCCTGCCGGCTCTCGCCCTGACCACTGACACCTCGACGCTGACCTCGATCGCCAATGACTACAGCTACAATGAAGTCTTCTCCAAGCAGATTCGAGCCTTGGGCCAGCCTGGAGACATCCTGCTGGCCATCTCTACCAGCGGCAACTCCGCCAACGTGATACAGGCCATTCAGGCCGCCCATGATCGCGACATGGCTGTTGTCGCCCTGACCGGACGCGACGGTGGCAACATGGCCTCACTGCTCGGCCAGGACGACTGCGAGATTCGCGTACCCGCCACTTCGACAGCGCGCATCCAGGAGGTACACCTGCTGGTGATCCACTGCCTGTGCGATCTCATCGACGAACAACTCTTTGGCAGTAGCGAGTAATGACTATGAAAAAAGGACTCTTCACCTCAGTCGTACTGGGACTGGCCCTGACCATCGGTGGCTGCGCTTCCATCACGAGCGCCACACATCAGGGGCCAATCGACGAGAATTACGGAGAACGCACCTTCGGCAGTCAAGTCGAGGACCAGAGCATCGAGACCAAGATTAGCCACAATCTTGGCAGCCAGGACGCGCGATTCAACGATGCCCACGTCAATGTCGACAGCTACAACGGCATAGTGCTGCTTACCGGTCAAGTGCCCAGCCAGGAGCTCAAGGACAAGGCCACCAGCATTGCCCAGGCTGTGCGCAACGTTCGCCAGGTGCACAATGAGCTAACGGTGGCTGCCAACGCGCCAATTGCCCAGCGAACTACCGACACATGGGTTACAGCACGTATCCGCACCCGCCTGATCGCCAATGAAAACATCGATGCGGGGCGCATTCGCGCCACCACCGAGAACGGCAGCGTTTATCTGATGGGGCTCGTGACCCACGCCGAGGGTGACCGTGTCGTCAACGCGATCTCCGATATCGGCGGGATACAGCGTATCGTCAAGGTGTTCGAGTACATCGACTGACTTATAAAAGAAACGGCAGGCCATATGGCCTGCCGTTTCGTATACCACTTTCCCCTCGCGCGGTGACCGCCACCTTACTTGATGACGCGCAACGATGGGCGCCCCTTGGGAGGCGTCTCGTCACGCTCGGACGATTCGGTCGCCCCCTCCTCGCCATCCACGCTGGACAGTGTCGGGCGCTCTTCCTCAGCTTCACGCGATGGCTCGACATATCCCGGCATCACCGGTTCATGCCCGAATACCATCCCGACACCGTTCTCACGAGCATAGAGTGCTACCAGCGACTCCATAGGCACCACGACCTGCATCGGTTGCCCACCGAAGCGCGCGTTGAAGGTGATGGCTTCGTTTTCCATGTACAGGTCACGAACCGCCGTCGGTGCAACGTTGAGCACGATCTGGCCATTCTGCACGAACTGTTCCGGTACCATCACACCCTCGCGCTCAGCATCGACGACGATATAAGGGGTCTGGTCATTATCCAGCAGCCATTGATACAAGGCCCTGGCGAGATAAGGACGACTCGACAACATGCCAGTCCCTCCTCTTTGGGTCGGTTTGGCAGGGAACCGCAGCCCCAACTGCCAAGACGGGTTCAGGTACGCATTTCGCGTTCGGTTTCCGACAGTGAGGCCTTGAAAGCCTCCCGCGTAAAGACACGCTCCATATACGCCACCAACGGCTTGACCTGCTTCTCGGGCAGTTCAATCCCCAATGCCGGCAAACGCCATAGCAGCGGTGCCAGACAGCAATCCACCAGCGAGAACTCCTCGCTCATGAAGTAGGGCATATCCTCGAAAATCGGCGCGATGCCCACTAAGCTTTCGCGCAGCTCCTTGCGCGCCTTGTCCGCATCCTTCCTGGCGCCACTCTGGATCTGTTCGACCAGCGGACACCACTCACGTTCGATGCGGTGCATCCACAGCCGACTCTGAGCGCGTGCCACCGGATAGACCGGCAACAGGGGTGGATGCGGAAAACGTTCGTCCAGGTACTCCATCATCACCTTGGACTCATAGAGCACCAGGTCACGATCAAGCAGGGTCGGCACGCTATTGTAGGGATTCAGGTCCGCAAGCTCCTCGGGATGATTGTCTTCCGTGACATCCAGGATGTCGACGGCAACGCCCTTCTCCGCCAGAACGATACGTACACGATGACTGAAGTGGTCATCACTGCCGGAGTAGAAGGTCATCGACGACCGCTTGGCCACTACACCCATGAAACAATCCTCGCATCAATTCGAGCCACGATGATAACACGACACACCCAGTTTCGGGTGTGTCGCCACCACTCAGACCATAAACAGGGGCGCATGACCTTCGGTCATACGCCCCACACCGAAACGCCTGACGTATCAGTGAATGTCGCGCCAGTACTCACGCTTGAGCAGGTAGGCAAGGACACCGAAGATGAAGATGAAAATCAGCACCTTTGGTGCCAGCGTTTGCGCCTGCAGTTTAGATGGCTCACCAACGTAGGCCAGGAAGTTGGTCAGGTCATAGACCGCTTCCTCGAACTCCGCCGGCTCCATCTGCCCAGGCTCGGTCACCTGCAATACCTCGCAGGACTGGTACTTGCCAGTCAATGGATCGAGTTCGGCATCGCCAACCGGGTGATCGCTCTGGGCACAGACCATTTCCTGCACGCCCTGCAAGGGCTCAAGCACATTGGGCATGGCGACCAGATCGAAAACAGCGTTGTTGACACCTGTGGGCCGCTCTGGATCCTTGTAGAAGCTGAGCAGATAGGAGTAAATCCAGTCGGTGCCACGCACACGACTACGCAGGGTCAGGTCGGGTGGCGCGGCACCCAACCAGTTTTCGGCATCTTCCTTGCTCATAGCGATGCGCATCTGGTCATTGAAGGCCAGATCGGACGAAAAGATCAGATTCTCCTCGACCAGATCCTGCGGCATGCCCAAATCCTCGGCGGCCCGGGCGAAGCGCTGATGCTCCAGGGAGTGACAACCCATGCAGTAATTGACATACAACTGCATGCCACGCTGCAAGGATGCCTTGTCTTCCAGGTCGGGTGTCATCGAATACGGCAGATGAGCCTCTGCCGCCGCCAGAGCCGTGAAGGGCACCAGCGCAAACAGCAGTGCGAACAGTTGCTTTTTCATTAGCCAGTCACCCTTTCCGGAACGGGTTTGGTTTTCTCGAGCCGGGTATAGATCGGCATCAGCAGGAAGAAGGCGAAATACACTGCTGTGCAGATCTGGGCCACCAGAGTCCGTCCGCCGGTAGCCGGCAACACACCGAGCACGCCCAGGATCACAAAGCTGACAGCGAACAACGCCAGCATGATACGCGAGAACCAGCCCTTGTAGCGCATGGAACGAACCGGACTGCGATCCAGCCAAGGCAGCACGAACAAGATAGCGATGGCCGCCCCCATCAACACCACACCCCAGAATTTGGAGTCGAGGCCAAATAGAGAGAAGGTTACCGCACGCAGGATCGCGTAGAAGGGCGTGAAGTACCACACAGGCGCGATATGGTCAGGCGTTTTCAACGGATCCGACGGTTCGAAGTTGGGCTTCTCGAGGAAGTAACCGCCGCCTTCCGGGAAATAGAAGATCACGACGCAGAATACGAACAGGAAGACCGCCACGCCGAACAGATCCTTGACAGTGTAGTAAGGATGAAAGGGAATACCGTCAAGTGGCTTGCCAGTCTCGTCCTTCTTGTCCTTGATCTCGATACCATCGGGATTGTTGGACCCGACTTCATGCAGGGCGATCAAGTGCAGGACGACCAAGGCCAGAATCACGATGGGCAATGCCACCACATGCAAAGCAAAGAAGCGGTTCAGAGTAATGCCGGAGATCAGGTAGTCACCGCGGATCCACTGTGTCAACTCCGCTCCCACCACGGGAATCGCCGAGAACAGTGAAATAATGACCTGTGCACCCCAGTAAGACATCTGCCCCCACGGCAACAGGTAACCCATGAAGGCTTCAGCCATCAACGACAGGTAGATGGTCATGCCGAAGATCCACACCAGCTCGCGCGGCGCCTTGTAAGAGCCGTACAGGAGACCTCGGAACATGTGTAGATAGACGACCACGAAGAAGGCAGACGCCCCGGTCGAGTGCATGTAGCGAATCAGCCAGCCGTACTCGACATCGCGCATGATGTACTCGACGGAGGCGAACGCACCTTCGGCCGTGGGGTTGTAGCTCATGGTGAGCCACACCCCGGTAAGGATCTGGTTGACCAGCACCAGTAGTGCCAGAGAGCCGAAGAAATACCAGAAATTGAAGTTCTTCGGAGCGTAATATTTTGACAGGTGATCCTGCCACATTTGAGTGGCGGGAAAGCGGTCATCGACCCAGCGCATGAAGCCGCTCTCCGCCTTGACGCGATTCGGGTTACCCATCAGGCAGTCTCCTCGTCTTCGCCAACCACGACGATGCTGTCGCTTTCATAGCGGTACGGCGGCACTTCCAGATTCAAAGGTGCCGGCACGCCGGTGAATACGCGCCCCGCCAGATCGAAACGCGAGCCGTGGCAGGGGCAGAAATAGCCGCCTGGCCAATCACCACCGAGGTCAGCGGCACCGGGTTCGGGACGGAAAGTGGGGGAGCAGCCCAAATGGGTACAGATACCGATCAGCACCAGGCATTCGGGCTTGATCGAGCGCAACACGGGATCCACATAGGTCGGCTGCTGGGGCTTTTCGGACTGGGGGTCGCGCAAGCGCGAGGGGTCTATCTCCTTGACCCGCTCGATCATGGCGTCGTCGCGACGCACCAGCCACACCGGCTTGCCGCGCCACTCGACCGTCACCTGCTGCCCGACCTCGAGCTTGGACACATCAGCCCGGACCGGGGCCCCCGCCGCCCTCGCCCTGGCGCTGGGCTGCCAGGAAGCCACAAAGGGAACCGCTACCCCGACGGCACCCACCGCACCCACAACGGTGGTAGCACCCACGAGGAAACGGCGCCGCCCTTTGTTTACGCCGTTGTCTGCCATGTTCAGGTTTCTCCCATCGACTTACCCGTTGCCGTATCGCGAAAAGACTTCCCGCGACCTACGGATACAAAATGACGATTATGGTAAAAAAAGGTGCGTACGAACACAAGGTCAAAAGGCACTTGACCTAAGTGGCATACACACCTCAACCCATTGAATCGAAAACAAAAAAGCGCCCAGACCCCAAAGGCCTGAGCGCTTTTTTTCGCGTCTCTGTCGCGTAATTAACGCTTGGAGAACTGCGGACGGCGGCGAGCCTTGCGCAGGCCGACCTTCTTGCGTTCGACCTCGCGTGCATCACGCGTCACGTAACCCGCTTCACGCAGCGGCTTGCGGAAATCTTCGTTGTACTCCATCAGGGCACGGGTGATGCCGTGACGGATAGCCCCGGCTTGTGCCGAACCACCACCGCCCTTGACGGTAACGTAGACGTCGAATTGGCCGAGAGTTTCGGTCAGCTCCAGCGGCTGACGCACGACCATGCGACCGGTGACGCGACCGAAGTAGTCGTTCAAGTCGCGCTTGTTGACGGTAATATTGCCGGTGCCCGGCTTGAGGAATACACGGGCAGTTGAAGTCTTGCGGCGCCCGGTACCGTAATACTGCTGTGTCATGGCGTAATATCCCTTAGAGGTTCAGTTCTTGCGGCTGCTGGGCGGCATGAGGATGCTCGGCGCCGGCATAGACCTTCAGCTTGGAATACATGGCTCGGCCAAGCGGCCCTTTCGGCAGCATGCCCTTGACGGCCGACTCGATGACCCGCTCGGGAGCATGATCGATCATCTTCTCGAAGTTCATGGAACGCAGGCCACCAGGATAGCCAGTGTGGCGATAGTAGTTCTTGGCCTGGGCCTTGTTGCCCGTCACCTTCACCTTCTCGGCATTGACTACCACGATGTAATCGCCAGTATCGACATGCGGCGTGTATTCCGGCTTGTGCTTGCCACGCAGGCGGCGAGCGATTTCGGTAGCCAGGCGACCAAGCGTCTTGTCCGTCGCATCGACGACGAACCAGTCACGCTGGACGGACTGCGGCTTTGCACTGAACGTCTTCATGGATGAATCACCAAATTGATGTATTGGGTCGTATACGCAGCGGCCTGAACCGCAGGCATGCGACCATCCCTATTTTTCTTGGTTGCACCGCCCTCGCACGAGGTTAACACGGCCCAACGGTCGAGCGAGGGCGCATTGTACACGACCCACACGCGAAGGTTAAGCGTGAATTCGTACGGGCTGCGGGCTGCGGGCTGCGGGCTGCGGGCTGCGGGCTGCGGGCTGCGGGCTGCGGGCTGCGGGCTGCGGGCTGCGGGCTGCGGGCTGCGGGCTGCGGGCTGCGGGCTGCGGGCTGCGGGCTGCGGGCTGCGGGCTGCGGGCTGCGGGCAGGATTGTCGTTGGCTCTGAATCTTCAACAAATTGCTCGTAACTCGTAGCCCGTTGCTCGTAGCTCGCGCGTGATGCGTCAGGGCTTGTGCGGTAGCGCCAGGTACTCACGCGATTGCATCTCCTGCAGCCGCGACAGCGTGCGCTCGAACTCGAACGACAGATTACCTTCACTGTATAGGTGCTCGGCAGGCGCTTCCGCTGACATCAGCAACTTCACTCCTCGATCATAGAATTCATCGACCATGTTGATGAAGCGTCGTGCCTGGTCATCGGTCCCCCGCCCCATGCACATGACATTGGAGACCAGTACCGAGTGGAACTCGCGAGCCAACTCGATGTAGTCGTTCTGACTACGCGGACCATCGCATAGTTCACGAAACTCGAACCACACCACGTCGTCATGAACACGACGCGCCTTGAGCACCCGTCGGTTGATTTCGACCGGAACATCCGTCTCGCCTTCGGCACCGGCGATGTCACGGAAGCTGCGCGCCAGCTCCGCTTCGGCGGCGGCGTCCAGAGGTGCATGGAAGATCTCGGCATGCTCCAGGGCCCGGAGACGGTAGTCGACACCCGAGTCGACATTGACGACTTCGCAATGGCGCTTGAGCAAATCGATGGCGGGCAAGAAACGTGCCCGCTGCAACCCCTCCTTGTAGAGGTCATCCGGGACGATATTCGAGGTAGCGACCAGCACCACGCCACGCTCGAACAGGGCTTCGAGCAGATTGGCCAGAATCATCGCATCGGTGATGTCCTTCACGAAGAACTCATCGAAGCAGATGACCCGGGCCTCGGAAGCAAACTTGGCGGCGATGAGCCTGAGCGGATTCTTCTCGCCCTTATAGTGCTCCAATTCGTTGTGCACCCGCTGCATGAAGCGGTGGAAGTGGGTGCGCATCTTGTCGGGAAAAGGCAAGGCTTCGTAGAAGGTGTCCACCAGATAGGTCTTGCCACGCCCCACACCACCCCAGAAATAGAGCCCCATGACAGCGGGCGGAGTGTCATGCGAAGAAGAGGGTTTCTTGCCAAACAGTCCGGCGACGCGCGATTTCAAGTCCTTGCCGACAGTCACCGCCTTGGGAGCGGAGCGCGGCACGGCCAGAAGCTCGTCATAGAGACGCTGCAGATGCTCGACCGCCCGTTCCTGTGCGGCATCGTACTGAAAATCGGTGCGCTCGAGATCGGCGCGGTATCGCGCCAATGGCGTGGCCGATCTGGCGGTGTCGTGGGAACTCGAAGATGTTGTTGTCGCGCTCATCGGCGTCTCGGCTACCTCGGCGTCTGCTCATCAAGCCTGCCATTATACGTCGTCAACGGAGGATTCGCATGCAAGGCGCTGACAGCTCAACACATTGACCTGAATCTCGTCCTCCCCCATATAATGGAGCTGCCAGCACGGCGCCCGGAGCATGAAAGCAAGTCGTCATGCCTCGGGAACAGCATTGAAGGGGAACAACGTGTACGAAAGCAATATCGACTGGATCCTGGCCATCGTCAGCGGCCTTGCCGGCATCGGCATCGGTGCCCTTGGCTACCATCTGCTCAACGCCAACGTGGCCCGCAACCAGAAGGTTCGCCAACGCCTCGCCGAAACCGAGTTGGAGCTCAGCCAAGTCAAGGACTCGCTGAACGACCATTTCGCCAGGGCCGCCGATCTGGTCGGCAGTATCCAGCGTCAAAGCCAAGAGCTCGAGCAGCAACTCGCACAGGGAGCCGAGCGCCTGTGCGACGACCTGCAAATCAAGCGTCGTTTCGCCAGCTCCTCTTCCCGGGACGACCTCGACAGCGTGGCCGAGTCACCCGCCATGCCCCGCGATTATGCGGATGGCGATCGAGGCACCCTGGCCGAGGACTTCGGCCTGCGCCGCGGCGATGAAGAACCGGCCGGTCAGCCGCCGCGTTACTGACGACTCTTGACACGCGAAAGCCAGCGAAGGCTGGCAGCTTCCCGGGCAAGGCCTAAGGAAACGCTGAAGAAATCGACGAGCGGCATCAAGGCTAGGTCCGTTCCCGACGGACCCACGCATTTCCCACATCCCTGTGGGTCACACAAGGCGCACGGAGCACAGAACCGAGCGCAGCGACAAACATCCGAAGGATGGCCCCGAAGGGGCGAGAAACCGCAGGTTTCGAGTCAACCGGAGCATATGGGGTTATATGTGAGGATCCGCCGGTCCGATGCTTCGGCACCGCGCAACGCAGCGATTGGGCCGCGCAGGCATTTATTCAGTGTTTCCCTAAGCGGGGTTGTCGATATCCACGAATCGATGCGTCACACCGAATTCTCTGGCTAGCCACTCGCCCAAAGCCTGCACGCCATAGCGCTCGGTTGCATGATGTCCGGCAGCCAGGTAACTGATACCCATCTCCCGGGCAAGATGCGTGGTCCGTTCGGAAATCTCGCCGGAAATGAAGGCTTGAGCCCCGGCTTCCCGAGCCAGCGTGATCATGTCCTGGGCGCCACCAGTGCACCATGCCACACGCTCGATTTCGCCGTCATGGCCGCCGATCAGCAAGGGCTCACGCGCCAGGCGCTCATGGACTCGGGCAGCCAGCGCGCGATCGTCCATGCCACTCGGTGGCCGCCCCACCCATAACAGCCCTTCCCCGAGTTCGCCGTCGGCGCAAGCGTCCACCGCCAGGTCCAGGCGGTTTGCGAGTTGTGCGTTGTTGCCTAGCTCGGGATGGGCATCCAACGGCAAATGATAGGCCAGCAGATTGATGTCATTCGCCAGCAGCGTCGCCAGACGGCGTCGTTTCATGCCGGTGACCGTTACTGGCTCGTTCTTCCAGAAATAGCCGTGATGCACCAGTACCAGATCGGCTTCCCAGGCCACGGCCTCATCGAGCAGGGCCTGACAGGCCGTGACCCCACTCAATACTCGCACGACGCGCTCGCTTCCCGATACCTGCAAGCCATTGACGGTATAGTCCTTGAATCGCTCGACCTGCAACAGCTCATCGCAGGCACGAACCAGTTCATCGCGAGATATCATCGGCACCCTCCTCCGGGCATGGCAACAACGGCAATGTTACAATGGCGACATTGTAACGATTGCGACCGCCCTATCGACAAGGAATCCTGCATGCGCCGTGTCTTGTTGCCGTACATCTGGCCCATCATCAGTGGTGTACTACTGGCCATCGTACTGCTCTATGCATTTCCTGGACTGATGGGAGGCGCCCCCTCGGCCTTACGCCAACCGGCCGAAGCACCCCAAACCACCAGCCAGCCTCAGCAAGCCGTGCAACCGGAAGGCTCTCGATCCGCCCCGGAGCTCGTCAGTGCCGCTCCGATGTCCCGCCAGCAAGGGCCGGTCAGTTATGCCGAAGCTGTGGAGCGTGCCGCCCCGGCGGTGGCCAATATCTACTCGTCGCGCGTGGTCGAGCGTGAGCAACACCCCCTGATGTCGGACCCTTTCTTCCGGCAATTCTTCGGTGACGATATGCCACGCAGGCAACGCATGCTGTCGAGCCTGGGGTCCGGGGTCATCGTCAGCCCCGAAGGTTATGTCCTGACCAATCACCATGTGATTCGTGGCGCCGACCAGATCCAGGTCGCCCTGCGCGACGGGCGCGAAACCCTGGCCGAAGTCGTCGGCACCGACCCCGAGAGCGATCTGGCGGTGTTGAAGATCGAACTTGACGAGCTACCAGTCATCGCCTTGTCCGACTCTTCCGAGGCAGCCGTGGGCGATGTGGTAATGGCTATCGGCAACCCCTTCGGTGTCGGCCAGACCGTGACCATGGGCATCATCAGCGCCACCGGACGCAGCCACCTGGGGCTCAACGCCTACGAGGACTTCATCCAAACCGACGCGGCCATCAATCCGGGAAACTCCGGTGGTGCCTTGGTCAACCCCGAAGGTGCTTTGATCGGGATCAACACTGCCATCTTCTCTCGCTCAGGGGGATCTCAGGGGATAGGTTTCGCGATTCCCGTCAACCTGGCACGGGACATTCTCGAGGAACTGGTAACGCAAGGGCGAGTGATTCGCGGCTGGCTGGGAATCGAAGCACAGGAAATGACCCAGGAACTAGCATCATCGTTCGGTCTCAATAGCCTTGGCGGCGTGGTGATCGCCGGTATCGTCCCCGGAGGACCGGCGGACGAGGCCGGACTACGACCCGGAGATGTATTGCTGCAAGTCGACGGTCGGCCCATTCTCGACCCGCGTGTCGTCATGGCTGACATCGCCGCCATCGAGCCAGGATCCTCCCTTCCCGTGCAGGTGGTACGCAACGGCAGGCGAATGGACGTGACACTAGAGGTCGGCGAACGGCCGACGCCGGAACTGCGCCAGCCGGAACGCTGAACGGCTTATTTCCTGAGCCGATACTCGGCCGACCTGGCGTGGGCGGTGAGCGACTCGCCACGGGCCAGGACCGACGCTGTCTCACCGAGACTAGAAGCGCCTTCAGGCGAACAATGGATGATCGAAGAACGTTTCTGGAAATCGTAGACCCCAAGCGGTGAGGAAAAGCGGGCCGTACCCGATGTCGGCAACACATGGTTGGGGCCGGCACAGTAATCGCCCAGTGCCTCGGCCGTATAACGGCCCATGAAGATCGCTCCCGCATGCCGGATCTCGGGCAGCAGGGAGCCGGGATCTTCCAGAGACAACTCCAGGTGTTCCGGTGCGATACGGTTGATCAGTGTCACCGCCTCATTGCGATCGTCGCATAGGATCAAGGCACCCCGCTCTCTCAGCGACGTCCGGATGATCGCTTCGCGCTCCATGGTCGGCAGCAACCTGGCCATGGCCGCCTCGACCGCCGCCAGATGCTTGGCATTCCAACTGACCAGCATCGCTTGGGCATCCTCGTCATGCTCGGCCTGTGAGAACAGGTCCATGGCCAGCCACTCGGGGTCGGTTTCGCCGTCCGATACCACCAGGATTTCCGAGGGGCCCGCGATCATGTCGATGCCCACCTGTCCGAACACCGCCCGCTTGGCGGTCGCCACGTAGATGTTGCCCGGCCCGACGACCTTGTCGACCCGAGGTACTGTCTCGGTCCCGTACGCCAGGGCAGCCACCGCCTGAGCCCCGCCAATGGTGAACACGTGATCGACTCCAGCCAAGTGAGCCGCTGCCAGCACCAACTCGTTGAGCACGCCGTCGGGGGTAGGCACTACCATGACGATCTCGCGAACCCCGGCGACATGAGCCGGGATGGCATTCATCAGTACCGAGGAAGGGTAGGCGGCCTTACCACCGGGCACATAAATACCGGCGCGATCCAATGGCGTTACTTGCTGGCCAAGCACGCTGCCGTCGGCTTCGGTATAGTGCCACGACTCGGGTTTCTGACGCTGGTGATAGGTACGAATACGTTCTGCGGCAGCGGCCAGGGCATCGCGTTGCTCCCTGGGGAGGTTATCGAAGGCCTCGCGCAGCCGCTCTGGCCCCAGAGTCAATTCCGTCATGCTCGAGACCGACATGCGATCGAAGCGATTGGAGTAATCGACCAGGGCAGCGTCCCCACGGGCCTTGACAGCGGCGATGATCTCGTCGACCCGTTGCTGGACTGCGCTATCGGATACGCCCTCCCAGGCCAACAGCGCCTCGAGGCGGGTATCGAAGTCCTTCTCCTGGGTCGATAGTCGAGAGATTTCCAGTTCACGAATGGCGCTATCGGTCATGGCGTTCTCTATGTACTGTTTGGCTTCAGGCTGACATATCGCGTGTCGTACGCCGCTTGGAGACAGCTTGGCGCAAGCGTTCGATCAACGGCTTGAGCGTCTCGTGTTTCATGGTCATGGCTGCCTTGTTGACCACCAGACGCGTGCTGATGTCGGCAATCAACTCGCGCGGCTCCATGCCATTGGCCCGCAATGTATTGCCAGTATCGACAATATCGACAATCTCGTCGGCCAGGTTCATCAGCGGCGCCAGTTCCATGGCGCCATAAAGCTTGATGACCTCGGCCTGGATACCCTGTTCGGCATAATAACGGCGCGCCACGTTGACGAACTTCGTGGCCACCCGACGACGTGCACGCGCCGGTTCCGCCCCGCGCACACCAGCGGTCATCAACCGACACTCGGCAATTTCCAGGTCAAGAGGTTCATACAAGCTCTCGGCACCGTGCTCGAGCAACACGTCCTTGCCGGCCACCCCCAGGTCGGCGGCCCCCAGTTGCACATAGGTGGGCACGTCAGTGGCACGGATGATCACCAGCTTGACGTCCGGCAGGTTGGTATCGAACAACAACTTGCGGCTACCACCGAGCTCCTCCGCCGGCTCGATCCCGGCATCCGCCAGCAACGGCAATGTCTCATCGAGAATACGCCCCTTGGACAGGGCCAGTATCAATTGCTTGTTCATAAGCGACTTCGGTTCGTGGATGGGAGGAGCACCCTTAGCCGGGTACGCGGCGAATCTTCGCCCCCAGCAACTGCAGCTTCTCCTCGATGCATTCGTAGCCGCGGTCGATGTGGTAGATCCGGTCGACCAGGGTTTCTCCCTCGGCGCACATGGCCGCAACCACCAGCGACGCCGACGCGCGCAGGTCAGTGGCCATGACCGGCGCTCCGGAGAGCCGGTCGACACCGGTGATCACCGCGGCATTGCCTTCCAAGGCGATCTTCGCCCCCATGCGATTGAGTTCCTGCACATGCATGAAACGATTCTCGAAAATCGTCTCGACGACCCGCCCAGTGCCTTCAGCGACTGCGTTGAGTGCCACGAACTGAGCCTGCATGTCGGTGGGAAAGGCAGGGTATGGTGCCGTACGCACGTTGACCGACCTGGGCCTGCGCCCTTGCATGTCGAGCTCGATCCAGTTCTCGCCGCTTCTCACCCGTGCCCCAGCCTCCTCGAGCTTGGCCAGCACGGCCTCGAGAATATCGGCGCGAGTGTTGCGTACCCGTACCCGCCCCCCCGTGATTGCCGCAGCTACCAGGAAGGTGCCGGTCTCGATACGATCGGGCATGACATCATAGTAACAGCCGTGAAGACGCTCGACGCCCTCAATGACGATGGTGTCGGTACCATGCCCCTTGATCTTGGCCCCCATCTTGATCAGGCACTCGGCCAGATCGACCACCTCCGGTTCGCGAGCGGCATTTTCCAGCACCGTAATGCCATCGGCCAGGGTCGCCGCCATCAACAAATTCTCGGTGCCGGTCACGGTGACGGTATCGAAGAAGATTGTCGCGCCCTTCAAGCGACCGTCGACCCGAGCTCTGATATAGCCCCCCTCGACCCGAATCTCGGCTCCCATGGCCTCGAGGCCACGAATGTGGAGATCCACTGGTCGCGAGCCGATGGCACAGCCACCGGGAAGGGAGACATCGGCGGTACCGAAGTGAGCCAGCAAGGGGCCCAGCACCAGGATCGACGCCCGCATCTTCTTGACCAGTTCATAGGGTGCGTGGCAATCGCGCACCTGGGAGCCATCGAGCTCGATGGTCATCTTCTCGCCCATCACCGGCTCGACCCCCATGCGCCCGAGCAGTTCCAGGGTCGTGGTGATGTCCTGCAGATGCGGCAGATTGCCGACGGTGACCGGGCCATCGGCGAGCAGCGTGGCACACAGGATAGGTAGCGCAGAGTTCTTGGCACCACTGGCCCACACCTCGCCGTCGAGGGGACCATTGCCGGTAATGATCAGCTTGTCCATGGATGTCCGTTTCGTCAGGCCCCGGCATTTTCCGGTGCGGATTGCCACTGGGACGGGGTGTAGGCCTTGATGCTGATGGCATGAAGTGCGCCGCTGGCAATCTCGTCGGAGAGTGCGCCGTAGATCAACTGCTGACGCTTGACCGGCGTAAGGCCCTCGAAGACCTCGCCCACGGCGATCACCTGAAAATTGCAGCCTTCGCCCTGGATGTGGAACTCACAGCCGTCGATGCGGGCCTCGAGCAGCGCCTTGACATCACTGGGTTGCATGGAAAGGGAACTCCTAGGAAACGATAGGTGGTCGACACCCCGTCGCCGTACGGCATCGGGGCGGAAAGTCCCCATGGTAATGAAAAGCGCAGGCGATGGCGATGGCCACCGGCCAAGGATCAACCATGTTCAGCCAACGGCAACAAGGCATCCAGGCCAGCTACCGACGTCAATCTCGCCAAAGGCGGCGACAGCGACACTTCGTGCACCACCAACCCGGCGGCACGGGCACCCCGCGTCCAGTCCAGCAGCACGCTGAGCGCGGCACTGCTGACCCGACCGACTCCCCGCAAGTCGAAACGCACTTGCGTCCCCGGCGCCTGGCTGGAGAGCCACTCGCGCCCGCTGACGGCCAGGGCGGTCGCCACGTCGAAATCCACCTCTCCAGAGATTGCCAGGCCGGCGTCATGGGTCGTCTCCAGACGCGTCCCCTGACGATCGAACAGCACGCTCATGCCGAGCCGCCTTCCTCAAGCTCCTCGACACCAACCTCCGGTGACCAGCCGTCGATCACGGCGTCGTAATCGCGATTGTGCTCACGCATCGACTGGTCGAACTGGTTGCGGAAAGTCAGCCCCAGGTTGATGCCGTTGACGATAACGTTGACGACCCGCCACTCGCCATCGCGCTGACGCAAGGTATAGCTCACCGGGTAGACCTCTCCACTGGTAGCCACGACCTCCATGGTCACACTGGCCTGATCCTCGTAACGAGGCTCTTGCTGGCCGCGGAGCACACGCAGCTCACGATAGTCGAATGTGACCAGGCCCTTGGCGTAGGTATCGATCAGCGTCTGGCGGAAGGTATTGGCGAAGCGCGTGCGCTGCCCTGGACTGGCATTGTTGAAATAACGCCCCATCACACTGGCGCCGATATAGCGAAAATCGGCGACATCCTCGAGACTGGCTTCGACCAGCGCCTCGAGTTCGCCAATGTTCTCGGCGAAGTAGTCGCGACGCCCTTCGATCTGCCCCATCAGTTCATCGATGCTGTCGCGGATCAACTGCTCAGGACTGCGCCCTTCCTGACTATGGGCAGGTAACGCGATCAAGGCCAGGCACAACGCCAGCAGCACCGAACGCCACTTGTTCACCACTTCCAAGACCATACGATTACCTCTTACTCACTGACCATGTTCGACACGAATTGCTGGATGAGCTCTTCCAGCACCAGCGCCGATTGCGTATCACGGATGGTATCGCCGTCGCCAAGGGTGTCGGGATCCCCCCCCACCGACAGTCCGATGTACTGTTCGCCGAGCAACCCCGAGGTGAGGATCGATGCGGTGGTATCCCGCGGCAATTGCCCCTCGAGTTCGGCATCCAGCTCCAAGGTCACTTGGGCGTCATACCATTCGGTATCCAGCTCGATCGCCACCACGCGCCCGACATTGACCCCGGCCAAGGTGACCCGGGCGCGAGGCTTCAGGCTGCCGACGTTGGCGAAATTGGCCTTTAACTGGAACGTCTCACCCCCTCCCGTCCCCGGCAGGTTCAAGCCACTGACCCGCAAACCGAGAAATATCAGGCCTACGATGCCGGCCAGCATGAACAGACCAACTCCCAGTTCCATCATCTTGCTGCGCTTCATCCCAGTTCTCCAAACATCAGCGCGGTCAGCACGAAATCCAGTCCCAGCACGGCCAGCGAGGAGTACACGACCGTGCGCGTCGTGGCGCGGGAGATTCCCTCCGCTGTAGGGATCAGGTCATAGCCTTGGAAGACGGCGATCCAGGTCACCACCAGAGCGAACACCAGACTCTTGACCATGCCATTGCCGATATCGGCAATGAAATCGACGCTCGACTGCATGTTGCCCCAATACGAGCCGTCGAAGACTCCCAACCATTCGACACCGACCAGATAGCCACCCCATATCCCCACCACACTGAAGCCCACGGTGAGTAATGGCAGCGATACGAAGCCAGCCCATAGTCGCGGCGCCACCACCCTTCGCAGCGGATCGATTCCGATCATCTCCATGCTGGTGAGCTGTTCAGTGGCCTTCATCAGACCGATCTCGGCCGTCAGCGCCGAACCCGCACGCCCGGCGAACAGCAATGCCCCCACTACCGGAGCCAGCTCACGCAACAAGGACAACGCAACCATCTGACCGAGTGCCTGCTCGGCACCGAAGTCGACCAGGATCGTGTAGCCCTGCAGCGCCAGCACCATGCCGATGAACAGTCCCGATACCAGCACGATCGCCAGCGACAGCACCCCAACGAAGTGCATCTGCCGCAACCATAGGTGCCACCCCTCGCGAGACGGCACCCCTACGGCCGACAGCCCCAAGAAAATACTGGCACGCCCCAGCGCCTCCAGGAGATCGCAGCCATGCCGGCCAAGCTGCTGGACCCACCCGATCATCGGCTCGCTCCCGCGCTCAGAATATCGGTAAAGAAGTCGACCGCCGGATAGTGGAAAGGCACCGGCCCATCGGGCTCGCCATGCACGAATTGCCTGACCCGCGCATCCAGGTCGACATCCAGGTTCTCGGGGGTGCCATGAGCCATCACTTGGCCATCGGCGATCACATAGACATAGTCGGCGATCGACAGGGTCTCCTTGATATCGTGCGACACCACCACCGCCGTCAGGCCCAGTGCCTCGTTGATGCGCTTGATCAACTGCACCAGCACCCCCATCGAGATCGGGTCCTGGCCGACAAAGGGCTCATCATAAAGGATAAGTTCGGGATCCAGCGCCATGGCCCGCGCCAGCGCCACGCGCCGGGCCATGCCACCGGATAGCTCGGACGGCATCAGGTGACGGGCGCCTCTTAACCCCACTGCTTGCAGTTTCATCAGCACCACGTCGCGAACCATGGCATCGGGCAGGTCGGTATGCACCCGCAAGGGAAACGCCACGTTTTCGTAGACATCGAGATCCGAGAACAGCGCACCGCTCTGGAATAGCATGCCCATGCGCCGACGCAGACGAAACAGGGCACGACGAGACAGCTCATGAACGTTCTGCCCATCGATCAGGATACGTCCGGCATCCGGGACCAGCTGCCCACCGATGAGCTTCAGTAATGTGGTCTTGCCGGTACCGCTGGGACCCATGATCGCTGTTATCTTGCCGCGCGGGATCGACAAATCGACACCGCGGAAGATATCTGTTTCGCCGTGGGAAAAATGCAACCCTTCCACCACCACGAAGGGAGAGTCGTTCATGGATTCCCCACTCCTGACATAAATTATCGAACATCGTATCCTAACTTACCGCTTCGCTGCCAGCCCAAACGCCTTGGCCTTGCATCCGTGCCATGTCAGGACGTTTAATTGGCCCCCTTCAAACTCTGGCCCCGGATGTTTTGCCTCATGTTGTTGCCCTCGCTTGCCATCCTGATCGGTTTCATCGGCTTGCTATGGAGCGCCGACCGTTTCGTCGGCGCCGCCGCCGCCACGGCCTACCAGGCCGGCATGAGCGCCATGCTGGTCGGTATGACCATCGTCGCGCTGGGCACGTCGGCCCCGGAAATCATCGTCTCGATCATGGCCTCGCTCGATGGCAGTCCCAATCTGGCCACTGGCAATGCCTTGGGCTCGAACATCGCCAATATCGGCCTGGTATTGGGCGTCACCGCCCTGGTCATGCCGATTCCGGTTCGCTTCTCCATCGTACGCCGCGAATTGCCACTGCTGCTCGGAGCCACGGGACTGGCCGGTTACACCTTGGCCAACGGCATTCTGGGCCGCTTCGATGCAATTTTCCTACTGGCATTGATGGCCTTCAGCCTGTGGTGGCTGTTCCGTGCCGATAACCCCGATGAGGCATTCGCCGGCTCAGTGCCCGATATGGCCCTGCCCAAGGCACTGGCCTGGTTGACACTGACTCTCGCGCTGCTGATCGCGAGTTCGCGACTTCTGGTGTGGGGCGCCACGCAATTGGCCTTGGCGCTGGGCGTGAGCGAACTGGTCATCGGCCTGACCATCGTCGCCATCGGCACCAGCCTGCCCGAAGTCGCCGCCTGTGTCGCCAGTGCCCTCAAACGCCACCATGACATCGCCATCGGCAACGTGATCGGTTCCAACCTGTTCAATATGCTGGCTGTGCTACCCATTCCCGGGATGCTCGCACCCGGCCTCATCGATCCGGCCGCCGGCGGGCGCGATTTTCCCGTCATGCTGCTGCTGACCCTGGTCCTCGGCGCCTTGCTGTTGTGGCAACGTCGTGGAGCCATCGGCCGGTTGCCCGGCGCCCTGCTACTGTTGAGCTATATCGGTTACCTGGGACTGTTGATGGTAAACGGCGTGGACATCGCCTGATCGACATCCCTTGAGTGAAACCTTGCGACGGGCAACAATCTCCTTCATGACCAATGACGCCTCCATGACTCAAGATCAGGATTCACCCTTTCGCGCCAGCGCACGCCGGACCCTGCACCTGGAACAGCAGGCCATCGACGCCTTGGCCACCAAGCTATGCGCGGATTTCGACCGTGCCTGCGAACTGATACTCGCCTGCCAGGGACGCGTCGTGGTCACCGGCATGGGCAAGTCCGGCCATATTGCCGGCAAGATCGCGGCCACTCTGGCCAGTACCGGCACGCCGGCATTCTTCGTCCACCCCGGCGAAGCCAGCCACGGCGATCTGGGCATGATCACGCCTGGCGATGTGGTGCTGGCGTTATCGAACTCCGGGGAAACCAGTGAAGTCACCGCCTTGCTGCCACTGCTCAAGCGCATGGGGATCCCCCTGATCAGCATGACGGGGCGTTCCGCCTCGACCCTGGCCCGACATGCCGACGCCCATCTAGACGCTGGTGTCGAGCGCGAAGCCTGCCCTTTGGACCTGGCTCCCACCTCATCGACTACCGCCGCGCTTGCGCTGGGCGATGCACTGGCAGTAGCCCTGCTGGAAGCGCGCGGTTTCACTGCTGAGGACTTCGCTCTGTCGCATCCTGGTGGTAGCCTGGGGCGCCGCCTTCTGCTCAAGGTCAGCGATCTGATGCACCTTGGTGACCGCTTGCCCAGTATCCCGCTGGGCAGCCCACTGCGCGACGCCCTGCTGGAAATCACCCGCAAGGGGTTGGGCTTCACCTGCGTGGTCGATGAGTTGGGGTTGCTGGTGGGGGTCTATACCGACGGCGACCTACGCCGCACACTCGACCAGTATGGTGACCTGCGCACCCTCAAGGTCGATGACGTCATGACGCAACCTGGCAAACGCATCGCGCCGGACATCCTTGCCGCCGAGGCGGTTCGTGTCATGGAAGACAACCGCATCACCGCGCTGGCGGTCGTCGATGACGAGGGCCGGCCGATCGGCGCCTTGCACATGCATGACCTCTTGAGCAGCGGTGTCATCTAAGGAGCCCCCATGAACCTGAATTCCCCCCTCGCCGATTCCCGCCTGATCGATCGTGCCCGTCGGGTCAGGCTACTTGCCCTGGATGTCGATGGTGTGCTGAGCGACGGTCGCCTTTACTTCCAGGCCGATGGTCTGGAAATCAAGGCATTTCATACCCAGGACGGTCACGGCATCAAGCTATTGCGACAAGCGGGCCTCGAAGTGGCCTTGATCACCGGACGCGATTCGCCGATGGTAAGCCGGCGCGCCGCGGCGCTCGGTATCGATCATGTCTACCAAGGTCGCGACGACAAGCTCGACGCTCTGCGCCAACTCTGCGAGCGCCTGGGCCTGGCGCTCGACCAAGCCGCCTATTGCGGTGACGACCTGCCGGATCTGGCTGCCATAAAGCGAGCCGGCTTGGGTATCAGTGTTCCCAATGCCCCAGCCTACATTCGCGCCCATGCGGACTGGGTCACCGATCGCCAGGGCGGCCATGGCGCCGTGCGCGAGATCTGCGATGCCCTGCTCGATGCCCAGGGACACTGGGGTGCCGTGGTCGACACCTACCTGCATGGCAAGCGCTAACACCATGGCGTTACGAGTTCCTCGTCCCTCGCCAAAGCTCTGGTTGCTACTCATCCTGCTGGTCGTGGGCGGGATTCTGGCCCTGTTCGAAGCCCGGGACCCTCGCCTCCCCGGGCCAGTACCCCGCGATGATGCCGGGGAGCCGGACTATTACCTGGAGGGAGTGAGCCTGACGCGCTTCGATGCCAGCGGCACCCCTTACCAGCGGCTCGACACCCCACGCCTGGTCCATACCCCCGAAGATGACGTGACTCGCACCCAGACCCCAGTGGCACGCCTCCATGACAATCAGGGACGAATCTGGTTCAGCCATAGCGATACCGGTATCCTGGGCCCTGGAGGCAAGCACTTGATCCTCGAGGGCAACGCCCGGCTCAACTCTCCCGGGGAAGGCTGGCAGCTCGACACCGAAGTGCTCCACGTCGACACCGATACCGGCCATGCCTGGAGCGATACCCCAGCCTTGCTGCAACAACCACCTCAATACGTCCGCGGCGAACGCTTCGATGCCTGGATCAATGAAAATCGGATGCGACTGACCGATAATGTGCGCGGTTTCCATCCGCCCGAAGGCCAAGAGGAACAAGCACCATGACGCGACTTTCCCGCCCGCTCCCCAGGCGCGGCACGCTGGCCGGCTGGCTGCTGACCGGGATGCTGACAATCCTGGTCGCCCTGCCAGCCCAGGCATTGGAGAGCGATGCCAGTGCCCCGATCGAAGTCACCGCCGACCGGCTCGACCTCGACGACCGCGCCGGCACGGCCGTCTATACCGGCGACGTCGACATACGCCAAGGCAGCATGCAGCTCACCGGCAATCGGGTCGAGATCCAGCGCAACGAGGCCGGTGAGGTAACCCGCGTCACGGCGACCGGGAATCGCGCCTATATCGAGCAACAACCGGCACCCGATGAACCCATCGCGAAAGGCTGGGGGCGAACCATCATCTACCACGCCGCCGAACGGCGCGTGGAACTGATCGACCAAGCCGAGCTGCACCAGGCACGCGACACTTTCGATGGTGGCTACGTGCAATACTATCTCGATCGTCGCACGGTCCAGGCCCGCGCCGACGTCGAGGGCCAGGAGCGCCAGCGCGTGCGCATGACCTTGAACCCCGAACAGCAATAAGGGTTGTCGATGAAGACCTTGAGTGCCCGGCACCTTGCCAAGAGCTACAAACGCCGCCGCGTGGTGCAGGATATCAGCCTATCCATCGACCAAGGCTCCATCGTCGGCCTGCTGGGCCCCAACGGCGCCGGCAAGACCACGTCGTTCTACATGATCGTGGGTCTGGTACGCGCAGACGCCGGCGAGGTGCTCATCGACGATCGCAACCTTTCCGGCGCGGCCATGCACGAGCGGGCTCGTGCCGGAATCGGCTATCTGCCCCAGGAAGCCTCCATCTTCCGCAAGCTATCGGTGGCCGACAACATCATGGCGATACTCGAGACCCGCCGCGACATGAACCGCACCGCTCGCCAGGCCCGACTCGACGAACTGCTCGAAGAATTCCACGTCACCCATCTGCGCGACAACCTGGGGATGAGCCTGTCCGGTGGCGAACGACGCCGAGTGGAAATAGCCCGGGCGCTGGCCACCGAGCCCACCTTCATCTTGCTCGACGAACCCTTCGCCGGCGTCGATCCGATTTCGGTAGGCGAAATCAAGGGTATCATTCGGCAGTTGCGCAGCCGCGATATCGGGGTGCTGATCACCGACCACAATGTGCGCGAGACGCTGGATATCTGCGACCGCGCGTACATCGTTGGCAACGGTAAGATCATCGCCGAAGGCAATGCCGAGGCCATTCTGGCCGACCAGCAGGTACGTGACATCTATTTGGGCGAAGATTTCCGCCTCTGACTCCCGCCTTGCGCCTTGCCTCACAGCCAACCTACTGATATTCCATCACAGAATTGGCTGTGGCACGCGATTTGCGTGTGGCATGCTTATTGCTTGATATTAAGATTTTCAGGCTTGCAAGGTGCCCATCAGCGGGATACCGTGTCGTATTCATTCGTCAGTGACTCAGATCCGCTATGGCCATGAAACCCTCCCTGCAGCTTCGCGTCGGCACTCAGCTCACCATGACGCCTCAGCTTCAACAGGCCATCGCCCTGCTGCAGCTCTCGACGCTGGATCTGCGCCAGGAGATCCAGCAAGCATTGGAAACCAACCCCATGCTGGAGCTTGATGAGGAATACGGAGAATTGGAGGTTGCCGAGTCATCGGAAGATGATTGGGCCAGCGAGATCCCCGACGAACTCAGCGTGGACAGTGACTGGTCCGACACCTATCAGGACATGGCTCCAGCCGGCAGCGGCGAGGCACCGGACTTCGAACGCAATGCCATAAGCGAAAGCCTGCACGATCACCTGAGCTGGCAACTAGCCATGACGGACCTCGATGAACGCGAGCGAACGATCGCCGAAAGCCTGATCGATGCCGTGGACCGAAATGGCTATCTCGACGCCAACCTCGACGAACTCTGCGAAGGCTTGCGCGAGCAAGGCATGAACGGACTGAAGAGCACCGACGTGGAACAGGTATTGTTGCGTCTTCAGCAATTCGAACCCACCGGCGTATGTGCCCGCGAGCTTCGCGAATGCTTGTTGTTGCAACTCGGCTCGCTACCCGACGACACTCCGTTGCTGCCTCAAGCCAAGCGTCTGGTCCGGCAGTTCCTCGATGCCCTGGCGGCCGACGACCGCAAGCTGCTCAAACGCCGCCTGCGTCTGGAGGATGACCAACTCGACGCAGTGATCGCCCTGGTACGCTCGCTGGATCCACGCCCTGGGCAAGCCTTCGACGATAGCGGCAGCGATTACGTCATCCCTGATCTGGTCGCTCGTCACAGCCATGAAGGCTGGCGCATCGAGCTCAATCCGGATGCCCTGCCGCGCATGCGAATCCAGCCCGACTATGCGGCATTGATCAAACGTGCCGACAAGAGCGACGACAATACCTTCATGAAACAACATCTGCAGGAAGCACGCTGGCTGCTGAAGAGCCTGTCAAGCCGCAACGACACTCTCCTGCGGGTGGGGCGTGAGATCATGTCGCGTCAACTCGACTTCCTGGAGCAGGGCGAAGAGGGTATGAAACCACTGATTCTTGCCGATATCGCCCAGGCCGTGGATATGCATGAGTCGACCATCTCCCGCGTCACGACACAGAAGTTCATTCATACCCCACGCGGTGTCTTCGAGCTCAAGTACTTCTTCTCGAGCCATGTCGGGGGCGAGGAAGGCGATGGCCACTCGAGCACCGCGATCCGCGCTCGCCTGAAGAAGCTCATCGGCGAAGAACCGCCTCGCAAGCCGCTGTCGGACAGCAAGCTGGTCGAGGCACTCGCCGCCAATGGCATCAAGGTCGCCAGACGCACGGTAGCCAAATACCGTGAAGCCATGGGTATACCGCCGTCGAGCGAGCGCAAGCGCCTCTCGTGACAGGCCGATGTCATCCGCGGGAAAACCCCGTCGCCGGGGGGTTTGCAGGGCGCCAAAAAGGGTTACAATCGAGTCGACATCCGCAAGGAACAGGAGCGTGCCATGCAAGTCAACATCACCGGCCATCACATTGAACTGACCGATCCACTGCGTGACTACGTCAATGAGAAGCTCACGCGTCTGGAGCGTCACTACGACAACATCACCACCGTCCAAGTCACCCTCTCGGTCGAAAAGGAGCGCCAACAAGCCGCTTGCACGTTGCACGCCGCCGGTGCGGATCTGCATGCAGACGCGTTGGATGGCGACATGTACGCCGCTATCGACGCCCTAGCCGACAAGCTCGATCGGCAACTCGTCAAACACAAGGAAAAGGCCCAGGCACGCGCCCAAGGCGCCGGTGTCCGCTAACCTGCCCATGAATCTGGAAGCCATCCTACCCCCCGAGCGCACCTTGTTCGATGTGCCCGGGGGGAGCAAGAAACGGGTGCTGGAATTCTTCAGCACCTTCATTGCTCAGAATACGCCCAGCCTCGACAGTCAGGAGGTATTCAGCCGTCTGATTGGCCGTGAGCGCCTGGGTAGCACGGGAATCGGCAACGGTGTCGCCATTCCCCACGCCCGCGACACTCACTGCAAGGCACCGCTGGCTGGATTCCTCAAGCTCGCCGAACCCGTGGATTTCGATGCCGTGGACGGAGAGCCCGTGGACCTGGTCTTCGTCCTGCTGGTCCCCGAGGAAGCCGACGACACTCACTTGGCGCTGCTTGGGCAAGTCGCCAGCGTGATGAACAATGCCGAGACCCGGCAACGCCTGCGCAAGAGCGACAGTCAACGCCAGCTCTACGACACTCTGCTCGACGCCATACGTCGAGAGGGCGGCGATACGCCCTGAGCCCGATTTTATAGTCCGACAACCCTGGCCTCATGCAATAGGTCGGCAAACGATGGCCAGACCTCGACGTTTTCATCCGGCCCACAGGAGGCGACCATGCAGCTCGTGATCATCAGCGGCCGCTCCGGCTCGGGAAAATCCATTGCCTTACAGGCCCTCGAGGATCTCGGCTTCTACGCTATCGACAACCTGCCGGCCGTGCTGCTGGATTCTCTGGTGGACGCACTCCAGGAGGGTGAGACACAGCGCTCGTCGGTCGCCGTGAGCATCGATGCCCGTAACCTGCCTGGCGCCTTGCGCCGCTTCCCCTCGCTGCTGGAGGCGGTGGACCGCAGGGGAGTCGACAGCCAGGTCGTCTACCTGACCGCAGAAGCCAAGATCCTGCTCGAACGTTACTCAGCCACTCGGCGCCGACACCCGTTGACCCGTGACAGCGACATGACTCTGGCCGAGGCCATCGACTCCGAGGAAGAAGCGCTGGCTGAAATTCGCGACCTGGCGGATCTGGTCATCGACACCTCGCGCCTGTCGGTCCATGACCTGCGCGCCCGCATCGCCGAACAAGTCGCACAGCACACTGGCAAGCAATTGACCCTGACTTTCGAGTCCTTCGGCTACAAACGCGGCGTTCCACTGGATGCCGACACCGTGTTCGACGCTCGCTGCTTGCCCAATCCCTACTGGGACCCACGGCTACGCTCGTTCACCGGACGGGATGTCGAAATCGTCGAGTTTCTCGAACGTTATCCCGACGTCGATGACATGGCCAAGGACATCGCCACCTGGCTCAAACGCTGGTTGCCCGCCTATCAAGCCAGCCATCGCAGCTACGTCACCGTAGCCATCGGCTGCACCGGGGGCCAGCACCGTTCGGTCTACCTGGCTGAACGTCTGGCAAGCCATTTCGCCACCGACTACCCTGGCGTCAGGCTCCGTCACCGTGAATTGGGAATTCATACCGCCCTTCTCCCGTCGCCCTCCGGACCCAATCAGCACGAGGCCACCTGACGCATGCCGAGTCGTGAGCTGACCTTGGTCAACAAACGCGGCCTGCATGCTCGTGCGGCCACACGAATGGTACAGTGCTGCCAGCCATACCAGGCAAGCGTCACGGTAACCCACAATGGGCGCGATGCCGACGCGGCCAACATCATGTCGCTGTTGATGCTGGCCGCGCCCTGCGGCAGTGTGCTGACAGTCAGTGCCGAAGGCGAAGATGCCGAAGCGGTTCTCGACGCCCTTGAATCGCTCGTCGCATCCCGCTTCGACGAAGACGTCTGATCAACTCCCCGCCACGGTCATTTCGTCGATCAGCCAACTGCCGGAGTGTATGCTACCGCGGGTATCGATATCGTCACCGACCCCGACCAGCCCCGCGAACATCGCCTGCAGGCTGCCGGCGATGGTGAACTCCTCCACTGGATACAGGATCTCGCCATTCTCGACCCAGAAGCCTGCTGCGCCACGCGAGTAATCGCCGGTGACACCGTTGACCCCCTGCCCCATGAGTTCGGTGACCAGCACGCCACGCGGCATCTTCGCCAGCAGTTCCTGGCGCGGAGTCAAGGGAGCCTGGAGACGGATATTACGCGCCCCACCGGCATTGCCCGTGGTTTCCATCCCCAGACGTCGCGCGCTGTAGGCCGACAGCATATAACTGGCCAGCCGCCCCTGATCGATGAACACATTGTCGCGGGTATAGACGCCATCATTGTCGAAGGGTGCACTAGCCATCGCACCACGCTCCCGCGGCTTCTCGCCCAGGGAGAACCACTCGGGGAAAAGCGGTTCGCCCAACCGGTCGCACAGGAACGATGCCTGGCGATAGAGCGCCCCACCGGCGATGGCACTCATCAGATGCCCGACCAGGCCGCTGGCGAGAGCGGGATCGAACATTACTGGAAAACGGCCGGTGATCGGTCGCCGTGCTCCCAACCGCCGCAAGGCGCGCTCGGCCGCCAAGACACCGATATCCTCGGCCCGTGCCAACCGACGGGGGTCGCGCTCGCTGGTGTAATCGTAGTCGCGCTGCATACCCGAGGCATCCTCGGCGATCAGCATGCAGGACAGTGAATGACGGCTGCCACACTGACTACCGAGAAACCCGTGGCTGTTGCCGTAGACGCGCACTCCTTCTCCACTGGACAAGTTAGCGCCATCGGAATTGCTGATACCCGACACACGACGTCCGGCATTTTCGCAGTCCAATGCCAGCTCGATGGCCTCGTCGGTGGACAAGCGCCAGGGATGATGGACATCGAGATCAGGAATCTCGCGCGCCATCAACTCGGGCGGAGCCAATCCCGCGGCGGGGTCCTCACCGGTATAGCGGGCAATCGACATGGCCTGTTCAACAGCAGAACGCACCGAGGCTTCGCCAGCATCCGAGGAAGACGCTGACCCCTTGCGTTGTCCGACGTAGACAGTCACCGCGATTCCCTGATCGCGGGACAGCTCGACGCTTTCCACCTCGCCGAGCCGCACGCTGACCTCGATACCCTGGTCGACGCTGGCTCCCACCTCGCACGCATCGGCGCCCAAACGCTGTGCCTGTTCCAATGCGGCTTGCACGCGGGATTCCAGCAATGCCTGCTGGCTAGCGGCATCGAACGCCTGTGTCATGTTGGTCTCTCCTTGCCGGGGAAATCTATCTCAATGGTTGTCTCATGGTGCCTGGGCGGGCTGGTATACTCCCCTCTCGTTCCCAAGCCCGATGGTAATGGCATGTCTCTCGATACCCCCGACGACCGCGAATCTCAACCAAGCAAATCCCAGCGCAAGCGGGAAATGCAAGCCCTCCAGGCCCTGGGCGAAAAGATCATCGCGCTTCCCGAGGCCGAACGCGCCCGTCTCCCACTATCCGACGATATGCGCCTGGCCATCGAGGAAACTGGTCGCATTCGCTCTCACGAAGGACGGCGTCGACACATGCAATATGTCGGCAAGCTCATGCGCCGCGAAGACACCGAGGCCATTCAGGCAGCCTTCGAGGAATTCGAGCAGGACAAGCTCAGACGCGACCACGCCTTTCACCGCTTGGAGAAATGGCGCGATCGCCTTATCGACGAAGGCGACGATGCGGTCGAAGCCTTCATTGCCGACTATCCCGATGTCGACCGCCAGGCGCTACGACAACTGATCCGCAACGCCAAGAGCGAGCGCGAACGCGGCAAACCGCCGGCCAACGCACGCAAACTGTTCCGACTGATCCGCGACACCGCTGGCCTGTAAAGACCGGTGCTTCGCACCTGGAAGACGGAAGACGTCGCTTCGCGACTTGAAGCTGGAAGAGCGGCGCTGCGCGCCTGGAAGAAAGAAGAATGTTCAACCTCTTCCCTCTTCCCTCTTCCCTCTTCCCTCTTCCCTCTTCCCTCTTCCCTCTTCCCTCTTCCCTCTTCTTCAGGATTGCGTGCCGCCGACGGTCAATTCATCCAACTTCAATGTGGGCTGCCCCACGCCGACGGGGACGCCCTGCCCCTCCTTGCCGCAGACACCCACGCCTGTATCCAGTTCCAGATCGTGGCCGATCATCGATACCCGCCCCATGGCCTCGGGGCCACTGCCGATCAGGGTCGCGCCCTTGACCGGTGCGGTGATGCGGCCGTCCTCGATCAGATAGGCCTCACTGGCAGAGAACACGAACTTGCCCGAAGTGATATCCACCTGGCCACCACCGAAACTCACCGCGTACAGGCCGCGCTTTACACTCCTGATGATGTCAGCGGGATCGTCTTGGCCGGCCAGCATATAGGTATTGGTCATGCGTGGCATCGGCATGTGGGCGTAGGATTCACGGCGCGCATTTCCGGTGGGCGCCATGCCCATCAAGCGCGCATTGAGCTTGTCCTGCATGTAGCCGGTGAGGACGCCATCCTCGATCAAAGGCGTGTACGCTCCCGACGTACCTTCATCGTCGATGGTCATGGAACCGCGCCGGTCCACCAACGTGGCATCATCGACCACCGTGACGCCTGGCGCCGCGACACGCTGGCCCATGCACCCAGCAAAGGCCGAACTGCCCTTGCGATTGAAATCGCCTTCCAGACCATGGCCGACCGCTTCATGCAGCAGGATCCCTGGCCAACCAGCCCCCAGCACCACCGGCATCTGGCCGGCGGGAGCATCCACGGCGTCGAGATTGACCAGCGCCTGGCGTACCGCTTCCTTGGCGAAACGCTCGGCCGCTCTCTCGTCGCGCAAGCGGGACATGGCATAACGCCCGCCCCCCCCGGCACTGCCACGCTCGCGACGACCATCCCGGACAGCGATCACGCTGACATTGAAACGCACCAGGGGACGAATGTCCGCCGCCAGAGTGCCATCGCTGGCGCGCACCAATATCACTTCATAGACACCGGTCAACGAAGCACTGACCTGGCTGACCGCCGGATCCATGGCCCTCGCCACGCGATCGGCCTCCTTGAGCATGGCGATCTTGTCCTCGGCCGAAAGGCCGGAGAGTGGGTCGCGTCCGGTGTAGCGCTCCTGGGCCCGAGCATCGACGAAAGGCGCCACCTTCAACCGCTCGCCGCGACGAGCGATTCCCGATGCAGTGCGCCCGGTATCGGCCAGTGCCTCGGCAGTAATCTGGTTGGAATAAGCGAAGCCGGTCTTCTCGCCAGCCATGGCGCGCACACCGACGCCGCCATCGATGTTGTAACTGGCATCCTTGACTTCACCATCTTCGAGCATCCAGCTCTCGTGCCAACTGCGCTGGAAATAGAGATCGGCGAAATCCACGCCGGGACCCAATACGTGGCCAAGACCATCATCGAGAGATGATAGATTCAAGCCCCCCGGCGTGAGCAATGTGGCCACGGCATGGTCCAACGCATCGTGAACGGCAATTTCAGCAGTCTGCTGGTTCATTCGGCACCTTCCAGAGCTATCTGCGGCGAGGTCCAGGGACCTCGTACGCTGTAGTGAATTCGCGTGGCCTTGTCAATCACCCCGCCGAACAGGCGGTGAGCGATGAACAGGGCTCCTCCGACCACCGGTGCCCCGGCGACCACCGCCGCCAATGGCAGGTTCTGACTCAATGGTACCGTGACCGCGAGATGTTGATCGAGTTCACGTCGCACCAGATCGACCTGTCCATTGAGGGTAAAGGATGTGGCCGGCCCCTGTATCTCCACCGGCCCCTGCGTTTCCAGAATTCCACCATACAGGGTGGCGCCACCTTTGACACTGTCGAAGGCAGTTCCCCGGTGCGTCACATCGGAAAAGTCCAACCGCAGGCGTCGCACCAGGTTATCGATATTGAGTAGGCCGACCAGCTTGGCCGAAGGGGAGTCGATATAGCGGAAGCGCCCGTCGCGCAACTCGATATCCAGACTACCTCGCGAGCGTTGCAGGGCGAATTGCCAGGGTGCACCGGGCCAGGCCAGTTGCGAGTCGACCGCGGTAAAGGTATTGCGAATCGATACCGGTTGCGCCAGACGCTCCAACGCCGTGCCCAGATCCCTGCCGTCCAGGGACAGCCGCGCGCGGGTCAGGCTGCTTCCGGCTCCTGCCGCTTCCCAGACCAGCTCCCCTCGCGCCGATACCTCGCCAAGCGTCAGCCCCAACGGCGCTACCACTAGCTGCTCGGGAGACGCCAGCCAGTAGGCGGTCAATGGCCCGAAATGCTGCCCCCTGCGCTCCAGCGTCGCGACCCGCAGGCGGCCGGCAGGCAAGTCGGCCAGCCACTCGGGGAGAACTTCCGGGGTTGGCGCCACATCGACCTCATTGAGGAGATTCGCCGTCTCTCCCGGTGCCGGCAGCAGCGCATCGAGATCGAGTCGTGTCAATGCCACATCGATCGGACCGCTGCCAACCGCAGCGACGAACCCTTGCCCCTGGCTAACGCTATCCGGGCGATAATCGGCATGCCCTTCCAGTAGGCTGCCGGCCAGATCCAGCCGCCAGTCACGACGCACCGAACCCTGCGGATAGGCGCTGGCGAAAAGCGATCCCACACAGCGCTGGCGCACATATAGACACTCGGTTCCCAACCTTAGAGCCCGCAAGTTCTGCGGAGGCGCCTGCCCGGCGACATTGAACTCACCCACTCCAATACCCGACAGGGCCGATGCCCAGCGCTTCAGATCCAGTTGCGGCGTGCGCCAGCTCACCTCCCAGCCTCCGCCATCCGGCCAGGCCGCCGATACCGGCCACTGCTCCAGCCATGCCTGCCCTTGCCCCGTCTGACCCCATTCACGCCAGCGCAAGCGCATGCGCTCGGCCAACGTAGCCTGCACCAGACCACTGGAGAGATCGGCTTCTATCGACAACGGTGTCCGTTCCTGCAACGTCTTGCCCAACGGAGCCGGCAGATCGATCGCCAGTCCTGCCAAGTCACTGTCAAGGCTGAAACGGCGGTTGTCGTTATCCAATGACAAGTGGGCGGAATAGGGAAAATGCCCGGTCAGCAGAGCATCCAGCCCGCCCAGGTTCGCCCATTCGAGCACTCCGCTGTCCAGGGCACTGCCCTCGAAGCTCACTTGCCGCTCTTGGGTATCGAAGCGGGCCAGCACTGGGCCATCGAAAAGCCGTGCCCCGAGTTCGCCCGTTAGCCCTCCTTGACCGTCGCGATGGCGATAGCCGAGTTCGCCATTGACATCATGCATGGTGAGATCCATCGGAATGAAACGCAGGTAGGGAGCATCGACTTCGGTGTCGAGATCCAGAGCCAAGGCATCGGGAGTAGCCAACGGCATGGACAGTGCCAGGGTACCGCGCAAATCGCCGCGACTCTCCCAGTCCTGTGCCTGCAGGTCGACAAAGGGCAACGCCGTGACATAGGCCAGCAGGTCGTCAGTAGCCCCACCCACTTCGCCACTTACCTCCAGTTCTTCACCGATCAGGCTGACACGACCTTCTCGCACCCAGAGCCCACGGCTCTGGGCATATTCGACCTGGGCCTTCAAATCCAGATCATCGAGCATCAAGCGCCCTGCCACGCTTTCCAACGCCGGCCAATCCGGCGCAAACGACAGATGCCCTTCTTCGATTCGTAGATCCAAATCAAGGGATACGTCCTCGGCCCTCACTCCTTCGTACAGGGGCTGGCGCAGACTAAGCCTCCCCTCGGGAACCCGACCGGCCACTCCTTGAGCCAACCACTCATTGAGCTCATCGCCCAAGACACCGACCGGTAGCCAGTCGACCAATGGCGTGTCGAGTGCATCCACGTCCTGAAAGGCCAGGTCAAGTCCCAGTTCACCGGGCCGTCCACCGCCGGTCTCGAGATCGAAGCTGCCCTGCACCCTAGCCCCTCGCCAATCGGCTTCCAATGCCTGCCCCTCGACCCTGGCCCGCTCGCCATCGTAGGCCCAGGAAACCTCGCCACGCGCGGATGCCAGCTCCATGGGCCCAGAGAACAGCTTGGGGAAGTGCAGCCAGGTATCGCCGACACCGACGAACCTGACGCTGCCATCCAGACCCTCGGTTTCGACCCAGGCATCCACGGGACCGCCTCCCGGGGCGTTCTGCCAGGGCGAGACCTCGGCCTCGCGCAAGGAGGCTCGCGACGCCCAGCGACCATTGCGGTGCTCGAGAGAAAATCCTGTCACTTGACCGCGCGGATCCAAGGTATCAAGCAAGCGCAACAACTTATCGGGTAAAGGCAGATGATCGCGCCAGGCCGCC
This sequence comes from Litchfieldella qijiaojingensis, assembly GCF_014651875.1. Lineage (GTDB taxonomy): Bacteria > Pseudomonadota > Gammaproteobacteria > Pseudomonadales > Halomonadaceae > Litchfieldella > Litchfieldella qijiaojingensis. The sequence goes on from NZ_BMXS01000002.1 coordinate 200,002, forward strand.
AGTGCATCCAAGTCGAAGGCGCTGCTCTTGAGCCGCCACCCCCGCGCATCGCCCGCAACCTGCCAGTGACGCGGCAAAGCTGGGCCCGACGATGCCGCTTCGGGCTCCTCAGCAACGACATCGAACAGCGGTTCGTCTCCCAGCATGCTCAACCAGGCTTGCCAGCCGTCATCACCACGCAGCCACTGGCCACGGGCACGGATTCCTTCAAGCGCAAGCTGCGCCTGATCACGACTCACGGTAAGTTCGGGAATGTCCAAGTCCAGGCGCGCATCGGCCAGCTCCCCTTCATGCCAGCGCCCCCAGAGAACTGCTTCACCCGTGGCACGATCCAGTCGCACCGGATCGTTGCGGCTCAGCACCTCGGCCAGACGCACCAGACTGTCGATATTCATGCGCGCCTGCAGCGCGGCATTGAAGTCGCTGAAGCCGCGACGACCCGGCAGGATCTCCAGCGCCGCCTCCAGCGAGACATCCTGATCGCCTTCGACGAACAACATGCCCTCTAGATGGGCACGTTGCCGATCACCGGTCATCAGCAGGCTGGGCGCCTCGAGCGTTACCTGACGATCCTGGCCATGCAGCACCAGGCGCAGGTCCTCGACTTCGACGCGCTGTCGAAGCAGAACGCCGACCCAGAAATCGAGCCGATCGAGATCGAACTCGATATCGGGCTGCAATTCCGGTGGCAGTTGCGCGGGGTCGGGCCAATGCCAGGTGCGTTCAGGGGTCTGGTAGAGATGGATGGTGACCCCCTGGATACGGGCATCCTCGATCACCGGGAACCCGTCGCGCAGTGACCCTGAACTGTTCAGACGCATACGGGCGTCTTTCACTTCGAGCAGGGGCAACGGCTCGCCTCTAGCTCTCGACACCACCGCCAGTTCATCAACGGTCAGCGCCGGATCCAGACCATGCCAGCGGGCACCGAGTTCAAGCATGCTGACATCGGCGTTGAAGCGAGCGGACAACAACGTCTCAAGGCGCGGGCGTACCTCGTCGACCTGGATGGCCGCGAGACGCAAAACCAACAGTAGCATGGCCACCACCGTCAAGCCGATGGCCAATAACGTCATGACCCAGCGTAGCAAGAGACGAAATGGAGACATTCTCACATCAGTACGATGTCGTACTGCTCCTGAGAGTAGTGCGTCTCGACCTGGAAGCGAATGGTCTTGCCGATAAAGGACTCCAGGTCGGCCACCGCTGCCGACTCTTCGTCAAGCAAGCGGTCGACTACCGCCTGGGACGCCAGCACCATGTAAGTTTCCGCGTTGTAAGCACGTTCCTCGCGCAGGATTTCGCGAAAGATCTCGTAACATACGGTCTCTGGCGTTTTCAGGGTTCCGCGGCCACTGCAAGTTGGACAAGGCTCGCACAATGTCTGTTCAAGGCTTTCACGGGTGCGCTTGCGCGTGAGCTGCACCAACCCCAGTTCGGTGACCCCGGTGCACTTGGTCTTGGCATGGTCGCGCTCCAGCGACTTTTCCAGCATGCGAAGCACCTGACGCTGATGCTCGGGGTCCTCCATATCGATGAAGTCGATGATGATGATACCACCCAGGTTACGAAGCCGTAGTTGCCGGGCGATAGCGGTCGCCGCCTCGAGGTTGGTCTTGAAGATGGTCTCCTCGAGATTGCGGTGCCCCACATAACCACCCGTGTTGACATCGATGGTGGTCATTGCCTCGGTGGGGTCGATCACCAGATAGCCGCCGGACTTGAGTTGCACCTTGCGCCCCAAGGCCTTCTGGATCTCGTCCTCGACACTGAACAGGTCGAAAATCGGCCGCTCGCCGGGATAGTACTCGATCTTCGTTTCACTGCCGGGCATGAATTCACGAGCGAAATCGATCAGCTTGAGGTAATTCTCGCGGGAATCGATGCGCACCTTCTCGATATCGTCACGCATGACATCGCGCAGGGTGCGAATGAACAGCGGTAGGTCATCATAAATCACCGTGCCAACCGGCGCCGTCACCTTGCGCTCGCTGACCTTGCGCCATAAGCGCAGCAAAAAATGCATGTCGGCGAAGAGCTCTTCCTTGCTTACCCCTTCGGCGGCAGTGCGAATGATGAAGCCGCCGGTGACATCGAGCTCTTGCTCAGTCTGACAGACCTCGACCAATTCGCGAAGCCGCTCGCGCTCTTGTTCGTCCTCGATACGCTGAGAAATCCCGCGGTGAGGAGAGTCAGGCATGTAGACCAGAAAACGCGACGGCACCGAGAGATGAGTGGTCAGGCGGGCACCCTTGGAGCCGATGGGATCCTTGGTCACTTGCACTACCAGCGACTGCCCTTCGCTGAGCAGCTGGCTGATCGGTACCTGTTCATCGGCCGGGGTGTTGGGGGCCATGACCTCATGGGCATGGATGAAGGCGGCCCGCTCGAGACCGATATCGATGAAGGCGGCTTGCATGCCCGGCAAGACACGCGCCACCTTGCCCTTGTAGATATTGCCTACGATACCACGGCGTCGGCTGCGTTCGATAAAGGCTTCCTGAAGGACACCGTTCTCGACCACCGCTACTCGGGTCTCCATCGGCGTCAGATTGATCAAGACTTCACCGCTCATGCGGGATTCCTTATTGAAAGTTCATGCCGGCAATTATGACATAGCCGTCCACAGCGACACGCCCTGGCGTTGCAGCAACTCGGCCGTCTCGAAAAGCGGCAGGCCGACGACCGCCGAATGGCTTCCTTCGATCCGCTCGACGAAGATGGCTGCGCGGCCCTGAATGGCATACCCACCGGCCTTGTCCACCGGCTCGCCGGTCGCCCAATAAGCGGCGATTTCCCCAGGCTGGATCTCACGCATCCAGACCTTGGTCGTGACACAGCGCACCAGCAAGCCGGCCGGGCCGCTCACAGCCACGGCGGTCAACACCTCGTGGACGCTACCGGAAAGCGCTCCGAGCATCTCGCTGGCATGCCGACGATCATGCGGCTTGCCAAGGATTCGGCCTTTGCATACCACGGCGGTATCCGCTCCCAATACCGGCAACATCGACAGCTTGGCACCGGCCAAGGCCTTGTCGCTGGCCAGGCGGGAGACGTACTGGGCGGGAGATTCGTCGCGACGCGGAGATTCATCGACATCCACGGGGCAGATCTCGACATCGACGCCGATGGAGGCCAGTAAATCGCGGCGGCGTGGCGATGCGGATGCCAGACAGAGCGTGGCGGTCATATCAGCTCCTGGGGAAAGGGGACCGACTATCAGATCACGGCCAATCGCCGACGCAGTGCCTGTAGCATGGTGAACAGCCATGGCCAGAGCACGGCACCGATCAGCGACGGCAACAGGAAAGCCAGGTGAATGGAAAAGGGACCGAATATCGTCTGTAGCCACTGTTCGACCAACTGCACCAGGCCCAACAGCACGAACACCAGCACCGCCTGTTGCACCAGCGAGTAGGCCCGCAGGCGCTGATAGACCAGGGCACACAGGAATGCCAGCAGCGACAGGGTCAGGGCATTCTGCCCCAGTGGGGAGCCTTCGATCAGATCCAGCAACAGACCGAGCACGAAACCGTGCATCACCCCCACCCGCTGCGGCGCTGCCACGCACCAGTAGATCAACATCAGACCCAGCCAGTCAGGCCGCCACATCAGCCACATGTCGGCCAATGGCATCACCTGCAGGCACAGCGCCAGCAGCAGACTCACCCATACCAACAGCATGCCTTGAGGACCGATCTTGGCCATCATGAATCCCTCCCTGGCAGCGGCGGCTCGATAACCGAAAATGACTCGTCCCACAGGGATGGGTCATCGCGAGGTTCCGACGGGGGTGGTGGAAACAGCAGCAGGAAGTGGCGCGAACGCTCAAGCTGAGCCACAGGCCGCGCGGTGACCTGTGCGAAGGGCTGACCAGGATCATGCTTGACCTCGAACACCCGGGCCACCGGGTAACCGATAGGAAAACGCCCGGCAAGCCCGGAAGTGGTCAGCAGATCTCCCTCGCGGATATCCGCCGTATCCGGCACATGCAGGACATCGAGGGCATCATAGCGGCCAGTCCCCTGAACGATGAAACGCAGCCCATTGCGATTGACCTGCACAGGCAATGCATGACTGGCATCGGCCAACATCAGGACACGACTGGAATAAGCCGACACCGCCGTCACCTGTCCAACCAGGCCCGAGGCATCCATCACCGGTTGACCAATATAGGCTCCATCGCGACGACCGCGGTCAACCACCATCTGGTGAGTGAAGGGATCGGAGTCCAGCGCTAGCAACTCTGCGGTGATATAGGGGACATCGTCATGCCGGGCGGCATTCAGCAGCTCGCGCAATCGCACGTTCTCGGCTGTCAGATTGGCCATGCGCTGCACACGGTGCGATAGCGTCAGTAGCTGTTCGCGCAGCTGCCGATTCTCTTCCACTAATTCGCGCTGATCGGACAGCGCTAGCGAGGTCCAGGTCAAGACGTCACTCGGGACGCTGACCAACCATTGAATGGGTGCCACCACCGTGGACAATTGAGCCCTGACATCCTCCATGCGCGAAAATCGATCTTCGGCGAACATCAAGGCAAAGGCGGCTATCGCACAAAGCAGCATGCGATAGCCAGGTACCGGCCCATGCGAGAACAGCGGTTTGATAGGCGTTCCCCCCGAAAACAGCCAAGCGAAGGTTTCAGTCGCTGGAAAGCAGTTCGAAGGTATGCTGGTCGATCATTTCGAGCGCCTTGCCGCCACCGCGCGCCACACAGGTCAGCGGATCCTCGGCCACGATCACCGGCAAACCGGTCTCCTCGGCGATCAGCTTGTCGAGGTCGCGCAGCAGGGCGCCCCCGCCGGTGAGCACCAGGCCCCGTTCGGCAATATCGGAGGCCAGCTCCGGTGGCGACTGCTCGAGAGCGCTCTTCACGGCGGCGACGATGGAGGCCAAGGTCTCCTGCAGCGCATCGAGGATCTCATGAGAATTGAGCGTAAAGCTACGCGGAATGCCCTCGGCCAGGTTACGCCCGCGCACGTCGATCTCGCGCAGCTCGCCCCCGGGGTAGGCACAGCCGATCTCCTCCTTGATGCGCTCGGCGGTGGCTTCGCCGATCAGGCTTCCGTAGTGGCGACGCACGTAGGCGGTGATGGCCTCGTCGAAGCGGTCGCCGCCGACGCGGATCGATTCGGAATAGACCACGCCATTGAGCGAAATGATGGCGATCTCGCTGGTCCCGCCGCCGATATCCACGACCATCGAGCCCTGGGCCTCTTCTACCGGCAGCCCGGCGCCGATGGCGGCGGCCATCGGTTCCTCGATGAGGAAAACCTCTCGAGCCCCGGCACCTTCGGCCGACTCCTTGATGGCACGGCGCTCGACTTGAGTCGACATGCAGGGCACGCAGACCAGGACACGCGGACTTGGTGTCAGGAAGGTGCTTTGGTGCACTTTGCGGATGAAGTGCTGGAGCATCTGCTCCGTCACGGTGAAATCGGCGATGACGCCATCCTTCATCGGACGAATGGCGGTGATGTTGCCCGGGGTACGGCCCAGCATACGCTTGGCATCGACCCCGACGGCAGCCACGCTGCGCATGTTACCCGACTGGCGAATCGCCACGACCGAAGGCTCGTCGAGGACGATGCCACGACCACGAACATAAATCAGCGTATTGGCCGTCCCCAGATCGATCGATAGATCGCTGGAAAACAGCCCCCTTAAACGTTTAAACATGGAAGTCTTTCACCTGTCCAGACCGGAACCCTGTGCGGAGGCAAACGGTATCATTGCCCGTGGTAAGCGGCAAGCAAGAGTGCCTGCCAGAAGCGCCAAGATATGATACCTTTTTCGGTTATTTGATGGGGCAGTGACCGACTGCCCCCAGCATATGACTCATAAACGCTTGAGGAAATCACTGCCATGTCGCTTGAACACGCGGACGTGCAGCGGGCTGCCCACCTCGCCCGCCTTGCCTTGGATAACGACGAGGCCGCGCGCTATGTCGACGACCTGGGGCGCATTCTCGAAATGGTCGACCAGCTCCAGGCCGTCGACACCGAGGGCGTCGCCCCCCTGGCGCACCCACTGGATACCACCCAACGCCTGCGCGCCGACGAAGTCACCGAAACCGACCAGCGCGACCGCTTCCAGCGTTGCGCGCCGGCCGTCGCAAACGGTCTCTATCTGGTCCCGCGCGTGGTGGAATAAGCGCTATAAGCCTTGACCCGGAGCCAACCTCCAGATGCATGACAAGACATTGACCGAACTCGCAGCCGCCCTCGCCGCCGGCGAGTTCTCCAGCCGTGAACTGACCCAGAGCCTGCTGGGCCGTATCGATGCCCTCGACGGCGAACTCAACAGTTTCATCACGGTGACCGCCGAGAAGGCCCTGGCCGACGCGGAGCGCGCCGATCAAGCCCGTGCCAAAGGACAAGCCGGCCCACTCACCGGCCTGCCGCTGGCCCTGAAGGACATCTTCTGTACCGATGGGGTGAAAACCAGTTGTGGCTCGCGAATGCTCGACAACTTCGTTTCACCCTACGATGCCACCGTGGTCGAGAAGCTCAAGCAAGCGGGCACCGTGTGCTTGGGCAAGACCAACATGGACGAATTCGCCATGGGGTCGTCGAACGAGACCAGCTTCTATGGCCCGGTGAAGAACCCTTGGGACCTCGCCGCCGTGCCCGGCGGCAGCTCCGGGGGCAGTGCCGCCGCCGTCGCCGCCGGCCTGGTACCGGCCGCCCTGGGCACCGACACTGGTGGCTCGATCCGCCAGCCAGCGGCCTTCTGCGGTATCACTGGCCTCAAGCCAACCTATGGCCGCGTGTCGCGCTACGGCATCGTCGCCTACGCCTCGAGCCTCGACCAGGCCGGTCCCATGGCGCGCACCGCCGAAGACTGCGCCTGGCTACTCGGCGCTATCGCTGGCCATGACTTGCGCGATTCCACCAGCGTGGCACGCGGCGTACCCGACTACCAGGAGGAACTCGGTGCCTCGCTGTCGGGACTCAAGATCGGTCTGCCCAAGGAGTATTTCGGCGATGGCCTCGATCCCGCCGTCGAGGCGGCGGTACGTGAAGCGGTACGGGTCTACGAGTCGCTCGGCGCCACGGTGCGCGAGGTCAGCCTGCCGCATACCCACCATGCCATCCCGGCCTACTACGTGATCGCTCCAGCCGAGGCCTCGTCCAACCTGTCGCGCTACGACGGTGTGCGTTTCGGTCACCGGTGCGATGCCCCCAAGGACCTGATCGACCTTTACGAACGCTCTCGCGCCGAAGGCTTCGGTGAAGAGGTCAAACGGCGTATCCTGATCGGTACCCACACCCTGTCGGAAGGCTTCTTCGAGGCCTACTACAAGAAGGCACAGCAGGTCCGCCGGTTGATCCGGCAGGACTTTCTGGATGCCTTCGAGGACGTCGATGTGCTGATGGGGCCGGCCTCTCCGACCCCGGCCTTCGATTTGGGGGCCAAGAAGGATCCCGTGTCGATGTACCTGCAGGATATCTACACCATTGCCATCAACCTGGCGGGCATTCCCGGCATCAGCGTACCAGCCGGGTTCGCCGGCTCGCGTCCTATCGGCCTGCAGATCCTGGGACCGCTCTTCGCCGAGCCGCAACTACTCAACGTTGCCCACCAGTACCAACAGGCGACTGACTGGCACCGCCGTCAGCCGGCCTTCGGCAAGGAGAATGCATGATGCAATGGGAAACCGTGATCGGCCTGGAAGTCCACGTCCAGCTCTCGACTCGTTCGAAGATCTTCTCCGGCGCCTCCACGGCCTTCGGCGCCGAGCCCAACTCCCAGGCTTGTGCCGTTGACTTGGGCCTGCCCGGCGTGTTGCCGGTGCTCAACGAAGCCGCAGTGGCAATGGCGGTCAAGTTCGGTCTGGGTATCAATGCCGAGATCCCCGAAGTGTCGGTATTCGACCGCAAGAACTACTTCTACCCTGACCTGCCGAAGGGTTACCAGACCAGCCAGATGTATCACCCCATCGTTGGGCCGGGTGAGGTCGAAATCGCCCTCGAGGATGGCAGCACCAAGCGCATCCGCGTGCATCACGCCCATCTCGAGGAAGACGCCGGCAAGTCGCTGCACGAAGACTTCCATGGCATGACTGGTATTGACCTCAATCGTGCCGGCACGCCACTGCTGGAAATCGTCTCCGAGCCCGACATGCGCTCGGCCAAGGAAGCTGTTGCCTATCTCAAGGCCATCCACTCCATCGTCACCTACCTGGGCATCTCCGACGGCAACATGGCCGAGGGATCGATGCGCTGCGACGCCAACGTCTCGGTACGCCCCAAGGGGCAACAAGAGTTCGGCACTCGTACCGAGATCAAGAACGTCAACTCCTTCCGTTTCGTCGAGCGGGCCATCGTTTTCGAAGCCGAGCGTCAGATCGAACTGATCGAGGACGGCGGCAAGGTAGTGCAGGAAACGCGCCTGTACGACCCCGACCGCGACGAGACGCGCAGCATGCGCACCAAGGAACAGGCCAACGACTACCGTTATTTCCCCTGCCCCGACCTGCTGCCGGTGGTGCTCGACCAGGCCTATGTCGATCATCTGCGCAGCTCGCTGCCGGAGCTACCCGCAGAAAAGCGCGCGCGCTTCCAGGACGAACTGGGATTGTCCGCCTATGACGCTGGCGTACTGTCTTCGAGCCGGGCGATGGCGGAATATTTCGAAGCGGTCAAGGAAGTTTGCGGCGATGCCAAGCAGGCCGCCAACTGGGTCCAGGGCGAGTTGTCCGGTGCTTTGAACCGGGAGAACCTGACCATCGACCAGAGCCCGGTGACATCAACCCAGCTCGGCGAACTGATCGTCCGAGTGATGGACGACACCATCAGTGGCAAGGCGGCCAAAGAGGTCTTCGCCGCGCTGTGGAACGGCGAGGATGACAGTGCCGACGCCATCATCGATGCCCGCGGCCTGAAACAGGTCACCGATACCGGCGCCATCGAGGCCATGATCGACCAGGTCATCGCCGACAGCCCGGTCCAGGTGGCACAGTACCGCGACGCCGAACCGGAAAAGCGTGGCAAGATGATCGGCTACTTCGTCGGTCAGGTGATGAAAGCTTCGCGCGGCACCGCCAACCCTCAACAGGTCAACGCGTTGCTCAGGCAGAAGCTGGACAACCTCTAAGATGACACTGGAACACGGCTGCCTTTACGCCGTTTTCCGGCATGTCCAGGACAGCCAGTCATGGTGAAAAGGAGTCCCTGATGTCGGATGATGTGGGCGCCCGCCTGCGCGCCCTGCGCAGCCTACGCGGCATTTCCCAGCGTGAGCTGGCCAAGCGTTGCGGGGTGACCCATTCCAGCCTGTCGCTGATCGAACAGGGCAAGGTCAGCCCTTCGGTCAGCTCGTTAAAGAAGATCCTCGACGCCATTCCCATCAGCGTCGGGGACTTCTTCACCATGGATCTGGAGAGCCGCGACCAGGTGTTCTATTCGGCCGACGAACTGACCGACATCGGCAGTGGCGATGTCATCTACAAGCTGGTCGGTGCCAACCGTGCCTCGCGAGCGTTGTCGTTCATGATCGAGACCTACCCCGCGGGTAGCGACACTGGCCGTGAGATGATCGCCCATCAGGGCGAGGAAGCCGGCGTGGTACTGGAAGGCGAGATCGAAATCACCATAGGAGCTGAAACTCGCGTACTGGGTCCCGGCGAAGCCTATTACTTCGATACCAACGTGCCCCACCGCTTCCGCAACCCCAGCAAGGTCGCCTGTCGACTGGTGAGCTGCTGCACCCCGGCCAAGACATTCTAGCGCCCGAGGTGCATGCGGCTGATCGAATGACTTGACGGGCATAATGCGACTCATGATGATGACTGAATGACAACAGGGCACGTTCCCGCGTGACGAGCAGACAGGAACTGAAGGAACGGGGCGCCACGATCCCGATCATCAACCAGGTGAATGGCGCACCACTCCCATCACGCACTTCGAGGTAACCCTATATGCGACCCGTATCCAGCATGATGCTAGCCCTCTCGTTGACCTTTCTGCCGCTCGCGGCACTGGCACAGAGCAGCGATGAGGCCCCAGACAATGAGGTCATCGTCGAGGAGAGCGAGCCCGCCTCAACTGCGTCGGACGAGGGCCAGGAACAGGCCCTGGAATCGCTCGACAGCGCCCAGGCAGAAGCCGATGAAGAAGCCGATTTCGGCCTCAACACCGCCCGTGAAGCGGTCAGCGAGAGTGGTGTCGAAGGCAGTGAGATCAGCGGCCAGACCAGTGGTGGCGTGAGCACCGAAGCCACCTCCGGTGGCATGGGCGCCAGTGCCAGCGGTGGTGCCAGTGCTGGCGGTTCTGGCAGTGGAGCCGGTGGTGCTGGCAGTGGAGCCGGCGGTGCTGGCAGTGGAGCCGGCGGCCGCAATTAAGTTATCCGCCCGTGCGATGGAATCAGGCCGGCCCTCACGGACCGGCCTGATCGTTTCAGGGCTCGAGCGACATCCACACCGTCTTGAGCTCGGAATACTCCTGCAATGAGTGCATCGACTTGTCACGCCCGTTGCCCGACTGCTTGACGCCACCGAAAGGCACTGTCATGTCACCACCGGCCCAGTTGTTGACGTAGACTTGTCCCGACTCCAGCCGACGGGTCACGCGCATGATGCGGTCGAGATCCTGACTCCACAGCCCGGCTGCCAGACCATACAGGCTGTCATTGGCCAGTCGGATCGCCTCTTCCTCGGTGTCGAAGCCGAATACCGACAGCACCGGCCCGAAGATCTCCTCACGGCCGATTGTCATCTCGGGCGTCACATCATCGAATATCGTCGGCGAGATGAACAGCCCTCCCGGGCATGTCTCCACTGCTTCGCCGCCGGTGCGCAGGTGGGCCCCCTCTGCCACTCCTTGGCGAATGTAATCGAGAATCCGCTGGTACTGAGTCTGGTCGACGATGGCTCCCATGAAACTGTCGGGATCGAGAGGATCGCCAGGCTGCATGCCTTCTGCAGCCTTGAGCACCCGCTCGATGAAATCCTCGCGAATCGCATTCTCGACCAGCAGCCGTGAGCCGGCGATGCACACCTCACCCTGATTGTGGAAGATCGCCGCGGCGGCGTTTTCAGCCACGGCATCAAGATGCTTGCAATCGGCGAAGACGATGTTGGGGCTCTTGCCACCGCACTCCAGGTAGACACGCTTGAGGTTCGACTGCCCGGCGTATTGCATCAGCTGCTTGCCTACCGCCGTCGAACCGGTGAAGGCCAGGCAGTTGACCCCCATCGACAGCGCCAACGCCTTGCCCACGGTATGGCCGTAGCCTGGGAGCACTTGGAACACACCATGCGGCAGGCCGGCCTCCTTGGCCAGTTGCGCCAGGCGCAGCGCCGACAGCGGCGATTTCTCTGAAGGCTTGAGGATCACACTATTGCCGGCAGCCAGGGCTGGAGCGATCTTCCAGGCGGTCATCATCAGCGGAAAGTTCCACGGCACGATGGAGGCCACCACCCCCAGCGGCTCGCGCAGCACCAGCCCCAGGCTCTCCTCGCCAGTGGGCGCCACCTCGCCGTAGACCTTGTCGATCGACTCGGCATTGTAGCGCAGGCAGGCAATGGCACCGGCCATGTCGCCCAGCGAACTGCTCACCGGCTTGCCCATGTCCAGGGTGTCGAGCAGCGCCAGCTCATGCTTGTGCGTCTCCATCAGGTCGGCCAGACGCAGCAGCAGCTTCTTGCGGCGCCCAGGCGCGATCCGCGACCAGTCGCCGCGATCGAAGGCAGCCCTGGCATGCTGTACCGCCAATTCAGCGTCGGCGGCATCGCAGCTGGCTACCCGAGCCAGTACCTTGCCGGTGGCCGGATTGATGGTCTCGAAGGTTTCACCGCTGGCCGCGTCAACGAACGCGTCGTCGATGAAGGCGCGGGTCTCGAAGATCAAGGACTCGGCCATGGCGCGCCAATCGGCATGGCTGCGGGGAATGGCATGCGGTGCACTCATGCGGTTGTCTCCTCTTGCACGGTTTTGGCCAGGCGTACGGCAGTTTCATCCAAAGCATCTCGGGCCAGGGCAACCAGTTCATCGATCTGCTCGCGGGTGATCGTCAACGGCGGTGCGATGATCATGGTATCGCCTACAGAGCGCATCACCAGCCCACTGGCAAAGCAGATATCCCGGCACAGGTTGCCGACAGCCAGCCGCTTGTCGAAGCGCCCCCCACTGGCCTTGTCGGCCACCAGTTCCAAGGCACCCATCAGTCCCAGGGAGCGCGCTTCGCCGACGAGCGGATGTTCAGCGAGGCTCGCCCAGCGTTCGGCCAGATAGGGGCCCAAGTCGTCGCGTACTCCTTCGACCACGCCCTCGGCCTGCATGATCTCGAGATTCTTCAGGGCCACGGCGGCACATACCGGATGGCCGGAGTAAGTGAATCCGTGGAAGAACTCGCCGCCCTCCTCGATCAATGTCTCGGCGACACGGTCTCCAACCAGCACCCCGCCGATCGGCAGATAGCCCGATGACAACCCCTTGGCGATGGGCATAAGGTCGGGCTCCAGGTCGTAGTGCAGACTACCGAACCACTCGCCCAACCGACCGAAGCCGCAGATCACCTCGTCGACCACCAGCAGGATGTCGTACTTGGCCAGCACTTCCTTGACCGCCGGCCAGTAGCTGGCAGGCGGCATGATGGCACCACCGGCGCCCTGTACCGGCTCGGCGATGAAGGCCGCAACATTGTCCTCGCCGAGTTCGAGGATGCGTGCCTCGATGGCCTCGGCACAGGTGCGACCGAAGGCTTCCGGCGACTGATCTCGTCCTTCGCCGAACCAGTAGGGCTGGCGGACGTGGCTGATCTCAGGCACCAGAGGGCCTCCCTGGGCATGCATGGGTGCCATGCCGCCCAGGCTCATACCGGCCACGGTGGAACCGTGATAGGCATTCTCGCGCGAGATGATCCACTGTTTCTCAGGCTTTCCCTTGAGCGCCCAGTAACGACGCACCATACGCAGCACGGTGTCGTTGGCCTCCGACCCCGAGCCAGTGAAGAACACATGGTTGACATGCGCCGGTGCCAGTTGACAAAGCTTCTCGGCCAGCTTGACCGCCGGCGGATGAGTGGTCTTGAAGAAGTTGTTGTAATAGGGCAGCTCGCGCAACTGGGCGGTGGCGGCCTCTACCAACTCCTGACGGCCGTAACCGAGATTGACGCACCACAGCCCGGCCATGCCATCGAGGATGCGGTTGCCCTCGCTGTCATGGATATAGACACCCTCGGCATGGGTCACGATGCGACTGCCCTCTTCGCCGAGCGCCTTGAAGTCGGTGAAGGGGTGAAGATGATGGGCGCGATCCAGCGCCTGAAGATCCTGGGAATGCATGGCGGTCTCCAAAAGTCATGCCACTCAGGTAGCGGCACCCTCGACAGGCATGGGGTTACGGGCCGATAAGCGTTCGTGGCAGGCGTGTGCAAAGCCCTGAAACAGGACGTCGTAAAGCGGATGTTCACGCGGACGCCATTCGGGATGCCATTGCACGGCCAGGGCGAAGCCCGGCGCATCGGCCACCGAGACGGCCTCGATCAGGCCATCGGGAGCCACTGCCTCGGCGACGAGTCCAGGCCCCAAGCGTTCGATGCCCTGCTGATGCAGGGAATTGACCCGCGCATGATGCTCGCCATACAAACGCGAGAGCACCCCACCCGGCAGAATCTCCAGATCGTGGCTAGGGGCGTATTGGGTTGCTCTGTCGCCTGGCGGCTCGCGGTGGTCGAGCATTCCCGGTTGCTGCTGCACTGCTTGGTAAAGCGTGCCACCGAATGCCACATTGAGTTCCTGGAAGCCCCGGCACACACCCAGCAACGGCATGGCCAGATCCAGGGCAGCAGGAATCCAGGTCAGGGCCGCGGCATCGCGATGGCGGTCGTCACGGGTATTCTCGGACGCGCGACCGGCCCCGTAGCGCGTCGGCTCCACATTGGTGTAGCTGCCGGTCAACAACAGGCCATCAAGACGCGTCAGCAGCACCGTGGAAGCCCCCGCTTCGATATCCTCCCAAACCGGCAGCACAACCGGCTCGAGGCCATAATCGCGCAGGGCACTCAGATACTTGTCGGTGACCATGTGCGCCGGGTGGCCCTCCACCTCGCGACGACAGGCGATCACCCCCACCAAAGGGCGGCTCTGCATGACAGGCTCCTTAGTAGTACGCAGAATCTCGTTTGTTATGCTTTGCTCAACATACCGCTGTTAATCTTCTTTGCCAAGCCGTTCCATTGCCGACTTACCAAACCACATATCAACCAACTGATTTAAAAAGAATAACCAAAACAATTCCGTGGTTTTCCCGTTATCAACCATCACCCCAGGGCGTAAAGGATTTGACAACACCCACCTGACGATTGAAAGATAATAACCATCGTCAACGTCAAGAAGGACAGGTGGCATCATGTCGTCTTCCCCAGCCGGTGAAGCCCGCGCTTTTCTCGAACGACACCCCGACATCGACAGCATCGATCTGCTGATCAGCGATCTCAACGGCGTATTGCGCGGTAAACGCATCCCGCGCGACAACCTGGAGAAGGCCTATCGGGACGGCATCAACCTGCCAGCCTCGGTCTTCGCCCTCGATATCAACGGCAACACCATCGAGGAAACCGGATTGGGGCTCGCCAGCGGCGATAGCGACCGCCTGTGCCGACCGATCCCCGGCACCCTGATGCCAAGCCCCTGGCTGCGTCGCAGCCGCCAGGCACAACTCCTGATGACCATGAACGAGGCCGACGGCACACCTTTCTTCGCCGATCCCCGCCAAGTATTGGACCGTGTGCTATCGCGCTTTCGCGATGCCGGCCTGACCCCTGTCGTGGCCGTGGAGTTGGAGTTCAACCTGGTCGACCGCAGCCGGGATTCCTTGGGGATGGCCCAACCCCCATGTTCTCCAGCCACCGGCGAGAGAGCCTCCCAAAGCCAGCTCTACTCGATCAATGAACTCGACGAATACGCAGATTTCCTCGAGGACATTCACGCCGCCTCCGCAATTCAGGGCCTGCCGCTGGATACCGCCCTCAAGGAGTGCGCCCCGGGGCAATTCGAGATCAATCTCCTGCACTGCGACGATGCACTCAAGGCATGCGACAGTGCCATTCTGCTCAAGCGCCTGATCAAAGGGGTAGCACTGAACCACGGTTTCGAAGCTACCTTCATGGCCAAACCCTATGGCGGAGAGGCCGGCAACGGCACCCATGTCCATATCAGTTTGCTGGACAGTGCTGGGCACAACGTCTTCGCCGCCAACGATGAAGCGCCACATGGCACGCCGATCCTGCAGCAGGCCATCGCCGGGCTGCTGGAACTCATGCCGGCCTCGATGGCACTGTTCGCCCCCAATCTCAACTCCTATCGACGTTTCCAGCCAGGCCTTTACGTGCCCATGACCCCGACCTGGGGTTACGACAATCGCTCGGTCGCCCTGCGCATTCCCTCTGGCACCAACGATGCCCGCCGCATCGAGCACCGCGTCGCCGGGGCCGATGCCAACCCCTATCTGTTGCTAGCCACGCTGCTGGCCGCTATCGACCACGGCATTCAGCACCGCCTGACACCGCCACCGGCGATTACCGGAAACGCATACGAGCAGTGCGAGCCCAGCCTGACCAATAGCTGGCAACAGGCTCTGGACCTGCTGGAAGCGAGCGATGTACTGGCCGAAGCCTTGGGACGCGAGTTCCTGCATGTATTCCTGGCCAACCGACGCGCCGAGCGTGCCCAGGCCATGCAGGCGGTGAGTAAGTTGGAATATGACTGGTACTTGCGCCATGTCTGAGGGAATCCCTCACTTCCCGTCCTGATCACATCGCGACAGATACCCGGCCATATGCATGGCCGGGCGGGCCTCGCTGTGCCGATGCCACGACAACAACAGACTTCACAACAATATGAGGTGAGACTCGATGACAAGCACAACCCTCCCTGCCATACCTCATGCTCCCCATCACCACCAAGCAGCATTCGGGGGTCTGGCATGAGCAATACATCGCATCCCTTCGCTCCCTCGCTGCCCGGAAAACGCGGTTCACGACGCCCCATACTGCTGAGCGCCGCCATCCTCGCGGTGATCGTGGGGCTGACGCTGTATCACATGCCGGGCACCGACTATGGCTGGATCAGCCTGGTCCCCTCGGCACTGGTGCTGGTCGTGGCCATCGCCACCCATCGCACTCTCGAGGCTTTGGCGGTTGGCGCCCTGGCCGGTCTGATCCTGCTGCAACCCGACGACTATATCGGCGAACTGGCCGATATCTCGCTGACCGTGATGATGGACGAAACCATTGCCTGGTTAATCCTGGTTTGCGGCCTGATGGGCGGCTTCATTGCCATGCTGGAGAAGTCTGGCTGCACGCTGAGCTTCAGTCACTTCATGACACGCCTGGTGAAGACACGTCGTCAGTCACTGCTGAGCACAGCAGCGCTGGGCGTGTTGATCTTTATCGACGACTATCTCAATGCGCTGGCCACCTCGGCGGCCATGAAACGCCTCACTGACCGCTTCGGCGTATCGCGCGAGAAGCTGGCCTATATCGTCGACTCCACGGCGGCTCCGATCTGCATCCTGGTGCCCCTGTCCACGTGGGCGGTGTACTTCGCCGAGCTGCTGGAGACCAATGGCGCCACCGAAGAGCCGGGCATGTGGCTGTACATCCAGTCGATTCCCTTCATGCTCTATGGCTGGGTCGCCATGACGTTGGTGCTGTTGGTGGCGCTGGGCAAGATGCCCGACCTGGGACCGATGAAGGCGGCCGAGGCCCGCGCCCGTGCTGGCCAGCCGATTCCCGACGGCGCCCCCGATCAACCCTTGAGCGATGACGACGTTCCCACGAGCAACCCTTGGTTGGGCGTGCTCAATTTCCTCGCCCCCATGGCCGTCTTGATCGGTGCCAGCGCTTACTTCGAGATCGACCTGCTCAAGGGCGTGATCGTCGCCACTCTGTTTACCCTGGCGATCTACTTGATCCAGCGGCTGGCCACCTTCAACACCTTGATGGATGCCATCATGGACGGCTTCCGGACCATGATGCTGCCACTGGCCATCGTCGCGGTCGGATTCGTGCTACGCGAGATCAATGATCAACTGGGCATGACCGAGTTCATGATCGATTCGCTGTCCCCTTACCTGACGGCCGCCTTGCTGCCCGCCATCGTTTTCGTTTCGATGGCCGTGGTGGTATTCGCCACCGGCTCGTCATGGGGAGTGTTCGTGATCTCGATTCCCATCGTGGTGCCCATCGCCCAGCACATGGGAGCCCCAATGCCGCTAGTGGTCGGCGCCCTGCTTTCCGCCTCGAGTTTCGGCAGCCATGCCTGCTTCTTCTCCGACTCCTCGGTGCTCTCCTCCCAAGGCAGCGGCTGTCTGCCCATGCAGCATGGCTTGACGCAATTCCCCTATGCCCTGCTCGGGGCGTTGGTCACCACCATCGGCTTCGTCGTTCTCGGTTATGCCATGACCTGAACGGTGATGAAGCCCAGATACACTCGCGCCCCGGCCGATTGGTCGGGGCTGTCGCAGTGACACAAGTCGGGGTCGCCGTTGGACAGCTATAAGGTGTCCTGTGCATTACGTTGACAAGAGAACCACGGGGCAGCGGGCGGGTCACCACAGGAGAACCGGTCATGGCGACACTACCCAAGCACGCAAGCGCGGTGATCATCGGCCAGGGCGGCATCGTTGGCGCCTCGGTGGCTCATCACCTGATCGAGCTGGGATGGGACAATCTCGTGGGCCTCGACAAGTCCGCCATTCCCTCGGATATCGGCTCCACCTCCCACGCCTCCGACTTCTGTTTCATGACCTCCCACGACAAGATGTCGTGCTATACCACCACCTACAGCCGACGCTTCTATGAGAGTCTGGGCCACTATTGCCGCACCGGTGGCCTCGAGGTGGCACGAGTGGGCGATGATGAGCGTATGGAGGAACTCAAACGCAAGGTCGCCTCGGGTAAGGCATTCGGCACCAATGTCCGGCTCATCAGTCCCGATGAGGCCGTCGAGCGTTTTCCACTGGTGCAGCGGGAGTTGATCCAGGGCGCGATGTGGGACCCCGACGCCGGCCTGGTGGTACCCCGCTCGCAGCAGGTTGCAAGCGAGCTGATCGAACAAGCGAAAGCTGCGGGGCGACTCAAGACCTTCGCCGACACCCCAGCGCTGGACATCGACGTTGACGACGGCCGGGTCCGCGGTGTGGAAACGAGCAAAGGTTACATCGAGACCCCGGTGGTGATTGTGACCTCGGGCATCTGGGGCCCGATTCCGGCAGCCATGGGTGGCGCCCCCCTGCCGCTGATGCCGGTTGAGCACCCCTTGCTGTTCTTTGGCCCCTACGATGTGTTTGCCGGCACCGGTAAGGAAATCGGCTATCCCCTGCTACGCGACCAGGGCAACTCCGCCTACATGCGCGACACAGGCGACCCCACCACCACCGAGGGCGGGCAACTTGAGTGGGGCTACTATGAAACCACCGCACCGCGCCTGGTACATCCCACCGATATCCTCGAGCGAGACCAGGCACGGCTATCGCCCTCCATGCGTGACCTGGATCTCGACCAAGTCATGCAGCCCTTCACACGAGCGGTGGAACTCACCCCCGTGCTCGGCGAACTGGGCTGGGACGAGAAGCACTCGTTCAACGGCCTGCTGTCGGTCACCAACGATGGCGGCTCCCTGATCGGCGAATCGCCGGAGACCCGTGGCCTGTGGTTCTGCGAGGCGGTCTGGGTCAAGGATGGTCCCGGCATGGGCAAGGTGTTCGCCGACTGGATCACCAAGGGCAGCCCGGAACTCGACCCCTTCGGCATCGACATTGCGCGGTTCTACCCCGTGCAGAAAACCCCGCACCATGTTTACGGACGCTGCCTCGAGATCGCCAGAAAGATCTACGATCCGCCGGTGCATCCCCGCGAGCCGTTCGAGTCCGGGCGTAATCTGCGGCGTGGCCCCTTCTGGACAAGAGAGAAGGAACTCGGCGGCTATTTCATGGAAGCGGCGGGCTGGGAACGCGCCCACGGCTACGCGGCCAACGAGCCCCTGCTGGAACGCTACGCCGAGCGGGTTCCCGAGCGCCCCGTCGAGTGGGACGCTCGTCACTTCTGGCGGGTCTCCAACGCCGAGCACCTCGCGCTGAGCGAGGACGTGGGTATGATCAACCTCTCCCACTTCGCCATCTTCGACGTTTCCGGGCAGGATGCCGAGTCATTACTGGAGTACCTCTCGGTGGCCCGTGTGGGCGGCGATCAGCCGATCGGCAAGGGCGTGTACACGCATTTCCTGGACGCCTTCGGCGGCGTGCATTCCGACCTGACCGTGGTCCGTCTCGCGACGGATGCCTACAGGGTGATCTGCGGCGGTGACACCGGTCATCGCGACTACGTGTGGATGATACGGATGGCCGAAGAAAGGGGACTTGCGCGGGTGCATATCGAGGACCGCACCGATACCCTGGCCACTCTAGGACTGTGGGGACCCAATGCCCGACGTACGCTACAGGCGGTCGCCGACGACCCGCAGGCGCTGGAGAACGAGCGCTTCCCCTTCGCCACGGCCCGCGAGATCCGCGTGCGCGGGCTACCGGCCTGGGCCTTCCGTATCTCCTATGTGGGTGAGCAGGGCTGGGAACTCTACATACCGTTCAGCTACGGGCTCACCCTGTGGGATCTCCTCTTCGAGCAAGGAGTGACACCGGTAGGTATCGAGACCTACGCCAACAGCCGCCGCCTGGAAAAGAGCCTGCGACTGCAGAACGTGGACCTGCTCACCGAGTACAACCTCTATGAGGCGGGGCTCGCCAGGCCCAAGGTCAAGGCGGCGGACTTCCATGGCCGGGCCGCCTACCTGGAGCAGCGCGAGCGTGAGCAGCAACCTGCCTACCTGTGTACCATGACCATGCAGGAGAACCGGGACGCCAGGGGCATATCGCGCTATCCAGTGGGTTACGCCCCGATTCTCGCCCCGGAGAGCGGAGAGGTACTGGTGGACGCTCTGGGACGCCGTTCCTACGTCACCAGCACCGCCTACGGCCCGTCGGTAGGCAAAATCATCGCCTTGGGCTATCTGCCAGCGGAGTATGCCCGGGAGGGTGGCAAACTCCTCATGGAGTACTTCGGCGAGCACTATCCGCTGCGGGTCGAGGCCGTCGGCTATCGAGCCCTGTTCGATCCCGACAACCAGCGCCCCAGGAGCTAGTGCTGGCGCCTGGCCCCGGCCGGCTCGCCGGGGCATCGGTCCAGTTCGGCGACGTCAGCCCTGGGTTGCGGTATCCGCGGCATGCCACTGGGGCTTGTCGTCCTGCATCAGCACGCGATTGCCCTGCGGGGCATCATCGAGACGCACGCTGTAGACCTGGCCCTCGTAGCGATACTCGACATCATAGCCGAGATGTTCCTCACGGG
The DNA here is from genome assembly GCF_014651875.1 of Litchfieldella qijiaojingensis. GTDB lineage: Bacteria > Pseudomonadota > Gammaproteobacteria > Pseudomonadales > Halomonadaceae > Litchfieldella > Litchfieldella qijiaojingensis. Next base: position 220,354 of record NZ_BMXS01000002.1, read on the forward strand.
TGTCTACCACGGTATGGCACTGACGCTGGGTGGTCGTAGTGGTCTGCCCAGCTTCAATACGCTCTTGCACTTCACGACCGGCCAGACCGCCACCAACCGCACCAGCCACGGTAGCGATCTTCTTGCCGCTGCCACCGCCAATCTGGTTGCCCAATAAGCCCCCCACGATGGCCCCGGCCGCGGTGCCCACGATGCGATTGGGATCGCGAGTGGGCGCACGCTGACTGACCACTACGTTCTCGCATACCTCACGCGGGGTTTCGACGGTACGCGTGGCTGCATCGACACTGAGAATATCGGCATACACCGGTTCCGGCTCCCGCTCGAAAGTCTGAACCTGATAGGCTCCCACCGCCAGGCCACCCAGGCCCAGCACCGCCAAAGTACCGCCGATCACGATTGACTTGTTCATCGCTTGCCTCCTGATGCATCACGATATCCTGTCCTATGTAACGAACCTGAACGTCGCGCATGACTGGTCCGCCTCGTTGGGAAGCGCCACTCCAAGCGATGAAAAGGGCTGCGAATGCAACTGAAGCATCCGGCTTCAGTACGCATTCATGATGAGAATGGGAGCAAGTATATACGGTGATAGCTTGCCGCCGGAGTCGTACCAGAGTTATTGAACACTGTTTTCACATTCATGGGAAGGGCGTCGCCGGCCGCCGACAGGCGCTTACACCCCCAAGATATCTCTGACCCGATAATACCAAGCGCCCAACGCCGACAGTGGCACGCGCAACATACGACCACCGGGAAATGGCAGATGCGGCAAACCAGCAAAGGCATCGAAGCGCTCGTTTCGCCCATTCATGACCTCGGCGATCAATCGTCCAGCCAAGTGCGAACAGGTCACGCCATGCCCGGAGTAGCCCTGCGCATAGTAGACATTGCCGTTGAGGACGCCGAACTGCGGCAGGCGGTTGAGAGTCAGCAAGAAGTTGCCACTCCATGCGTAGTCGATCCTTACGCCCTTGAGCCGTGGGAAAGTGGCTTCGAGCTTGGGCCGGATGACGCCTTCGATGCTCGCCGGATCCTGGCCACCATAGTTGACGCCCCCACCGTAGATCAGGCGTCGATCCGCCGAGAGGCGGAAATAGTCGAGCAGATAGTTGCAGTCCTCCACGGCCATGTCGTTGGGTAACAGCTCGCGAGCCACCGTTTCATCGAGTGGCTCGGTGGTAACGATCTGGGTACCGCAGGGCATGGCCTTGCCTTCGAGCTGTGGGATCAGTTTGTGCATGTAAGCGTTGCCGGCCAGTACCACCCGTTCGGCGCTTACCACTCCCCGCGGAGTGTGCAAACGAACCAGCTCGCCATGGACCAGTTCGGTGACCGGTGTCTGCTCATGGATTACTCCGCCCAATGATTCGAAAGCCGCGGCCTGTCCGAGCACCAGGTTGAGCGGATGCAGATGTCCACCGGCGTGGTCGACCAGCGCACCGACATAACGTTGCGTACCGACTTCGCGACGACAGTCCCGCCCTTCCAGCAGTTCCAGGCGATCATGGCCAAAACGCTCCCAGAGCGCCTTGTGCTCGATCAACCCCTTGAACTGCTTGGCATTGCAGGCGGCAAACAGGTTGCCATCCTTGAGATCGCACTGGATATCGTATTGCGCAACCCGCTCACGGATGATGCGGTTGCCCTCGAAGGGCATGTCTCCCAGTGCCCGAGCCGTCTCCGCGCCGTACTTGGCCTCGATTACGTCCATGTCGCGACTGTAGCTGTTGACGATCTGACCGCCATTGCGCCCGGAAGCACCGAACCCGACTCGGGCGGCCTCCAGCACCACGACCTTGAGGCCCTTCTCGGCCAAGTGCAGCGCCGAAGAGATCCCGGTGAAACCGGCCCCCACCACACAGACATCACAGCGGATTTCGCCCTCCAGCGCCGGGCGCGACGGGCTCGGATTAGCCGAGGCTGCATAGTAGGACGCCACGTGCCGGGGGGATGAAGTCGCGCTCATGAAAGCCTCCAAAGTGTTTATTTTATTCAACATAATTGAGGCAATATTACGCTAATCAACCACAACATCGCAACTAAGTGGTGCATTATACTCACCATTCGCATGGCAGCTCAGGAGCGCCACCATGCGCCGATGGAGGGACCTCAAACTCTCAGCAGAAGATGCTCACGCTCCCAGGAACTGATGACCTGGAAGTACGCCTTGTGCTCGGCACGCTTGACCGCGAGGTAGCTGTTGATGAAACGCTCGCCCAGCAGGTCGGCCAATGGCTTGCAGGCATGCAAAGCATCCAGTGCGGGCCCGATATCATCGGGCAGCTTGTCACCGCCGGACCACGCCGAGCCGACCATGGGAGGACGAGGCTCGATCTGGCTGAGCATGCCCAGATAGCCGCAGGCGAGCGATGCCGCCATGACTAAGTAGGGATTGGCATCGGCACCGGCCAGGCGATTCTCTACACGCGTGGCCTGCGGTGACGATACCGGCACTCGCAAACCCACGGTACGGTTGTCGAGCCCCCACTCCACGTTGACCGGTGCCGAGCCGCTATGCTCGCTGCGCATCAGGCGACGATAGGAGTTGACGTTGGGGGCGAAGAACAGCATCGCCGCCGGCAGATACTTCTGCAACCCGCCGATGAAATGATGGAAGAGACGGCTTGGCTGCTCATCCTCACCGGCAAATAGATTCCGTTCGTCGTCGAGATCCATCAGGCTCTGATGGATGTGCATGGAACTACCCGGCTCGTTGGCCATGGGTTTGGCCATGAACGTCGCATACATATCATGGCGTAGCGCCGTCTCACGAAGGGTGCGTTTGAACATCACCACCTGGTCGGCCAAGGTCAGCGGGTCGCCATGCTGGAAATTGACCTCCATCTGGCCGGCCCCCTCCTCATGGATCAGGGTATCCAGATCGAGATCCATGGCCTCGCAATAGTCGTACATCTCTTCGAATAATGGATCGAACTCATTGACCGCATCGATGGAGAACGACTGACGGCTGCTCTCCTGGCGTCCCGACCGGCCGATCGGCGGTTCGAGGGGATAATCGGAGTCGGTGTTGGTCTTGACCAGGTAGAACTCCACCTCTGGCGCCACCACCGGCTTCCAACCACGCGCCGCGTAGAGATCCAGCACTCGCTTGAGCACATGCCGCGGCGAAAGCTCCACCGGTTCACCGGTCAGGTAATAGCAGTCGTGAATGATCTGCGCCGTCGGATCCTCCGCCCACGGAACCGGATAGACGGCCTGCGGATCCGGAATCAGTTCCATGTCCCGCTCGGCTGGGTTCCAGAATCGGATATCCTCGTCATCCGGATAACCGCCAGTAACGGTCTGGATGAAGATCGAATCCGGCAGTCGTGGGCGACCGCCGTTGAGGTATTTGTTGGCGGGCATGATCTTGCCCTTGAGAATGCCGGTCAGATCCGTGACCAGACACTCCACTTCGGTGATGCCATGGGCACTGAACCAGTCGTTCAATACTGGATCGTCTTGACGCTTACTCATACGAAGTTCCTTGATGGACATCATGGCGCGGCGCCGCCCAACGCGATGCCGCGCCCTGGTCCCGGTCCGGGACCGATCGTTCAACGAGCCTGCACCTCGGACCATAGCTGCTGGAAGGTCTGAAGCTGCTCGCCGGAAAGACTCGGCGTGAAGCGCAGTCGCGCCATGTCCTCGTCGCTGGGTTGCACCGGCGGCTCGGTCAGCACCTCGTCGAGATAAGGCTTGGCCGCGGCATTGGGGCTGGCATAGTAGTTGTAGTTGGAGAGTTGAGCGCCAATCTCGGCGTCGAGGATGAAGTCGATGAACTTGTGCGCCATATCCGGATTCGGCGCCTCGGAGGGAATCAGCATGGCATCGACCCACATCTCGGCCCCTTCGTCGGGAAGCATGAAGTCGATGCTGGCAAAGGTTTCCGGATCCTCGTCCTTGAAGAACAGGTAGTCGCCATTGTAACTCAGGGCGACATGCGTCACGCCACGGGCCACCTGTTGCAAGGCGGGTGTGCCATCGGAAAAGCCACTGAAGTTGTCGCGCCCCTTGGTGTCGATCAGCAGCCGTGCCGCCTCACGCCAGGCATCCATATCGGTGCAATCATAGCCATGTCCGAGATAGGCGCACGCCGCTCCCATGCTGACCTGGCCATCGCCCATCAGGGCAAAGGGATGACTCGGATTGACCTCGCTGTCGAAAAGCAGCGACCAGCTCTTGGGGGAATCAGGGAATGTCTCGGTGTTGTATATGATTCCCGTGGTCCCCCATTGATAAGGCGCACTGTATTCACCGCCTGGATCGTATTCCGGGTCGCGAAACTGCTCCATCACGTTATCGAGATTCGACAGCTTCGACTTGTCGAGTGGCTGTACCAACCCCGTCTTGATCAGACGCGGCACATAATAGTTGGACGGCACGATGATGTCGTACTGCGAAACGCCGCCGGCATTGAGCTTGGCGAACATTTCCGGCAAAGAGTTGAAGTAGTTCTGCACCACATCGACATCGTACTTCGCCTCGAAGGCCTCGATGATCTCGGGGTCCATGTACTCCGTCCAGTTGAACAGATACAGCTTGTTCTCCTGGGCCTGCGCCGCTCCTGCCAATAGCAGGCTGCCCAGGGAAACGGCCACACGCATGGTAATTGTTCTCATGGTTCGCTCTCCTCTGTTCCCCTTCGATGGTTTGCCGTCGACCTGGTAGGCCGGCGGTAGCTGAACAACAGACTCAACACAGCGGCGATGGCCACTGCTCCGATCATCAAGGTGGCAATCGCATTGATTTCCGGCGACACGCCCTTCCTGATCGCCCCCCAGATGTAGATCGGCAGGGTCGCACTCTCGGGCCCTGCGGTGAAGAAGCTGATCACGAAGTCGTCAATGGACAAGGTAAACGATAGGAAGAAAGCCGAAATCAACGCCGGCTTGATGGTCGGCAACATGAAGTGCAACGCTCGCTGCCAAGGCGAGGCATAGAGATCCTTGGCCGCCTCGAACAAGGAGGGATCCAGGCCGACGAAGCGCGAGTAGACGATCAGCGCCACGAACGGTATCTGGAAGGTCACATGGGCGATGATCATGGTCTCGAGACCGGGCTGCAGCAGGCCAGTCAGGCGGTGGATCTGGACGAAAAAGGTCATCTCCGAGATACCGAAGACAATATCCGGCAACACGATCGGCAGATAGATCAACACGATCAGCCAGCCAAGCTTGCGATGGCGGTGGCGATACATGCCATAGCCGATCAGGCAACCGATCACCAGCGCAATCACCGACGATGTGATCGCCAGGATCATGCTGTTGGCGAATGCCGACAGAATCTCCTCGTTGCCCAACAGGCGCCGGTACCAGCGCAACGAGACACCGGTGAAGTGGGCGGCGCTGTTAGTGGCATTGAAGGAAAACACCACCACCACCACCAGTGGCAGGTAAAGAAATGCCAGGGTCAGCCACCAGAAGGCGCTCAAGCCGCGCTGCAGGTTGCGCTTTCTCATATCACCACCTCCTCGCCACCACCCAGTCGCTTGCCGACCCGGCGCATGGCGAACAACCCGATGAAGGTAGCGATCAGCATCAGGATGGCGCCGGCGGCACCCAGCGGCCAGTTGGCACTACCGGCGAACTGATTGGCTACCAGGTTGCCGAGCATCATGCCCTTGCCACCCCCCAGTAACTCGGGAATGACGTACATGCCGAAGGCCGGGATCGCCACCAGCACCGTGCCCGCCAGCAGCCCCGGCAAGGTCTGGGGGAACACGGCATGCCAGAAGGCCCGTACCGGCGAGGCATAGAGATCCTGGGCAGCCTGTACCTGGGCCGTGTCGAGCTTTTCGAAAGCCGCGTACAACGGCAACACCATGAATGGCAGGAAGTTATAGACCAACCCCAGGGTCACCGCGAAATTGGAAGGATAAAGCCCCATATTGGGATCGATCAGACCCACGGATTCAGCCAGATTGGCCAACGGGGTCCCCGGTGCGAGAAGGTTCATCCAACCGAACGTACGGATGACTTGATTGGTCCAGGAAGGCACCACCACCAACAGCAACATGATCGGCCGCCACTTTTCACGACATGTGGTGATGTAGTAGGCGATCGGATAGGCGATTACCACCACCAGCGCGGTCGACACCAAGGTCTGCCACAATGAGCGCAGCAAGGTATAGAGGTTGCCCGGACTCCAGCCCAGGAAGCCGAAGCCCGCCAGGCGTCGAAACGACTCCACCGACAAGGGCATCTCGGGAAGTCCGTAGGGTCCGGTGGTCATGAAGGCCACGCCCATCAGATAGGCACTGGGCAAGACCAGGAACACAAAGATCCAGAAGGCACCGGGGGCGACCGTGAACAGCAGATGACGGGACTCGCTGACCAGGGCACGGCTGCGGAGACTGGGAATGACATCGGAGTAGGCCATGACGTTCTCCTCACTGCCCCAGGGTGACGAGATCTTCCGCGGCGACGGCCACGGTAACCCGTTCCCCGACTTCGGGCAGATGCCTGCCACGATTGTTGACGGTGGCCTGCAGGCTCGTGCCCCCGATGTCGAGGCGATATTCGGCATGGCTGCCGCGATACAGCCGCTCGCCGACCGTCGCCAGCAAGCGGTTCTTGCCAGGTTGCTCGCCAGGCAACAGGTCTAGCGTTTCGGGACGAACCAACAGCAACTCCCCTGCCCCCGGAGATTCGCAATGCAACTCGCCAAGCTCGGTGGAAAGACGTCCACCTTCTCCCCGGGCCGTTATCCGATAGAGATTGTCATGTCCCATGAAACGGGCCACGAAAGCGTTCACTGGCCGCTCGTAGACGTCACGGGGCGGTCCCACCTGCTGGATGATGCCGCTGTCGAGCACCGCGATGCGATCCGACATCACCATGGCTTCCTGCTGATCGTGTGTGACGAAGATGAAGGTCATGCCCAGACGTTTCTGGACGCGCAACAACTCGACCTGCAACTGACTGCGGAGCCCGGCATCGAGCGCTGACAGCGGCTCGTCGAGAAGCAGGACATCAGGCTCGCAAACCAGGGCACGGGCCAGGGCGATACGCTGACGCTGACCGCCCGATAGCTGGTCGACGCGCCGCTCGACCAGGTCGCCCAACTGGATGAACTCGGCGATCTCGGCCACCTTGGCATTACGCCGTTCGAGGGGCATGCCCCGCATGCGCAGGCCGAAGGCCAGGTTATCGCGTACTGAAAGATGCGGAAACAGGGCATAGGATTGGAAGACAGTATTGACGCTGCGCTTGTGTGGTGGGGTATCGGTGATGTCGCGACCGCCGATTTTCAGACGCCCGGCATCGGGCTCCTCGAGACCGGCCAGGATACGCAGCAACGTGGTCTTGCCACATCCCGAGGGACCCAGCAGGGTAAAGAACTCACCGGCTTCGATGGTCAGATCGACCCCATCGAGGGCGATCGTCGTCTTGCCGAACCGTTTGTGCAGCCCCTGCAACTCGATCGATGACGCTTCGCGGACGCTACTCTTGTCGATGTCGCGTACATGCGCCGTATCCGGCTTTCGAGTGCCCGTGTCGGGCGCCATGGTGGAAGGAGTCATGGTTGCACTCTCCTGTTTCGTCGACATCAAGCCCATCATTGGCGCTCACAGCCGATCACGCAATTTATAGAACTGGGTCGCCAGAACCAGCAGTGGTGTGCGCAACCATTTACCACCGGGAAAGGAACGGTGGGGCATGGCGGCGAATATATCGAAACGTTCACTCTGCCCGGCGATGGTTTCGGCCAGTAGCTTGCCGGCCAGTCCAGCCAGCGACATGCCATGACCGGAGTAACCTTGGGCGTAATACAGGTTGGCGGCCACGCGGCCGAAATCGGGGGCACGATTGAGCGTTATGGCGACATCGCCCCCCCAGCGGTAGTCGATCTTCACCCCCTTTAGCAGCGGGAACAGATGTGCCATCTTGGCGTCCATCCGTGCCGACAGGTTGCGCGGTTCGCGTCCGTTGTAACTGACCTCGCCGCCATAGATCAGTCGGTGATCCGCGGACAATCGATAGTAATCGAGCACGAAATTGGCATCGGCCAGGGCATCGTTACGGGGCAGGACATGCGCCACCTGCTCGGAAGAAAGCGGCTCGGTGGCGATCATGTAGTTGGCGGCGCGCATGATGCGACCGTCGAGTTCCGGCACCAGCCCATGCAGATAGGCATTGGTGGCCACCACCAGAAAATCGGCGCTCACCTTGCCGCCCGCGGTGATCGCCTGCACCGGCTGCCCCTGGCGCACTTCGATGACGGCACTGTGCTCGCATATCCTCGCCCCGGCACGTTGCGCGGCTCGTGCCAGCCCAAGGGTATAGTTGAGAGGGTGAAGGTGGCCGCCCTCGGCCTCGAATAACGCGCCTGGATAGACATCGGTCACTACGTGCTCTCTCAAGGCCTCGCCTTCCAGCCACTCCAAGGCTGTGTAGCCGTAGCGTTCAGCCATTCCGGCCTGGAAAGCCTTGAGCTCATGAACATGACGCGGTTTGACCGCGGCATGCAGATAGCCCCAGGCAAGATCACAGGGAATCGCGTGCCGTTCGACCAACGACGCAGTCAGACGCACTGACTCGCGACTCATCTCCCAAACCTCTCGCGCACGCTCCAGTCCGAGGGCTTTCTCGACCGTGGCGATGTCGGTGCCCAACCCGGGCAGGATCTGGCCGCCACTGCGCCCCGACGCCCCATGACCGATTTCCCCGGCCTCCAACAACATCACCGAGTAGCCGCGTTCGGCAAGATGCAATGCCGTGGAACAACCAGTAACCCCGCCACCTATCACACAGACATCGACACGCGCCTCTCCTTGAAGAGGCGGGCATTCGGAAAGCGTGACCGCAATGCTGTCACGGTAGTAGGAAACGGGTCTCTGAAGGGCAGAAGCAAGGGGCATGTGCGGTTTCCTTGCAATGGGCAGCACCGGTAGGAAAACACTGAATAATTGCCTGCACGGGTGAATCGCTGCGTTACGCGGTGCTCGGAAGCCTCACATATACCCCATATGCTCCGGTTCCTGCGCTCCGGGCGCCTTGCGCTTCACGCCGTTCGCCGATTTATTCAGCGCTTCCCTAGGTCCTGCCGCTTGTTGTTGTTGAATTCTTTCACCACGGCAGATGGCGAAAAGGCCATGACATCGACCTTTCTTGCCATTCAGTCTGCCACCACACCACCTCACCATGTCAAGTATTCAATAACGATTTTTTTATCAATGCCCATCACAACAGCGTCAGCGCGGAACTACTCATAGCACTTCAGAGCGGCTAGAAAAGCTTCCAGCACACGATGCGGGCGACGATCACGACGCGTAATGACCACGAAAGGCGTCAAATAATGACCATCATCGACAGGAAGTGTCCTGAGCCGACCAGCCGCCCCCCATGGCTCGGCGAGATGGTCAGGCAGATAGCCGATATAACGGCCGGCAAGAATCAGAAACGCAGCACCTTCGCGATCCGAGGCCGTCGCCGTGCCTGTGAGCCTGGCATGCGGCTCGCACGCGGCCTCGGATGGACTACCCTGCCTGTCAGCGAGCGCTGCAGACCGGGCAGGCCGGGTCGCGGGGCACCCGGAAATGGCGCCATTCGCCACGCAGGCCATCGAAAGTCGACAACCCGCGATGCACTTGGCCAGCCCCGCTGAGCAGCTTGACCGCCTCCAGTGCCTGAAAGCTGCCGATCAGTCCCACTAACGGCGCCACCACGCCATTCTCGGCACAACGCAGTTCGTCATCGTCTCTCCCGGATTCACCAGGGGGATAGAGACAGGCATAGCAGGGACTGTCAGGGTCACGGGGATCGAAGACCGCCAACTGCCCGGAAAAACGGATCGCTGCCCCGGAGACCAACGGTTTGCCGGCCTTGTGACAGGCACTGTTGATGGCATAGCGGCTGGAGAAGCGGTCGGTGCAGTCGAGAACCAGATCGCACTCCGCCACCACCGCGTCGAGTCGCGCGCCTTCCAGGTGATGCGTCAAGGCGCGGATCTCGCAGCCCGGGTTGAGCGCCCTGGCCGCTTCCTCAGCGGATTCGGCCTTGTTGCGGCCCAAGTCCGCTTGGGTGTGGGCAACTTGTCGCTGCAGGTTGGAGAGCTCAACGTCATCGGCATCGGCCAAGGTCAGACGCCCTACCCCAGCGGCCGCTAGATACAAGGCCACCGGTGAACCCAGCCCACCGGCACCGATCACCAGCGCATGGCTGCTCAATAGCCGTTCCTGGCCCTCGATATCGATGGCGTCGAGCATGATCTGGCGGCTATAACGCAACAGCGCTTCGTTATTCATTGCCACGCGACGGACTCCTGCTCATTTATCTATCGTCGAACTGGTCGATGTCGGGAATATGCAGGGCGAATTCCTCCTTGACCTCTTCCATGACCACATAGCTCTTGGACTCCTTGACCCCGGGCAGTGTCAGCACCACGTCGCCGAGAAGCTGACGATAGGCGGACATCTCAGGAATCCTGCACTTGAGGATGTAATCGAATTGCCCAGACACCAAGTGACATTCCTGAATCTGCGGCAGCTTGCTGACCGCCCGGCGGAACTCATCGAACACCGCCGGCGACTGGGTTTCCAGGCTGATCTCGACGAATACCAGAAGATTGGCCTTCAGGGCCTTGGGATCGAGTACGGCCTTGTAACCGCGAATGATACCGGCGCGCTCGAGTCGCTTGACCCGCTCCAGGCAAGGAGTGGTGGACAGACCAACCTGGGCGGCCAGGTCGACATAGGAAATGCGCGCGTTCTCCTGCAGACAACGCAGGATCTTCAGATCGATTCGGTCCAGCGAACGAGTCTTGGCTTTCATTGTAATGTGCAGTCCGAGCCAATGGCTGTTGAAGACGAGAGGCTGGCAATATCATCTGCTAAACATAGTCAATGTAGTTATATGTAGCGCCATGCAAGCATATGCCAGTCATAGATAACTGGTTTGCGTACCATCACCTTTAGTATTACCACATCGGGCAGGCCGGGCTCCAGCGCCTTCCTTTCCTTGGCTTCAACGCAGCGGCGCATGCCCCAGGCTGACTCGCTCTCGCCCCCCCAGGTCCTCGAGCGTGGCCACCTCACGATACCCCCGGCCATGCAAGGCACGGCGCACGTCTTCCCCCTGGGTCAAACCATGCTCGAGTAGCAACCAACCCGAAGGGGCCAGATATGATGCGGCCTTCCGCACCAAAGCGTGAAGGTCGGCCAACCCGGCCTCGCCGGCCACCAGCGCCGAGCGCGGCTCGAAGCGTACGTCCCCCTGCCCCAGGTGAGGGTCGTCGTCGGCAATATAAGGTGGATTGGAGACGATCAAGTCGAAGCGTTCTTCCACCAGCTCATTGAACCAGTCGCCGACGCGAAAGCGGGCATTGGCAATTCCGTGACGAGCGGCATTGTCCGTGGCAAGGGCGACCGCGGCCGGCTCCCGGTCGACGCCCAGCACCTCCCAGCCTGGACGTTCGATGGCAAAGGCCAGGGCGATGGCTCCGGTACCTGTACCGAGGTCGAGCAGCCGACCCGAGCCACTAGTCGCTTTTTCCAGAGCCGCTGCCACTAGGGTTTCGGTATCCGGACGTGGAATCAAGGTCGCCGGCGTGGTGGCCAAGCGCAATCCCCAGAACTCTCTCTCGCCCACCAGGTAAGCAACTGGCTGGCCCTCCGCCCGTGCCGCTACCAAAGCTTCGAATCGTGCCCAGGAGAAGCTCTCGGCATGGCGATCGCCCCACGTATAGAGCCAGCTTCTCTCGACGCCGAGCACATGACACAACAGCACCTCGGCGTCCAGTCGGGGACTCGGCGAGCCTGCCTGTTCGAGGCGCCCAGCAGCTCGCTTCAGCAAGGTATCGAGTCGCATCAGGTGCTTTGCAACGCGGCCAATTGCTCGGCCTGGTATTCGTGGATCAAGGGCTCGACCACTTCGTCGAGCTCGCCGGTCATGACCTCGCCGAGCTTGTAGAGAGTCAGATTGATCCGATGGTCGGTGATCCGCCCTTGGGGAAAGTTGTAGGTGCGGATACGTTCGCTGCGATCGCCGGAACCGACCAGCGAGCGCCGTGCGTCGGCCTGTTGCTGACGCTGGCTATCCACGGCACTCTGCTTGAGACGCGCGGCCAGCAGCGACATCGCCTTGGCACGGTTCTTGTGCTGACTGCGCTCTTCCTGGCACTCCACTACCACTCCGGTCGGCAAGTGGGTGATGCGAATTGCCGAGTCGGTAGTGTTGACGTGCTGCCCACCAGCACCGCTGGAACGGAAGGTATCCACCCGCAGGTCGTTGGAATTGATCTCGATGTCGCCGACCTCGTCGGCCTCGGGCATTACCGCCACGGTGCAAGCCGAGGTATGGATGCGCCCCTGGGACTCGGTAGCCGGCACCCTTTGCACGCGATGCGCTCCCGACTCGAACTTGAGACGCGCGTAGACACCTTCGCCCTTGACCCGCGAAATGATCTCCTTGTAGCCCCCCTGCTCACCATGGCTGGCGCTGATCACCTCGACCTTCCAGCCTTGCTTCTCGGCATAACGGGAATACATGCGGAACAGGTCACCAGCGAACAGCGCCGCCTCGTCACCGCCGGTGCCGGCGCGAATCTCGAGAAAGACATTGCGCCTATCGTCGGGATCCTTGGGCACCAACAGGCGCTTGAGCTCCTCTTCAAGCGCAGCAAGCCGTTCGCGCCCCTCGGCCAGTTCCATCTCGGCGAGTTCACGCATTTCGGCGTCGCTGTCGCCAGCAAGCTGCTCGGCCGTCTCGATATCGCCCTCTACCTCACGATAACGACGCCACGCGGCCACCAAGGCCTCGAGGTCGGCATATTCGCGGGAGTAGTCGCGAAACGTGACCTGATCGGCGATCACATCGGGCTCGGCGAGTAGTGCGGCAAGTTCTTCGAAACGTTCGTGGAAGGAGTCCAGACGCTGGCGCAATGTCGCTTTCATGAAGGGTCCTGTCGGTTGATGGCCGCGGTCACGGGTCCTGGGAAGGTGTCGCCGGATCGAGCAGCAAGGCCTCGGCCGCGGCGATGATGTCATGGCGCTCGGCCCCGGATGCTTCGCGCAGTCGCGTCGTCGGACCGTGCATCAGCTTGTTGGAGAGCTGGCGTGACAGGCGGCCCACGACCTTCTGCGGATCGTCGCCCTTGGCCAACTGCGCGAGGGCCTGGGCTTCGGCCGCGGCTCGCATTGTTTCGCCCTGCTCGCGGTAGCGCCGGATCAGATCGCCGGCACCTCGCACCCGTCGTTCATGCTGCCAGTTCCCCACCCCATGCTCGATCAGCACTTCGGCCTGGTCGGCGGCCACCTGGCGGTAACGTCGATTTTCTTCGATCACTTCCTGCAGGTCATCGACGGTATAAAGGAAGACATCGCTCAACTCTCCGACCTGGGGTTCGATATCCCGAGGCACGGCGATGTCGACCATGAAAACCGGTCGATGACGACGCTTCCTGATGGCCCGTTCGACCATGCCCTTGCCGAGGATCGGCAACGGCGCGGCAGTCGAGGAAATCACGATATCGGCGCGTTCCAGCGCATGCGGGATCTCGTTGAGCGTGATCGCCTGGCCGGCGAACTCGCCGGCCAGGCGCTCGGCCCGCTCGCGCGTCCGGTTGGCGACGATCAACTCACGGATGCCAGCCTCGCGAAGATGCCGCGCCACCAGTTCAATGGTCTCACCGGCCCCGATCAACAACGCCCGCTGGCACGAAAAATCATCGAAGATACGACTGGCCATGCTGACCGCGGCATAAGCCACCGACACGGGGTTCTCGCCAATCCCGGTTTCGGTACGTACCTGCTTGGCCACGGCGAAGGTATGCTGGAACAGCCGTTCGAGTTCGCCCCCCAGCCCCTGGTGCAGGCGAGCCGTCTGGTAGGCCTCCTTGAGCTGGCCGAGGATCTGCGGCTCACCAAGCACCATGGAATCGAGTCCTACCGCCACACGCATCAGATGCCGGGCGGCCTCATCATCCAGATAGTGATAGGCGCACTGCGCCAACTGCTCGACCCCCAGGTTGTGAAAGCGGCCCAGCCACTCGAGAATCGCTTGTTCGCCCTTCGCGGAGGTCACGCAATAGAGCTCGGTGCGATTGCAGGTCGACAGCACCGCCGCCTCTTGCACCTCAGGCAGTGCACGCAGCTCGGCAAGCGCCACCTCGAGCTGGGTCGGCGCAAAGGCAACCTGCTCGCGCACCTCGACGGCAGCGGTCTTATGATTGATTCCCAGAGCGAGAAGCGTCATTCGGTCAGAATCTTGGCATCAGGAGTATTCAAGCGAGTCACACGGTCGTATGTCTTGCGAGGCGTCACATTCTACCACAGCCTCGAATAAGGATGGCGCCTCCCAATGTCGTTGACCACCTCCGCCAAGCCGTTATGCTGAACGCTTGGCACAGTGAACGAGGCGAACATGCGCGCACGCTTGATCCAGGCAGCTCTAGCGGTACCGGTAGCGATCCTTCTGAATGGCTGCCAGGGCATGTCGCCCTCTCCTGTCGCCGAGCTCGACGACCCACTTGCCCATGCTCCCCCGGTCGCTTACGGTCTGGACGCGGAAGGGCTGCGGACGCTGCTGATGGCGGAGTTCGCAGGCCAGCGCGGTGATTATCGCGAAGCCAGCCGCGGCTATCTCGAAGCGGCCGAGCGCTATGAGTCGCTGCCCTTGGCCGAACGCGCAACCCTGGCTGCGCGCTTCGCCAACGACCCCGAATTGCTCGAGCAAAGTGCCAGACGCTGGCAAGCCCTGTCACCGGATGCTGAAGCACCGTCCCGCTTGCTGGCCAGCCTGGCCTTGCAGCGTGGCGACTGGCTGGCCAGCCTCGAACAGCGTCTGATGCTGAGCAAACGCGGCATTCACGGCGAACTGGCGACCTTTACCGAACAGGCCATCGACCGGGGAGCCGATATCCCGCCGCTGCTGGAACGGCTGCGCGAGCACCTGTCGCAGAACGGCTTGAGCGACCAACCGCACCACTACGATGCTATTCTCGCCACCGCTCTGCTGGAAGCCGCCAATGGCGAGTTCGAGCGCGCCGAATCGCGCCTGGATACCCTGAGCCGCAGCCATCCGGAATTGCCGGCACTATGGCTGACTCAGACCCATATCGCACTGGAACGCGGCAATATCGTTGCCGCCCGCGATGCCGCCCGCCGGGGTCTCGAGATCTCGCCCGACGATGGGCGCTTCATTCTGCTGGTGGCGCAAACCGAACTCCGCCTGGATAATGTCGAGGCCGCCGAGGCTCAGGTCGACACCCTGCTCGAACGCCATAGCGGCGAAGATGAGTTGCGCCTGGCACTGGCCCACCTGTATCTGGAAGAAGGCTATCCATCCCCCGCTCGACGTTTGCTACTGCCCTTGGTCAGCACTGACGACACGCCGCCCATGGCCTTTATTCTGCTCGGTAGCATTGCCGAGGAAGAAGGGGAGATCGACAATGCCTTGCTTTACTATCGCCAGGTGCCGCCAGGCGACAACTTTCTTCAAGCGCGCCAACTCGCCGCGCAGATGCTGATCGATGACGACAGGCTGATGGATGCCCGCAACTTCCTGCGCATCGAACGCCTGCGACACGAAGACCAGGCCAACGCATTGATCACACTCGAGGTGCAACTGCTCGACCAGCAAGGACTCGGCGACGATGCCAGCGCCCTGATCCAACGCCAACTCGCGCATGAACCCGACAACCATGAACTGCGCTACCTGCGTGCCATGCGCGCCTTCGGCAACGGTGACTTGGAGGCTATGGAGCGCGATCTACGATACATCATAGAGCAGGATCCAAACCATGCCATGGCACTCAATGCCTTGGGCTACACCTTGACCGACATGACCGGCCGTCACGAGGAGGCTCGCGAGCTGATCGAAAGGGCCTACCAGCTGGCACCGGATAACGCCGCCATCCTCGACAGCATGGGTTGGGTCCACTACAAACAAGGCGACTATGAAAGTGCTCTCACCTATCTGGAGCGTGCCTACGCCACCATGCCCGACCAGGAAATCGCTGCGCATATCGCCGAGGTACTGTGGGCACTGGGCCGTGAGGAAGAAGCCCGTGCCATGATTGCCGAGAGCCTCGAGCGTTACGAGGAGCGCCCCGTCGTCGACGAATTGCTGAAACGCATTCCCGAGTTGGCCCCCTGAACCGATCTTTCCCCGGAACCAGAGACAGGACCATGATACGCCCCCTGATCGTTGCCTTGCTGACCCTCGCCCTGCTGGCCGGTTGCGCAACCCGGCCACTGGACACGGAAGCCCCCCACGAACGAGTTCCCTGGCGGGATCAGGCACAACGCCTGGAGCGACTCGAGCACTGGACACTGGCTGGCAAGGTCGGTTTACGAACGCCCCAGGACTCGACCAGTGCCAACCTCGACTGGACCCAGTATCCCGGCTACTACCGTATGTTGATCAGCGGTCCCTTTGGCAGTGGACGCAATCTGCTTGAGGGACGTCAAGGGCGGGTATCACTCAGCACCAGCGAAGGGCGCTTCGAGGCGGACAGCCCCGAAGCACTGATGGAGCAGCAGCTCGGTTGGTCGCTGCCTATCTCGGCCCTCGATCACTGGGTACGCGGTCTGCCCGCCCCGGGCAGCCATTACGAACGCGAAGCGGATGAACTGGGTTATCCCAAGCAGTTGCAGCAAGCCGGTTGGGAGATCGATTACCGCGATTGGCGCCAGGCCGATGGCCTGTGGCTGCCCCAGCGCATGGTCATGACCTACGACGAGCTTCGCGCCACGCTGGTGATCAACGATTGGCAACCAGGTGAGCCGCGATGAACAGGCCGCGAGCCATGCTGACCCTGCCCGCCCCCGCCAAGCTCAACCGCATGCTGCACATCACCGGGCGACGCGACGACGGCTATCACACGCTACAGACGCTATTCCAATTCCTCGACGTCGGCGACACCCTGCACTTCTCGCTCCGCGACGACGGTGAAATACGTCTGACGCCCGCACTTCCGGGTGTTGCGACCGAAGCCAATCTGATCGTACGCGCGGCACGCATGCTCCAGGCGGAGAACAGCTGCCATCTGGGGGCGGACATTCGACTCGACAAACGCCTTCCCATGGGCGGCGGCCTGGGAGGTGGCAGTTCCAACGCCGCCACTACCCTGCTGGCTCTGAACAGACTATGGAAGCTGGCACTCAGCGAAGATCGGCTCGCCGCCCTGGGTCTGCAACTCGGCGCCGATGTGCCAGTCTTCGTGCGCGGTCACGCCGCCTGGGCCGAGGGCATCGGCGAGCGCCTCACGCCAGTGGAGCTCGACACCCCCTGGTTCGTGGTCCTGCATCCCGGCGTCACGGTGGCAACGGCCAGTGTATTCAATGCCCCGCAATTGACACGAGACACCCCCCCCATTACTATGGCGCGCGCACTGCAGGGGGGGGCTCCCGCATGGCGCAACGACTGCCAGACAACGGTATGCGAACGTTACCCGGAGGTCTCGAAGGCCTTCGACTGGCTATCCGGCTTTGCACCGACCATGCTTACAGGCACCGGTGCCTGCCTGTTTGCGCGTTTGACGGACGAGCGCCAGGCCGATAGCATTTTGCAGCGTGTCGGTTCCGGCTGGCATGCCTTTAAGGCGAAGGGCTGCAATCTTTCTCCCCTCCATGCGGCTCTGGGATGTCGCGCCGTGTCGGCCAAGGGCCGGGCTAAAGCGCTATGACAACTCCGTCGCAGCCCAGGAAGGCTGCGACTCGGGACCGAGATATCAGACTGGTGGGGTATAGCCAAGTGGTAAGGCAGCGGTTTCTGGTACCGCCATTCGCAGGTTCGAATCCTGCTACCCCAGCCATGCCCCGACACCGGTTGAGTTGTCACCATCCCTCACAGAGATCCCAACACTCCAAAGGTGGCTGCGCGTGTCTAAATTGATGGTTTTCGCCGGGAATGCCAATCCCGAACTCGCCCGTAAGATCGCCGAAGGGTTGGACAATCGGCTCGGCCATGCCACGGTCGGTCAGTTCAGCGATGGGGAAATCGCGGTCGAGATCAACGAGAACGTGCGCGGCAAGGACGTCTTCATTCTGCAGTCCACCTGTGCGCCGACCAACGACAATCTGATGGAACTGATCCTGATGACCGATGCCCTGCGCCGGGCATCCGCCGCCCGAATCACCGCCGTGGTGCCCTATTTCGGCTATGCCCGTCAGGACCGTCGCGTACGCTCGGCCCGTGTACCGATTTCCGCCAAGGTCGTGGCCGACATGATGGTCAAGGCCGGTGTCGACCGGGTCATGACCATGGACCTGCATGCCGACCAGATTCAGGGATTCTTCGACGTGCCGGTGGACAACGTCTATGGTTCTCCGATCCTGCTCGACGACATCGAGCGGCAGAATTATGACGATCTGGTAGTCGTTTCCCCGGACGTCGGCGGCGTGGTGCGCGCTCGGGCCATTGCCAAGCAGCTCAACGCCGACCTCGCCATCATCGACAAGCGTCGACCGCAGGCCAACCAGGCCCAGGTGATGCACATCATCGGCGAGATCGAGGGGCGCACCTGCGTCGTAGTCGACGATATGGTCGACACAGCCGGCACCTTGTGCAAGGCCGCCGAGGCGCTCAAGGATCATGGCGCCCGTCGCGTAGTGGCCTATGCCACCCATCCGATCCTGTCCGGGCCGGCTGTCGACAACATCACTGGTTCGGTGCTCGACGAACTGGTCGTGGCCGATACCATTCCGCTGTCCGAACCGGCACGCCGCAGCGGCAAGATCCGCCAACTTTCCGTGGCCGGGCTGATCGCCGAAGCGATCCGCCGGGTCAGCAACGAGGAGTCCGTCAGCGCGATGTTCCACTAAGGCCTTGCCGACAGAGAGACATCGTGCTTGGATACGCAGCCCATCAGGGCCCCGGAAACGCTATCGCTTGGTCGCGGGCGGTAGCGCTTTCCTTTATTGACCAATGAGGTTACCAATGTCCGATTACCAACTTACCGCCAACGTTCGCAAGGAGCTGGGGAAAGGTGCGAGCCGCCGCCTGCGCCGCGCGAACCAACAGGTCGCCGCCATCATCTACGGTGGCGAGAAGGCACCGCAGCCGATTACCATCGACAAGGCTGCCTTCTACAAGGCCATCGAGGACGAAGCTTTTTTCTCCTCGATCATCAATATCGATGTCGACGGCAGCAACGAACAAGTCATCGTTCGTGATCTGCAGCGTCACCCGTACAAGGCGCTGGTCACCCATGCCGACTTCATGCGGATTGACGCTACCCACGAAATGACCCTGCACGTACCGCTCCACGTCGTGGGCGAAGAACGCTGCAAAGGCATCAAGGAACAGGGCGGCGTATTGCACGTACTGGCCAACGATATCGAAGTCAGCTGCTTGCCCAAGGACCTTCCCGAGTACCTGGAAATCGACATCACCGACCTGGGGCTCGGCGGAACCCTGCACCTATCCGACCTCAAGCTACCGGAAGGCGTGACTTCTGTGGCGCTGTCGCATGGCGAGGAGTATGACACCGGTATCGTGAACATTACGCATCCGACTCGCGGCATCGCTGAAGAGGGTGAAGAAGAAGCCGAGGCGGAAGCCAAGCCTGAAGCCGCGCCCGAGAGCGAGGCCAAGGAGCAGGAAGACCAGGAAGCCGACCAGGGCGAAGGCGAAGACAAGGCCGAATAAGCCAGCCTTCTTCCCGTCACGACCACCAGGACGTCAGCATGAGCCACG
Organism: Litchfieldella qijiaojingensis; assembly: GCF_014651875.1. Taxonomy (GTDB): domain Bacteria; phylum Pseudomonadota; class Gammaproteobacteria; order Pseudomonadales; family Halomonadaceae; genus Litchfieldella; species Litchfieldella qijiaojingensis. The sequence goes on from NZ_BMXS01000002.1 coordinate 239,997, forward strand.
TGAAAGCGATCATCGGTCTCGGCAACCCAGGACCGGAATACGACGACACTCGGCACAATGCTGGCGCCTGGCTGGTCGAGACCATCGCGCGCGACAGCCATGCCCCTCTACGGCCCGAACGCAAGTTCCTGGGGCATTATGCCAAGGTGAACTTCGCTGGCGAGGATCTGCATTTGCTGCTTCCGCAGACCTTCATGAACCGTAGTGGCGGCGCTGTCGCCGCGCTTTGTCAATTCTTCAAGCTAGCCCCCGGCGAACTGCTCGTCGCTCACGATGACCTCGATATTGCCCCAGGCACGGCTCGCTACAAGCAAGGCGGCGGTCACGGCGGTCACAATGGTCTGCGCGATATCATCCGCGCTCTCGGCAACGATAACTCCTTCCATCGCCTACGCATTGGCATCGGCCATCCTGGCGATTCCCGACAAGTCACCAATTACGTGCTTGGACGTCCTGGCAAAGCGGAACGCGCCGCCATCGATGCTGCCTTCGCTGAGATCGAAGCCACGCTGCAGGACGCCGTTCGTGGCGACTGGGCCAAGGCGATGAATCGGCTGCACAGCTTTTCAGCCGAAGGCTGAAAAGCACAGCTATAAGAGACGGAAGACGGAAGACGGAAGACGGAAGACGGAAGACGGAAGACGGAAGACGGAAGACGGAAGACGGAAGACGGAAGACGGAAGACGGAAGACGGAAGACGGAAGACGGAAGACAAGCAAAACTTCTTTTTCTTGCCCTTTCAAGATACGAAGTACCGATCTTCAACCTTCCTTCTTCAAGTCGCGAAGCGACGAACTTCTGGCTTATCGCTTTTTCCCGTAAAATACCGGCCAATCGCCAACTTCGAACACGCTTTCCAGGAAAGATCCCATGGGTTTCAACTGCGGTATCGTCGGCCTGCCCAATGTCGGCAAGTCCACCTTGTTCAATGCACTGACCAAGTCCGGCATCGACGCCGAGAACTTTCCGTTCTGCACCATCGAGCCCAATGTCGGCATCGTGCCGATGCCTGACCCCCGTCTCGACAAGCTGGCCGAGATCGTCAAGCCACAAAAGGTGATCCCGACGACCATGGAGTTCGTGGATATCGCCGGACTGGTGGCCGGCGCCTCCAAAGGCGAAGGGCTGGGCAACCAGTTTCTGGCCAATATCCGCGAGACCGATGCCATCGCCCATGTAGTGCGCTGCTTCGACAACGACAACGTCATTCATGTCGCTAACCAGATCGACCCAAGCATCGATATCGAAACCATCAACATGGAACTGGCCCTGGCCGATCTTGACACGGTCGAGCGTGCCATCCAGCGCCTGACCCGCGTGGTCAAGAGCGGCGACAAGGAGGCCATCGCCACCAAGGCGGTGCTCGACCGAATCCAGCCGCACCTGGCCGAGGGCCTTCCCCTGCGCAGCTTCGGCCTCTCAGACGACGAGAAGCGCCAGGTCAAGAGTTACGGCTTCCTGACCCTGAAGCCCACCATGTACATCGCCAACGTCAACGACGACGGCTTCAATGACAATCCTTATCTGGATACCGTACGCGAGATCGCCGAGCAGGAAGGCGCCGTGGTCGTCCCGGTTTGCAATCAGATCGAAGCCGAGATCGCCGAACTCGACGACGACGAGCGCGCCATGTTCCTCGAAGAACTGGGCATGGAGGAGCCGGGGCTCGATCGCGTGATCCGTGCCGGCTACAAGTTGCTTGGTTTGCAGACCTACTTCACCGCCGGGGTCAAGGAAGTGCGTGCCTGGACGGTCAAGGTAGGTGCCACGGCGCCGGAAGCCGCGGGCGTGATTCATACCGATTTCCAGAAGGGATTCATTCGCGCCGAGGTGATCGGCTATGAGGATTTCGTCACTCTGGGTGGCGAGCAGGGTGCCAAGGACGCCGGCAAGTGGCGCCTGGAAGGAAAGGACTACGTCGTCCAGGACGGCGACGTGATCCATTTCCGCTTCAATGTCTAAGCATCGCCACGCCAACATTGAGTTGACCTTTCATGCCCTTATGGGTATGATTTGCCCCCGTTGGACGGCTACGTAGCTCAGTTGGTTAGAGCACATCACTCATAATGATGGGGTCCCCTGTTCGAGTCAGGGCGTAGCCACCAGAGAATGCCGAACCCCGCAGGTCTGCCTGCGGGGTTTTTGCGTTTCGGGCTTCGGGCTTCGGGCTTCGGGCTTCGGGCTTCGGGCTTCGGGCTTCGGGCTTCGGGCTTCGGGCTTCGGGCTTCGGGCTTCGGGCAGGATTGCCGTTGGCCCCTAGCCATCTGCAACCGCTCGTCGCTCGAAGCCCGTAGCTCGCAGCTTCAAACCAACTCCGTCCGATTGACGAAAGCCGTCAACGCCCGCGTCAGATAGGCGACATCCTGGCTGCCGGCGGTCTCGCGGATCGAGTGCATGCCCCACTGGGCGATCCCCACGTCCAGTGTCGGCACCCCGAGCTCGGTGGCCGTGATCGGCCCGATGGTGCTGCCACAGGCCATATCGGCACGGGTGACGAAAGTCTGCACCGGCACACCCGCTTCGCGGCACACATCGCGGAACATTGCAGAGGTGGCGCTGTTGGTGGCATAGCGCTGATTGGCGTTGACCTTGATCACAGGTCCGCCATTGATCGCCGGGCCATGGCCAGCATCGTGCTTATCGGCAAAATTCGGGTGCAGGGCATGGGCGTTGTCGCAAGAGATCAGGCGCGAGGCCTGGATCAAACGGATGAAACTCTCCTCCCCTTCCCCACCGAGCAAAGCATTGACACGCCGCAGCACATCGCCCAGGAATGGTCCCTGGGCCCCACAAGCACTGGCACTGCCGACTTCTTCGTGATCGTTGGCCACTAGCACTGCCCCCTGACGACCGTCGCTCGCCAGCAGGGCTTCCAGACCAACGAAGCACGACAACAGGTTGTCCAGCCGCGCGCTGGCGATCAGTTCGCCCTCGACGCCGACTCGCGCCGGAGGCTGGGTGTCATAGAGGGCCAGCTCGAAGTCCAGAATGTCGGCCTTCTCGATATTGTGCTGCTCGTAGAGCCAGCGCTGCAGCAGTCGTTCGATATCGCCCTTTTCTCCACCCTGCAGCAGAACCGGTGCCATCTGGGTCTGGGGGTTGATGGCACGCCCATCATTGGCTTCGCGGTCGAGGTGAATGGCGAGGCTGGGCACGATGGCAACCGGGCGCGCGACATTGAGCAGCACACCTTGCAAGCGGCCATCCTCACGGCGCAGGTGAACGCGCCCGGCCATCCCCAGATCGCGGTCGAACCAAGGCGCCAACAGTGAGCCACCATAGACTTCAACTCCAAGCTGCAGCCAGCCGCTGTTCACTTGCGCGGCGTTGGGCTTGAGCCGCAGTCCAGGGCTGTCGGTATGCGCACCGATCATGCGCAGCGCCTGCAGTCGATCATCAGGCAATTGCACGGCGACCAGTGACGAATCATTACGGGTCACATAAACTCGCTCTCCCGGCGCAAGCTTCCAGGATTGGGTCTCGTCCAAGCGACGGAATCCGGCTTGCTCGAGACGCTTGCTCATATTGGCCACAGCATGCCAGGGAGTAGGCGAGTCATGTAAAAAGCTCAGTAATCGTTCCAAAGTAGGGTCGTGGGGCATGATGATCCTCATCGAAGGGTCTGTGTCTGGCGACACAGGCTGCTACAATGCCATCTCGGCAGACGCAACTCACTCGCCGAGCATGAGTCTCTAGGGAAGAAGTGTACATGAAACCGGGAGTGCTTCATTGATGAGCCTGATTGCCGCCCTTCGGCGTGTGAGTGCCATCGCGCTGATCGCATCTTTCAGTGCAATAGCTCTTGCGCAACCGCAACCCTCCGACGCTCACCGCCAAGCCGCGGCCGAAGTCGCCGAGTCGCTGCGTTATGGGCATTACGCGGACGTCAGCCTCGACGAAGAGTGGTCACGGCAGGCATTCGATCGTTATCTGAATGTCCTGGATTCCCAGCGCGCCTATCTGCTGCGTCGTGACGTGGACAGTTTCCGCGACTTGGAAACCACTATGGACGATGCTCTCCAGGATGGCGAACTGGAACGTGTCTATGCGCTGTATCAGCGCTATCACGAACGTCTCGAATCACGCCTCGAGTGGATTATCGACAAGATCGACAATGGGCTGAACTACCGCTTCGACACCGACGACCGACTCGAGATCGATCGCGAGGGGGCTCCTTGGGCCAATAGCGAGAGCGAGCTGGACGAGCTCTGGAACAAGCGGCTGAAGAATGCCGCCTTGACCATGTCGATCAGCGGTCAGGATGACGAACAAGTACGCGAAAACCTGGTCCAGCGTTATGAAGGCCAGCTTTCGCGCGTCCGCCAGACCAATGGCGAAGATGTCTTCGGCCTGTTCATGGCGGCGGTGACCGGTACCATCGACCCACACACCGAATACCTGTCTCCGCGACAGGGGGAATCCTTCGATATCCAGATGCGCTTGTCGCTGGAAGGTATCGGTGCCCTGCTGCAGACCGAAGGGGAATACGTCAAGGTTTCGAGCCTGGTACCCGGTGGCCCCGCTGACAAGGCCGGCGTCCTCCAACCCGCCGACCGGATCATCGCCGTGGGCCAGGAGGATGGTGAGATGGTCAACGTGGTCGGCATGCGCCTGGACGAAGTGGTCGACCTGATCCGTGGCCCCAAGGGTTCGGTGGTCAGATTGGACGTGGTCCCTGCCCAAGCCATCGACATGACCCGCTCGCGCACCGTCGAAATCACCCGCGATACCGTCACGCTCGAGGACCAAGCAGCCAGCGGCGAAGTCATCGAAATCAAGAGAGAGGACGGCACCCACCGTATCGGAGTGATCACGATTCCGACCTTCTATGTCGATTTCGATGCCTGGCAGGCCGGTGAGGACGAATATCGCAGTACCACGCGAGACGTAGCCCGTGAAATCGAGCGGCTCAAACAGGAAGACATCGAGGGGATCGTACTGGACCTGCGCAACAATGGCGGTGGCGCCTTGCAGGAAGCCAACTCCCTGATCGGCCTGTTCATCGACCGCGGTCCGACCGTTCAGGTACGCGATGCCCGCGGGCGCATCAGTCTGTATGGCGATACCGAAAGCGGTACTCTCTACGATGGCCCATTGGAGGTGCTGGTCAACCGGCTGTCGGCTTCGGCATCGGAAATCTTTGCCGGCGCCATCCAGGATTACGGGCGTGGCCTGGTCGTGGGCTCGCAGACCTTCGGCAAAGGCACCGTGCAAACGCTCAACGACCTGACCCATGGCCAGATCAAGCTGACCCGGGCCAAGTTCTACCGTATCTCCGGCGAAAGCACCCAACATAGGGGCGTGGAACCCGACATCCTCTTCCCAAGCCTAGTGGACCCGGAGCAGATCGGTGAAAGCAGCCTGGATAATGCCCTGCCCTGGGATACCGTGCGCGCTGTTCAATATCGGCTTTACGGCGAACCCTGGCGCTATATCGAGACGCTCACTTCGCGGCATCGCGAACGGGTCGCTGGCCACCCCAACTTCGTATACCTCGAGCGCCAGGCCGAGCTTGCACGCAAACTGCGTGAGCAGCACACCACCATCAGCCTGAATCGCGAGCAGCGCCAACGCGAGATGGAGGCTCAAGAAGCCGAGCAGCTCTCGCTGGAGAACCAACGGCGACGCGCCTTGGGGCTCGCCCCCCTGGAAGACTGGGTGGATGCTCGAGGTGAAGAGACCGAGGAAGAGGAGCTCCCCGCGGACAGGGCCCAAGTCATCGAAGGCGCGGAAATCCTGCTCGACTATGCCCAGTTGAGCCGTCAAGCCTAAGTGGCGACCACACCAACGCCCCACTCGCGGGGCGTTGGTGTAAAAGCATGGCCTTATGGAATGAGGCCATTATCAACGCAGGGAGGCAATATGCAACGTCATACCTTCGGGGTCCCCCGCCCCATTCTCTTCTCGTGTGTACTGCTTGCGCATCTGGGTTTGCCGCTAGCCCAGGCCGACGAATGCCCCGACTGGGCACCCGCGCAGGCTGATCGCGCCATGCAGACGCTGCAAGCCCGGATAGCCGAATGGAATGACGCCTATTACCGACGCGGCGAACGCCTGGTGGAAGACAGCGTCTACGACCAGGCTCGCGCCAGGCTGACCGCATGGCAGGACTGCGTCGAAGCATCGTCATCCTCTACCCTTCCCATCGTCGACAGCGGGCCGGTCCTTCACCCCGTCCCACACACCGGACTGGCCAAGCTCGACGATCGACAGGCCTTGACCACCTGGATCGAACGCCGGCGCCACGACGAGTTGTGGATCCAGCCCAAGGTCGACGGTGTGGCGGTAACATTGGTCTACGAAGATGGCCGACTCACAGCCGCCATCAGCCGTGGAGACGGCCGGGCCGGACAGAACTGGCTATCTCATGCCCAGCGGATCGCCGCCATTCCTCGAAAACTGCCCACGGAGTCACCGGAACGGGTCATCCTGCAAGGCGAGCTCTACCACCGTCGTCCCGGCCATATTCAGGCCGAGCATGGCAGCGACGGCGCACGTAACGCGATCATCGGCCTGATGGCACGACACGAACTCGACGCCGATGGTGCCGACGAAATCGGCCTATTCGTATGGGACTGGCCCAATGGGCCAGAGCCAATGCACGAGAGACTTGCCACCCTCGAAAGGTGGGGATTCACGACCACCGCCCGCCTTACTCGGCCGGTGGCCGACTTGGATGATGTCACCCGCTGGCGCCAGCGTTGGTATCGTCATGCCTTGCCATTCGCCACCGATGGCGTCGTGCTTCGCCAAAACACTCGCCCCGCTGCCCGCGACTGGCAACCCGAGCCGCCCGACTGGGCCGTGGCCTGGAAGCATCCCGCCCAGCGCAGCCTGGCCGTGGTGCGCGATGTCGACTTCCGTATTGGACGTACCGGCAATATCACCCCCGTACTGCAACTCTACCCGACCCAGCTCGACGACCGGACCGTTCGTCGCGTCAGCCTCGGGTCCTTGAGCCAATGGCAGGAATGGGACGTACGCCCTGGCGATCAGGTGATGATTCGCCTGGCGGGCCTGACGATCCCTCAGCTCGACGACGTACTGATACGTGCCGAGCCACGGCCGGAACTGGATGCGCCGCCTCCCGAGCGTTACCACCGGCTGAGCTGCCTGCACCTTAATGACGGCTGTGAAATGCAATTTCTCGCGCGCCTGGCATGGCTATCGGGCCCCCAGGGGCTGGATATCCCGGGAGTCGGTGAAGGTACTTGGCAACGCCTGATCGCCGGCGGTTTGGTCGAGGACTTGCTCGACTGGCAAAGGCTGACGCCGAAGCAACTCGAAGCATTGCCGGGGGTGGGTGAGGCACGTGCCGCCCAGTGGTACGCCAGCTTTCAGGCCAGCCGCCAACGGCCATGGGCACGCTGGTTCTCGGCCCTGGGCATGCCACCGGTCGACGAGCGCGCTCTGGCAGGTCCCGATGGACGGGTCGACCTCGCCGAGCTGCGCGCCCGGAGTCGACATGACTGGATGCAACATTCCGGTATCGGCACCACGACTGCCAATCACCTGGTAGCCTTCTTCGCCCATCCAGACATCGGTAGGCAGTTGGATCGCATCATGCTCCACATTGTCCCTCGGTAAATCGGCAATTCCGCATCGTCAGCTACAGTGGCGTTCCTTTATCCCTGGCCATGGCATAGTGTTGAAAGGCCTGCTTGATATCCAGACGAAGCTGCTCGTCATTCCAGGGCTTGGTGAGAAACTTGTAGATCGCTCCCTCGTTGATAGCCTCAGTCACGGATTGGAGGTCCGTATAACCGGACAGCACGATGCGGATGGTATCGGGATAAAGATCCTTGACCCGGCTGAAGAATGCGGTGCCATTCATTTCCGGCATCCGCTGATCGGAAAGTATGACCTGGACTTCATGCTTGGCCAGCAGCTCAAACGCATCATGAGCACGGCTGGCGGTAAGGATCCGATACCCTTCACGGCGTAACACGCGTGACAGTGCGCGAAGAATGTTCTCTTCGTCATCGAGCAGCAACAGAGTCTGGATGGACTCGTCACCGTCACGCCGCGGTAGCTTGACGCTCGGCGTTTCCTGATGCTGCTGGAGGTAATCCCTGAGCTTCTCCAAGGGTAATGGCTTGCTGAAGTAGTAGCCTTGATATGCATCGCACTGGCTTTTCCTTAGAAACGCAAACTGTGGCTCGGTCTCGACTCCCTCGGCAACGACTTGGAGCCCCAGATGGTGCACCATGGAAATGATGCCTTGAGTAATTGCCGCATCATGCTGATCACGAATGATTTCCTTGATAAAAGTACGGTCGATCTTGATTTTATCGATGGGCAGCCTTTTCAAATATCCGAGACTGGAAAAGCCTGTACCGAAGTCATCGATAGCCAGGCGGACACCAAGATTTTTCAACTCATGAAGCGTCTGTACGGCACGCTCTGCATTATCGAGAAGAATGGTTTCCGTAAGCTCTAACTCAAGGAATTTGGCTTCGAGCTGAGTTCTTTCAAGGACTTGACGTACCAGATCGACGAAGTGGTCCCTTTGGAATTGCAGTGGAGAAATGTTGACGGCAACAGGAATATCCACTAACCCTTGGTCGTAAAGTGACTTGATGTAGCGACAGGCAGTTTCCATCACCCAACGATTGAGCGAGAAAATCTGCCCAGTATCTTCTGCAATCGAGATGACACTGGCAGGTGAGATGAAACCAAGCTCGCTATGATGCCAGCGAAGTAGAGCTTCCATTCCTACCAAGTTCTGCCCATTAGCATCTACTTGAGGTTGAAAGTAAATTTCAAACCCACCGCATTCAATAGCTTTCTGCAACTCATTGCGAAGAGTGACTCGTTCACTGACTTGTTGGTTCAGGTCATTAGTGTACCATTGGAAGTTATTCCTCCCCCGCTTCTTGGCCTTATACATTGCCAAGTCGGCTTGTTGAACCAAACCCAAGGGATTTTTCTCCTCACCATCACTAACGACAATACCAGCACTCGCCGTGATTCGAAGCTCGGCATCACCGATCTGATAAGGGAGAGCGATATTCGAAAGCAACCTTTCAGTAACTTGCAGTGCATCCTCCTGGCGGAACAAATCAGGTAGTAAAACGACAAACTCATCTCCTCCTAGACGAGCCGCAGTATCACCAGGTCGAATCTGCTGTTTGAGCCGGTTAGCGACCTCGACGAGCACTTGATCTCCTGCCGCATGTCCCATGGAATCGTTGATGGGCTTGAATCCATCGAGATCCAACAAAATAACCGCCAGGCTTCGCTGATAGCGCTTCGCAAATTGACAACCCTGCACCAAACGGTCTTCAATGAGAGAGCGATTCGGAAGGCCCGTCAGAACATCATGACTGATATGGAAAGCAAGCTCCGCCTCAAAGCGTTTTTTCTCAGAGATATCGTTCAGCACACTAACATAATGAGAAACGACATCATCTTCGTCACGTACAGGCGTGATGTAAAGTTCATTCCAGAATGGAGATCCATCCTTGCGAAAATTTCGCAAGACCGTATAAATCTCTCTCTGCTCGTTCAGTCCCAGGCGGATCTGCTCTACACCAGGTTGGTGACGATCACCAGATTGAAGAAAGCGGCAGTTCAATCCAACCACGTCTTCCGCCACATAACCAGTAATCCGTTCAAATGCGGGATTGACATAGATGAGAGGTATATCAGGTGCCAACGCATCGGCGATTGCTATCCCGTTATAGCTGGACTCGATGCTTCGCTTCAATAGGTGAAGCTGCTTTTCCGCTTCCTTCCTTTGACGGATGTCACGCAGTGAGAAAAGGAACATGGTTTCCCCATCCCATTCGGTCTGCGAGCGTTGGACCTCAACGATGACATGCCCTTCACCCTCCACGAAAACAGTCCACTCAAAAAGACTATCATTGACTACAGGGAGCTCGAAGCACCTCTGCATCAACCTCTCTGTGGTAGACCAGAAGAGTGACACGGCTGCAGGGTTGGCATAACGTACCAAACCTTCCGAGTCGATCACTAACAATGCATCACGGCCGTCACTAAGCAACTGATGGAAAGCTCTTTCCCGGCGTTTAGCCTCATTACTGGCTTTGATTTGTTCGGTAATATCATTCGCAAGTATCAAGCGAGCCGGTTGCTCATTGAAAACATAATCATGAGCAGTAATTTCTGCACTGACTTCACTTCCATCTTTGCACTTGAGTACCCACACGCCCACTTTTGGCGTGGCGGAAGCACTGTCTATTTCTTGATAATGGACATGAAAACGCTGCTGCTCAGCAGGAGTGAGAAGGTCGGGAACCCGCATTCCCATGATCTCGTTGTAAGAATAACCCAGCAAGTTCAAGACGGCTCGATTTACCGCCAAGACAGCCAACGTCTCGCGGTGATGAATGTACATGGGCTCTGGATTGGCTTCAAACAACAAGCGGTAGCGCTTTTCACTCTCGGCCAACACTTCAATGGAATGAGATCGCTCGACTGCATAACGTATGCTACGGGCCAAAATCGAGTTGGTCATCTCTCTCTTGACCAAATAGTCTGCGGCACCGAGCTCGATGGCATTGATGTCGAGTTCATCTTCTTCCTGACCAGTCAGCAGAATCAAGGGAGTACGTATACCCGCCCTTGAGGCATAATGGACTAGCTCGAGCCCAGACTCTCCCCCAAGTCGATAGCCTATCAGTACCAGATCATATTTCTCGCTACCAATAGCGGCTTTACCTTCTTCGTACGTACCAAGCCAATCAAGCTGACAAGAAAGATGATTGGCCTCGCGAAGTAGGTTCCGAATAATCAGAAAATCGTCTTCGTCGTCTTCGATCAGCAGGATACGCAGCAAGTGGTTCTGTATACTCATCTATTTCCCGTTCCTGTTGGAAGCCCCACGATTTCCAACCATTGCCTTTACCACATCATCGAGCCTTACGGGCCTAATGAAAGAGTTCACGTCAATAACATGGTTCATGCATGATGGCCTCCTCAGAGAAAAGGCCAACATTCTTTCAATCCAGCCGAAAGCACAGGGTCACACATGTCCCCTGCCCAGGATGGCTTCTCAAAAGAACCGATCCGCGGTGGGCAGTCAGAATATCCCTTGCCACACTCAGCCCAAGACCTGTCCCAGCGCCGACGCTACGCGTTGTGAAGAAAGGTTCGAAAACACGTGCCATGACCTCTTCAGGCATTCCGCAGCCATTATCTTCGATATTGATCTCCCACACGCCATCACGAAAACGACTTTCGACATTAATGACGCCTTCTCCATCGATAGCTTTGGCGGCATTGTCGAGAACATTGTAAAAAGCTTGAGACAATTTCGCTGGATGACCTTCAAGCTCTGGCAGTTCACTTAGATGCGATTTGATGGATAGTGTCTGATGGTGCTCCGCCTGAAGGAGGTGGCAAGCAGTCGTTAGTAATGCATTCAGGTCGCATGAGGTAAATTCGGCCTGATCAATATTGGAAAAGGTTCTCAGGTCCAACACAATACCCGCGATTCGCTGCGCACCGCTTCTCGACTCCCCAAGCAACGCACGAAAATCTTCGAACACGATTGCCAAGTCGTCGTCAAGGGATAGTTTGGCTTCTATCTCATCGAGATAATCCCCTGCCACTGCAAGATTGCTGCCGATATAGCCAAGCGGTGTATTGACTTCATGAGCCACCCCTGCAGCCAATTGGCCGACAGCCCGCAACCTGGCACTCTCATAGAGTTGCTGCTGGGCTTTTTCGATCACCTTGACCTGCTCTTCGACCTGCTGCTGCAGTTGCTCGGATAATTTCTTGTAGCGTGCCTCCGAGGCCTGAAGCGCGGCATTCCGCTGTTGCAATTCAACGTAACTTGCTTCAGTAACATCAAGGTGCAAATTGGCCGCAAGGCGGTATTTCCCCGCATACAAGAGAAACAGCTCGAATAGCTGTATCGCTGCCCGATGCCGTTCTTTGGGAAGCGTCGTTTTCAACCATCCCAGAGTATCCAGGTTGAACTCAAGGGGTGAGACTGACTCGTCAGGATCCTCGACCAGCTCCACATCGGCCCCACTCAACGTACTAAGCAATTGTACGAGACGCGCCCTATGGCTCGGTGCCAGGAGGTCATCCAGACTCGGATCGTCTTCCAAATTACTCATCAGGAATTCCACTGTCAGCACTCAGTTGATGCACGAACTCTCGAGAATCGATGGCATGAGTAACTGCTAGGGAATATTCCTCATCCACAGCAGTGTAAAGACGCTCCAGCAATTGCCTAAAGCTCTCTACGATCCCTCTTCCATGAAGGGCGCTCGCCAGGATCAATGGCGCCCAAGGAGTTTCGGACCAACGTGCATGTAGCAAGGCTTCATCTATGACACCTTCATGATCGCGCTTGTTGTATTGTATGGTCATGGGGAATTTCTCGATATCCACCCCCTCTTTCGTCAAGTGGCTCGCTAGATTATCGAATGCAATGGCATTATTATCCTGTTGGCCGAGCTGGGAATCAGCAACGAAAATCACACCATCCGCTCGTGAAAGCAATGCCTTACGAGTACTATCATGCTGAACCTGACCGGGCACGGTATAAAGCTTCAGCCGCAAGTCAAGTCCAGTTGCACTGCGTAGACCGATAGGTAGCATATCGAAGAACAAGGTACGGTCGTCGCGTGTCTCCAACACCATGAGCTCCCCTTTTCGCTGGGGCCTAAGGAGCGTATGCAACTGTATCAAGTTGGTCGTCTTCCCGCTCATCGCGGGACCATAATAGACGATCTTGATGACCAGTTTGTTCTCGCTTTCAGTGTAGTTAGCCATGTTCGACACACCCTACTCATCGTTTCTGCGAGCGCTATCCAACTGCTCTCTTCTTACCTGCCAACTCTCTGGAATGAGAGAAGGAACTCTTCGTCTTCATGACCAACGATTGCATATCACCATATCCATTATTGTATTGTTTTTTCCTGAGACTTACGCACATAGAGGGTATAGCTTGCGTCTTCCGAGTCCTCGAACTTGATCAATCTCAGGATTAACCAATCATCCAACTCTTTTCCTTCGTTGAGCAGCAACGTACCATTCTCGGCGTACAGGTCCCGCACCAGGATCATACCGGGCTCCAAGCGACGCGTATCCAACTTCAGGATTGTGTCATCGGTCATGACGGTGTCGAGATCCAGCTCCTGACACAGGCTGACGAAGCGCTCGCACAATTGAGGGTCATACAGCCTTCCGGAATACTTCTGAAGCAACGACAGCGCTTCGTCTCGCTCCAATTTACGTTCCAGTACCATCCCTTGTTGAAGCTCAACAAAATCTACGGCCAGCCTTAACAGGCGGGCACCAAGAGGAATCTGGTTCTCCTTCAAGTGATCCGGAAATCCACTTCCATTCCATCGTTCCTGATGATGACGTATCAGCTTGGCAGCGTCCCGCAGAGGTTCCAGCGTCATCAACAAGCCTTCGCCAAGCTCGGGATAGCGGCGGTACTGTTCGAGTTCGTTCTTGTAAAGCAGATCCGACGGCTTATTGAACAAGCTATCTTCCCACGTCAGCTTGCCGAGGTTGTAAAGCGCGGCCGCCATGGAGAGATTACGACCAAGGGCCTCATCCAATTGATAATGCTGGGCATAGGCCTTGACCAACTCGACCACCCGACTATTGGTCTGGCGATCACGTGGTAAACGCAGATTGAGCAACGACGAGAACACCTCGGTAGCAGTGACATAGCTGTGCTTCAATTCTGCATAAGCAAGATCGAGCATATCAGCAACTTGTTGAATCTCCGCCGTTCTTGCTTTTACTCGATTTTCGAGATCGGCATTCAATTCTTGCAATTGCCGATTCTGCGACAAGGTGAGTTGCTCCAGGCGTTGACGCTCACGCTCGGTAAACTGATAGGCGAGCGCTTGCCGTATGATCAGTCGCAGCTCATCGTCATCCCATGGTTTACTGATATATCGATAAATATGACCTTCATTGATGGCACGCACGGTCGTGCTGATATCGGCATAGCCGGTGAGCAGGATACGCAGACAGTTCGGCCACTTCTGCTGGATATTGGCCAGTAGTGTGGCACCATCCATGCCGGGCATTCGAGCATCGGATATCACAAGATCAACATCCTTCTCCTCCATCAGCCCAAGTGCTTTTTCACCACTCGTGGCCATCAATAGAGTGTAAGGCTCGTTTCTCAGCACGCGCCTAAGGCTATTGAGCATATTCTCTTCATCATCCACCAACAACAGCGTTGCGGTGGCTGTTTCCGGGCATTGCTCACTCATTCATTCATCTCGTTATCTGTCATGGAATTCAACTTGACTGGTTGCCTTATCGGCAACCAGATACAAAATCTCGTGCCTTTTCCTACCTCGCTGAATACCTTGATCCTACCATGATGCTTTTGAACGATATTGTAGGAAAGCGCCAGACCAAGCCCTGTTCCCTTACCGACAGGTTTGGTGGTAAAGAAAGGTTCGTATATTCGATTGAGAAGCTTCGGATCTATTCCCTTTCCAGTATCCTCTATCTCGAACCATACCCATTCGCCCTCGTTTCCAGTCCGTAGGTTGATAGTGCCAAACTCCTCGATAGAATGCGCGGCATTTATCAGAAGATTCATGACCACTTGGTTGATTTGAGAGAGGATACACTCCACCTCTGGAAGCTCACCGTATTCCTTGACAATATCAGCCTTGTACTTGAGCTCGCTCTGTACCACATTAAGTGTGGTGTCGATGCCGTGATGAAGGTCGGCGAAGCGGAATTCTTCTTCATCGATATGTGAAAAATCCTTGAGTGCCGTGATGATCTTCTTCACACGTTCGAGTCCATCCTCGGACTCATTGATCAGCGATTTGATATCGCCACGAATGTAATCGTATTCCAAGGCACGTTTGAGCTGTTGCAACGCTTCGATGTCTGCCGCTTCGTCCACGGCATCGATGATACGCAAAAGGTCCTGCACATAGCCGGCCAGTGTCTTCAGGTTGGAAGACACGTAGCCTATGGGATTGTTGATTTCGTGAGCGACGCCAGCGGCGAGCTGCCCGATGGCCGCCAGCTTTTCCGACTGCGCGAGTTGATTGTTGGCCTTTTCCAGTTTTTCGATCAATCGATCCTGAT
This sequence comes from Litchfieldella qijiaojingensis, assembly GCF_014651875.1. Lineage (GTDB taxonomy): Bacteria > Pseudomonadota > Gammaproteobacteria > Pseudomonadales > Halomonadaceae > Litchfieldella > Litchfieldella qijiaojingensis. Next base: position 255,057 of record NZ_BMXS01000002.1, read on the forward strand.
CGACTAGTTCGTCCCTTTCGCCAGCGGACTGAATGTCCCAAACCATGTCGGTATCGTACCGGTTGCAGGCATCATCGAGCACGAGAGCGAAAAGCCCGAAATGGTCCGCGTGGAACACGGGGAATAACCGCCAGTTCAACGCTCGCACACCCTTCCCTTCCGCAGTGCCCAGAGGCATTTGGATCAGGTCGTGGGCATCGTCTTGTGCCCCAAACATGGTATTCCCTCCGAGGCAGGTCCGTTCGACCCTCTCACGCAGACCCACCACATCCGTATGGGGGAAAACATCGGCGAGAAATTGACCTTTGGCCTGCGACAAACACATGCCACTACATCGAGCGACGAAGCCATTCCAATACTCTATGCGTAACTCCTGATCGATCAGCAGCAAGCCGAGACCGACGCGGTCGGCCAACGCGGTCACGAGAGAAGGATGGAATCTATCCAAGGAACACCCCCCATGGAAATGCAACGAAGCGTGTGGATGTCAGTGACCTTGTGCTCATGTCTTGCTATCACTCGGGGCCGAATGGACGAAGACCGGCGGGGGCAGGCCGAGACTTGCGGCAAACCACTGGAGGCGTTCGGGTACGATCAAAGCGGTTGACTGTCACCCCCGGCGCATACGTTGGATACCTTATAGGGACTATCGGCCGCCCCCCTGGAACCTTGAGGGAAAAATCAGACTCGTCGGCCTGCGCACGCTTATTCGCCTGGGGGGCATCAATTCAGGTCTGGAACCAGCCACGCTCACAACCACTTACCAAGTACCATGATCCAGGCCAGCAAGGCGCCAAACGGTGATACGCATCCGGCATCAGGGGTCGCCTCCAGGAGAGACACAAGGCCCATGCAGTCGTCGAGGCAGCCTTCTTCCTTCTACGTTACCATTGGCTTCGAAACCAAGGGAGCCTTTATGCGTATCAAAGGATTTGTGGTAATGCTGCTTGCCTTCTCGGTAGCGAGTTGCAGTGATGGACAGCCCGACTGGATGAAGGCGGCACTGGATGACGATGTGGATCAGACGCGTTGGGAAGCGTCGTCACTGGAGGCGAAGGTGGCGACGGCAGGCCTATGGTTGCAGCGCTTGAACGATGACGGATACCTTTCACTTGATAAGCCGGAAGTCGAGATGGAGCCTGAGGCAAGCGCACTGACCGCCTGTATCGACTCGTCGCTAGAAGACGCAACTGCCGAATCGGCAACTGGCGTACGCCTGGCAGCGGCGGATTGTGTTCATGAATTGGGGTATGCGAAGCGAGCAGACGAGCTCGTGGATTGACACACTACGGCGTGTTTGATCATTTGCCAGGCAGTGGCAAGCCGCTGCAGTTGGATGATGACAGCATGGTTCCTGAGCAACTGCGGGCCGGTTACCGGCTGCTGAAAATTGCCGGCTATATGCCTCCGAAGTTAGAGTTGGTACACGAAATCCGCGAGGTGGAAAGTCTGATTGCTCGTCTGGATCAGGGCGAGGAGCGGGAACAGGCCTGCGCCCGTCTCAATCTGTTACGTGCCCGTTTACAGGCACAGGGGCATGACCTGAGCCTATCGCGGGAGCGAGGCGAATATCGAGCAAAGCTGATTCAACGACGGCCATCTACCACGATCTAGCCATTCTTGCGCTACGCACGATGACTATTTACTCGACCCATACGAACTTTCCAGCATCCAGTTCGGCCTCGCCATCCCAGCGGTAGGCACATAACTTACCATCGCTATCACCATGCGCATGTCCGGCAGCAATGCTGTAATCCAGGCACGCAATATGCGGCGTGAGAGGTTCCGGGATGCCGGTAAGCCAGTAGTGACCGACGAACAGCGGTTTGTCCCCCTCATAACCGGGCAGCACATCCTCGGGAATCGGCACGTGTGGGATCTCCTCGATGGCTTCCGCCGGTACCATTGCCAGGTCACGATAGGTGATACCTTCCAATTCCCACCAGCGAGTTCGGATAAGCCGGCGGGGGTTGCCGTCCTTGTCGTTGAACTCGATACCGGTAGGCAATGGGACTTCCAGCCCCTTGAGCAGGGTTTCCAACGCATCGTAGGCAGGGGTTCGCTCACGTGTCAGCGTCCGCCAGGCGACGGGCAGGATCCGCTGGCGGTCATCGAGGTAGTCGGCCAGCTGGTCGAGGGAAGGCCGATGCCAACAGGCATGCACCACGCGCAGACCCTCCAGGTCAAGATACAGCGGCAATGTCTTGAACCAGTCGATGTGGTCGCGATGCAACGCGCTGCCTTCCCCCACCTGCTCCAGGTAAAGCTGGTGCTGACGACGGTGCTTGTCATTGTGCCGACGCAGGTGCTCGCCAGGGATGTCAGGATCTTCGCTGGCCCAGGCCACAGCATTGAACTCATGGTTACCCATGACCGCCAAAGCCTGGCCATTTTCGACCATGGTCTGGGCAACATGCACGGTTTCCACTTGCTCGGGGCCGCGATCGACGAAATCGCCGAGGTATATCACCCGGCGTTCAGGGTGTGACCAAACGCCTTGCCGTTCCTGATAACCGAGCTTAACGAGAAGGCGCTTGAGAGGTGTGGCGTAACCGTGGATGTCGCCGATGAGATCGAACATACGGTCTCCTGTCCTTGTAAGAGGTGCGGCAGTCGGATGCGCCGGCGCGGGAGATTCTCCGCTCCTCGATTCCGTGGAAGGAAAACGAGTGTGCAGCTGGCATCCAGGCTTGGGCGGTCACGTCACAGAGAGGGTTGAGCTGGCGACCTACCGGCTGGCGCTACCGAGGCCAGAGGTGGCTCCCCGAGCAGGACTCGAACCTGCGACCCAGTGATTAACAGTCACTTGCTCTACCGACTGAGCTATCGGGGAATGACACAAAGGCTAGCAGCACAGGCGGCGAAGAGTGGCTCCCCGAGCAGGACTCGAACCTGCGACCCAATGATTAACAGTCATTTGCTCTACCAACTGAGCTATCGGGGAATCGCCTGTCACGGTGTTCGCGAGGCCGAATTCGGCGATGTCGTATTGGCTCCCCGAGCAGGACTCGAACCTGCGACCCAATGATTAACAGTCATTTGCTCTACCAACTGAGCTATCGGGGAACGACCCGGAACACGCGACGTAGTATACGGATCACCTCGTGAACGTCAAGCCGACATTGCGATTGACGACCACAAGTCATTATCCCAAGGGGAAAAAGCGCCTGTAAACGCAACGCGCCCGCCTAGTGAAACCAGGCGGGCGCGTCGGATTCGGCTGGTGGCTACGCCCTGATTCGAACAGGGGACCCCATCATTATGAGTGATGTGCTCTAACCGGCTGAGCTACGTAGCCAATCGGCGGCGGAAACTCTCCGGATGTCCGGGGAGGGCCGGCAACGGGTGCGCATTATGCACGCGGCCCTGCCCCATGGCAAGCCCGACTTATGCCCACTCAGCCCTCGATGTCCAGCGCTACCTTGACCGCCTCGAGGCCATTCTTGCCATCTACGGTGGCGACACCATCAAGCCACTCGGCAAGCACCTCGGGGTTGTCTTGCAGGTAGGCTCGCGCCGCATCACGCGGATCCTCGCCCTCGTCCATGATCGCGCTCATCAGCTGGTTTTCCATTTCCAGTGTGAACTCCAGATTCTCGAGCAGCGCCCCTACGTTGGCGCACTCGTCGACATAACCGGCACGCGTGTTGGTATAGACTGTCGCGCCCCCCAAGTCAGGCCCGAAGTAATCATCAGCGCCTTCCAGATAAGCCATGTCGAAGTTGGTGTTCATCGGATGAGGCTCCCAACCGAGAAACACCATCCACTCCTCGCTCTGCATCTTGGAGCGCAGTTCGGCCAGCATGCCAGCCTCGCTGGAATCGATCAGACGCCAGTCGCTGAGGCCAAAGGCATCGTCATCGATCATATCCTGGATGATCATGTTGCCGTCATTACCAGCCTCGATACCATATAGGCGGCGGTCGAAACGCTCGGCATGCTCAGCCAGGTCTTCCACCGAGGTCACGCCGGCGTCATACACGTACTGCGGCACGGCCAAAGTGTACTTGGCGCCATGCAGGTTGGCGGCAACCCGATCGACATCCCCCTGTTCGATATAGGGATCGCTGATCGATGCCATCGAAGGCATCCAATTACCCAGGAAGATATCAAAGTCCTGATTACGCAGTCCCGAATAGGCGATGGGCACAGAGACCGTATCGGTCCGGGTATCATAGCCAAGCGCCTCGAGCACTTCGCTGGTTAGCGCAGTGGTCGCCGTGATATCGGTCCAGCCCACTTCGGCGAAACGGACCGACTGACAACTCTCGGGCTCCTGCGCCATCAGCGGCGCCGCGCCAAGCGCCATGGCTCCCGCACCCAGCAGCGATATGGACATTTTCAGTGTCTTACTCATCGGTTCCTCTCTCTTGTTGAACATCCCTCGAGACAGGCCATCACACCTGACAGCAGCCTCACTGATAGCCCCAATTTATATATGATCCACCATCTCATAGGATGGCGTAGTGTTTTTATTGATTGAACGTTCAATAAAAAAGATCCATACTATTCACCATAGATGATCTCGTGGCGTCTGGCCAGGCTTGCACCATGACCAACGTACATGCCCACGGCCAAGCACGCCACTTGTAGAGGAGACAGGACCGGTGCCCAAGCTCGGAATGGAACCCATTCGCCGCCGCCAGTTGATCAAGGCGACCATGGAGGCCATCGACGACGTCGGCCTGGCCGATGCCACCGTGATTCGCATCGCTCGTCGCGCCGGCGTATCCGCAGGCATCATCAGCCATTACTTCGGGGGCAAGGATGGGCTGCTGGAAGCCACCATGCGCCAAATCCTCAGTGATCTCGGCCAAGCGGTGGCCCGCCGCCGTCAGGCGCTGCCGACCGATGAGCCACGCGAACATCTGCGAGCCATCATCGACGGCAACTTCGACCGCAGCCAGGTCAGCCAGTCGGTAATGAAGACCTGGCTGGCATTCTGGGCCAGCAGCATGCACAAGCTCAATCTCCAGCGCCTGCAGCACGTCAATGACAGAAGGCTGTACTCCAATCTATGCCATCAGTTCCGGCATTGCCTGCCCAAGGAAGAGGCACGGCGGGCGGCCCGCGGTCTGGCGGCCATGATCGACGGCCTTTGGTTGCGTGGTGCCCTGGCGCCGGAAGGCCTGGATGTCGACCGCGCGCGCCTGCTCGCCTACGACTACCTCGACGAACAACTGGCTCGCGCGAACTGAAGCGCGACTCCTTTCATCTTCTTCAACAACCGGCTACGCCCAGGAGGACGCTATGGCGACGCTCGAACTCCAGCAACTCTATATCGGTGGCCGTCGTGTGGATGCCACCTCCGGTGAAACCTTCCAGGTCATCAATCCCACCGACGGCACCCTACTGGCCGAGGTCCAGCAAGCCTCGCAAGCCGATGTCGACCGCGCCGTGGCCTCGGCTCGTGAAGGCCAGAAGGTTTGGGCCGCCATGACCGGCATGGAGCGCTCGCGCATTCTCAATCGCGCGGTGAGCCTGCTTCGCGAGCGCAATGACGAGCTGGCAGAACTGGAAACCCTGAATACCGGCAAGCCGATCAGTGAAACCGCAGCGGTGGACATCGTCACCGGTGCCGATGCCATCGAATATTTCGCTGGTCTGGCTCCAGCCATCGAGGGCACGCAAATTCCGCTACGCGAGTCCTCCTTCGTCTATACCCGTCGCGAGCCATTGGGCGTGGTCGGCTCCATCGGCGCCTGGAACTACCCGATCCAGATCGCCTGCTGGAAGTCCGCACCGGCACTGGCCGCGGGCAATGCCGTAGTCTTCAAGCCCAGCGAGGTCACCCCTCTGACCACCATGAAGCTGGCAGGGATCTTCACCGAGGCCGGTTTGCCCGACGGAGTGTTCAACGTGGTGCACGGCGAGGGTCGCGTCGGGCAGATGCTCACCGCCCATGAAGGCCTCGACAAGATTAGTTTCACCGGCGAGGTGGGCACCGGCAAGAAGGTGATGTCGGCTGCCGCAGGCTCGACGCTGAAGGATGTGACCATGGAGCTCGGTGGCAAGTCACCGCTGATCGTGTTCGACGACGCCGAACTGGATCGCGCCGCCGACGCCGCGATGATGGCCAACTTCTACTCCAGTGGCCAGGTCTGCACCAACGGTACCCGAGTGTTCGTGCATCGTTCGGTCAAGGATGCCTTCGAAGCCAGGATCCAGGAGCGCGTGGCACGCATCAAGGCCGGCAACCCCCTGGATCCCGAGGTCAATTTCGGCCCCCTGGTGAGCTTCGAACATCAGCGCAAGGTGCTGTCCTATATCGAGCTCGGCAAGCAGGAAGGCGCCCGGGTCCTGGCCGGCGGCGAGCCGATGGCCGAAGGTGACTTCGCTCATGGCGCCTGGGCAGCCCCGACGGTATTCACCGACTGCACCGACGATATGCGCATCGTGCGCGAAGAGATATTCGGCCCAGTGATGTCGGTGCTGGTCTTCGACGACGAGGATGAAGTGATCGCTCGCGCCAACGATACCTACTATGGTCTGGCCGCCGGCGTCTTCACCGAGAGCCTGGCCCGCGCACACCGCACCATCCATCGTCTGGAAGCCGGCATCTGCTGGATCAACACCTGGGGCGAGTCGCCGGCGGAGATGCCGGTGGGCGGCTACAAGCAGTCCGGTGTGGGCCGCGAGAACGGCATCTCGACGCTCGACCATTACACCCAGATCAAGTCGATCCAGGTGGAAATGGGACCGTTCCAAGCGGTGTTCTAACGAGTTGCTCCCAACATACCGGGAGGCATGACGCGAAGACGCTATGAACCCATCCCTGGGCGCTCGGCATTTTCTTCCCTGAAAATGACGCTTCGCTTTCATGCCTCCCGGTACGGATATCCCCTCTCCGGCAGATTTCTTCAGGAGGCATCATGTCTCAGACCCATGAATACGACTACATCATCATCGGCGCCGGCTCGGCCGGCAACGTGCTGGCCACGCGCCTCACCGAAGACGCCGATGTCAGCGTGCTGCTGCTCGAAGCCGGCGGCCCGGACCATCGTTTCGATTTCCGCACCCAGATGCCCGCCGCGCTGGCCTATCCCCTACAGGGCAAGCGCTACAACTGGGCGTTCGAGACCGACCCGGAACCCCATATGGACAACCGCCGCATGGAGTGCGGCCGCGGCAAAGGACTGGGCGGATCTTCGCTGATCAACGGCATGTGCTACATCCGCGGCAATGCCTTGGACTACGACAACTGGGCCAAGGCATCCGGTCTCGAGGACTGGACCTACGCCGACTGCCTGCCCTATTTCAAGAAGGCTGAAACGCGTGACATCGGCCCCAACGACTATCATGGCGGTGATGGGCCGGTCAGCGTGACCACTCCCAAGCCCGGCAACAACCCCCTCTACCATGCCTTCATCGAGGCTGGGGTACAGGCCGGTTACCCAAAGACCGAAGACGTCAACGGTTACCAGCAGGAAGGCTTCGGTCCCATGGACCGCTTCGTCACGCCCAACGGGCGTCGCGCTTCCACCGCCCGGGGCTATCTGGATCAAGCCAGGCAGCGGCCCAACCTGACCATCGTCACCCGTGCCACCACCGATCGCATCCTGTTCGAAAACAAGCGTGCCGTGGGGGTGAGCTATCTGCACAAGCGCCAGCCGGTGGAAGCCCGCGCTCGCCGCGAGGTGCTGCTGTGTAGCGGTGCCATCGCCTCTCCACAGATCCTGCTGCGTTCGGGCATCGGCAACCCCGAACATCTCAAGGAGTTCGGCATTCCGGTAGTGCATGACTTGAAAGGCGTCGGCGAAAATCTCCAGGACCACTTGGAGATGTACATCCAGTACGAATGCAAGCAGCCGATCTCGCTGTATCCGGCGCTGAAGTGGTACAACCAGCCAAAGATCGGTGCCGAGTGGCTGTTCCTCGGTACCGGCATCGGCGCCAGTAACCAATTCGAGGCGGCCGGATTCATCCGTACCCGCGACGAGGAGGAGTGGCCCAATCTGCAGTACCACTTCCTGCCTATCGCCATCAGCTACAATGGCAAGAGTGCGGTGCAGGCTCATGGTTTCCAGGCCCACGTCGGTTCGATGCGCTCCGAAAGCCGCGGACGTATCCGCCTCACCTCGCTCGACCCGCGCCAAGCCCCCAGCATCCTGTTCAACTACATGTCCAAGGACAAGGACTGGCAGGAATTCCGTGATGCCATTCGCCTGACCCGCGAGATCATGCAGCAGCCCGCCATGGCCCCCTACCGTGGCCGCGAGATCTCCCCCGGCCCTGACGTGCAGTCCGACGCCGAGCTGGACGCCTTCGTACGTGCTCATGCCGAAACCGCCTACCACCCCTGCGGTAGCTGCAAGATGGGCTACGACGACATGGCGGTGGTCGACGGCGAGGGGCGCGTGCACGGCATGCACGGCCTCCGGGTGGTGGATGCCTCGCTGTTCCCGGTCATCCCTACCGGCAACCTCAACGCCCCGACCATCATGCTGGCCGAAAAGATCGCCGACAGGATTCGCGGCCGCGAACCGTTGCCGCGCTCGCAGGCCCCCTACTACGTCGCCAACGGTGCCCCAGCCCGCACTGCCCCCCAGGTCGGGTCCCAAGCGGGATAGCGATATCCGTGTCAGTACATCTCATGGGTGCATACCCACTTCACCCCACCCCCGGTGGGGTGTTTTTTATCCCATGCTTGTAAGCTCACTGGCGATGGATTCGCCCCCAACTCGACTGCCGAAAATGGCCAGTAACGCGTTGGTGCTTCAATGTAATCTTGAGAGCACCCAATCAGGAAAGGGGCATTCCATGCCGCTGGATTCCACGCTTCGCCTGTTGCTGCTCTCTGCGCTGTGGGGCGCGAGTTTTCTGTTCATGCGCATCGTTGCGCCGGAGTTGGGCGCCTTTTCCACTGCTTTTCTCCGGGTATTGCTGGGCGCCCTGGGTTTGATCGTGATTCTTGCGACCATACGGGTGCGTTGGAATTTTCAAGGAAAGGGGCTGACCGCGCTGCTGATCGGCATGATCAATTCCGGCATTCCTTTCGCCATGTTCTGCATCGCAGCGCAGTATTTGCCTGCAGGTTATTCAGCCATATTCAACGCCACCACGCCGCTGCTGGGTGTGATGATTGGCGCCGGCTTCTTTCATGAAGCGATGACGCGGGATCGGTTGATTGGCGTGTCACTGGGATTGATCGGCGTTGCGGTACTGGTACAGACCGGACCGGTCGCCATGGATCACCAGTTGCTGATTGGCGCCCTGGCCTGCTTGATCGCTGCCGGTTGCTATGGACTCGCGGGCTTTCTGGTGCGACGCTGGGTCACCCAGCGAGGGGGACTGGACTCACGCCTTCTGGCGGTAGGTTCACAGATAGGGGCGACGCTGCTGCTGACACCACTGATGCTACTCGAAGCGGGGTCCAGGCCAACGCTGGCAGCGTGGTGGAATGCCGATATCTGGTGGGCCATGCTGGCCTTGGGGCTAGCCTGCACCTCGCTGGCCTACCTGCTGTATTTCCGCTTGCTGCAGGATCTCGGACCGGTGAAGCCCTTGACGGTCACCATGCTGGTACCGCCTTTCGGGGTACTGTGGGGTGCCCTGTTTCTTGGCGAACAGGTAACGTCGGCCCATGTAAGCGGCGGGCTACTGATCGCACTCGCACTATGGGTCATCCTGTTCAAGGCTCCCCACCCACTCTTACGTTGATCTGCCCAGACCCTTTGCCGAAGCGACGATAAACCGCCTCTGGCCACTATCGGTCAAATGGACTAGGCTTGAACAATTCAAACGCTTGTTAGAATATCGTAGCACCCCTGCTCACTGATGGAGGTCTCGCATGCTCCAACTCGCTCTCGTTGCCCTGGCCGTGGCCGGTTTATTGATCGTGATGCGCCGTGAGGCCGGCGCTCCGGCCGCGCTCGGTGTTCTGATCGTGCTTGGTATCGCCGGCATACTGTTCGGCGCCCCCCTGCTTGGCCTCGTGCTGTTGGTCGGAGCAGCCGTGATCGCCGCCTGTGGCCTGCCAACCCTACGTCGCCGCTGGCTGTCGCCGAAGATCTTCGCAATGTTCCAGAAGGTTGCGCCGAAGGTCTCAGACACCGAGCGAGTGGCCCTGGAAGCCGGCACCGTTGGCTGGGATGGCGAACTGTTCACCGGCCGACCGGCATGGGACAAGCTGCTCGCCTATCGCGATGATGGCCTGACCGAGGAGGAGCGTGCCTTCGTCGACAGGCAATGCACGGTGGCCGCCGGCATGTGCAACGCCTGGGAGATCACCCGCGAGCGCGCCGACCTGCCGGCGGAGTTGTGGGATTACCTGAAGAAGGAAGGCTTCTTCGGCATGATCATCCCCAAGGAATATGGCGGCTTGGGCTTCTCGGCCAAGGCCCAGTCGGCGGTACTGCAGAAGCTTGCTGTCAACGAGACGCTGATGGTCACCGTAGGCGTGCCCAATTCGCTGGGGCCGGGCGAACTGCTACTCAAGTACGGCACCCAGCAGCAGAAGGACTATTACCTGCCACGGCTTGCTGACGGCCGCGAAATCCCCTGCTTCGGCCTCACCGGCCCACGGGCCGGCAGCGACGCCACCTCGCTGCCCGACACCGGTGTGGTCTGCAAACAGGTCGTCGACGGCGAGGAAGTCCTCGGCCTGCGCCTGAATTTCGAGAAACGCTGGATCACCTTGGCCCCCATCGCTACCGTGATCGGCCTGGCCTTCCGCATGTTCGACCCGGATCACCTGCTAGGTAAGGAAGAGGATCTCGGCATCACCTGCGCGCTGATTCGCCGCAATACCGAGGGACTGGAGATTGGCCGTCGCCACCACCCGATCGGCAGTCCATTCATGAACGGGCCGATCAAGGGCAAGGACGTGTTCGTCCCCCTGGATACCATCATCGGCGGCCCCGAGATGGCCGGCCAGGGCTGGCGCATGCTCGTCGAGTGCCTATCGGTGGGTCGCTGCATCACCCTGCCCTCCGGCGCCACCGGCACTTCCCGCTATGCACTTGGCTGGACCGGTGGTTTCGCCCGCATTCGTCGCCAATTCAACCTGCCGGTGGCGGAAATGGAAGGCGTCCAGGAACCATTGGCACGAATGGCTTCGCTCACCTACATTTCTCAAGCTGCGGTGATGCAGACCGCCAATCTGATCGATCACGGCGAAAAACCCGCGGTACCCTCGGCGATCCTCAAGAGCCAGCTCACCGAATTCCAGCGTAACGTGCTGGCCGATGCCATGGACATTCACGGTGGCAAGGCCGTGACCTTGGGACCGCGCAATTACATCGGCATCGGCTACAGCGCCAACCCAGTGGCGATCACCGTGGAAGGTGCCAATATCATGACCCGCAACCTGATGATCTTCGGCCAGGGGGCGATCCGCTGCCATCCCTACGTGCTGGAAGAACTGGCCGCCCAGGAAGCCAATGACCCACAGGCGTTCGACAAAGCCTTCTTCGCTCATGCTGGCTTGATCTTCGGCAACGCCGCCCGTGCCTTCACCCAACGGCTGGGATTGGGCAAGGCCGCCACCCCCTTCGACGAGGTCGCCGCGCCTTACGCCCAGGATGTCGCGCGGCTTGCGGCTGGCTTCGGGCTATGCGCCGATGCCGCCATGGCCAGCCTTGGCGCGGACCTCAAATCGCGCGAGATGCTCTCGGCGCGTCTTGGCGACGTACTCTCCAACCTCTACCTGACGTCAATGGTGCTGAAACACTGGCATGAATCGGACAAGGTCGAAGGTGAAGCGACGCTACTTCACTATAGTTGCCAGACGCTGCTGTACCGTGCCGAGCAAGCGCTGGTCGAACTGTTCGATAACCTACCCAACCGGGCGCTGGGCAAGTTGCTCTCGGTCGTGGTGATGCCGCTGGGGCGCCGCTGGCATAAACCCAAGGACGACCTGACTCGCGAGATCGCCCAGAGCGTCTCCCACCATACCAGCCTGCGCAGCAAGTTGATCGACTACACCTGGGACCAGCAGGACGGTCAGCGGGAAAACCCCTTGGCTCGCTACAATGCCCTGCTTGCGGACTACCCCAAGGCCGAGCCCATCTACCGCAAGGTCAACAAGGCTTATGCCAAGGGCGAGCTGCCGGTGGAAGCCCTGCACCCGGAACAGCGTGTCGAAGCGGCGCTGGAAGCCGGTATCCTCAGCGAGGAAGAGGCACACTTCATGCGCGAGTTCGAGGCCGAGGTCCTGGATATGCTCAGTGTCGACGACTTCGCCTTCGACGCCTTCGCCCAGCAGCAGGATAAGGTGGTCTGGCACAACGCCGCTTAGGGAAGGCTGAAAACGTTCCAAGCAGTTTGTGGGAACGCAATTCATTGCGCGATCCGGCCGCTAGGCTGGCTGAGATGGCATAACCATCGCGCCCACGGGTGCTCCTACACAAGGTGCATAGCCCAGCGCTTGCCTTTGGCACTGGGCTCTTGTAGGAGCCGCCGTGGCGGCGATCCGGCCGCCAGGCCGGCTGAGGTGGCATAACCATCGCGCCCACGGGCGCTCCTACACAAGGTGCGTTGCCCAGCGCTTGCCTTTGGCACTGGGGCTCTTGTAGGAGCCGCCGTGGCGGCGATCCGGCCGCCAGGCCGGCTGAGGTGGCATAACCCATAACCATCGCGCCCACGGGCGCTCCTACAGAAGGTGCGTTGGCACAACGCCGATTAAGGTCGAAGCATTAGGGAAACCCTACAAAGGCCAGACCACCAATATCATCGGAATCGCCACCACCAACACCAACAACGACATCGGCAGGCCGAGCTTCCAGTAGTCACCGAAACGGTAGCCGGCCGGCCCCATTACCAGGGTGTTGGACTGATGGCCGATAGGCGTCAAGAAGGCGCATGAAGCGCTTACCGCCACCACCATCAGGAATGGATCCAGCGAGAGGTCGAAGCCCCGGGCCAGACTGGCGGCGATGGGCGCCATCAGCAGCGCCGCGGCAGCGTTGTTGATCACATTGGACAACAGCATCGAGATCACGAACAGGCCTACCAGTGTGGCCACGGGAGGCCATTGTCCGCCGAAAGCCAGCAAGGACTCGGCGATCAGCGCCGCGCCACCGCTGGTCTCCAGCGCCTGGCCCACGGGTATCATCGCCCCCAATAGCACGATCACCGGCCCATCGACGGCTTGGTAGGCATCGCGCAGCGGCAGAATCCCTGCCATTAGCGATATCGCCGCAGCCGACGACAGGGCCACCGCAGCCGGCAACAGGTCCAGCAGCATGGCGAGGATCGCCGCGACGAAGATGCCCACCGACAGCAGCAGCATGCGCGGTTGCCCCAGGGTCAGGTTGCGACTGGCCAGCGGCAGGCAACCCAACGTGGCCAGACTCTCGCCCAGCTCCCCCTCGTCGCCCTGCAACAGCAACACATCGCCGGGTTGGAAGCGGATGTCGCGCAGCCGTTGCTTAAGGCGCTCCCCATCACGGGCCACCGCTACCAGATGCAGCCCGTGCTGGTTGAGCAAACGCAACTGGCCCACGGTGCGATTGACCATCATCGAGTCGTTGCGCACCACGGCCTCGACCAACTGCAATGACTCGGTGTCGACCTGGCGCGCATTCTCGCTGTCCTCCCGCTCGTCGGACGCCACTGCCTCGGCCGTCTCATCGCCATCCTCATGACTGCCCAGCGTCAATCCGGCCTTGTTCTCGAGCAGCTTCATCTGCTCGGGATCGGCTTCCACCAGCAGCACATCACCTTCGCCCAACACCCCCATGAAGGCATGGCCGGCATGGCGTCGTTCCTCGCGCATCACCGCCAGCACCGGGATCATCTCGCCGCACGCCTGATGCAGCTCGCGCAAGGTCCAGCCACGCGCCTTGGAGTCCTCGGTCACGCGCAGTTCGCTGAGATAATGGGCGGTGTCGAAGAGCTCCTCGGCCGAGGACTGCCCCTCGCGTCGCGGGGTCAGGCGCCAGCCCAGCAGGACGATGAACAGCAACCCCGCCAGGGCGACCGCCGCTCCGACCGGCGTGAAGGAGAACATGCCGAAGTTGTCCCCGGTCTGAGCGCCTCGGTAGCTGGCGATGATGATATTGGGCGGCGTGCCGATCAGCGTCATCAAGCCACCCAGTAGGGAGCCAAAGGCCAGTGGCATCAGCAGCAATGACGGAGGACTATCGTGCTCGCGCGCCATGCGAATCGCCACCGGCAACATCAGCGCCAACGCGCCGACATTGTTCATCACCGCCGAGAGCACCAACACGGTACCGGTCAGCACCAGCAATTGCAGCAACAGGCGGTCGCCTACCTTCAGCGCCTGCTCGGCGATCACGTCGACCACGCCCGAGCGCTCGAAGCCCTTGCTCAGCACCAGCACCGCCGCGACGGTGATCACAGCGGGATGCCCAAAGCCCAGAAAGGCCTCGCTCGTTGGTACCAACCCCAGCACGACACTGGCCAGCAGCGCCGTCAGCGCCACCAGATCGTAGCGAATCCGTCCCCAGACGAACGCCGCCAGGATCGCCCCCAGCACGATGAACACCAGCGTGGTATCCGACATTCGCCATCACCTCCCTGTGCCTCTCCGCCCCGCAGTCCAGCATACCGTGCCGGACGCTACGATGCTCACCGTCGGTTCACAATAAAATGCCCCGGCTGTCTCCAGCCGGGGCACCGTATGCAAGACGACATCACGATGACTTGTTCATCCGCTCCAGCATCCGGTTCACCGCCTCGAGATGCTCTGGCTCGTTATGGCACAAGCCCTGGAAGCAGGCACATAGATCGAGGAAATCCTTGAGCTCAATGCGTTGGCCCATCTTCATCAGCCGCTTGGTCAGGCGCGTGGCCTTGGGCGGCTGCGCGGCGATATGCCGGGCGAGTTCATGAACTCGCGGCATGAGCTCGTCATGCTCAGTCACGTCGAGTACGATGCCCAGGTCCTTGGCTTCCCGGGCATCGATCACACGGCCGCTCAAGGTCAGCTCAAAGGCCCGCTGGTAGCCGATCAGGCGCTGCAGGAACCAGGCCCCGCCGTCACCGGGGATGATTCCCAGGTTGAGGAAGGTCTCGCCGAACTTGGCCTTTTCCGATGCAATACGGATATCGGCCATGTTGGCCAGATCGAAGCCCGCGCCAATGGCTGGGCCATTGACCGCGGCGATCACCGGCACTTCCACCTCCTGCAACGCCAATGGAATCCGCTGGATTCCGCGCCGATAGCGCGCAGCGACTTCGGCCACATCACCGGCAAAATCGCCGCCGCGCTCGGCCATGTCCTTGACATTGCCACCGGCGGAAAAGGCCGATCCCGCACCGGTGATCACTAGCACCGACACCTCCTCGCACTGGTTGACCCATTCCGCCGTGGTCACGATTGCCTCGGTCAGGGCAGTACCGGTCAAGGCATTGCGCACGTCATGGCGATCCAGAGTCAGGGTCGCGACGCGGTTCTCGACCTCCAGCCGCGCATCTTTCACCTCGGGTACGATAAACGTCACTGCTCGACCTCCACATCAGCCTTGCCGGAATTCACGATAACCCGCGCGTCCACCACCGCATAGCCGTCCGAGTAGGCGATCACCGGATTCAAGTCCAACTCCCCGAGCTCGGGGTAGGCCTCCACCAGGCTCGAGATCTTGAGCAGCAGATCGACGAGGGCATCCTGATCGATCGCGGCTTCGCCGCGGACCCCTGAGAGGATCTTCCTGGCCTTGATCTGGGCCACCATCGAGCGGGCGTCATGGCGACTCAACGGAATGGCACGGAAGGCCACATCCTCCAGTACCTCGACGAAAATCCCGCCCAGACCGAACATCAGCACCGGGCCGAAGATCGGATCGCGGCTGACACCTACGATCACCTCCACACCCTTCCTGGCCATGGGAGTGACCAGTACGCCCTCGATCTCGGCATCCGGCACATGGGTGCGGCATGACTCCATGATCGCCGTATAGGCCTCGATCAGGGCCGGCTCGCCGCGCAAGTTGAGCTTGACGCCACCGGCATCGGACTTGTGCAGGATGTCTTTCGAGACCACCTTCATGGCTAGTGCCTGGTCGCCGAACTTGGCGGCGATCCCGGCCAGGTCGGCGGGGCTTCGCACCAGCGTTTCGGCCGGTACCTGGATGCCGTGGGTACGCAGCAGCGCCTTGGCCTCAGGCTCCAGCAGGTCGCGCTGCTGTAAGCGTGCCTGCTCGAACACCGCCTGAATCCCGGTATCCGGCGTCACCGCCGGGGGGATCTCATGGTCGGCACAGGCGCTCAGGTAGTGCCCGCGCTCGCCCAGTGCCGCCAATACCCGCACCGCATGCTCGATGGAGTAGTAGACCGGCAGCCCAGCCTCGTGAAGACGGCGCAGTGCCGGCGGCTTGATGGGCGTGTACAGGCTGTAGATCACCAGCGGCTTATCGGTACGCCGGCTGAGTTCGATCATCGACTCGGCACCGCGCATTTCGTCGCCGAGCAGTTCTTCGGCGAAGCGGATGCTATAGCCACCGAACATGCCAACCAGGAACACGCTGTCGACATTGTCGTCTTCGGTGAGGATCGCCATGCACTCGGCCAGCAACGAGGGCTTGGTGTCGCTGCTGCCAGCCACATCCACCGGGTTGGCCAGCGAGGCTTGCGGCAACAGGATCTCGGCGAGTCTCTCCCGAGTCGTGTCACTCAACTCAGCTAGCTCCAAGCCGGCCTCGGCCAGTCGGTCGGAAGCGATGGTCGCCTGACCGCCGCCGTCGGCGAGCACCGCCACCCGCTTGCCGCGTGCCTGCTGTAGTAGCCCCAGGCCCTCGGCAACCGGCAGGATCTCGTCGGAATACTGCACCACACTGACTCCCGCCTGGCGCAGCAGATCGACAGTCATGGCATAGCTACCGGCAAGCGCCCCGGTGTGCGAGCTGGCCGCCTTCTGCCCCATCTCGGTAGCGCCAGACTTGTAAACCACCACCGGCTTGACCGCGGTCACGTCTCGCGCCACCTCGAGAAAGCGGCGACCGTCGCGAAAGCCCTCGACATACAGCGTGGCGACGCGGGTGTGTTCGTCCTCGCCCAAGTAGCGCAGGTAGTCGTCGAAACCGATATCGGTCTGGTTGCCCGGCCCGACATAGGTACTGAAGCCCACCTGGCCATTGTGCTGGGCCTCGAGTGCCAGCGACAGCAGCATGTTGCCGGACTGCGAGACGATACCGATGTCACCGGGCTTGACCTTGTCCAGTGCCAGCAGATTGACCTTCTTGTGCAGGTTGAACATCCCCGAGGTATTGGGCCCCACAACCCGTACCCCGGCTTCGCGTGCCGCCATCAGCAGTTCCTGCTCCAGCCGCGCTCCATCGGGGCCGGTTTCGCCGAAGCCGCTGGCTAGGATCACCGCCCCCTTGACGCCCGCCTTGCCGCACTCGCGCAGCAACTCGGGGACGCTGGGTGCCGGCGTACAGATCAGCGCCAGATCCACCGGACCGGGCAGTTCGGCAAGCGAGGCATAGGCCTTGACGCCGAGGATCTGATCAGCCTTGGGGTTGATGGGATAGATGGCGCCTTGATAGCCATCCTTGACCAGCCCCACCATGGCCTTGTAGCCACGCTTGGTCGGATCCTGGGAGGCACCGACCACGGCGATGGCGTCGGGCGCAAGAAAGTCGTGCAGCGCGCTGCGCGCCGCGGAAGAAGTGACAATGCCCATGATCAGCAACCCTTGAAGCTTGGTGTACGTTTCTCGGCGAAGGCATCGACGCCTTCCTGCCAGTCCTCGGTGGTGGAACAGGTGAATACCGCATCCAGCTCCTGCTGCAACTGGGCGTCGAAATCAGTGCTGCTACCCAGGTTGACCAGCCGCTTCAACATGGCGATGGATACCGGTGCCTGTCTGGCCAACTCATTCGCCAGGCGATGGGCCCCGGTCATCAGGCTGTCGGCTTTCCAGCTCGCCGTGGCCAGCCCGATGCGAGCGGCTTCCTCGCCATCGATGCGACGACCGGTGTAAAGCAGTTGCCGCGCCATATTGAGGCCTACCAGTTGCGGCAGGATCTTGGAAACACCACCACCGATGCAGGTGCCGATGCTGGTTTCGGGAAAACCGATCCGGGCATCGTCGGCCATCAACAGGAAGTCGCAAGCCACCGCCATCTCGGCGCCGGCACCTAGGGCATAGCCGTTGACCGCCGCGATCACCGGCTTCTTGAGTCGATAGATGGCTTCGCAGACATCGTTGCCTAGCTGCAGGTATTGGCGACGCTGATACAAGCTGCGCGTGGCACTACCATGTTCCTTCATGTCGGCACCCACGCAGAAGGCGCGACCTTCGCCGGTCAGCACCACGGCGCGCACCTCGGGATCGCTATCGGCGGCGGCCAGCGCCACAAGCAACTCGCGGTAAAGGGGCTCCACCACGGCGTTCAAGCGATGGGGACGGTTGAAACGAATCTCGACGACCGGACCTTGTGTCTCGATCAGCAGGGTTTCGTTGGGCGAAGGATTCATGCTGCTCCTTGGCGGTTCACGCCTGGATAGGAAGTCCGATGAAGCGACACATTAGTTTCCTTGTTACAGACGCAACGAAACGAATGTGTTATCGGCTATCCTAGAGAAGCGCTCGAACGCATGTCAATACGATCGTGTCAAAATATCTATCAAATTGATTCATGTGTTTCATGAAAAGTGCGAATCATCGCGTACAATGCCAACTTCATCCGTTTCAGGACGCTGGCTATCGAGGGCAATGACATGCAACACCAACACTTGCCGGAAGGCACCTCAGCAAGCCTGGATGCCGTCAACCAGGCACTTGCCGAGTGCTACCCCGACCTCAGTCGGCAGCTCAAGCTGGCGGCGCGCTATGTGCTGGACAACCCCATGGAGATCGCTTTCCAATCGATTCGCAAGTCCGCCCACGCTGCCAATGTCACACCCTCGACTCTGATGCGCCTGGCCAAGCGGCTGGGCTTCGACAGCTACGAGCAGTTTCGTGAGGTTTTCCAGTCGGCGGTTCAGGCCGGCCCCATCGAGTTGTCCGGGCGTGCCAACAACCTGAAGGCGATAGCCAGAACCACCGACGACCAGGTCTTCCTGGATGTCGGCGATGCCGCCTACGACAATATCGGCCGGCTGTTCACCGCCGACATGCAGCCACGCGTCCGCGATGCCGCCCTACGGTTGCTGCAAGCCGGCAAGGTCGCTGTGATCGGTTTCCGCGATACCTTCGCCTGCGCCTATCACTTCGCCTACGTGGGGCGCATCGCCATGCCCAACATTCAGCTCATTCGTGGCCAAGAGGGCGGCATGCTCACCGAGTTGGCTCCCTTCGGTGAAGGCGACGTGGTGGTAGCTTTCGGTTTCGATCCCTATTGCGCGGAGACGGTGCGCGCCCTGGAGATCGCCCGCGGCAACGGCGCCGACGCCATCGTGATCACCGATACCCTGCGTTCCCCGTTAGTGCCGGGGGCGGCGGTGACCTTCAATATCGCCACTTCCACCCCCCACTTTTTCCCCTCCATCCTCTCGGCGATTACCCTGATCGAGGTGATTCTGGCCGAGTGTGTGGCCTACGGCCCGGAGGAACTGGTCGACAACGTCACTCGCTTCGAGTCGCGGATGCGGGCGTTGGGGGCGTATGTCGATCTGGAATAGCGAGAGGCTGCGAGCCACGGGCTTCGAGCCGCGAGCAGATTGTAGCTCGTAGCTCGTAGCTCGTATCAGGGAATCAGGATGGTCGAACCGGTGGTCTTGCGGGCGGCCACGGCTTCCTGGGCCTTGGCGGCCTCCGCGAGTGAATAGCGATTGGCGATATCGACCTTGATCTTGCCGCTCTCCAGCATGCCGAACAGGTCGTTGCACATCGTTTCGAGACGTTCACGCGTATCGGCATAGCCATTGAGGCTCGGGCGCGTCACATAGAGCGAGCCCTTCTGGTTGAGGATGCCAATATTGACATTCTCCACGGCCCCGGAGGCGTTGCCGAAGCTGACCATCAAGCCGCGCTTTTTGAGACAGTCCAGCGAAGTCTCCCAGGTGTCCTTGCCCACCGAGTCGTAGACCACATCGCACATTTCGCCATTGGTCAGTTCTCGCACCCGCTCGACCACGTTCTCCTTGGTGTAGTCGATGGTCGCCCAGGCACCGTTCTTCTCGGCCAGCTCCGCCTTTTCCTTCGAACTCACCGTACCGATCAGCTTGACGCCCAGTTCGCGCGCCCACTGGCAGGCAATCGAGCCCACCCCCCCGGCGGCGGCATGGAAGAGGATCGTTTCGCCACCCTTGAGCGGGTAGGTCTGGCGCAGCAGGTACTGTACGGTCAACCCCTTGAGCATGCACCCCGCCGCGGTCTCGAACTCGATGCCATCCGGCAGCGTCACCACCTTGCCGGCCGGCAGCGTGTGGTATTCGGCATAGGCACCGAGCGGCCCTTGAGCATAGGCCACGCGATCGCCCTGTTTGAGGTGCGTCACACCCTCGCCCACGGCATCCACGAACCCCGCGCCTTCCGTGCCCAGACCGGAAGGCAAAGACGACACCGGGTACAAGCCGGTCCGGAAATAGATATCGATGAAATTCAGACCCACCGCTTGATTGCGAACTCGAACCTCGCCGGCGCCTGGCGCCTGGGACTCGACGTCGACATACTCGAGCACCTCAGGGCCGCCGGTACGGGAAAACTGGATACGCTTGGCCATCGGGATATTCCTTATTCAGCTAACGAACTCAGCTCACCATACAAGCGCTGCTGACAGGATAGGTCAAGCCAATTGTTTCTCCGAGCGAAGGCATTTCTGTTTCCCAAGTCCCGGAATCGGCCAATGGATCAATATCGTCCAAGACATAGCGACGCCATCGCCGACCGCTGGATCAGCGGTTTAGTTCCCGTTGCGGGAATGCCTGATCTACGCTTGGGCAGGTATCGCCACGAAAAATCCCGCACCAAGGAGCGTTGTATGAACTTATTTTCACTCGAAGGCCAAGTCGCCATGGTCACCGGGTGCAACAAGGGGCTCGGTCAGGCCCTGGCCGTGGCGCTGGCAGAGGCCGGCGCCGATATCGTCGGCGTCAGCCGCAGCTCAGCCGAAAAAACACGTGACCGCGTCGAAGCACTCGGTCGGAATTTCCATGGCGTCGAAGCCGAGCTGGGTCGAGATAAGGAAGACGCGATCGTCGAACGTGCCCTGGCCCAGGCGGGCAAGCTGGATATTCTGGTCAACAACGCCGGCACTATCCGTCGTGCGCCGGCACTGGAGTTCAGCGAGAACGACTGGGATGCGGTAATCGACGTTAACCTCAAGGCGGCATTCTTCCTGTCCCAGCAGGTCGCCCGTCATCTGGTCGAGCGCGGGGCGGGCGGCAAGATCGTCAACATCGCGTCGGTGCTCTCGTTCCAGGGAGGGGTCTGCGTGCCCTCCTACACCGCCAGCAAAAGCGGCATTCTTGGCCTGACCCGGCTACTGGCCAACGAGTGGGCGGCTTACGGCATCAACGTCAATGCCATTGCTCCTGGCTACATGGCCACCGACAACACCCAGGCCCTGCGCGAAGACGAGCAACGTAGTGCTGAAATCCTGGGGCGTATTCCCGCCGGGCGCTGGGGCAGTCCCGAAGACCTTGCCGGTGCGGTGGTCTTCCTGTGCTCGAACGCTGCGAATTATGTTCACGGCCATGCCCTGGCGGTGGATGGCGGCTGGCTGGCTCGTTGAGACAAGGGACGAAGACGCCATCGCAATTCCGGCAGGCTCGAGCAGTTGGTCAGACAGTAGTCCGCCCATGGAGAACGAGCCTCCCCGTCACCAGCAAGACTGCACATTCTTGCCGGCCAATGCGCCGGAAGCCAATCACGAGACGTCTTCGTGATTTTTTTCTTGTGCTGTCTGGTCCTCCATGATCGATGTGTCCTCCGCTGGCAGACTGCTAAGTGAGCTTTCACTGACTTCAGAAGAGCCAAACGCACCGGTCAATATCTGATTATCGGGATCCATATCGATACTGCCATGAAAGATGGCACCATCCTCCAGGACGAGACACGGTGAAATGATAGTGCCGGTGACCTGTGCACTGTGACGAATCGTGACCTTGTGGGCGGCGATCAAGCGACCTTCCACCTTCCCCGCGACGTAGAGAGTGTGGGCAAACACATCCCCCTGCACATCTCCTTCGTTACCGATGGTGATTGTGTTGTGCTTGAACTCGATAGTCCCGTTCACCTGGCCTTCGATCATCAGATTTTCTTCACCGACGATGTCACCATTGACACATGTCGTTGAACCTATTTTGGCGATACTCCGAGCAGAATTTCCCGCTTCGGACACCTCTTCATGGGAATGTGGCGGTATGTCCGTCAAGGGAGACGACACAACGTGATTGGTGGATGCACTCGTTTTTCTTGGCTTGCTGAACATGATGAAGCTTCCCTGGGTTTTACTGATAGTTGTATTCGGCGCCGCCGTACTTGGGGTTATGGAGGAAATGGCCGAAAGTTCAGGAACATTTCACAAAAGGCAAGGAATACATATTCCATAAGGTGTTAGCGAAGTATAATGCCAATCACAGTGACAGATAAGGGGGGCGCATGGAGCAAGGCGGATGGTTGATGCTGCTGGGGGTGGTGGCCATCCTGATCATTGTGTTGGACGGCAAATGGCGGGTGGCGAAACGCGCGAAACGACCTCTTCATGAGCCCCTTGGTCTACAGCAGCCGGTGGAATCGCCTGCCAATGATAGGGCATTTTCGGGGGGCGTCAGTAAGCCGCATCACAGCACTCATTTCTTTCCCTACACGCCTCAAGATGAGTCGCATCCTGTAGCCGGAATGACACCGCAGGGAAGTCGGGTTGGCCCCTCTATTCGGATCTCTGGCGAGATATTCGCGGAGGAATCGCTAATCATCATGGGAACTATCAGCGGGACAATCACGGCCAAACACCACGACGTGGTGATTGCCGAGCCCGGCACGGTAACCGACACCATCAAGGCGCATACCATCATTGTCGACGGCAGCATGACGGGCAGGCTGCACGCCGATGAAAGGGTGGAGCTGCTTTCGAATGCGCGCTTCAGCGGCACCATTGCCGCTGAGCGGATCAGTTGTGAAGCGGGGGCCAAGCTGCGGGGCGACATCACCGGCCGCCAGTAGTGGCCCAATAAAGTCGATCGCTATTGGCGGCTATAGCCGTTCGGGAAAGGCCGCCAAGCCCTCCACGAAGCGCTGTTTCTCTTCCTCGAAGCCCTTGGGGTCATGCTTGAGGTTGCGCAACACGGTCTGCTCGTCGAAACCGAGCGTATCGGTGAGTTCCTTGGCGCTACCCGCTGGGTGCTTCACCCCCAGGCCGATGCGCTTACCCTCTCGGCCCGCGAACCAGCGGGTGATGCCGCATCCCAGGTAAAAGGTCTCGGCATCCCGGTCCACGGCCTCGACACGCAGCGGAGCCTTGAACGCCAGTTCACCGATCAGGCGACGTTCGGGTTCGCGATCTCCCGACAACGAACAGGACAACACCAACGTCATGCCTGCACCGGCCTCGTCCAGCACCAGCAACGCCAGGGCGCTGGGTGTCCCCTCGTCATCCACCAAGGCCAAAAGGCGAGCGGCCTCCTGAGCGAATAGCACCCGCCGTGTGCCGGCAAAGCTCACCAATGGCATCAATCCGGCTTTCCGCCCATAAACCTCCGCACACAAACGTGCCAGGCAAGCATCACGTTCGTCAGCAGCTTTGACATGGATCACTCTCATGGGCACTCCCCCTCACATTGATCGTCATTCGGTGGGAAGGCCACCTTGGAAGCGCGCAGCCTAGCACAATTCAGGAAAGCTGCGGCATCGTCATGCCGGCGTCACATTTCCTTGTCATGCTTTTTGACAACAAATGCGGCATGCTGCCGTCATAGGGTTCCATAACGTCGATACGGGGCTTCACTATGCAAGACACTTCTCCCATCCTGAGTCCAGTGATAACCCCTCGCCCCTTGCCCTATACCGTCGCCCACCGCGGTCTCTCGGCACATGCGCCGGAGAACACCCTGGCTGCGGTCAAGGCCGCCCATCGCGTCGGCTGCCAATGGGTCGAGCTCGATGTTCAGTTACTGGGAGATGGTACACCGGTAATCTGGCACGACAACGGCGTCAGGCGTTGTTCGGATAGCCGTGGCAAGTTGGCCAAGCTCAACCTCGCCAAGGCCAAGGCCTTGGACGTAGGCACTTGGTTCAGTGCCGATTTTCAAGGCGAGCGCATGGCGACCCTGGCTGAGATGCTAGAACTGCTCAACGAACTGGACATGGGTCTTAACCTCGAACTCAAGGTCAACCGTGGTCGTGACGCCCAGGCGCTGGTAGACGCGGCGCTGCCCATGACACTGGGAGCCCTGCCCGCCGAACGTCTGATCGTATCGTCGTTCAATTCGCAGGCCCTGAAGGCGGCGCGCGGTCTAGAACCCGATGCCCAGCGCCTGCGCCTGGGAATCCTTTATGAAAAACCGACACGCCAATGGCATGAGGAGGCGGAGCGGCTCGAGGCTTACAGCCTGCACGTCGACTGGCGTCGCCTGAAGGAAAAACGCGCCCGTGAGATCAAGGATGCTGGCTATCGGTTGCTCTGCTATACCGCCAACGATCCCGTCGCCTTCGCACGCCTGTGGCCGTGGGGAGTCGATTCGGTGATCAGTGACGACCCTTCGCTGTTCGAACACCACCTTCCCGACAGCTCGCAACAACGGATTTGATCCAGATCAAGATGGCGGAATAACGTGTCCGACACGCCGCAAACCAGCGAGTCGAGTGGGTATGCACGAATCCTGAACCAAGGATAGATAGAGGTATCGTCAGGCAGGGATGCCAAGCAGACGACACACCCAGGCCATATCCAGATGCGCGTCCAGGGTATCGGCCAGACGATCCAGTTCGTGGAGCCGGTGTGCCTGGTAATCCACGGCCGCACCGGTGTCTTCCAGGCCGCAGCGCGCCAGTAATGCGTGGCACGCCTCGGGGCGATCGAACAGCCCATGCAGATAGGTGCCCATCACTTGGCCATCAGCACTGACCGCACCATCCGCTCGGCCGTCCAGCATGACGAGCGGATTCTCCAATGCCGCCCCCTCACTCACGCCGTTGTGAATCTCGTAGCCGGTCACAGCCACGCCCTCGGGATTCAGTACGCCTTGCACATTGCGCAACTGCTTGCCGGCTACCATACGGGTATGAAAGTCCAGCAGGCCGAGGCCCGGGGTGCCACCGGGTTCGCCTTCAAGGCCTTCGGGGTCATGCACGGCCCGGCCGAGCATCTGGAAACCGCCGCAGATGCCCAACAGCTTACCGCCATAACGCAGATGGCGCTGGATGGCGGTTTCCCAGCCTTGTGTGCGCAGCCATTCGAGATCGGCCCGGGTGCTCTTGCTGCCCGGCAAGATGATCAGGTCGGCAGGAGGAATCCTCTGATTCGGCCCAACGAAAGAAAGCGCGACCCTGGGATGCAAACGTAGCGGGTCGAAATCGTTATGATTGCTGATTCGCGGTAGGGCCGGTACCACAACGCGCAAGTCCGGCTCGCCCGTCACTCGGCCGCTCAGCCCCACGCTGTCCTCGGCATCCAGCAACAGCCCCTGCAGATAGGGCAAGGTCCCCAGCACTGGCTTGCCGGTACGTTCGGCGAGCCAGGCGAGCCCCGGCTCCAGCAGCGCAATGTCGCCGCGAAAGCGATTGATGATGAAGCCTTGGGTGCGCGCCCGCTCGGATTCGGAAAGCAGCTCCAGGGTACCCACCAATTGTGCGAAGACCCCCCCACGATCGATATCGCCCACCAACAACACCGGGCAGTCGACGGCCTCGGCAAAGCCCATGTTGGCAATGTCGCCCGCGCGCAGATTGATCTCCGCCGGGCTACCCGCGCCCTCGGCAACGATCACGTCGAAGCGGCTCGACAGTGCCTCCCAGGCCGCCACCACGCTGTGGCGCGCCTCGGCCTTGAAGGCATGATAATCCAAGGCATCCATGTTGCCGTGCACCCGGCCACGCAGGATCACCTGGGCACCTCGGTCGCTCTGCGGCTTGAGCAGCACCGGGTTCATGTCACTATGCGGGGCCAGGCCACAGGCCAGTGCCTGCAGCGCGGTGGAGCGTCCGATCTCGCCGCCATCCTCTGTCACCGCGCTGTTGAGCGCCATGTTCTGTGGCTTGAACGGTGCCACCGACACGCCACGTCGCGCCAGCCATCGGCACAGCGCCGCCACCAAGGTGCTCTTGCCGGCATCCGAGGTGGTGCCCTGGATCATCAGGGTACGACTCACAACTCGACCCCTTTCTGGGCCTTGATTCCTTGGTCCTTGAAGGCATGCTTGACCACGCCCATCTCGGTCACCGTATCGGCGATATCGATCAGCGCCTGAGGCGCGTAACGACCGGTGACCACTACATGCTGCATCTCCGGGCGAGCCTCGAGGTCATCGAGTACCTGGTCGAGATCCAGATACTCGTAGCGCAGGGCGATGTTCAACTCGTCGAGCAGCACTAGGTCGTAGGTGTCGTCACCGAGCATGCGCCGGGCTTCTTTCCAGGCGGCCTCGGCGGCCTCGATGTCACGTTCGCGGTCCTGGGTGTCCCAGGTATAGCCTTCGCCCATCACGTGGTAGTCCACTTCCGGAAGGCGACGGAAGAAAGCTTCCTCGCCGGTGCGGAACTTGCCCTTGATGAACTGCACCACGCCCACTTTCATGTCATGCCCCAAGGCTCGGGCCAGCATGCCGAAACCGGAACTGCTCTTGCCCTTACCGGGGCCGGTGAGAACCAGCAGCACCCCCTGATCCTTCTGGGCTCGGGACATACGTTCATGCATGACCTTCTGTTTACGTGCCATACGTTGGGCATGGCGTTGGGGATCCTTG
Organism: Litchfieldella qijiaojingensis; assembly: GCF_014651875.1. Taxonomy (GTDB): domain Bacteria; phylum Pseudomonadota; class Gammaproteobacteria; order Pseudomonadales; family Halomonadaceae; genus Litchfieldella; species Litchfieldella qijiaojingensis. The sequence continues at coordinate 281,811 of NZ_BMXS01000002.1, forward strand.
GCATTATCGCGCATCCTTTACTCTCTCCTGTCGTCAGTTTGACGGAACAAAAACCCGAGCGCCGTTCACCTCGGCAACCATCAAGGGCTGGTCGTACAGACGCTCCAGCGCCTCGGGCACCAGCATATCTTTCGCTGCCCCCCAACAAGCCTCACCGTCGGGATAGAGCAGCAACAGGTGGTCGCACCAACGTGCCGCAAGATTGAGGTCATGCACGCACAGCAGCACACCACGGCCGTTACGTGCCTGTTCGGCGAGCAAGCTCATCACCGCCACCTGATGGCGCAGATCGAGATGGTTGGTGGGTTCGTCGGCAAGCCACAGCCTCGGCGCCTGAGTCAAGGTGGTGGCGATCGCCACCCGCTGGCGCTCGCCACCGGAAAGCTGACTCACCAGCCGTTCCGACAGGTCATTGAGCTCGAGCCGGGTCAGGGCCGCCTCAGTCAAACGAAGGTCTTCGGCGCCTTCCTGCTGCCAGGGGGAAAGAAAGGGATGACGGCCGATCAACACGGTTTCACGCACCGTGGCCGGGAACCCGTCCTGCCGCTCCTGGAAGATCACACCCAGCGCTTGCGCCAGATGGCGACGTCGCAGCCGCGCGATCGACTCGCCATCCAGCAGCACCTGTCCCTGGCGCGGCGCTCGAAGCCCGGCCAGGGTATGCAGCAGCGTGGTCTTGCCGGCACCGTTAGGGCCCAGCACACCCCACAACTGTCCCGGCTCGATGGCGAAGTCGAGTGGCCGGCCATCCTTGCGCCCCGGCACATCGATCACCAGCCCGCTGGCCTCGAGCACACTCATCAGCGACTCCGATAAAGCAGATAGAGGAAGGTCGGCACTCCCAGCAACGCAGTGATCACGCCCACCGGTAACTGCTCCGGCGCGATCAGAATCCGCGCCAAGGTATCGGCCAGGGTCAGCAGGGTACCGCCGGCGAGGATCGAAGCCGGCAGGATCACACGTTGGTCGTTGCCCAGCACCAGGCGCAGCATGTGCGGCACCACCAGGCCCACGAAGCCAATGCTGCCAGCGGTGGTCACCGCCACCGCCGTCAACAAGCTGGCCATGACGTATACCGCTCCTTCCAGCGGCTGCACCGCCACCCCCAAGGCCGCGGCTTGCAAGGGGCCACGCGCCAGCACGTTGAGGCTGCGAGCGAGCGGCACCAACGCCAGCCAGATGATCACCAGCAGGCCAAGTGCCGGCCAGGGACCACGCGAATAGGCCAGATCGCCCATCAGCCAGTAGAGCATGCCGGGCAATTTCTCGGTCGGCCCCACCGAGAGCATAAAGGTGATCATCGCTCCCCAGCCAGCGGCGACCACCACCCCGGTCAACAATAAGCGGGTCGGCGTCCAGCTACCCGTGCCATGGGCCAGTCCGAAGACCAGCAGGGTCGAGGCCAGCGCACCGACGAAGGCCGAACCGGACACTGCGACGCCGCCGAGCCCGGCCAGCATGGCCGCCAATGCCGCCACGGCCGCCCCACCCGAGACCCCCAGTACATAAGGATCTGCCAGCGGATTGCGCAGCAGTACCTGCATCAGCGCCCCGGCCACGGCCAGCAAGCCACCGGTACCGAAGGCCGCCAGGGCTCGCGGCAGGCGCAACTCGAAGATCAAGGTCCGATGCAGGGGGTCGCCCTGCCCCGTGAGCACCGCCCACAACGCCTGCGGGGAAATGGTCACGCTGCCCATCCCCACCGCCAGCAACAGCGATGCCAGCGCCACCATGACCAGCAGCGCCAGCGGCAAGCGTCGCATCCGACCGGCCGCTAGCCAGGTCGGCGACGTCGGGTCAGTGGCGGCCACGTGCCGTCTCCAGGTGATCGCAAAGAATTCGGGTACCTTCCAGCAGGCGGGGAGTAGGCCGCTGGATCAGCGACGGCGGCACGAAGAACAGGTTGTCCCGGCGTACCGCATTCAGTTCCTCGAAACGCTCCCAGTCATCCAGCCAATCACGGTTCTCCTCGCCCATGCCGCCGGCGACGATCGCCTCGGGGTCAGCAGCCAACACCGCCTCCTCGCCGATACGCGGTACCAATCGCGGCAACTCGCCAAACACATTCTTGCCACCGCAAAGTGATATGGCCTGGCTGATCAGGTGCTCGTCGTTGACCGTCATCAACGGCTCGTCCCAGACCTGGTAGAAGACCCGTACCGGTGATGCGTCGGCATATCGCTCGCGCAGCTCGCCCACACCGGCACGGAACTCATCGGCCGCAACCTGTCCGCGCTCGCGGGTACCGGCCAGTGTGGCCAAGCGTTCCAGCGAGGTAGCGACTTCCTCGAAACGACGCGGCTCACTGAGATACAGCGACATCCCCAGGCGCTGGAGTTTTTCGAGCTGCTCGTGGGGGTTGCCGGTCACCCACCCCACCAACAGGTCAGGCTCCAGCGACAGCACGGTTTCGAGATCCAGCCGCGTATGGCTGCCCACGCTCTGTCGCTGCTTTGCCTCAGGCGGGTAGTCGCTGAAACTGACCACGCCGACCACCTGATCGCCGGCACCCGCGGCAAAGACCAACTCCGTGGCCCCGGGCGATAGGGCCACGATGCGGCTTGCCGGCTGCGCCAGGCATACCTCACGATCGGCATCGTCGATGACGCAGGTCTCGGCCCATACCGGAGTCGCAGCGACACTAAACAACAACGCTACCCCCGCCCCCCACAAACGTCTTCCGATGCCCGCCTTCATTGTGCCTTTGCCCTTACTCTGGCCGTTCACTTGACCACACTGCTGGCTGTAGCCAGTATTGGCCACAGCACGCACATCAGGAACAGACAAATGCTACGCATTACTGGGCGCCAAAGCGAACGCTGACGAAGGCGGCGCGACCGGCGTTGATGAAGTCATTGCCTCTGAAGTCCCTGGCCGTGGCGTACTCCTTGTCCAGCACGTTCTCCACCGTCAACCGAGCCGACCACAGCGGCGCGAACTGCCAGCCGGCACGTAGGTTGACCAGCCCGAAGCCGGGCAGACGCTCCTCATTGTCGGCATCTTCGTAGCGATGATTCTGTACGATCCAGGAACCGCCCAGCGACCAGTCGCCGAGTTCGCGGTCGATGTCCAAACGCAGGCTCTGCGACGCGCGCCGCCGCAGACGCTTGCCGGTTTCACGATCTTCCGGGTCGGTGTAAGTCAGCGCCACCTGCAAGGTCCAGTCGTCGAGCTCAGTACCAGCAGAAAACTCGGCGCCACGAATGCGTGTTTCATCCACGTTAAAGGGAGCAAAGAGGCCATTGACGAATTCATTGGCGATCAGGTTCTCGGCATTGGTCTGGTAGGCCGCCAAATCCCAGAACAGGAGTCGGTACTGGCCACGCATACCCACTTCGAATGTCTCGGAAGTCTCGGCCTCGAGTTCCGGGTTGCCGAATCCGGGAAAGAAGAGCTGATTGAAGGTGGGCGCCTTGAAGGCTGTACCATAACTGGTGCGCAGGGTGTGATGATTATCCAGGTCATAACCCAGCGCCAGGCTACCGATCGTTTCTTCGCCAAACGCTTCATTGTCATCATGGCGTAGACTCAACTGAACCGCGAACGGACTGAAATCGAGCACCCCCTGGGCGAAGACGGCGGTATTGTCGCGACTATCCTGATCGTAGTCAGTGGTCCCGGAGACCTCATCCTTGCTGTATTCGGCACCAGCAATCAACTCGTGGGAACCAATATCGACAGTATTCTCCCAACGTGCGGTATGGGTTCGGGTATCGATGATGGAGTCGCCAAAGACATCGATGTTGTCACTCTCATCCCGCGCTTCGCTGAGTGTCAGGCGGCTACGCCAATTCCCGGTCACCGGCAGTTCCCCATAAACGCCAGCCACCTGCTGGACGAAATCGGTTTCCCCACCAACAAACCCGGTATTGCCTCGTGCCCGTAGCCCCAGCACACCGAGCTCGGCACCACCGTCGAAGGTATGTGACAGCCGCACGAAGCCAGTAGTGTTGTCATAGCCCTTGTCGCCCTCTTCACGCACGACCTCCGTGCCATCGGTGGAAAAACGACTGCCAGCGAAGCTGTAGCGGGTGCCGCCACTGCTGCCGGAAAGCGTGGCACTATAACGCTGGGAGTCGAAGGAACCGCCACCAACGGAAATGCTCGGGCTGGGTCCGCCCTCACCCTCGGGCGTGAATAGCTGCACCACGCCGCCCACCGCGTCGGCACCATACAAGCTTCCGCGCGGGCCGCGTACGATCTCGGCACGCTGGAACATGCGCGGATCGAGGAACTGCCAGGCAGGTGTTCCTAGCGTTACCGAACGCAACCGGATACCGTCGATCATCAGCACGGTGGAGTCACTATTGGTGCCACGCATGAAGACGCTACTGTTCTTGCCGAAGGAGCCGTTGGTGGATACATCCACCCCGGGCTGGCCGCGCAATATGTCGGTGATGCTGACGGGATCCTGGCGGCGCAGGGTTTCCTCATCGATAACGGTGACGGAAGCAAGGGATTCATTGGCGGTACGCGGCGCCAGGGTGGCGGTAACGACCAGTGGATTGAGATAAAGCGAAGCGTCGCTATCAGCGTCTTCATCGCCGGTCTGGGCCTGGGCGGCTAGTGGCACGGCCCCCAGACACAAGGCGGCCAGTCCCCACTGACGCATGGTGATCGTCTGCATGATGCTCCCCTTGCTCACCCGCACGGGTTCTATTGAATGGCCCGGTGCGGCGAGAAGGGTAAGGGGAAACGAAATGCCGGAGTCCCGCCCTGCCCTTGGGTCGCCCACCGCAACCAAGCATGCTTCTCCAGGCCGGTCTCCGGGCTGACGAGCGTAGCGGGGCTTGAGAACGTCACGCTTACGGACAACCGCCTTCCCATGCCTGAGCAGGCACAGTGGCGTGAAGGGTTGTCTTGACTCGATCACCGTTGCGGGGGCAGCGTCGGATTGATTCACCGACTTCCCGTTTAACTGGCGAAGCTTGCTCCGCCAGCACCTGAGAGTAGGCGTAAGCTAGCAACGCCCTGGGGAAAGGTCAACGCGGATGGCTTATGCCAGGGGCCTTGCCAGGCCATGCCAGACATACCAGACCTGTTCGCAGTGAGTAGCGGCGTCCTGGGCGAGCCAGCCAGCCAGATCACGCAGCCGGCGATCGTCGGCGTCCATTGGCACGATGCCACGCCCCATCTCCAGCATGATCAGTACGATCCGCGGGCCAAGGGCATCTTCCAGCGCACGGATCGCTTCCAATTCGTCGCACATGCGCGACCTGATCCGGTCGTTGTCGGGCTCGCATGCCAACTCGGCCTCCAGCCACAATTCCCATCCCTCGAGCACCAGGCTACGCCCCTCCTCGACGGCGGAGCGCCACGCGTCGAGACTCTTTCCGTCATAAGCCGAATGCCAACGCGGCGAGTCGAAGCGCTGCCTTACCGCCGCGCGCTTGCCGGCATAGGCACCGCCGATGAAGAGCTGCATTGCCAGTCTCCGTGTCGATGAAGAAAGGTCAGCCGCCGTCCCTCGCCCTGGCCGACGCTACCTTCCCAGAAGTCGATGACTTCGAAGCGACGACGCAATTCGCGAATCACGCCGCCATGCGTCACCATCAGCACCTCGCGATACTCCTTCTCTCCGGCTTCGTCGAACAGTTCGGACAACCAAGCCTCGAGGCGCTTGCGCAGTGCCGCCGTCGATTCGCCCCCAGGCGGGGCCTGCTCGCCGCGGCTTTCGATCCAGGCGCGGTAGGCCGGCAGGTCCTTGAGCTCGTCGTAGCACTTGCCCTCGTAATCACCGAAGTCGAGTTCGCGTAACCGAGCATCGAAACGTGGCTTGGTAGGCTCCTTGCGCTCTTTGAGGAGGAACTCGAGCGTCTGGCGACAGCGTGTCAGGTCGCTGCAGTGCACCGCATCGAAGTTGAAACGAGGCAGGTCGTCGCGCAACATGGCCAGCGCCGAATACGCCTCCGGCACCAGCGGAATGTCGCGATGTCCCTGATAGCGTCGCTCGCGGTTCCAGGCGGTTAGCCCATGGCGGACGACCACCAGATCCAGGCGACCAGCAGCAGCCATAATTCTCCTCCTTCGATAGCGGCACCGATGATATCACCGTTGATGCCTTTGAACGCCCGGGTCATGATCCAGCCATACAGCAATAGAAACGGAACCAGTGCGGCGAATAGCAGCAGCCAACCCGGCAGCAGCCAGAAGCACAGCGGTAGCGGCCACAGCGCCAGTAGCAGATCGCGATGCGCAAGATGCCGCTTCCAGGTCCAGGCCATGCCCTCGGGCCGTGCCGCCGGCGCCAATACCAGTAGGACTACGGCTCCGAAGCGGGCCAGCGCCAGTGTCACGGCCAACACGGCCAGGTTCACGCCCGCATCCAACAGTGCCAGTAACAGCGCCCCCTTCCACAACAGCAGGAACACCAGGGCTATGGTCCCGAAGCTGCCTACGTGCGGATCCTTCATGATCGCCCAACGACGTTCTAGTGGTGCGTTGCTGCCCAGAGCATCGGCCACGTCCATCAGGCCATCGAGGTGCAGCCCCCCGGTCAGCGCGACCCACAGGCTAAGCAGGGTCAGCGCCAGTAGCGTTTGTGGTAGCCAGGCACCAAGCAGATGGCCGGAAAGTGCCAGGATGCCACCCAACAGCAGCCCCACCAGTGGGTAGCAACGCACCGCCCAGCGGCTGGTATCAGCATTCCACGGGCACTGGACCGGCACCGGCAGGCGGGTCAGGAATTGCAGTGCCAGTAGCGAACCGTAGCCGGCGTCTCTCATTGGGCCTCCCCTTCTTTGCCACTTCCTTTCCAGTACATAGGGAGTCCGGCCACGACCTGAATCGCCAGCTCGGCCTCATGAGCCACGCGACGATGCAGCCGCTGCAAAAAGGCGAGATAGCGCCTGACCTCGGCATCACGCGGCGGCACTTCTTCGTTGACGTCGTTGGAAACCACTACCAGGGCGATATTGCGGGCCCTGGCCCGTGACAGCATGGTGTCGATCATGGCCAGCCCTTGTCGCTCATCCAGGCCACTGCCGTAGAGCACCTGACTGGCCCACAGCGTTAAACAGTCGAGCAGCAGCGTACTGCCGGGCACCACCTGGTCGAGAGCTGCCATCAGGTCCACCGGCTCCTCCAGGGTCGTCCACCCTGAACCGCGTGTCTCGCGGTGGCGGGAAATACGCCTGATCATCTCGCCATCCGTGGCCCTGGCGGTGGCCAGGTAGTAAAGTCGACCACCCCTGGCCCGGTGCCAGCGCATGGCCAGGGCTTCGGCCTGTGCACTCTTGCCCGAACGCGCGCCACCGCTGACGAAGGCGATCATTCCTGCTGCCTCCAGGCCGTTAGCGCCTCGATCAGGCAATCGTTGTCGGACGCGGAGCGAATCGCGACTCGCAGCCAGGCACCGTCCAAGCCAGGAAAGTTATGGGTATGGCGCGCCAGAACCCGCTTGCGCAGCAAGAACTCGAACAAGGCATCCGTTTCCCCCGGGCGTCGAGCGTCCTGAAACAAAAGGAAATTGACCCGCGAGGGCACTACCTGGAACCCGAGAGCTGCCAATGCCTCGCTCATGCGTGGCAACTCCTCTTGCAACCAGGCGTGAGTGCAGGTCACAAAACCCTCATCCGACAGCAGCGGCTCGACCAAGGCAGCGGCAAGCGCGTTCACGCTCCATGGCATCTGCACTGCGGCCACTCGGCGCACCGTTTCGGGGCTGGCCAGCAGATAGCCGAGCCGCAGCCCAGGAATGGCGTACAGCTTGGTCAGCGAGCGCAGCAGGATCAGGTTGGAATGGCGCTCCAGCAGCGACGTCAGCCGCTCGGCGGGGTCGGCGAGAAAGTCGACGAACGCCTCATCCACTACCAAGTTGCTACCTCGGCGCTTCCCCGCTTCCAGCATGCGCTCGATCAGTGCGCACTCGACCAAGGTGCCGGTAGGGTTGTTGGGCCGGCACAGGAACACCACGTCGGCCTCATGCATGGCGTTCACGGCACCCGACTCGTTCAGCGAAAAACCGAGCGGATCAAGGTGAATATCGCTCACCATGAGCCCATAGTGGCTGCAGGCCCGGGCATACTCGCCGAAGGTCGGCTGTACGATGACCGCCCGTTTACCGGCACACAAGGCCGCCGCCAGGAAGATCGCTTCCGCGCCGCCGTTGGTCGGCAGCACCTGGGAAAGCGAGATGCCTTCGGCTTCGGCAATAACCCGGCGCACCTCGCCATAGTCCGGGTCGGGGTAGGCTGCCACCCCCTGCAATTCGTCGACCAATCGCTCCCTGAGCCAGGCCGGCGGCCCCAGCGGATTGATATTGGCACTGAAATCCAGTACATCCCGGCCTTCGTCCAGGTTGAAACGGGACAGCACTTGCTTAGGGCGTCCCCCGTGACTGGGCCACTGCATCGTCACTTCCTCCGCCATTGTCTCATCGTCAGCATCAACGTCCTCCAACCACCAGGGCAACTATCCCCAACAGCATGACGAAGACGATCCAGCCACCATGCATGTGCCGGACGGCTCGTGCGATATGCCCACCATTCAGAGGTTCGAGTGGCTCGCCTAATCGCGCCCGGTGCGAAGGCTGGCCGGCATAGGTGTTGGTGCCGCCAAGTTGTACGCCAAGCAGCCATGCCATCATCGCCTCGGGCCAGCCGGCATTGGGGCTCGGGTGACGCGGGGCGTCACGCCAGGTACCGGCCAGAGCCCCCCACCGCCTTGATCCGGGTATCGCCAGCGCGGCAACCCACAGACACAGCGCGGTCAGGCGCGACGGCAGCCAGTTGGCCAGATCGTCCAGCTTCGCCGAGGTATAACCGAAATCGGCGTAGCGGGCGTTACGATAGCCGACCATGGAGTCCAGGGTATTGACCGCCTTGTAGGCCAGCGCCAGCGGCACCCCACCCAACAGAGCCCAGAACAGTGGCGCAGTAATGCCGTCGACGGTGTTCTCGGCCACCGTCTCCACCGCACCGCGTGTCACCTCGGCCTCGCTCAGCTCTTGGGTGTCGCGGCCAACGATCATCGACAGCGCCTGCCTGGCTGCCATGAGATCACCATGCACCAAGGGGCCGGCGACAGTGACAGCGGCATCGCGCAGCCCCTTGATAGCCAACGCGGAGGCTAGCAGCCACAGTTCGACCGCCAGCCCCAGCCACGGGTGCAACCGCGAAGCCCCCGCGATCACTGCCCAGACGATCCCGTAGACACCAAGCACCACCACGCCAGTCAACAGGCCGCCCTTCCAGCGTCGTGCCCGTGAGGTTCCACGGTTCCAGGTACGTTCCAGGGTGGCGATCAGCCTGCCCATGCCCACCACGGGATGCGGAATCCAGCGCGGGTCACCGACCATCAAGTCCAGAACGATCGCCGCCAGCAGCAGCGACATTCCCCAAAGCGATAGTGGCTCGAAGTTCATTCACCTGGCTCGCCGGAGACGACCCCTGCCGAGGCAAAGGTTGCCATTTCGACCAGCATGCGTGTCGCCGCCTCCAGCAATGGAAAGGCCAGGGCCGCGCCGGTACCCTCTCCCAGGCGCAACGCCAGATCGAGCAGTGGCTTGGCATCCAGTACCGCCAGAGCGATATCGTGACCCGGCTCACAGGAGCGATGGCCGAAGATCATGAAGCTGCGTGCGGCGGGACATAGCCGGCACGCCACTAGTGCCGCCACCGTGGCGATAAAGCCGTCGACGAGCACCGGCACACGACGTGCCGCAGCGCCCAGGTAGGCGCCAGCCATGGCGGCGATCTCCAACCCGCCAAGCTTGGCCAATACCTCCATCGGATCGTCGGCTTGCGGTCGACGCGCAGCGATGGCGCGCTCGATCACCGCTCGCTTGTGCGCCAGCCGCGACGTCTCGATACCGGTTCCCGGCCCCACCAGCCCAGCCACCGGCTCGCCACTCAATACCGCCAGTACGGCGCTGCTGGCGGTGGTATTGGCAATGCCCATCTCACCGACGATCAGGCAGCGGCAACCGGCATCGACTGCCCGGCTCGCAGCGCGAATACCCACCTCGATAGCCTGCACTGCCTCGTCGCGCGTCATGGCGTCGGCGTCGATGAAGTTGGCCGTTGCGGGGCGCACCTTCTCGTGCACGACATCCGGCACCACCAGCTTCGTGGCCACTCCCACATCGATGACCTCAAGACGCGCTCCGATCTGTCGTGCGAAGACATTGATGGCGGCTCCTCCTCCCGCAAAATTGGCCACCATCTGCGCGGTAACCTCCTGAGGAAAGGCCGACACCCCTTCGGCGGCCACGCCATGATCGGCGGCAAAGACCAGGACACCAGGCGGCGTCACCCGAGGGAAATCCTCGCCGGTCATGGCCGCCAGCTCCACGGCCAGAGCTTCCAGTTGTCCCAAACTACCCGGGGGCTTGGTCAAGGTATCGAGATACGCGGTGACCCGACGACCGATTTCTCGATCAGGCCCAGTGATCCTGGCTAAGGTATCGTTCAGCACGGCCGCTCCTGGCTTATCTGCTCGGGGCTTTTCATGAACAGCCCCGTGGAAAGACGCCAATGGTAGCAAAGAAGATTCACCATGCCTCGACGAGGTGCGGCACCTTGCCACACGACGTGCAGCGACTTGAGGATTATTGAACTTTTTTGCTATTGCTTCCCTAAATTGATTGGAGCTGACAACGTCAAGGAAAAGACAACCGTGAATCGACGCGACTTCTTGAAAGCCACGAGTGCGCTGGGCAGTGCCTTTCTGCCTCTTTCCTCCCTCTTCGCCGCCGTCGAAGGCCAGCCCCGGCCCATCGGCTCCCGCGAACCCTTCGATTATGCCTGGCTCAAGGGGCTGGCCAGGAACCTGTCGCAGCAGGGCTATCAATCACCCGTAGCCGATCTTCCGCAACAGTTGCAGGGCTTGACCTGGGATGAATACCAGTCCATCACCTTCCGGCCAGAACATGCGCTATGGGCCGATGAGGAGCGGTCACGCTTCCGCGTACAGCTCTTCCATCTGGGCCTCTATTTCAAGAAACCGGTCAGGATCTACGAAATCGTCGACGGCAAAGCACAGGAGCTGGCCTACCACCCAGCGATGTTCGATTACGGCCAGTCGGGAATCTCGGGACAGGCACTTCCCAAGGATCTGGGATTCGCAGGTTTTCGTATACATCATCATGATGACTGGAAACGCGATATCGCCGCTTTTCTCGGTGCCAGTTATTTCCGCGCGGTCGACAAGTCGCTTCAATACGGCATGTCGGCGCGCGGCCTGGCGATCGATACCGCCATGGGCAGACCCGAGGAATTCCCCGACTTCACGCGCTTCTGGCTCGAACGTCCACAAGCCGACAGCGAAGTCGTCAATGTCTATGCCCTGCTCGACTCGCCCAGCATCACCGGTGCTTACCGCTTCGCGATCACCAACAGCGACGGCGTAACCATGGACGTGGACGCCGCGCTCTATCCACGCAAGGCGATAGAACGCCTGGGCATCGCCCCGCTGACCAGCATGTACATGGTGGGTGAAAATGATCAGGAGGCGAGTTGGGACTGGCGACCGGAGATCCACGACTCCGATGGCCTCTCCATGCATACGGGTGATGGCGAATGGCTGTGGCGTCCACTGACCAATCCCCGCAATCTCCGGTTCAACGCCTACAGCGACGACAGCCCTTTCGGCTTCGGCCTGATCCAGCGTGACCGCAACTTCGATCACTATCAGGACGACGGCGCTTTCTACGATCGCCGCCCAAGCGTCTGGATCGAGCCCAAGGCCGAGTGGGGGCCGGGCTCGATTCAACTGGTGGAAATACCCACCCTCGACGAGACCTTCGACAACATCGTGGCTTTCTGGAACCCAGCCGCTCCCGTCGAGCCCGACAGCGAGATGCTGTTCGGCTATCGCATCTACTGGCGCGGCCTCCCACCTGCCGAGCCGGAGTTGGCGCACTGTGTCGCCACACGTACCGGCCTTGGCGGCGTCGTCGGGCAACGCCGGGAATATTTCAGTTGGCGTTTCGTGGTCGATTTCAAAGGTGGCCCCTTTCCCTTCGACGAGGATGAGAATGTCACCGTCCAGCCGGTCATCAGTCATTCCTCGGGCCGAATCGAGATAGTCTCGGCACGGCCACTCGACTCGATTCAGGGCTACCGGGCACGGTTCGATGTCGTGCCACCGGACGATAGCACCGAACCCATCAACCTACGCCTCTATCTCAAGGCGGGAGACAGGCCGCTGACCGAAACCTGGATCTATCAATGGACCCCACCGCCTGCCAGTGAGCGTGAGCTGCATAATCCCGGCCATCTGTAGTCGATCACGGTGGATGGATCAGCTTGCAGCCACGGCCACTCATTCTATACTGTACATAAATACAGTATAGAGTTATCGTGCCCATGACCATTCGCCACCCTTCCACGCCACGCAAGGGACGTGGCGCCACCTATGACCCGCACAATCGTTTCGCGCCCACGGCAAGCGAGGCCATCGACGATGGCTGGTGGCAGGACGAGACACCATCACGCATCGCCACCGAGGTGCGTGACGAAGCGACCAAAAGCGCCCTGTCATGGAACCGCTCGCCAGACCTTCCCTTCGATCGCTCGCTCAACCCCTACCGCGGTTGTGAGCACGGTTGTATCTACTGCTACGCTCGGCCAAGCCACGCTTACTGGGATCTGTCCCCCGGGCTCGATTTCGAAACGCGGCTGATCGCCCGTACCGGACTGGTGGAACGGTTACGCGAGGAACTCTGCAAACCCGGCTATGTTTGCCGGCCGATCAATCTGTCCGGCAACACCGATTGCTACCAACCCCTGGAAGCCGAACGCCGCACCACTCGGGCAATCCTCGAGTTGCTGCTGGAATGTCGGCATCCAGTCACCCTGGTGACCAAGAGCGCATTGATCCTGCGCGACCTGGATTTGCTCGCGGCCATGGCCGAACGACGCCTGGTGCGTGTCTTCATCAGCCTGACCAGTCTCGACAACGAGCTCAAGCGCACACTGGAGCCACGTACCGCTTCGCCCCAGGCACGCCTCAAGGTGATGCGTGAGCTGAATACCGCCGGCGTGCCGGTAGGTACCCTGATCGCCCCCGTGATACCCGGCCTCAACGACCACGAGCTGGAACACCTGCTGGAAGCTGCCAGTCGTTCCGGCGCCCGAAGTGCGGCCTGGATGCTGCTGAGACTGCCTTTGGAAGTCGCGCCACTGTTCGAAGACTGGCTGGTCACCCACTACCCTGAACGTGCGGCCAAGGTGATGAGCCTGATGCGTCAGTGTCGAGGCGGTGAAACCTATGACTCGCGCTTCGGCAAACGCATGCGCGGCGAGGGCGTGTTCGCAGACCTGCTGGCCCAGCGCTTCACCAAGGCCAGCCGTCGCCTGGGCATGCAGGGTCGGGCTGAAACGGGGCTGGATTGCAGTGGCTTTCGTCCTCCTCGCGCTCAAGGCGATTTGTTCGGAAATACTGAATAAATGCCTGCGCGACTCAATCGCTGCGTTGCGCGGTGCGCGGAAGCCTCACAAATACTCCATAGGCTCCGGTTGACTCAAAACCTGCGGTTTCTCGCCCCTTCGGGGCCATCCTTCGGATGTTTGTCGCTGCGCTCGGTTCTGTGCTCCGGGCGCCTTGCGCTTGATGACGCTCGTCGATTTATTCAGCGTTTCCTTCGGGTAAGATGGCATCATCACGCCTCTTCCGGGGAGTCACATCATGGCCGGCAAGCTCAGCAAGACCAAATCCAGTTTCTATCGCCGCCTCTATGTGGCCTACCTGATCGATACTGGCGTCGCCACCAGCGTCCCCGCCTTGACCGAAGCCACCGGCATGCCAAGGCGTACCGCCCAGGACACCATTCACTCCCTGGCCGAACTGGATATCGTCTGCGAGTTCGAGCGTCACCCTGGGGCACCGAACAATATCGGTCGCTACGTGATTCGCGACTGGGGAGCCATCAATCGCCGCTGGATCATGCATCACTTGACACATATCAAGGATTCGCTGGGTTACCCCTGAACATTCGCGATTCGCTATGCTCGTCTCATGGACCGCCCGCTGATCGCATTATTGTCCCTCATGTTGCTGGCCATGCCGCTTACCGGATGCGGCAACCATGTTGTCATTCAGGAACCAGGGCCAGGCGCCGCTGCCGCCAGCCTGGAAAGCTTCCACGTGATCGCCAACGACGGTTACCGCTTGCCGCTCAGACACTGGTCGGCAAAAGGCACTAGACGCGCGGTGGTACTGGCCGTGCATGGCTTCAATGATCACGGTGGCAGCTTCGAGATCCTGGCCGACTCGCTCACGGAACATGGCATCGAGGTCTATGCACACGACCAGCGAGGTTTCGGCACCACCGCGCAACGTCGCTTGTGGCCGGGCGAGGACCGGCTAACCGGGGACGTCGCCACCATTGCACGTCTGCTACGCGAGCGTTACCCGCAAACGCCACTGTATCTGGTCGGCAAGAGTATGGGGGCCGCCGTGGTCATGCTGACCATGGCTGGCGACGACCAGCCGCCGGTCGACGGTAGCGTGTTGATCTCACCGGCCATATGGGGCCGCAGTGCCATGCCCTGGTACCATCGCCTAGGGCTGTGGCTCGGGGTCCGCCTGATTCCCTCCACCACCTTCTCGGCCCGCATGACCCAGCGCCTTGGCATCGAACCCACCGACGACCCCGAGATCAAGCGGCGCCTGGCCGAGGACCCGCTGATCTTGCGCAGCGCCCGGGTCGATACCGTGTATGCTCTCACGGGAATGATGGACAACGCGCTGCGCGCCGCTTCGCGACTCACTGGCCCGGCCCTGATTCTCTACGGCGGAGAAGACCAGGTCATTCCCCCCCAAGCGATCTGCATCATGCTCGAACGCCTGACAGACGCCAAAACCACCCCTTGGCGCATGGTGTTCTACCCTGCCGGCTACCACATGTTGACGCGCTATACCGGCCGTGACCAAACCCATGCCGATATCGCCAGTTGGCTTCTCGACCCCGAGGCTCCTCTGCCATCACACCATGAGGTGACACCCGTCGAGGCCAGGCGACGTCTTTGCAACCCCTAGCATGGTTTCTTTCGCACTTTCGTCTTCCGCCTTTGTAGTGGGGAAAAGACTGGCGCCGCTAAGCCGAAGAAACTGCGCAAGAAATGTGCACCGACTGTGACATAAAGCAAAAAACTGCCCCTGGCGGTCGCTTTGACAGTCCGAGAAGCCCGTGATAAAGAAAAAGGTTCGGGTTCTGAAGACATGCTCTCACAGTCAGTCCCAGTCTCCATAAAGAACCACTAATAAAGTGTGGCTGATTATTACAATACAAGAAATGCTTACATGTAGAAGGATACAGCATGCAAGTAGCAGCCCAGTGCCAAGCCCATGACCATATCGTCCAGTTCTACACGGACGATGACTTTCTTGCCGATGTGGTAGCCGACTATCTGTATGCCGGTGCTCAAACCGGCGAACGGCTGCTGGTGATATTGACCGCGACTCACCTCGATGCCGTCATGCAGCGGTTGGAGGCCAAGGGGCTGGACACCCGCTCGGCAATGGCCAGCAACCGGCTTACCACCTTCGACGCCCACACCACACTCGACGCCATCATGCGAGATGGCATGCCCGACGAAACCTTGTTCGAGCGCCACCTGCTGGGCAGAATCGGCTCCCTATCGCACGATCATCGCCCCGTCCGCACGTTCGGCGAACTCGTCGACCTGCTCTGCGCAGCCGGCAACGCCAAGGCGGCAATACGCTTGGAAGAGCTCTGGCACGAGGCCTGCCATCGGTTGTCGATGTCGCTACTGTGCGCCTATTCCATGGCCAACTTCCACGAGACCAACGACAGGGCGGACTTCGATGCCCTATGCGACCTCCATTCCCATGTCTTGCCGGCCGAAGATTATTGCCTGTTGCCCCCTCACCAACGGCTGCGCGAAGTTACCCGTCTCCAGCAACAGGCCCAAGTGCTACGCCACGAATCGGCATGCCGCGCCAAGGCCGAGCATGCTCTCAACGCCACCCAGCAGCTATGTCACGACATGCTGGCGGAACTCGCCGATCATGCTGGGCATGATGTGCTGACCGGACTGCCGAATCGGCAATACGCCCAGAACCGCCTGGCGGAGATCATCGCCAACAAGACGGATAGTGCGCAAAGAACCGCTGTGCTACACATCGATGTCGACCGGCTACAGTCGATCAACGACTCGCTAGGGCTCGACATGGGCGACTACTTCCTGCACCGCACCGCGCAACGCATCAAGCGCTGCCTACGTCAGGGCCAAGTCGTCAGCCGGTTGGGCAGCGACGAGATGCTGGTGATACTGCCGAATCTTGCCAAAGCCGAAGATATCCAACCGATCGTCGAACGGCTGCTGATCTGGACCAGCGAGCCGGTGGAACTGGCGGGTCACAAGGTATTCGCCAGTTGCAGTGTCGGCATCAGCCTGTTCCCCGACCACGGCCGCACGGTCCATGAGCTGATTCGCAACGCAAGCCTTGCCCTGCGGCAAGCGCAGCGTAGTGGAAGCCGCCAGTACCAAGTCTTCACACCGGAACTGCAGCGCAATGAACCGAACCGCATCGCCTTGCGTGGCGCATTACGCGAAGCCCTTCCACGTGGAGAACTGGAACTCGTCTACCAACCGCTGGTTTGCGCACAAACCAGCCAGGTAATGGCGGTGGAAGCGCTGCCGCGCTGGAACTCGCCACGGTTCGGCCTGATGGGACCACAGCAGCTCGTAAGTGCAGCCGAAGAAGCCGGCCTGACCGCCTCCATCGGCCAATGGGTGTTGGAAAAAGTCTGTCGGCAAGGGCGAAGTTGGCTGGACTCGGGGGTCGGCCTGAAGATGAATCTCAACATCGCCACCGCGCAGTTGCTGCGTGACGACCTCGTCGACAAGGTCGCGGATACACTAGCCGAGAGCGGCCTGCCAGGCAGGATGCTGGAGATCGAGCTGACCGAAAGCGTATTGATGAGCGACCCCCAGCGAGCCAGCAACATCCTGTGCGGCCTCAAGGGCATGGGCGTGAGACTGGCCATCGACGAGTTCGGTAGCGGTCATTCGGTATTGACGCAGCTCCATCGTTTCCCAGTCGATACCATCAAGCTCGACAAGACCCTGATCGAAGGTGTCACCGACAATCCCCATTGCCGGGCGATCGTGCGTAGCCTCATCATCATGGCCCATGAACTGGGGCTTCAGGTCGTCGCCAGCGGTGTGGAAACTCGGGAGCAAGCGATCCTTCTGCGCCATAAAGGCTGCGATATCCTTCAAGGCGGACTCTGGGCTCCCCTGGAATACCGCGGCGATATTGACGAGGCCGAGGCCTAAACCGGCTGATCTCCCCACGACAGCCCCTATATATCCTGTCGCCACTCAGCGCCCCACTCGAAGACAGTCACAGGAAACCGCGGCGGTGGAGAAACGCCGCGTGCCGAACCTCCTCCGCCTTGACTGAGCGCTGTTTCCAACTACGCCTACACTTGTGGAATGTGAACCGACCTAGCCTTGATGCCGTTCGTCGATTTATTCGGTACCTCCCTAAAGCAACCGTCGGCGGATGCTACGATTCCAGGTCCGGCAAAAGATACGACGTTTACCCTCGTAGGCATCGAGAGTGGCGTGCAGCATGAAGTCCTGCGCATTCGATGTCAGTACGGTACGCGTCACGGTCCGGACCTCCCAGTCGCCCTGACGCAGTTCGCGTTCCCAAAGGGTCTCACCACGAATGGAGTCGAAATCGTCGTCCCGGGAGCTATACCATTCCACGGTCCTGGTGCTCGCTTCGATTCCTGAGTCTTCCAGCCGCATCCGCCCCCTGTCATTGATCACTTCCAGGGTCGACAGGTCCTCCGCCAGATCACGATGCACGTACCAGTTATGATGCGGGGGGTCGATCAACGTCTGGTCGATCGAAGGCGCCCCTTCGGGTTCCTCAAAGGCGCATAACTCGGCATCCTCGGCTCGTGGTAGGCGCACGGGCAGGCACAGTACACTGCCTTGGTCAAAGACCGTCAGGCGCACGCGTTCGGGTGGCGGCCAGGCCAGTGGCCAGTAGGAAGTGGAAAGGGAAAGGCGCAACCGATGGCCACCGGGAAACACTTGCGCCACGTGATTGAGGGGCACCGTGACGCGGTAGCGACGATCCGGTACCAGCGGCGAAGGGACCTCATGCCCGTCCCGGTGGGTCAAGTTCAGCAGGCCATAGGTCACCCGGGTCGCCTTGTCGTCGGGCGCCACATCGGAAAGTCGCACCGCGACCATGGCCACGGGACGACTGGCGGCTAGTTCCAGTTCGCACACGGGAGCCCCCATGACCTCGACGTCGTCGTCCAGCGGCGGACTTTCGAAGATCAAGGCTCCGCCGTCCTCCTCACGTTGATCATGGGCCAGATCGGGACCTGCGGCATAGGAGCACCACTTGCCGGCAAACAGCCCGCAGGTCAGCGGCGATTGCACGGTCATCGCCGTTTCGGCATGTCGTCGCTTGCCGTCGAGCGCCAAGCGACCGGGGGCCAGGGGCAACCGCCAAGGCTGGACATGGGGCGAAGGCCAGCATGGCTCCGCCACCCAGCGGCCAGGACGATGCCCGTAACTTGTGGTCGGCAGCACGCTATCCTGCATCCATACCCTGAGTGCCGGATCCCGATCCACTCCGGTATCCTCACCCTTGAGCCACTGGTCCCACCAGCGAAGACACTCCTGCAGGAAGCCGATGGCCGGCCCCGGCTCCCCGAGGTGGGGATACATGTGGCTCCAGGGACCAATCAGCCCCTTGCACGGGCCTGGCAGGTTCTCCACCAGGCGTACCACCGCGTTGGAGTAACCGTCCGCCCAGCCACTGGCGGCGAGTACGGGGGTCTTCACACGCGAGAAGTCCTCACAGATCGAACCATGTTTCCAGTAGGCGTCACGATATGGATGATCGAGCCAGGCAGCCAGCCATAGGCCACTCCCCTCGAGACGCTGTCGCCACATCTCCCGCCAGCCCTCGCCCACCACCGTCGGATTGGGGGGCAATGAGTTGTAGGCGAACATCGTGGAGGCCCAGGACAGGTTGTCGCCCAACAGGCACCCTCCCATGTAGTGGACATCGTCGGCGTAGCGGTCATCGGTGGAACAGACGCTGACCACCGCCTTGAGCTCGGGAGGGCACCGGCTGGCAAGTTGCAGACCGTTGAAGCCACCCCAGGAAATTCCGATCATGCCCACCTTGCCGTCGCACCAGGGCTGGGAGGCGATCCAGCGCAACAACTCCTCGCCATCCGCCAGTTCCTGCTCCAGGTATTCATCACGCAATACACCCTCTGAATCGCCGCTGCCCCTCAGGTCCACGCGCATCGAGGCATAGCCATGACCCGCGAAATAGTGATGATGGATGGCGTCACGCTGGGCGGACCCGTCACGCAACCGGTAGGGAATGTATTCGAGGATCGCCGGTACGGGACTGTCCTGCGCCCCTTCCGGCAACCATAGCCGTGCATTGAGACGAATCCCGTCAGGCATGGGGATCCACACCGGATCAAGACACTCGACGCGATAGGGAAAATCAGTCACGACTCTCATGATGGCCTCCTCTCACAGCGCAGGACTTCCCCCTCGGGTCGGAGCAGGACAGCAGAACCGACTCATGCCGTCGCATCGATGGAAACGGGATCGATGTCGAAAGGCAGCATCTTCCGGCATTGGATGATCCGCTCGCGCAGCTCCCTGCGGTTGTAGGCGCCGACGAAAAGCGCACCAAGCTCGTAGGAAAAGGAATCCTGGTGGAGCAGGTCCGACAACCGCATCCCCTCGCGCACATTGATATCGACCTTCGTCCCCGGAAAGGTTTGCTCGACACGACGAATCTCTTCCGTTGACGGCACCCTTCGAACGACGCCATCCTGGAAGACACGGATCATTTGCTTCGCGGCAACCGGGTAGCGACCTTGCCGGTGTGGCATACGCGGCGCAATCCCCAGCGCCACATCCACCATTACCTGAAAATGCGGGGCTCCATCGACCAGGTGGAACAGCGCCGCATGCGATCGCGAAAGGCGGGCGTTGATCTCCAGCAACCAGAGGCGGCCGCTCCGAGGGTCATGATAGAACTCGATGTTGAACGGTGCGTCGTCGTAACCGATCCGTTCTATGAAGCGCTGCGTATAGGCGAACATTCGCTGTTGCACCGACTCAGGCAGACGGGAAGGATACTCGTAACGTGACAGGACCGAGGGATGGCGGCGATCCCGTACACTGTCGACCACCCCCGTCAGAAAGACCTCGCCGTTCTGCACATAACCTTCCAGGGTGCACTGGAGACCGGCGGATATGATCGACTCCACCACGCAGTAATGACCGGTCACCGTTGCTATCTCATCAGGCACTCGGGCACGCGCCATGACCTGCTCGAAGGGCTTGCCGAAGCGACCAATTCCCCCTTTGATCATCGGTAACACCTCACGCAGCATCCCGGCATCGTCGACCTGGAAGCCGAGATGAGAGGAGTGGGCCGTCACCGGCTTGATCCAGAAGGGATAGTCGATGTGAATCCCCTCGACGGCATCTGTGGCGAAAGGGTCGACGGCCTGGAAGGGCGGAACGCATTCCGGTACCGAGCGACTCTGCTCGATACGGCTCCAGAATTTGTGCTCGCACTTCAACACGGCCTCCAATGTGGGGCCGCGTAGTCCCAAGCGATGGCGCAGCACAGGGGCAAGGGCGCTGGTAGGAAAATCCCAGTAGCCAACGATGGCATCCACTGCCCCCGGGAACCGCTCGAGCTCCGCCACCGCATCCGCCACCAATCGGTCGAACGGGTATTCGTCGGCAAACACTACCTCGTCGAGGGTCAGGAGCCCATGAAACACATAGTCCTGCGCGTGCTTGAGCTGCAGCAGTAGCTGCTTACCCAACTCCTCGTAGCCAATCACGAACACGTTCCAGGGCATTGCCATACCCCCGTGAATGACCTGATCGGACCGTCAGCTCGCTGCAGCGGGCTGGCGACGTTCCTCGACTCACGTACGCTTTTAATATTATCGTCCTTTTTCCATTTTGGAGCCTGTCATGAGCGATCGCGAAACACGCCACAAGAAAGCGATGCAGAAGCTGAAGTCGCATGTCGACGAGAAGATCGACAATGCGACCGAGCAACGTGGCCTGTTGCTGGTGTTCACCGGCAATGGCAAGGGCAAGACCACGGCAGCCTGGGGCACGGTAACGCGTGCCTTGGGCTACGGTTACAAGGTCGGCGTGGTGCAGTTCATCAAGGGCTTGTGGGAATGCGGCGAGCGCGAGCGACTGATCGACGATGACAACCTCGAGGTGCAAGTGATGTCGACCGGGTTCACTTGGGAAACCCAGAACCGCGAAAGCGACACCCAAGCATGCCAGAAGGTCTGGCGTGAGGCTGAGCGCATGTTGGCCGACCCTTCGGTATATCTGGTCGTACTCGACGAGATCACCTATATGCTCAAGTTCGGTTATCTGGAGTTCGAGGCACTGAAGAAGGCGCTCGACAATCGCCCCTCCGAACAGACGGTAATCGTTACCGGGCGCAACGCTCATCGAGAGTTGGTAGCGATGGCCGATACCGTCACCGAGATGCAGGAGACCAAGCACGCTTTCAATAGCGGTATCCAGGCCCGACGTGGTATCGATTATTGATGCCAGTGACGAACTTCCATTCCTTCGCAGCTTCCAAGCAAGGAGACACACCCCCTGAAGACACGGAGGTGTATCAAGACACTTCGGACTTCGCATGGAGTATCAGATGAACGCCAAGGGAATTCTCGATCAGCTCATGAAGCAAGCCGGCGGCAGCAGCGGCGGAAAAGGCCAAGGCAGCAGCGGATTCGACGTCAATCAGTTGATGAATGGCCTCTCTTCCCAGCTTAGCGGCAGAGGTAGCCAGGGTAGCGGTGTCGACATGAAAAGCCTGCTGGGTGGTGGTGCGCTAGGGCTGCTGATCGGCTCCAAGCGCGGTCGCAAGGTGGGCGGCAAGGCTCTGAAATACGGCGCTATCGCCGGCGTGGGCGTCTTGGCCTGGAAGGCCTGGCAGAACTATCAATCCGGACAGGGCGACGACGCTCGGGAAGGCCAGCCGCTGGAGCGGCTGCAAGGCCAACAGCAGGAACGGCGCAGCCTGGAAATTCTGCAGGCGATGATCATGGCGGCACGAGCCGATGGCCATATCGACGAAGCCGAGCGCGCGCAGTTGACCGAACAGATCGATGCCTTGGGGGCCGACGAGGAGTTGCACGCTTGGGTCGAGCGACAGTTCCAGGCGCCACTGGATGCCGAAGCGCTGGCCAAGCAAGCCGACTCCCCTCAAGCCGCACGCGAGATGTATCTGGTCAGCGTGGCAATGATCGATGACCAGAATCCCATGGAGCGTGCTTGGCTGGATCAGCTCGCCAAGGCACTGAAGCTGGAGCCCGATATGGCGACCGAGCTGGAAAAGCAGGCACTCGAGGCTTCTTGATCGTAAAAAAACAGCGACCGAGCGGCCACCACGACCGAAAGGTCGAAACGAAACAGACCGAGAAAGTTTCCGGACGCCCCACAACGTGGGGCGTTGTTGCGAGCATGCCTCAGATCTCGAAGCCCAAGCCAAAATCCTCAGCGGAGATCGTCATCAGCGACGCGGCACCCGCCTGGATCATCTGGGCGTGGGCGCGGGTACGCGGCAACAGGCGTTGGTAGAAGAAACGCGCGGTATCGAGCTTGGCCTTGTAGAAGGCATCTTCATCGCCGCCCAGGGACCGTTGCGCCTGCTTGGCGGCCCGCGCCCACAGGTAGGCCAGGGTCACGTAGCCGGAGTACATCAGGAAGTCGACGCTGGCCGCGCCCACTTCCTCGCGATCGTGCATTGCCTTCATGCCCACCTCCATGGTCAGCTCCCCCCACTCGGCGTTGAGCTTGGCCAGCGGTTCGATGAATTCCTTCAACGCAGGGTCACCGGCCTTGGCCTGGCAGAACTTGTGGATCTCCTTGGTAAAGAGCTTGAGCGTTTCCCCTTGGCTCATCAGCACCTTGCGGCCCAACAGGTCGAGTGCCTGAACGCCAGTGGTGCCCTCGTAGAGACGGGTGATGCGCGCGTCACGCACGAATTGCTCCATGCCCCACTCACGAATGAAGCCATGACCGCCCAATACCTGCACACCTTCGTTGGTGGCTTCGAAGCCGACTTCGGTGAGGAAGGCCTTGACGACCGGGGTCAACAGGCCCAGCAGTGCCTCGGCACGTTCGCGCTCGGCGGCGTCCTGGTCATGCTCGACCAGATCGACCAGTTTCGCGGTGTACATCACCAGCATGCGCCCGCCTTCAGCGAAGGCCTTCTGGGTCAGCAGCATGCGGCGCACGTCAGGGTGCACAATGATCGGGTCGGCGGGCTTGGCCGGTTCCCTTGCACCGGAAAGGGCGCGCATCTGCAAGCGGTCGCGGGCATAGGCCAGCGCATTCTGGAAGCTGGCTTCCATCAAGCCCAGGCCCTGGATACCGACTCCGATACGCGCCACGTTCATCATCGTGAACATGCAGGCCAGGCCCTTGTTGGGTGGGCCGACCAAAAAACCGCGAGCAGCATCGAAGTTCATCACGCAGGTGGCATTGCCGTGGATGCCCATCTTGTGCTCCAGCGAACCGCAGGTCACGCCGTTACGTTCCCCCGGGTTGCCATCGGCATCGGGCAGGAACTTGGGTACCACGAACAGCGAGATGCCCTTTGAGCCTTCAGGGGCATCGGGCAGCTTGGCCAGTACCAGGTGGACGATATTCTCGGCCAGGTCGTGTTCGCCGGCGGAAATGAAGATCTTCGTGCCCGAGATTTCGTAAGCGCCGTCACCGGTCGGCACGGCACGGGTCTTGATCAACCCCAGGTCGGTACCGCAGTGCGGTTCGGTCAGACACATGGTGCCGGTCCATACGCCCTCGACCAGTTTGGTCAGGTAGCTGGCCTTCTGCTCGTCGCTACCGTGATGGCGCAGGGCATCGGCGGCGCCATGGGAAAGCCCTGGATACATGCCCCAGGCCAGGTTGGTGGCGCAGATCATTTCCGAAAGCACCATGCCCAGCGAATGCGGCAACCCCTGTCCACCGAACTCCGGTTCGGCTGACAAGCTCGGCCACCCCCCCTCCACGTACTGACGGTAGGCCTCCTTGAAGCCCTTGGGCGCCTTGACCTCGCCGCCTTCCAGCAAGCAGCCCTCCCGGTCACCGCTCTGGTTGAGCGGCAATAACACTTCACGAGTGAAACGTGCGCCCTCCGCGAGAATGGCGTTCACCACGTCGGGCGAGGCCTCTTCACCGCCTGGAAGGCGAGCATAGTGGGCGGGGAAGTCCAACATTTCGTCCATCACGAAACGCAGATCGCGCAGAGGGGCTTGATAGTCGGGCATGTCGAACACTCCTGGAATCGATGCAAGGCGGCCAAGCCAATTCAAACATATGTTTGAAATTAGCCAGTCCAGCATCGACAGTCAAGCGTTCGTTTAAATCGAGCGTCGAGCGCTGGAAGCTGGAAGCTGGAAGCTGGAAGCTGGAAGCTGGAAGCTGGAAGCTAGCGTCAAGGGTTTTTCTTCAAGCTTCCAGGCGCGGAGCGCCGCTCTTCAAGCTTCTAGCTTATGACTTCCAGCCGCGGAGCGCCGCTCTTCAAGCTTCGAGCTCCTGACCCGGCGTAGCCGGGTTTATTGCATCCGAATTCCGCCATCGAGGCGAATCACTTCGCCGTTGAGCATGGGATTGACGATGATCTGCTCGGCGAGCATGGCGAACTCCCCCGGTTTGCCCAGGCGCTTGGGAAACGGCACCGACGCCGAGAGCTCGGCCACCGCTTCGTCGGGTAGCTCACTCATCATTGGCGTCTCGAATACGCCCGGCGCAATGCTCATCACTCGGATGCCGTGCCGCGATAGCTCTCGGGCCAACGGCAGGGTCATGCCCACCACACCGGCCTTGGAGGCACTGTAGGCAGCCTGGCCCACCTGGCCATCGAAGGCGGCAATGGAAGCCGTGGTGACGATCACCCCTCGCTCACCGTCTTCACCCTGCGAGTTCTTGGTCATGGCGGCAGCGGCCAGACGCAACACGTTGAAGGTGCCCACCAGGTTGATGTTGACGGTCCGCACATAGGCGTCGAGATCGGCCGGCTTACCCTCGCGGTCGACCAACTTGGCGACACTGACGACACCGGCGCAGTGAACCACCCCATGCAGACCGCTGCCCTCGCCACCCACGGCAACCGCCTTGTCCACCGCCGCTTGCATGTCGTCTGCGGAGGTCACATCACCGCGCACCGCGAGGGCTGCATCGCCCAAGCGCTCGGCCAATGCCTCCACCTTGTCGCTCAGGTCGCACAGCACCACCTGGCCACCGCCGGCCACCAGCCGCTCGGCGGTAGCCGCTCCCAGGCCGGAGGCCGCTCCCGTTATCAAAAAGGTCTTGTTACGTACTTGCATTGCCTTGCCTCTACTCTCAAGTCAGTGACCATGGGCGGTCATCATGGCGATCAGCTCACGCGCCAGTTCTTCCGGCGATCGTTGTCCAGCCGGGTCGTACCAGCGTACCGTCCAGTTCAATGCACCCAGCACGAAGCGCGACACCAGAAACTTGTCACCGCGAATCAGGCCCGCTTCCAACGCATCGGCGATCACCGATTGCCACAAGGCCTCGTAAGCATCGCGCAGGTGAATCAGGTGCTCACGGGACGCCTCATCCAGGCGGCGCCACTCGTAGAGGGCGACGACATGGGCATTACGGTCGGTCAGCAGGGTTTCCAGATGTGCTCGCGCCATGGCGTGCAAGCGTGCTTCCGGAGTGTTCTCGCATTGCGCCAGCGACTCTTTGGCAATGGTCAGGGCATTCTGGGTTCCCTCCTCGATCACCGCGCAGAGAATCTCCTGCTTGTCGCGGAAGTGATGAAAGAGACTGCCCGACTTGATGCCCATTTCCTGGGCCAACATACGCACCGTGGTGCGGTCGAAGCCCTCCTGCACGAAAAGTTGGGCGGCGACTCGAGTCAATTCCTTGCGGCGGGGTGAGTCATTCACTACATTCATCGCATTCACACTAGCGCTTGCTTGGTTACGATTGAGCAAACCATAGCCACCTATAATGGTCAACGCTAGAGGACCACGAGAAATTCCAGGAGCCCCGCCATGTCCCACCACGACGATATCGTGATTCTTTCTGCAACCCGGACACCCATGGGCGCCATGCTAGGGAGCCTCGCTAGCCTCACCGCACCCGAGCTCGCCGCGACCGCCATCCGCGCCGCCATCGAGCGTGCGGGCCTTGCCGCCGAGGCTTTCGACGAAGGCATCCTAGGCTGCGTGCTCCCCGCCGGGGTCAAACAAGGACCGGCGCGTCAGGCCATGCGTCAGGCCGGGATTCCCGATGCCATCGGCGCCACCACCATCAACAAGCTATGCGGCTCGGGCATGAAGGCGACCATGCTGGCCCATGACCTGATTCGCGCCGGTAGCGGCGAAATCATCCTGGCCGGAGGCATGGAATCGATGTCCAATGCCCCGCATGTGCTGACCAAGG
This sequence comes from Litchfieldella qijiaojingensis, assembly GCF_014651875.1. Taxonomy (GTDB): domain Bacteria; phylum Pseudomonadota; class Gammaproteobacteria; order Pseudomonadales; family Halomonadaceae; genus Litchfieldella; species Litchfieldella qijiaojingensis. The sequence continues at coordinate 308,261 of NZ_BMXS01000002.1, forward strand.
CGCGCAGCGGCTACCGCCTGGGTCATGGTGAGTTGAAAGACCACATGTTCCTCGACGGCCTGGAGGATGCAGAGACCGGCAAGTTGATGGGTGCCTTCGCCCAGCACATCTCCGATGAGCGTGGTTATTCCCGCGAGCGCATGGACGATTTCGCCATCGCCTCGCTGGAACGGGCCATGGCGGCGCACGAGGCCGGTTACCTGGCAGGTGAGATGGTTCCGGTGACGGTGTCTACGCGCCAGGGTGAAAGCATCGTCGACCGTGATGAGCAGCCTTTCCAGGCTCGGCTCGACAAGGTTCGCAGCCTCAAGCCAGCGTTCTCCAAGGACGGCACCATCACCGCGGCCAACTCCAGCTCGATCTCCGACGGCGCCTCGGCGTTGATCCTGGCCAGCTCGGACGCCGCCCGCGTACATGGCGTCACTCCCATCGCGCGGATGCTCGGCCACAGCACTCATTCCCGGCATCCCAGCGAATTCACCATCGCACCGGTGGGCGCCATCGGCAAATTGATGGACAAGCTCGACTGGAGCGTGGACGACGTCGACCTGTTCGAGATCAACGAAGCCTTTGCCGTGGTTACCCTGCTGGCCATGGATGGGCTCAACCTGCCACACGACAAGGTCAACGTGTTCGGTGGTGCCTGTGCCCAAGGCCACCCTATCGGCTCCACCGGCTCGCGGATCATCGCCACCTTGATCAACGCCCTGCGCGTCAAGGGCGGCAAGCGTGGCATCGCCAGCCTGTGCATCGGCGGCGGCGAAGCCACTGCCGTGGCGATCGAGCTGGTCGACTGATCCCGCATGAGTAAGCCACTTCGGGCCACACGGATGTGACCCGGCAACATCACTCGTCGCGACGGGCAGCTAGCTTCCCAGATGCCCGTATTCAACCCGCCGACGCAAGCAGAACACCGGGATTCCCTCTTGATCCACGGTGTCAATCAGGCGCTCGGCAAGATCATCGTCAAGGACATACATCAATTCGACCGGCTGGTCATCGAGCTCGAAGAAGTGAGCGGAATGCAGATATCCGTTCTCGCCGGTACCTTCGACGTCAACTCGGCGGGTCATGCGCCGAATGCCCAGGTCTCGGGCGCACTCAGCGACCGCCTCGATGGCACGCTTGCCCTTGTGGCGCCGTGACTGCGGCGCCATGAAGATCACTTCGTAACCGGCTTGCAGCGTTTTCATTTGGCAACTCCCATCAGTGCTCTCAAACCTGCAAAGGTGGCGATACCAAGCCCAGTCATCAACAGTGCTCCCCCCACGTGCAATCCGATTCCCAGAAGCGCCATCCCCCATTTCTCCGACTGAATATTGGTAAAAATCTCGGCCGAGAAGGTGGAAAACGTGGTCAACGCCCCTAAAAAGCCCGTCACCAGGAATAACCGCCACTCGGGAGAAAGCTGGGGCAGATGAGCAAACAAGGCAACCGCCAGGCCGATCGCCCAGGCTCCCAGCCAATTGGCCACCAGAGTGCCAGGTGGGATGGAGGGGAAGCAGGCGTTCAGCCATACACCCAGCCCCCAGCGCAGATTGGCCCCCAGCACGGCGCCGGTGCTGACGGCAAGTATCGATAACCACATCAGAACGTCGTCCTTGTGTCGCGAGGTTCGTTTGTCACCAACAAGGGCTTGCCTCCGGGAAGCGACCGCCCAACCGCTCTGCCGGTTTCGCAGCTTATCCCCATGATTGCCGGGATTGAATACATATGAAACAGCATATATGCTCTTATCCATATACCCCTGTTGGCGACAGAATTCATCATGAACGACTTACCCAATATCGTCGACCGGCATTTCCAGGTGCCCGACACCGACAGCCTGTTCGATCCCGCCTTCACATCACCTTTCTATGATCGCATCGTCGATGTCATGGAAGAACTGATGAAGTTCACTTGGCTGATCCGCGACCGCAGCGGTTACCTGACCGACCGCTATTCCGAACGCAAGGAAAGTGCCGAGGAAGTGTCGAAGCGCGTCAACCAGCGAGCGATGTAAGATCCCCGGGAGGCGTCACCACCCGGGTTTCAGAGGAGTCGTCAATGTTTCAATTTTTCTTGAAACATTGATTTCATCTATTATTGAAATATGACCAATGACAACGTTGCAGCCAAGAAGCTTTCCGCTCTTGCCCATCCGGTGCGCCTGGCCGCCATTCGGCGGCTGGTCGCGGCCGGCCCCAACGGCTTGCCGGCCGGTAGACTCAGTGCCGCGCTGGATGTTTCCCCGAATGCCTTGACCTTTCACTTGCAGAAACTGGCCCTAGCCGGACTGGTCCAGTCTCGCCGCAAAGGGCAGTTCGTGATCTACCGTGCCATATTCGATGACCTGCTGGACTTGGTGGATCACCTGGTCGGTGCCTGTTGCACCGAGTCAGTGGAAACCTGCGGCCCACGCTGCCCTTCACAAGGAAACGGGACGGCAACCCCACCCATCCCTTCGTATGGCGAAGAAGGAGTCGACCATGATTGAAGCGCAAAGAAATGGTAGATCCTTGCCACGTGCCGTAGGAATCGGCATCGCCGTCTCCCTTATTACGGCATTGATCATGGTGTCGTTGCTGAAGGCCGGCATTTCGCCCTTCCCCAAACCACCATCACTGGCTTTTGCCGAAACCCTTCTGGGACGTCCCCTGCCCATGCCGGTAGGCCTGCTGTTCCACACGGTTTATGTCACGTTCTGGTCGGTGATCTTCGTGCGTTATTTTCCCCGCCGGAACCTGCTGACCGCACTGGCTCTGGCCTTAGTTCTTTGGCTGGTGATCCTGGTGGTGTTCTTTCCTATCGTGGGATGGGGATTGGCTGGGCTTGCCATTGGCCCCCAATTGATCCCGGCATCCGCGCTGCCGCATCTGTTGTTCGGCATTCTGCTGTGGGGACTGGATCGCTACCTGCCCGGCAAAGCGTCTCATGCCACGTAGGGTTTGTTCGAAAGTCGCCGAGCGACTGACCAGACTCGGCTACACCCAGGTATATCACTACGTCGGTGGCAAGAAAGCTTGGGTAGACGCAGGCCTGCCTTCAAGGCGCGATGAGCACACCGCCACAGGCGACGATGGCGACCACCGCCCATGCCGGCAATTTCCATACGATGAGCAACAGGAAGCCGGTCAGCGCCAGGGCGAATTCCTCGGGCCCGAGAATCGTGCTAGTCCAGACCGGCTGATAGAGTGCCGCACCGAGTATGCCGACTACAGCAGCATTGGCACCCCGCATCAGTGACTGGGCACTGCTCCACTGACGGAAGGTGTTCCAAAAGGGCAGCCCCCCCACAAGCAGCAGCAAGCCGGGTATGAAAATCATCACCAGCGCCAGTGCCGCACCAATCAAGCCATTGGGTGCCGGCTCCAACACTGTGCCGAGGTAGGCGGCGAACGTGAATAGCGGTCCCGGCACCGCCTGCGCGGCTCCGTAGCCGGCCAGGAAGTCATCCGGCGTGACCCAGCCGGATTGCACCACTTCGGCTTCGAGCAATGGCAATACGACATGACCACCGCCGAACACGAGCGCTCCGGCCTGATAGAAGGCATCCAGCATGGCCAACGTCTGCGACGGGGTGATCAGAGCGAGCAGCGGCAAAACCGCCAATAGTGTCACGAACACCGCAAGGGCCGTCATGCCGGCGCGGCGCGTGACCGGAAAATGCATGTCACTGATTGCCTTATCGGCCTGAGCGCGACACAAGACCATACCCGCCAGTGCCCCGGCTACGATCGCTGCTACCTGGCCCAGTGGACCGCTGACCAGGATGACGATGAACACCGCAGCCAGCGCGATGCTGGCACGTTTGCGATCCGGGCACAGATTCCGTGCCATGCCCCACACTGCGTGCGCGACGATGGCCACCGCCACCACCTTGAGACCGTGGATGATGCCTGAGCCTACAGGCCCCTCCAGTACGGCCGCCCCCAGGGCAAACAACACCAGCACGATGGCCGAGGGCAGGGTGAAAGCCAGCCAGGCCATGGCAGCTCCCCACGGCCCCGCTCGCATCAGCCCAAGAGAGAACCCGACCTGACTGCTGGCCGGGCCCGGGAGAAACTGGCATAGCGCCACCAGATCCGCGTAGTCCTTCTCGGACAGCCACCGGCGACGCTCGACGAACTCGGTGCGAAAGTAACCCAGATGGGCGATAGGCCCACCGAAAGACGTCAGGCCCAACAGCAGAAAAGCAGTGAACACCTCTTTGATACGCTCAATGGGAAGCGCCGCTGTCGTCATGGGGTTGATTCCTTGTCATCGCCCTGATGCCTGTGATCTTGGCGGTGAACGGCTTCGCCAGTGAACTCCGACGTTATCGCTAATCTTGTTCTTTGGCTTCTCAGATGCCTAGCGTGCCTGAGTCTCCAACCACAATTGCAGGCGCCTGCGGATTTCCTGCAAGGCCTGGCGATAGGCGTCTTCGCGTTCGATCAAACGCGGGTCGCGAATATCCCAATACAGGTACTCATCGGCATTGCCACGCCATTCACGACAGGATTGATGGGCCTTGTCGCAAAGCACGATCACGGCGTCGAAATGCTGATCCTCGAACATGTCCAGCGACTTGCTGGCCAGGTCCTGCGTGGGGATGCCCTGTTCCTCGAGAGTGGAGAGAGTCAGCTCCTGCTGCCGATCAGTCTCGACGCCAGCACTCAGGGCCTCGAAGCGATCCCCGGCCATGTGACGCAGCAAGGCTTCGCCCATCAGGGAATGAGCGGAATTGGCATTGCACAAGAACAGTACTCGCTTCTTGGTCATGGTAGACACTCCGTCATTACATATGGAACTCCATATATAATATTGCCAGGTGTCAGTTTCATGACGGCAAGCCCCTAGGAAACGCTGAAGAAATCGACGAGCATGCTCAAGCGCAAGGCGCACGGAGCACAGAACCGAGCGCAGCGACAAACATCCGAAGGATGGCCCCGAAGGGGCGAGAAACCGCAGGTTTCGAGTCAACCGGAGCATATGGGGTATATGTGAGGATCCGCCGGTCCGACGCTTCGGCACCGCGCAACGAAGCGATTGAGGAGCGCAGGCATTTATTCAGTGTTTCCCTTATATGACGACGGGGAAGCGACGATCGCCTCCCCGTTCAAAACTCGCCGATTGCAGGCCAATCAGCCGTAGCGCCCGGTGATATAGTCTTCCGCCTTCTTGGTATGCGGGTTGGAGAACATGGTCTTGGTATCGTTGTATTCGATCAGCTCGCCGAGGTGGAAGAAGGCGGTGTAGTCGGCCACCCTTGCCGCCTGCTGCATGTTATGGGTCACGGTGATGATGGTGAACTGCTTCTTGAGCTTGTCCATTAGGTCTTCGATGGTCGCGGTGGAGATCGGGTCCAGCGCCGAGGTCGGTTCGTCCATCAGAATCACGTCGGGCTGCACGGCAATCGCCCGCGCGATACACAAGCGCTGCTGCTGACCGCCAGAGAGGGACGTGCCTGGCTGGTGGAGCTTGTCCTTGACCTCGTTCCACAATCCGGCATCGCGCAGCGCCTTCTCCACCAACTCGTCCTGCTCGGCCTTGCGGCTCACAAGGTCATGCATGCGCGGGGCGTAGGCGACGTTCTCGTAGATCGATTTAGGGAACGGGTTGGGCTTCTGGAACACCATTCCCACCCGGCGGCGCAGGGCCACCTCGTCCATGCGGGACTCGTTGACATCGCGACCGTCCATCTCCACCAGTCCCTCGATGCGCACGCCACGGATCAGGTCGTTCATGCGATTGAGGCAACGCAGGAAGGTCGACTTGCCACACCCCGATGGGCCGATCAGCGCCGTCACGTTCTTCTGGAAGATATCGATGCTGATATTCTTGAGCGCCTGAGTCTGCCCGTACCACAGGTTGAGATCTCGCACGCGAATACTGAGATCATGGTTCGCCTCATCATTACGAACGACCGGCTGCCCGGCACTTTGGCTGGACATGGCGACACTCTCCCGCTCGGCAATTTGCATGTTCATGGTATTCGATCCTGTGTGTCTTGCCGATGGATTACCAGCGGCGTTCGAATTTCTTGCGCAGCACCACGGCGGTGGCGTTCATGGCGATCAGTACGCTCAGCAGTACCAGGATGCCGCCGGCGGTCTTCTCAACGAAAGCACGATCCGGCTCTCCCGCCCAGGTAAAGATCTGTGCCGGCAGCACCGTGGCAGCATCGGTAACGGAAGCCGAGATATCAGGAATGAAGGCCACCATGCCGACGATGATCAAGGGAGCCGTTTCCCCCATGGCCTGGGCCAGGCCGATGATCGAACCGGTCATGATCCCGGGCAGCGCCAGCGGCAACACATGATCGCGAACCACCTGCCAGCGCGAGCAGCCGACGCCGAAGGCCGCATGGCGGATACTGTCGGGAACGCTACGCAGCGCCGTACGCGTGGAAATGATGATTACCGGTAACGTCATCAGCGCCAGGGTCAAGCCACCCACCAACGGTGAAGAGCGAGGCACACCGAAGAAGCTGATGAAGATTGCCAGCCCCAGCAGACCGAAAAGGATCGAGGGTATCGCGGCCAGATTGTTGATATTGATCTCGATGATCTGGGTCAGTCGGTTGTCGGGTGCGAACTCCTCGAGATAGACGGCGGTCATCACGCCGATGGGAAAGGAGACCGCCAAGGTCACCAGCAACGTCATCACGGTTCCCATCGCTGCCGACATGATCCCGGCGAGTTCCGGCATCTTGGAATCGCCGCGCGTGAAGAACGTCGTATTGAACTTGAGCTCGGCCCGCCCTTCCTCGACGAGAGCATCGACCGCTGCCTGCTGGCGATCGTTGAGGCGCGTATAGTGGCCCTTGAGATACTGGTCGACCTGACCGTCGGCAAGAACCCATTCCTGACGAGTCGATCCCAGCAGTTCGGGGTTATCGCGCATCATCATGGGCAGGGTACGCAGCCAGCCGCGGCTGACCAGTTCCCTGACGTCTTCGTTTACCGCCGCCAACGGTAGCTGTTGCGATTGCTCGCTATAGGTGACCTCGACCCGGATCTGGGCCTGCTGAAAGGCCGGCAACCCCTTGCCCAGCATATCGGCAAAGAAAATCACCAGGAACAGGCCAGCCAGCCCCAAGGCTCCCATCGACAGCCATTTGAGTCGCGCCGACTTGCGGTGGCGACGCTTGAGCTGAGCACTGATCTCATCGAAGGATTGACTCATTGTCCTATTTGAACCTCGCTCGCTCACAGGTTGTTGGTGCGGTATTTCTCACGGAAGCGGCGAATCATGATCACCGAGACCAGATTGAGCGTCAGGGTCACCGCGAACAGCACCAGACCCAAGGCGAAGGCCGATAGCGTCTCGGCACTCTCGAACTCCTGGTCACCGGTCAGGGCGGCGACGATACGTACCGTCACCGTGGTCATGTCTTCCAGAGGGTTGGCGGTAAGGTTGGGGCGCATGCCGGCCGCCATGACCACGATCATCGTTTCACCCAGCGCCCGCGACACCGCCAGCAGCGAAGCAGAGATGATCCCCGGCAGTGCCGCCGGCACCACCACGTGCTTGATGGTCTCGCCCTTGGTCATGCCCAGCGCCAACGCCCCCTGACGCATGCTGTCGGGCACCGCGTTGATGACATCGTCGGACAGCGAAGAGATGAACGGAATGATCATGATGCCCATCACGATCCCCGGCGCCAGGGCGTTGTTGAATGATGCCTCGAGCCCCACAGCACCTGCGACAGTGACGATGACGGGGGCAACGGTAATGGCAGCGAAGAAGCCATAGACCACGGTGGGTATCCCCGCCAATACCTCCAGCACCGGCTTGGCCAGGGTGCGTACGTTGGCGGGAGCGAACTCCGACATGTAGATGGCCGACATCAGGCCGACGGGGATCGCCACCAGCATGGCGATCAAGGTGATCATGAAAGTGCCGGCAAACAGCGGCACCGAGCCGAACTGGGCGGTACTGGCCGCATCACCAGCACGCCCTGCGGCTTCCAGGAAGCTCGCTCCGGGATTCCAGGTGGTTCCAGTGATGAATCCCCAGAAGCTGTGCATCTGGAAGAAACGCACGGCTTCGGAAACGATCGAGAACAGGATCCCGAACGTAGTAAAGATGGAAATCAGCGCCGCCCCGGCCAGGATGAAGCGAATCACTCGCTCGATTGCCTGGCGAGCGTGGAAGTCTGGACGAACCTGGTTCACGCCGACCACCAAGCCAACCGCCGCCACTACTAGGCTACCTGCCAGCAGGTAGAGGGTGGGGATCTCGGCGCCCAACAGCAGCATGACGAAGGCCCCCAGGGCCCCGACTGCCACAGCGGGGCCGGCTGTGGCCAGTACCGTAAACCAGGCGTACTGGTCAGGCTGGGCATACATGGCGGTACCGGCGGCCCGCGTACGGGCCGCCTTGGCCCGCCCCAGGAAGAAGGCTATCAGACCCAGCAGCAACAAGACGCCACTGAACAGCAGGAGAAGTTGGTTGGTCTGCATAGGAAACTCTCGGAAATCAACATCCGGCTCATCGACGGGCCGGAACGTAAGCGGGCCGGCAGCTCCGTGCCGCCGGCCTCGTCATGCGTTTATCGCACCACTCTCACTGCAGATCCGACAGTTCGAGCTGTTCCTTGCTTGCGACGGCATTGCGTGCTTCCTCACGCAGATCTTCCGGAGCCGGGATCAGGCCGATGCCCTTGAGGTAGCCCAGATCGCCGACCATCTGCTCGCTCATGAACAGGTTGGCGTATTCATACATTGCCGGTACGTCGTCGCCGTGCTGGTTCTTCAGGTAGAAGTACATGGAGCGAGACACGGGATATTCGCCGCTACCGATCGCTTCGGGAGTCGGTTCGACGCCATCGATGCTGGAGCCGACCAAGGTATCTTCGTTCTCCTCGAGGAAGGAGTAGCCGAAGATGCCGAACGCCTCGGTGTTCTCGGACAGACGCTGAACGATCAGGTTGTCGTTCTCGCCGGCATCGATGTAGGCGCCATCGGCGCGGATGTTGGTATAGCCCTCGCCACCGTAGGCTTCCATGTCCTCGGAGACGGCTTCCATGACCAATTCCTCGAAGGCATCACGCGTTCCGGAAGTGGTGGGTGGGCCATAAACGGCAATCTCGCGATCCGGCAGCGACGGATCGATTTCGCTCCAGCGAGTATAGGGGTTATCGACCAGCTCGCCGTCCACCGGCACTTGAGCGGCCAGAGCGAGGAAAATCTGCTCGCGGGTCACACTCATCTGCTCATTGGCATTGGACTGGGCGAAGGCAATACCGTCATAACCGATGAACGCTTCGGTGATATCGGTCACGCCATTTTCCGCGCAACGCTCGAACTCCGAGGGCTTCATGCGGCGCGAGGCATTGGTGATATCCGGGGTGTCATCACCCGCGCCGTTACAGAACAGGCGCAGACCGCCACCCGAACCAGTGGACTCGATGACCGGAGTCGGGTAATCGGTAGTGGCGCCAAACTCCTCGGCCACGTAGCTGGCAAACGGATAGACGGTACTGGAGCCGACGATACGAATCTGCTCACGCGCCTGGGCGACTCCCACCACGCCCATGACGGCGGCGGCGATGGCGGTGGTCTTGAGGATGCGGTTCATGCTGGTAACTCCTGTCGATGAGAGTGTTCAACCTTCGCGAGACACACGATGCCGCACGAAAATGACAACTTCATGACAGTCGTGACATGAATGTCGATACCGCCACCCCCAAGCCTGAAAGACCCTCACGCACGGCACTTCAGGCCAGTGGCTAACCGCTCAATCGGCCCCGGCTTGCTCGGCATGCCAAGCCTTGCCGGTCAGCTTGCGTACCCCAACATTGCTCAGCACCGCCACCATCAGCATGGTCAGCACCGTCGGCCAGGCGCTATCGATCTCGAATGCCCCCACCAGCACCCCCGCCAGGGCACCGCAGGAAAACTGGATGCTGCCCAGCAACGCCGTGGCAGTAGCGCTCATGTGACTGAAGTGATCGAGCAAGGAAGAGATGGCATTGGGCGTGATCAACCCGATCATGCCGGTGAACATCATGATCAGGGGCACGAAGGTCCACAGCGACTCCAGCCCGGTCGCCACTGACAGCACCAACCCAATGGCCGCAAACAACTGTACGCCCAACCCCAAGCGCAGGTTCCGCTGAGGGCTGCGCCAACGCAATAGCCAGATGTTGACACGGTTGGACGAGGCCATCACCAGCACATTGACACCGAATACCAGTGGGTACATGGCCGGCGACAGGCCAAAATGCTCGATATACAGAAACGGCGAAGCCGTGATGAAGGCGAACAGGCCGGCGAACGACATCGCCGTGGCACAGATATAGCCCATGGCCTCGCGATGACGAAAGACACTCAGGTAGTTGGCAACCACTTGACGCGGCGAGGCCGTCGGCTGGTCGGGGGCGCGGGTTTCAGGCAGGTGGGTGCCCAACAGCCATATCAGGAAGGCTGCGTAACAGGCCAGAAAAACGAAGATCAGCCACCAGTCCGCCAGGTACAGTAGGCCACTGCCTACCGCCGGAGCTGCCAACGGCGCCAGCATCATGATCATCGCCATGGTCGACATCACCTTGGCCGCTTCGCGTCCGCTGAAGCAGTCGCGCACGATGGCCGCGGAGTTGACCACGCAAGCGCCGCCGCCCAATGCCTGCACGAAGCGCCAGGCCCACAACTCATGGAGCGAACCGACCTGAGTGATCGCCAGACTGGCGACCAGAAAGACCAACAGCCCACCGAACAGTACCGGCTTGCGGCCCACACGATCGGAGAGTGGCCCACAGGTCAACTGCCCCAAGGCGAAACCGAACAGGAACACACTGATCGACAGCTCGGTATGGTGAATGCTTGCCCCCACGGCATCGGCCAGTGCCGGCATCGCCGGCAGATAGGCATCGATGGCGAAAGGAGCCAGGGCGGTATTGGCGGCGACCAGTAATGCAACGCGGCGAGCGTTGAGCGTCAAGACAGCCTCCTTGCGTATCAATGCGAAAAAAGATAGGACGCTAATGATACCCCATTTCACCGCCTGCGGCAGGTTCGAAACAGTTGCCACCATAAGCAATGACCGATAAATGCAACAAAGTCCTGCTAATGATTGTTCCCGTCGATGCCATGCCAGATCGGTCAAGTCACCAGAGAGCCGTCAGCTTGCATCGACCTCCATCCGCTGTCCGTGGATGGGAGCTAAAACTCGGAACAGGGGCAGGGAAATCAATGAAAAAATTAGACAATATGACCATCCGTGTTAGCTGGACCTTGGTACTGGCCGCCTTCAGCCTGATGTTGGCAGGCATCGGCGGCTTGGGTCTGTATGCCAACCACTATAGCCATCAGGCCTTCGCCACACTCAACCAGATCAACGTCGAACAAGCCAGAGCGCTCAATCATGCCTATATCGACATGCTGCGCGCTCGGGTCGAAATGGACCGTGCCGCGGAGCTGATTCGCGTGCCCTCCTTCGACCGGCCAGAGCCGGTGATCGAGCAGGCCAAGGCATTGCTGACCAGTGCCGAAGAGGCCTTTTCCCACTTCCTCGACACTCCCGCTCAGGCAGAGCAGCAAGACGCGATCGAAACCCTGCAACAACGCTTTTATTCCCTGCTCAACACCGGACTGTCGCTGCAACTGCTGGTTCTCGAAGATGGTGACGTCGGTGCCTATCGCTCGGGACAATCGCGGGTCAGCGAGATGAGCCAAGCATTCATGGCCAGCGCTGACGAGTTCTTCGACGCCTCGGCAGCCCGTGGCCGCGGTCTATCCGCCACTTTCACGCGCGTCAGCGAGTGGATGAGCGGTTCCATTATCATCACGATGGTGGCGTCCCTGGTAATCGCGGCTCTGGTGCTATGGGGAGTGACACGTAACGTCATCCGTCCCCTGCGGCGTGCCATCGAACACTTCCGGACGATCTCGGCCGGCGACCTTACCGCCCCGATCGAGCAGCGAGGCAGCAACGAGATTGGTCAGCTATTCCACGAACTAGCCACCATGCAGCGTTCGCTGGCCACACTCGTGGCACGCCTGAGAGAGGGGAGCGATCACGTACTGGTCAGTGCGCAACAGATGTCCCTGGGCAATCAGGAGCTGTCATCACGCACCCAACAGCAGTCCGCTTCGCTGGAGCAGATCGCCGCCAGCCTGGATGAGCTGACCACGACAGTAGCGGGGAATGCTGACAGCGCTCGCCAAGCCGATCGCCTGGCGGGGGATGCGGCACTCCAGGCCCGCGAGGGAAACACCGTCATCAGCGAGTTCGTCGATACCATGGATGAGATCCATGAGCGCTCGAAGCAGATCGGCGAGATCATCGGCCTGATAGACGACATCGCCTTCCAGACCAATATCCTTGCGCTCAATGCCTCGGTCGAAGCCGCCCGCGCCGGCGACCAAGGCAAAGGCTTCGCCGTCGTCGCCGGCGAGGTACGCACACTGGCATCGCGCAGTGCCGATGCCGCCAACCAGATCCGAGGACTGATCGCCGCCTCCCGCAACAGTGCGGAACAGGGCAACGCGCTATCGGCTCGTGCCAGCGCTGGCATGCAGGACATCGTCCTTGCCATTCAAGAAGTCAGCACCCTGATGGAACAGATCGCCAACGCCTCGCAAGAGCAACACCTGGGCATCGGACAACTCAACCAGGCAATGAGCCAGATGGAAAGCGTCACGCAAGACAATGCGCGGCTGGTCGAGTTGGCCTCCCGGAACGCCCATACGCTCGAGGAAGAAGCCAAGCGCATGGGTGAGTGCGCGGCACGATTCACCGCCACTACGGCCGCTGCCGAATCGGCACAACCAAGCAACGAGCCCGACGTGGAATCATATGACGCGGATGCCTTCCACTGGCAACCGCGGGTGCTGAAGCATGTTCCTTACCCTGCGTGATGCACAGTGCCCTGCCAGCTTGGTAAAGTGGAGATCTCGTTCATGACCCATACAGGATGCCCATGGCCCAGGACAAGCTGACCCAGCTCAAGACAATGACGACGGTCGTCGCCGATACCGGCGACATCGAGGCCATTCGCCGCTTCCAGCCCACCGATGCCACCACCAACCCGTCACTGATCCTCCAGGCGGCGCAACAGGAAGAACGCCGAGCTCGACTCGCCGAGCTGGCCCGTCACAGCACTGACATCAGTGATGCCGTGGATTCCGTTGCCGTGGAAATCGGTTGTGAAATCAGCGACCTGGTGCCAGGTTACGTCTCCACCGAAGTCAGCGCGCGTCTGTCCTTCGATACCGAGGCGACTCTGGCCCGAGCGCGCTCGTTGATCGAGCGATACGAACGCCGAGGCGTCGGGCGCGAGCGGATCCTGATCAAGATTGCCTCCACCTGGGAGGGTATCAGCGCCGCGCAGCAACTCGAACGCGAAGGAATTCGCACCAACCTGACGCTGCTATTCAGCTTCACACAGGCACAGGCCTGCGCCGACGCCGGAGTAACCCTGATCTCGCCCTTCGTCGGCCGCATTCTCGACTGGTACAAGGCCCATGATCCGCATGCCGACTTCAGCGGAGACAACGACCCCGGAGTGCAGTCGGTGAAACGCATCTACGAACACTACAAGGGACACGGCTACAAAACGGTGGTAATGGGCGCAAGCTTCCGCAACCGTGGCGAGATCGAAGCTCTGGCCGGCTGCGACCGTCTGACCATTTCACCCAAGCTGCTGGCCGAACTGGCCGAGGATCAGGACGTCCTGCCCCGGCAACTTTCCCCGGCTGGCGACGCCGAAACCTCGCCACCCGAGCCATACGACGAAAGCGAGTTTCGTTGGGAGATGAACGAGGATGCCATGGCCACCGAAAAACTGGCCGAAGGCATCCGCAAGTTCATGGAGGATCAGCGCAAGCTGGAAGCCCTGCTCGGCGAACTGCGTCGCTAAGCCCCAGTACACGACGACCCGGTCACTGGACCGGGTCGTGCTGTTGGGCCTCGAGCAACTCCACCAAAGGCTGGAACTGCTCGCGATTGTGTTCGTTCATGCGCATCAGGATGCGATGTGCTTCAAGGATGCGCTTCTGCATGTCGGCTTCGTCGGCCTGTATTTGAGGCAACTCGTTCAGTTCGGCGGGTTCGGTGAGAGGCGACTCGACGAGGGTGAAATAGTGGGAGAATCCCATCACGTCGAGCATGCGTTGTACATCGGGGTGATCGGCCACGATGGTCGGCGGCTGTTCCAGTCGCCCCTGCACGGCCATGGCCACCTTGGCCAGGAAGCCCAGCGCCGTGGAGTCGACATTGGTCGCCTCACGCAGATCGATCATCACTGCTCTCAGACCTGGGGTATTCGCCAAGCGCTGGGCCTGATTGTCCAGCGTCGCACACAGCGTCAGGCGTACGTCTCCGCACAGCTTGAGGACGAATACACCGGAGTCGAATGCTGCCTTCAGCCGTCCTTCATGCATCATCATCTTCGAATCCGCTCAACGTCATGATCGTCAAATCATCCGGGAGTTCATCATGACCCGGTGCATGTCCTGCAACAGTATCCTCCTCACTGTCTAAGACATCTCCCAGTGCCAACTTCTCCCTCAGTGCGGCTACGCCATCGCAGTCCCGCACCAGACGCTCAAGTTCCTTGAGCCGAATGTCGAGCGTATCGCCCGGCAGACACTCCAGCACGCCATCCGAACACAACCATAATCGGAATTTTTGCGGCAGTGCACAACTGAGGCAAGGATACTCCACTCCGGGGAACAGTCCAACCGGCATTCCCTCGCCTTCCAGTCGCTTGACCTTGCCATCCTCGACCAGCAAGGGCATCGGCAACTGAGCACCCAGCGAATAGTGCAAGCGGCGTTCTTCGTGATCAATGACACCTACGAACAAGGTGGCATGCTTACCGATGCCGGTATCGAGCAGTTCGCGATTGAGATCGCTCAGCCAGCGCGACGGTAAACGTTCAGGGTCCTTGCCCTCCCACTCGGTCAACCAGCGGTTGCATAGGTATTTGAGCAGTACTGTGACGAAGGCCGACGACGCGCCATGCCCCGAGACATCGGCAAAATAGAACACGCTGAAGTCATCGTCGAAGCGCTGGAAATCGAGGAAGTCACCCGACAGGTACAGAGAGGGGGCCAACCAGTAATCGCAGGTCACGCCAGCGAACGTTTGATGCCGAGGCGGCAACATCTTGCGCTGGATATGCCCGCCGGCTTGCTGATCGAGACGCAGCATCGCCAAATGGGTTTCCAGGCTCTCGTTGAGTTCGGCGAGACGCTCGCGATCGCGAGCGTGCTCTTCCGCCAGATGGCGGTTCTCGATGACCTTGGCGATGATATGCCGCAGGATATCGCCATGCCGCAGCGGCTCGATGATGTAGTCGACCAAGCCCGCGTCCACCGCCTTCAGCAGATCGCTGTCGAGACGCGAATCGCTGACCACCAACGCCGGCCGGTGCGCCGTCAATGATGGCCACTCATGGCTGGGAACCGCACGGGCGTGCGCGACGATCATCGCGGTTTCTTCGGGCAGGTCCTCGGCGCGTTCGGCGGAGATTACCGCGAAGTTACCCTTGGCAATGGTTTCGGCCAGCGCATCGCGCTCGCGTCCCGGACGGTCGAGTACCCCAATCAGCACACGTGGACTGGCCATGGCCATCTGCTCCCTGCCTCACTCGGCAAAAGCGTCATCGTCAAAATCGAACTCATCGTCGGCAAAGGGGTCTTCCCCCAGTTTTCCATCGTTGACCTCGAAGCGTCGCCGCTGAAGATAGGCGTCTCGAAGGAAGCTGTACCGATCACCTCGGATCAGCTCCTCTTGCTCGAAAAAAGCGGCACGCGCGTCGATCACGCGCAAGGCGGTAAGGCCATAACGGACTTGGTCGTCTTCCACGTAGGTCAGCGGATAGGAATATATGTCCACAGGTAATCCTGCCGCATCACGAACGGTACTCGGCCCGAAGAACGGCAGCACCACATAGGGTCCCTCGCCAGCCCCCCATACGGCAAGCGTCTGGCCGAAATCCTCTTCGCGGGCATTGATGCCCATGGGGGTGGCAAAATCCAGCAGGCCGCCGATACCGACGGTGGAGTTGATGACGAAACGCCCGGCGGAGATTCCCGCATTGCCCGGCTTTCCTTGCAATAGACTGTTGAGCACGGTGCGAATTTCCCCCAGATTGGAAAAGAAGTTCCCCACTCCGGTCTGCGCGGGTTGCGGCGTAACGAAGTCATATCCCTGCGCCAGGGGTTTGAGGATCGCGCGATCGAGAGCTTCGTTGAAAGCAAAGACCCGGCGGTTGAAGCCCTCCCAGGGGTCGTCGGGATTGGGCTCTACGACCTGTTGACCGGCACACCCCACCAGCATCATCAGGACCAGCCCCGCTCCCAGCCATCTGGCACCGGTTAACGACATGGCTTTACGCCTTCCCTTGCCACTCATCAAGTTCACCTTGTTCAACGTTTCTTTTTGCGTCACACCTTGCGCACAACGACACTGCCGGCACTGTAGCCAGCCCCAAAGGAACACACCACCCCGAGCGCCCCCGCCGGCAGGCCGTCGCGATGCAGGTGGAATGCGATGATGGACCCCGCCGAACTGGTATTGGCATAACGGTCGAGAATGACCGGCGCCTGCGCCGGGGTCGGATCGCCACCCAGTACGCGACGCGCGATCAGGTCATTCATATGGCGGTTGGCCTGATGCAACCACAACCGCGCCAGCTCGGAGCCGGACAGTCCCAAAGCCGTCAAGTGCTCGTCGATCAAGGTCGCCACCATGGGGCAAACCTCCTTGAACACCCGCCGACCTTCCTGAACGAATAGCTTGTCTGCGGCCAACGGGTCACTATCGGTGACACGATTGAGAAAGCCGGCATTGTTGCGAATGGCATGGGAGAAACGAGTCACCAAGCGCGTACCGAGAATCTCGAAGCGCGACGAGGCCGTTGCCAGTTCGGCGTTTTCGATGACCACGGCAGTACAGGCATCGCCGAAGATGAAATGACTGTCGCGATCCCGGAAGTTGAGGTGTGCTGAACAGATCTCCGGGCTGACCACCAGGGCGCGCCGCACACTCCCTGCGCGAATCGCATTGGCGGCGATATCGATGGCGAAGGTCGCCGAGCTGCAGGCGACGTTCATATCGAAGGCGTGGCCGCTGGCCCCAAGCGCGTCCTGGAGTTCCACGGCAATCGCTGGATAGGGCCGCTCCAGGTTGGAACAGGCGACGATCACCATATCGATGTCCGCGGCTTCGACGCCTGCGCGACTCAGCGCGTCACGCGCGGCGGCGAGCCCCATCTCGCACTGGATCGAGAGATCGTCGTTACTGCGTTGTGGCAAGCGGGGGCGCATACGCTCGGGATCGAGAATGCCCACGGCATCCAGTACATAACGGCTGTGGATACCCGATGCCTTGACGATGAACTCGGTGCTGGAATATTCCAACGGCTCGCGCTCGCCAGCGGCGATGGCCGAAGCATGTCGGGCGTTCTCAGCATCCACCCAAGTGTTGAAGGCCTCCACCAGAGCGGCATTGTCGATGGCATGCTCCGGTGTGTAGAGCCCAGTGCCGGTAATCACCGCGTGAGTCATGGTTCCCCCTGTGGCGGTTCATCTCCGCCTTGCATCCTTTATCGGCAATCCCCGCAGCCGCTTCAACGACGGCCGGTGATCTCCGCCCAGCGCTTTTCCAGGCGCTTGCTTGATACTGGCATCAAGGTGCCGAGTTGCTGAGCGAACAGCGACACGCGCAACTCCTCGATCCACCAGCCGAATTCGACCAATTGTGGATCCTCCATTCCGGCGCGCCGGCTCGCCTCGCGACGTTCGGCAAGGCGCGTTTCGAACTCCTGGACCTCCTGCATCAGCATCTGATCGCGCATGCGTTCTCGGGGAGCCTTTTCCAGTCGAATCATCGCCGCTTCCATATAACGAGGATAATGCTCGAGCCAGTCTCCGGCTTCGGCGACAAAGCCGGGATGCACCAAGCGCGTCATCTGGGCCTTGAGGTCACTGTATACCAGCGCCAGCGCAAAGCTCAGATTGCCTTTCAACGCCTTGGTCACCGCCAGGTGTCCCTCGAGTGCCTTCTCGAGCGTGGCGACCAACGATTCGCCATGCGGCACCAGCTCCGCGCGCCGCTCATCGAGACGTTCGTCGAGCGCCTGAGGCGTACGTGGCAAGGGGTCGGTGGCGATCACACGCAGGAATACGGCCTCGACCACATCATCGACGAGTTGGCGCTTGGTACCGACCTTGGTGAACAGCAGCGCACAGCGCTCGAGACCTGGCAAGCGCTGCAATAGTCGCACCTGATCGGGCAACCGCTGCATGGCAAGGCGCTTGATCCCATGGCGATGCGCTTCGCGCGCCTTGTCGGGGTGCTCGAAGAGCTCCACCACCAGGCCTTCGGAAGACTCGGCCAGGGCCGGGTATGCCTCGACGCGGATCCCCGCCTGGGTGGTGACCCTTGATTCGGGTAGTCCCGCCCGCGGTAGGTCATCGAGATCACGCTCGGCCACGACCTCTTCGCTCAACGCCCGAGCACCAGCGCTGGCGGCCTTGGCGAAGCGTCGTTCGAGCTCAGCAGGATCGCGCCCCTCGCCCAGCACACGCCCTTCATGATCGACCACTCGCAGATTCATCATCAGGTGCGGCTCGAGTTGCTCGGTGCGCCAGTCGTCGGGGGCAAGACGCAAGCCAGTCTTGACTCGCAGGAACTCCCCCAATGCCGCGGTCAGCGGCACATCGTCCGGCACCAGGCGCTCGAGCGCGGCGTCGACCCAATCGGGAATCGGCACCACCTGACGGCGCACCGATTTGGGCAGCGACTTGAGCAGAGCGATGCATTTCTCGCGCAGCACCCCCGGCACCAGCCACTCCAACCGCGCCACAGGCAACTGGGAAAGCATCGCCGCCGGTACCGTCAGGGTCACGCCGTCGTCGGAAGCGCCGGGCTGGAAGTGGTAGCTGAGCGGATAACGCACGCCGTTCAGCACCAGTTCGTCCGGGTATTGCTCGGCGGTTACGTCCTCGGCTTCGCGCGCCATCAGCGCCGCGCGGTCGAACTTGAGAAAAGCCGGGTTCTCGGCCTCGGCTTGCTTGCGCCAACGCTCGAACCCCTTGCCATTGACGATGTCGTCGGGCAGGCGCTGGTCGTAGAAATCGAACAGCGTCTCCTCGTCGACCAGGATGTCACGCTTGCGGGCACGATCCTCGAGATCCTCGACCTCCTCGACCAAGGCCCGGTTGTGACTGAAGAACTCGGCCTGGGTGCGGTATTCACCCTCGACAAGGGCACGCCGGATGAAGATTTCCCGCGCTTCCAGCGGAGCGATGGGACCGTAATTCACCTTGCGCCGGTTGACGATCGGCAGCCCGAACAGCGTGACCTGCTCGAAAGCCACGACCTGGGCGCGATTCATCTCCCAATGCGGCTCGCTGTAAGAACGCTTGACCAAGTGGCCGGCCAACGGCTCGATCCATTGCGGCTCGATACGGGCAACCTGACGGGCGAACAGCCGCGAGGTCTCGACCAATTCACCGGCCATGACCCACTTGGGAGATTTCTTGGCCAGCCCGGACCCGGGATGAATGAGAAACTTGCGATTGCGCGCCCCCAGATATTCACGGTTCTCGAGCAATTGACCAATGTTCGACAGCAGCCCGCTAAGCAACGCCTGGTGCAACTTGACGCCACTTTCACGCAGCTTGCGGGCACGCTGCTCGTCATCCTCGGGCAAAGGCAGCGCCGCGGGCACTGTAATGTCCATGTCACGCAGCAATTGCTTGAGCTGACGGAAGGTGTCGTGCCATTCGCGCAAGCGCAGGTAGTTGAGGTAATGCTCGCGACACCAACGCCGCAACTGGTTGCCGGAAAGCTCGTCGCGAGCCATCTCGAAGCCAAGCCATAGATTCAACCAGGCGACGAAATCGGAGTCCGGATCGTCCCAGCGCTTGTGAGCCTGGTCAGCGGCCTGGCGTTTTTCGGCTGGGCGCTCTCGAGGATCCTGCACGGCCAACGCTGATACCACGATCAGCACCTCACGCAGGCAGCCCGACTCGGCGCCAGCCAGTACCATGCGCCCCAGCCGGGGATCGATGGGCAACCGCGCCAGGCGTCGGCCGGTAACGGTCAAGGACTGGCAGTCGTCCACCGCTCCCAGCTCGAACAGCAAGCGGAAACCATCCTTGATGAATCGTGAATCGGGGGCGTCGATGAACGGAAAGTCCTCGATGTCACCAAGCTTCAGGGACAGCATCGACAAGATCACCGACGCCAGATTGGTACGCTGGATCTCGGGTTCGGTGTACTCGGGTCGAGCGAGGAAATCCTCTTCGCTATAGAGGCGAATGCACAGCCCGTCGGCGACACGCCCGCAACGACCCTTGCGCTGGTCGGCGCTGGCCTGGCTGACCGGTTCGATGGGTAGGCGCTGGACCTTGGCACGGTAGCTGTAGCGACTGATGCGTACCAGGCCCGGATCGATCACATAGCGAATCCCCGGCACGGTAAGCGAGGTCTCGGCAACGTTGGTGGCCAGCACGATACGCCGCCCTGTGTGCGCCTGGAAGACGCGATTCTGTTCGGCACTCGACAGCCGCGCGTACAGCGGCAGAATCTCGGTCTGCTTGAGATCGGCGCGACGCAAGGTATCGGCGGTTTCACGGATTTCGCGCTCGCCAGGCAAGAAGATCAACACGTCGCGCGGGCCGTGGAACCAGCGCTTTTCGCGCTCGATGGCCTCGATCTCCTCCACGGCATGCAGGATTCCCTCCTGCAGGGTGCGGTCCTCTTCGTCGGCCTCCTCGCGCAATAGCGGCCGGTAATGCACCTCCACCGGATAGGTGCGGCCGGATACCTGCACCACTGGTGCCGGCCGTCCGGGGGCGGAACCGAAGTGAGCGGCGAAACGTTCCACGTCGATGGTCGCCGACGTGATCAGGATCTTGAGATCGGGACGCCGCATGATGAGGCGCTTGAGGTAACCGAGCAGAAAATCGATGTTGAGGCTGCGCTCGTGAGCCTCGTCGATAATGATCGCGTCGTAGCGGCTGAGATCGGGGTCGTGCTGGGTCTCGGCAAGCAGGATGCCATCGGTCATCAGCTTGACCAAGGTATCGTCACCGGTCTGATCGGTGAACCGCACCTGATAGCCGACCTGTTGGCCCAGTGGAACCGCCAGTTCCTCGGACAGGCGCGCGGCCACCGAGCGTGCCGCCAGCCGCCGCGGCTGGGTGTGACCGATCAACCCGCGCCGCCCTAGTCCTAGTTCCAGACACAGTTTGGGTAGCTGCGTGGTCTTTCCCGAGCCGGTTTCACCCGCCACTACCACTACCTGATGCTCGCGGAGGGCCGCGAGAATCTCCTCACGACGCTCGGCCACGGGAAGTTCAGGCGGATATTCGAGCCGCACCGGCAATGCCTGGCGGCGCACCAACGACGCCTGGGAATCCGCTAGACGCCGCTCGATCTCTCCCAAGCCACGATCCACCGGCTTGCCGTCCTTGGCACGGCGCTTCAGCCCCGCTAGACGGCGCTCGAGCTCCCGGGCATCACGCAACAGACAATCGCCCAGGCGCGCTTGCAAGGCATGCAATCGAGACAGCTCGGAGGCGGATTTGGGGCGAGTGGTGGTGCTCAAGACTTCCTCTTTACGATCAAAGAAACCTGCCCGCCCCAGAGCTCCTGGAACGGGCAGGCCATTGTAACGCCTGGTGACAGGCCGTGCCTAATCAAGGTGGCCCCTATCAAAGCACCGCTCAGGCTCCACCCGGTTGGGTATCGCGCAATTCGCGACGCAACACCTTGCCCACATTGGTCTTCGGCAACTCATCGCGAAACTCGACATACTTGGGTACTTTGTAGCCAGTCAGCTCCTTCTTGCACCACTCGCGCAGGGTGTCGGCATCCAGATCCCGATTGCGTGAGACCACGAACAGCTTGATCGCCTCGCCACTATTGTCGTCGGGAACGCCTACTGCCGCCGCCTCGACCACGTCCGGGTGCCCGGTCACCACATCCTCGATCTCGTTGGGGTAAACGTTGAACCCGGAAACGATGATCATGTCCTTCTTGCGGTCGACGATTCGCACATAGCCATCCTCCTGCAACACAGCGATATCGCCAGTGCGAATCCAGCCCTCCGCATCCAACGCCTTGGCGGTTTCATCGGGTAGATTCCAGTAGCCCTTCATCACCTGTGGCCCCTTGACGCAAAGCTCGCCCGGTTCGCCCAATGGCAGGTCATTACCCTCGGCATCGATGGTCTTTACCGACGTTCCGGCCACCGGCTTGCCGATGGTGCCGAGTTGGATGGCGTCGATGGGGTTGAAGGTGACGATTGGCGAGGTCTCGGTCATGCCATAACCCTCGGCGACCGGACAGCCAGTGATCTCTTCCCAGCGCTGGGCGGCGGCCTTGGTCAACGCCATACCACCGGAAATGGTCAGCTTGAGGTGGGAGAAGTCGAGCTGCTTGAAATCGTCGCGATTGCACAGCGCATTGAACAGAGTATTCAAACCGATGAAGCCGGTGAATGGCAGCCCCTTGAGTTCCTTGACGAAGTTGTCCAGGTCACGCGGGTTGGTGATCAGGATCGAGTGGTTGCCGGTTTCCATCATGAACAGGCAATTCACTGTGAAAGTGTAGATGTGATAGACCGGCAACGGAGCAATGATCGTCTCGGCCCCGTCCTTCAAGGCCGGGCCGATTGCCGCACGGGCCTGCAGCATGTTGGCCACCAGATTGCGGTGGGTCAGCATCGCCCCCTTGGCCTGCCCGGTAGTTCCCCCCGTGTACTGCAGGGCGGCAATATCCTCGGGACCACGCGGCACGTCACGATGGGACAGGCCACTCCCCTTGCGCAGGGCATCACGGAACGGTATCGCCGTGGGCAGCTTGTATGGCGGCACCATCTTCTTGACATGCTTGACCACGGCATTGATCAGCGGCCGTTTGGGGAAGCCGTGCATGTCGCCAAGCTCGGTGACCAGTACGTGCTTGATCTCGGTGCGATCGAGCACTTTTTCGAGCTTGCCGGCCATGTTGGCCAGGATCAGGATTGCCTTGGCTCCCGAATCCTTGAACTGGTGCGCCATTTCGCGCTCGGTGTAGAGCGGGTTGGTATTGACCACCACCAGGCCAGCGCGCAGGGCCCCGAACACCGCCACCGGAAACTGCAACACATTGGGTAGTTGGATGGCAATGCGATCCCCCGGCTCGAGATCGGTTTCATGTTGCAACCAGGCGGCGAACTGCCTGGATAGGCGGTCGATATCGCCATAGGTCAAGGTCCGGCCCATGCAAGTGAAAGCCGGTTTGCCAGAGAAACGTGCGACCGATGCGTGGAAAACCTCCATTACCGAAGCATATTCATCGAGCCCCTCAAGAGGCTGGCCGGTGAGGACCGGGGCAGTGGCGTGCTCACTCATGGGCTGATCTCCGCGGTGGCGACAGTATCGTCGGCATTGGTTCTTGAAGTTTTAAAACGATCAATTTAAACCCCCGACTGAACCCTTCTGCAAGGCAACTTAAGGCTAACGGCAACATGGGAAGACTCCTGCCAGCCCGCACAAGTCTTCATATAGCGTTTTCTTAAGCGTATGAGGCTTTACCGGAAGCGCAAGCCAAGCCCTTCATCCCATCAAACGCGCCTGGATCTCACCATCCCGCCATACCAGCAACTCGCCGGTCATCATGCGGACCCAGCGCTCGTTGTCGGTCAGCGGCTCGGTCGCCAATACCGAGACGATGTCATTGGGCGTGGTATGTTCGGCGAAATTCACGCTCATTTCGGCATCGCTGAGCTTGGCCTTGCCGAAGGGAGCCCGCCGAGTAATATGCGCAAGTTTGGTCGAGCAATAGGCGTAGAGATAGCGGCCATCGGACAGCAACAGGTTGAACACTCCCAACCCACGTAACCGCTCACAAAGCTCATGCAGGCATTGCCACATCTTTTCGGGAGACGCTGGCGGTTCACTGAAGCGTCGCCGCAGTTCGCCCAACAGGAAACAGAAGGCATGCTCACTGTCGGTATCGCCCACTGGCCGATAGAAAGTCAGCGGCAGCGTCTGCCAGTCACTGAGCTGGCCATTGTGGGCATAGCACCACTGCCGCCCCCACATTTCCCGGGTGAAAGGGTGAGTATTGGCCAGGCGCACCTGGCCAACGTTGGCTTGGCGAATGTGGCTGATCACCACATGAGACTTGATGGGATATTCGCAGATCAGTCGGGCGATCGGTGAACCCATCGATGGATGAGGGTCGCGAAAGTCGCGATAGCCGCCTTCTTCGTAAAAGGCGATCCCCCAGCCATCACGATGAGGTCCGGTGCCACCGCCCCGATGCAGGAAGCCGGTGAAGCTGAAGCAGATATCGGTGGGCACATTGGCACTCATGCCCAACAATTCACACATGCGGCTCCTCCACACGCCGGAGCCGACGGCGGCGACGTACCGCCATCCGGTGCCACAATCCGATCACCACCAGCACCAGCAGCGCCATCCCCGCGAAGATCCATAGCCGTGGATCATCGCCGTGTTCGCGTGCCAAGCGCTCGACACCGGGCCGCGCCTCACGCCACAGCGACTGTGCCTGACGCGGCAAGGCATTGATCGCCGAGACCAGGCGATCCGCCAGTTCCTCTTTCGTCGCCTCGGGTTCAGCTTCCGAGGGGAACTGTTGGGTTTGCA
This sequence comes from Litchfieldella qijiaojingensis, assembly GCF_014651875.1. Taxonomy (GTDB): domain Bacteria; phylum Pseudomonadota; class Gammaproteobacteria; order Pseudomonadales; family Halomonadaceae; genus Litchfieldella; species Litchfieldella qijiaojingensis. Next base: position 332,845 of record NZ_BMXS01000002.1, read on the forward strand.
CATTGGCGCCGTCAATACGCGCCTCGCCGAGTGTGATCTCTCCGCCAGGGTTGAGCATCAGTCGCGGCAACCGTATCTCGCGGATCTGACCATCCAGCGTAATGGTCGCACTGAGCAGCAACGGCACACTGATATCGGGTTCCAGGCTGGGCAGATCCACTCGCCAACGGCGTGCGTCCGCGACGTTCACTTCCAGCGACTCCCCCTGCAACTCTGCATGCAGCACCGTATTGTCGGCATCCAGGCGAGGATGCTCGGCATTCAGGATAACCCGGTGCCGGGCGCCGTCGAGTTGCGCACTGATCGCTGGCAACACGTTCACGGCCTGGACACGCTGACGATTGAAGGCATCACTGATGGCTGCGATCACCAGGCGAGCATTGCCGATCAATCTCGGGGCCGGAAGCATGCCCTCGAAGCGTCCCTCGCTCTCCTCCAGTGCCACGGCTGACCGCACGTCTCCTTGAGGATCCTGCAGTTCGGCACGCATCTGCAGACCGCTGGGTAGTGCGTCCGTGTCGAGCACTATGTCGTTGCGCTCCAGCCAGGCGGACAATGCCAAGCCAAATCCCATATAGAGTGTGGTCGGCAACTCCGAGGTACGCAGTACCAGTGGGGAATCGACGCTGACCCGGCTATCGTCAGTGAACTCGCCTTCCACGCGCCACTCCCCTTCCTGCGGGGAGGGAATCGTGATCAGGTCGAAGCGCGACTCACTCTGCCAGCGCGCGCCTTCGGGATACTCGTCCGCACGGTATCGACGCCCTTCGGGATCGATCAAGGTCAGGGGTGGCGTATCGGGATCGTGGAACAACAGTGCCGAGAACGAATCGATACCGGGGTCGATGGTGAAGCGCCCCTCTTCGAACGGTAGCTGGTCGACAGGGAAGATGCGCTCGGTGATACCCAGGAAGGCACGCAGCAGGGTTTCCGGGGTTTCTACCAGAGTCGCCAGCCCACCGGTCTCCTGTGCGAGCCGTTCCACCAGGTCGAGATCGGCCTGTGGCGAGAAGGCGATGGCATGGATGACCACATCACCTTTGGCCAACTCAGGTGCCAGCTCATCGAGCAGTCGGCGCCGCGACTCGGCATCCCTGGCCGCCTTGTCACCCCCTCGTGCGGGCAGATCGATCATGCCATCTGTCAGCAGTATCAGGTGGCGTTGCCCATTCTCCGGCGAATTGGCAGCTTCGCGTATCGCCGCCTCGATATCGGTGAACTGTTGATACTCGGCGAGCGCCGGGGTCAGCGCCAGCGCTCGTTCACGCCACTGGGGATCGACGGACGCCACCGGCAGCGCGTTATCGACCGTTTCGCCGAAGGTCCACACGCCGCCATGTACGCCGGAAGGCAACAAGGCCACCAGCAACTCGAGGGCATTGGCGCTGAGTCGCTCGGGGTCGTTGTCCTTCATGCTCCCGGATACATCGAAGATCACGCGGACATCGGGGTCCGGGGTCCCCGCTGACTGGGCCAGCACGGGCGTGGACAACAGCATCAGGCAGCACAAGCCTACCCCTACGATGACGCGCATGATTTCCCCTTAACCGATCACCGGCTCACGGCGCTTGCCGTTGGTCGCGGGCTTGTCGGAACGACGCGGCGCTCGTTCCTCGTTCGACTCGTCGGATTCGCCACGGTGCCGCCACAACCACCATAGAGCACCACCGGCTGCGGCTCCGATAACCATCGCAATCGCCAACAGCGTCATGGCCATGGCAAAAGCGCCGCCATCGTGTTGCAGGAAGGCGACTCCCGCTACCACCACCGCCGGCGCCAGACCAGTGTAGAACTCCCCCTCTTCCAACAACGGCAGCGAGAAGTGGGCCGGCATCCACAGACTGCCCGCCACCACGCCGGTCACCATCAAGCGCGGCAACAGCGGCAGGAAACGAATGCCCAAGTAGCCAGTGGCCAATACTACCAGCGACAATAGGACATAAATCAGCCAAAGTAACGGAATCGAATCGGAAATCAGCATGCATGTCTCCTGGCGTGCGCCATCACTTACGCACGACATCGAATGAACTTCAATGAATATGGTACACCGCAGCACATGAAAGCACAGCCGCCCAGTGACAACGCCTCCCTCACGCGCGACACGTCCCCGGTCGAATCATTCCGCCGCACGGACGACCCGGAGTGGCACTGGCTCGAACAACGCGACGATCCCCAGGTCGAAGCGTTTCTTGGCGCCGCCAATGCCCGTTTCGAGCACTGGTTCGCCCCGCTGGAGCCGCTGGTCGAAACCCTGTACCACGGCCATCTGGCACGCCGTGAGTTGGCCGTCAGCGGCCTGCCGACACCATTGGATCACTATACCTATTGGAGCGAGACCGCCGCGGACGCCGATTACCCCGTGTGGTGGCGACATCCCAACGACGATCCCTCCTCGGCCCACTGCTTTCTCGACCTCCAGGCGCGTGCCGCCGAGCAGCGTTTCCTCGAAGTCGGCGACATGACCATGTCGCCCGACGAACAATGGCTGGCTTGGACCGAGGATACCCAAGGCGATGAATATTTCGACCTGTATCTCAAGCGTCTGCCTGATGGAGAACCACGCAAATTGCTCGGTGAGATCGGCTCTGAGCTGACCTGGGCCGAAGACAACCGCACCCTACTGTTTACCCGCTACGACATGACCCAGCGCCCCGACAGCGTGTGGCGCCTGCGGATCGATGCCACTGACGAAGAACCCAAGCAGAGTTTCCATGAGCCCGACCCGGAGTTTTGGGTCGGGCTGGGCAAGACACGCTCCCGCGCCTGGCTGATCATAGAGACCGCATCCAAGGACACCTCGGAGTGCCACCTGATCCCCGCCCATGCGCCCGACACTCCACCGCGCTGTTTTCTTCCCCGGAGCAATGGCGTGGAATACGCCATCGAGCATCGCCCCGGGTACTTCTATGTACTGCATAACCGTAATGCCCCCCACTTCCGGCTCGACACTGCCAGTGAATCCGCCCCGGAAGACTGGCAGCCACTGATCGCCCATCGCCGCGAACAAACGCTGGAAGGCGTGGATGCCTTCGACTGGGGACTGGTGGTCACCGAACGCGACCATGACCAGGCTCAGGTTCACCTGCGAGTGATCGAACTCGATGCAGGCCACCGTCCGGTACGCGACGAGCGCCTGCCGCTGCCCGAGGCTCCTTGTAGCCTGATGCTCGGTGACACCCCACACTTCGATGCCCGCAAGTTACGCCTGCGCGAGGAGTCGTTCACCCTGCCGGTACGCTGGATCGAGCACGATCTCGACAGCGGAGAACGCCGCCTGCTCAAGGTCCAGCCGATTCACGGCGACCTGCAGCCCGAGCAGCTCGTATGCCAGCGGCTATGGGCAACCGCGCATGACGGCGAGCGCATTCCTGTCTCGGTGGTGGCGCTTGCCGACCGGCTCGGTCAAGCACCGTTGCCCACGCTATTGTACGGTTACGGTGCCTACGGCGAGGTACTCGACCCCTGGTTCTCGGTGGCCCGTCTGGAGCTTCTCGCACGTGGAGTGGCCTTTGCGGTAGCCCATGTCCGCGGAGGTGGCGACCGCGGCGAGCCTTGGTACTTGGCAGGGAAACTCGAACACAAGGAAAACAGCTTCCGCGATTTTCTGGCTGCCCGCGATGCCCTGGTCGAGGCCGGGCTGGCCGATGGCGAACGTATCGCCGCCTATGGGGCCAGCGCCGGCGGCCTGCTGGTAGGCGCCAGCCTCAACCTGGCCCCGGAGGCCTTCTGTGCCGCCGTACTCGACGTGCCCTTCGTCGACGTGCTGCGCACCATGGAAAATCCCGACCTGCCATTGACCACTGCCGAGTACAGCGAATGGGGCAACCCCAACGAGCCTACGGTGAGGCGACGTATCCGCGCCTATTCGCCGTTGGACAACCTGGCGGCCCTGCCCTACCCCAGCGTATTCCTGCAGGGCAGTTGGCACGATTCGCGTGTCCCCTACTGGGAACCGGCCAAGCTCTATGCACGACTCATCGAATTGGGCAGCGCGCGAGGCCCGGTGCTGTTGCGCACCGATATGACTTCCGGTCACGGTGGTGCCTCCGGACGCTTCAAGGCCTGGCGTGACAATGCCCGTCAGGATGCCTTCATTCTTTGGGCACTGGGACTGGCCGAGACATGAACCAAAGCAGCGAGCCTTGGCAGCTCGTAGCCCGCAGCTCGTAGCCCGCAGCCCGCAGCATGAGATGAAAAAAGCACCCGGCGCATGACCGGGTGCTCTGTTACATGGCATAGGTAAATGGCCAGCGGGCATTAGCTCCCCCCGCCGGCACCACCATTCGTACCTCCCCCGGCGCCTCCACCGCTAGAATCACCGCCGGAACCACCGTCACTGCCGCCACCTGAGCCGCCACCGCTCGAGTCACCGCCGGAACCTCCGTCGCTGCCGCCGCCAGTGCCCCCACCGTCCGATCCGCCTCCGGAACCGCCATCGCTGCCACCCCCGGAGCCACCGCCATCCGAATCGCCGCCGCTTCCACCGTTGGAGCCACCACCATCACCGCCACTATTGCCCCCGCCAGAGCCGCCAGTGCCACCACCGCCGGAACCACCAGTGCCGCCACCATCGTTGCCGCCACCGTCGTTCGAGCCAACAGGTGTCATACCACCGTCGGAATCGTCAGGGACAGGATTGTGTCCAGTGGGGCTGCCATCGTCCTCGACTGCCACGCTTACCAAGAAACCACCCTCGCAGCCGCCGCCATCTTCCATGACACCGCCGCCGCCACCACCGCAGCCGCCACCGCCGCCACCTCCAGCGGCGGGAGCCGGCAGGACATCGAGAATATCCGTATCCGGCGGCAAGTCGTCGAGGATATCCGCCAGCTCATCGTCGCTGATGGAGCCATTCACCTCATCCCAGGAAGCATCCTGCGCCCAGGCCCCCGCCGCGGTCAGGCAGCCGAGCGCCACAGCCAACGTCACCCACGAAATTCGTTCCATAGCCAGAGCCTCAGTGTCGCCCTCTCCCAAGCACCGCCTGAGAACTGTCCAAGTTCGACTATTCGGAGAAATAAAATTCAACAAATAGTTACAGACCCAGTTAGCATCGCTACCGGAAGGAACATTCTCCATCGGAAATCAGGCTGATTGTGCGGTACTAGAGATAAGCGACGAAAACGTCCCGTTCGGGTGAAGCGCTTAATGCGCCGGTAGGGCTGACGCCAATCCAGTGGGGTGGCTAATCGCGGATGGGGAGAATCGCGATGATATGCTCCTCCAGTTCCTCTTCGGGGATATCAAGCTCGGACACGGCATAGCTGGCAACGCTGATACCGGCACGGTGAACACTGGCGGGATCGCCGGAGATCAAAGGATGCCAAGACGCCAGGCGACGCCCTTCGTGCAATCGGCGATAGGCGCAGGTCTTGGGCAGCCAACGGAACTCGTCGATCCGATCGGGCGTCAGCCGGGTGCAGCCCGGCACCTTGTCGAAGCGGTTGGGGTAATCGCTGCAGCGGCAACTTTTCGTATCCAGCAACTGGCAAGCAACATCGAGTGTCGCCACCTCACCGCTGTCCTCATCTTCCAACTTGAGAAGGCAGCACTTGCCACAACCGTCGCACAACGCTTCCCACTCGTCTTCAGTCAATTCATCCAGCGAGAAGCGTTCCCAAAACCGTTCGCGCATCTCAATAGCGACTCTCGGTCGGCGTACGATACAGGTCCAACAGATAGCTGTCCTTGGCTGGCGGCATCTGCAGGTAATAGCCTTTGTCCTCGATCGCCGCCATCACGTCCGCGGCCTTGGCACGCGCAAGACGCTTCTCGGCGGTCAGTATCAGGGTCATAACAGGCTGCGGATCGCCGAAACGTTCCAGCAATGCCTCCGGCACGTCCACCAGCCCACGGCGCTTGTCCACATACAAGTACGTTTCATCCTTGCGTGGACTCTTGAAGATTTCACATAGCAACTTGTCTGAAGACATTCCACTCATGAGGCTTCCACCTGATCGAGAGCTTCCTGTAGAGAGGTGGACAAGCGCTCACCGCGCCATCCACTCGGCAAGGGCAGATCCCGACATTCGAGATGGGCGGCGACCATGGCTTCCAGCTCTCGGCGTCGCAGCAGCAATTCCGGTGCGACACCCAACTGTTCCGCTTCATGGTTGACCACCCGCTTGAGCGCCTTGAGTCGCTTCTTGAAAGGGCCGCTCAAGGGTGAGGGCAAAGACCCCGGAAGCTCGTCGGCATCAAGGTGACGCGCCTGCCGCACCAAGGTCAACAGCATATCGCCTTCGCGCTTGATCACCGCTGGCTTCAATCCCTCGATCGTGGCGAGCTCGTAACGATTTTCAGGCATTCGCTCGGCAATGGCGTACAACAGCTTGTCATTGATCAACCAGCCACGCGGTCGGTTGCGGCGACGAGCTTCGGCCTCGCGCCAGGCGGTCAGGCGCCGATAGGCTTCGATCTGGCGTGGCTCGAGACGCCATAACTGACGATGACGGCGGTACCACTGCTCATCACTGTCGCTATTGCGCACGGTCTGTGCCTGCAATTCGTCGCAATCTGCCCGTAGCCAAGCCAGACGCCCCTGGGCATCGAGAGCGTCACGCTGGGTATGCCAGACTTGCAGCAGATAGACCACATCCAACGCCGCATAGCGGCGTTGCGCTTCGGAAAGTGGCCGTTCCAACCAATCGGAACGGGTCTCCTCCTTGGGCAACGTCTCGCCGGTCCAGTGCTCAACCAGGCGCTGGTAGCCCATCGCAGGGTCCTCGCCCAGCAGTGCTTGCCCAATCTGGGTATCCACCAGGGGCGATACCGCGACCCCCGCCCAGGCTGCGACCACCTCCAGGTCCTCACTGGAAGCATGCAAGATTTTCAGCGGCCCTTCAGCGAGCAAGGAACGCAGTGCCGGCGTGGCCACGACCGCCTGTGGGTCGATCAGGTACACCGCTCCTCCAGCGTAGAGCTGAACTAGCGCGGGCACGGGATGAAACGTCGACTCGCGGAAGAACTCGGTGTCCATCGCCAAGACATCGGCCTTGGCCAGCTCGGCACATGCGGCATCAAGGGCGTCGGGGGTATCGATCCAGCGGATATCGGGGTCCAAGGGCATTGGGTTTCCGGTTGTTCTGGTAATGAAAAAACGTCACTCGGTGGAAAATGGCAGGCGCCCGTTGAAGGCCCGACTCAAGGTCCCTCCGTCGACGTATTCGAGTTCACCGCCCATCGGCACACCATAGGCAAGCCGTGACAAGCGCACGTCGCTACCTTCCAGTTGCGCGGCGATATAGTGAGCGGTGGCTTCGCCTTCGACGGTGGGATTGGTGGCGAGGATCACTTCCTCGATCCCGCCTTCATCGAGCCGCGCGGCGAGCTGGTCGAGACCGATGTCCTCGGGACCGATACCGTCCAGGGGCGATAGGTGGCCATGCAAGACGAAATACTGGCCTCGATAGCCGCCCGCATCCTCGATCGCCAGCATATCGGCAGGAGACTCCACCACGCATAGCAAGCGCTCATCACGGCGCGCACTCCGGCATAATTCGCACACTTCTTCCTCGGTCAGGGTACGGCAACGCCGGCAATACCCGACCTCCTCGAGCGCCCGAGCCATGACCTCGGCCAGGCGACGTCCGCCATCGCGGTCGCGCTCCAACAGATGCAGCGCCATGCGCTGCGCAGTCTTGGGCCCGACACCGGGCAACACACGCAAGGCTTCCAGCAGGCGATCGACCAGAGGAGAGAAGCTCATAAAATGTCTCTTGATAGCGCTAGGCGAAACGTAAGCGAGTGCAGTAAGTCACGGCAGCGCTAGAAAGGCATTTTAAAGCCAGGCGGCAAATTCAAGCCCGAGGTCACTTCTTCCATCTTGGCTCGGGAATTAGCCTCGACCTTGCGCACGGCATCGTTGACCGCAGCAGCCAGCAGGTCCTCGAGCAGTTCCTTGTCTTCTTCCATGACGCTGGGGTCGATCTCGACACGGCTGACATCATGGCGGCCATTCATGGTCACCTTGATCATGCCGGCGCCAGCTTCTCCGGTCACTTCAGCATGCGCGACCTCTTCCTGGACACGCTGCATCTTCTCCTGCATTTCCTGGGCCTGCTTCATCAGGTTGCCCATTCCACCTTTCATCATGATGTCACCTCAATGGATCGACAGATAATTGGAACTATTCGTGGGGCGTCACGGTATTCTCGAGCAAACGGGCACCGAAAGCTTCCTGCAGTTTCTGGATGTGCGGATCATCCTGCAAGGCTTCGACCGCCTGGGCATGCCGCTCCGCCGCCCGACGCTCGGCACGGGTCCGGGGCGTTTCGTACTCAGCCGGGAGTTCGCCCGCGACGATCGACAACCGCCGCTCGACACCCGCCGCCGCCAACGCCTTCTGGATCCGCTCGACATGCACCTCGGCATTCATCGCTGCCTGCGATGGGTCGAGACGCAGTTGCAGCGCTTCGCCGTCATCCCTGTCGACCACGCAATGCGCCGCCAGGTTGCGTGTCAGCCCACCCAATTCGAGGCTATTGAACAATTCGAGCCAGGCGGCGTGATCGAACTCGCCTTTGTGGTGGGTTGTCTCGACCACTTCAGGCGTCGCCGCGGCCCAGTGGGGGGAAGGCATCTCGCTGGCTGCCGGTTCCGGTTGCCCTTCCCAGGGGGGAGGTTCCGGCATTGGCTCCGCAGCGACAAGCGTCTCGGGAGCGGGGTTCTCCTCCGCTGCCTGCGGCGCGTTCTCCATCACCGAACGCGGTTCAGTCGCGTCATTCTGGCCTGGAGGCTCGGATTCGGATTCGGAGGATGATGTCGTAGCGGTTTTGGCAGGGGTGGGCGTTGCCTTCAGCGGCAGCGGCGTCTGCGCCGGCTTGGGTACCCCCCGGGGGCGGAAGGCCAGCATGCGCAACAGGGTCATCTCCAGCGCCGTGCGCGCATCTGGCGCATGTTCCATGTCGGCACGCCCCTGCAAGCCGATCTGGTAGTAGAGCTGGATATCCTCGGCGGTGAAGCGAGACGCCAGGGTCAGCAGCGTATCGCGATCGCCATGGCCATTATCCAGCGCATCAGGCACCATCTGGGCGATCGCCAGCCGGTGCAACACCCCCACCAGATCGTCCAGCACGCCGGCAAAGTCCGGCCCCTGCTCGGCAAGGCTTGCGACTTCGGCCAGCACCCGCCCCGCATCGACCTCGGCCAAGGCCTCGACCAGTGCCAGCAAGTGGCGATGATCCAGGGTCCCAAGCATCGCCGCCACGTCACGATGGCGTACCTCGCCCTGCCCGAAGGCGATGGCCTGGTCGGTCAGACTCAAGGCATCGCGCATGGAACCATCGGCCGCCTTGCCCAGCAACCACAAGGCGCTCTCGTCGAAGGCCACGTTTTCGGCTTCGAGCACCCGGCTCAGATGCTCGACGATGCGCTCGGGTGGCATGTTCTTGAGCGTGAACTGCAGACAACGCGACAACACCGTGACCGGCAGCTTCTGCGGATCGGTGGTGGCAAGCAGGAATTTCACATGCGGTGGCGGCTCTTCCAGGGTCTTGAGCAGCGCATTGAAACTGTGGCCGGAGAGCATGTGCACCTCGTCAATGAGGTACACCTTGTAGCGCCCTTGGGTCGGTGCGTACTGGACGTTGTCGAGCAGCTCGCGGGTATCCTCGACCTTGGTGCGCGAAGCGGCATCGACCTCGATCAGGTCGACGAAGCGACCGTCGTCGATCGCCCGGCAGCTCTGGCACTGGCCACATGGGGTCGAGGTGACGGCACTCTCGTCATCACCCTTGGCGGTGCAGTTCAAGCATTTGGCGAGAATCCGCGCCAAGGTGGTCTTGCCCACACCACGGGTGCCGGTGAACAGGTAGGCATGATGCAGCCGCCCTTGGTCGAGCGCATTGACCAAGGCACGCTGGACATGCTCTTGGCCGACCAGCTCGTGAAAGGTGCGCGGCCGCCATTTGCGGGCCAGTACCTGATAGCTCATGCAACACGGGATCCTTGCTGCGGGGTGGACGAGCGCCGACTGGCGCCATGCATAACCCGTCATTCTAGCGGCTGGCGGCATGGGCGAAAAGCGAACCCGGCCGATTCACTCGCAGCGCTTGAGCACTGCCACTGCCAGCGCCACGGCTTTTTCCAGATCGGACTTGCTTAGTTCCGCCATCAGCGCCGGACGGCCTTCGCAGGCAGCGCGGATGATATCGATGGCTCGTTGCAACACCCATTCGCGCTGCTCTTCGCTGTCGGTGTGCTCGAACAGGGATTCCATCATACGGGCATAGACGATCGTGGGCGCCCCCTCCTGGGGCACGGTATCGGCTCGATACTCCCGCTCCTCCTGTCGCACAGCCTCAGTGGCGACTTCCTTCACACCGAGGTCAGGTGGCGCGCTTTCTTCCGCGATACCCTGCATGATTGGCTCCCCAGCGGCCAGCCAACCCACCGGGACCCGCAGCGCACCGGCAAGCGCCACCAACTTGTCGGCTCCCGGCGAAGAGGAACCGCTCAAATATTTTCTTATCAGGCTCTGTGCGATGCCAGTCCTTCTCTCCAGGGAGTAGGCCGATTGCCCTCCCATCGCCTGCCGGAGACGCCGGCTGAAAGCCTCGATATCCCACGCATGAAGCTCACTGCCCTCGGACTTTTCGGATTGATGTGCCACATCAGACTCCAATCCGTTGATATATCACAGTCAATGAAAATACAATCAAGAAATGTCGCATATTGATGGCACAAACAGGCTGTTTGTGATTGCATAGGGCTTCATGTCATCGCACCCTTTCCGTCATGAACGAAAAAAAGCGCCCAAAAAAACCGGCCTCCCAGGATTGGCATCGCGCCGATATCGTGGCGGCCGTCCACAAGGCCGGCTGGACACTACGCAAGCTGGCCGCGTATCACGGTTATAAGCAGGCCACCACCCTGTCCGTTGCCCTGGACCGACCGTGGCCAAAAGGTGAATGCATCATCGCAAGCGCGATCGGTGTCGACCCGGCCGCCATCTGGCCAAGTCGCTACCACGCAAGGAATAAAGAATAGCAGCCCGACAGGGTGAAGTCGTCAAGCAAGTGCTTGTCGGTACGAGCTCCTATTACCTGATGCACCGATCAGGAAATCAGGGCGGGCAGCTACCAGGAGTCCCCTATGTCCCCGAGCCCCCTCATCACACTACCGATCAACGACGGCACGACGTCCCATCCACGCGCTCCCACGGCAGCCGAGCAACTGCTGAAGGCCGAGCAACGCCAAGCATGGGAAGTCGACCGCATCACCCTGCTGGCAAGCCATCCGTTCATCGGGCCACTGGCCGCGTCGTTGATCCCGGTGCCAGTGATCGACAGCCGGATCCCGACCGTAATGACCGACGGCCACCACGTGTTCGCCAATGCGCACTTCACCGCGAGCTTACCCCCCGCCGCGCGGCGCTTCCTGATCGCCCATGCCGTCGCGCACTGCATCGGTGGACACTTTCTGCCGGTCGAAAAGCGTGACATCCATCGCTGGAACCTGGCTTGCGAGCATACCGCCAACTACCTGGCGTTACTGGGGGGCATCACCCTGCCGACAACGGCCATCCTGTACCCCTCACAAGCCGGCAGGAGTGCCACTCAAGTATATGACTGGCTCGCGGCGCATCCCCGCACCGCCCATGATAGCCACTTGGACCTGCACCCATTGGATGCCCGGCTTCCTCTGGCACAGGCGGCAGTGGTCGACCCGGACTATCGGCCGGTCGCCCCACAAGTCGCACAGGCCAGCTTCTGGCTCGACCTGGCCATGGAGCAAGCAGCCGACGAGCGCATGCGCGCTTACCTCTTCGAGCTGGCATTCGAAACGCGGAACATGGAAGCGGTCACGAGCTAGCACTACTGGACGCTCGACACGTCGTGACGAACAGGAGAAGAAACGCAGGGGGGGGGTTGAAATGGAGGCGGCCCCCGACAGCCACATCCCGGCACACGCATCCACCACTACCGTTGCTCCCTTCCGGGCCTGGCGGGGTTCGCGGTTTCGCGTTGCGGGAGGACCGACGAGGGCCACCATCGCAGTCTCGGAGGGTTGTATCCCGCCCGAGCCACTCGACGAACTATTGCGGCAATAGCTTGTCCCGAGTGCGAGCGCACTATAACAGCGCCCCTTCACCCTCGCAAGCCCGCGCCCCTCCCCTGGCAGGCCACCAGGGTATCTACGCTATGCTTAAGTCTGTACGGTTAGTCCACTCAATCATCGATCGGGAGGAACCACCATGAAAAAGGATCCTAGCAAGGGCTATGTCGCACTGCTCGGCTGGAGCCTGAATGCCATCGAAGCCGCCGAGAACTTCGACCGCCGTTACGTGGTGGTGGCCCCGGAGTGGGCGGAAGAATACTGCCAGCAGCACGACATCCCCTACGTCTCGTGGAATTTCGAGCGCTTGAATGACCGCTCCATGGAGATTGCCGAAACACTGCAGGAGATGGGCGTGGACGTTGCCATCCCGCTGTTCGAGGAAACCGTGGAGTGGGCCGGAGCCATCAACTCGCTGTTGCTGGATAACCCGCGCCTCTACGGTCAAGCGCTGCTGCTGCGCGACAAGGCATTGATGAAACGTCGCGCCCAGCTCGGCGGGATTCGCGTTGGAATCTTCGAGGAGGCGCATGACAAAGGAGACGTCATCCGCTTTCTCAAGCGCGTCAACCAGACGCTGCTCAAGCTCGACGGCGATCCCAACGACCCGATTCACCTCAAGGCCTTCGATAAGGCCGGCTGCCTGGGTCACCGTGTAATCCGCACGCCCGACGAGGTGGATACCATCCCCGAAGAGGAATTCCCGGTGCTGATGGAATCGCATCTGGATGGCTGGGAATTCGCCGTGGAAGCCTGGATTCATGACGGCAAGATCCGCTTCCTGAACATCTCCGAGTACGTAACCTTAGGTTATTCGGTGTTCGTACCGGCAACGCCGGAGCTGGAGCAATACCGCCCGCAGATCACCGCCCAGATCGAGAAACTGATCAAGGCCTTCGATATCGACTTCGGCTTCATCCATCCCGAATACTTCGTCACCAGCGACGGCGAGATGTATTTCGGCGAGGTCGCCTACCGGCCACCCGGCTTCAAGGTTTTCGAACTGCTCGAACGCGCCTACGGCTTCAATGCCTATCAGGGCCTGATTCTGTCGTTCGACCCCAAGACCACCGAGGAAGAGATCACGGCTTTCTTCCCCAGAGAAGTGGTGGATGCCAAGTGCCATGCCGGTTGCTTCGGGGTCTATCCGCGCCGGCGTGTGGTCAGCCGCCTGGAGATACCCGAGGAAACCGAGGATCACCCCTACTTCGAGTCACATGAGCTGACTCGGCCGCTGGAAGAAACCGTCACCAAGCGTACGGCCTTCGGCACCCACTGGGGGCTGGTTTACTTTACTGGCGACGATGCGCATACCATGCGCGACCTGCTGAAACATCAGGAAGAACTCGACTTCTATGTATAATCCCCGGTTAAGCCCAAGGGGATAAGGAGTCTGCGTGACTATCGAAGACGGCCAACATGACAACCAGGACAGCAAGTTGGACATGTTGCTGACCAAGCTGGACGAGGCCACTGAGATCCTCGCGCAAGCCCAGGATTTCGCCAAACCACTCAAGATCCGTCGGGTGCTGGACACCGCCCGGCGCGTGCTGCTGCAGGACGGTGGCGCCGCCGCCCTGCAAGCGCGCGCTGAATCCCTGGAAGCGGCGGGTATCTTCAACGGTTCCGACTGGGCCTTTCCGCATATCCTGATTCCCTCTTTGACCACCCACTCGCTGAAGAGCGCTGATGCCGACACCGTGGTGCTCGAAGCCCTGAGCGAGCTGCGCATGCTGGCGGTGGCCAATGGCGACTATCGTCATCCGCTGATTTCCGACGAACAGGCTCATCACTATCTGACCCAGGTGCTGGCGATCAATCTGGAGCTGTTGTTCATGCCGCCCAGCGAAGCGGAGCGCGAGACCCAGGGTCGCCTGGCCCAAGTGCCCCGTGCCCTGTTCAAGCATCTGGCCGAGGAAATCGGCTACGAGCATGTGATCGACCGGCTGATTGACGAGATATGGCGCATCCTGCAACAGCGTCCTATCCAAGTGGAACCGGTCAAGCGCATGATCACTCAGATCGCCATCTGCCGGACCAACCCCGACATCGACCTTGGCACCAGCGGCCAGGGAGCCGACCGCCTGATCAGCAGCCTGTATGGTGCCACCCAGGCTTGCCGGGAAGACCCTGGAGTGGATGTCTATCGCGATCGCCTGGAGTCGATGGATAGCGGCGCCCTGCAGTACGAGGCAACCGGCTTCGCCCGCGCCATGCACGACACCGGTCTGGTATCGCCCTATCACGCCGTGCTGCTGCGTTATCTGCTCGATCAGGGCGACCACTTGCTGTCCGAGGCATTGGGCCTTTCGAGCACCGGCCGCGACTGCCTGTTGTGCTATCGCCAACTGGTCCAAGCCTTGATCGAGGAAGCGGTACATCCGGCCACTGCCCAAGCCATCTACGGCCTGGCATTGATGCTCGAGCGCGGTATTCTCTACCAGCCACCGGTCGCCCCGGCGATGTGGCGCCAGGTCGCCCTGCCGCTCTCGGAGTGGTCGCAACTGCGCCTGCGACTCGCCTATGGCGATGCCGTGACTCCCAAAGCCTGGCTGCTGGAAGGCGTGTTGTGCATGCTCGGCCTGCCGCTGGGTGTGGGCCAGGGCAACAACCCCACCTGCCAGTCGGCGCGCGCCTTGTCGATGTGGGCCTACAACGACCCCGACTATCTGCTGCAGATGGTCGCCTGGGCCGCGCGTGACGACGAGATCATCATGCACTTCGAGGGTATGCCGCTCTCCTCGATGGCCAGCCTGTCGGGCGTGTCCAAGGAGTTACCCATGGATCTCGATCCGGTATCGCTGCTGGTAGTCCCGCATCTCGACCGTATCTATGCCGAGATGGGCCGCCGCTGCGTGGGCCGCGAGGGCGACCCTCACCGCTGGGTCAACCCGGAATTCCATGGCTGGTGGTCCGGGCGCGGCTTTCGCATCAATGTCGATGTCGCCACCGGCCAACTGCACGAACTCGAGGACTTTCTGCGCCATTTCTATGCCAGTTACCACCCTTACTACAATGGCAACCAACCACTGATACACCCTCAGCCAGCGGGCATTGCCGTAACCGACAGCGCAGCCCGTTTCATCGGCTGGCATGCCATTACGCTGCTGCGGGTCACGCTCGACCCCAGCGATGTAATGCGCGCCTACTTCTTCAACCCCAACAACGACAGCGGCCAGGACTGGGGCGACGGCCTCAAGGTCAGTACCGCCGGCAATGGCGAACGCTTCGGTGAAGCCTCGTTGCCGTTCGAACAGTTCGCATCACGACTCTACATCTTCCACTATGACCCACTGGAGCATGGCGAACTGGCCAATGTGCCGCAGGAAGAGCTCGACCGGGTCATCGGCTATATCCATCGCAGTTGGGGGGTCGACCGGGTGCCGGCTTCGGACCTTCAGGCCGATCCTGGCCCGGGGAACGGCACGCGGCAATGAATCAGGCCCTCGGCCAGTTGAGCATCCGATCGCCAATAGAGCATCGCTACTCTCCAATCGCTATAATGTTGAGCTTCATATTCAGCAGCCATCCATGACGCTCATGCCCCGACTCGACCAGTTGCTTGTCACCCAGGGCCTGGCCCGCTCCCGCACCCGTGCCCAGCGGCTGATTCGCCACGGTCGTGTCAGCCTGGCAGACGATGGCCGAGTGCTGACCAAGCCCGGCGAGAAACTGCCCGATGACAGCCACCTTGCGGTAATGGAGGATCCCGAGGAACGCTACGTGTCGCGGGCGGGCTTGAAGCTCGAGGCATTGCTGGAAACGCTTGGCATGCGCCTGGACGGCAAGACGGTGCTGGACGTGGGACAGTCCACCGGGGGGTTCACCGACTGCGCATTACGCTACGGGGCTCGGCACGTGGTTGGCGTCGAGGTCGGCCATGGCCAGCTCGATCCCGAGCTACGTGGCGACCCACGCGTGACCGGCGTGGAAGGTCTCAACGCCAGGGCAATGGCCGACGACGACGGACTGCGCCAAGTACTCGCCCGGCATGCGCCGGGAAGGCTCGACATTGCGGTGATGGATGTCTCCTTCATCTCCCAGACACTGATCCTGCCCGAACTGGCACGCCTGCTGCCGACGGGTGGCGAGCTGCTGTCGCTGGTCAAGCCACAGTTCGAGGTCGGACCGGGGAAGGTCAACGAGCGCGGCATCGTCACCGACGAAAGCCTCTACGCCGAGGTGGAAACACGCATCCGCACCTGCTGCGACGAATGCGGCTTCACGGTGCTGCACTGGGCGGAGAGCCCGTTGCGCGGCGGCGACGGCAACCGCGAGTTCCTGCTGCACGCCCGTCGACTGGCGGCACCCACCGACTGACGGTCTCAGGCCCCTCTCGTGCCGGTGGCGGCACTGGGGCCCGACTTCGACATCACCTGCACCGCCTGGCCCTGGGCATTATGCAGCCACACATCGAGCTGGTTGAAGGCAATTTCCACCCCGTGCTCACGGAACAGTTCGTCGATTCTCAAGTTGACTTCGTCGACGGCATAGAGCCGGTCGGTCAGGGTATTGACGAAGATGCGCAGCTCGAAGTTCAGAGTGCTCTCGCCATAGCTCATGAAGAACACTTGCGGCTCGGGGTCGGCCAGCACCCGCGCGTTCTCGTCGGCGGCTTGGCGCAGCAGCCGATGCACCAAGGCCAGGTCCGAACCATAGGCAACACCGAAGTTGAGTACCACCCGGGTGACGTTGTCCGACAGCGACCAGTTGATCAGTTGGTCGGTGACGAAGGTCTTGTTGGGGATGATGATCTCCTTGCGATCGAAGTCGGTCACGGTGGTGGCGCGGATACGGATCTTGCTCACCGTGCCGTGCAGGTTGCCCAGGGTGATGGTGTCGCCGATGCGTACGGGACGCTCGAAAAGGATGATCAGCCCCGAGATGAAGTTGGCGAAGATCTCCTGCAACCCGAAGCCCAAGCCAACACCCAACGCCGCGACCAGCCATTGCAGCTTGTCCCACGACACACCCAGGGTTCCCAACGACACCACCAGGCCGGTGCCGACGATCGTGTAGGAAAGCAGAGAGGTGATGGCGTAGGCGCTGCCCTGCTTGAGGGTCAGGCGAGACAGCACCATGACCTCCAGCAACCCCGGCAAGTTGCGCGCCATCATCAGGGTCAAGGCCACGATCACCAACGCGGTGACGATATCGGCCACGCTCACCGCCGCGCCGACCACGTCCTCGCCTTCACCGCGCGTACTTTCCCACAATGCCACCTGATCGAGATAGCCAAGCACCGCCAGCAGGTCGGCCCACACCAGATAGAGCACCACACTGAAGCCAATGAACAGGATCAACTTGGACAGTCGCAGTGACTGCTGATTGACCTGCTCCATATCCAGCGGCGGCTCCTCGATTACCTCCAGACCACCTTCGGCGCCTTCCTGCACCTGGGCCCGACGGCGCGCCAGGGCACGCCGATACGCCAGTCGCCGTGCCGCCACCGCCAATCCGCGCACCACCGTGGCCTCGACCAGTACCCACAGACCCAGCAGGTACAGCGTGACGATGAAGCGTCCCAGCAGGCTCAGCGCGGTATATTCGAAGCCCAGTGCGATCAGCAGCAACAGCACCAACGGCACCGTGGCCAGCGCCAGACCAAGCACCAAACGGAACAACTTGACGCCGAAAAAGGGCATATGCGCGAGGATCAGACGCATCATCAGCACACTCATCGCCACCAGCCCTGCGGCCATCAGCAGCAGCGACACGGGACGCTCGGCCAGGGTGGCCCCGGCCCCCTGGTTCAGGTTGCCGATCAACAGCACCGGTGTCAGCGCCACGCCCAGCCAGAGCAGCAACCAGCGCAAGCGCAGTGCATAGCCGACCGGCCAGGTGAAATGCTTGGTGGCCACCCCGTCACGGACCAGCAAGCGACGGCAGAATGCGATCACCGCCCAGGCCAATGCCAGTTGCCACAACGCCTTGCCCAAAGGCACGGCGAAATCGCTACCGCCAAGCACCAGAGCCGTACCCGTGCCCGCCAGGGCCAGTGGGCCGGGTAACGCGAACAGCATGTTAAAGGCAATGGCCAGTGGCGTATGCCGCTGCGAGTCGCGTTTGAGCCGCCCGACTTCGGCATGCAAGGTTTCCAGATAGGTGCCGATACGCCGGCGCCATGCCAGCAGCGCCCCGGCAAGCAACACCACCGGCACTCCCCACCCGGCCGCTGGCTGTGGCCATTGCCACAGGCTGGCCAACGAGGCCCGCCATTCGCCCTCGGTCAAGTGCAGGCGGAAAGTGGCCGGCAACTGGCGCAACCAGGCCATGTCCAGCGGCCGCCCGTTGGCGACCCAGAACAACTGCTCGTCGATGGTGGCGCGCAACTCGCGACCGATCTCCAACAGTTGTTGCTGGTTGAGTTGCAGGTCGATCGCCGCCGTGAGCAAGCCGCCATATTCCTGCTCGAGCTGGTCGACCAACTCGCGGCGCGAATGATAGAGACGTTGCAGCGATTCGCTCAACCCCGGGGTAGCCTCCACGCCGGCTTCCTCCAGGCGCTGATTGGCGAGTCGCTCGGCATTGCGCAGGCTCTCGCGCTGCCGCCCCAGTTCGAACTGCTTGAGCCGCAGGTCGGCGATCTCGTCCTGCAGGTCACGCCGCACACCGACCCGCGGCAGCGCCTGCTGCTGCTCGCGCAGGATCCGTGACAATAGCTGACTGCCGCGAATGGCATCGATCTGCTCGGTAAGGCTACGTTGTAACTGGCGCACGCGATCGAGTTCGCTGCGCACCTCGATCCCCTGGCGAACCAGGTGGTTGGTGCGGTCGGTGGCCCGCAACAGTTCCAGGCTCAGGTCGTGGTTGATCTGCTGGGCGCGCAGCACTACCGGATGACCGGCCGCGATCAGCGGGTCGTCGCGCGCGGCGTCGGCGATGGCTTGTTCCGACTGCAGGCGGCGCTGGCGGTCGATCACGCTCTGCAAGACCGAAAGCCGGGCCTCTTCCTCGCTCAGTTGGCGGGTGAGCAGATCCCGCCGCTGCATGGCAAGTTCACGCAAGCGGGTATTGCCGGTCAGTTCCTGCTGGTAAAGGCGCAACTCCTGCTCGGCGAGTCGTTGCTCGACACGCAGGGCCATCAGGGCCGGGTCATCGGGACGGGTGGATCCTCGCTCGAGCTCCTCGATCTCGCGTCGATACCGCTCGAGGCGCTTCATGGTCTCGGCGATCGACTGTTGGGCACGCTCGGGTACCGTTTGGGTGGCGATCAGGCTGGCGTTGACCTCGGCTTGCTGGTCCTGGAGGCGCTGCAGGGTAGCTAGTGACTCTTGCAGACGCGATTCCAGCTCGCCGATCGGCAAACCATCGAGACCCTCCGCCGACCAGTCGATAGGCTGCTCTTCCAGACGCGACAACTCGCGCTCAAGTCGCAGGAGCTCCTCGGGCGCCTGCTGTATCCGTTGGTCCAATTCAGCCAGGCGCTGCTGCGTGGCCTCGAGGCTCTCGAGGGCCGCCACGGTACGGTTCAGTGCCTCCAGGTCGCGTGTCTGCGACTCATTCAGGGTCTCTTCCGCCTGCAATGCCTGAACCCGCTCGGTCACCTCGCCGAGCTCGGGCAAGTCGCTCTCCTGAGCTTGCACGCTCCCCCCGGCCAAGGCCAGCAAGAGCCACAACCCAAGCCATACAGCGCCCTTGCGCCATGCCACCACCCGCCACCGGTGGTCTTCCTGCCTGATCATTTTCCCGATACCTGCTCCGTTGTCTTTCGCCGATGGGGATGACACGCATCACGCAACATCGGTGTCCGACCCGCGCAGGCGTTCCAGAGTTCCCCTCATCCCTCATATCATTGGCGGCGATTGTCAGGCTACCAGGGTCAGTTGGCAATCACTTACCATAGCTTTTCACTCGGCAATTGACTTGCCGCACCGGCGTGGTAGAAACGGCTTCTACTAGCCTTCTTACCCTCAAGGTGTTGTTCATGGCATCTGCTAAATCAGTCATTGGCTACGGGCTCGTCTTGCTTGGTTTCATGCTGACATCCGACGCCATGGCGCAAGACACGGACGATCAGAAAGCGTTGCCCCCGGACGAGCGGGAAGCCATCGAGACACGAATCGAAGCGTTGACCACCGAACTGCGGGAGCTGCGTGCCCAGTTGGCCCAGGATGCCGCCGACTCCAGCACGAGCGATTCCGTTCTGGAATTGGAAGAGGACCCCGCCAGTGTGGCCCTGGAAGAAGCCGAGGAACGCCGCGAGCTCGAGCGCGAATCGAGCCGCAACCCCTTTGCGATCACGACCTATCGCCGCAATTACTTGATGCCCTGGAGCTACAATGCCAACCCCAACCGCGAGGCATTCAGCGAGATCTCGGAAAACGGCGACATCGACAATGCCGAGGTCAAGTTCCAGTTCAGTGCCAAGTTCAATCTGGTCGAGGACATGTTCGGCGACAACGGCGACCTGTTCTTCGCCTATACCCAACGGAGCTGGTGGCAGGCCTACAACTCCGATCACTCGGCCCCCTTCCGCGAGACCAACTTCGAGCCAGAAGTCTTCGTCAGCTTCGACAACGACTTGACGCTGTTCGGCTGGACCAACACCCAGAATCGAGTGGCCTTCAACCACCAGTCCAATGGCCGTTCCGCCGACCTGTCGCGCAGTTGGAACCGGATCTATGTCGAGAGCCTCTTCCAGCGCGGCGACTGGGTGGTAAGCGCCTCTCCGCACTGGCGGATTCCGGAATCGGAAGGTGACGACGACAACCCGGACATCGAGCGTTTCATGGGCTATGGCGATATCTCCATCGCCCGTCGTCTCCACGAAGATCACGAAGCCAGCCTGCTGGTACGCGGCAACCCCAGTGCCGGCAACATGGGTACCCAACTCGACTACTCCTGGCCGCTGTTCGGCAACGTGCGTGGCTACGTGCAGTACTACTATGGCTTCGGCGAGAGCCTGATCGACCATGACCACCGCACCAATCGCCTGAGCCTGGGCTTCAGCTTGAATCCGTTCTTCGTCGGCAGCCAGGCAAGGCGTTAATGCCCATTGCCATCTGGACCCCTCCTGCTGCTATGCTGAGGGCGTCATTCATCGTCAGAGGAAGACCCAAATGGCAAACCGCAAGTCCAGCACCGAAGCCAGCACCGAGCAGCTCAAGGCCGATCTGCGTCATCTTTCCCAGACCATCGAGGAGCTGGTAAAGGCAACCGCCGACGATTCCCGCAGCAACATCAAGGAACTGCGCGAGCGTGCCGAGCAACGCCTGCATGACACCCGCGAACGCCTCGAGGCACGCGGCGAGAAGCTCTACGGCGAAGCCCGTGACAGCGTTCGCGAACAGGTTGATGCCTGCGACAAATACGTTCACGAAAACCCCTGGACCAGCGTCGGTATCGGTGCCGCCGTGGGCATAGTAATCGGCATGCTGATCGGACGTCGTTGATGAGTGATCGCCAAGGACCGGCGGAACGCCTGTTCATCGCCACCAAGCGACTGATCACGAGCCTTGTCAGGACCGGCGAGACACGCTTGCGTCTCGCCGTGCTGGAGCTGGAGGAAGAGCGTGCCCGACTGGTCTCGCTATTGCTGCTTGCCGGTATCAGCCTGGTACTGATCCTGCTGGGTCTGGCGGCGGTTACCCTACTGTTGGTGGTGATCTTCTGGGATACCCACCGGTTGATGGCCATCGGCATTGCCGCTGGTGTGCTGCTCGTCAGCGGCATCGGTCTCGGGTTGTGGGTCCGCCGGCTCGCCAGCCGCCCCACGTTGCTGAAGAGCACCCTGAAACACCTCGCCACCGACCGCGAGATACTGGAGAGACGCGATGAGCCATGACCGCTCTTCCCGCCTCTCGCCACGCCGACAACGTGCCCTGCACAAGGCGGCGCTGGAACTGCGCATCGAGCAGCAGCGTATCGACATGCTGGTCGAGTCGAGTCGCTGGCGCGAGGCCAGCAGCGGTATCGATGCCGTCTGGCACGGCCTGATGCGTTTCAAGGTGCCATTGTTCGCCATCGGCGGCGTCGTGCTGCTGCGCGGCGCCAGGCACCCTCGCTCGTTGCTGCGCTTGGCCAGGCGTGTGGCGTCCGGGGCATTGTTGCTACGCCGCGCCCAACGCCTGTTGGGCAAGCGCTGAACTGGAGACTCACCATGTCACTCGCCATCGCCTTGCATCTGCTGGCCTCGACCATTTGGGTCGGGGGCATGTTCTTCGCCTACATGGCGCTGCGCCCGGTCGCCGCCGGGCTGCTCGAACCTCCCTCGCGGCTGACACTGTGGGCAAGAGTCTTCGAACACTTCTTTCCCTGGGTCTGGGCCTCGGTGATAGTGCTGCTAGGCAGTGGACTGTGGATGACCTTCGCCGTATTCGGCGGCATGGCGAGCGTCGGTCTACACGTGCACCTGATGATGACGTTGGGCGTGGTGATGATGCTGATCTTCCTGCACCTCTACTTCGCGCCCTACCGCAAGCTCATCCGCGCCGTGGAACGGGAAGATTGGCCCTCCGGTGGCGAGCAGCTCGGCCGCATCCGCCGCCTGGTCGGCATCAACCTGATCCTCGGGTTACTCGTCGTGATCATCGCCTCGGGTGGGCGCTATCTTTTCTGAACGCTCGGCAACATCACAAAGACTGCCCGCAGGCCACACCCGACGCCCAGGCCCACTGAAAATTGTAACCGCCAAGTTCGCCGGTAACGTCGAGCACCTCGCCGATGAAGCGCAGTTGCGGGAGACCATCGACTGCGAAGGTCTTCGAGGAGATTGCACGGGTATCGACACCGCCCATGGTGACTTCGGCGGTACGCCAACCTTCGGTACCCGCGGGCTTGACCCGCCATTGCGTTAGGCGTGCTTGCCATTCCTTCAGGTGGGTATTGGAAAGCTCGGCCAACGGCGGGTCTTCGCCATGCCACTCGCCAAGCGCCTGGGCCAGGCGCTTGGGTAAGCGCTCACTCAGCCACGTCGAGAGCTTGCGCTTTGGGGTGTCGCGACGCGCGACTGCCAGCGCCTCGAAAACCTCGAGCCCCGGCAACAGGTCGATCTCGAGCTCGTCGCCAGGCTGCCAATAGCTGGAGATTTGCAGCATCCCCGGGCCGGAAAGCCCGCGGTGGGTGAACAGCAGCGGCTCACGGTAACGGCGATCGCGCCCCGGCCCCTGGCGCTCACCATCGCGCAGGCTGCTCACGGCGATATCGCATGCCACCCCGGCCAGATCCGCGACACGCGCCTTCCAGTTCGAAGTCAGGGTGAAGGGCACCAGCGCGGCACGCGTCTCGGTAACCTCGAGCCCGAACTGACGGGCGATGTCGTAACCGAAACCCGTGGCACCCATGGTCGGGATCGACAGCCCACCCGTCGCCACCACCACGGCCCCCGTCTCGATACGGCCCCGCGACGTGTGTAAGCGCATACCTTCACCATGACGCTCGAGTGTTTCGACCGTGGTACCAAGGCTGACCTCAACCCCGGCCCAGTCGCACTCGGTCAACAGCATGGCAACGACTTCCTTGGCCGACTCGGCACAGAACAACTGCCCTGGCGCCTTCTCGACGAACTCGATGGCGTGACGTTCGACCAGTTCGACGAAGTGCTCCGGACGGTAGCGTTTGAGCGCCGAGATGCAGAAGGAAGGGTTGGCGGAGAAGAAGTTGGCAGGCGTGGTATTGAGGTTGGTGAAGTTACAACGCCCGCCACCGGACATCAGGATCTTCTTGCCGGCCTTGTTGGCATGGTCGAGCACCAGCACACGCCGGCCGGCATAACCGGCCGTGAGTGCACACATCAGCCCAGCGGCACCGGCACCGATCACGACCACGTCGGGTTGAGGGGGCATGCAGCGTCACCATCGGAATTGTCGCAAAGGGCAGCGATTCTACCAGAGTGGTAGGCATCCGCCAGCCGCGGCATGTCGCTCGTAGGACGCTCCGCTGAGAGAACGCTTACGACGTGCCATTGGCAAAAGTAAAGTTAGCTACTACGCTTTAAGTAACATCCTGTAAGCATCAGTAGAAAGCAGGAAGCCAACTCTCCTGTGCAAGCATGACGTCGTTTGGTACTTAGGTATTTTTCCTGTACCTAGCCTAGACAATACACAAAATTACACATATAGATAAAAAAGTACACAATAAGCGTAACACTAATTCGGCACTACCAGCCCTCAGCGACAAACAACCAAAAGTTAATAAAGAAAAATAAATAATAGCTAATAAAAGGAGGCGCTGCATAAATCGACGAGCGGAGTGAAGCGCAAGGCGCCCGGAGCACAGGAACCGGAGCATATGGGGTATATGTGAGGCTTCCGAGCACCGCGCAACGCAGCGATTTACCCGCGCAGGCATTTATGCAGTGTTTCCTAACGAACAGGGAACCGCGGGGGATCTTCTTGATGAAGACGCATGACTATGTCCTTGTTGTGGTACGCAATCTCAAGGAAACCTTCGATAACGACTACATCGAAACGCTGCGACAGCATGGCTACCGAGTCGAGCTCGTATTCGCGGGGCAAGATCCGATCCCGGTCATGGAAGCCCGGCCACCCATCGCGGCATGTTTCCAGTTCGACTACCCTGATCTCCAGGGGCTGGCGGATCTACGCCAGACCAAGCAGCGGGTCGCCACGGTGCCGCTACTGATGATCACCCAGGCCCATTCGGAGCATCTGGCCGTCTGGGCCTTCCGCTCCCGGGTCTGGGACTACTTCGTGCATCCCATCGACATGCCGCGCTTTCTGGAAGTGTTCGCCAGCCTGCGCAGCGTCAGGTTGCCAGGCAAGAACAAGCAGCCCATACCCGCAGACGAAGCCCCTGATTCGAGACGCGCCCTGGACATCCAGAACGCGATCCCTCCCGAGGCACGCCTGCGCTGCACCAGCCCCGGCGACGCGCAATCTCAGCTCGACCGCGCCATTTCCTTTCTCGACAAGAACCTGCATCGCAAGATCGCGCAGGCGGAAGTGGCGGAAAGCTGCGGCCTGAGCACCTTTCAATTCAGCCGCCTGTTCAAGCGCCTGACCGGTGTCACCTTCCAGGAATACCTGCTGCACCGGCGCATCGCCGAAGCCATGCGCCTGCTTGCCAACCCCAAGGTGTCGATCACCGATGTCTGCTTTACCGTCGGCTTTCGCGACCTCTCCTATTTCACACGGGTCTTCCAGCGTTACGTGGGCCAGCCGCCCTCTCGCTACCGCCTGAGCCTGGCCAACAAGCAGCCCGAGCCGTCATCCACCCAGGCCGCCTCTTTCAGGCAGAAAGCCCAATTGCAACGCCTGACCGCGGCTACGTCCGAGTTCTCTCTACTCCCGCTTAAAGATTGACGCATCCCACCCACCATCGATATTCGCATAATCAATATTTGTGAGCGCAACGCCAACCGGCCCGTCATCATGACGGGCCGGCTTCACACTTGTGTATGCCAACATGGCAGTTTTCGTAACAGCCAATCAGTCCACCAATACCGGAATCCTGGCCAGTATTCCGAAATTCTCCCCGCCCGTCTGGCCCTTGGGTTCGTGATAGCTGCAACTCGGCAGGAAGTAGATCGTTTTCTGGCGCCAGCCGCTTTCCTGGGGATCACTGCTCCACTTGGCCAACGTGTCATCGGAGTTTCTGATATTCATAGCACCCACGAAATCATCCCAGCGCGTGACGCCATTGGGGTCGGCATTGCTCCAGGTGCCGGGTGACACACCGTCGCTATCCTCAGGCGGCAACTCCATCCGTTGCGGAGCCTGAGCATCGATATTGTTGGCCTGATCGTTGATCCACGCAATATTGAGATTCACCGCACCAACCAACTTGTTGCTGGGTGCAATACCGCTCGAACAGTCGACCACCGGCAACGTCAGGCTCCATAAGCGCTCCTTGTCAGTCTCTTCCACCCAACAGTCATACAATGCCTTGAATGCCGATTGCACTTGGCCATTATTGGTGGTCATGTCTTCCCCGAAGTGCAGCTCATTAGGGTTGCCATCGCCGCACACCAGATCCCTGATTTCACCGGCATTGGCGGCCCCATCATCACCCTGCTCGAAATTGGTCCAGCCGCCGGTCTGGTCGCCTTCGGGAATGAAGCGCCCCACATCGCAGGAGTAGCCATCGCCATCGACGAGTGCCTCGCGGCACATGGCGATCGGTTGGTCGACATCCTCGGGGCGCAGCGAACCGGCATAGCCGATATAGGCCACCGCCCGCGCCTGAACCTCGTAGCCATCGAAACCGAAGAGACTGCCGAAGAAGGCTTCCACCTTGGTCTGCTGCCGTGCGGTGACCACCTCCACGGCATTGATGAAATTGGGGTCAGCATCCAGGTCCGCAGTACTGCGGTCGAGGTCCACCGGATCCACGGAGTCATTGGCAGTGAAAGTGCGGGTGGCGAAACTCCAGTGGCCGCGTAGCGCACTGATCACCTCGACCGACGTATTCTGGCTATTGTTAGCCTGTGCCGCGTCGGTGGCGATCTGGTTGGCACTGGGGCCGCCGTTGCTGCCGTCGTTGACCCTGCTGCCATCCTCCTCGTAGAGGAAGCGCGCACCGGCCAGCGACCCGGCATCGGCGGCATTGTGCAACTCGTTGCGCGCCACGTAGAGGTTGCTGCCGTCCACCGCCAGCGCGGTGAAGGCCAGTAGCATGAGCAGTGCCACCGCCAGCAGCACCATGGAAACGCCACTCTGGTGTCGAGGTGAGCCGAACCGGCCCCGGGATGTGGTCGCGAGTCGTGTTTTCATAATCATTCCGCCCGCATCACGATGGTGGAGGTGATATCCAGCACGCCGCCCAGGGACTCGATGAATCCCGGCAGCACCAGATACTGGTATGGATAATTGACGTTGACCGTCAGATCGTCGCCGGCATCGAAGCTGCCGTTGACATTGCGATCGAACCGCTGGACTTCGATGGTCATATCGGCCGGCCCGCCTAGCGAGAGCAGAAACTGCTCGGCATAGTCGCAGACGGCCACCCTGATAGCATCGTTCTCCGGATTCACGGCATCGGTATCGCACTGCAGGGTATAAGTTCCGAAGTCGGGGCGCGGATCGGGCCGAAACAGGATCCCGCTGCGTGCCCCTTCGCGGGTGGCATTAGTCATGGTCGACTTGTCGAACAACGCGACACTGAACTCGATGATGCCGAACAACAGCAGGAATAGCAGGGCCGCCGAGATGGCGAACTCCACCAGTTCCGACCCTTTCTGCCTGCGCAGCGAGCGTCCTATGTTCATCTCGCCCCCTCCCCTTGGTCATCCTATCAATTGGCCGACTGGCCACCGCTGCGCCGCAACACCATATCCAGGTTACGGGCATTCTGGCTGGCGGTGACGTAATAGGCCGGCGACAGGCGCATGGCTTCCTGGAAGAAGTTCATCGCCTCGTCGTAGCGCCCTTCCACCATCGAGATGTAACCGATGTCGTTGTAGGCCTCGGCACGCTCGCCGTTGCGCGCCACCGCCTCGATGGCGAACTCGTAATCGCCTTCGCGGGCGTGCACCAACCCCAGGTTGCGCCAGGCCAGCTCGTAACGTGGGTTATGGCTGACCGCCTCACGCAGTGCCTGGCGGGCGCCCGGCCAGTCACCGGCCAGGTAGCGCGAATAGCCCAGGTTGTTGAGCACCTGGGCCGAACGCGGGTTGGTCTGCAGAGCCTGCTGGTAGTGCTCGGCGGCCTGTTCGTGCTCGCCACGCATGTCGGCGATGATGCCCAGCGCGTTGTGGGCCTTCCAGGGGGCATTGCCGCGCGCGACGATGGGCTGCAATTGTTGCTCGGCCAGCTCGTACTGGCGTTGCTGCAACAGCACGATGCCCAGCCCGGTTCCTGCCCCCGCGTGCTGCGGCTCGAGTTCCTGCGCCCAGCGGTAAGCCAGGCTGGCGAGGCGATAGTTGCCTCGCCCATGGTGGATGGTGCCGATCTTGTAGAGCGGCTCGGCCTGGGGCGATTTTTCCAGTTGCAGACCGCGCAGGTATTCGAACAGTGCGCGGTCCTCGTCACCGGCATTGAGCGCGGCATCGCCGTTGTGGTAGGCCTCGGCCGGCGATGCCACCGGGAAGGCGGTGCTGTAGACCGCCGTCGACTCACCGTCGTAGAGGGCGCCATAGGCATCCGAGGCGCCGTGGCGTGAGTTGTTGGTGGCACAGCCGCTCAGGGCCACACCAAACAGCACGGCGCTGAGCAGTAAGGTGGTGCGGTGCTGGTAGAACATGATGGATTCTCCCTGGTACCTTGTTTTCGTAATTCGTTTTGGTTCTTCGTTTGCGTTGTTCTCAACTGGCCAGCGCCCTCATCGCACCCAGCAGCGGCGGCCCCAGGGCCACCACGAAGAAGCTGGGAAAGACGCAGAAGATCAGCGGGAACAACATCTTGGTGCTGACCTTGGCGGCCTGTTCCTCGGCCTCCTGGGTGCGCTTGTCACGCAGTTCCACGGCATAGATGCGCAGCGTGGTGGCGATGCTGGTGCCGAAGCGCATGCTCTGCAGCAGGGTGGTCACCAGGCCGCGGATATCCTCGACCCCGGTGCGCTCCTCCAGGTCGCGCAAGGCAGCCTTGCTGTCCATTCCCGCCCGGGTCTGCATGCTGAACAGGTGCAGTTCGTCGGCCAGTTCCGGGTGACTGACCTCGAGATCCTGCGCCACACGCTGAATGGCGGCACCTAGCCCCAGCCCCGCCTCGGTGCATACCACCAGCAGGTCCAGCGCGTCCGGTAGGCCACGGCGCAACGCCCGCGTACGTTGCTTGATCGCCCGCTCCAGCCATAGGCTCGGCAGCAGGTAACCGGCAAGTGCCGTGGCCACCAGCATCAGCAGGCTGGCACCAAGCGGTAGACGAGTGAAGGGAATCACCAGAGTCAGCAGCAGCAGCGGCGGCAGCACCGTCAGCGCCAGCCGGGCACCGTAGAACACGCTCGCAGCACCGGGCGAACGCTTGCCGGCACGCCGCAGGCGCTGGGCCATGCGGCTTCTGGCTTCTTCCTTGCTCGGTACCAGGCGCTCACCCATCGGCCCCAGCCACTGACCGACCCCCGATCCTGTGGCCTTTCCCGCACCGCCGCCAGCGGAAGCAGTGGCGGCTTCGGCCTCCAGGCCACGCAGGCGCCGGCGCAAGGGGTCGGACAGGCCCATCACCAGCAACAGCAGGGCGATCATCAGGGCGAAAATGGTCAGCCCTAGCAGCACCGAGAAGCCGAACTGGACCATTTCCGGGTCGGCGAGCCACTCATCAAGCTGGTTCAACAACATGGTCAGCGCGTCCATTGGCGGTCCTCCTCAGACGTCGATGCGCACGATCTTGCGCATCCAGAAAATCCCGATGATCATCATCACGAATGCTGCCATGATCAGTTGCCGCCCGATGGGGTCCTGGGTGAGCATGGGAATGAACGTGGGATTGGTCACCGTCAGCACTCCAGCCAAGGCGAAGGGCAGCAGCGACAGGATCCAGGCAGCCATCCTCCCTTGGGCCGAGAGCGTTCGCAGCTTGCGGTGGAAGCGGAAGCGGTCGCGCACCACCGCCGCCAACCCGTCGAGCAGCTCGGCCAGGTTGCCGCCGGTCTCCTTCTGGATCAGCACCGAAGTCACGAATACCATCACCGTGACGCTCTCCACCCGCTCGAGCAAACCGTTCATGGCGGTGCGCACGTCGCCGCCGTAGTTGATCTCCATGAAGGTGGTGCGAAACTCACCGGCGATGGGGTCGGCCATCTCTTCGGCCACCAGGCGCATGGCATCGCTGAAGGGGTGGCCGGCACGCAGCGCCCGCGCCATGATGATCAACGCATCGGGCAATTGCTCCTCGAACTTGGCCAAGCGGCGGTTGCGCGCCATGTTCAGGCGCATGAAGGGAATGCTGGCCACCCCCAGCCCGATCAGCACCCCAAGCAATGCATGCGGCAGCAGATAGAGCGCCGCCACGCCGGCCATGCCCCCCAGGCATACGCTGTAAAGCACGATGCGGTAGGCAGGCGTCTCTTTGCCGGCCTGCTCGACCAGACGCTCTAGCCGCTGCATGCCGGGCAGCGATTCCAGCATGCGCTCGAATGTCGAGAGCTCGCCCAGGTACTTTTGCCGCATCAGCGACACCTGGCCCTGTTTGGAGGCGCTGTTGATATGGCGCAGGCGCTTCTTGAGGCGCTTGCGTGCCTGGCGGTTCTCGCCAAAGGCCGGCACCATGAAGCTCTGGATCAGCAGGAAGGCGGCAATGAAGATCATGCCGAGGAAGATCACCTCGTCGGAGAGCTCGATGTTCAGCGCGCTCAGTTCCATGGCCGCTGGCCTCCACCGATCTGGAACACCTCGAGCCCCGGCGCCATGCCGCGCCGCTGCAGGTAGTCGTAGAACCCGGGCACCACGCCGGTGGCCATGAACTGGCCGATGACCCGACCCTCTTCGTCGATGCCTTCGCGCTCGAAGCGGAAGATCTCCGACATGGTGATGATGTCGCCCTCCTGGCCGTTGATCTCCTGCACGCTGACCAGCCGGCGCTTGCCGTCCTCTTGGCGCTCGACCTGCAGCACCACGTCGATGGCCGAGGCGATCTGTGAGCGCAGCGCCTTGGCCGGCAACTGGAAGCCACTCATCGCCACCATGCTCTCGATGCGCGTCAGGGCGTCGCGCGGCGTGTTGGCGTGAATGGTGGTCAGCGAGCCGTCGTGGCCGGTGTTCATCGCTTGCAGCATGTCGAAGGCCTCGCTGCCGCGCACCTCGCCGACGATGATGCGGTCCGGGCGCATGCGCAGGCTGTTGCGCACCAGGTCGCGCTGGGTCACCTCGCCACGCCCCTCGATATTGGGCGGCCGGGTTTCCAGACGCACAATATGCGGCTGCTGCAACTGCAGCTCCGCCGAGTCCTCGATGGTGACGATGCGCTCGCGGTGCGGAATGAAGCCCGAGAGGATATTGAGCAGGGTGGTCTTGCCGGCGCCGGTGCCGCCCGACACCAGCACATTGAGCCGTGCCTTGACCACCATTTCCAGCAACTGGGCGACCTGCGGCGTCAATGTGCCGATCTCAACCAGGTTCTCGGCGGTCAGCCGCTCGACCGCGAAACGCCGGATCGATAGCATCGGGCCGTCGATCGCCAGCGGCGGGATCACTGCGTTGACTCGCGAACCGTCCTTGAGGCGCGCGTCGACCATCGGCGAGGATTCATCGATGCGTCGCCCCACGCCAGAGACGATTCGGTCGATGATGGTCATCAGGTGGCGGTCGCTGTCGAAACGCAGCACGGTCTGCTCCAGTTTGCCGCTACGCTCGACGAAGATCGGCGCGGTGCCGTTGACCAGGATGTCCGACACCGACTTGTCGGCCAGCAGCGCTTCCAGCGGCCCCAGCCCCAGTACCTCGTCCTGCAGCTCGGAGACGATGCGTTGGCGCACGCCGGCGTTGAACGGCAGCGCCTCCTCGCTCATCAGCGACTCGCAGACCTGCTGGATCTGCACCCGCGCCTCGCGCTCGTCGAGCGAGCCCAGCAGCGACAGGTCGAGCACCTTGACCAGCTTGCGGAACAGCTTCTGCTTGCACTCCTGCTCGGCCGCGGAGAGACCCTCCCCGGCGCCGCGGCTCGTCTTCAGCCCCCAGGAGGGCCGCGATGTTTCACCATTGGCAGCGGAAGCCGCGTTGGCAGTGGCAGTGCCATTGCCGTTACCGTTGCCATTGCCGTTAAAGCGTTCACGTAAGCTCATGCCTGCCTCTCCTCGGATCTGTGCTCGACTCGCCTCTTATCGCGTCGCTCTCGCCGGTTCGCTTGTCAATCTCGCCGGGCCCAGCCCAGCAGCGACCATTTGCCGCGAGCGGTCTCCCGCGCCTGCGCTGGGTCGTCGTCCAATGCCTTCGCCAGCGCCACCAGCTTGCGGGTCACCGGCGCCTTGCGCGCCGCCTCGCGCAGCGGGACCCCCACATTGATGCTGTGACTGACGCGGCGAAAATCGTTGGGCAGTGTCAGCAGCGGCAGCCCCGGCAAGGCCTCGCGGATATCCGCGAGCCCCACGGCGTTGCGCTTGTCGTAGCGGTTCACCACCAGCATCACGCTGGCAGTCGACAGGTGCAGCTCGTGACGCAGGATGTCGCGCAGCCGCTGCGCATCGCGCAGGTGGGTCACGCTCTGCTCCATCACCACCAGGATGCGGTCGGCGCGCTCCAGCACCATGGCCGTGGGGCCGCTGATCCAGCGCGGCAGGTCGACCACCACCTCGTCGTAGCTCTGGGCCAATACCTGCAGCAGCAGCTCGACCCGCGATTCCGGCACCTCGGCGATGGTCACCATGTCCTCGGGCGAGGAAGCGAGCAGGTCGAGGCCGCTGTCGTGGGTCTGCACATAGCCTTCCAGCGCCACGCCATCCAGGCTGTCGGCTGCCTCCAGCGCCCCAACCAGGCCGTTGCGCGGGGAAAGATTGAAATACAGCGGCAGCGAACCGAACTGCACGTCGAGATCCATTAACACACTGCGCCGGTCCCGCTCGGCCAGGATATGCGCCAGGTTGGCCGCCACCATACTGGCCCCGGAGCCGCCCTTGGCATTGACCACCGCGGTCAGGCGCGCCGCCTGCCGCAGGGGGTCGGCGAGCCGATCGCGGGCCAATTGGCGGATGAACTGGGTGATCTCGCCGTCATCGATCGGCGGCGAGAAGAAGTCTCGCGCCCCGGCACGCATGGCGACCCGGATCAGCTCGACATTGCCCTTGGGTCCTACTACCAGCAACGGTGGTCGTTCCGCCGCCGGGCGCTCGCATAATGCCGACAGTTCGGCTTCCCAGTGGTCGCTGACCAGCAGCACCAGGGCATCGGGCAACGGCGAGACGCCGTAGAGAGGGTCGGCGTGACCATTGACGATCACCCGCGTCGTGACGTTGATGTCACTCTGGCTGCGCAACAGCGTCTCCAGGAACCCCAGCTCGTCCCGTACCCTTCCTGCCAGTAGTATTTCCAGTCGATAACGCATTGCCGTTTCACCCACCTGTGATTGGCTTCCTTTCGTCAGCCGCGGTGTCCAGCGGGGCGTCACTGCCCCGCCCCCGGCTCGCTTGCCATTCAGGGCATGGGCGCCGCCGGCGCCTGCCTGGCCTGTCCCGAGCCGGCGGGAGCGCGATAGGCTTCCATGGCTGCGGCTGGCTTGTCGCCGCGCATCGTGTCGATCTCTTCTTCCGGCGCATAGGTCTGCAGCTCGATCATGCGCCGCACGCTGTCGCCATACTGTGGCAGATCGGCGCCAGGCTTGGCCGCGCAGCCGCTAAGCAGCAGGCCAGCGAGAACGAGCGCCGCCGGTTTCCAGAGGCTGCAGCCAGGGCCACGAGTGACACTTGATGGGCACCGACCGGCCAGGAAAAATGATGAAGGCATCATGAGGCTGTCTCCCGCGCTGTGTGGATCAGAGGTCATGGCCGAAGCGCCCTTCGGTACCGCCGTCGTCACGGCTGGACATCAGCTCCATGTCGAGACTGCTGGCCCGGCGCGGCGGTGGCTGGTCCTCGGGTCCACGGGCATGGAAACGTCCCAGCAAGTAGAACTCGATATCGCTCGGCGCCACGAAGGAACCAGTCGGCAGTCGCACCTGTTGGGTATCGAACGAACGTGCCAGGCGCGGGGTGACGAAGATCACCAGTTCGGTCTGCTCCTTGATGAACTCCTGGCTGCGGAACAGCACGCCGAGTACCGGCAGGTCGCCGAGCCCAGGAAACTTGGAGACGTTCTCGCGCAGGTTCTCGTTGAGCATGCCGGCGATGGCGATGGTCTGCCC
This sequence comes from Litchfieldella qijiaojingensis, assembly GCF_014651875.1. GTDB lineage: Bacteria > Pseudomonadota > Gammaproteobacteria > Pseudomonadales > Halomonadaceae > Litchfieldella > Litchfieldella qijiaojingensis. Next base: position 366,570 of record NZ_BMXS01000002.1, read on the forward strand.
GGTGTTGAGTTCCACTGTGGAGCTGGCGCTGCGCTTGACCAGCGCGGGTACGAAGAACTGTTCGCTTGCCTGGTCGCCAGCCCCGACACGTATGCTGTTGGCGGGCACCAGGTCCGAGACCGAGACATCGACCTTGAGATTGATGGTGCCGGAATCCAGCACCACCGGCACGAAACGCAGGCCGACGCCGAACTCCTTGAACTCGATGGTCACCTGGCCATCACCCTGGGGCACGGGAATCGGGAATTCGCCACCGGCCAGGAACTGGGCCTGCTGGCCGGTAAGGGTGGTCAGATTGGGCTCGGCGAGGATCTTGGCCACCCCTTCGCGATTGGCGGCGTCGAGCACCAGGTTGAGCAGGTAGTCGCTGCGCTGGTAGCTGGCGAAGATACCGGTGTCCTCGATCGACGGCGTGTTGGGAGCGAATTCGTCGATCACCGGCCCAATGGGGGTACGTGTAAAATCGTTGAATACCGGAACCCGACCCGTCGAGCCTCCCCCGGTGTCAAACTCGGCATCGGGGAAGGTCGCCCCACCGGTCACACCACCGATCCGCAAGGAAGAACCGACGTTGAAGACATTGAAGTTGGCTTGCAGGCGCTTGACCAGCGAGCGCGAGACCTCCGCCACCTTGACGTCGAGCATCACCTGCTGGGCACCACCGACCTGCATCAGATTGAGCACCGTCTCGCCGCCGTCCTCGCTGGATGTGGCGAAGCGGTTGGCCAACCGCAGGGCGGTGTCCATGCGTTCGGCACTCGACACCTCGCCGCTGAGCACGATGCTATCCTGGGCCGAACGTACCTGGACGTTCTCGCCGGGCAGCATGGCGTGCAGGTGGCTCTTCAGCGATTCCAGGTCATGGGTCACGGCGACATTGAGCATCCCCTGGACCTGCTCGGACTCGTCCCACAGCACCACGTTGGTGGTGCCCAGGGTCTTGCCCAGCACATAGATTTGCCGCGAGCGCACCACCACGATATCGGCAATATCGGGGTTGCCCACCGAGAGGATCTTCACCGAGCGCGGAAACTCCAGCACCTGCGACTTGTTGACCGGCACCGCCACCGACACCGCTCGCCCCTCGTAGGGCATGGCGACACGTCGCTCCTGGGCCTCGGCCAGCGTCGCCCAACACGCTGCCAGCAGCACCACCAGGGTTATCGCCAGCCATTTTCCGATTGCTGCTTGCCTGTTCATCGTGTTTCCCCTGCTGACTCATCGCTTATGGTTATCGCCATCGGCCTGGACAACTCAGTTACGCACAGTGACCGAGCTCTGCTGGGTACCACGAATCACGTGCACCTGTCGCAGTGCCGGGGCCCGGGCCTGGGGTGACGGTGCCGGCTTGGGTGGTTCGGGTTCGGCCACGCCGAGGTTGGAGCGCTGGGCGGTCATGAAATCACCCGTTTCCTCTTCCGTGTCGAGCGGGTTGCGCAGGGTGAGCTGCACCTTGCCCTCCTGGGTCGCCTCGACCAGTTTCTCCGCCTGGCGCGGGTCGACCTCGACCGTCACCGCGCGCACGATCACCGGCCCATCACGTTCCTGGGAGGCGATCTGGTCCACCGCCAGCACCTTGATGTTGCGCAGGATGGTTTCCGAAGCGACATTGCGGTTGTCGCCATTGCGCTTGGCCGAGACCACGTCCACCCTGTTGCCCGGCAGCAGGAAGCCGGCCACCCCGACCACGTCGTCTACGCGCACGCTCATCGCCCGCTTGCCGTGCTCGAGCACCGCGGCCAAGGCGCTTCCGCCCAAGTGCTCGGCGACCCGCCCCTCGAGAACGATCTCGCCGGGGTAGATCACCTGGTTGCTGACCCGCCCGGCCACGCTCTCGATGTCCGAGAAGCTGCCCGCGGGAACGGCATTCGGTGGCAGTTCCAGCATGCGCAGGTCCGACGCCTGCACCGTTTCCCCAAAGGGGATCTGCAGCGCGGCCACCACGACTTTCGCCATGTTGCTCTCGTCATCGCCCTCGCCGTTCTGCTCCTGCATCCAGGTCTTGGCCAGCATGGCCGCCCCCGTGGCCATCATCAGCGAGACGCCCAACATCAGCACGATGCCTTTCTTGTTCATGATGCTTCCCTCCCGGGGTCACCGAGTTCTCCGAAGTAGTTCTGCCAGGCCCACTCCAGGGCATCCCGCGACAGCCCGCCCTCCATCTGCCCCTGATAGCGCAGATAGTCCATGGCCAGGCCGATCAGGTCGCGAGGGTGGCAAGGCAGCAGCGGCACGTCGAACACGGCATGCCATTCGTCGATCATGAGATTTGCCAGCACTTCGTCGAAGGCCAGCCCATGCTTGTCGCACTCCTGCTGCCAGATAGTGAGGTAGTCGTAACGCGACAGCGGTTCGAAGCGGATCTTGTAGCCGATACGCCGCAGGAAGGCCGGGTCGGCCAACGACAGCGGCTCGAGATTGGTGGAGAACACCAGCGCCACGTCGAAAGGCACGCGGAAGTGCTGGCCGTTGCTCAATGTCAGGTAGTCGTGACGCTCTTCCATCGGCACGATCCAGCGGTTGAACAGCTCCATGGGTTCCATGCGCTGGCGGCCCAGGTCGTCGATCACCAGCATGCCGTTGTTGGCGCGAAGCTGGAGCGGAGCATGATGGATATGCGTGGCGGCGTCGTACTGCACCTCGAGCATGCCCAGGGTCAATTCGCCGCCGGTGACCACGCAAGGCCGCCGGCAGCGCACGTAACGCGGGTCGTGGCCATTCTCGAGATACAGACGCGCCAGTGGCGAGTCGTCTTCGCCCTCGATCGCCTCATGCACGGCAGGGTCGAAACAGCGCAGCGCCTTGCCAGCGACCAGGATGGCGTACGGCACCAGCACCTCGCCAGGCAACAGCCGCGACAGTCGCCGCGAGATGAAACTCTTGCCGGTACCGGGGTCTCCATAAAGGAACATGGCGCGCCCGGAATGCAACGCCGGGCCCAGTTGGTCAAGCAGGCCGACAGTGATCACCGTATCGGCGAAGGCCTCATGCACCCGTTCACGGTCGGCCCCCACCGCGCTCATCGCCTGGGCCTGGGCCTGCCGGGTGTAGTCGTCCAACGTGACCGGCGCCACCCCCGCATAGCCGTCACGTCCCAGCGCCTCCAGTGCCCCGGCGCGACCGCGATCGGTCAACCCGAAGCGCAGCGCACCGCGTTCGCCAGCCCCGCGCACTTCCGCGCGCCCCTCATCGCGCAGGAAGTTGCACACCTCCTCGACCACCGATCCTGCCAAGGCACTGCCCCGGCTCAACTGATGCAGATCGAGCACGCCATGTTCGTAAAGCTGCTTGGAGAGCAGGTCCGCCAGATAGAGCAGATCGAGCCCGGTCTCCGCCACCGTACTCGGCCGCGACACCCTGCCGCTCCCCGACTCCAGCGACGTATCCTGCTTGATGAGACTCAATGTCATGACAAGGCTCCTTCTGCCCAGGTTTCCCCACTCGCGTTTTCTTATCTTTAACTTCTTATCTCTAACTTCTTATTTCTTCCCTCTTCCCTCTTCCCTCTTCCCTCTTATTACAGCGTCCCCTGCCATAGCTGCCATGCAAGAAATCCCGTGGTCCCCAGCGCGATCGACACCGCAAAGGGAAACTTCCTTCCCATTACTTCACCCTCAGCCGGCGCCGCATAGATCGGCCTTCCCGTGGTGACCAGGGTCTTGACCATCAACCCATACCTGGCCCATGGTGAGATAGAATTCCTTGAAAACAGAGCGCTGGCGGCAAAACCGAGGGCTATCACGCCACCGACAAAAATGCTGGCCAATGCGGCGAGAAGGACATGATAGGGGCCAAGAAAAGTGCCCACTGCCGCCATCAATTTGACATCGCCTGCGCCGGTCATACCCAGCAGATAGCCGGGCAGCAGAATGCCAAGCCCTACCGCCAGGCCGGAAATGGTGGCCAGGAAACCGCCGGATCCCGCCAGCATCCATTGCAGCAGTATTCCTGTTGCGGCCCCGGCCATGACAAGCACATTGGGGATACGCCGTTGACGCAGATCCCAAGTCGCCGCGCTCCAGATCAGCAGCAAGACCAGACCGGAAATCAGATGCAGTTCATGGCGCATGGATTTCCCCTTGTTCTTAATACTTGGAGGAGAAAGAGACGCCGATTTCCCTATCAGCGACTCTTCAAGGGCTTTTCTTAACTAGCTACTACGGGGTCGCAGTGGATCCCCCACCTGTAACCAGCGCGTCATTCACGCCTCCTAGGAGTTCCGCGACGTTGTCTCCAATCGCCACAAAGATCGCCGCCCCGACAGCCACGATCAGCCCACCGACCAGCGCCCATTCGACGACCTCGGTGCCCTCTTCCTCGCGCAGGAAGCGCTCGATACCCTTCATCAGCTTGTTCATGTTGTGATTCTCCATTGCGTCTTGAGTTGGTTAACCACTGCTTTCCAGAGCCGGCCGGGACCGGCCGGAGCCGACACACCCGGGAATCAGCTCCCGAAGTCAGCATCGTAGTTACAATCCAGTTACGCTGTAACGATCTTGCAGGGCTATAGGATTATCTTGCGCTGGGTCGGATGACTGATGCTTGCATAGGAAGGCTGAGGGAGTTTTCAGACACGGGAATGACAAGCTGATCAACGGGTTGGACACTGGCACCCTACCGCAATGCAGCAAAGACTTTTTTCATCTGTACAACTCTCGTAAAGCCATGGGAATTTTCCGATTTTTGTCACATTGTCAGCCATGCCCAGCCGTTAGCCTGATAATGTGGCCTTATGGACCTGGGACTGATCCGCTCTTCGTTTCATCGCCAACGTTTCATCGCCGACATCGAGACATCATGATTCACACATCGTCCTTTTCGTGCTGCTGGCGGCGCGTCTGCTGGCCGCTATTCAGCGCTGTCCTGCTGGTGTGCGCGGGGCTGATGGCACCCAGCGTCCAGGCCCAGGAGCGTACCCCGGTGATCGCCACCCGCGCCGCGCTCAGCCAGTGGTCGGATCCGCTCGAGGCGCTGGGCACGCTGCGCGCCGACGAGAGCGTGACGCTTTCCGCGACCATGACCGAGATCGTCACCGAGCTGAACTTCCACGATGGCGAGGCGGTCGAGGCCGGGCAGTTGCTGGTGCGCCTTGAGGACGCCGAGGAGCAAGCGCAGTTACGCGCCGTCCAGGCGCTGCGCGACGAGCGCCGCAATGCACTGTCGCGGGCCACCCAGTTGCAACAGCGCAACCTGGGTTCGCGAGCTGACGTCGAGGACAGCCAGGCCCAACTGCGCCAGGTCGAGGCCGAGATCGACGAGATCGAGGCACGGCTGGCCGACTATCGTCTGCGCGCACCCTTCGACGGCATTATCGGGTTTCGCAATATCAGCACCGGCAGCCTGGTCACCCCGGGCATGGAACTGCTGACGCTGGACAAGCTGGATGTGGTCAAGCTCGACTTCCGGGTGCCCGAGGTGCATCTCGCCGCGCTGGAGCCGGGCCTGCGCTTGACCGCCCGCACCGCTGCCTATCCCGACGAGACCTTCAGTGGAGAGATCGCCAGCATCGGTACCCGCGTCGACCCCGTCGACCGCAGCGTGGCGGTACGCGCCATTCTGCCCAACGACGACCTGCGCCTGCGCCTGCGCCCCGGCATGCTGATGGAGGTAGTGCTGCAACGCCGCCCACGCGAGGCTCTGGTGGTGCCCGAATCGGTGCTGGTGCCCAGCGGCGAGCGCCACTATCTGTTCGTGATCGACGAAAGCGACGACAACCGCCTGGAACGGCGCCGGGTCGAAGTCGGCGAACGCCGTGTCGGCGAGGTCGAGATTCTCGCCGGGCTGGAAGCCGGCGAACTGGTGGTCCACCATGGCGTGCAGCGCGCCCGCGACGGCGAGCATGTGGCCCTGCTGGGCATCGCCGACGACGAAACGGCGGTGCGCGACATCCTGCGTCGAGAGCGCCAGCAAGCCTCCCCCGATGTCCCGGCCCAGGGTGACGCCTGATGCGCCTTTCCGATATCTCCGTTCAACGCCCGGTATTGGCTACGGTGATCGCGGCGCTGATCGTCGCCTTCGGCTTGCTGGCGCTCCAGCGGCTGCCGTTGCAGGAATACCCTTCCATCGACCCGCCGATCGTCAGCATCGACACCCGCTACCCCGGCGCCTCGGCCAGCGTGGTGGAAACCCGCATCACCCAGGTGCTCGAGGATCGTATTGCCGGAATCGAGGGCATCGAGCTGATCACCTCGTCGAGCGAGGACGGCCGCTCGCGCATCGACGTCGAGTTCAGCCTGGCGATGGACATCGATGCCGCTGCCAACGATATTCGCGATCGCATCTCGGGCGCCCGGCGCAACCTCCCCGACGAGGCTGACCCGCCGGAGGTGCAGAAGGCCGACAGCAGCGAGGACGTGGTGTTGTGGCTGAGCCTGTCGGGCGAGGACTACACGATCGCCGAGCTTACCGACTACGCCAACCGCCACCTGGTCGACCGCTTTTCCGTACAGCCTGGCGTGGCCCGGGTACGGGTCGGCGGCGGCAGCGAGTACGCCATGCGTATTTGGCTGGATCGCAACGCCCTGGCGGCGCGGGGCCTGACGGTTGGCGATGTCGAGGACGCCCTGCGCGCCGAAAACGTCGAATTGCCCGGCGGTTCCCTGGAATCGCGTGAGCGCCAGTTCATCGTGCGCCTGCCCAGAGGCTTCGCCACTCCCGAGGACTTCCGCAGCCTGGCGTTGAGCCGGGGCGAGGACAGCTATCTGGTGCGCCTGGGCGACGTGGCGCGGGTCGAGATCGGTACGGTGGAGGATCGTACGCTGTTTCGCGCCAACGGCGTGCCAATGGTCGGGCTGGGCATGATGAAGCAGTCCACCGCCAACGTACTGGAACTCTCGCAAGGCGTGATCGCCGAGATGGAGCGCTTGCAGGCCACCCTGCCCGAGGGCATGGAGCTGCGCATGAACTTCGATGCCTCGGTGTTCGTTTCCGGGGCCATCCAGCAGGTGGTGATCACCTTGTTCATCGCCATGGGCCTGGTGGTGCTGGTGATCTTCATGTTCCTGGGCAACTTCCGCACCACGCTGGTGCCGGCGGTTACCGTGCCCATCGCCCTGGTCGGCGCCTTCATCGCCCTGGCGGCGCTGGGCTTCTCGATCAATCTGCTGACCCTGCTGGCGCTGGTGCTGGCGATCGGCCTGATCGTCGACGATGCCATCGTAGTGCTCGAGAACATCAACCGGCGCATGCATGAATATGGCGAGCCCCCGCTGGTTGCCGCCTTCCGTGGTACCCGCCAGATCGCTTTCGCGGTGATCGCCACCACGTTGGTGCTGATCGCGGTGTTCGTGCCGCTGAGTTTCCTGCAAGGCGATATCGGGCGACTGTTCTCGGAATTCGCCCTGACACTCGCTGCGGCAGTGGCGATCTCCAGTGTGCTGGCGCTGAGCCTGACGCCGATGATGGCCTCGAAGATCCTCGACCCCGCCATGCATGAGGGGTGGCTGGCGCGTGCCGTGCAGTGGCTGCTGGAACTCTCGCAGCGCGTCTACCGGGCGGCTCTGCTGAGAGCGCTGAAACTGCGCCTGGTGGTGCTGGCGGTGTTTCTGGGCCTGGTCGGTGCCACCGCCTGGCTCGCCGACCGCCTGCCCGACGAGTACACCCCCCAAGAGGATCGCGGCAACTTCTTCATCCTGGTCAACGGCCCGGAAGGCGCCACCTATGACTATATCGTCGACTACATGAACGAGATCGAGGCACGCCTGGCGCCGATGGTCGAAGAAGGGGAAATCGAACGTGTGGTGATCCGCGCCCCGCGCGGCTTCGGCAATATCGAGAATTTCAACAACGGTTTCGCCATCGTCAACCTGGCCGACTGGGGCGACCGACGCTCGGCATGGGAGATCATGGACGAGGTACGCGCCAAGCTGAACGGCCTGCCGGGGATCACCGCCTTTCCGGTAATGCGCCAGGGCTTCGGCCAGCGGGTGCAGAAGCCGGTGCAGTTCGTGCTGGGCGGCGGCACCTACGAGGAGTTGGCAGCGTGGCGTGACCGGCTGCTCGACCATATCCGCGATGACAATCCACACCTGACCGGGCTCGATAGCGACTACCGCGAGACGCAGCCGCAATTGCGGGTGGACATCGACTACCAACGCGCTGCGACGCTGGGCGTTACCGTGACCGAGATCGGACGCACCCTGGAGACCCTGCTTGGCGGGCGCAACGTGACCCGTTACGTGGATGACGGCGAGGAGTACGAGGTGATCGTCGAGGGCGAGCGCGACACTCAACGCAGCCCACGTTCGCTGGACAACATCCAGGTGCGCTCGGCCAGCTCCGACGCGTTGATTCCGCTTTCCAGCCTGATCAGGCTGACCGACTTCGCCGGCCCCAGTACCTTGAACCGCTTCAACCGGGTGCGCGCGATCACCATTGAAGCCAACCTGGCCGACGGTTACCCGCTCGGCGAAGCGCTCGACTACCTCGAGCGAACCACCAGCGAGCTGCTGCCGCCCGAAGCCCAGACCGACGTCGCCGGCGCTTCTCGCGATTACCAGGAGGCCAGCGGCGCCACCACCTTCCTGTTGGTGCTCGGGGCCCTGGTGGTTTTCCTGGTGCTGGCGGCCCAGTTCGAGAGCTTCGTGCACCCCCTGGTGATCATGCTCACCGTGCCCCTGGCGATGAGCGGGGCGTTGCTGGGGCTATACGTCACCGGCCAGTCGCTGAACATCTACAGCCAGGTGGGGCTGGTGATGCTGGTCGGTCTGGCGGCCAAGAACGGCATCCTAATCGTCGAGTTCGCCAACCAGTTGCGCGACCAGGGAATGGCCTTCCATGATGCCCTGGTGGACGCCTCGGTGACCCGCCTGCGGCCGATCCTGATGACCGCCGTGACCACCATGGCCGGTTCGATTCCGCTGATCGTCTCCGGCGGCGCCGGCGCCGAGACGCGCACGGTGATCGGCACCGTGATTCTGTGCGGCGTAGCGGCGGCGACACTGTTCACGCTATTCGTCATCCCGGTGGCCTACGATCTGCTTGCGCGGTATACCGGTTCGCCCGGCGACGTGCAGCGGCGCCTGCAACGCGAGATGGACGATCACCATATCTCCAGCGCTAGCGGGCAATTGTAGTCGGGGGGCCAGGCCGGCCTGGCGGCCGGATCGCCGCCACGGCGGCTCCTACACAAGCTGTGCCACCGTCCCTCGTAGGAGCGCCCGTGGGCGCGATGGTCATGCCGCCCAAGCCGGCCCGACGGCCGGATCGCCGCCACGGCGGCTCCTACAGAAGCAGTGCCACCGTCCTCCGTAGGAGCGCCCGTGGGC
>NZ_BMXS01000003.1 GCF_014651875.1 Litchfieldella qijiaojingensis
GCGACGCTTTCGAGGCGCCTCCCATACGCTTAACTCACTCATGGTAGGTGTCCACTAAGGAATAGGTGGACACCTACCGTCATCGAAGTCGGGGCTCAGCGGAAGGTGTGTTTACCGGACGCATACGCTGGAAGCTGGAAGCTGGAAGCTGGAAGCTGGAAGCTGGAAGCTGGAAGCTGGAAGCTGGAAGCTGGAAGCTGGAAGCTGGAAGCTAGAAGCTAGAAGCTAGAAGCTAGAAGCTAGAAGCTAGAAGCTAGAAGCTAGAAGCTAGAAGCTAGAAGCTAGAAGCTAGAAGCTAGAAGCTAGAAGCTAGAAGCTAGAAGCTAGCATGTTCCCACCAATACCAGCATCAAGGGGTTTTCATCCAGCTTCCAGCCGCGAAGCGGCGCTCTTCCAGCTTCAAGCTTATCGACAGCTTCCAGGCGCGACGCGCCGCTCTTCCAGCTTAATGCTTCAAGGCTCGTCTTCCGCCTCGGGAAAGCGCAGCGGCGTCAGGCTCTTCTTCACCGCCTTCAACTGTTCGGCTAGCTTGGGACCGCGGGTCTTGGCCACTCCCACCGCCAGCACGTCGACCAGTACCAGGTGGGCGATGCGCGAACTCATCGGGGTATAGATCTCGGTATCCTCATGGACATCGATATACAGCGGCATGGTCACTTCCTCAGCCAGCGGCGAACCGCTGGGACACAGGCCGATCACCGTGGCGCCGGCCTCGCGGGCCAGACGCACGCTAGCCACTAACGCCCGAGTGCGACCGGTCTGGGAGATCGCTACCACCACGTCCCCCTTTTTCAGGGTTACCGCCGACATGTTCTGCATGTGCGGGTCGGCGTAAGCCGAGGTGGATATCTGCAGCCGAAAGAACTTGTGCTGGGCATCGAAGGCCACCGCCCCCGAAGCGCCAAAGCCGTAGAATTCGACCCGATTGGCCATCGCCAACGCGTTGATGGCCTTGCTCAAGGCGTCGTTGTCGAGTCGATCGCGTATCGACAGCAGGGTTCCCACCGTCGAATCGAAGATGCTTTGCGAGAATTCGGCAACGCTGTCGCTATCATTCATCGAGAATTGAGCGAACTGGCTGCCCGTAGCCAGCATCTGGGCAAGCTTGAGCTTGAAGTCCTGGAAACCGTTGCAGCCCAGCGCCCGGCAGAAGCGTACCACGGTAGGCTCGCTGACCTTGGCTTCGGTCGCCAGGTCGACGATGCGCATATGAATGACTTCATCGGGATTGCGCAGCACGAAACGCGCCACCTTCTGCTCGGAGCGACGGAAGTGCTCCATGCGGCCTCTCAACTCATCGAATAAGGCACGACTCACTATTCGCTCCTTAACGGCATGTATCTTGCTTATATGATGGCATAACTTACGCTTCGTCGATGACCGGAACGGCGGCCGGCTCCGAGACCGTATTGGTAACAGTATGCCCCACTTGGCGGGCCGATTGTCACATTATCGATGAACCCAGAGTTGAAGCCTTGGCCGTCATCATTCTGTCAAGTGGGTTATAGTGAAATAGTGACGTGTCGTGATAACTGCAAAAGAACCTGCACTCACCGTATGACAGGAGAGTCGATCATGCGCAATGTCGAACAGGTATCCTCGGTCAAGAACGAACTTCTCGACATTTTCATGAGCATGGAAGAACTGGAGCACAAGCAGCGCCAGAAGTCCGCGGCCGTGCGCTACCTGAGAGCTCGGCGTGGCATAGAATTGCACAACGAATTCAAGCGCCTGGAGCGTGATATCGCCGAGCTCGACGATGAGCTGATGCAATAGCGCTCGAGTAGGCGCCCACACCGGGCAAGCATCGAGCGCCCTATTTACGAGCCCCGGGATTGCCGGGGCTCGGAAGGTCGTTCGACGCTTTCTAAAGACTGCCGATAAACACGATGATCACGCCAATCGGCGCAATATAGCGCGCAATGATGTGCCATAACATCTCGCCGGTGCTACCCAGTGCCAGCTCCTGGCGGACACTCTGGCGGTCCAGGCACCAGGCGACGAAGACGACGGCCGAGAGACCCGTCAGGGGTAACAGGAACTTACTGGTCAGGGTATCCAGGAAATCGAAGATATTCAGCCCAACGATCGACACCTCGCTCCAGACGTTGAACGATAGCAGAGCGGCAATGCCCAGCGCCCAAGTGGCGATCCCGGCCACCATTGTGGAGCCCCCTCGCGACAGTGGGGTGCGTTCCTCCACAAACTCCACCACCGGCTCGAGCAACGAAATCGCCGATGTCAGCGCAGCGAATGTCAGCAGCAGGAAGAACATCAGGCCAAGGATCGTCCCGCCTGTCATGTTACCGAAGGCTAGCGGCAGCGTGACGAAAATCAGACCGGGCCCTTCGCCAGCGTCCAGGCCATTGGCGAAGACAATGGGGAAGATCGCTAGACCGGAGACCAACGCCACCAGGGTATCGAGGATGATGACGGTACGCGCGGTGGCAAGCAGATTCACGTCCTGCCCCAGATAGGAACCGTAGGCCATCATGATGCCCATACCCAACGACAGGGTGAAGAAGGCCTGCCCCATGGCCGCCAGCACCACACCGCCGCTCAAGGCACCCAAGTCAGGGTTGAACATGAAGGTCAGCGTCTCGCCGAAATGGCCGGAGGCGATACCGTAACCCACCAGCACCAGCAGCAGGACCCCCAGCGCGGGCATCAGGGTGCGCACCGCTCCCTCCAGGCCCTTGGTCACCCCTCGGGCAACGATGAAGATCACCAGCCCCATGAATACCGAGTGCCACAACAGCAGTTGCCCCGGGCTTGCCAGCATGCCGCTGAACAGCTCCCCGATGCCGTCGGCATCCTGGCCACTGAAGGCCCCGGTGACCGAACTCAGCGTATACGATAGCGACCAGCCACCGATCACGCTGTAGAACGACAGGATCAGGAAAGCCCCCAGGACCCCGCTGACGCCTACCAGCACCCAGGCACGGTTACGTCCCGACTGCTTGGCCAAGTCGGCCATGGTATTGATGGGGTTCTTCTGACCACGCCGGCCCAACAGCCACTCGGCAATCAGAATCGGCAGACCAATCAACGCGATACAGATCAAATAAACGAGCACGAAAGCGGCACCGCCACTATCGCCAACCATATAAGGAAATTTCCAGATATTCCCCAGGCCGACCGCGGAACCGGTAGCGGCGAGGATGAAGGTCAGTCGGGATGACCATTGCGCATGGGAGAGTTTCGACATGTTTCACCTTGAGATTGCGTGTCGTCACCGATCGGTCGGATGCGATGACGGCTTGTGCTTGTTGTTGCCACGCCCTTGGAGCCCCGGATCGCAGGACGCCATCAAGGCATGACAGGATCCCAGGCAGGATCACTGCCAGCGACTTCACCGTTGGGCATTTGGTCGATGCCCTGTCGGTGAAGCAGGATACCGGCACAACGGAAAGGTACATGGATGACGTACATTTCCAGCAAGATCGATGGATGGCCAGTATCTGAGCGGTAAAACTATCCGATCATACGCTTGATGGCCAGGGGGAACTCCCGATATCAGAACAGCAAGGACTGGGCATCACCCGAGAAAGGGGCGAGAGACGGCAAGCGACATTGGCGGGCGAGTCGTTCATAGAGTCGGCGTGCGAGCTGAGGAGCCTGGCGATTGTCCGGGGTGTGCACAAACAGGAAAGGGGTTTTCCCCTGATTTATCCACAGGGCGAGACGTTGGCACCAGGGAGCAAAATACGCATCGTTGATCCTTTCGTCCAAGTGGCCGATAAAGCGCACCAGCGGGTAATTGCCCGTGGAAATCACGTGTAATGGGCATTTCGGCTTTTCATTCTGGGCTTTGGCCAGCCTGGGATCCCCATCGGCGGGTGTGGAGAACAATGGACGCACATCGAGCATCACGCGATCCACACCATGAGTTATCAACAACCGGTTGAGTGCAACTTCCGCCGCCCCCTTGTGGAAAAAATCACTATGACGTACCTCCACGGCGCAGGGGATTTCGGTAGGCCAACGTGTCAGCAGCCGATCGAGCTGCGGCAATTCACGCGCACCGAAATCGCGTGGCAGTTGCACCATGATGGGACCAAGACGGTCATGCAACGGCGTCAGGCGAGAAAGAAAGATATCCAGCTCGGCGTCGATATCCGACAGACGTCGCTCATGAGTCAGCGTAGCGGGCAGCTTGAAACAGAACCGGAAACCCGCTGGCGCCTGGCGGGCCCAAGAGGCGACTGTTTCGGCCTTGGGCGCCCCGCTGTAGAAGGTGGTGTTGCCCTCGACGGCGTCGAACACCCGCGCATAGTCGGCGAGCCGGCTCTCCTGGCCACCATGGGGTGGGTAGAGGCTACCGCGCCAGTCGGCATTGGCCCACATGGCCAGGCCCAGGTGCAGTGCGGCCATCGGCTTTTCCTTGCGTCGTGGAAGCCAGCAGACTCCCGTTGCTACGGTTCTTTAGGCCCAACCTCACGACTCTAGCTTGGCTGTATGCTAGTAGTGTATCTAAAGACTTGCTGAAAGGAGGTCGTTTCATGGCCACCAAACACCAGCTGACATTCGATCCAAAAGTGCTTCTCGCAAGGATCGGAGATGGCCACAGCATTGGTGAGTACCACAAAGAGCAGATCATTTTTTCACAGGGCGAACCCGCTGATTCCGTCTTTTTCATCCAACGGGGCAAGGTCAAGGTAAGCGTCGTGTCCGAGCAGGGCAAGGAAGCCGTTGTGGCAATGCTCGGAGAGCATGACTTCTTTGGTGAAGGATGTCTCGCCGGCCAGTCGCAGCGTATTTCGACGGTCTCGGCCATCACGGATGCGGTCATTGTGCGGCTGGAAAAAGCGGCAATTCTCCGCCTGATCCATGAGGACCCCGCGTTTTCCGAACTGTTTATTGCCCATCTGCTGAGCCGTGCCATCCGCGTAGAGGCGGACCTTGTCGATCAGCTCTTCAACTCCAGCGAAAAGCGTCTTGCCCGAACGCTGCTGCTCTTGGCGAATTTCGGTCAGGAAGGCAAACCGGAGCTGATGATCGCAAATATCAGTCAGGAGACGCTGGCCCAGATGATCGGGACAACACGGGCACGCGTCAGCTTCTTCATGAACAAATTTCGTAAACTTGGTTTCATTTCCTACAATGGTGGGATCGAAGTCCACAGTTCATTGCTGAATGCCGTCCTGCACGATCAGCCGCACATCGAGCCCTGACCCTGCGTATCTCAACGCTAGGGGCTGTGGCTCGGGTGATGCATGCGACAGCGTTGTCATTCCCGGTCGGCGGCAACTGTACGCACCTCTCCCCAGGAGACCAGGCGTCGCTTGTCCTCGTCCCAAAGCATGAGCCGCGCCGACTCGAGGCTTTGCCATAGCGTGAGGCGGCCGACACCCCGGAGTTCAGGATGGTCTCGCAGCACCTCGGGCAACCGGTATGACGGGATACGGCTGCAGAGGTGATGGACATGGTGCACCCCGATATTGGCGGTGAACCAGCGCAACACGCCCGGCAAATCATAGTGCGAACTACCGTGCAGCGCCGCCTCGTGGAAAGTCCAGTCGCTGTCGTGCTCCCAGAAGGTACCCTCGAACTGGTGCTGGACATAGAAGAGCCAGACACCGATCGACGCGGCGAGAAGCGTAATCGGCAGTTGCACGAGCAGAAAGGTGCCCACACCGACCAGCCACATCATCGCGGTGACGACAACCACGATCGCCGCATTGGTGGCCATGGTGCTCAGCCAGGGCATCCATCCCGCGCGCATGAAGCCAAATGGCAGGCGATAGTCCAGTAGGAAAAGGTACGCCGGGCCGAGACCAAACAGGACCAGCGGGTGCCGGTACAAGCGATAGCGGAGCCGTTGCGCGCGGGGTAGGGCCCGATACTCGCGCACGGTCAGGGTGTCGATGCCGCCGACACGCGGGCGATCCAGATTGCCGGAGCTCGCATGATGGAGGGCATGGGTGTGGCGCCAGAAATCGTAGGGGGTCAGGGTCAGCACGCCGATAACCCGTCCGACCCAGTCATTGACGCCTTTGGATCGGAAAAATGACCCATGGCTGCAGTCGTGCTGGATCATGAACAAGCGCACGAGAAATCCTGCGGCGGGTACGGCAAGCAACAGGCCAAGCCAGTAGCCGGCGCTCAGGGTGGCCCATAGCAGTATCCAGAGGAAGATGAAGGGAATCACCGTGACCATGATTTCCAGGACGCTGCGCGCGAGGCGCGGCGCGCGGTAACCGCCGAGTGCGCGCATCAATGTCCGCGGCTCGGCTGTGATGTCGATATTCGGCGCTTGGGGCTCCATGTGCAGGCTCCTGACCGGGTCCGACACGCAACGCTTTGTTCCACAGGCCCCAGCTGGGCGCGTGCCGGGAGTATTGGGGCAGGGCACTTCGACAACGATTCAAGGTACCCTGAACTTGCATGCTGACCCGCGGCGAGCACGTTGTCTGAGCAAAATTGCACACTTTTGTCGAAAGCCTCGGAGACTTCAGGACGCCCCGTGTGATAATGCGCTCCGAGGCCCCGGTGGAGGCATCTGGCGTTACCTCGATTCAGTGGATGCTTTCCCTCCTACTCCACCGTCACCGACTTGGCCAGATTGCGCGGCTGATCGACGTCGGTGCCCTTGAGCACCGCCACGTGGTAGGACAGCAACTGTAGCGGTAAGGTGTAAAGGATCGGCGCCAGCGCCTCATCGACATGCGGTAAACGCAGGACACGCATCCCTTCAGTCTGCTCGATCGCTACCTCCTCGTCGGCGAAGACGAACAACTCCCCGCCACGGGCACGCACTTCTTGCAGATTTGACTTGAGCTTGTCGAGCAGCTTGTCGTTGGGCGCGACCGAGATCACCGGCATTTCACTATCGACCAATGCCAGAGGGCCATGCTTGAGCTCACCGGCAGGATAGGCCTCGGCATGGATATAGGAGATCTCCTTGAGCTTCAAGGCACCCTCTAGAGCGATGGGAAAATGCGCTCCCCGACCGAGGAACAGAGCGTGCTGTTTCTCGGCGAAATCCGCCGACAACGCCTCGATCTCGCCATCCAGCGCCAACACCTGACTAGCCAACGCCGGCAGCCCGCGAAGTGCGGTGACAATTTCGGCCTGGCGTTGCGCGTCGCCACCACGTACACGGCCCAGCGCCAAGGTGAGCAGCATCAAGGCAGTAAGCTGGGTAGTGAAGGCCTTGGTTGAAGCCACACCGATTTCCGGTCCCGCCAGTGTCATCAAGGTGAGGTCGGATTCGCGCACCAGCGAGCTGCCCGGCACGTTGCAGATCGCCAGGCTACCCACGTAGTCGCGCTGCCGGGCGAAACGCAGGGCTGCCAAGGTATCGGCGGTCTCACCGGATTGCGAGAGGGTGACGAATAGAGTGTCCTCGGGCACGACCACGCTTCGGTAGCGATACTCAGAGGCCACTTCCACCTGGGTGGGAATGCCGGCATAACGCTCCAGCCAGTAACGCGCCACCATACCGGCGTGATAGCTGGTGCCGCAGGCAACGATATGAATCTGCTTGGCCCGCGAGAACAATGCTTCGGCGTCAGTGCCGAAACTCTTGACCAGCACACCGTGCTCGCTAAGACGTCCTTCCAGGGTCGCGGCGATTACCTGCGGTTGTTCATGAATCTCCTTGAGCATGAAGTGGCGGTATTCGCCTTTGCTGGCCGAACCATCGCCATGCTCGAAAACCTGCACCGGACGCGTCACGGCCTGCCCGGCGGCATCGAAGATCTCTATCCGACCACCTGGGGAGAGCCGCACCACGTCGCCCTCCTGGAGATAGATGAAGCGGTCGGTGACCTGCAGCAGCGCCAGCGGATCGGAAGCAAGGAAGGCTTCCTCGATGCCAACCCCGACCACCAATGGGCTGCCCTTGCGCGCGCCGACCACCACACCGGGCTCGCCCTTGTGCATCACGCCCAGCGCATAGGCACCATCCAACCCCGCCAGGGCATGTTGAACCGCCACCAGCAGATCCTGGCTGCGCGTGAATTCACGGGCCAGCAGGTGCGCGATGACCTCGGTATCGGTCTCGGAAGTGAAGACATACCCCTGGCCTTCCAGCTCGGTCTTCAGTGCCTCGAAGTTCTCGATGATACCGTTGTGCACCACGGCCAGACTGTCGCCGGACTGGTGCGGGTGGGCATTGCCTTCGGTGGGACGTCCATGAGTCGCCCATCGAGTATGCGCGATACCCACGTTACCGCTCAGCGGCAACTCCGCCAGACGATCTTCCAGAGCGCTGACCTTGCCCACCGCACGCTGCCGGTTGAGACGTACATCCTCGGAGAGGATCGCCATGCCCGCCGAGTCGTAACCGCGATACTCCAGACGCTTGAGGCCCTCGAGCAGGATGCCCTGCACATTACGCTCGGCCACCGCTCCCACGATTCCACACATGACGTTCGCTCCTTATTGTTCCTTGTCCGCGGACTTGCGCGGCCGCGGCCAGTCGGCCTTGCTGATTTGGCGCCCCCGGGCAACCGCCAGGGCGCCGTCGGCAACATCCTTGCTGATCGTCGAACCGGCCCCCACAGTGGCACCTCGTCCTACCGTCACCGGTGCCACCAGTGCGGTGTTCGAGCCGATGAAGGCTTCGTCACCGATCTCGGTGTGATGCTTGTTGGCGCCATCGTAGTTGCAGGTGATAGTGCCAGCACCGACATTGACATCGCGGCCCAGCCAGGCATCGCCGACATAGCTCAAGTGATTGATCTTGCTGCCTTCGCCGACTTCGGCGTTCTTGGTCTCGACGAAGTTGCCGACCTTGGCGCGCACCGCGAGTCGCGAACCGGGCCGCAGGCGGGCAAACGGGCCGATGCGGTTCAATCCGGCCGCCACCGTCCCTTCGATCACACTGTGCGCCTCGACCACGCTTTCCGCGCCGATATGGCTGTCGCGAATCACACAATAGGGGCCGATCCGCACGCCTTCGCCCAACTCGACCTCGCCCTCGAAGATACAGCCAACATCGATCTCGACATCATGACCACAGGTCAGGGTGCCGCGTACATCGAGGCGCGCGGGGTCGACCAGAGCCACGCCCTCGTCCATCAAACGTTTGGCGATGCGCTGCTGATGCGCGCGCTCGAGATTTGCCATCTGGGCCCGATCGTTGACCCCTTCCACCTCCAACGGGCTCGACGGTTGTGCGGTGGCGATGCTCACTCCCTCGGCTGCGGCGATGGCAATAACGTCAGTCAGGTAGTATTCGCCTTGGGCATTGTCAGCCGAAAGCTGCGGCAGCCAGCGCTTGAGCTGGGCCGCGGTCATGGCCATGATCCCAGTGTTGCACTCGCGGATGGCTTGCTCGCTTTCGCTGGCATCCTTGTGTTCGACGATGGCTACCGCCTGACCGTCGCTGTTTCTGAGGATGCGCCCATAGCCGGTAGGATCGTCAAGCGTCACGGTGAGCAGTCCCATGCACCGCTCGTTCACCCGCGAGAGCAGGGCCTGCAAGGTGTCGCGGCGGATCAGGGGAACATCACCGTAGAGCACCAACACCTTGTCATGTCCCAGGTTATCCAGCGTCTGCGCCACGGCATGGCCAGTCCCCTTCTGCTCTTCCTGCACGGCAAAATGCACCGGGCAATCGCTCAATGCGACACGCACCTGATCGCCGCCGTGTCCGATCACCACATGCAGATGGTCGGCCCCCAACTGCGATGCCGTATCGATCACATGACGCACCATCGGCTTGCCGGCCAACCGATGCAACACCTTGGGTGTGTTCGAACGCATTCGCTTGCCTTGTCCCGCAGCAAGAATCACCACGTCGAGCGTCATCATGACTCCTTGTATTCGTCGCTGTTCATGTCGTCGGGCAACGCAACTTTCATCTCGACCACCGTTTCCTTACCGAAGTAATCAACGAAAGCCGGACTGGCCTGGCTAGCCCAACCATCGCCATCTCGCTCCAAGGTCAGCACCTTGAGTTCGTGTTCACTGGCCAGCGCCATCGCTTCATCGGGGCCCAGTACCAGTAACGCTGTCGCCCAGGCATCTGCCCAGGCGTTGGACCGGTGCAAGACCGATACCGAGGCCAGGTTATGGCGTATCGGATAGCCGTCGCGCGGGTCGATGGTATGCGAGTAACGCCGTCCGTCCTCCTCGAAATAGTTGCGGTAGCCTCCCGAAGTCGCCACCGACATATCATGCAACGGCAGCACATGCTGGGCTACCCGCCGGCTGCCATCGGGTACCTCCACTCCTATCCGCCATGGGGTCTCGCTCTCATCACGATAGCCCTTGACGAGCAGCTCGCCACCTATGTTGACCAGATAGTGATCGATATCTTGAGAATCGAGATACGACGCCACCCTGTCGGTAGCATGCCCCTTGGCGACCCCCGACAGATCCACGAACACATCGCTCAAGCGCTGCGCCCGGAGATTCTCGACATCGACTTCCAGCTTGTCGGGACCGATCTTGGCCAAGCGAGCCTGCAGTTCACCCTTGTCGGGTACCTCGCGTGGCCGTGCCTCCGGACCAAAACTCCATAGATTGACCAGCTCGCCGATGGTGACATCGAAGGCGCCACCACTCGCCTCGGCCACCGCTTCACTGACCGCCAAGACTTCTATCAGTTCCTCGGACAGCGTCTGCCACTCGCCGACCGGTGCCTCGTTGAAAGCCATCAACTCGGAATCATCGCGGTAGGTGGACATGGCCGCATCCACCGCCTCGAGCTCTTCCAGGAGGCCGGCCTCGAGCGCTTCGGCACGACTGCGAGTCAAAGGATCGGCGATAGTGACTTCATAGAAGGTGCCGAAGATCTCGCCTTCCATACGCACCGGCGAATCGAGTTTGGGGTCGGCATCGGAACAGCCGACCATCAGCGCGGTCAGCACACCGAACACTACCGTGATCACGGATGCTTTCGCTTGCATGCTTCGTTTCTCGCTCCTACCAGAAGAACCACAATAACCACAGTCCAAACACTACGCGATAGATCACGAAGGGCTGCATGCCGATGCGCTTGATGAACACCAGGAAGTAGTGAATGCACAGGTAGGCGCTGATGCCTGAAAGCAAGGTCCCCGCAACCAAGGCCCCCCAATCGACGGCTTGCGGTTCGAGCAACAGGTTGCATACCTCGAGCCCACCAGCGAGCACGATTACCGGAATCGACATCAGAAAGGAGAAGCGCGCCGCTCCTTCACGGCTCATGCCCAGCAAAAGTGCCACCGTGATGGTAATGCCCGATCGCGAGGTACCGGGAATCAATGCCAGTGCCTGAGCGATGCCGACCAACAGGGCATCCTTCAAGGTGAGCTGGTATTCGTTACGATTGCCGCGGCCATGCCAGTCGGCATAACCCAACAAGAGGCCGAAACCAATCAACCCACTCGCCAGCAACAGCGGCGAACGCATGGCAACCTCGATGGTGTCGTGAAATGCCAGCCCCGCCAACCCTACGGGAATGGTCGCCAGCAGCACCCACCAGGCCAGGCGGCCATCCGAGTCAGTGCCTCGCCCACTCACCGACGCCAGCCAGCTACGTGTCATGCCAAGCAGTTCGCGGCGAAAATAGAGTACCACCGCCGCCAGGCTGCCCACATGCAAAGCCACATCGAAGGCCAGACCTTGGTCCGGCCAGATGGTGAGCTCGGGAACCAGGATCAGATGCGCGGAACTGGAAATCGGCAGGAACTCGGTCAGTCCCTGCACGATGGAAAGTACGAAGACTTGCAGCCACTCCATTGGGGGTTTCCCTTGACCTGAACGTTTACGCTACCGACAAGCAGCAAGGATGTTCGCCGGTACTACACCCGCGTGGCTTCACCGGGCCGGCCGCTGAGAGCATACACATCTTTACCGATGCTGTCCGCCCGGTCCATCGCCGAACCACGGAAGCTGATCGCTTCGCAGACCGTGCTTCCCAGCAACGCCATCGAGAGGCTGACGAGATGGGTGCGCATGGCGTCAAAGCCCACTCAGGATCGCCGTGGCAATACTGAAGTAGATCAATACCCCGGAAGCGTCGATCAGGGTGGTGACCAACGGTGCCGAGGCAGTGGCCGGGTCCCAGCCTACCCGATTGAGCAGGAAGGGAAGGCACATGCCGAGCAGGCTACCGAACAGGACGATGGTCACCATGCTCATGGCCACGACCATGGCCACCGCTTCACCGCCACGCAGTATACCGATAGGAGCCACGGCGACCGCCATGGTCACACCCAGCGAACCGGCCACCAGCAGCTCTCGGCCAAGCAGCTTGCCCCAATCCTTGAGACCGACATCGCCGATGGCCATACCTCGGACCATCAGGGTCGCCGCCTGGGCTCCAGCGTTACCGCCGCTGCCAATCAGCAACGGCAGGAAGAACACCAGCGCCACCTGGGCGGTGATGATGTCTTCGAAATAGGCGATACCGGCACCGGAGAACAGATTGGCAAACACCAGCAACACCAGCCAGATCACCCGCTTGCGGTACAAGCTCCACAGCGGCACCCGGCTGACGCCATCTTCCAGTTGGCCGATCGACATCCCCTTGTGGATATCTTCGGTGGCCTCGGACTCTGCCACGTCCATGGCATCGTCGTAGGTGACGATCCCCACCAGGCGCTCCTCGGCATCGATTACCGGTACCGCCAGCAGATCGTAACGTGCCACTAGGCGAGCAGCCTCTTCCTGGGGGTCGTCGACCCGGACGCTGATCACGTCCTTGATCATCAGGTCATCGACCCGAGCCCCGGGTCGCGCCACCATCAACTGACGCAACGACATGGTGCCGGCCAGACGCCCCTCTTCGTCCAACACGTAGATCTGATAGACGGTTTCGGCATCCGGCGCCGTCTGACGCACCCGCATCAGTGCCTGCGATACCGTCATGCCGCTAGGAATGGCTACGTAGTCAGAGGTCATTACCGCCCCGGCGGTGCCTTCCTCGTAACTGGCCAGGCGCTTGATGTCCTCGCGTTCCTGACGTGCCATGCGTCGCAGCAGGCCTTCACGGCGGTCCTCGTCGAGCAGGTTGAAAAGGTCGGCACGCTCGTCGGAGCCCATCTCCTCGAACAACGCGAGCAGCGTCTCGTCGGACATCGCCTCGGCCAGCTCCTCCTGTGCCTCTGCCGGCAGATAGCCGTACACATTGGCACGGCGTTCGATCGACAACAGGTTGAGAAGGGAGAAGACGGTGGACGCATCGTCATCCTCCTCGAGAATCCCCTCAAGAATTTCGGCAATGTCCGCGGCACGCAACTCGGGTAGCAGTTCCTCCAGAGGGCCCGTGTCATCCTGTTCCAGCGCTGCCACCAGAACGCTTTTCTGTTCGTTCAGAGCTTCGTTCAATGCCATAGGCATCCTCCTGACACCCTATCGACCCTAAGGTTTGTCTGAATACTGCTTGAGTTCGGCAATACGAAAAACGCCCCTGGAACTAGCAGTTCTAGGGGCGTCGATAGGCCGTCGAAACGTCGACTCAGCCCTTGCCTGCCTTCTTGCGCAATTGCTGGATCGTGCGCAACTGGGCCACCGCTTCGGCCAGCTCGGCAGCGGCACGACCGTAGTCGATTTCCGCGGATGCGTCGTTCATTTCCTTCAACGCATGCTGTCTGGCCTCTTCGGCGGCCGCCTCGTCCAGGTCGGCGGCCCGCACGGCGGTATCGGCCAGGACCGACACCAGGTCAGGCTGGACTTCGAGGAAGCCACCGGTGACATAGTAGTTCTCTTCCTGACCACCGTCGTGGATGACCCTCACCGGCCCCGGATGGAGCTCGGTCAGCAGCGGCGCGTGACCCGGCAGGATCCCGAGATCCCCCATCACGCCGGCTGCGATGACCTGCTCGACTTCGCCCGAGAAGATCGACGCCTCGGCGCTGACGATCTCGCACTTGAAGCTTTTCGCCATAGCTATGTCCCCTTTGGGTGGACGACCTTACTTCATGGAATTGGCTTTTTCGACCGCCTCGTCGATAGTGCCTACCATGTAGAAGGCCTGCTCAGGCAATTCGTCGTACTTGCCGTCCAGGATCCCTTGGAAGCCTTCGATGGTCTCCTTCAGCGACACGTACTTGCCGGGAGAGCCGGTGAAAACCTCGGCGACGAAGAACGGCTGCGACAGGAAGCGCTGGATCTTACGCGCACGCGCGACGGTCAGCTTGTCCTCGTCGGACAGTTCGTCCATGCCCAGAATGGCAATGATGTCCTTAAGTTCCTTGTAGCGTTGCAGCACACCCTGTACCCGGCGCGCGGTATCGTAGTGCTCCTGGCCAACCACCAGCGGGTCAAGCTGACGCGAGGTGGAATCCAGTGGGTCGATGGCCGGATAGATGCCCAACTCGGCGATCGAGCGCGCCAGTACCACGGTGGCATCGAGGTGCGAGAAGGTGGTGGCCGGCGACGGGTCGGTGAGGTCGTCCGCCGGGACGTAAACGGCCTGCACGGAAGTGATCGAGCCTGTCTTGGTGGAAGTGATACGCTCCTGCAGAACGCCCATCTCCTCGGCCAGGGTCGGCTGGTAGCCTACTGCCGACGGCATACGACCCAACAGTGCCGACACCTCGGTACCCGCCAAGGTGTAACGGTAGATGTTGTCGATGAACAGCAGCACGTCGCGGCCTTCATCGCGGAACTTCTCGGCGATGGTCAGACCGGTCAGCCCCACACGCAGACGGTTGCCGGGCGGCTCGTTCATCTGACCATAGACCAGCGATACCTTGTCGAGAACGTTGGACTCCCGCATCTCGTGGTAGAAGTCGTTGCCCTCGCGAGTCCGCTCACCAACCCCGGCAAACACCGAGTAGCCGCTGTGCTCGGTGGCGATGTTGCGGATCAGCTCCATCATGTTGACGGTCTTGCCGACTCCAGCGCCGCCGAACAGACCAACCTTGCCGCCCTTGGCGAAGGGGCAGATCAGATCGATCACCTTGATGCCTGTCTCGAGCAGTTCCTCTGTGGCTGCCTGCTCGGCATAGGTAGGGGCCTTGCGGTGAATCGGCATGCGCTCCTGCTCACCGATCGGTCCTGCTTCGTCGATCGGCTCGCCAAGCACGTTCATAATCCGACCAAGGGTCTCCTTACCCACCGGCACGGAAATCGCAGCACCGGTGTCGGTGATCTCCATGCCGCGCTTCAAACCCTCGGTGGAGCCCATGGCGATGGTACGCACCACGCCATCACCCAATTGCTGCTGGACTTCCAGAACGGTCTCGGAGCCCGAGACATTCAGCGCGTCGTAGACCTTGGGCACTTCGTCCCGCGGAAACTCTACGTCAATCACCGCGCCGATGATTTGTACGATACGTCCGCTCATCTTGGTTCCTCTTAAATACCTGCAAATGAAACCTGCTTTGCCTGAAAACGCGGGCGGTGCTCCGTCGCGAGACGTGTCGGCCCCAAGCGTTTCCTTGCGGCGCTATACGGCTGCCGCACCACCAACGATCTCGGAGATTTCCTGGGTGATGGCCGCCTGACGGGCCTTGTTGTACACCAGCTCCAGGTCATCGATCAGATTGCCGGCGTTATCGGTGGCGCTCTTCATGGCGATCATGCGTGCTGCTTGTTCGCAAGCGGCATTCTCGACCACCGACTGATAGACCTGCGATTCGATGAAACGCACCAGCAAACTATCCAGCAGCGCCTTGGCATCCGGCTCATACAGGTAGTCCCAGGTACTGGGACGGGTCTGTTCTTCGTCTTGCTTGTCATTTCCCATATCGGTAGACAAGGGCAACAATTGGCGCACGACCGGTTTCTGAGTCATGGTGTTGACGAACTCGTTGTACACTACGTACAGACGATCGATGCGGCCCTCATCATAGGCTTCCAGCATGATCTTGACGCTACCGATCAGGTCCTGCACCTCCGGTGCTTCGCCCAAGCCACTCCTGGCGGCTACCAACTCTCCGCCATACTTGCGGAAGAAAGCGCTGGCCTTGGCCCCCAAGGCGCAGAACTGCAGTTCCACACCACGGTCGCGCCAGGCCTTGGCATCCCTGAGCACCGCCTTGAACAGGTTGACGTTCAAGCCACCGCACAGTCCGCGATCGGACGACACCACGATGAAACCGACACGCTTGGTCTCTCGCTCGATCATGTAGTCGTGACGATACTCTGGATTGGCATCGGCGATATGACCGACCACGTTGCGGATCTGGCGAGCATAGGGCTGACTCGCCTTCATGCGATCCTGGGCTCTACGCATCTTCGATGCAGCGACCATCTCCATGGCGCTGGTGATCTTCTGCGTATTCTTGATGCTCCCGATCTGGGTGCGTATCTCTTTTGCAGCTGCCATAGCGATCTACCCTCTCGTTCCTGACCCTCAGAAGCTTTCAAGGCCCACCCCGGCACTTCCGGGGCGGGCCAATGGCATTACCAGCTCTGAGTGGCCTTGAACTTCTCGAGACCCTCTTTCAAGTCCTTCTGGATCTCGTCGTTGTAGTCGCCGGTCTGGTTGATCTTGTCGAGCAGCTCGCCATGTTCGGCCTTCATATAGCCGCGCAGGGCACTCTCGAAGTCCAGTACCTTGTTGACATCCACATCGTCGAGGTAGCCCTGGTCGGCGGCGTACAGGGACAGCGCCATCTCGGCCACGGACATCGGCGAGTACTGATGTTGCTTCATCAGCTCGGTAACGCGCTGGCCGTGCTCGAGCTGCTTGCGGGTCGCCTCGTCGAGATCGGAGGCGAACTGCGAGAACGCTGCCAACTCACGATACTGGGCCAGAGCCAGGCGCACGGCACCACCAAGCTTCTTGATGATCTTGGTCTGTGCCGAGCCCCCGACGCGGGATACCGACAGACCGGCGTTGATAGCCGGGCGGATACCTGCGTTGAAGAGGTTGGTCTCGAGGAAGATCTGGCCGTCGGTGATCGAAATCACGTTGGTCGGTACGAACGCTGAAACGTCGCCGCCCTGGGTCTCGATGATCGGCAGCGCGGTCAGCGAGCCGGTCTTGCCCTTGACCTCGCCGTTGGTGAACTTCTCGACGTAGTCGGCATTGACGCGCGCGGCCCGCTCGAGCAGACGCGAGTGCAGGTAGAAGACGTCACCCGGGTAGGCTTCGCGACCCGGCGGACGACGCAGCAACAGCGACACCTGGCGATAAGCCCAGGCCTGCTTAGTCAGGTCGTCGTAGACGATCAAGGCATCCTGGCCGCGGTCGCGGAAGTACTCGCCCATGGTGCAGCCGGCGTAGGGGGCCAGGAACTGCATCGGGGCCGGGTCGGAGGCACCAGCGGCAACCACGATGGTGTGTTCCATGGCGCCGTGCTCTTCGAGCTTGCGTACCACGTTGGCGATGGTCGACTGCTTCTGACCGATGGCCACGTAGATACAAGTGACGCCCTTGCCCTTCTGGTTGATGATGGTATCGACGGCGATCGCCGACTTACCGATCTGACGGTCACCGATGATCAGCTCACGCTGACCGCGGCCGATCGGCACCATGGAGTCGATCGACTTGAGACCAGTCTGGATCGGTTCATCTACCGACTGGCGAGTGATGACGCCAGGGGCTACCTTTTCCACCGCATCGGTGAACTTGGCATTGATATCGCCCTTGCCATCGATGGGGGTACCCAGTGCATCGACCACGCGGCCGACCAGCTCGGGCCCCACCGGGACCTCGAGGATGCGACCGGTGCATTGTGCGGTCATGCCCTCTTCGAGTTGCAGGTAGTCACCCAGCACCACGGCACCAACACCGTCGCGCTCGAGGTTGAGCACCATGCCGAAGATGCCGCCGGGGAATTCGATCATCTCGCCGAACATCGCGTCGGCAAGGCCGTGAATACGGACGATGCCGTCGGATACGGTGACGACGGTGCCCTGGTTACGGGCTTCGGATGCGACATCAAGCTTCTCGATACGCTGCTTGATGATGTCGCTGATCTCGGAAGGATTCAGTTGCTGCATGCCATGTCCCTCAAACTCAGGCGGAAAGGGTTTCGTGGAGGCGATTCAGTCGACCGCGTACCGAGCCGTCGATGACGGTATCGCCGGCACGCAGGATGACGCCGCCCAGCAAGCTGGGGTCCACCTGAGTGGTAATGGAGATTTCGCGATTGAGGCGTTTCTTGAGTGCACTGCCGAGCGTTTCCTGCTGATTAGCATTCAGCTCGAAGGCCGACACGATGATCACATCCATGCGCCGGTCATGCTCGGCACGGAATGCCTCGAACTGCTGTGCAATCGCTGCCAATGCCGGCAGGCGACCCTTCTCACCCAGGTGATCGAGGAAACGTCGGGCCGCGTCATCGACTTCAGACTCGGACACCTCGATCAGAATTTCCACCTTGCGGGCGGTATCTAGCTTGGGATGAGAAAAGATCTCCTGCATCTCGTTCACGGAAGCGACCCGGCCAAGCTTGCCCAACAGCTCGGACCAGGCCTCAAGTACCTCGTGATCGCGCGCGTACTCGAACGCCGCCTTAGCGTAGGGTCGAGCGACGGTAGACGTTTCCGCCATGGATCACCTCCTCAAAGCTCTTTGGCGAGTTTGTCGACGAGTTGGCCATGTTGCTTCTCGTCGATGGAGGCCTCCAGTATCCGCTCCGCGCCTTCGATGGCGAGTCGCGATACCTGGACACGCAGCTCTTCTTTCGCGCGGTTGATTTCCTGCTCGATCTCGGACTTGGCATTGTTGATCATGCGCTCACCTTCCAGGCGAGCGCTGTCACGTGCCTCTTCGATCATCTGGGTAGACCGCTTGCGGGCCTGCTCCAGGATTTCGGCTGCCTGTTCCTTGCTCTCACGCAGAGTCTCGTTGGCTTGTTCTTGCGCCAACTCGAGATCCCGCGTTGCACGGCTGGCAGCGTCCAAGCCATCGGCAATCTTCTTCTGGCGTTCCTGCAAGGCCTGCATGACCGGTGGCCAGACAAACTTCATGCAGAACCAGACGAAGACCGCGAAAGCAATAGCCTGGCCGATCAGGGTAAGGTTCAGATTCACGCCAGCACCTCTCGCGTCACAAGTTTGGGGTTGAAGTCACAACGGGTCGTATCGACCACCGTGGCTTAACCGACAAACGGGTTGGCGAAGGTAAAGAATAGCGCAATACCGACACCGATCATGGACACGGCGTCCAACAGGCCAGCGACGATGAACATTTTCACCTGCAGCATCGGGATCATTTCCGGCTGACGCGCGGCACCTTCCAGGAACTTACCGCCGAGGATGCCGAAGCCGATGGCGGTGCCCAAGGCGCCCAAGCCGATCAGCAGGGAAACGGCGATGGCGGTCATACCCAAGATTTGTGCTTCCATGGTGGTCTCCAGTTTCAGTCAAGTGGTTTAGCGGGTTAAGGGGGTTAGCGAAATCAGTGTTGTTCCACCGCCATGCTCAGATAGACGATGGTCAGCATCATGAAGATAAAGGCCTGCAGGGTGATGACCAGGAGGTGGAACACCGCCCAAGTGAAATGCAGCGGAAGCTGCCACAGCCCAACGATGGCGATCAAGATGAAGATCAGCTCGCCGGCATAGAGGTTGCCGAACAAACGTAGACCGAGCGAGATAGGCTTGGCCAGTAGGGTCACGGCTTCCAACACGAAGTTGACCGGAACGAACAGTGCCTGGATCAACTTGTTGGGGGAGTTGAACGGATGCAGGGTCAAGTCGCCAATGAAGCCGGTGAAACCCTTGGCGCGAATGGTATAGAAAATGACCAATGCGAAGACCGACAGCGACATACCCAACGTGGCATTGACGTCGGTGGTTGGCACCACCTTGAAGTAAACATGCTCGGGGTCGGCACCGAAGAAGCCACCGAACTTCTGTGCCAGCATGGGCAGGAAGTCAACCGGCACCAGGTCCATCAGGTTCATCAGGAAGACCCAGCAAAAAATGGTCAGCGAGAGCGGAGCGATCACTCGACTCTTGCCATGGAAGGTTTCCTTCACCGAGTTATCGACGAACTCGACCATCAGTTCGACGAAGTTCTGCAAGCCAGAGGGCACACCGGTGGTCGCCATCATGCCAGCCTTGCGGAAGATCATCAGGAAGATCACCCCCAACGCGACCGACCACCCCATGGTATCGAGGTGGATCGCCCAGAAGCCCATTTCGGAAGCCTCCTGAGCGGAATGGGCGATCGACCAGCCGTGCTCTGGATGCCGACCAAAGGTCAGGTTCTGCAGGTGGTGCTGGATATACTCCGTCGGAGTCGGGTTAGTGCCTGCCATACTCTGCCTCGATTTCAGGTGCGCGACGGTCGCTTCAGTAGCCAGGGTCCCAGCCAATGCACGAACAGCGTCGCCACGTAAGCGCCAAAGAAGAAAGCGGGATTTGAGGGGGGCACTGTCACGAACACGAGCGTGAACAATACCACCGTCAAACCAAACTTACCGGCTTCGGCTCGATAGAAGCTCTTGATGATGTTCCTGGTATGCTGCGCTCCCTGGAAGCGGAAGGCGCGCCAGGCAAAGTAGGCATTGGGTAGCAACGCAACCCCACCTCCCAGCAATGCCGAAACCGCGACGTCCATCCCCCCCATGTACGCCCCCAACCCAGTGGCGACGCATACGACCACTAACTGGGCGAGCAACAGACGCAGGATTCGCGGACGCTTGAGCTTGGCTGCCAGTGGATTTCCCATGCTCTCCGTCTGCGCTGCTATCTGCCAAAATCGCTGCCGCGGTCAATCCGGCGGCAAGCCCGGACGCGATTATAGGGAAGCCCCCCAGTCCCTTCAACCGAAGTCGGCGCGATTCTGCACGATATCACGCCAGATTACGACCAAATGGCAAGAAATGTGTGACGAATCAATTTAGCTCGCTAACGAAAAGGGCGTTCCCCTCAGCGGATGTGGGCCAGGATGCCGTCGAGTTCGTCGAGACTCGAATAACGGATGGTCAGCCGCCCCTTGCCGCTGCGGCTGTGTTGAATCTTGACCGGTGCCCCCAGCAGCTCGCCGAGCTGGTTCTCTAGCCGCCCCACATCGCCAGGGGGAGTCTCGCGCGTCTTTTTTGTCGGTTCGCCATTGACCAGACGCTTGACCAGGGCTTCGGTATCGCGAACCGTCAGATCCTTGTTGACCACCTCATGGGCAGCCTGGCGCTGCTTGGCGCCAGACAGCGCCAGCAGAGCACGAGCATGTCCCATGTCCAGATCGCCGCGCTCGAGGAGGGTCTGCACTTCAGGGTCGAGTGCCAGCAGGCGCAGCAGGTTGGCCACCTGTGCACGTGACTTGCCTACCGCGTCGGCGACCTGCTGCTGGGTCAAGTCGAACTCGTCCATCAGGCGCTTGTGTGCCAGGGCTTCCTCGATAGGATTGAGGTTTTCGCGCTGGATGTTCTCGATCAGCGCCAACGCCAGGGCAACCTGGTCGCTGACGTCGCGAACCACTGCCGGAATGACATCGAGCTCGGCCAGTTGAGCGGCCCGCCAACGGCGCTCGCCGGCGATGATTTCGTAACGCTCGTCCCCCAGCGGCCTGACGACGATGGGCTGCATCACGCCCTGGGCACGGATCGAGTCGGCAAGCTCTTCCAGTGCCTCGGGCTGGATGTCACGGCGCGGTTGATACTTGCCACGCGACAACTGCCCCAGCGGCAGGCGCTCCAGACGCTCTTCCGCCGCTGAGGACATGTCAGGGGACAGGTCGATGCTGCTGCCATCGACACCGGCAAACAGGATGTCGGTATCGGCCTCGCCCTCCAGGGTCTCGCGACGGCGGGCACCGGCGCCGATCAGGGCATCCAGGCCGCGTCCAAGGGCACGTTTACGTGTCATCGGCACTTCCTCGCATGAATTCCGCCGCGCTACAGCGACAGACGACGAATCAATTCCTTGGCCAACACCCGGTGGGCCTGGCTACCGCGCGAGAAACGCGCGTACTTGGTAACTGGCAGGCCATGGCTGGGAGCCTCGGCGACCCGCACATTGCGCGGCACCGTGGTCTTGAGCAGGGTGTCGCCGAAATAGTCGCGCAATTGTTTGCTGACGTCGCGTGTCAGGCTGTTGCGCGAATCGAACATGGTCCGCACGATGCCAAAGATCGCCAGCTTGGGATTCACTCTGTCCTTGATCTGGTCGACGGTATCGAGCAGCGCTGAAAGCCCTTCCAAGGCATAGAACTCGCACTGCAGGGGAATCAACACGCCGTTGGCGGCAGTCAGGGCATTGACGGTAAGCATGTTGAGCGAGGGAGGACAATCGATCAGCACCACATCGTACTCACCGGCCACGGCTTCGATGGCGTTGCCAAGACAGCGTTCGCGTCCCTCGTCACGGTCGAGCAAATCGACCTCGGCGGCGGTCAGGTCGCCATTGCCCGGCAGCAGCGCGTAGCCGGCATCGGGGCAATCGAGGATCACCTCGGCAGCCCGCTTGTCGCCCATCAACACATCGAGTGCACTGCCATCCAGCTCATGCTTGTCGATACCGCTACCCATGGTGGCATGTCCCTGGGGATCGAGATCGATCAGCAACACCCGCCGATCCAGCGCTGCCAGGCTGGCGGCAAGGTTGACGGCCGTGGTGGTCTTGCCCACCCCGCCCTTCTGATTGGTCAAGGCGATGATCTTGGTCACGAGCGGCTTCCTTCCTGAGTCCGGCTCCCTGGTGGCGGGCAGCCTGAGTGTTCTCGTTACGGCGCCTCGTGGCGGCGCAATGTCAACAGATGCCGTTGCCCGGGCTCCCCGGGAACCCGCAACGTCTGGCGACTGACAAGCACGATCCCGGCCGGCAAGCGCTGCAACTCGTCATCCGGGTAGCGTCCCTTCATGGCCAGCCACTCGCCATCGGTAGCCAGCAGGGGCTCGGACAGGGAGACGAAATCCTCCAGGCTGGCGAACGCCCGTGAGATCACCTGATCGAAGGGGCGGTCCTTGTGGGCCTCGACCCGTGCCTGCACCGAAACCACATTGTTCAGCCCCAATTCCAGCACAGCCTGGCGTTGAAAACGCACTTTCTTGCCGTTGCTATCGAGCAAGGTCACCGCCAGCTCGGGACGGAGGATCGCCACGACCAACCCCGGCAACCCAGGACCGGCGCCCACGTCAAGCAGCCGCGGCCCACGCACGGCGGGCAATACCGCGGCGCTGTCGAGTAGGTGCTTGGTCACCATTTCATCCAGCGAGCGTACCGCGGTGAGGTTATAGGCGCGATTCCACTTGTGCAACAAAGCCAGTAATGCCAATAACTGCTCGCGCTGGCGGGCATCAGGTTGCAAACCCAGTTCGGCGAGCCCGCTATCCAGACTGGCGATCACGGCCGGCGTCATGCCGGGCATCGAAACACCCAAACTCATTCGTTCACCGCCCGCTTGTCGTCCAGCAGACGGCGCTTCTTGAGATGGATCAACAGGATGGAAATCGCCGCCGGGGTCACGCCAGAGATGCGCCCGGCCTGGGCCAGGGTCTCGGGCCGGGCCGCCTTGAGCTTTTGGCGAATCTCATGGGACAACCCTTCGACCCGGTCATAGTCCAACGACTCGGGCAGCGGGGTGGCTTCGTGGCGCTTGAGCTTGTCGATTTCATCCTGCTGGCGATCGATGTAGCCCTGGTACTTGGCCTGGATCTGTACCTGCTCGGCAACTGCGGGATCCGTGACCGCCTCGCCGATCAAGTCGGCGACATCGTCATAAACGAGTTCCGGGCGCTTGAGCAGATCCATCAGGCTGTATTCGCGGGCCAGCGGCTTGCCGGTCTTGTCCTCGATGGCCTGGCCAGCCGGGCTGCCAGGCTGCACCCAGCTCGCCTTGAGACGGGCACTCTCGCGTTCGATGGTTTCACGCTTTTCGCTGAAGGCCGCCCAGCGTGTGTCATCGACCAGTCCCAGCTCACGACCGATCTCGGTAAGCCGCAAGTCGGCGTTGTCCTCGCGCAGCAGCAAGCGATATTCGGCTCGCGAGGTGAACATGCGATAGGGCTCCTGGGTGCCCAGAGTGATCAGGTCGTCGACCAGTACTCCCAGATAGGCCTCGTCACGGCGAGGTGACCAGCTCTCCTTGCCTTGTGCGCGACGCGCAGCGTTGAGCCCGGCCAATAGTCCTTGTGCGCCGGCTTCCTCGTAGCCGGTGGTGCCATTGATCTGCCCAGCGAAGAACAGGTTGTGGATAAATTTGGTCTCAAGCGAATGCCTGAGGTCCCGGGGATCGAAGAAGTCGTACTCGATAGCGTAACCGGGACGCGTGATGTGTGCGTTTTCCAACCCCTTGATCGAGCGCACCACCTCGAGCTGCACGTCGAACGGCAGCGAGGTCGAGATGCCATTGGGATAGAGCTCATGGGTATCCAGCCCTTCGGGCTCGATGAACACCTGATGGCTGGTCTTGTCGGCGAAACGATGCACTTTGTCCTCGATCGACGGACAGTAGCGAGGACCGATGCTCTCGATCGTGCCGGAGTACATCGGCGAGCGATCGAGATTGGCGAAGATGATCTCGTGGGTGCGCTCGTTGGTGTGGGCGATATGGCAGCTTACCTGGCGAGGATGCATATCGCGAGTACCCATGTATGACATGACCGGTGTCGGCGTGTCGCCCGGCTGTTCCGCGAGCACCGAGAAATCGACACTCTTGGCGTCCAGGCGTGGCGGTGTGCCGGTCTTGAGTCGGGCCACATTGAACGGCAAGGCGCGCAATCGTTGAGCCAAGGCATTGGAGGGGGGATCGCCTGCTCGACCGCCGCGGCTCTGGTCAAGACCGATGTGCATCACGCCACCGAGGAAAGTCCCGGTACACAGCACCACCGTTTCGGCATGGAAACGGATACCCGTCTCTGTGACCACGCCCCTGACAGTCTCGTTATCCACAATCAGATCGCCCGCAGCTTGCTGGAAAATTGTCAGCCCAGGCTGGTTTTCCAGGATGCTACGGATCGCGGCCTTGTAACGCACTCGATCGGCCTGGGCGCGTGTCGCACGCACCGCCGGGCCCTTGCGTGAATTGAGCACGCGGAACTGGATGCCTCCCCGGTCGGTGGCCAGAGCCATGGCACCGCCGAGAGCGTCGATCTCCTTGACCAGATGGCTCTTGCCAATGCCCCCGATGGCGGGGTTGCACGACATTTGGCCCAACGTCTCGATGTTGTGAGTCAGCAGCAAGGTCTGACAGCCCATGCGGGCGGAGGCCAAAGCGGCTTCGGTTCCCGCATGGCCTCCGCCGATGACGATGACGTCAAAGCGGTCCGGGTAATCCACGTTACACCTCGAATGGCGCGATTCTGGCGCCGTGATCAAAAACAGTGGGTGAAATCAGCCGCCCAGTATAAACCTCCTGTGGGTAACCGTCAGGGGTTTTCCACATCCGGATGGCATTTGGTATCACCATGCCAGAGGTTCAATATCAATATAAAGATAAAGAAGAGAAGTTCTGTTGTGGTAGTAACTACTGGTGTGGACATTTTTTGTGGATAAGCTTTCTTCTCCTTTTATAAACATGATGTTGCAATGTTGATCAAGAGTTGGACAAGCAGCGTAGTGGTTGCGTACAGCGTGTCAGGTGGCTGTGGATGGAATCGCGACTTGCCCACATGCCAAATCGATCACCGGTTGTGCACCGACCACTACCGGTCTTGTCACCGTGGCTGTGCACATCATGGATCGGTTGTCCCGATAAGGGCAACCATGCGGGTTTACGGGCGATGAGGTGCGGATTGACGTTGAAGTTATCCACAGGCAAAAAAAATGGGCCTGCCGGTCGACGGCTGGCCCATGGAGGCGCTCACTGAGCGTGAGAATTGGCATCGTTCAGTGCTTGAGCACCCGCGACAGGAAGTTCTGGGTCCGCTCGTTCTGCGGGTTGTCGAAGACCTCGAGGGGCGAGCCTTGTTCGACGATCTGACCACCATGGATATAGATGACGCGATCGGCGACCTCGCGGGCGAAGCCCATCTCATGGGTGACGATTATCATGGTCATGCCCTCGTTGGCCAATTCGCGCATGGCATCGAGTACCTCACCGATCATCTCCGGGTCGAGCGCTGAGGTAGGCTCGTCGAACAGCATCAGGCGTGGTTCCATGGCCAGTGCGCGGGCCAGCGCCACACGTTGTTGCTGCCCCCCGGAAAGTTGGCTGGGGTACTTGTCGGCCTGGTCGCTGATCCCGACCCGCTCCAGTAGCTTGTTGGCAATCTCGGTGGCCCGGTCACGGTCGAGTTGACGGACCTTGATCGGTGCCAGGGTGACGTTGTCACGCACGCTCAAGTGAGGAAAGAGGTTGAATTGCTGGAAGACCATGCCGACTTCGGTGCGGATGGTCTGTAATGCCCTGCCGCTCTTGCCATGCGGCAAAAGCTCGTTGCCATCGACCTCGATATGCCCTTGTTGAAATTCTTCCAGACCATTGACGCAGCGGATCAGCGTCGATTTGCCCGAGCCGCTGGCACCGATGATCACCACCACTTCACCGGGAACGATTTCGAGATCGATATCCTGCAACACATGCAGGCTACCGAAATACTTGTTGACCTTGTCCATGCGGACGATAGGTTTGCTCGAATTTGAGTTGGAGTGGTTCATTGGCGTTCCTTATTGTCCGACCAGGCCCTTGCGTTCAAGCGTACGCAGGACGAGGGAAAGGCTCCACGTGATGGCCAGGTACAACAACGCCACCATCAGATAGACCTCCAGGGCGGTGAAGGTGGTGGCGATATATACCTGGCCCTGGCGAACCAGCTCGCCGACGCCGATGACCGAGAACAGGGAGGTGTCCTTGATGCTGATGATGGCCTGGTTGCCCAGTGGAGGAATCATGCGACGAAGTGCCTGGGGCCAGATGATGTAGCGAAAGGCCTGGGTTCGCGACAGCCCCAGGGAGAGGCCGGCTTCGCGCTGACCGCGCTCGATGGACTCCACGCCGCCACGCACGATCTCCGAGATATAGGCCCCGGAGTTGACGGCAATGGCGGCAATGCCAGCAACGAGGGCGTTGATGGGGCCACCTAGAAGCTGCGGCAGGCCATAGAAGATGAACAGCACTTGCACCAGGACCGGGGTGCCACGAAAGACTTCGATGTACAGACCGGCGGGAAGCCGTAGCCAGTGTAGGGGGCTGATCCGCAGCAGGCCGAAGATGATGCCAATCACGAAGCCGATGGCCAGGCCACCGAAGGAGATCAACAGCGTATAGGGAATCCCCGGTAGCAGGTGGGGGATCGAACCAAGGGCGGCCGCCCAGTCGAACTCGAAGGTCACTTCCACGTGAGAATCTCCTGCACAGGCGAATCGGATGTGCGCTGCACGTGTATCGGTGGGACACACAATAACGGGGCCGGGTTGTCATACCCGGCCCCGAGACGCGACATTCAGGAGTCATTCGTCGCTGGGGGCGCTGCCGAACCATTTGGCGTAGATTTCGTCGTAGGTGCCGTCCTCGCGCATGGCGGCAAGGGCTTCGTTGGTGGGCTCCAGCCATTCACTGCCCTTGTGGAAGACGATTCCGTACTGCTGCCCCTCGTAGAGTGGACCGACGACTTTGGTGCGGCCTTCCCCTCGGGTCTTGGAGAAATAACCGACATTGGGTGCGTCGTACAAGACTGCGTCGACGCTGCCACCAAGCAGCGCCATGTACATGTCGCTGGTACCCGGATAGGGAGTGATATCGGTATCGTCGCTGAACTGCCGCTGCAGGAAGTCATGGCTGGTGGAGCCGATCTTGGTGGCAATGCTCATGCCGCCCAAGTCTTCGATGGTGTTGACGTTGTCGTTGTCGGCGCGCACCAGTATCTGCAAGCCACTGTCGTAGTAAGGATCGGAGTAGTCGACGATCTTGGCCCGCTCTTCGGTGATGGTGATGCCGGCGATGGCGATTTCCTGGTTACCGGTCTGCACGGCCGGGATGATGCCGTTGAAGTCCATGGTTGTGAGGTTGATCTCGAAGCCGGCACGGTCGGCGACCTCACGGATGATGTCCATGTCGAAGCCGACCATCTCGCCGCTTTCCTGATCCATCATCTCGAAGGGGACGAAGCTCGGGTCGGTGACCACATTGACCACCGGCTCCTGGGCGATTGCCTGTGCCGACAGCCCCAGGCCCAACGCCATGGCAGCCAGTAGCGAGGTGGTCTTGAAGGTACGATGGATCACTAGGTGAAGTTTCATTGGGCTCCCCATTTAGACATATCGTTGATAGAACACACCTTTAACCATGGTGAGTTAAAGGAAAAGCGTCAAGTTGGGTGGGGAGAACCCAGTCGAGAATGGAGTGGAGCGCCTTGCTCCCGAGCAAGGCTCAGACCATGAAAGAGGAGCCACAACCGCAGGTAGTAGTGGCATTGGGATTCTTGATCACGAATCGTGCGCCGGCAAGGCTTTCCTCGAAGTCAACGGTGGAACCGACCAGATACTGGTAGGAAAGCGGATCCACTACCATGGCGACATCATCGAACTCGATCAGGGTATCGTCGTCGCTGGTTTCGTCGGCGAAATCGAAGCCGTATTGAAAACCCGAGCAACCGCCGCCAGTGACATAGACGCGCAATTTCAGTGCGTGATTGCCTTCCTCGGCGATCAACGCTCGCAGTCGTCCCTGGGCGTTGTCGGTCAACATCATCGGTTTGGGCGTATAGGAAGCTGGTTCGAAAGATTCGGCACCGCTCATGGACTTGCTCCCATGCTGGTGAATAGTAGCTTGCTCATCATTATCCCTAAGCCCCAGCAAAAGGGTCAACTTTTGCCGGGGCGGTTCAGGGTCAGGGCATGAGGGCCGGCGCCTGGAGCCCGGCCATCTCGTCGAAGCCGAACATCAGGTTGAGATTCTGGATCGCCTGACCCGATGCGCCCTTGACCAGGTTGTCGATCACCGCGAGTACCACCACGGTGTCACCGTCGCCGGGACGATGCACGGCGAGGCGACAGATGTCGGTGCCCTTTACGCTGCGGGTTTCGGGGTGACTGCCGGCGGGCATCACGTCCACCGCTGGCTCATCGGCGAAGCGCTGCTCGAAAAGTGCCTGCAGATCGCCCGGGTCATTGGTGAGTCGACCATAAAGGGTGGCATGGATGCCACGAATCATGGGCGTCAAATGAGGCACGAAGGTCAGTCCCACGGGCTGTCCCGCCGCCTGGCCCAACCCCTGTCGGATTTCCGGCAGGTGGCGATGGCCACTGGCACCGTAGGCCTTCATCGATTCACTGGCTTCAGCCAGTAGCGACCCGACCTTGGCACCACGCCCGGCCCCCGTGACACCGGACTTGCAGTCGGCAATGACGTGGTCGGGATCGATCAGTCGTTGTTCCAGCAGCGGCAGCAGACCAAGTTGGACGGCAGTGGGGTAGCAACCTGGCACGGCGATCAGTCGCGCCTGACGAATCGCGTCGCGATTTACCTCGGGCAGGCCGTAGACGGCGGCTTCGAGCAGCGCGGGGGCACCGTGTGGCTGGCCGTACCAGCGTGCCCATTCCTCGGCATCCTTGAGACGGAAGTCAGCGGACAGGTCAATGACCCGAGTTCCGCGCTCCAACAATTCTCCGGCCAGGGCATGGGCGACACCGTGAGGGGTGGCAAAGAACACCGCATCGCAAGCAGCCAGGCGCTCCGGGTCCGGTTCGGAAAATGCCAGCCCGGGATAGTGGCCGCGCAGGTTGGGGTAGAGTTCGTCGACCGCCAGGCCCGCCTCGGAGCGAGAGGTAATCGCCTCGATTTCGACGTCGGGATGA
Source organism: Litchfieldella qijiaojingensis (assembly GCF_014651875.1). Taxonomy (GTDB): domain Bacteria; phylum Pseudomonadota; class Gammaproteobacteria; order Pseudomonadales; family Halomonadaceae; genus Litchfieldella; species Litchfieldella qijiaojingensis. Next base: position 29,520 of record NZ_BMXS01000003.1, read on the forward strand.
CCTGCCAGCAGCCGCAGCAATTCGACGCCGGTATAACCGGTACCGCCGACGATACCTACCTTGATCACGAGGGACTCCTTCGATGGTCGGTTGAGACGTGGTGATTCCAATATGATACACCTTTAGGCAGGGTGCATTCACCGTTACCCAAGGTAACTTCTTCCCGCTCGCTTGACCTCTTGCCACGGCTCGAGCGGCGCCGACTTCCACAAGGATGCGGTTATCGTGTCACGATTACATTTGCCACGCCTGAGTCTCGAGCGCTTCCGTCGTCAATTGGCCAACGTCGATGCCTTGCCCCAGTTATGCGTGCTTGGGTTGGCATCGGGAGTGGTCACCGGCAGCCTGATGGTGATGTTTCGGTTGCTGCTCGACCTGGGGGGACTGGCATGGATGCCGGGTGACAACCCCGAAGCGTTCGAAGGACTTTCTCCTTGGCTCAGGGCTTGCCTGCCACTCGCAGCGGTTGCATTGATCGGGCTTTGGTTGTGGCGGCAGCCGCCTGGCGCACGCAAGTTGGGAATTGGTCATGTCATCGAGCGTCTGACCTATCACCAGGGGCGATTTCCATTGCGCAACTGGATCAACCAATGGTGGGTAGGCGTTATCTCGGTGGTTGGTGGCTTGTCCGCGGGGCGCGAGGGGCCGGCTATCCATCTGGGCGCCGCAGCCTCCAGCGGCCTTGGTCACCGGCTTCGACTGCCGCATAACAGCTTAAGGGTGCTGGTGGCGTGTGGTACGGCGGCCGGCATCTCGGCATCCTTCAATACTCCCATCGCCGGTGTGATCTTCGCCATGGAGGTGGTGATGATGGAGTACACCATCGCCGGCTTCATGCCAGTGATCCTGGCGTCGACGATGGGTGCACTGATAGCGCAACTGGCCTACGGCGCCGAGCCGGCCTTCCAAGTACCCAGTATGGTTCTGGGTTCTCTGTTCAACCTGCCATGGATAATGGTCACTGCGCTGGCGATCGGTTTGCTGGCCGGGGGGTTCATCCATGTGGCCAAGAGTGGAGGGCGACTGGCGAGTTGGCCATCGTGGCTCAAACTAGCGGCGGTGGGGCTTGCTACCGGCGGCATAGCTTGGTGGTATCCCGAGGTACAGGGTATCGGTTATGACAGTCTGGCCGCCTCGCTAGGTGGGGAACTGGCCGTGGATGTGTTGATCGCGCTGGTCATCGGAAAGTTGTTGCTCACTGCTTTTACCGTGGCTTGTGGAGTGCCTATCGGCATCATCGGGCCGGTGCTGGTGGTCGGGGCAGCCGCCGGTGCCTTGAGTGGCATGTTGGGAAACTGGATCTGGCCCCAGGTTTCGGCTGATCCGGGGTTGTTCGCCATGCTGGGCATGGCCGCGATGATGGGCGCGGTGCTGCAGGCGCCACTGGCGGCGCTGATGGCGCTGCTCGAGCTGACCCATAATCCCAATATCATTCTGCCCGGCATGCTAGCAGTGGTGATTTCCGGACTCACGGCGCGCCAGTTGTGTCGCTGCGACGGTTTCTTCATCAACCTCACACGGCATGGTCTGCATCCACTGCAATTGCCTTTGAGGCAGGCGTTGTCGCGCGTGTCGGTGCCGGCGGTGATGGAGCGCAACCTGGTCAAGACCCGGCCCCTGGTGAGTCGCGAGGAGGCGAAAAGCCTGCTGGAGAACAAGCCCTCCTGGATCGTGATCGTGGGCGCAAGTGACGACAAGCCGACCCTGGCACTCAAGGCCGCGGATCTGGCCAGAGTGCTGCTCGACGAGGAGCTATGGGCCAAGGAGGAGCGGCTGGACCTGCTCGAGGTACCCGGCCAACGGCTGGAAATTGCACCCATCCATATGCAGGCAACGCTCTCGGAAGCCTTCGATCGCTTGGACGATCGTTCCGTCGACGCTCTATATGTGGAAAACACCTCGGCGCCGATGATGCGGCGAATTTCCGGTATCATCACCCGTGATGCTATCGAGAACTACTATCGTTACAAGCCGTGAACATAACGTCGCTCGCGGTCTCGTGGCTACCGGGTGCGATAGGGAACAAGGAGCCGGAATGTATTTGTGGATCAAGGCGTTGCATTTGGTCGCCGTGGTGACATGGTTTGCTGCGCTGTTCTATTTGCCGAGGCTGTTCGTCTACCATGCCATGGCGCGCGATCGCGATGATCGTGAGGCGATCGACTATTTCCGGCTCATGGAGCGAAAGCTCTACCGCGGTATCATGCTGCCTTCGATGGTCGTGGTGTTGGTGCTCGGCCTATGGCTGTTGGCGCTGGTGCCGGCATTCATGAGCCAAGGCTGGTTGCACGCCAAACTGGCCTTGGTGGTGGCCTTGATCGTCTACCATCATGTCTGCTTGGTGTACATGAAGCGGTTGGCGGCAGGAGCTTGCCATAAGTCTCATGTGTTCTTTCGCTGGTTCAATGAAGCCCCGGTGATCGCCTTGCTGGGAATCGTCATTCTCGCTGTGGTCAAACCTTTCTGATGGATAACGAATTGCATACCAGCCGACGTCTGCCAGTCGTTCTGGTGTTGGCGGGGCATGATCCCACTGGTGGTGCCGGACTGGTCGCTGATGCCGAGACTATCGGTGCCTGCGGTGGTTGGCCGCTGACCATTCCCACGGCGCTAACGGTGCAGGACAGCCACGACGTGCAGCGGGTCCTGCCGTGTCGGGGTGAGGACATGCGAGCGATGGCGGCAGCACTGGCGGAATTCGATGTGGCGGCGATAAAGGTCGGCCTGATCGCCAGTCTCGATGCGCTGGATGCCGTGGTTGAAATCGTGGGGAATTATCCAGGGGTGCCGCTGGTGGTTGATCCGGTACTCAAGGCCGGTGGAGGAAAAACGTTATCCACAGCCGAGTTGATCGATGGCTTCCGCGATCGTCTGCTACCACTTGTGGATATCCTCACGCCCAACCGAGAGGAATTGGCATGCCTGGCGGGAAGCGACGTGGACAATGATACCGATCGTGCCGTGGCCTTGTTGTCGCTGGGTTGTCAGGCGGTGCTGGTCACCGGCACCGATGCGCCGCCACCGGGAGCGTCGCCCGATCAGGTTGTCCACACCCTGCATACCCCCGACAATGGGCGCCAATGGCACTGGCCGCGCCTGACCGGCGACTTTCATGGCTCGGGCTGTACCCTGGCCGCGGCGTTGGCCACCCGCATGGCGGCTGGCGAGAGTCTGGCGCAGGCTTGCGAGCAGGCGCAGGCTTTCACCTGGCAGGCGCTCAAGCATGGCTGGTGTCCGGCCAAGGGGCAGTCGCTGCCGCGCCGTCTGTGGCGTCATCCCGATCCGTGGACAGGATAGATCATCATGAACCACCACGACTGGACCCATGGGGTCTATGCAATAACCGATGCCGGCCTGCTGCCGGACGATGCCCGATTGATCGCCTGCTGTGAGCAAGCGTTGCGCGGTGGCCTGGCGTTGCTGCAGTATCGGGACAAGTCGACGGATGATGCCAAGCGTTGGCGTCAGGCTCGTGAGCTTGCGACGCTGTGTCGCGATCATCAGGTGCCCCTGATCGTTAACGATGACACCGAACTGGCGCTGCGCCTGCGTCGTGAAGGCTACGACAACGTTGGCCTGCACCTTGGCCAGGACGACGGCGATCTGACAGAGGCCCGGCGGCGCCTCGGTGCGGAGGCGATCATCGGCGCGACTTGTCATGGCCGGCTCGAGCTGGCTGAGCGTGCCGCTCGCCAGGGGGCGAGCTACTTGGCGTTCGGGCGTTTCTTCGTCTCCAGCACCAAGCCGTCCGCGCCACCGGCTGAGCTATCGCTGCTCGGTGAAGCGGCGGTGTTCGGCTTGCCACGCGTGGCCATTGGCGGCATCGGTCGCGATAACATTCAATTGGCGCGCCGTGCCGGTGCCGAGCTGCTGGCTTGCGTGCATGCGGTGTTCGGTGGCGAGGACATCGAGGCCAGAGTGAGAACGCTGAATCGGCTGCTCGCTGGGGAAGCCGGCTAATCAGCGGCAACTCAAGGGTTATCCACAAGCTGATCACGAGAAGTTATTCGCACTGTCCAGAGAGTTATCCACAGATCCTACATTTTCCAACACGCGAGAGGCTTCCATGACCACTTCCGCACAGCTCTTCGAACAGGCTTGCCGTCATATTCCCGGCGGGGTCAATTCGCCGGTGCGCGCCTTCAAGGGCATGGATCGGCCACCGGTGTTCATCGAGCGTGCCCGGGGGGCCTATCTGTTCGATGTCGAGGGCCGGCGCTACATCGACTATGTCGGCTCGTGGGGGCCGATGATCACCGGACATGCCGATCCGGAGGTGCTTGCCGCCGTACGCGAGCGGCTCGACGATGGCCTTTCCTTCGGTACGCCCACGGCCATCGAGACGCGTATGGCCGATTTGATCTGCGAGATCCTGCCTAGTATCGATCTGGTACGCATGGTCAATTCCGGTACCGAGGCGACCATGTCGGCGATCCGACTGGCGCGGGGCCATACTGGACGCGACAAGATCGTCAAGTTCGAGGGCAACTATCACGGCCACTCGGATTCACTGCTGGTCAAGGCGGGGTCCGGTGCCCTGACCCACGGCGAGCCCAGTTCCCCTGGGGTGCCGGCGGCGCTGGCCGAGCATACCGTGACCCTGCCCTACAACGACCTCGAAGCAGTGGAGGAGTGCTTTGCCAAGATCGGCAACGAGGTGGCCTGTATCATCGTCGAGCCGGTGGCCGGGAACATGAACTGCATTCCGCCGGTGCCTGGTTTCCTGGAAGGTTTGCGCCGGGTCTGCAACGAGTACGATAGCGTGCTGATCTTCGACGAGGTCATGACCGGTTTTCGCGTGGCGTTGGGCGGAGCGCAGGCACACTACGGTGTTTCTCCCGACCTGACCTGCCTGGGCAAGATCGTGGGTGGTGGCATGCCGGTCGGCGCCTTCGGCGGAAAGCGTGAGATTATGTCACGAATCTCGCCGCTGGGACCGGTCTATCAGGCGGGTACTCTGGCCGGGAACCCACTGGCCATGGCGGCGGGCATCGCGCTGCTTTCCAAGATCCGCGAAGAGGGCTTCCATGATGCCTTGGCACAGCGCGTCGAGACCCTATGCAATGGGCTTCAGGAGCGTGCCGATGCCGCTGGAGTGCCCATGATCACCCAGCGCGCGGGCGGCATGTTCGGCGTATTCTTCACCGAACAATCTCAGGTGGAAAACTTCGCCCAGGCCACCTCTTGCGATGCCGAGGCCTTCCGACGCTTCTTCTCAGCGATGCTCGATCAGGGAGTCTACCTGGCGCCTTCCGCCTTCGAGGCCGGTTTCATGTCCAGTGCGCATACGCCGGAAGACATCCAAGCGACCCTGGATGGAGCAGAGGCAGTCTTCGCGTCCATGACCCGGCGCTGAAAGGAGCAACCGCTAGTGAACGAGTCGATCGGCCATCATCCCCTGCTCGGCAATCTGCCACGGCGTGGCGAGTTGTCGCTCGCGTCGATCGACGAGTTGGTCGAGCGGCTGGAAAACTGTCATGAGAGAGCCGCGCAAGTCGCGGCGGACTCCGAGCTTGGTTCCCCCGAGGCCACGGAACGCCTGCTGGCCCGTGAATTCGCTTGGCTCGAGAAACGCCTGCGAGACGAGTCGGACCTACAGCGGCTGCAAGCGCTCTCGATCAGGGCCGAGGAGGCACATCGCCGCCTTCATGAGACCTTCGTAAGCCGACGTCGTGACGGCTGCGTCCGCGAGATAGGGGGCGGCGAATGGCGAGGGTGCGATGTCGCTTGTGACCTGGCCTATCTGCTGGTGGCTCTCGAGGTGTGTGGGGGAATTACTTTTTCCCGGCATGCCTTGAACCATTATCTGGAGCTTTCCGGTGACTACGAACTGGTCCGGCTACTTGATCATTACAAGCTGTATCACGCCGTAGCGTGGGCCAAGGCTGCCTGGCAGAGCGATGCCGACGATCGTCTCGATGTCTTTCGCCATTATCTGACACTCGCTGAGCGATACGCTGAATTCCGCTTCCCTTACCTGGTCATCGGCGTCGGTGTCTCGGGGAGCGGCAAGAGCCGTTTCACCGGCGAGATGGTACGAAGGCTGGGCAGCATACGCCTGCGCTCGGATGTGGAGCGCAAACGCTTGCACAGTCTTTTTCCACAGGCCGACAGCCATCGACAGGCTGTGGATATCTATACTCCCGAAGCGACGCGCCAGACTTACCGCCAACTGGCAAAGCTTACCGGCATATTGCTGGAATCCGGCTTGCCGACATGTATCGATGCTACCTGCCTGAAGCAAGAACAGCGTGAACTGCTGCGCGAGCAAGCCGAAGCCAGAGGCCTGCCGGTATTGATGGTCAGTTTCGAAGCCGATGTCGCTAACCTGAGGAGGCGTATCGAAAAGCGTGCCCGCCGCGCTGGCGAATCTCCGGTAGCCGGGTTGGCCGTACTCGAGCAGCAACTCGCTGAGCGCGATCCTTTTGCCGATGACGAGCGACACCAGCTCGTGCACTTGGATACCACGGCTCCCAATGCCTCCGAAAATCTGGTCGAATTGATTCATCAGCATATGCGCCTGCCTTGAGCGCGGGTGGCTGTTTTTTCCCTCCTCTATCTCACCTGAGCAACATCCTTCCCGCCGCATTCCGGTAAGTGTCACAAAATCGGTAATGGTAACTGAATTGTTAAGTTCTTATTCGGGAAGTGATTTACCGCGAATGGCTTTTTCCTGACAAACCGCTGTGTATAGCGAATGAAACAAGATCGCCGATTGAGGCTGGCCGAATCGCTGCCATGCCCAATCTTGCACATTAGTTACTTATGTGACGCATTGATTTTAAAAAGTTAATAGTCCTCTTGTTCTCCCTGGCATGCATTGTGCTGTATAGCAAGTGACTGTAAGCAAGAGTAAACGCCGTAGTCTGCGATGCGCAGCCGCGGCCAATGACATCGCACTGACGGCGGTTCGAACACTCTTGCTTGCGTCATGGGGATGTTTCGTCATGCATGATAGGGAGACACACCATGAATAAGTATGTACTAGCGGGAACGTCCGTTCTGGCGTTGGTAATGGCGATTTCCACCGCCCATGCCAACCCCTCTTCAGGCGTAGCTGACGAAGTCGATCAAGAGGTCAACTCGGCTGCTATGGCCGCCGGGGGTGGAAGCTCATCCGGCAATGGCGGTACGAGTGGACAAGGCGGTAATGCCAATGCCTGGAGTGAGTCCTTCAACACTTCCACCAGTGTTGTTGCTCTGCAGGAATTGAACTCCACCGTCTCTGGCGCTGGTATTTCCGTCATTGGGGGGGCCGGTGCGGCAGCAGCAACAGGTGCCAATGGCGGCGATGCCCTGGCCGTATCGGCCGGTGTCGGTGTCGGCGGAGCTGGCGGTACTGGCAATGGCGGTGATGGCGGCCAGGCCAATGCCGGTGACGGTGATGACGGCGGCGATGGCATTGGTGTGGGCCTGGGGCTGGGTGTCGGTGCCGGGCAAGGAGGTGATGCTTCCTCGACCAATGGCGATACCGGTGCCAACGGAGGAGCGGCACTCGGCGTAGCAGCCAACGTCGCCGAAGACTTCGACGACGACAACACCAATACCGCCACGGTTGGTGATACCACCAATGGCGATGCCACTTCCAGCTCAGCGGCTACAGGCGGAACAGGTGGTGCCGGCAGTGGCTCCGGTTCAGGCAGTGGTACGGGAACCGGGACCGGTGGCGCAGGTGGCGCCGGCGGTAATGCCCTGGCTGGTAACGGCGGCAACGGCAACGGCGGCGGTGGCGGTGGCGGTACCGGCACCAGCGGCGATGCTACTGCCACTGCCGGCAACGGCGGCAACGGCGGCAACGGCGGCAACGGCGGCAACGCCACTCTGGCAACTGGTGCTGCCACTATGCAAGCGGGTGCTGGCACCTTCGGCGGGATCGCCAACATGAACCTGTCCACAGGTATCTATAACTCCCAGTTGGCGGCAACCAACGTGGCTGCACACAGCAACGTCAATATCGGTAACTAATGGTCAGGACGGCTTGCCGTCCGTGGATCGGACTGGCGGATCGATTCCGCCAGTCCCTTTTCCGCGGCAAGCAGGGATGGGTGGAAACCACGAGAAAAGGAGTGCATTCCATGAACATTCCGTCGATCTTGCGGCGATCGCTGATAGGGCTTTTCCTGGCCGGAATGACGGGCATGGCGGTAACCGCTGGTGCCGAGGAAATCGTTGGTGCGTCGGGTTTCGATTCGCTGGGCAGTAGTGTCGATATTCAGGAGCTGGAACAGTTACGTGGACGGGAAGGATTCAAGAACCTGGTCAACGTTCAGAGCATCCAGCACCTCGAGTCGGCGGTCAGCGAAGCCTCCTTCACCGCGGGCACCATCATGTCGGGTGGTATCACCGTCGAGGCCCAGGCGCTGGATAACTTCTCCGGTGTGGGGCTATTCAACATGATGACCGGCAATAGCAATGCCGTGGCCCTGGGTGTCAGCATCAGTGTGTATGCGCCGCAATGAAATGACAGGTTGCGACGAATGAATGACGGGGAGGATAGCAATGACCACGCCCAAAGCCGCCTTGTTGGCCCTGTGCATGGTGCTGTTGACCATAGCGAGTGACGCCGGCGCCGGACAGGTCACAATCGCCGGCCCCTTCGGGTCGTTCAACGTCGAGGCAAAGAGCCGCAACGAAATGCGTTGGGATCATGTGGTTCGCCAGCAATACGACTACAGTTGCGGGGCAGCCGCGGTGGCGACCTTACTGACCTATCACTATGGGCGAGAGACCACAGAGGCCGAGGTCTTCGAGTTCATGATCGAGCACGGTGATCGTGAGCAGATCCAGACCCAGGGCTTCTCGATGCTCGACATGAAGCGCTATCTGGACAGCCAGGGACTGGATTCGGATGGCTTCAAGTTGAAGCTCGATGACTATCTCAAGATCGGTGCCCCGGCGATCACCCTGATCAATACCGGGGGCTACAAGCACTTCGTGGTGATCAAGGGCATGGACGAGGACAGCGTTCTGGTCGGCGACCCGGCGGTGGGCAGCGTGGTGGTGCCCAGAAAGCACTTCGAGACGCTGTGGCAAGGTACCGTGCTCGGGGCAAGGGCCGAGATGCAGGTCGCCCAGCATTACTTCAATCATGAGCGCGACTGGAAGATCCTCCCTCCATCGCCGCTTAGCCAGGGCATGCGACGCGCAGGCCTTGGCACTTCTCTATTACTGCTGCCCGGCCCCAATGAACTGGGCAGATAAGCCGACAAGGCAGGAGTGATCGTCATGAGCAACAACCGGAGCAGTCATCGAGTCAAGTCGCTGGTGGTGTCGATGGTGTTGTTGATGTCGGGTTCGGGGAGCCAGGCAGCAGGATTCTGGAGCGACGTTGGCGTGCAACCGGCCATGGGCGGTATGGGCGGTCACGATGTCTATGCCCATGCCAATGCCGTGGTGATCGACGAAGAGGCGCTCGGGGTAATGCGCGGTGGTTTCTCCATCGCTGGGCTCAATCTCAATTTCGGTGCCACGCTGCGCACCATGGTCGACGACATCCTCTATCAGACCATGATGGATATTTCCGAAGCCGGGACAAAAGTCCTTTCCCAGTCTCTGGTCGATCCCACTGGACAGGCGGTGCTGGTCAACCCCCATGGGAGGCAATCGATCGTCGAACTTACCCCGGGAAATATCAAGGTTCCAGGGCTGAATCAGTTCGCGGGAATTGCGCTGAATGATCATAAAGGCTTTACTGCAGCCCTGCATAATATTACCCAGAATTCAATCGTCGGCAGCGTGGTCAGCGATGCCTCCCATCGACAGATTGCGCACGAGCTCAAGATCGATATCCAGATCAACAATCTTGACGCCCTACGCAGTGCCACGTCTCGCGCCCAGCTTCTCAATTCGCTCTCGCCCTAATATTGGGCCTATCCACCAGCAGGTCCTCCCAATAATACCTGCTGGTGGATGATGTCGGCATCCTCAATACATCCCCATGCCGAATGGCATGCGAAATGTCAGTAGGGTATCCGGTGCATCGTCGGTGACGCCCAGCTCGAGCGACAGATTGACCGAAGTGTTCTGATTGACCTGGTATGACCAGCCGAGAAGTAATGAGCCAATATTCAAGGAACGCGACCTGACGGTGGTAGTGTTTCCAGTATCAGAGTCGATGAATTGTGTCTTGGTCTTGCCGATAAAGTCATTCTTGAATCCCAAGGTGAAGGATGAGCGTTGATTTATCGAGTAAGCCATGCCGAAACTGATGCGTACAGCGTCGCCGGGGTCGACGTCGCCGACACGAATATCGTTGGTGATCTGCTGGTCGACATTGTCCTCGAGGTGGAACAGGTACCCCAGGTTGGCGAAGTAGACGGCCGGATCGGAGGGATAGAGCATGGTGATACTGGGCTCGATCGAGTGGAACCCCGAGCCTGTCGCCAGTTCCTGCTCGATACCGTCGGCGTCGCGGCGGATATCGAAGGGGCCGTCGCCGGTGGCCGACTTGTAGCGCAGGTTGGCGATGAAATAGGGCCATCCACCCCGACCGCTGTTTATCTGGTAGTGGGCCGCCACCTCGATATCGCCCAAACCGTCGCCGGACAGATCCCGATCGATATCGAATTCACTCTGTCCTTCCGTCGTTGCGACGGTAGCGAAGAGGGTATCGTCACGATAGACATAGGGCACCTTGAGCTCCAACTCCAACCGGTCGGTAACCCCGAGGCGACCGGTGAGTGCCGCGGTCCAGACGTCACGGTCGGCGTCCTCCGCTTCGAACACCCCGATCAGCAACGTGCTCAGGATCTCGACGCCGCGGAAGGTCAAGCGATTGACGCTGGCATGTGAATACTGCAGGGAAGGTTCCAGTACCAGTCGTCCGCGTGGCGTCAACACGCCGCCGATGTCGGAGATGGTCTGCACTTCGGGTTGTACATCCTGTTCCGGGGGGGCCTGACCGACCGGACCCTGTTGTGCTTGAACGCCACTAGCCGTGGCATCGTCGTTCGTCTCTTCGGTTTGCGCAAGCAGGCTACCTGAAAATGTCAGGAAAAAGATGCTAGTGGCGTAAACCGCAATGTGTCTTGTATGTTTCATGATCATGATCCCTTGTTTTTCCGGTTACCATTTCTTCACCATTTTATAGAGGGTATTGAAAGTCATGGTGTGTTGATTCTTCAGGCTCTTTTGTTCATTGGATTGTCTGGTTGATTTTTTCCATACAGGATTTCATCTCTGTTGATCCCATGCTTGTCAATGAGTCGATATAGCGTTACCCGAGAAACTCCGAGTTCCTTGGCAGCATGCAATATCTTGTTGTTATTACGTATCAAAGCCGTTTGCAGCGCTCGCTTTTCCGCCAGGTCGCGGGCCTGTTCCAGGGTGATGACATTATCGAATGTGCAATGGGTTTCCAGTTGCAGGTCTTCGGGAGTGATATACTTGTTGTCACACATGACCATGGCGCGGCGCACCCGGTTGATCAGCTCTCTTACATTGCCGGGCCATTTATAATTCTTCATGCACTCCAAGGCCTCTTGGCTGAATCCTTGCAATTTTTCCGATTTGTCTTTGGAAAATTTCTGGAAGAATAGGTTAGCCAACAGCTCTATGTCCTTGGGACGCTCTCTTAACGGTGGCATGTGTATCCTCAGGACATTGAGTCGATGATAGAGGTCTTCTCGAAAACGTCCTTCATCGATGGCCTTTTCCAGATCGACATGTGTGGCGACAATGACCTTAATGTCAACCCGGATTTCATCCATACCGCTCAAACGGCGTATCTGGTAACTTTCCAGGAGCCGAAGTAGGGTGACCTGTATGTCGACAGGAAGGTCGCCGATCTCGTCCAGAAACAGTGTGCCACCGGAAGCGGCTTCGATACGTCCGACTTTTCGCCGGTTGGCATCGGTAAAAGCGCCTTTCTCATGTCCGAAGAGTTCTGTATGAATCAACTCGCTGGGCAAGGCACCGCAGTTGACGGCAATAAAGGGTCCTTCGGTGCGGCGTGAATATTGATGTATGGCACGCGCTGCCAATTCCTTTCCAGTTCCCGATTCGCCACTGATATATATTGGGGCATCCACGGTTGCCACCTTGCGGATGTTCTCGAAAAGCTTCTGCATGCACGGGGTTTCGCTGACCATTTCATGGTCGTGAGTGACCACCTTGCTCATGAGAAATGTATGGTTGGATAAATGAGCCATGTTCATCGCATGATGAAGTAGACAGTCGAGCTGACGATAGTCAACCGGCACGAGATGATAAGCGTAGAAAAGCTGACTGAGAGCTTTTCTGACACCATCGTGCATGAGGTAATTTCTTTCGATGATTGCCACCCATTCGATATCGTGACAATCGACCAAGGATTCCAAGGCGCTTTGCAAGGGGGCAATATCGAGAGGAAGCGATATCAACCCAACTTCAAATCGTTCCTTCACCAGGAGCTGGTTGGCATCTTCTATCGTCATGACATGCCGCATCTCCCAACCACACATGGCCATCTGCTTGCGAATGCCATGGCGGTCGCTCTTAGACTCGTCGATCAACAGCAGCCGCTTGGACTTTTCCATTACACCTATCTCCTTGATATAATGGCAATTTACGTCTTTTGTTTCACGAGAAGCCAATAGCGTCGTGATTGTCGTTTCCCTCGCCTGCGTATCTTGCTGAAAAATAGATAAAAGAAGCTCGTTATGACAGTCTTATGACTATTGTCGATAAATAATGTAAATTTCTTTATCTTGAATTCCGAATATGACGCAGTATAGGCGACACTCATCAAGTCGTCCCGATTTATCCCATCCCATCTCATCTCCTGGATAGGAGTTAGTGAGTAAGCTTGGGTTGCCCTTCCATATTTGTAAAGTTATGTTTTTTTGCGTCTCGTGATGGACTATCTATCATGAGAAAGACTGAATTTCTCATGATGCCCTTTCTTCCTACCCAACCAAGCCGGATGCGCCGAGAGACTTACCGATTTCTCGACGCCGATGACCGAAGCCCTCATGCCAAACAAGGAATAGATCACCTCCAGCGCTATCACATAGCACTACAACAGTTAAAATTTGATTCGATAAATCTATTTTATTCAATAAGTTATACGATTACACCGCACTCACTCCCTGCCTTTTGTATCATCAGTGTTACACTTGCCGCACCATGCCGCTCAGCGCCTACTACAGAGCACTTGGCAGAGTTAACCCCGCGATAGGATTGGCATCTTTCCATCTATTGTTTCGGAGTGTTAACACTTCCTTTCTCTTCGATTTTTTAAATTTTAATAAAATCAATAATTTATAGGTTGGCATGGTTATTGCCTTTGTCACTGTATAACCGACGATAGCGCCGATATGAATATCAGGCACAGCATTCCACGAAGTGAACATCGCACCGGGGGAGCAAGGGCAAGGATTGCCTTGCATGCGGTGATCGCAGCCTTGGTAGTTTCGGCTGCCTCGTCGGTTGCTGCTGAACTCAACAATTTGCATCGCGATACCGTTCGGGGGCGCTATGTGCCCGTCAACGAGCAGGAGATGAGCGATCGTTGGGGGGTGATTCTATGGGATGAAAGCCAAAGTGGAAAAACCGGATCCAGTACCGGTCAGCAGAAGTCTACCGGCATAGGGAATATCCAGAAGAATGCCGTGACGACCGACTCATTCAGGTGATTGCCATGAACAGGATCGCGAATGGCATACCACTATCGATGATACTTATGATTTTAACCGGCTTTGGTTTTGTGTCCGTTTGTGTCTTGGCGAGTGATCATCCCCAACTGAAGCTAGGTGTCGAACCAGGGGAAGTGGTCATCGGCAGCGATGCCAATGTGGGGATGGTCAACGTCGGTGCTACTTATGCGCTCAGCCACAAGACATCTATCGTTACCAATGTTGGCATTGGCCTCACCGATGATGCCTCGGATGTGACGCTGAATTTCCGCATGCCCTATCAGTTGTAATCGTCAACCACAGTCATACGCTGCCCCTGAAGGGGCGGCGTCTTCAATGATCCGGTTCGACTCAGGTCAAGTCGTGCCTTGCTGGCGTCCGATACTGTGCTTGTCCATCAGCCGATAAAGCGTGACTCTCGAGACACCGAGATCCTTGGCGGCATTTTGAATCTTGTATTTGTTACGTGCCAAGGCCGCCTTGATGGCTTCGTGCTCGGCGTTATCCCTCGCCTGTTCCAAGGTCATGGCATGGCGTGTCGACTTGCGTCGCTCCAGGCCCAGGTCGATGGGTCGAATCAACCGGTTTTCGCACATCACCATGGCACGGCGTACCCGGTTGATGAGTTCGCGGATATTGCCGGGCCAGTCGTAGTGGCGCATCAGTGCCAGTGATTCCTGGCTGAAGCCCTTTACCTGCAATGACTTTTCATCGGAAAACTTATCGAAGAAGAATCGGGCCAATACCTCAATGTCTTCCTGGCGCTCACGAAGAGCTGGAATCTTTACTTGCAATACATTGAGCCGGTGGTATAGATCTTCGCGGAAACTCCCTTCCTGTACCGCCTTGTCCAAGTCGACATGAGTCGCTGCAAGGATACGCACATCCACGGGAATTTCTTTCAGCCCGCCAACCCGCTGGATATGGTGGTCTTCCAGAAAGCGTAATAGATTGACCTGCATATCCAGCGGAAGGTCGCCGATCTCGTCCAGAAACAGCGTGCCTCCCTGTGCAGCCTCGATGCGTCCGGTCTTCCTTTGACTAGCGCCGGTGAAGGCCCCTTTTTCGTGTCCGAAGAGTTCCGACTGGATCAGGTTGCTGGGTAATGCCCCGCAGTTGACGGCGATAAAGGGACCATCGGCACGCTGAGAACGTTCATGAATGGCGCGCGCTGCGAGTTCCTTTCCGGTACCCGATTCGCCGCTGATGAACACTGGGGCATCGACTGCAGCCACGCGACGAATCGTGTTGAACAGCTTTTGCATGACCGGCGTGGTGCCGACCATTTCGTATTCATGTGACGGTAACGTATCGCCACCGCTCGTTGAAAGCGACAGTTGCGACATGGCCATGGCATGTGTCAACAGACAGTCGATCTGCTCCGCGTCGACCGGTAAGGTGTGATAGGCATAGAACAACTGCCGCAGCATATGGCATATATCCCCGCGATCCAGAGTCGGCTGGTCGATCAGGGCTATCCACTCAAGAGGAGTGGATGACAGAAAACGTTCCGTTTCCGTCTGTCCGTTGAACTGATGAAAGTCCAGATATGCCAGTCCGACATCGCAGGGTGTCTCATCGAGAACTTCATTGGCATGGCCGAAATCGCTGGCATGGCGAACGTCCCATCCCCGACCGACGATATCCCGGACGAACGGGCTCAAGCCTGATTCCGACTCACCCACTAGCAATAACCGTTTGGTATCATCCATTTGTCAATCTCGCTTTTCAGATGGGAGTCCCTGATATCCCTATGTTGCCCAACTGAAGTTCCAATCGATCGAGAAGACCCTGGGGGAGTAGAGTTCTCGGCTGATTAGCAGGAGTACGACGCTAGAGGCTTTCCTTACTACGATGTTGCTTGCCGGGGCTGGGTGGTATTGCCACCAGGTTCTGGCGTGCCCAGTTCATGGCCTGGATCCGGTTGTGCACCTTGATCTTGCGAAAGATGTTATAGAGATGCGACTTCACGGTGTGCTCGCTGACGAACAGACGTTCGGCGATCTCCGAGTTGGATGCCCCCGAGCCCAGCAGGCCGATGATTTCAAGCTCACGGTGGGTCAAACCGCAAACGGGTCGATAGGCATTGCGTTGCTGGCGACGATAGAAATCGATGAGCCGCGTCATCAGGGTGCGCGACATCCATAGGTCACCTTCCATAAGCTTGCTAATCCCCTTGCAGATCAGCATCAGATCGTCACTGCGATAGAAGACTCCCTGTAGGTGCAAGGTGGCGAGTACGTCGGCGGAGTGATCCTCGTCGCGCAGGTTGAAGGCCGCCATGGCGATATTCTCATGCTCGGCGACCTGAGCTTGCCACGCTTGCATGGTGTCGTCATCGACGTGATCGGCATCGAGCAGCAATACGGCGCGCTCCTGCTTGATTTCTCCGAGTTCGCCATGAGGAGCGACAGCCGTCACCGGGCAGTCGAGCTGTTCGTGGATATAGTCGATGAAAAGCTGTGACTGCGGGTTGCTGTCCGTCACCAGCAGCACCATCCCTTTTCCTTGGCCCATGATGTCTGCCCCACGATTATGATGCGCTACAGGTTGTTGGTATGATGTCTTTGACCTAAGCCTACGTAGTAAGCGTTGACCCTCAAGGCACTTTTGTAAAGTTGAGTTACATAGCTGTTCTGATCTTTCGTTCCTCCTGAAATTTGGCTGTCGCTTCATGACGATAAAAATATTGTTTTAAAACAGCTATTTGTAGATATTGTTTTGCTATTTTTCCTTTCTGGCCATGCCCATGGGCTAGAAAAATCATTACCGTTAAAATGTATCAGAATTGTTATTTAGTACTTTTGGGTTATGTTTCTGACCCTTTACGAGACTTTCCCAATATTATGATTTATAAAGATTTTGTTGGATTCGTGTTAAAATGTCATGGACTGCCCATTCAATCGAGAGTGTTAGATGATGATCGCGCAACCCTTGGTGCTGGCGAGCGACAATGCGGGCAAGCTGCGTGAATTCCACGAACTGCTGGTTCCTCTGGGCTACACGGTGCGACCGCAGTCGGAGTATGCCGTCCCCGAGGTCGAGGAGAATGGCCTGACCTTTGTCGAAAATGCTTTGCTCAAGGCGCGAGAGGCCTGCCGTGCCAGTGGACTGCCATCCTTGGCCGACGACTCTGGGCTGGAAGTCGATGCCCTGCAGGGTGCCCCGGGTATTCATTCGGCCCGCTATGCAGGGGAGCCGAAGAGCGATGAGGCCAATAACCGCAAGTTGCTGGAGGCTCTCGCCGCGGTCGCCGAAGGCGAACGCAGCGCCCGTTACTGGTGCGTATTGGTCTACCTGCGCCATGCGGAGGACCCCGTGCCGCTGATCGTCCAGCGCAGTTGGGAGGGAGAGATTCTGGCCCATCCGCGTGGCGATGGAGGCTTCGGTTACGATCCCTTGTTCTGGGTTCCCGAGTGTGGCATGAGCGCAGCCGAGCTGTCGGCCGAGGAGAAGAATCGTTTGAGTCACCGCGGGCGTGCCATGCGCGAATTGGTGGAGCGGCTCGCGCCATGAAGTTGCCGCCGTTGTCGCTTTACGTGCATGTCCCCTGGTGCGTGCGCAAATGCCCGTATTGCGATTTCAACTCGCATGGTGTGGGCCGTGGCGCAGACCTGCCTGAGCAGGCCTATCTTGGTGCCTTGCTGGCCGATCTCGACGCCGATCTCTCTTTGGTCGAGGAGCGTGAGCTGGTCAGCGTGTTCGTGGGCGGGGGGACCCCGAGCCTGATGTCGGCCGACTTCTATCGGCGCCTGTTTGCCGAGCTGATGGCACGCTTGCCCCTTGCCCGGGATGCCGAGATCACCCTGGAGGCCAACCCCGGCACCGTCGAGCAAGGGCGGTTCGCCGGTTATCGTGACGCAGGGATCAACCGTCTATCACTGGGAGTTCAGAGCTTTCAGCCGGCGCAGCTCGAGGCATTGGGCCGCATTCACGGTGCCGAGGAGGCTCATCTGGCTGTGCACAGCGCCCGTCGGGCGGGCTTCGACAATCTTAATATCGACTTGATGCACGGGTTGCCCGGACAAGATCTCGAATTGGCGCTGGCCGATCTCGATGCGGCGCTGGCGTTGTCGCCAGAGCATTTGTCCTGGTATCAGCTCACCTTGGAGCCGAACACCGAATTCCATTCCCATCCGCCGGTATTGCCCGAGGACGATATCCTGTGGGATATCCAGGACGCTGGGCATGAGCGCCTGGAAAGGGCCGGTCTCGAGCGCTACGAGATCTCCGCCTACGCGCGGGGAGGGAGACAGTCACGCCACAACCTGAACTATTGGGGGTTTGGCGATTATCTGGGCATTGGTGCCGGCGCGCACGGCAAGATCAGTACCCCAGGCAGCGATGGCCGCCTGCTTGTCGAGCGGCGTTGGAAGAGCCGACAGCCGGAAGCCTATCTACGGCGCTGCAATGACCCTCGTGGGTTTGTCGCTGGACGCACACAGGTTTCGGAGGACGAGCTACCGCTGGAATTTGCCATGAACGCCCTGCGTCTGGTCGATGGGGTACCACTGGACATGTGGCAGGCGCATACTGGGCGTGATCCGCAAGGGTTGCGGCAGCGCCTGGTCGAGGCACGCAAAAAAGGACTTCTTGTGGAAGATGCCGAACGTCTTCAAGCATCCCCTCAAGGTCTATTATTCTTGAATGAGCTTCTGGCCATGCTCAGCGACGAGTGACGCCGGGGGCTTTCTATCCTGAAAATCCCAAGGAGTGGCAACGCAATGCCCAAGACATATCGACTGATCTATCCACTCGCTGCTGCCATGCTGCTGGTAGGGTGCGCTACCACCGACCCGTATGGTGGACAGACCCAGCGCAGCAAGACGTTGACCGGGGCTGGCATCGGGGCAGCGGTAGGAGCGGCAGCCGGGGCGCTCAGCGGCGACGGATCTACCAGTAGGCGTGATCGTGCCCTGATCGGTGCGGCCGTGGGTGCCGCGGCAGGCGGCGGCATCGGCGCCTATATGGACCGCCAGGAAGCGCAGTTGCGTGAGCGGATGCAGGGAACCGGCATCGGTGTCGATCGCCAAGGCGACGACATCATCCTCAACATGCCCAGTAGTGTGACCTTCGGGTTCGATTCCAGCGAACTGACACCCAGTGCTCGTTCGGCCCTCAACGACGTTTCGGCGGTACTATTGGAGTACCCCGAGACACGCGTCAATATCGCTGGCCATACCGATAGCACGGGATCCGCCGAGTACAACCAGCGCCTGTCGGAGCGGCGAGCCGCATCGGTTGGCAACTATCTGGCCCAGCAGGGCGTTCAGCAATCTCGCTTGAGCATGAGCGGCTACGGATTCACCCAACCTGTTGCCAGCAACGATAGCGAGGCGGGTCGGGCACAGAATCGACGGGTCGAGATCACCCTGACCCCCATGCAGCAACAGATGTAATCCAGTACGGCCTCGTCAATCCAGGCCATATGACCCGCGGGCCGTGTCGGCACCGCGGGTTTTCTGTTATGGGATGCGACTATGCTTGCCTATCAGCATGCCTATCACGCCGGCAATTTTGCCGATGTACATAAGCATCTAACGCTGTTTGCGGTTATTCGACACCTTTTACGTAAAGAATCGGCCATTACATATATCGATACCCATGCCGGCCGTGGTTGCTATCCACTGGATGCCGAGGAGACCCGTAAGCTGATGGAGTATCGCTCCGGCATCTTGCCCTTGTGGCAGGCACGTCGGAAGCTGGGTGCTGTCGATCCCTTGTTCGGTGCCTGGCTGGAAGGCGTGGAGAATGTCCAGCAAGGTGAAGAGGAGCGCCTGACGCATTACCCAGGCTCGCCCTGGTGGCTGGCCCATGCATTGCGGCCTCAGGACCGACTCAGCCTGTTCGAATTGCACCCTGGCGAGCATCGCCACCTGGATGTGCAGCCCCTGCCTGCCAACGCTCGGCGCATTCACGGCGATGGCCTTGCCGGTATGGCTCGTATGCTCCCGGTGGCCACCCCGCGCCTGTGCGTGCTGATCGATCCTAGCTACGAGCGCAAGGAGGAGTACCACGAAGTCGCTTCGGCTGTGCAAGGTCTGGTGCGAAAGGTGCGTCATGCCGTGGCCTTGGTGTGGTATCCGCTGTTGCCCGCTGGTCGTCATCGCGAAATGCTTGAACGGATGCGCGAGCATGGGCTGCGCAAGCTATGGCAGGCCGAACTGCAGCTTGCCCCACCGAGCGATTCGTATGGCATGTATGGCAGCGGAATGCTGGTGCTCAACCCGCCTTGGGGGCTGGAGGAGGAACTGGCGATGGCAATGACCAAGATCGTTCCCCTGCTGGGCGCCTCAGCACGCTATCGCAGCGGCTGGTGGGTCGAGGAGTAGAGCTCTACTTGCCGATACAGAAGCTACCGAAGATCTCGCCAAGCAGGTCGTCGGCGCTGAATTCGCCGGTGATTTCGCCTAGCGCCTGCTGGGCGTCGCGCAGGTCCTCGGCAAGCAACTCGCCTGCACCGTAGCCATGAAGCTGCGCCTCTCCGCTAGTAAGCGCTCGCTTCGCTCGATCCAAAGCATCCAAGTGACGCCGCCGCGCCGAGAAACGGCCCTCGGTCGTGGCGCTGTAGCCCATGACATTCTTGAGGTGGGCCTTCAAGTCGTCCAGCCCTTGGCCGGTCTTGGCCGACAGACGCAGCGTTGGTGGGGTCGTGGACGTATCGAGCCCGGGGGGCTCGGCACTGGTATCGATCTTGTTGCGCACTAGAGTCAGACGCTCTGGTACCGGCAGACGGGAGACGAATTCCGGCCAGATGGCCATCGGGTCGGTAGCTTGGGTAGTGGCGGCATCGACCAGCAGCAGCACGCGATCGGCCTTCTCGATCTCGGCCCAAGCGCGTGCCACGCCGATCTGCTCGACGGCATCCGGAGTATCGCGCAATCCTGCGGTATCGATGACGTGAAGCGGCATGCCATCGATGTGGATATGTTCGCGCAACACGTCACGGGTAGTGCCCTCGATCTCGGTGACGATGGCGGTATCCTGCTCGGTGAGAGCATTGAGCAGGCTGGACTTGCCGGCATTGGGACGTCCGGCGATCACCACGCTCATACCTTCGCGCATCAGCGCCCCTTGCCCGGCGGCAGCGCGCACCTCGGCCAGTTCCGCGATCACTTCCCCAAGCTTGGCGGCGACATGACCATCGGCAAGGAAGTCGATTTCCTCTTCGGGAAAATCGATGGCGGCCTCGACGTACATGCGCAGCTCGATCAGCCGCTGCACCAGGGCCTCGACGCGACGCGAGAACTCGCCCTGCAGCGAGCGTAACGCGTTTTCAGCGGCAGTTCTCGAGCTGGCATCGATCAGGTCGGCGATGGCTTCGGCCTGGGCCAGGTCTAGCTTGTCGTTGAGAAAGGCGCGCTCCGAGAACTCTCCGGGGCGGGCCAAACGGGCTCCCAGTTGTACGCAACGCTCGAGCAGCAAGTCCATGATCACCGGACCGCCGTGACCTTGCAGCTCCAGGACATCCTCGCCGGTGAAGGAGTGCGGCCCACGAAAGAACAGGGCGATGCCTTCGTCGATGATGCCCTCTGCCCCGCCGAAGGGGCCATAGTAAGCCTGGCGAGGGGCTGGGCAGTGTCCCAGTATCGTCGTGGCGATATCGCGACATCCTGGCCCCGAGACTCGCACGATGCCCACCCCGCCTCGGCCGGGAGGTGTGGCTAGCGCCGCGATGGTGTCCTGGGTGTATAGGGGGTGGTGCGACATGGTGCGAATCCTGAACGGCTGATTGAGGGCATTGTCCCGGTGGCGGGCCTCAAACGCCAGACCCCCGCGAAGCGGGGGTCTGGAAAGCGAAGCAGTGCCAGGAGCTCAGCTCTTGCTCTTGGCTCCCTTGCCGACAGTCGGGTCATTCTCGATCTTGCGGGTGATAGCCCACTGCTGGAAGATCGAAATGACGTTGTTGACCACCCAGTAGATGACCAGACCGGCCGGGAACCACAGGAAGAAGAAGGTGAAGACGACCGGCAACATCTTCATGATCTTGGCCTGCATGGGATCCGGAGGTGTCGGGTTGAGCAATTGCTGCACGAACATCGAGGCACCCATCATGATCGGCAGGATGAAGAACGGATCCTTCATCGACAGGTCCTGAATCCAGAATACGAACGGCGCATGGCGCAGTTCCACGGATTCCAGCAACATCCAGTACAGGGCGATGAACACCGGCATCTGTACCAGGATCGGCAAACAGCCCCCCAGAGGATTGATCTTCTCCTTCTGGTAGAACTTCATCATCTCCTGGGACATTTTCTGACGGTCGTCGCCGTACTGTTCCTTGAGACGCTGCATCTCTGGACCCAGCTTGCGCATGCGTGCCATCGACTTGTAGGCCTTGGCCGACAGCGGCCACAAGGCCATCTTGACCAGCACGGTCAGCACCACGATCGACCAGCCCCAGTTGCCGATCACGTCCTCGATCTTGTCGAGCAGCCAGAACAGCGGGTTGGCAAGGAACCACAGCCAACCAAAATCCACGGTCAGCTCGAGATGAGGTGCCACTGCCTCGAGGCGCTTCTGTACCTTGGGCCCCATGTAGAGCGTGGCTCCCAGAGTACTCTCTCCTTCGGCGGCGATGGTCTGGGTAGGGCCGGCGAAGGCCGCCACGTTACGTCCGCGCGAATCGGTGGTGGCGTAATAGAGATTCTGCTGGTTCTGGGGCGGCGCCCAGGCGGACGCGAAATAGTGCTGAATGATCGCGACCCAGCCACCTTCGGCATCACGGTTGTTGAAACCGCCCTTCTCGATGTCCTCGAAGTCGACTTTCTCGTAGCGTGTCTCCGGAGTGGAATAGGCCGCTCCCAGATAGGACTTCATGCCCATTGCCACACCGCTGGTCGGGTCGGGGCTGTTGTCCCGGGCCAGTTGGCCGATGAAGCGGGCCGTGACCGGCTCATCGCGGTTGTTGGCCACATAGTAGTTGACGTCGACCGCGTATTCGTTGCGCTTGAAGGTGAAGCGCTTGGTGATATCGACCCCGTTGACATCGGCAGTCAGCTCGACAACCAGGGTATCCTCGTCTTCTGTGAGTCGGTATTCAGTGCGTTCCGGCGTAAAGGCAATGCGACCCTGATGACCTTCGAGCTGCAATCCCGACTTGGCCACGTAGCTGCGCGACGCGCTGTCGGAAAGCAACACGAAGGGGCGATCGGAATCGAGACTCAGTTTGTGCTGTGGCAAGGCGGCATACACGATGTCGCCGCCTTGGGGATCGATCCGCACATCGAGTACGTCGGTGGTTACCGCGACCAGATCGCGACTGCTGACAGAAGTGGAGGTTGCCCCGGGCAGGTCGCCGTCGGTGACCGACTCCGCCGCACTGGGTGTTGCAGGGGCTGCCAATCCTTCCTCGTCAGGCAATGGCTCACCATTGCGAGGTGCGTCGGCGGTGATGGTGGGGACTTCCGGTTCAGGTGTGAGCTGACCGTAGTCCTGGTTCCATTGCACGACCAGCAGGTATGCCAGTACGGCAAGTGGAATCAATAACAGAAGTCGTTTTACGTCCATTGGGGGCCTGCCCGGTGGGTAATGAACTGTCTGACGGCATAATGCATGAGCGAAAGGGCACACGAAAGCCTGCCGAGGCAGGCCGCTGCTGTCCCGTCAGGAGGTGTTGGCCGACTGCTTGCGAACGTCCTTTTCCAGACGCCGCCACATGCCGTGGAGCTGGCGATGCAGGGTGTCGTTGTCCAGTTCTTGTACGCCACGCCGGGATAGGACAACGATGTCCACGGCGGGTAGGCGATGCTGCTGGAGACGAAAGGATTCGCGAACAAGGCGTTTCAGGCGATTGCGATCGACTGCGTGGCGCACGTTCTTCTTGCTGAATACCAATCCGACTCGTGGATGACCCAGCTCATTGCTGCAAGCCAGTGCCAGCAAGCCCTTGCCGTGAACCTTGAAAGCAGCCCGGTCGAAGACACGTCGGTAGTCCCCGGCGGTCAGCAGCCGCAGACGCCGGGGAAAGCCCTGACAGGACACACGCAATCCGAGATCAGGCGCTCAGACGCTTGCGACCCTTGGCGCGGCGGCGGGCCAGAACGGCACGGCCATTCTTGGTGGCCATGCGGGCACGGAAGCCGTGCACACGCTTGCGCTTGAGAACGCTGGGTTGAAAGGTGCGTTTCATAACGGTTGATTCCCACGTGGTTAATTGGACTTTACGTAAATGCTAGAGGCGCCCGGGGCCTGGTAGGACCCGAGGGAATTCGGCTCAAGACCGGGAATTCTAGTGAATTCGCCAGCCGGGTGCAATTTTTCCCTTGCTACTCCCTTTCTGCCGTCGCTTGCTCGCCAAAGGACGTGGCTGCATTCGTATGCGGACAGGAGCGGATTGCTGGCCTCATGTCCATCGTAAGTTATCACTATTGTCATCCTTAGAGCCCGTTGTTATTAACACTGGGGATATTTTTTGTGGATAACCTAAAATAATTAATTAAAACAATGAGATATATTGATTCGCAGCGTGTGGGAAAGATGCGGGTAATGGCTGGACTCTCTGGGGATAGGCTGGTGAGAAGTCAGCAATTTTTCCACAGCCTCGAACTCGTCGCGGGGCGACTTCCAACCAGTGGTTATTCATTCCAATGCGTACCAGTTTTCCACAGCAAGGGCGACGATGCGACGGCATGTGGATAACCCTTGGCTTGAGCTATACAATGTTGGGTCATTCGCAAACGGGATGGTGAGGTCGCGTGTCGGTCGCTCTTTGGCAACAATGTCTGGATTACCTACAGGACGAGCTGAATTCCCAGCAGTTCAATACCTGGATCCGCCCCTTGCAGGCGGAGGAGGGGGAATCCAATGAACTGTGCCTGCTGGCGCCCAATCGCTTCGTTAGGGATTGGGTCAATGACAAGTATGTGAAGCGCATCAACGAGTTGTTGCGCGAGCTTTCGCCTGCCAAGCCCCCCAAGGTTTCGTTGAGCGTGGGCAGTCGCCGTGCGGCACCTTCGCCTCAGCCTCGTGAATTGGGCAATCCCGTTTCCGCCAGCCCACGTCAACCTGCGTCGCCGGCCGTTCATACTCCGCCGCGCGGAGACTATGCCGACGAGCGAGAGATCGACCAGGCACGAGAGGATGGTGCGCGTGCAGGGGTTGGCCGTTCGGGAAATAGCGAGCGCCAGGTCCAGGTCGAGGGCAGCCTGAAGCACCAGAGTGGCTTGAACCCCAATTTCACTTTCGAAACCTTCGTCGAAGGCAAATCCAACCAATTGGCCAGGGCAGCCTCTCGCCAGGTGTCGGAGAATCCCGGAGGGGCCTATAACCCACTGTTTCTGTATGGCGGTGTCGGCTTGGGCAAGACGCACCTGATGCATGCGGTGGGAAACCAGCTTGCCGGCCGGCGTGAGAATGCCAAGGTGGTGTACCTGCATTCCGAGCGTTTCGTCGCTGATATGGTCAAGGCACTGCAATTGAACGCGATCAACGACTTCAAGCGCTTCTATCGCAGTGTCGATGCCTTGCTGATCGACGACATACAGTTCTTTGCCGGCAAGGAACGCTCGCAAGAAGAGTTCTTTCATACGTTCAACGCGCTGCTCGAGGGCGGCCAGCAAATGATCCTGACCTCTGATAGATATCCCAAAGAAATCAATGGGGTAGAAGAGCGTCTGAAGTCTCGCTTCGGGTGGGGATTGACGGTGGCAATCGAGCCGCCGGAGCTGGAAACGCGGGTAGCGATCCTCATGAAGAAGGCCGATCAGGCCAAAGTCGATCTGCCTCATGATGCCGCCTTCTTCATTGCTCAGAAAATCCGCTCCAATGTGCGTGAGCTCGAGGGGGCGTTGAAAAAGGTGATTGCGGACTCCCATTTCATGGGTAAGCCCATCACCCAAGATTTCATTCGGGAATCGTTGAAGGATTTGTTGGCGCTGCAGGACAAGCAAGTCGGGGTCGACAATATCCAGCGCACGGTGGCCGAATACTACAAGATCAAGCTAGCGGACCTGCTTTCGAAGCGACGTTCTCGCTCGGTCGCGCGCCCACGCCAGGTGGCGATGGCGTTGGCCAAGGAACTGACCAATCATAGTTTGCCGGAAATTGGCGATGCTTTCGGTGGTCGCGACCACACCACCGTCTTGCATGCCTGTCGCAAGGTGCAGGCGCTCCAGGAAGAGAGTGCGGATATCAGGGAAGATTACAAGAATCTGCTGCGATTGCTGACGAGTTGACACGCGCGGTGATCATACCGAGAGGCTGGGTCGGCCGATCGCAATGTGCAAAGAATGCCATCGAAACTCAGGACAGAGAGTGGAGCCCCCATGAAATTTTCCATCACCCGCGAAGCCCTGCTGCGTCCTCTGGCGCTGGTTGCCGGCGTCGTCGAGCGTCGTCAGACGTTGCCAGTGCTATCCAACGTGTTGCTGGAGGTGCAGGATGCACAACTGTCATTGACCGGCACCGATCTGGAAGTGGAGTTGATCGGACGCACGGCTCCGAGCCAGGTCGATGAGCCGGGTTCCGCCACGGTGCCCGCTCGCAAGCTGATGGATATCTGCAAGTCGTTGCCCGACCAGGCCGAGATCAGTATCAGCTTGGAAGAGGGGCGTGCCGTGCTACGTAGTGGGCGTTCGCGTTTTACCCTGTCGACGCTGCCGGTAGCCGAATTCCCCAACATCGAGGATAGCCAGGGCAGTGTGGAACTGAGCCTGCCGCGAGGTACGCTCAAGCACTTGATTGATGCCACGTCGTTTGCCATGGCCCAGCAGGATGTGCGGTATTACCTGAATGGCATGCTACTGGAACTCCGCTCCAACCTGGTGCGCACTGTGGCCACCGATGGCCACCGTTTGGCGGTATGTTCGCGGCCGGCGGATATCGAGGTGGAGCCGGCGCAGAAACTGATCGTGCCGCGCAAGGGGGTACTGGAGCTGGTACGTTTGCTCGATGACAGTGACGAGCCTGTCAGTCTGACACTTGGCGCCAGTCATGTGCGGGCCCACACCGGTGAGTTCACCTTTACCTCCAAGCTGGTCGATGGCAAGTTTCCCGATTACGAGCGCGTGGTGCCGAAAGGCGGTGATAAGGTGTTCATCGCTGATCGCGCCGAGTTGCGCCAGGTTCTGTCACGGACCTCGATCCTATCCAATGAGAAGTATCGTGGCGTGCGTCTGCAGCTTGATGAGGGCAATCTGCAGGTCATGGCCAATAATCCTGAGCAGGAAGAAGCCGAGGAGAACATCGCGATCGAGTATTCCGGGGCGGGACTAGAGATCGGCTTCAATGTCAGTTATCTGATCGATGTTCTGAACGTGCTGGGAGAAGATCGTGTCCAGATGACACTTGCCGATCCCAATAGTAGCGCCTTGATGGAAGAACCTGGCGGTGGTGATGCCATGTATGTGGTCATGCCGATGCGACTGTAGGAGGCGTTTTCCGGCGTGTCGTCGACGTTTCCCTGTCTCGTGGCTTTTCCATCATGACTCTCGACCGCCTCAGCTTCATGGGCTTGCGTAACTTGGCGCATGTTGAGATGCGGCCCCAGCCAGGAATCAACATGATCGTTGGTTCCAATGGCAGTGGCAAGACCAGCCTGCTTGAAGGCATTCATGTGCTGGGCATGGGCCGCTCCTTCCGCACCCAGAAACTCAAGCATGCTATCAGTCACGAGGCCGAGGGTATGACGCTGTACGGTCGTCTGGCCGGTGATCCACCGATTCCTATCGGTGTCCGGCGGATGCGTGATAGTGGCGAGCTGGAAATGCGCATGGGGGGCGAGCGTATTACCCGCATCGCAAGCTTGGTGGAAGCGCTGCCTTTGCAGTTGATCAATCCCGATGCCTTCCGCTTGCTTGAAGGTGCTCCTGCGATCCGGCGCGAGTTTCTCGACTGGGGAGTGTTTCACGTGAAACATGACTTCCTGCCGGTCTGGAAGCATGTACGGCGTGCTCTGAAACATCGGAATGCCCTGCTGAGGCATGATAGAATCGATGAGCGCTCCCTTGCGGTATGGGAGGGGGAGCTGGTGCATTGGAGCGAGCGTCTCGATGCACTACGCAGCGATTACATACAAGCATTTTTGCCGGTATTCGAGGAAACGCTGCGGGAGCTCCTGCCGCTGCCAACACTGACACTGCGTTATTCTCGGGGCTGGGATCGACAGCGGCCGCTCGCGGATGTGCTGTATCACGGTCGCAACACCGATCGACAGATGGGGTTTACCCAGCAGGGGCCGCAGCGTGCCGACCTACGCCTGCGTCTCGATCGACGGCCAGCAGCCGAAGTATTGTCCCGAGGCCAACAGAAGTTGGTGGTCAGTGCGCTGAAACTGGCACAGGGTCGGCTGTTGGAGAAAGTCACGGCAAGGACCTGCGTCTACCTGATCGACGACCTTCCCGCCGAGCTCGATGTTCGGCATCGTCACGTCTTCTGCCGTTGGTTAGAGCGAATGGGGTGCCAGGTGTTTATCACTAGTGTCGACCCGGAAGCCCTCAATGGAATGTGGCAACCGGAAACATCGGTCGCGATGTTTCACGTGAAACATGGGCGTCTCGACACACTGAAAGACTTCACGACGGAGTAGTCAATGAGCGAACAAGCTTACGACTCATCGAGTATCAAGGTTCTCAAGGGCCTGGATGCGGTACGCAAGCGTCCCGGCATGTACATCGGTGATACCGATGATGGCACTGGCTTGCACCATATGGTATTCGAGTTGGTGGACAACTCCATCGATGAAGCCCTGGCGGGGCATTGCAGCGAAATCCGCGTGATCATTCATCCCGATGAATCGATCACTGTCAGCGACAATGGTCGTGGCATTCCCACCGACCTCCACGAGGGAGAGGGGGTGTCGGCCGCGGAAGTGATCATGACGGTACTGCACGCCGGTGGCAAGTTCGATGACAACTCCTACAAGGTTTCCGGAGGGCTTCATGGCGTGGGTGTCTCGGTGGTCAATGCCCTGTCCGAGGAGCTAAAGCTGACTATCTGGCGAGCTGGCCAGGTATATGAGCAGATCTATCACCATGGGGTGCCAGAAGCGCCGTTGGGGGTGGTCGGAAAGACCGAGAAGAGCGGTACCCGGGTTCATTTCAAGCCTTCGCCCCTGACCTTCGGCAATATCGAGTTTCACTACGATATTCTCGCCAAACGCCTGCGCGAGCTGTCATTCCTGAATTCCGGGGTGGCGATTCGTCTGCTCGATGAACGCAGCGGCAAGGAAGAGCTCTTTCATTACGAAGGGGGCCTCAAAGCGTTTGTAGATCACCTCAACACCAACAAGTCTACGCTGAACTCGGTGTTCCATTTCGACGTTCAGCGTGAGGATGGGGTCGGCGTAGAAGTGGCGATGCAGTGGAACGATACCTTCGCCGAGAATATCTTCTGCTATACCAATAACATTCCGCAACATGATGGCGGCACTCATTTGGCCGGATTCCGTGCGTCTCTGACACGCACGCTGAACACCTATATCGAAACCGAGGGCTTACTCAAGAAAGCCAAGGTCAATACCTCGGGCGACGATGCCCGCGAAGGACTGACTGCGATCATCTCGGTGAAGGTTCCTGATCCCAAGTTCTCCTCTCAGACCAAGGACAAGCTGGTGTCGTCCGAGGTCAAGACGGCCGTGGAGCAGGAGATGGGACGGATGTTCTCCGAATACCTGGTAGAGCATCCCAACGAAGCGAAGGCGATCGTCAACAAGATGCTCGACGCGGCGCGGGCCCGTGAAGCCGCACGCAAGGCGCGCGATATGACGCGTCGCAAGGGTGCTTTGGACATCGCAGGGCTGCCGGGCAAACTCGCGGATTGTCAGGAGAAAGACCCCAGTCTCTCCGAGCTCTATCTGGTGGAGGGTGACTCGGCCGGCGGGAGCGCCAAACAAGGTCGCGATCGGCGTACCCAGGCGATCTTGCCACTCAAGGGGAAGATCCTCAACGTCGAAAAAGCGCGTTTCGACAAGATGCTCTCTTCCGCAGAGGTAGGCACTCTGATTACCGCTTTGGGCTGTGGCATCGGGCGCGAGGAGTTCAACCCCGACAAGCTGCGTTATCACTCGATCATCATCATGACTGACGCCGATGTCGATGGGTCGCATATCCGTACGTTGCTGTTGACCTTCTTTTTCCGGCAAATGTCGCAGTTGATCGAACGGGGTCATGTGTATATCGCCCAGCCTCCTCTCTACAAGATCAAACGGGGCAAGCAGGAAAGCTATCTAAAGGATGAGCAGGCCTTGGTCGATTACCTGACTACCACGGCTCTAGACGGAGCACGGCTTTATGTCAATGCGGATGCGCCGGGCATTGGTGGGGAGCAGTTGGAGGCACTGGTCAATCAGTATCGCGATGTGATGAATCGCATTGCACGACTGTCTCGTGTCTACCCGGAGGAGGTGTTGCGCAAAATCGTCCATGCGGCGCAGCTCGAGGGTGAGCAGAGTCTCAAGGACCGTGTCACCATGCAGAACTGGATCGACTACCTGCAGGGCGAGATGGATGCTCAGGTTGCTTACGAAGGTGGGCCGCGCTATACCTTCCAGCTTCATGAGGATAGCGAGCGTGGCTTGTTCCTGCCGGGAGTCTCGCTGACGGCCCACGGCGTGACCACGGACTATGTGTGGGGCATGGATTTCTTCCGTAGCGCGGACTATCGCGGCATGGCCAAGCTGGGCGAGACCCTTGATGGCCTGTTGGAAGAGGGTGCCTATATTGCCCGTGGCGAACGACAACAGCCGATTTCCAGCTTCTACGATGCGCTGGAATGGCTGATGAAGGAGGCACAGCGTGGATTCTCTATCCAGCGCTACAAGGGGTTGGGTGAGATGAACCCGGATCAGTTGTGGGATACCACCATGAATCCGGAAACCCGCCGTATGCTACGCGTGTCGATCGAAGACGCGGTTGCCGCCGACATGATGTTCAATACCCTGATGGGAGACGAAGTAGAGCCGCGGCGGGACTTCATCGAGCGCTTTGCCCTGGTGGCCAACCTGGACGTGTGATGTTTCACGTGGAACACTTTTGGCTACGGGCTACGGGCTACGGGCTACGGGCTACGGGCTACGGGCTACGGGCTACGGGCTACGGGCTACGGGCTACGGGCTACGGGCTACGGGCTACGGGCTACGGGCTACGGGCTACGGGCTACGGGCTACGGGCTACGGGCTACGGGCTACGGGCTACGGGCTACGGGCTACGGGCTACGGGCTACGGGCTACGGGCTACGGGCTACGGGCTACGGGCTACGGGCTACGGGCTACGGGCTACGGGCTACGGGCTACGGGCTACGGGCTACGGGCTACGGGCTACGGGCTACGGGCTACGGGCTACGGGCTACGGGCTACGGGCTACGGGCTACGGGCTACGGGCTACGGGCTACGGGCTACGGGCTACGGGCTACGGGCTACGGGCTACGGGCTACGGGCTACGGGCTACGGGCTACGGGCTACGGGCTACGGGCTACGGGCTACGGGCTACGGGCTACGGGCTACGGGCTACGGGCTACGGGCTACGGGCTACGGGCTACGGGCTACGGGCTACGGGCTACGGGCTACGGGCTACGGGCTACGGGCTACGGGCTACGGGCTACGGGCTACGGGCTACGGGCTACGGGCTACGGGCTACGGGCTACGGGCTACGGGCTACGGGCTACGGGCTACGGGCTACGGGCTACGGGCTACGGGCTACGGGCTACGGGCTACGGGCTACGGGCTACGGGCTACGGGCTACGGGCTACGGGCTAGCGACAAGGCCGGCATAATGCCGGCCTTGTCGTATCTATCCCCAAGCTTTCTGCAGTGTTAGCTAGGCGCGGGCTTTAATCTTCAACCTACTGTGATAGCAGCCAATCGACAAACGCTGCCAAGTCATCGAAAACGAGTGCATTGTCCAGGCCGGAACCCTTGGCCTCAGTCTTGTGGCCTTTACCGGTGCGCACCAGCGCGACATGGCATCCTGCGGACGAGCCTGCCTGAAGATCACGCAGGCTATCGCCGACCACCCAGGCTCCTTCCAGGCTTTCCATCTGCAAGTGCTGCTGAATTTGACGAATAAGACCAATTCTGGGTTTGCGACATTCGCAGTTGTCGTCGGGTCCATGGGGACAATAGGCGATATGAGCAATGTTCCCACCGACAGACGCAACTAGGTCATTCAGACGCGCGTGCATCTGGCCAAGAGTATCTTCGTTGTAGTAGCCGCGAGCGATTCCTGACTGGTTGGTGGCCACGGCAACCGTCCAGCCAGATTGGGTCAATTTGGCGATGGCTTGGATCGCACTCGGATAGGGGATCCATTCGTCGAGAGACTTGATATAGGCATCCGAGTCTTGGTTGATGACACCATCCCTATCGAGAATCACCAGCTTTGGGGGTGAGAGCATGAAGATAACATCCTATTGGATTCAATGGACGGGAGTGATTGATTGGCGGAAGAGTCTAGGCCAGTGTTTCACGTGAAACAATGAATTGCTCCTTCATCCCTGTGGTTCGAGCAGTGCTTGGGCTATGGTTAGCCATTCGGCATCGAGGTCGAACTCCTCGCGCGGCATCTCTTTTCCAGCACTCCGGTACCAATAGGCGGCATTGCTCAGGTCTCCTTCCCAGCGATGCAGGTAGGCGTGTACCCATGCTGCGTTGGCTCCCGATAACACGGCGACGCAATCATGGGCGTGTTCCCACTCCCCCTTTCCGGCCCACCAGAGAGCGGTGAGAAGCGGAGAAAGGTCGGAGGGTGGGGAGGAGTGCTTCAGGCTGTCACGAAAGTCAACCAGAGCGATAACGTCACCCATGTTGGAGATCTCCTTTCCAAGCATATGTAAGGAAAAGAATGACCCAATTCGACTGGATGGTAAAACCGCAATGACCTCCTTACCTCTTGGCACTGTTGATGCGTACAAAAGATGGCGAGGTTCGGTGCACACCGGGGAAGCACGAAGTGCTTCACGTGAAACACTTATCGATAAAAAAGGGCCGGGGTATATGAAAACCCCTGGCCCTTTCGCAAGGACGGTAGCTGTGTGGGAATTACTGCTGTAGCTCGGCGATATCCGCCACCTCGAGGAACAGCGCTTGCAAGCTGGCCAGCAGGGCCAAGCGATTACGGCGTACCTCCAGGTCATCGACCACGACCATGACGTCGTCGAAGAAGCGATCGACCGGCTCCCGCAGGCCTGCCAGGATATCCAGCGCTTCGGTATAGCGGGCACTGCGAATGAGCGGTTCTACTTCGGCGCGTTGCGATGCCAGGGCACTGGCTAGAGCGCGCTCGGCATCTTCGCGAAGCAGATCGGCGGCTACACCAGTCGAACCGTCGTGCTCCTGCTTGGCCAGGATGTTCGAGACTCGCTTGTTTGCAGCGGCAAGTGCGGCAGCTTCTTCGCGTTGGCTGAAGGCATGCACGGCACGAATGCGTCGTGCGAAGTCCAATGGCTTGGTGACTGGGCGAGCGCGCACGGCGAGGTAGACCTCGACGGGGATATCCTCATCTTGAGTCCAGGCACGAAACCGTTCGAGCATGTAGTCGAGGACATCGTCGACCAGCCCCTTCGCCTTGGGAAGGTCCTTGTGTTGAGCGGCAGCCAACTCAAGTAACTCACGCAGGTCGAGATCCAGCTCGCCCTTGATCATGATATTGAGTACGCCAATGGCAGCTCGCCGCAGGGCGAAGGGATCCTTGGTGCCGGTAGGGCGTTGGCCGATACCGAAGATACCCACAAGGGTGTCGAGGCGGTCGGCCAGCGCAAGGGCCAGGCCGGTACGGCTTTGAGGAATGGTGTCACCGGCGAAGCGTGGCAGGTACTGTTCGTAAAGTGCCTGGGCGACGTCCTCGGCTTCACCGTCGTGGCGCGCATAGTAGCAGCCCATGATGCCTTGCAGTTCGGGGAACTCCAGCACCATCTCGGTGACCAGGTCACACTTGGCGAGTTGCGCGGCCCGCTCCGCATGGGTGACATCGCCACCGATTTGCTCGGCGATATGGCAGGCCACCACGGCGCTGCGGCTGGCCTTGTCGGCCAAGGTGCCGAGCTGTTGCTGGAAGACTACGCTAGCCAGGCCTTTGCGGCGCGAATCCAACGGTGTCTTGCGGTCGGTATCGTAGAAGAAGGCGGCATCGGCCAGGCGTGGGCGAATGACCTTCTCGTTGCCTTCGATGACCAGCTGGGGGTTATGGCTTTCGATGTTGGAAACGGTGATGAACAGGGGCTTCAATCGGCCCTCATCGTCGAGCAGGTGGAAGTACTTCTGGTTGGCCTTCATCGATGAGATCAGGCATTCCGGCGGTACCTCGAGGAAGCGTTCGTCGAAGCTGCCGGTCAGAGCCACCGGCCACTCCACCAGGCCACTGACTTCTGTCAGCAGCTCTTCGTCGATCACCGCCAGGGCCTCCTGGCATTCGGCCTCGGCCAACACCTGTTCGCGAATGCGTTCACGGCGACGGTCGCGGTCGGCCAGCACATAGGCTTCTTCCAGAGTGGTCAGGTAGTCGTCCACATGACCCAGCTCGATGGCCGAAGGAGCGTGAAAGCGATGGCCATAAGTGGTACGACCCGCCGTCAGTCCCAGGATTTCCGCTTCGACTACCCGGTCGCCATAGAGCATGACCAGCCAGTGTACGGGGCGTGAGAACTCGATGCGCGAGGCGCCCCAGCGCATGTTCTTGGGCACTGGGAGAGCAGCGATAGCCTTGGAAACAATATCTGGCAGCAGTTGCTCGGTGGCCTCGCCGCGTTGTAGTTCTCGATAGCCAAGCCAGGTGCCCTTATCGGTTTCGAGGTGAATCAACTCGTCCACACCGACGCCGCAAGAACGAGCGAAGCCTTCGGCGGCCTTGGTCGGTTTGCCGTCGTTGAAGGCGGCCGCTAGGGCTGGACCGCGGCGTTCGACCTCGCGATCGGGTTGCTTGTCAGCCAGTTGAGTAACGTGCACGGCGAGGCGACGC
Source organism: Litchfieldella qijiaojingensis (assembly GCF_014651875.1). Classification (GTDB taxonomy): domain Bacteria; phylum Pseudomonadota; class Gammaproteobacteria; order Pseudomonadales; family Halomonadaceae; genus Litchfieldella; species Litchfieldella qijiaojingensis. Next base: position 64,021 of record NZ_BMXS01000003.1, read on the forward strand.
GGAGTCGCATAGGCCTGTACGTCATCAAAGGAGACTTCAGCCTCGCGCAGGCCGTCGGCGATACCGCGCGCCAGTGCATCGGAAAGCGAGTCGATGGCGGCGGGGGGGAGTTCCTCGACACCGAGTTCGAGCAGAAAAGTGGTAGATGCCATGCTCAAGCGTCCCCCTGTTCGGCTAGCAGTTCACGTCGCAGGGCTTCCGGGGCCATGGGGAAACCGGCGGCCTTGCGCGAGTCGTAGTAGGCGTGAGCCACGTCACGAGCCATGGTCCGCACGCGCAGGATATAGCGCTGGCGTTCGGTGACCGAGATGGCATGACGGGCATCCAGCAGGTTGAAGGTGTGCGAGGCCTTGAGCACCATCTCGTAGGCGGGCAGCGGTAAGCCGACCCTGAGCAGTTTGGTGCACTCGCGCTCCTGATGATCGAAGGCAGCGAACAGGGCCGGCACATCGGCATGTTCGAAATTGTAGGTGGACTGCTCACGCTCGTTCTGCAGGTAGACATCGCCATAGGTGACCTGGCTACCGTCGGGAGCCTGGGTCCAGATCAGGTCGTAGACGCTGTCGACGTCCTGCAGATACATGGCGATACGCTCCAGGCCGTAGGTCAGCTCGCCAGTGACGGGGAAGCACTCGATGCCACCGGCCTGCTGGAAGTAAGTGAACTGGGTCACTTCCATGCCGTTGAGCCAGACTTCCCAACCCAGCCCCCAGGCACCTAGGGTCGGTGATTCCCAATTATCCTCGACAAACCGGATATCATGGACCAGTGGGTCGATTCCCAGACGTTCCAGCGATCCCAGATACAGATCCTGCAAGTTGGCGGGCGAGGGTTTCATCACTACCTGGAACTGGTAATAGTGCTGCAGGCGGTTGGGATTCTCGCCGTAGCGCCCATCGGTAGGACGGCGCGATGGTTGCACATATGCCGAATTCCAGGTTTCCGGGCCGATGGCACGCAGAAAGGTGGCGGGGTGGAAGGTGCCGGCCCCGACTTCCATGTCCAGAGGTTGCATGATCACGCAACCCTTTTCGGCCCAGTATTGCTGCAGGGCGAGGATCAGGCCCTGGAAGGTTGTCACGTCAGGCGTCGACTGTGTCATTGGAGAAGCACCGTTGGCCCATGAATTCAAGAACCGCCAAGTATACAATTACCCGTTAATCGGTTATAGGCACGAGTGGGAATGTGTGAAGACATTCCGCAAACAGTAACAGCCGAGCTCGTGGGGTGCGGAGACACAAGAGGAACAGACATGATCGTAGTGACAGGCGGTGCCGGCTTCATCGGTGCGAATCTGGTCAAGGCGCTCAACGCCCGTGGCCATCAGGACGTGCTGGTAGTTGACGACCTGAGCGATGGTACCAAGTTCGTCAACCTGGTGGACTGTACCTTGGGTGACTATCTGGATAAGGACGACTTCCGCAGACGCGTCGAAGCCGAGCTGCGTGGCGAGCAAGCTGGCCTGCCGCCGATCGAGGCGATCTTCCACGAAGGGGCTTGCTCCGACACCACCGAGTGGGACGGCCGCTTCATGCTCGACAACAACTTCGAGTACTCCAAGGTGCTGCTGCATTATTGCCAGCGCAAGGGGATACCCTTCCTTTATGCTTCCTCCGCGGCGACCTATGGCGGTAGCGAGGTGTTCGTCGAGGCGCCGGAACATGAGAAACCGCTCAACGTCTACGGTTATTCCAAGCTGTTGTTCGATCAGTACGTGCGAGCGCGTTGGAACGATTTTACCAGCCAGGTGGTGGGGTTTCGCTACTTCAACGTCTATGGCCCGCGCGAACAGCATAAGGGCAAGATGGCCAGCGTGGCTTATCACCACCACACTCAGGTGAATGTCGGCGAGAATCCCAAGCTATTCGGTGCCTGGGATGGTTTCGATGCCGGCATGCAGAGCCGGGATTTCGTCTATGTCGGCGATGTGGTCGACGTCAACCTGTGGTTCCTCGACCACCCCGAACATTCAGGTATCTTCAACCTGGGTACCGGGCGCGCCGAGCCATTCAAGGCCATCGCCGATACCGTGATCGATTTCTACGGTAAGGGCGACATCGACTTCATCGAGTTTCCTGACGAGCTCAAGGGACGCTATCAGAGCTATACCCGGGCCGATATCTCACGGCTTCGTGAAGTCGGTTACCACGCAGAGTTCAAGACTGTGGCCGATGGCGTACGCGAGTACCTGGAGTGGCTGAATGGCTGATCCTTGTGGATCGAACCGCACAGGCGAGCGGATCCTGGTGGTCGGGCCATCATGGGTCGGCGACATGGTCATGGCTCAGAGCCTGCTGATGACCCTGAAACAGCGCCATCCCGGTTGCCATATCGGCGTTGTCGCTCCCGCCTGGTCGCAGCCGATCCTCGAACGCATGGACGAAGTCGATGACGTGGTTGCGCTGGACGTGGGGCACGGTCAGATGGGGTGGGGAGTGCGGCAGGCGACGGCGCGTAGCCTGCGTGGCCGCTATGACCGGGCGATCGTCTTGCCGCGTTCCTGGAAGTCGGCCCTGGTCCCGTTCATGGCCCGTATCCCGTACCGTTTGGGGTTCGTCGGCGAGCAACGACTAGTATTGCTCAACGAACGCCGGCGACTCGACAAGTCCGTACTCGACCAGACGGTGAAGCGGTTCGTATCCCTGGGGTTGCCCAAGGAGGAAGCGTCAACGGGAGGATTCGCCATTCCCCGTCCGCGGCTACGGGTGGACCCGAATAACCTTATCGAATTGCGCCTGACGCATGAGTTGTCGTCGCGTCCGGCGATCGGCATGATGCCAGGCGCCGAATATGGGCCGGCCAAACAGTGGCCCCTGGCATATTTCCATGAACTGGCAGAGGCACTGGCAAGCGAAGGGTACGAGGTGCGGGTGCTGGGAGGAAACAAGGATGTGGCTGCGGGCGAAGCCATCTGCCAGGGTGTCTCACACGCGGTGAATCTGTGTGGCAAGACACGCCTGGCGGATGCCGTGGACCTGTTATCCGATTGCCAGCAAGTGATCACCAACGATTCGGGACTGATGCATGTCGCCGCGGCGGTGGGGACCCGCGTGCATGCGATCTATGGATCCTCGTCGCCCGACTATACGCCGCCGCTCACCGCCAATGCGCGAATCCACTATCTGCGCCTCGATTGTTCACCCTGTTTCGAACGCACTTGTCCCTTGGGACACACCAACTGTCTCAACACCTTGATGCCACAGCGCGTGCTGGAGGCCATTCTCGCCACCAGTTAGGGGACCGTGGGGGGATCGTCGTTCGTCACCTCATCGGCGGGAGTTTCGGTGATCTGTGGCGGTGAGGCCGAAGGCTCTTCCCTGCGTTGTGGCTGCAAGCCATCCCAGAGGCGCACTTGCAGGGCGTTCTCCTCACGCAGCCGACGGTTGATTTCCTCGATGCCGTTGCGCTCGACCAGGGTCTGTGCTGTCGACAGCAGTGACACGCCCAGCCCGGCGCGATGCTGATCGATGGTAAAGCCCATGGCCTCCAGTATCGTCGGGTAGAGGTCGAGCGTCGACGCTTCGCGTTGGATATGCGCCGGCGCCAGGCCATTGCCGATCAGGATGAAGGTATTGGCGCGAGGACCGGCGATCAGTTGCTCCCAGGCCGAGACCTTCATGGTCAGGTGATCGCTGGCGATCACCACCAAGGTGTTGTCGAGCAAACCCTGCGCTTCGAGCCGGTTCAGGAAGTCTCGCGCCAGCCAGGCGCTGCACTTCACCGAGTAGAGGATGTCCGTCCCATCGAACTCGCCCTGGCGCTTTTCACAGCTGCGTGCCGGGTAGCCAGTGGGGGCATGGCCGGCCAGCGTCAGGGCGAACAGGCCCCAGGGGGCGGAATGCGTATCGAGCCGCTGTATCTCCTCGATCGCCATGTTCAGCAGGCTATCGTCGTACAAGCCCCAGCTATTGACGTACTCGGGATCTTCCAGGCGAGGCTCCAGCTCCTCGCGACCGTAGACACGATCGAAGCCGTGCCCTCGATAGAAGATCCCTTTTCCGGCGAAGTCGGTGCTGGCGCCGCCCATGTAGAGCAGGTTATAGCCCTGTTTGCTAAGCAGGTCGCCCATGCACTCGACGCCGGGGACCACCTCGTCGAGCGGCTCGAACTGGCGGTCATGCAGCAGCCCGGCAGGCATCAGGGGCGTTCCGCATTGGCTGGCGATCATGCCGGCCATGGTCCAGCCGGTATTGTCGATCTGGCGCACGCCCTCGAAGACGATTCCCTTATTGCCGATGGCTTTCAGGTCGGCATAGGCATTACCGAATCGTTCTTGATCGGCATAGGTCCGTTCGATGCTCTCCAGATAGAGCACCAGCAGGTTAGGTAGCTCATCGGGTCGTTCGACGATACGCGGCTCGACGAAGCGGCGGTCGAACCACTCGCCATCTTCGGTGACGATGGCGGCCCCCCGCTGAGTGATGCCGAACAGCAGAGGATTGGTTGCCAGCAGGAACAGCACCAGCACACGCTCGAGCAGGCGCCAACGGTGGTCGTGGCGAACCAGCCAGGTAAAGGCTACCAAACTGAAAAAGGCCGATAGCGTGAAGAGCACGGCCGCACTGATGCGGCTGACGCCGCCATGGTCGGTGATACCGGCTTGTAGGTGATAGAAGATGGCGCCCAGGTCGACTTCGCCGAAGCTGTCGGCCAGGTAGAGGTAGAACCACCAAAGGGACAACGGAAATAGCGACCAAGGCCAGACACGCTTGGGCGGATGCGCCTGGCGTGGCTCGCCCCAGCGGAACCTGTATGCCAGGAGCAGCCAGGTGGCCAATACCACCAGTGACACGCTCAGGGGCAGTGTCGTCAGAGCGACGACGGCATAGCCCAGGCAGAGTCCGAGAAAGACAAGAGCCCACCAGCGCGGTTGGCGTAGTAACGGGAGAATCGGGAACGATCGCATGCCGGCATCATTTGAGGGAATCGATAGCTAGCTTAGCAAGCGTAGGTGCGGTTTAGCACTGCCTTTGGGGAAACACTGCATAAATGCCCACGCAGATCGATCACTGCGTTACAAGGATATACCGATATGCTCCGGTTGCTGCGCTCCGGGCGCATTGTGCTTGAGACTGCTCATCGATTCATACAGCGCTTCCTTAGCTACTGGGGCCCTTCACTCTTTGTTCGTTTTCGTAAAGCTCATTAAGCTTTGCATATTTCATATAAGCATGAAACGCAGTAGTAATAGCGACAGTCATTCCATCGCTTCCCTGCAACAGGCCGCCCTTGAATATTAATTTACGGAGGGTGGCAGATAGAGCGTGGAGGGGAGGACGCCAGGGGGAAGGCGTCACCCCGCGATCCTTCATTGCCCAAGCGTCACGGGTGGATAACTGATCGATTCGTTGAATCCAGTGGCTCAGGCTTTCATATGTGAAGTGTCGAATATGTGCCTTTGTGTGACAGACACGAGGCGCTTTTACTGCAGCATGCGCCTTTTTTGGCTCATAACTTGCCTGGGTGCGGTTATATAGGCGTACGACTTGATCGGGATAAAAGCCTGCGGCGCGAATCCAGTGCCGGCCAACGAAATTCTTGCGTCGGAAGCTGAACGCCTGGCTTGGATCACTTAGGTCGAGCGATTTGATAAGTTCAATGGCATCAGGGTCGAGTCGTTCATCAGCATCAAGCGCTAGTATCCAGTCATTCTCGGCATAAGGGACGCCAAAGGCCTTTTGGGGACCATCACCAAGGTACGCTTGTTCTATGACTCTAGCTCCTTCGGACGAGGCAACCCGAACGGTATCATCCTTGCTCAGCGAGTCTACGACGATCACTTCTTGGCATACGTGGAAGAGAGAACGCACACAGTCCGCAATGCTGTGTTCTTCGTTCAGAGTAATGACAATACCAGTGATAGCATTCATTAGAATGTTCTTTATCCTTGCTGAGCCAGAAGTTCGTGGATGGCATATGCCGCTGCGCTAAGATCGATGCGCGACATGTCGGTTTCGCTGTCGGCGCCCGACGGCGGGCAGAATGCCAGGCGTCGTTCGGCGGCATTGCAAGTCTGCCAGCGGAGCGGCGTCGAGGAGCGCTTGGCGGGATAGAAGCCGGCGGTTGGTATGTTGAGACAGCCGGCGATATGCAACGGGCCAGTGGAGCCGGCGATGAACAGGTCGGCCGCGATCAGGCTCAAGGCGAAATCTTCCAGATTCTGGCATCTGGGGACCAAGGCTGCGTCGACTCCTTGCTCGTGGAGGGTGGTTCGAAGCCGCTGGGTGACAGCCTCCTCTCCCGGACCGGCGGTCAGTAGCCAGAACGGGCGACGATCGGAGCTTGCCTGTCGGTCGATGGTCGCGGCCAGGGCCGCATACTGGGCCGGCGCCAGATTGGCTGCCGACCCGCCGTTACCGGCATGCAGGAAGACCCAAGGGCGGGAGTTGTCCAGGGCGAGTTCCTCGGCCAGGCGGTTTCGTTGTATGTCTCGTGCCGTGGCGGGCAAGGGCCAGTAAGGCGGGGCGAGCGACTCGGGGCGTGTCTGTCCCAGCTGCTCCAGCAGGGCTTCGGCCAGCTCCAGGTTGTACTGGTATTCGGGTTTTCGTGATCGCGACCTGCGTTGCATGATGCGATGATTGTAGAATACCTGCGCCCACTTGGTGGCCGGTGCCATCCGGCGGGCGATGCCCGCCCGCCAGCCCAGCCAGCCGATACGTGGTGTCGAGAACAGGGTCAGCAGGGCGTCGAAGCCTCCCTCGCGCATGCGGGCGAGTAATTGGCGTTGAGCGGTGCGGTCGGCTTGTGGGCCGGGGTCGAGGATCACCTCATCGACCCAGGGACAAGCATGGGCCAGCGGAGCGGTATAGGACGGCACCAGCACGCCGATATGGTTGTCGGGCTGGGCCTGCTTGAGACAAGCCAGGGCCGGCCATGCGAGCATGAAATCGCCCAGCTTGTCGTTTCGAACCACCAGGATGCGTCGTGCACGGGGTCGTATCTTGGATTGAGTCATGAAAAGGAGTTCCCTTGCCTTCCAAGGTTTTACATATCTGTCTCTCGAGCGGCTGGGGCGGTCTAGAAATGTATCCGTCACGAATTATACCTGAGCTGAGTCGACAGGGGTGGCAAGTACATGGCTTGGCACTGTGTGGCTCGAAAGTCGATGCTAGCCTGCGGGAAGCGGGCATCGAACCCCTGACGGTTGTCTCCCGGGGGCGTGCGCTGACCGAGACGGCACGGATCCTGCGTTACCTCAAGCGCCACGACATCCGCGTGGTGCATTGCCACAAGTCCAGCGATTTACGCCTGGGAGCCCTGCTCAAGACGCTATGGCCCGAGATCCGACTGTTCTTCACCGACCACATGGGCGTGACGCGCCCCAAGAAGGACCTCTACCACCGCTGGGCATACGGCAAACTCTCACGGTTGTTTGCGATCAGTGAAGCGACCCGCGAACGCAACCTCAGGGCCTTTCCCATGCCCGCCGAACGGATCCGTCGCCTCTATCTGGGAATCGATCCCGCCCCCTATCTGCCAGTGCTCGATGAGGCCGCGCGTCAGGCCCTGCGCGCCGAACTGGGCATTCCGCAGGCGGTAGTCGCCATCGGCCTGCCCGGCCGTCTGACACCGGGCAAGGGGCAGCAGCTGTGGCTCGAGGCTCTCGGCGCGCTTCACGATCGTCATTCCGACATACATTTCCATGGCGTGATGATCGGCGGAACCAGTGCTGACGAGGGAGCCGATGTATCCTATGTCGAAGCACTCGAGAAGCGAATAGCGACGTTGGGATTGGCTAGTCACGTGAGCTTTGCTGGCTTTCGCCGCGACTTGCCACGGGTGTTCGAGGCCTTGGACATTGTCTGTATCCCTTCGCGAAACGAAGCCTTCGGGCTGACGGTGATCGAGGCCATGGCCGCCGGCAAGGCGGTGATCGGCGCCGATAGCGGTGCCATTCCGGAGCTGCTCGATATCCATTGTGGTCGTCTGGCTCCGCCCGATGATGCTGGCGCCTGGGCCAAGGCCATGGCTGAGCTGGCTGCGGATAGCGCCTTGCGCGAACGCTTGGGACGAGAGGCTTGCAACGTGGCTTGCAACGATTTCTCCCTTGCCGCCCATGTCGAGGGGTTGGTTGCCGAATATGGCTCAGTTTGACGCCGACACCCCATCATAGCCCTGTCGAATCGCTGCCATGGCCTGGGGGGCGCCGAATTTCACCAGTGAACGTTCGAGACGCTCGAGGTTGGCCTCGCGCCAGGCTCCGGGCCGGCGCAGGCGGCAACGGTCCAGGTCGATCAGCCACAGGCGGTCGTGGGTATCGACGAGCAGGTTGCGGGCATTGAGGTCGACATGGTCGAGCCCGGCATCGTGGAAACGGCGCACCGTGGTTCCGACCTTTACCAGCAAGCTGTCATCGGCATGCGGAAGACGTTCGGCCAAGGCCTGGGCGCCTGGCAGGCGCACTGTAATCAGGGCCGCTTCATAGGCCAGGCCATGACGCCACACACAAGCGCCGATGGGCCGAGGTACCGGCAGGCCCCTTTCATGCAGATAAGCGGTCAGGCGCAGCTCGCGAAAGGCACGACTACGTTCGGCGCCCAGCCACAGGTAGCGCGACTCACAGAAACGCGCCACCAGGCCACCGCGCCGATAGGGGCGCAGTACCCAATGCTCGTTGCCGGTCTCGATGAACAGGCTAGCGCCACGCCCCGGGGCCTCACCGGTGACAGCTTGATGTGCTCGCCAGTACTCGGGAGTGAAGGTTTCCGGCCCGATTTGTGGGCCACTAGTGGCGTCACATACACTGTGCGCATCATATAGAATGAAAACCTTTCCCCTTTGGAACCTTGTCAATCGCATGAAGCATCCTCTGCCCGCCCATCCCGAGCACATCTGCGTGCTGCGACTCTCCGCGTTGGGCGATGTCTGCAATCTGGTGCCCACCGTGCGGGCCCTTCAGCACCAGTGGCCCCAGGCGCGTATCACCTGGATCATCGGTAAGGGCGAGCACAGTCTACTGTCCGGCCTGTCCGGGGTCGAGTTCGTGGTCTACGACAAGCAAACGGGATTGGCCGGGATGCGCGAACTGTGGCGACGACTCGGCAACACCCGTTTCGATGTGCTGCTGCACATGCAGCAGTCGCTGCGAGCCAGCGTGTTGTCTCTGGGGCTCAAGGCCCGAACGCGGATCGGCTTCGACAAGGCGCGCTCCAAGGATTGGCAGCACTGTTTCACCCGCTACCACCTCGAGCCGCATCCGCGCGCCCATGTGCTGGAATCGTTCATGGACTTTGCCCGGCGGCTGGGCGTAGATCCCGCGATCACCTCGAGACGCCCCGAGTGGGGACTACCGATTCCCGAAGAGGCCTATGAGGAGGCCCGGCGTCTGAGCGGAGAATCGCCCTATCTGTTGATCAGTCCCTGTGCCAACCCACGGTTACGCAACTTTCGCAACTGGTCGGCCGAAGGCTACGCCGCGGTAATCGAACACGCCTGGACCCAATATGGGCTGAAGGCCCTGCTGACTGGCGGTGGCTCCACCAAGGAGCGCGAGATGGGAGCTCGCATTGTTGCCTTGGCACCGCCGGAGGCCGTCATCGATACCATCGGCGGCATATCGTTAAAGACCTTGCTGGCACTGATCGACCGCGCGCGGCTGGTGATCGCCCCGGATTCCGGGCCGGTACACATGGCCAATGCCCTGGATACTCCCACCATCGGTCTCTATGCGACAACCAATGTCGAGCGCGCGGGCCCCTACCTGTGGCGCCACATGGTGGTGGATTGCTATCCCGAAGCGGTGCGCACTTATCTGCACAAGGAGGTCGATGAACTCCCTTGGGGACAACGTGTGCGTCATCCCGATGCCATGTCATTGATTCATGCCGAGGACGTCATCGCACGTCTGGATATCTTGCTGTCGGAGTCTGTCAATGAAGCTTGATCTTACCGCCCTGGAACAGGCCCGCCTGCTGGTGGTGGGCGATGTGATGCTCGACCGCTACTGGCATGGGGGCACTTGGCGAATCTCGCCCGAGGCACCGGTGCCGGTGGTCAAGGTCGGCGAGGCCGAGGACCGCCCCGGCGGTGCCGCCAACGTGGCGTTGAACATCGCCGCATTGGGAGCCAATGCCGCCCTGGCGGGGTTGGTCGGTGACGACACCAATGCCGACCTACTCTTCGCTCGCCTCGAAGATGCCAATGTGAAGACTCACTTCCAGCGCAGCGCCGCGATACCCACCATTACCAAATTGCGAGTCATGAGTCGCAATCAACAACTGATTCGTCTCGATTTCGAAGAGGGGCTCGGTGAGGTGGATACCCGCGATCTGCTGGCGAACGTCGAGCGGGCCTTGCCGGCGGCGGATCTTGTGATCCTGTCCGATTACGGCAAAGGCACCCTGAATCGGGTCGAGGCATTGATCGCCATGATTCGCGCCGCTGGCAAGCGAGTGCTGATCGATCCCAAGGGGGGGGACTTCGGCAAGTATCGCGGCGCCAGTGTGATCACGCCCAACTTTTCCGAGTTCGAAGCCGTGATGGGCCCCTGCCGCAATGACGAAGAACTTGCCGTCAAGGGCGAGGCATTGCGTGCCGAACTGGAACTGGAGGCGCTGCTGATCACCCGAAGCGAAAAGGGCATGACCCTGATCCGCGAAGGCCATGCCCCCCTGCATCTGCCGACCCGTGCCCGTGAGGTGTTCGATGTCACCGGTGCAGGCGATACCGTGATCGGTGTACTGGGGTTGGGGCTGGCTGCCGGCCATGGTTTCCCCGAGGCGATGACCTTGGCCAACCTCGCCGCCGGCCTGGTGGTCGCCAAGCCCGGCACCGCGACGCTATCCATTGCCGAACTCTACACTGCCCTGCACGGCGACAAGCTGGCCGAATTCGGGGTGATCGAGGAGGACTCTCTGGTGGAGGCGGTTCGGGCCGCTCAGGCGCGCGGCGAGCGGGTGGTGATGACCAATGGTTGCTTCGACATCCTGCATGCCGGCCATGTCGCCTATCTCGAGCATGCCCGGCAGCTAGGCGATCGACTGATAGTGGCAGTCAACGACGATGCTTCCATTGCTCGTCTCAAGGGGCCCAAGCGACCGATCAACCCTCTCAATCGCCGCATGCAGGTGCTCTCCGGTCTCGGCGCTGTGGATTGGGTGGTGCCCTTTTCCGAAGATACGCCGGCACGGCTGATCGAGGCGGTGTTGCCTGATGTACTGGTCAAGGGCGGTGATTACCGACCCGAGGAAATCGCCGGTGGCGAAGCGGTCATCGCCCATGGTGGCGAGGTCAAGGTACTGGGCTTCGAAGATGGCGTGTCGACCACGGCGATGATCGCCACCATCCTTGATCGCGAACTCTGATGGCGAGCCGGCAACAAGCGTCGCGGCAGGGATGGGCACGCTGGCTCTATTCGCTGGCACTCTATGCCTTGTCGCCGCTGGTCTGGCGACGTGTATGGCGTGAGCAAGCACTTACTCACTCACGATGGCAGCGGTTGGGCTGGGTGCCCGACACGCCTGCCGGGCGCAAGGTGATCTGGCTGCACTGTGCCTCGGTGGGCGAAGTCCAGGCGGCACGACCGCTGATCGAAGCATTGGTGGCGCGTTATCCCGACCGGCCTCTGGTGCTTACCACCATGACCGCCACTGGGGCCGAGCGGGTCCAAGTGATGGCCGAAAGCCTGGAAAAGAAGGGTATTCCAGGCGAAGTGAGCCATTACTTCGTGCCACTGGACTTTCCCGCTGCCGCGCGGCGTTTCGTGGCACGGCTACGTCCCAGTCTGGCGATCTTCTTCGAGACCGAGCTATGGCCCAATCTGCTACGCGCCTGTGAACGACACGGCGTGCCGGCAGTAGTGGTCAACGGGCGGTTGTCACCGCGCGCTTTCGAGGGCTATTGCAAGATTCGTCCCCTATTGAGTGACGCCCTGTCTCGGGTCGAGTGGCTGGCTGCCAAGTCGCCGGCCGATGCCGAGCGCTTCCAGGCATTGGGTATGGCACCTGACAGGATCTCGGTCGTTGGATCCCTGAAGTATGATATGACGCCGGACGACGAGTCCTTGAAGCGAAGTGAGCACTTACATTCTGCGTGTGGGGAGCGTCCGGTGTGGGTCGCCGGCTCGACTCACCCCGGCGAGGACGAACAGCTTCTCGAAGCCCATGCCCGGTTGCGCGAGACCCTACCGGATGCCTTGTTGCTCTTGGTACCCCGCCACCCACAGCGATTCGATGTCGTGGCGCGACTCTGCCAGGATCGTGGCATGAGCGTGGCGCGGCGTTCCCGTGACGAGCTTCCCGAGCCCCATACGGCGATTTACCTGGGCGACACCATGGGTGAGCTGTTGAGCTTCTATGGAGCGGCCGATGTGGCCTTCGTTGGCGGCAGTCTGGTGCCAGTGGGCGGTCACAACCTACTCGAGCCGGCGGCGATGGGGGTGCCGGTGGTTACCGGCCCCGAGCTTGCCAATTTCAGTGACGTGGCTGAAACGCTGCGCGAGGCCGATGCCCTGGTCGAGGTCACGGATAGTGAAACACTGGCAGGGCAACTCGTGCGGTTGTTCGGCGATGAATCGGAACGCCAGCGCCTGACCCGTGCGGGACAGGCGGTGATGAGCGCCAACCGAGGAGCGCTGACCCGAACGCTGAAGGGCTTGGAGTGCTATCTCTAGCCGAAGTGAGTGCTCACTTCTAGAAGCGTTTGACGCCGTCTTCGGTGCCCAGTAACAGCACGTCCGCACCGCGAGCAGCGAACAGGCCATTGGTGACAACACCTACGATGGCGTTGATCCGGGCCTCCATGGCTAGCGGGTCCTCGATCATGAGCTCGTAGCAGTCGATGATCTGGTTGCCGTTGTCGGTGACCACCCCTTCGCGGTAGACCGGATCCGCCCCTAGTTTGACCAGTTCACGGGCCACATAGGAGCGGGCCATGGGAATTACCTCCACTGGCAGCGGAAACCCGCCCAAGGTGGCGACGCGCTTGGAGGCATCGGCAATGCAGATGAAGCGCTCGGCGCAGGCGGCAACGATTTTCTCGCGCGTCAGTGCCGCTCCACCACCCTTGATCATGCGCAGTTCGAGGTCGATCTCGTCGGCACCGTCTATATAGAACGGTAGCGTACCGGTGCTGTTGAGCTCGAAGACCTCGATGCCATGCTGTCGGAGGCGTTTGGCGGTTGCCTCGGAGCTGGCCACCGCACCTTGGAATTCGTGGCGCAACTCAGCCAGACGGTCGATGAACAGGTTGGCGGTGGAACCGGTGCCGACACCCAGGATGGTATCGCGTTCGAGCCGGGGGCGAATTTCGTCGATGGCGGCAGCGGCGACGGCGTCCTTGAGTTCGTCTTGGGTCATGGCAGGGTCCTGATGGTGGTCGGTAATCGTCAAGACGCTCATTATAAGCCAGGGACAGCCATCTGTAGATGGTGCGACTCCGGGAGAGCCGCGATGGCGCTGGACGAAGTTGCTGTCGGTCTGTTACCAATAGGGGTTTTTTCAACTGTTGGTTGAAGTTTCTACTTTAAGGAAGCGCTGAAGAAATCGACGAGCGGCCTCAAGCACAAGGCGCCCGGAGCACAGGAACCGGAGCCTATGGGGTATAGGTGAGGATTCTGCGCACCGCGCAACGCAGTGATTGAGTCGCGCAGGCATTTATTCGGCGTTTCCTAACGTTGTCCGCACGGCCTCAGGCCGTGCTCTGCCCTTGGGATATCAGGATGCTCGAAGATACTGTCAAGAAGATACTCCAGGCCCGGGTCTATGATGCGGCCCGGGAAACGCCGATTTCATCGGCATCCTTCCTGTCCCGTCGCCTCAATAACCGGATTCTGATCAAGCGCGAGGACTTGCAGCCGGTCTATTCGTTCAAGATTCGCGGTGCCTATAACAAGATGGCGCAACTGAGCGATGATCAGAAGGCCAAGGGTGTGATTACTGCCTCGGCGGGCAATCACGCCCAGGGCGTGGCCATGGCGGCCAGGCTGATGGGGCTCAAGGCGGTGATCGTCATGCCGCGCATCACGCCGGATATCAAGGTCCAGGCGGTCCGCGCCCGGGGTGCCAAGGTGGTGCTCAAGGGCGATGCCTTTTCCGCAGCGGCGGCACACGCCCAGGAGCTGATCGCCGAGCATGGCTATACCTACATTCCTCCCTTCGACGATATCGACGTGATCGCCGGTCAGGGCACCATCGGGGTCGAGATCCTGCGCCAGCACAGTGGGCGCCTGGATGCCGTCTTCGTGCCGGTGGGTGGCGGCGGCCTGATTGCCGGGGTGGCTGCCTACATCAAGTATCTGCGTCCAGACATCAAAGTGATTGGTGTCGAGTCGGAGGATAGCGCCTGCTTCAAGGCGGCGCTTGAAGCCGGGGAGCGAGTGGTGCTCGACCAGGTCGGCGTCTTTGCCGAAGGGGTTGCCGTGGCACAAGTCGGTGAAGTTCCCTTCGCCCTGGCCCGCGATCTGGTGGATGATGTGATCACCGTCAATACCGACGAGATGTGTGCAGCGGTCAAGGACATCTTCGAGGACACCCGAGCGGTAGCGGAGACCTCGGGCGCCCTGGCCCTGGCCGGGTTGAAGAAGTACATCCAGCAGACTGGTGCCGAGGGTGAAACCCTGTTGTGCATCAACTCCGGGGCCAACACCAATTTCGACCGTCTTCAGCACATCGCTGAGCGTACCGAACTGGGCGAACAGCGCGAGGCGATTTTGGCAGTGACCATTCCTGAACGCCCGGGCAGCTTCAAGAAGTTCTGCAAGACCATCGGCAGGCGCATGGTCACCGAGTTCAACTACCGCTACGCCGATCCAGAGCACGCGCATATCTTCGTCGGTGTGCAGGTCAAGCCCGGTGGTGAGGACCGTCGATCAGTGATTGAAAAGCTGACAGAAGGGGGCTATCCGGTAGTAGATCTGACCGACGACGAACTGGCCAAGCTGCATATCCGCCATCTCGGTGGTGGACGCCCCAAGCAGCTCTTCGACGAAGAGGTCTATCGTTTCGAGTTTCCTGAACGTCCCGGGGCCTTGATGAACTTCCTCACGCGTTTGCCGGCCAACTGGAATATCTCGCTATTCCATTATCGCAATCATGGTGCAGCGTACGGCCGGGTACTAGTTGGCATGCAAGTACCCAACGGCGATCGTACCCATGTCGAGGAGTATTTCGACAAGATCGGCTATCGCTATTGGAAGGAGTCGGATAACCCGGCCTATAGGCTGTTCATGGCGTAAGCCGATCTCTTGTGGAGTAAGTGCAGACTTACTCCACAGCCGGGTGATGACAAGCGTTTCATTATGTAAACACTACCTGTATGATGTTGTCATTCCATCGACTTAGGCCTATAGTCGGCCGAGTCGTCATAAGGCGACACTCATCGTAATCCGGTAATAACAAGTTGCACGGAGTCAGGTAATGAAACGCAAGCCCGATCTGGTCATGGCACTGGTGCTGGTCTTCGGCATCGGCGTGGTGGCAACCGGCTATGCGCAGGCCCTGGTGGGCAGCTAGGAGCCTGCCGTTACTCGGCAGTGCCATGACCAGACTCCCCCTCAGCCGGCAGATGCATCGTCATCTGCCGGTTTTTCATGGGCGAATGACGCCTACGTCGCTGACGATAGCATCCAGGGGCACGTCCCATGAGGCAGTGGGCAGTTCCCTGACTTGCTGAACCGCATGTGCCACGCCGATCAGGCGTGGGCGTGGCCCGGGCCGCCGGGTGAACGCAAAGCTGCGGTCATAGAAACCGCCTCCCATGCCTATGCGACGGCCTTGGTCATCGAACCCTACCAAGGGTAGCAAGACTAGATCCAACGCCCATGCCGGCAGGCGCCGGGCACGATGCGCCGCGTGACGGGTGTCGGGTTCGGAGATGCCGAAACGGTTGCGAACCATCGGTGTCGAGGCTTGATAGCGCACGAACCACAAGCGGTTATGAGTCAGCGGCTGCAGCACCGGTAGATAAACCTTTGCACCGCGCTGGCGCAACCAGGCGATCAGTGGCGTCGCATCGATTTCCCCGTCGTTGGGCAGGTAGAGGGCGATGCGGCTTGCGCGACGAACGTCGGGCAACTGTCGCAACCGACGACACAAGCGGTGCGATGCCTGGCGTTGATGGGTCGGTCCAAGCTGGCGCCGGCGCTGGCGCAGAGCACGGCGTAGTGCCCGGCGTTGGGCTGCTTCGGGCATGTCCGCCCATTCGGCGGGAATGTCGAAAGGAATGGAATCAGGCATGACTCGTCGCGGTAGGTAAAGAGTTCCCCAGAGTGCCGCTGTCGTTCTGGCCCTTGAACCCATTGGTTCAAGGTGGGTGGCCGCAGACGAACCGTCAGGCTTTCCGTCGCACGGACATGCACACGGGCCCGTCTAGCATTTGGCCCCCTGGGT
Organism: Litchfieldella qijiaojingensis; assembly: GCF_014651875.1. Taxonomy (GTDB): domain Bacteria; phylum Pseudomonadota; class Gammaproteobacteria; order Pseudomonadales; family Halomonadaceae; genus Litchfieldella; species Litchfieldella qijiaojingensis. The sequence continues at coordinate 80,346 of NZ_BMXS01000003.1, forward strand.
ACTGCGCATAGGCTCGAGGGACGATAACGACTGGCGCACACTCCAGGGAACAGAGACATCGTAACAGAGCGGGCCCGCTGGCCAAAGCGCTGATTGTCAGCGCGACGGGGCATTGGTCAGGGCCTGCTCGAGGCGCTCGCTCAAGCGTGCCAGGGTAGCTTCGCACTCCTTGCGCTCTTCCAGGGTTCGCAGCAGTTCATGGGTAATGTTGAGCGCCGCCATGATGGCGATCTTCTCGGCGCCCAATACCTTGCCGCGGGCATGAATACCGTGCATGGCGCGGTCAAGGTAATGCGCGGCACGATTGAGTTGCTCCTGCTCTTCCGGGGGGCAAGCGATGACATAGCCTTGCCCCAGCAGCATGATTTCAGTGGTCGTCGGTCGTGAGTCGTCGGTCATGACGGGCTCCTGGCGGGCCAAGGGGCATCCTCCGCTTGACCCCTTGCGTTGAGCGAGACGTTGCACGAGTGGTCGACGCTCGCCGACGACTCGCCCAACGCCTAGAATGTCGGGGTATCGAACCACTATACGAGGGCCGTTCACGAGCGGTCAACGCACCCGGTACCCGCGGCATCGCGTCGTAGGGAGCAGGTCGCGTCAGGTGCGACTGTCCGCCGGGCACCCCATCGAACCCACGGAAAGCAGCATGTCATTGATCAACGAACGTTTCGATTTTTCCACCATCGCCGATGCCTTCCTGGTGCATGGCAGCCTGCAATCCCCGGCTTTTCTCGACGGCCGTCTCGCCGCCGAGCTTGCCCTCCGGGATATCAGCGCCGAGGCCTGGCTGGAAGAAGTGTGCGCTGCGCTGGGCGTCGAACAGCCCCGCGATCCTGCCAGTGCCGAGGTACTGCTCGGCTGGAGGCGCCAGACGCTGGAGGCGCTGGGAGCGGCCGAGCTCAACTATGAACCGTTGCTGCCTGACGAGCTGTTCTCTCTGCCCGAACGTGCGAGAGGCTTGCAGGAGTGGACCCAGGGCTTTCTCGAGGTGCTGACGGAAGTCGGAGACGACATCCGTCAGGCTTGGTCGGCCAACCTGCGCGAGGCGCTGGAGGACCTTGACGCCGTGGCGTCGATCGACGTCGACCTCGACGAGAGCAGCGACAACGAAAACGACTTGTTCGCCTTGACCGAGCACGCGCGGATGGCCGCCATGCTGCTTTATACCGAGCAGCATCCCGGCAAGCCCCAGGTCGAACAGCCACAAGAGTAAGGAGCCCCGATGTCTCGTGACATCCTGCCACGTCCCGCGGCGATCGCGCTGGACGAGTATCGTGCGCGACGCCAAGCGTTGATGGCCACTCTTCCGCCCGACAGTGCCGTGCTGTTGCCCTCGGCATCGCTGGTGACTCGCTCTCGCGATAGCGACCACCCTTTCCGCCAGGATAGCGATTTCCACTACCTGACCGGGTTTCCCGAGCCGGACGCCCTGCTTTTGCTGCTGCCTGGGCGCGAGGCCGGCGAGACGGTCCTGTTCTGCCAGGACAAGGACCCGGCCATGGAGGCCTGGACGGGTATCCGGTTGGGCGCAACCGGTGCCGTGGAGCAATACGGTTTCGACGAAGCTTTCGAAAATGTCCAGCGCGACGAGCGACTGGCCGGATTGCTGGACGGACGTGAGTCGCTGTATTTGCCCATCGATGACGAGGAGACCCTAACGCTGGCCAAGCGCGTGCGCAGTGAGCTGATGGCCAAGCGGCGCCAAGGTGCCGTAGCGCCCTCTCGTTTCGCCGACGTCAGCGGCCTCGTTCACGAGCAGCGCCTGATCAAGAGCGAGACCGAACTGGCCTTGATGCGCCATGCCTGCGAGATTTCAGCGCGTGCCCACCGTCGCGCCATGCAGACCGTACACCCTGGCCTCCGCGAGTATCACCTGCAGGCCGAGCTGGAGCATGAATTCCTCTGGCACGGTGCCAGTGGTCCAGCCTATGCCAGTATCGTCGGCAGCGGTGCCAATGCCTGTGTGCTGCACTACATCGAAAATCGCGATGTCATGCGCGATGGCGAATTGGTATTGATCGACGCTGGCGCCGAGTTCGATCTCTATGCCGGTGATATCACCCGGACGTTTCCGGTCAATGGCCGCTTCAGCGCTGCCCAGAGCGCGCTCTACGAGGTGGTCCTGGCCGCTCAGGAGCGTGCCGTGGCCGCTGTCGCCCCCGGAGCCACCCTGGTTGAAATCCATGACGGCGTGGTGCGTGATCTGACTCGCGGATTGATCGAGTTGGGATTGCTGGAAGGCGAGCTGGAAAACTGCATCGCCGAAGAGCGCTATCGCCGCTTCTACTTGCATTCCACATCCCATTGGTTGGGACTGGATGTACATGATGTGGGCAACTACCGCCTTAAAGGCGAGCCCCGACGCCTGGCGCCGGGGATGGTAGTGACCGTGGAGCCGGGACTGTATATCCCCGATGAGGAGGACATTCCCGAGTCGCTTCGCGGTATCGGCATCCGTATAGAGGACGATGTCGCCGTTACCGTGGATGGGCACGACGTGCTGTCGCAGGGGGTGCCCAAGCAAGTTGAAGATATCGAGGCGCTGATGCGCAGAAATAACCTACTGCCGATGTGAACCAACACTCATTACGTAAAATACGTAATGAGTGTTGCATAGTGTAGCCAGGTCCCGGAACCCAGGGCCATGAATCACAAGGAAAGACAAGAGATGCAGTCACGACGGGTGGATATCGCGATCATCGGTGGTGGGCTGGTTGGGGCTAGCCTCGGGGTCGCCCTGGCACCAGCGGCCGCGCGCCACGGTCTTGAAGTGGCGGTGATCGAGGCGGCGCCACTGTCCGTCGAGCCCGCTTCCGTCGACTATCAACCCAGCTTCGATGCGCGGGCTAGTGCCATTGCTCAGGGCTCACGGCAACACTTCGAGCACCTGGGCGTATGGTCGGCCATAGCCCGGGAAGCGGAACCGATCCGTCGCATCCACGTCAGTGAGCGTGGGCGTCTCGGCGTCACACGCTTGTCCGCCGACGAGTTGCATGTCGAGGCTCTGGGCTATGTGATCCCCAATGCCTGGATGGGGCGCGTATTGCACGAACGGCTCTCTGCCCTGCCCTTGCACTGGCACTGTCCCGCCAAGGTGGAAGACATTGCCGCCATGCCTGGCGGATACCACTTGCAGCTTTCCGACGGCAACCGGCTGGAGGCGGGGCTGACGGTGCTGGCTGATGGTGGACGCTCGGGGCTCAAGGAACGTCTGGGAATCGCCAGCCGTGAGGCGTCCTATTCCCAAGTGGCGCTGATCGCCAACCTGGAAGTCAGTCGGCCACACCGTGGTATGGCTTACGAGCGCTTCACCGACGAGGGGCCCATTGCCCTGCTGCCGTTGACCGGCAATCGAATGGCGCTGATCTGGACCCACCACGCCGGTGAAGAACGGGCTCGATTGGCGCTCGATGATGGCGACTTCCTGGACGAGTTGCAGCGTGCCTTTGGTGACCGCGCGGGGCGTTTTCGACGCGTCGGTGAGCGGCACGCTTACCCATTATCGCTGATCACGGCCGAAGAGCAGGTGCGTCCGGGACTGGCGGTATTGGGCAACGCCGCTCATGCCTTGCACCCGGTGGCCGGACAGGGCTTCAATCTGGCGCTACGTGGGGTCATGGACCTGGTCGCGGCGCTCGAAGCTGGGCTACCGAACGGCCAGTCGCCGGGTGACATGGCTGTGCTCGGCGACTTCGAGCGCCGCCGTGAGGGCGATCGGCACAACGTGATCCGCTTCAGCGATGGCCTGATTCGGTTGTTTGGTATCGACCATCCGCTGTTGTCGCATGCCCGGGCCGCGGGGCTGGTCGGGCTCAATCTGGTTGGACCACTGCGACGTACCTTGGCTCGGCGCGCCATGGGCATGGAACGCTAGGAATCCTCGGCGGCTGTGCCGCCGAGGCCTTGTTACGTAATGGAGCAGTGACGTGAGTTACGGGTTAGCCTTGGCAGATTCGGCATTCGCTGCCATGGTGTGCTCTTGAGTTGCCTGTCGCCCCGGTTTTCCAGGGAGTATGGCGTCCAGCACCAGTGCGGCGACGGCGGCAGGCACGAGGCCGGACTTGAGCAGCAGGCCAAGCTGGCCGGGCATGGTGTTTGCAATCTCGTCGACCGCCGGTAGGCCGATGCCCAGGCTCAGCGATACGGCGATGATCAGCATGGCGCGCTGGTCGAGTTCGCACTCCTTGATGATCTTCACCCCCGCCGAGGCGATCATGCCGAACATCACTATCCCGGCGCCGCCGAGCACCGCATGTGGCATGGCTGCCACCAGCCCTCCCAACTTGGGGAACAATCCCATGGCGATCAACAGCAGGCCGCCGATGGTCACCACATGACGACTGACCACACCGGTCAGGGTGACCAAACCGACGTTCTGCGCATAGGCTGTGTTGGGCAGAGTGTTGAAGAGCGCGGCGAAAGACGTCGCTAGGCCGTCGGCCATTACGCCGCCCGAGAGTTCCTTGTCCTTGGCGTGACGCCCTGCTCCGCCCATGGTGATAGCCGAGATGTTGCCGATGGTCTCGAGACCGACCACGAACATGATCAATGCCATGCCGAGAATGGCGGTGAAGGAGAATTCCATGCCGTAGGCGAACGGCCGAGGGAGGGCGAACCAAGTCGAGTCGGTCACCAAGTCGAAGTCGACCATGCCCAGCGCGATGGCCACCAGATAGCCGCTGACCAGGCCGACTAGAACCGAGGCGGCCTTGAGGAAGCCGCGTCCGAACTGGTGAGCTGTGATAGTCACCGTCAGTACGAACAGTGCCAGGCCAAGGTTGGTCGGCGAGGCGAAGTCGTCGCTGCCGACGCCACCGGCGGCATACTTGAGGCCCACCGGCATCAGGGTGATGCCGATCAGCAATACCACGATGCCGGTGACCACTGGCGAAAACCAGTGGCGTATCCTCTTCAGGCAAGCGCCGAGCAGAATCTGAAGCAAGCCGGCGACCAAGGAGGCGCCGAGCACCGCTGGCAGCCCAAAGGCCTTGGCCAACGGCAGAGCCACTGGCAAGAAGCCGAAACTGGTGCCCTGCACGATCGGCAGGCGCGCCCCGAAGGGCCCCATGCCCATGGTTTGGACCAGCGTCGATACGCCCGCCACGAACAGGGCAACCTGGATCAGGAAGATCTGTTCGCCGGTGGTGGCGCCGATCACCCCGGCGATGATGATCGGGGGAGTCACGTTGCCGGCGAACATCGCCATGATGTGCTGCAGACCCAAGGGCACGGCCTTGCCCAGGGGCGGCATGGCATCGGGGTCTTGGTTGATGGTACGGGACGGTCTTGCCGTCGGTGTGGGCTCGGACATGTAACTACCTCGCGCGTTATTTTTGTATACAGAAATATTTGTTTTTGATGACACGTGATCTTTTCATTGTGTACATAAGCTAGTCTCTGATGGAAAGCATTTCCATGAAAACCCTCCTGATAACGGGTATCAGGATTCGCTGATAACAGTGGTCAATGGGGCCAGGGAACGCCCCGACGTGCGACAATGAGGCACGATGAGAAGCCAGTCGGAAAGGCGGAGGAGACGGCATGCAGGCCGAGGTGATCGTAGTGGGGGGCGGCATGGTAGGGGCGACGCTGGCCGCCCTGCTGGGCGAAGCGGGGGTGGCGGTACAGGTGCTGGATGCCCGGCCCCGAGCCGTGGGCCACGCTGCTGGGCAGGGACGACCGGCGCTGCGCGTCAGTGCCGTGACCGAGGTGTCGCGCCGGCTGTTCGCGCACTTGACGGTCTGGCCGGCGATGGTGGCCAGGCGTGTCACTCCCTATACCGGGATGCTGGTGTGGGATGGCCAGGGCAACGGTGAAATTCGTTTTGCCGCCGAACAGGCCGGGGTGCCGACGCTTGGTCATATCGTCGAGAACGACGTTATCCTGGCCGCTTTGGAAACGCGGTTGTCCGAGCTGCCTACGGTGGAGCAGGTATTCGATGCCCGAGTCGCCGAGTTGCATGGCACGGGCGACGGCCAGCGACTGACGCTCGAGGATGGTCGCACTCTTTCGGCGCCGTTGGTGGTGGCGGCGGACGGTGCCAATTCCCGGCTGCGCGAGTTGGCCGGCATCGAGGCCGCACCACGTGACACTGGACACCAGGCAGTGGTGACCACGGTTCGTGTGGGGCATTCCCACGCCGGCGTGGCGCGCCAAGTGTTTCTGCCCAGCGGTCCGCTGGCATTCCTGCCTTTGACGGTCGACGGAGAGGATCGCTACTGCTCGATCGTATGGTCGACCTCTCCTCATGAGGCCGAGCGCCTCACGAGGCTGTCTGCAGAGGGACTGGCCGCGGAGCTGGAAGCGGCTTTCGAAGGCCGGCTAGGGAGCGTAGAGGTCATCGACAAGGCGGTCGATTTCCCGCTTGCCCAGCGCCATGCTGCACGCTATGTGGCGCCAGGGCTGGCACTGATCGGCGACGCAGCGCACAGCATTCATCCGCTGGCGGGGCAAGGGGTCAATCTGGGACTGATGGATGCCGCGGTTCTGGCTGAGGAGTTGGTGAGTGCTCGCTCACGTGGTGGTTGCCAGGGTGACATGCGGGTTCTGTCGCGTTATGCCCGGCGTCGGCGTGGCGACAACGCCGCCATGCTGGCATTGATGGACGGTTTTCGCTTGCTGTTCGGCGTGCGCCACCCGGCATGGCAACTGGCGCGCAATCTGGGGCTGTCCGGCGTCGATCGGTTGACGCCGCTCAAACGGTTGATGATACGCCAGGCAATCGGCGAGCGGGGGCGGTTGCCCGCCTCCTGCCGCTGAAACGTGATCCACGCTCGGCTTGCGGTATTATTTTACAGATGGCTCGAGCGTGGGGCGTGGCGTAGCGCTGTCAGCGTTTGCCCAGGACATTCAGCGCCTTCAACAGATTGAGTGCCTCGCCGAGCTGGTAATCCTCGCGCAGCCGCTGCGAGACCTCGCTGCGCGTGCGGGTCTCACCATTGCCGATCAGGTGGCCTTCCAGGTCGGACTCGCGCAGCTGGATGCCGCTGCTCTCGGCAATTTCGAGGCGCCCTCGCACCACTTCAACGTCGGGTTCGATGCCTTGGGCCTGGATCGAGCGGCCGTTGGGCGTGTAGTACAACGCTGTGGTCAACTTGAGCCCATCGCCATTGCCCAATGGCATGACCTGTTGTACCGATCCCTTGCCGAAGCTGTCGGTGCCCATCACCACGGCGCGCTGCTGGTCCTGCAGGGCGCCGGCGACGATTTCCGCCGCCGAGGCGCTGCCACTGTTGATCAGTACCACCATGGGGACGTCCGGAGCCACAGTGTCGGCACTCGCGGAGAAGCGCATGTCGCTGTCGGGCAGGCGCCCTTCGGTATACACGATCAGGCCCTCGTCAAGGAAGGCATCGGCCACGTCCACGGCCGCTTGCAGCACGCCGCCGGGGTTGTTGCGCAGATCGAGCACCAGGCCATTGAGTGGCTCATCGCGTTGCAGGCGGGAAATGGCATTGCGAACCTGCTCGCCAGTGCGGCTCTGGAACTGGCTGACGCGCAGGTAGCCGTAGCGCGGCTCGAGCAGCTCGCTCCTGACGCTCTCGGTGCGAATGATCTCACGTGTCAGGGTGATCGTACGGGGAGCCGACTCGCCACTGCGCAGAATGGTGATTTCCACTTTGCTGCCTGGCTCTCCGCGCATCAGCGTGACCGCCTCCTGAAGCGACAGGCGATCGGTGGCCGTGCCGTCGACACGCAGGATGACATCCCGCGATTGCAGGCCAGCACGTGCCGCCGGGGTGTCATCGATGGGCGAGATCACCGTGAGCTGGCCATCCTCCATGCCGACTTCGATGCCGATACCGCCGAACTGCCCCTCGGTGGATTCCCGCAGACTGTCGAACTCTTCCTGGCCGAGGTAGGTCGAGTGAGGGTCGAGTTCGCCCAGCATGCCGCGCATGGCGTTGCGCAGCAGCGTGCTGTCGTCGACTTCCTCGACATAGGCGCGCTTGATACGCTCGAATACCTCGACGAAGGTCTGAATGTCTTCCACCGGCAGTTCATTGGCGGATGAAGGGCTCTGTGATGGCAGTTCCCCTTCGGGTTGAGCCTGAACGGGCAGCGCCAAAAGCGCCAACGGCAGAAGTCGGATCAGAAAATGCTTGATTACGGTGACGGGCATGCGGACTCCGGTCGGCAAAGCGCGGTGTTGAGGGTCCCAGCATAGCCGCTGGGTTGGGCGATAATCCATAGTCTGCCGAATTATGACCTCGCAGGCTCAGCGTCGTGCGATCCAGCGTTGCGGATCGATGGGGTCGCCATCGCGACGGACCTCGAAATACAGCGCCGGCGTGTCGCGTCCTCCGCTGATGCCCACCGCGGCGATCGTCTCTCCCTTTGCCACGGCCGCGCCAACACTCACCGCGAAGTGCTGCAGGTGGGCGTGCAGGGTCATGATGCCGTCGCCGTGATCGATGATCAGCAGGTTGCCGAAACCGCGCATCCAATCGGCGAACACCACGCGGCCGTCGTGCACGGCCTTGACCGGGCTGCCCTCTGCGGCATCGATCACCATGCCGTTGCGATTGACTCCTGAACCACGACCGAAGGTCGAGCTCACGCGACCTTGTACCGGCCAGGGAAGCTCGCCTTGGGTACGTTCGATGGCAGTGGAGGGTGGTGGCCGCTCGAGGCGGGCCAGTTCTTCACGCACCTGGCGCAGGATGCGCTCGGCATGTGCGCGATCCTGGTTGAGATCCTCCAGGCGTGCCTGTTCGCTGACATAGCGGGACTCCAGGTCGGCGACCAAGGCCTGTCGTTCGGCCATCCGCTCGGCCAGCTCACGGCTGCGGCGTTGCAGTTCCTCGGCCAGGGCAGCCAGGCGCTCGGCACGTTCGTCGAGAGCCGTGCGATTGGCAGCCAGGCGTTCGTCGAGCCGGGCAAGCTCGTCCAGACGCGCATTGCGTGCCCGCGAGAGGTGGTTGAGGTAGGTCTGCAGGCGATCCAGACGGGAGGGATCGTCCTGGTTGAGCAGCAGCTTGAGCTGTGGAGTCAAGCCCAGGCGATAGAGAGCGTCGAGCTGGACCTTGATCGCCTCGATCTGGTCACGACGCTCCTCCTCCAGCGACTTGCGGACCTGCTCCAACTCGTGGACCTCGTCGTCGAGCCGCCGCCGTTCGGCTTGCAGTTCGTCAAGCCGCTGGTGTGTGTCGGCCAGCGAGGTTTCTACCTCGCGCAGGGCTTCCTGGGCATCGTCGCGGGCATCACGGGTCACGCTCAAGCGCTTCGACAACGCCTCGATATCGCTGCCGATGGCATCGAGGCGTGCACGAGCCTCGCGCTCGCTCGGCTGGGCCGCCAGGGGCGGCGCCGCGAGCACTAGCATGCCCAACGCTACCCCCAGCCACAGCCGTCTATTCAAGGATGCTCTCCGGGCGCCTGCTCACGAGTAGTCGATCAGTACCTGCCCGGTCATTTCCTGCGGTATCGTTTCGCTCATCATGGTCAACAGGGTCGGCGCGATGTCGCACAGGCGCCCGTCATCGCGCAACTTGGCCGCGCGCTTGCTGACATAGATCAGCGGCACCTCACAGGTCGTATGCGCCGTCTGGGGAGCGCCGGTGTCGGGGTTGACCATCTGCTCGGCGTTGCCGTGGTCGGCGGTGATCAGGCATTCGCCGCCGGCACGCTCGATGGCCTCCACCACTCGGCCGACACACTCGTCGACGGTCTCGATGGCCTTGACTGCGGCATCGAACTTGCCGGTGTGGCCGACCATGTCGCCATTGGCGTAGTTGCATACGATCAAGTCGTACTTGCCGGAATCGATCGCCGCTACCAGCTTGTCGGTGACCTCGTAGGCGCTCATCTCGGGCTTCTCGTCGTAGGTCTTGACGTCCTGGGGCGAGGGAATCAGTTCGCGAGTCTCGCCGTCGAACTCCGTCTCGCGACCGCCCGAGAAGAAAAAGGTCACGTGGGCGTATTTCTCGGTCTCGGCAATGCGCAACTGGGTCTTGCCGCGCTTTTCCATGACTTCGCCGATCGTATTGTGCAGGTCCTCGGGTGGGAAGGCGGCGGGTGCCGGGATGTCGGCGGCGTACTGGGTCAGCATCACCAGCCCGTCAACGGCCAGTCGGGGGCGTGCCTGGCGCGCGAAGCCGGAGAAATCGTCCTCGACGAAGGCGCGAGTCAGCTCGCGAGCACGGTCGGCGCGGAAGTTCATGAAGATGGCGGCATCGCCGTCCTCCATGGTCACCGGTTGGCTGTCGGGGCGCACGCTGGTCGCGGCAACGAACTCGTCGGTTTCGTCGCGTTCGTAGGCGGCGGCAAGTCCGGCCACGGCGTCACCGGCCACATGCTCACCCTCGCCCTGGGTGACCAGGCGGTAGGCTTTTTCCACGCGATCCCAGCGGTTATCGCGGTCCATGGCGTAGTAGCGCCCGATCAACGAGGCAACGAAGCCGTTGCCCTCACCGACCAGTTCGGCGAGCTTGGCATTGGCGCGTTCGATCGAGGCTTGGGCGCTCTTGGGCGCGGTGTCGCGACCGTCGAGGAAGCCGTGCACATAGATACGCTTGGCCCCTCGCTGGGCTGCTAGCTCAGCCATGGCCAGGATGTGGTCCTCATGACTGTGCACGCCACCGGGTGACAGCAGCCCCAGCAGATGTACAGCCTTGCTCGCAGCCACGGCAGCATCGATGGGCGCGGTCAGCACCTCGTTGGTGGCCAGTTCGCCATCCTCGACTGCCTTGGTGATACGGGTGAAATCCTGGTAGACGACGCGACCGGCGCCGAGGTTCATGTGGCCGACCTCGGAGTTACCCATCTGGCCGTCGGGCAGGCCGACATACTTGCCGTCGGTATGGATCAGACTACTGGGAAAGTCGCGGGTCAGCCGGTCCATCACCGGAGTGTTGGCGGCGGCGATGGCGTTGGACTCGGTGTCTTCGTTATGGCCGTAGCCATCGAGAATGATCAACGCCACCGGGCGGGGGGCGGTGCTTTGGGCATCGGACATGCTGCTTGGCCTCATGGTTAAGCATCGACAGGACCCGGCACCCAGAGAAAAATGGCCACCGGGGTCGCGACTCACGGCTCCTTGCGGCATCATATCGCACAGCAGCACCGGGCGTCAGCCGGGGGGCCGATCGGATGCGGCCCGAGTGCTCGTGCATCGTGTATACTATGCGCCGCCCGACGCAACCGTTGCCAGGACAGAGCCCAAAGGGTGACCCGCGCGGTTGACCCCATGTGGAGTTTTCCAACGAGAGTTATCCGGACCCATGATCGATCAGTTGCTCGAATTCGTAATGAACCACCCGTTGCTGGTGGGGGCTTTCCTGTTGGTGCTGGCCGCTTGGATCGCCTATGAAGTGATAGGCAGTAGCCGCAGTGGCGTGACCTCTAGTGAGGCCACCCAATTGATCAATCGCGAAGACGCTGTCGTCGTCGATATTCGTGACGCGGGCGACTTCAAGGCTGGGCACATTGCCGGAGCCCGGAACATCCCCCAGAGTCGTCTCGACACTCGCCTGAACGAGCTGGAAAAGCTCAAGGACAAGCCGCTGATCGTGGTCTGCAAGCATGGCCAGGCCTCGGGCATCGCCCTGGGCAAGCTCACCAAGGCCGGTTTCGAGCGCGTGTTCAAACTCAAGGGCGGCATGACCCAATGGCAGGCGGACGGCTTGCCGCTGGTCAAGAAATGATCGCCCCCGACACTCATTCCATTCACGACTTCAAGGATCTACAACATGGCGGAAGACAATAACCAAGGCGCAGGCGGCACGCAGGGAGCGGCATCGGACCAGCAGAAACCGCAACTGCAGTTTTCCCTGCAGCGCATCTACGTCAAGGACATCTCCTTCGAGTCGCCTAATTCGCCCCAGGTATTTCAACAGCCGTTCAAGCCCAAGGTCGGCCTCGACCTGAACACCACCAGCAGCCAGGTTGGTGACGGACTCTACGAAGTGGTGGTCAAGGTCACCGCCCAGGTGTCGCATAGCGAGACCGGCAATACCTCCTTCCTGGTCGAGATTGAGCAGGCGGGAATGTTCCGCATCGCCGGTATCGAAGGCGAGCAACTAGAGCACACCCTGGGCGCCTTCTGCCCCAACGTGCTGTTCCCCTATGCCCGCGAATGCATCGACAACCTGGTCAACCGGGGTGGTTTCCCGCCGCTGATGCTGGCGCCGGTCAACTTCGAGGCGATGTACGCCCAGAAGAAGCGCGAGGCGGAGGGCGCCGATACCACCCAGTAAGCAAGGCACAAAGCACCGATGAGTGCCCCGCGTATCCATGTCGCCGCCGACTTCGCCGTTGGCGGCGACCTCGTTCTACCCGAAGGCGCGGCACGCCACGTCGCCTTGGTGCTGCGCCTGCGCGAGGGCGCCGAACTGACCCTGTTCGACGGTCGCGGTCAGGAAGCCCGGGCCGTTCTGGTCGAAGCTGGCCGCAAGCGCGTGGTGGTTCGCGTTGACGCGACCGAGCCCGGGATGGCCGAGTCGCCATTGGCGGTGCACCTCGGTCAGGCGGTCTCCAAGGGTGATCGCATGGACTATGCCATCCAGAAGTCCGTCGAGTTGGGCGTCGCCGACATCACTCCCCTGTATACCGAACATGGTGATGTACGCCTCAAGGGTGAGCGCGAAGCGAAGAAGCATGCCCACTGGCAGGCGGTCGCGGCCAGTGCCTGCGAACAGTGCGGTCGTGCCAGCGTGCCGACCATCCATCCTCCCCAGCTTCTCCTTGATTGGCTCGCCGGCCGTGACGAGCCCCTGCGCCTGGTGTTGCATCCCGCCACCGAAGGCGGTCTCGACCGACACGCCTCGCCCTCCGCCGCCGCTCTGCTGATCGGTCCTGAAGGAGGCTTCTCCGCTCGGGAAGTCGAAGCCGCGCATGCGGCGGGCTTTTCTCGTCTATCCCTCGGTCCGCGCATCCTGCGCACCGAAACCGCTCCCGTGGTGGCTTTGACTCTGCTGCAGTATCACTTCGGCGACCTGAGCCGGCGCTGATGCTCACCATCTTCGAAATGGTCTTGTCGCTCAAGGCCGGGACAGGAACGTCTCCCGCCCCGGCCCTGTGTGGCTTCATGGCATTCACATTGCCTCAAGGAACTCCTTCCACGGCGTCGCAAGCAGCGTTTCCGTGCTGCCGTGGCCATACGAACGAATGATCATGGCCGCCCGCTCCACTTCCTTGGGATCATTGCTTTCCACTACATCGATGACGTCGAACTGTCCCAGCGTGGCGTAGCTGTCCTTCCAATCGACACCTGGGCAACGCTCCTTGATCTTTTCCTTAACGGTCTTCGCGATCGTTTTCAATTCGGCGGGGTCCGACACCGCCGTCGGTTCCAGGCGGGTGAGAATCAGGTACGTGGCCATAGTGGGTACCTCCCATTTCCCCGGTTCATGCGTATGAAGAGCCTTAACCTTGTCGGATCAGGACGGGATCAGCCTCCGTGCCCGCTAGGGAAACACTGGCCAAATGCCTGCGCGAGTGAATCGCTGCGTTGCGCGGTGCCGAAGCGTCGGACCGGCGGATCCTCACATATACCCCATATGCTCCGGTTCCTGTGCTCCGTGCGCCTTGCGCTTCATCTCGCTCGTCGATTTGTTCAGCATTTCCCTGGTGATGCTTGTCCATGGAACAAGCATAGATGCTCCATCGGGCAGTGGGTTTGAGCCCTGTCGGGTTTCGTGCGGTATCCTCGAGTCGAGATGGTCCATCTGGACGAAGGGCCGATCATCGAGCAGGATGTGCAGCCTGCCGACGATGCGGCTAAGGCCGTGAAACTCCACCTCGAATACTGGGTTCAGCTTAATGACGACCGCACCATCCTCTTCTGACAAGCCACGCATCCTCGATGGCAAGCGGACAGCGATAGCCCTCGTCGACGAGGTGCGCGAGACCGTCGAACGCGAAGGGCTTACTCCGGGGCTGGCGGTAGTGCTGGTTGGCGACGATCCGGCAAGCGCCGTCTATGTGCGCAACAAGGGGCGGCGTGCCGAGGCGTGCGGCTTCCTCTCGCGCCAGTACGATCTTCCGGCCACGACCACCCAAGCGGAACTTCTGGAATTGATCGAATCGCTCAATGCCGATGCCGACATTCACGGCATCCTCGTGCAGTTGCCATTGCCGGCGCAGATCGATGCCGACCGCGTGATTCAGGCCATCGCGCCCAACAAGGACGTCGATGGCTTCCACTACATCAACGTGGGCCGTCTGGCCACCGGCGCCATCGATGCCGCACTACTGCCCTGCACGCCCAAGGGTGCCATGCACTTGATCGAACAGGTGTTGGGGCCCGATCTCAGCGGCCAGCGAGCAGTGGTCATCGGCCGCTCCAATATCGTCGGCAAGCCGATGGCCAGCCTGCTGCTGGCGCGCAACGCCACCGTGACCGTGATACACAGCCGTACGCCGTCGCCGGCGGAGATCTGTCGCCAGGCTGACATCGTGGTCGCGGCGGTGGGCGTGCCCGGATTGGTGACCGCGGAATGGGTCAAACCGGGCGCGGTGGTAATCGACGTCGGCATCAACCGCGTCGAGGGCGAAGACGGCAAGGCGCGGCTGGTGGGGGACGTCGATTTCGAAGCCGTCGCACCGCTGGCGTCGGCCATCACCCCGGTACCGGGCGGGGTCGGTCCGATGACCATCGCCATGCTGATGCATAACACCCTTCAGGCGGCGAGACGTCAGTCAGCATCCTCCTCCTGATCGCAACGCCTACCGGTGAGATGGGCTATGGGCCTATCGGGTCGCAGGACGACTATCTGGGGCTGACTTGAGGCTTTGCCCGTGACGACTTCACGGTCGCATAATGGGCCGACATCTTCGCAGGAAACCACCATGTCCCGGTCATTCAAGGATCACCCCACTGCTTCACGTCCTCGCGCCCCGTCTTCTGCTGGCAGTCGAGACGGTGCCGATCGCTTACCCCCGGCGCGTTATGGCGAAGTGGCCTACCTCCAGGTGGTGACGGTCAACGATACCGGCGCCTTCCTCGACTGGGGGCAGCCCAAGGATCTGTTGCTGCCCTATGGTGAGCAGCGCTTTCGGCCCGAGCCCGGCAAACGAGTGCTGGTAATGATCTACGAGGACGATCGCGGCCGACCGGTGGCATCGCAGCGACTCGACCGTTTCATCACGGACGAAGCTTACGGCCTGGCACTGGGAGACAAGGTCGAGCTGATGATCGCCGAGCGCACCGACCTCGGGGTCAAGGCGGTGGTCGACCACCGTTTCTGGGGGCTGCTCTATCACGATGACCTGCCCCAGACGCCGCGCCGTGGCCAGCGGTTGACCGGTTATGTGAAGCGCGTGCGTGACGATGGTCGTCTGGACCTGTCGCTGCTGCCGCCGGGAGCGGCACGGCTCGACTCGGTTGGCGACAAGGTGCTCGAGACGCTGCGTAGTAACCACGGTTATCTGGCGCTCTGCGACAAGAGCCCGGCCGACGAGATCAAGGCCCGCCTGGGGGTGAGCAAAAGCGCCTTCAAGCAGGCCATCGGTCGGCTCTACAAGAAGCGTTTGATTGTCATCGAGGACGAGGGCATTCGGTTGCTTGCGGAGGGAGATGACTGAGCGTCCGCCTTGGTCTTCTCCTTCGCCCTGCGGCATACTGCGTTCATCAATGCCTCTTTCGTGGAAGCTCCGGATCCAATGAGCAAGCTGATGAGCGAACGTGCCCTCCGGGTCGGCGTGGTGATGGATACCATCGCCGGCATCGCCTACAAGAAGGACACCACCATGGCCATGCTATGGGCCGCCCAGGCCCGTGGCTGGTCGCTGTACTACATGGAGCAGGAGGACCTGTTCCTACAGAACGGTCGCGCCTGGAGCCGGATGTGCGAACTCGAGGCGTTTCGCGACCCCGAGCGTTGGTATGCCTTGGGCGAACCACAGAGCCGGCCGTTGGCCGAGCTCGACGTGATCCTGATGCGCAAGGACCCTCCGGTGGATAGCCACTTTCTCAACGCCGTGCATCTGCTGGGTTTCGCCGAGCGCGAGGGCGTGCTGGTGGTCAACCCCACCCGGGCGCTGCTGGAATGCAACGAGAAGCTCTTTGCCCAGCAGTTCCCCCAGTGCAGCGCGCCGACCCTGGTGTCGTGCAACGAGAAAGTGCTGCGCGCCTTTCACGCCGAGCACGGCGATGTGATCTACAAGCCCCTGGACGGCATGGGCGGCAGCGGCATCTTCCACGTGGGCCCCGACGGGCGCAACCTGGGCGCGGTCATCGAGACCCTCACCGAGCGCGGGCAGCGCCAGATCATGGCCCAGCGCTATCTCCCCGAGATCCGCGACGGCGACACCCGCATCCTGCTGATCGAGGGCGAGCCGGTACCCTATGGTCTGGCACGCGTGCCGATGGCCGGCGAGACGCGCGGCAACCTGGCCGCTGGCGGACGTGGCGTCAGCCGTGAGCTGACCGAACGCGATCACTGGCTGATCGAGCAGGTCAAGCCGTTGATCCAGGAGAAGGGCCTGATGTTCGTTGGCCTCGACGTGATCGGCGACTACATTACCGAGATCAATGTCACCAGCCCCACCTGCGTGCGCGAGATCGACGACCAGCGGGGCACCGATATCGCCGGCCTGCTGATGGACGCCATCGCGCGGCGTGTGTCGGCCTAGAAGCGGGGTGTCGCCATGGTGTTGACGGTCACCCAGCCCCATCGGCAGTGGTTTGCCTGGGTGGCATCGTTGCTGCTGCATCTGGCCCTGTTCGGGGCGGTGGCGAGCTGGTCGCTGGCACCTGAGACACCAGAACGGCGCTCCAGCCTCGACGTGATACTGGTAACACAGCCGTCGGTCGCGCCGCAGGCCGCCGAAACCGTCGCCGAGGCAAACCAACGGGCCAGTGGCGACACGACCGACGAAACGTCCGCCGAGCGTGCGGCAAGACTCGAGACATCGGAGGTCACGGCACCCCCTGAGGCCGCTGAGCAGGTGGCCAAGGTTGAGCCGCCGGCAGCCGAATCGGCGCAGCCGGTTCCAGACGAGGCACCAAGTGCGCTTGAGTCGAGAGAGGAGTCGCCCTCGCCGCCAACGACCCAAGGTAACGGGGCGACATCTGCGGCGTCTTCCATGCGTGGGCGCGATCTGCTGGCGCAGGCTACCTCGAGTGTGCGAGAGCAGGGGTTCGATGCCAGCCGGGCGGGAGGGCTGGAGGGAGGAGCCGACAGTGCCGCTCGTCAGGCCGCCGAAGCGCGCTATATCGACGACTGGACGCGGCGGGTCGAGGATTACGGCAATCGCTTTCATCCAGCACCGTCCCATCTCGACGGCCAGTTACGGATTCGCGTCGTGATTGGCCGGAAGGGTCAGCTACTTCAGGCCGAAGTGGTACAATCGTCAGGACATACCGAACTCGATCAGGCAGCACTAAACACCGTGCATGGTGCAGCGCCCTACCGGCCCTTCGATCGCGGTATGGCCGGTGTGGACAGCCTGACCATCACACGTGTCTGGCGCTTCGGCAAAGGCAACAATTTCGGCGTGCAATAGGGTGCAGTTCGACCCTGCCGCCCAGGGAGGCCCATGCAAAGCTTGAAAAACCATTTTCTGCTGGCGATGCCTCATCTCGAGGATTCCCATTTTGCCGGTAGCCTGAGCTATCTGTGCGACCATGACGATAACGGCACGATGGGCGTGATCGTCAACCGGCCGCTCGACCTGACGCTGGATGCCTTGTTCGACCAGCTCGATCTTGGGGGCGACGACAGCCCACACCGTGATGCGCCGGTCTACTATGGCGGCCCAGTGCACAAGGATCGTGGCTTCATCTTGCATCGCGGCAGCAGCGAATCCTGGGACTCGAGCATACAGGTGGCCGACGATATTGCCCTGACCACATCCATGGACATGCTAAAGGCGCTCGCCGCCGGCCAGGGACCGAAGGAGTTCCTGGTTTGTCTGGGGTGTGCCGGCTGGGAGGCCGGTCAGCTCGAACACGAGCTCAAGGAGAACTCGTGGCTGACGGTGGAGGGGCGTGCCGACATCCTCTTCGAGGTACCGCCCGAGCAGCGCTTGAATGCTGCCGCCGGCATCCTGGGGATCGATCTCAATCTGATGAGTCGCGACGCAGGTCATTCTTGATGGCAACACCAGGCCAACGCCTCATTCTGGCTTTCGACTTCGGCGTGCGGCGCATCGGTGTGGCGGTGGGCAATGAGATGCTCGGCAATGCCTCGGTACTTGAGCCGTTGCCGGCACGCGACGGCATTCCCGACTGGGATGCGGTAACGCGTCTGGTCGATGAATGGCGGCCCGATCTGTTCGTGGTCGGCTTGCCGTTGAACATGGACGGCAGCGAATCCGAGATGAGCATCCGCGCGCGCAAGTTCGGCAAGCGCTTGTACGGTCGCTATGGCAAGCCATGCGAGATGGTCGACGAGCGAGGTTCGACCCGCGAGGCCAAGGCCATCGCCCGGGAGCGTGGTCATCGCGGCAACTACCGCGACGAGGGAGTGGATGGGTTGGCCGCGCAGTTGATTCTGGAGAGCTTTTTCGCAATCCGGGAAGGGTTGCCGCACCGCGCATGAGGGCGCCGGGCGGCATACCGGCTAGTTCACCCCGGGGCGATCATGCAGTGCTTGCAGGACTGTCAGCGTACTTGCGACCGAAGTCCCCCACTGTGATGCAGGTGTACTTCTCGATGAAGAAGGCCAGTGTCGAGAGGCATGAGAAATGCTCTTCGAAGCGTTCCTCGGTTTCTCCCCGCGCCCTGACCACGCTGGCGCGATATCGCTCTCCCACCTTCGACACATTGACGGTGGCCTGCCTGTCCTGATCCTGTTTTTCCATGACGAGTTCCGGCTGTTGGGACAGCAGCTCGCCCAGCAGCCGACCGCCTTCGATCTCCTCGGGCGTGGCCCAGAGGTCCTGATCACGATCACCGTATTGGTGCAGGATGAAGATCATCAGCGCGGAGAACATGGCGCTGATCAGCATCCAGGTAATGTCGACGAGGGACAGCGAAGCCGTGAGCGTCGCCACCAGCTGCAGGACGGCGCCGGTGCCCAGCAGATAGGCGAGTGGCCGCCATAGGCGCGGATTGAGAAAACCCTTGTCGAGGATGTAACCCCATAGTCCGATCACCGCCAGGGCGCCAACCGCCACCTGCACCAGCGCCATCGGGGAGCCAGCCCCGATCAGTAGCGCAACGATGCCCAGCAGGACAAGCAGGCTGTAGAAAGCCCCCAGCAGGAAATAAGCTCGATTCATGTTCATTGACGCAACGCCCCCTGACTGATTAGTGGTCGATTCGACGGTGGATCAGGAATCGGTGCGGGCCGCCCATACCGGGGCAAGCCGGCCGCGGCCCATGACGTGGCTTGCGGCAGTGTCTCATATCCTCCGGAAGCCGACAGCCCATCCAAAGGTCTATTCCTCGTCGGCGCGGTGTCAGAACCGGCTATCGTCGACGCCAATCTGTTTCGGCACGAACCAGCGCACCTCGCGCAGGTCCTTTTCGATCAGTTCCTCCACCTTCAGCAGGGTGGCGAAGATCGCCATGCGCATGGGAATGCCGTTGTCGGTCTGGCGGAAGATCGCCAGGCGCGGGTCGCCGTTGAGGTCGACATTGAGATCGTTGGCACCGGGGCGACTATCGCGAGGCAGTGGGTGCATGACGATGGTGGTGGCGTTGCAGCGCGCTTCGAGGAAGGCGCGGTCGACACTGAAGTCTTGGGAAATGCCGTTGAAGCTCTCGCTCATCTCGTCGGTGAAGCGTTCCTTCTGGATGCGTGTGGTATAGATCACGTCCAGGTCCGAGAAATCACTGGCCAGGCTTTCGCGTTGCTCGACACGGTGGCCTCGGGAGGTGACCAGGTCGATCAAATGGCTGGGCATTTCCAGTCCCGGGGGCGATACCAGGGTGATACGCATAGGGTCGTAGAGCGACAGCAGCTTGATCAGCGAGTGCACGGTGCGTCCGTACTTGAGATCCCCGGTCAGCAGCAGGTGGGCACCGGCGAGTGACTTGCCGAGCCGGGTGAACTCCTTGTCGATGGTGTAGAGGTCGAGCAGGGCTTGGCTGGGGTGCTCGCCGGGACCATCGCCGCCGTTGATCACCGGCACATGGGTGGCGGCGGCGAATTCCGCCACCGACCCCTGCTCCGGATGGCGCATCACGATGGCGTCGCAGTAGCCACTCATCACCCTGCTGGTATCGTAGAGCGACTCGCCCTTGGCCATCGATGAAAAGGTGAAGCCGGTGGTATCGCAGACGCTGCCGCCCAGTCGGCAGAAAGCGGCATTGAAGCTGACCCGGGTGCGTGTGCTGGCCTCGAAGAACAGGTTGCCGAGCACGGCGCCTTCCAGCACCCGCGTGACCTTGCGTCGCTGGGCGATCGGTTCCATGCGGGAAGCGACGCGCAGCAGGTGATCGACCTGGTCACGGGACAGCGAATCGACGGACAGCAGATGGGGAGTCATCGAGGGCCTCGTAGTGCGGCAGTGAAATTGGCGTTAGTGTAACCGCCAATGCCTTGCGCATCACGGACCCTATAGGCAAATCGCCACGGTTCAATAGTCGTCCAGGGACGGCATCCGGCCACCGAGTTGAATGGTGATCTCGCGTGCCGCACGGCCGACCAGGCCGCCGAGTTCGGCCAGGCGTGATTCGGGAATCCGCGCCACTGGGCCGGAGACCGAAATCGCAGCCAGCGGGAGACCCTGTTCATCGTGGATCGAGGCCGCTACGCAGTGCAGCCCCACAGCATGCTCTTCGCGATCGCAGGCATAGCCCTGGCGGCGAATCTCGGCCAGCCCCTCGCGCAGGCGTGCCGGGGTGTCGATGGTGTTGTCGGTGACCCGTGGCAGGCCGCGCGCCTGGAGGATACGTTCGACCTCCTTGTCCGGCAGCCAGGCCAGCAGAGCCTTGCCGACGCCGGAGGCATGCATCGGGGCGCGTGAGCCTAGCCTAGTGATCATGCGCATCATTTGTGGGGATTCGCTCTGGGCCAGGAACACCGCCATACCATCGTCGCGGATGCCGAGGTTGGCCGACTCGCCGGTTTCATTGGTCAGCCGGCGCAGGAAGGGCCGGGCAGTGGCCACGAAGTCACGCGCTTCCAGGAATGTGTTGCCGATCTGGAACGTCTTGACACCGATCTTCCACAGGCCGAGTTCGGCATCCTGGGAAATGAACCCTTGCTTGTGCAGGGCCTGCAACAAGCGGTGGGTCGTGGAAGGCGCCAAGCCGACGATCTGGGCGATATCCGATAGGCCCAGACCGCCGGGAGCCGCGGCCAGTCCTTCGAGAATGTTGAGCCCGCGAACCAGCGATTGGCTGTGTCCGCCACTGCTTTTGCCTGGCCCGGCGGGACGCCCCACCGGCTTGCGTTTGGTCTCCGTCGTCACGCCTTCGTCTCCGTCACGCTCATGATGCCAACATGCGTTCGTTTTCAGGGCCATAGCATACACGCTCATGATCGCGCTGTCGTGGTAACGGAAAACGCTTCCATTTTATGTTTCGGCACGTTCCTCCAGCCGCAAACGGGCGATACGGTTGATCTGCTCGATGGCGGTGCGCCGCTCCTCGTCCGGTGAATTGTTCAGACGTCGTTCGAAGGCTGCCAGGATGGCATGGCGATCGTTGCCCTTAACCGCCATCACGAAAGGAAAGCCGAAACGGGCCTTGTAAGCCTCGTTCAATCGTTCGAAACGGGCCAGTTCCTCGGGGGTGCATTGGTCGAGCCCTGCGCCCGCCTGCTCGCGAGTGGAGTCATCGGTGAGACTGCCGGCCAGGGCGGCCTTGCCCGCGAGGTCGGGGTGGGCACGAATCACCTCGAGCTGTCGCTCGGGGCTCGCCGAGGCCAGTACCCGCCCCATGGCATCGGCGAGCCCTGCGGGGGTGTCCTGGGCAGTCGTCAGCCCCTCGTACCAGGTGTATTCGGCGACCCAAGGGGAGTGCTCGTAGATATCGCCGAAGCACGCGACGAAGGCGTCGCGGTCCAGGGTGCGCGGTGGGGGAGTCAGGATCTTGTTGTTCATGGCGTGAGCCTCCTGGCGTGATCGATTGAGATGTCTATGTATGGACACACTAACTGTATACAAAAAAATTTTGAAATGTACTCTTTTTCGAGCTAAAACTGTCTTCAATAGGATGTGATATAGCCTACACCATAACAACAGGAGAGACCCTATGGGACGCTTGACGACACACGTACTGGATACCGCCCGAGGGTGCCCGGGCCAGGGCATTCGGATCGAGGTCTTCCGCGTGGAAGACGAACACCGTGCGCGCCTGGGTGAGGTCATGACCAATGAGGATGGCCGCTGCGATGCACCAATTCTCGAAGGAGAGGCCTTTGCCCCTGGCGAATATGAATTGCTGTTCCACGTTGGCGAATACCTGGGGCGCCTGGGGGTGCCGGGGCACGATCCGCGCTTCCTGGACCGCATCCCACTGCGTTTCGGGGTGGCTGATGCCAGCGAGCATTATCATGTGCCGCTGCTGCTCTCGCCCTATGGCTATTCCACCTACCGGGGCAGCTAGGAGCTCTCAAACGTGATCTCCGGCCCTAGCCACCTTGACGACAGACAATAACCGCACAAGACGAGAGCCCAGTTATGGAAGCCTACCTCCTCGATTTCACCAACATGTTGCTGCGATGGCTGCACGTCATCGCAGCGATCGCCTGGATCGGTGAGTCGATCTATTTCGTGATGCTGGATAACAGCCTGAAAACACCCCAGGACGAAAGTGCCCGTAAGAAGGGTGTGTTCGGTGAAATGTGGGCCGTGCATGGCGGCGGCTTCTACCACAATCAAAAATATGCCACCAGCCCGGGAAAACTGCCTGCCGATCTGCATTGGTCGTTCTGGAAGTCATACACCACCTGGCTGTCGGGCTTCGCCCTGTTCGCCCTGCTGTACATGACCAGCCCCGAGGTCTATCTGGTCAATCCAAACAGTAGCTGGGAATGGGCCGCCAACATGACGGGCTGGCAAGCCAACATCGTGGCACTGGTGTTCCTGCTGCTGGGCTGGGTCGTCTACAACGAGCTGTGCAAGCGCATCAGCCCCAACATGGATCGTGACGGTATCCTGAGCCTGGCCGTTGCGGTGCTGATGGTAGTGGTCGCCTTCTTGAGTACGCAGCTCTTCTCGGGGCGCGCCGCCTTCCTGCTCACCGGCGCGGTGATGGCCACTGCCATGTCGGCCAACGTGTTCTTCTGGATCATTCCCGGCCAGCGGCGCATGGTCAAGGCAATGGAAGCCGGTGAAGAGCCCAATCCATTGGATGGCAAGCGCGGCAAGCAGCGTTCCGTGCACAACACCTACTTCACCCTGCCGGTGGTGTTGCTGATGCTGAGCAATCACTACTCGTTCATGTACAGCCATGAACTGTCGTGGGTCATCATGTCGCTGTTCATCTTCGCCGGCGCGTTGATCCGCCAGTTCTTCGTCGTGATGCACACCGGCAAGATCCAACCGGCATACCCGGCCGCGGGGGTGGCGTTGATTCTGCTCAGCGTCTGGCTGGCGGCACCTTCCAGCAGGCCGGCCTCGGATGCCATGGCCGCCACCGAAGGACCGACGCTGGGAGACGTGCATGCCATCGTCACCGAGCGCTGTGTGGCATGCCATTCACAACAACCGTCGCAGCCCGGCTTTTCTTCCGCGCCTGCCGGTGTGGTGTATGACACACAGGAACAACTGTTGCGGCAGATCACCAAGACCAAGCAGGTAGTGGATAGTGGCTACATGCCGTTGGGCAACATGACCAACATGACCGATGAAGAGCGTGATGTCATCGCTGCATGGTCGGAATGATGGGACTGGCGGGTCGTGGTCGTATCGATACGCGGAAAGCGTATACAATGAGGGAAGCGCTGAATAAACCGACGAGCATGGTCAAGCGCAAGGCGCCCGGAGCACAGGAACCGGAGCATATGGGGTATATGTGAGGCTTCCGCGCACCGCGCAACGCAGCGATTGATCTGCGCAGGCATTTATTCAGTGTTTCCTGAGGATATTCCTTGATGGATAGTCGTGGAGCAGTGCCGATCATGACCGAGCGAAAACCAGCGTCGCCCCCATTGCCGGCTCAAGCCGACAAGGCGCATGACCGACCCGCACGGCGGGGCAAGAATGGCGACGGCGCCGAGCGCCATGATGCGATCTACCGCTCGATCAGCGATGCCATCATCGAACACCGTCTGAAGCCCGGTGCGCGCCTGCGCGAAGACGCGCTATCCGAGGTGTTCGGCGTCAGCCGCACCGGGATTCGCAAGATCCTGCAGCGTCTGGCGCTGGAGCAATTGGTCACGTTGACACCACGCCGTGGCGCCAGCGTGACGCGGCCCACCGCCGATGAAGCCAAGGATGTCTTCGAGGCGCGTCAGATGGTGGAGTGCGGTTTGATGCCGGAGGTGGCACGGCGCATCACCGCGGCCGACGTCCGTGAGCTGCGCGATATGGCCAGCCGCGAACGCCGGGCGTTGCGCGCTGGCGAGCAGAGTGTCGCGATCAAGCTGTCGGCGGCCTTTCACGAGCGCCTGGCCAAGCTCTCAGGCAACGCCACGCTGGCTGAGTTCGTCGCTCGGTTGTGTTCGCGCTCTTCGCTGATCCTGGCCGTCTATGGCAGTGCTGGCCATCTGGGCTGCGAGTCGCATGACCACGACGAGTTGATCCGTTTTCTCGAGGAGGGCAACGGCGAACGTGCCAAGGCCTTCATGAGTCGTCACCTCAAGACCATCGAGTCATCGCTGTCGATCGTCGAGGAAGCCGACGAGGTCCCGGACCTGCATAGCATCTTTTCCGCCTGACCCCGGAAGCCCGGCTTTCCCTCATGGGCGAACATTGCAGCCCCCTCCAGGCACGCCATACTGAAGGCTAACGGTCGGCCTTGCGGGTGGATATTTGCCAGTGTCGATACCACCAGAGAACGCACCAGACGAGATTTCCCTGGATAGGGTCTACGAGGAGTACGTGCGGATCAGTGGGGTGTGCAACGACTATATCCACAAGTCGCTTGGCGATATCCGGCTGTTCGGCTCCATTGGCGCCCTGCTGGCATGGGATCCCCTGTCGCGGCTGTTCGAACTGGACGCCCGCCTTCAGCAGCCAGTGACCCCCGTCGGTTTCCTGATCTTGCTGCTGGTGATCGTGCTGGTAATGTTCTTCGACCTGCTCAAGCAGTCGATCTTCTTCTTTCATCTGCAGCGTATGCGCGAGTTGGAGCGAGTGCTCAACCGTGCCACTGGCGGCGAGGGTGAGTTGTTTCATCTCGCTGGCGGTTGGCCGGACTGGTTTCGCCGCCATCATGCCCCTGTGGCCAATGGGTTTTGGGGTGTCTTCTATCTGCTGGTGGTGGTGTTTCCGTCGATCATCCTTTATCTGCAGGGTTATGCCGGTTGGCTATTCGTCTACCTGCCGACCGCCGGGGTGTTGCTTGGCCTGCATGCTCGCTGTGCGTTTCGGGTTCTGAACTCGCTTGAACGCTAACATTCTTGGACATCAGCGATCGTGTCATGGGCGGGTGGATACCGCCGCCACCTTATGGTTGCGCATCAGGAAATAGTAGAACAGGCCGCCCAGCCCGGCGCCGATCAGCCAGGCATAGCCAGTCAGCGCCGCCAGCGTCGGGACCCACACCGAGGAGATCGAGAACAGCGCCGCCAATCCAAACGCCATCAGGGCTTTCTGGTTCCAGCCCTTGGCGTAGTAATAGGCACTGTCGGGTGACGAGGAAAACATCTGTTGGATATCCAGCCGCTGGTGCCTCACCAGGTAATAGTCGACCACGATGATGCCGTAGAAGGGGGCAATGATGGCCCCCAAGGCATTGACGAAGCCGGGCACGCCGATCTGGCTGATCACCGAGACCCACAGCGCACCGATGAAGAAGGCGACAATGGCCGTGATCAGGCCGCCGATCCGGAAACTGATCTTGCTGGGGAACAGGTTGGCCAGGTCGTAGGAGGGTGGGATGAAATTGGCGACCAGGTTGATGCCCACGGTGGCGGCGAAGAAGGTCAGCGCCGCGACGATGGTCAGCGGCAGTGAATCGACGCGCTCGACGATATCCGCCGGATTGGTCAGGGCATCGCCGAACAGCACCAGGGTGCCGGCGGTGATGATCAGCGCGATAAAGGAGAAGAAGGCCACGTTGAGCGGCAGGCCGAGCAGGTTGCCGAGCTTCATCTCGCGTTCGCTGCGCACGAAGCGCGAGAAGTCACCGAAGTTGATCACCACCGCGGCGAAGTAGGCGACCATGGTGCCGACAATGGCCAGGAAGGCGGCGATGGAACTGCCGGAGTGCTCGCCCGAGGCGCTGAAGATGGTGGCGACGGCGGGAATCAGCTCGCTGCCGGCCTGGACCCAGACGACGATCATCAAGGCCACCATCACCAGATAGACCAAGGGGCCGGCCCAGTTGAGGAAGTGCTTGATGCGGTCGATGCCCTGCCAGAAGATCGCGATCTGGAACACCCACACGATCACGAAGGACACCCAGGCCACGCCCGACAGCCCCAGGAACGTGCTGCCGTCGCCGGCGCCGAACAAGGCCGTGATCAATAGCGCGACCGCGGTGGAGGCGAAGTAGGTCTGCACGCCGTACCAGAAGATACCGATGATCGCGCGCAGCATGGCCGGCAGGTTGGCCCCGCGCACCCCCATGCTGGCGCGGATCATCACCGGAAAGGGAACCCCATATTTGACGCTGGGCTTGCCGGTCAGGTTGACCAGGTACATCACGATGACGCCGGCCAGGATGATGGCGGCCATCACCGCCCAGCCGTTCAGGCCGTAAGTCAGGAACAGCGAGGCCGCCAGGGTATAGCCGAACAGGCTTTGAATGTCGTTCGACCACACGTTGAAGATCTCGAACCAGCCCCAGGAGCGCTTGCTGTGCGGTATCGGGGCCAGGTCCTCGTTATAGAGCGTTGTGTCGATGCTCTTGATTTCCAGTTCGCCGTCCATACTGAAGCGCTTCCTGTGCTGAAAAGTTGTGCCGCTGTTTCAGCATAAGATAGCTAGGGTAAATCTGCCTGCGATGAAGATTGTGTCGCGAAAGATGTCGACCGACACGATTCCCCGGGCCATTGGCCCGGGGAATCGTGTTCAGGATATGGAGGGGATTGTCCTACGGCTGGGTTGAGGCAATCGCCACCTTATGGCTGCGCATCAGGAAATGGTAGAACAGGCCGCCAAGCCCGGCGCCGATCAGCCAGCCGTACCCATTCAGGTCACTGAGGGTGGGGATCAGCACGGTGGAGATGGAGAACAGCGCCGCCATGCCGAAAGCCGCCAGGGCCTTGCTATTCCAGCCTTTGACATAGTGGTAGGCGCCAGCCGGATCGGAAGAGAACAACTGCTCCATGTCCAGGTGTTGACGCTTCACCAGATAGTAGTCGACCACGATGATGCCGTAGAAGGGCGCGACGATGGCCCCCAGAGCATTGACGAAGCCGGGCACGCCGATCTGGCTGATCACCGAGACCCACAGCGCGCCGACGAAGAAGGCAATGATCGCCGTGATCAGCCCCCCCATCTTGAAGCTGATCTTGCTGGGGAAGAGGTTGGCCAAGTCGTAGGCCGGCGGAATGAAGTTGGCGACCAGGTTGATGCCCACGGTGGCAGCGAAGAAGGTCAGCGCCGCGACGATGGTCAGCGGCAGTGAATCGACGCGCTCGACGATATCCGCCGGATTGGTCAGAGCCTCGCCGAATAGCACCAGAGTGCCGGCGGTAATGATCAGCGCGATAAAGGAGAAGAAGGCCACGTTGAGCGGCAGGCCGAGCAGGTTGCCGAGCTTCATCTCGCGTTCGCTGCGCACGAAGCGGGTGAAGTCGCCGAAATTGATCACCACCGCGGCGAAGTAGGCGACCATGGTACCGACGATGGCCAGGAAGGCGGCAATGGAACTGCCGGAGTGCTCGCCCGAGGCGCTGAATATGGTGGCGACGGCGGGCAGCAGCTCATCACCGGCCTGGACCCACACCACAATCATCAACGCCACCATCACCAGGTAGACCAAGGGGCCGGCCCAGTTGAGGAAGTGCTTGATGCGGTCGATGCCTTGCCAGAAGATCGCGATCTGGAACACCCATACGATCACGAACGATACCCAGGCCACGCCCGACAGCCCCAGGAACGTGCTGCCGTCGCCGGCGCCGAACAAGGCCGTGATCAATAGCGCGACCGCGGTGGAGGCGAAGTAGGTCTGCACCCCGTACCAGAAGATGCCGATGATCGCGCGCAGCATGGCGGGAAAGTTGGCGCCGCGCACCCCCATGCTGGCGCGGATCATCACCGGGAAGGGAATGCCGTACTTGACGCTGGGCTTGCCGGTCAGGTTGACCAGGTACATCACGATGACGCCGGCCAGGATGATGGCCGCCATCACCGCCCAGCCGTTCAGGCCGTAGGTCAGGAACAGCGATGCTGCCAGGGTATAGCCGAACAGGCTTTGAATGTCGTTCGACCACACGTTGAAGATCTCGAACCAGCCCCAGGAGCGCTTGCTGTGCGGTATCGGGGCCAGGTCCTCATTATAGAGCGTTGTGTCGATGCTCTGGATATCCAGGTCGCTATCTTTCATCGGGTTCACCATTGTGCTTGTTGTGGTGGGCCTGGCCTGCCCGGCGAGACCAGGCAGGCCGAGTCGATCAGCTACGGAAGCGCTGGCAGGGGGCCCAGTGCTGCATCAGCAGATAGTAGGTGACACCGGCCGGGATCAGGCTGGCGTACCAGGACACCGCGGAGAAGCTCAGTGCGGCGACGATGCCGATGGCAGTGGCGATCAAGGCGGCGTAGTTGACGCCGCGGTAGGGCCCTTGCTCGTCATACAGCTTGGCAAGGTCCAGGGTACGGCGACGAATGATGTAGTAGTCGACCACCAGGATGGCGAAGATCGGACCCAGGAACGCCGAGTAGGTCTGCACGAAGAGCTGCAGGCCGGCGGCGGACTCGGGCTGGACCAGCTTCCAGGGGAAGGTGGCGAAGGCCAGCAGGCCGACGATCACGGTGGCGATCGGGAACTTCATCTTGAACACGTCCATCAGCACGTAGGTCGGCGGTACCACGTTGTTGAGCACGTTGGTGGTGACCTGGGCGAAGGCGATGAACAGCAGGGTGGTCATCAGCAGCGGGGTGTTGTCGACGGCGTTGGCGAATACCTGGATGGGGTCGGCGGTGCCGGTGGCCTCGGAGACCATGAAACCGATCAGGCCCATGAACAGGGTGCAGGGCAGGATCGACATGGCGTAGATGGTGGTCAGGATGCCCGGTCCGGTGCCGTGCTTGTGCTCACGGGAGTAGTCGCTGACGTTGAGCATCATGGTGCTGTAGATACCCAGGAACAGCATGGTGGCGCCCCAGAAGGGCAGGCCCCAGGAGCCTTCCATGGTCAGCAGGCTGGCCGACAGCTCGTCGCCGTAGCGCTGCACCGTGGCATAGAACATGTAGGTCAGCGAGGCGAGGATGAAAGCGCTGCCGATGTTCTCCAGCCACTTGATGCCCTGGAAGCCCATCACCGACAGGCCGATCTGCAGGAACTGGAAGGTGATGAAGTAGAACACCAGGTTATCGAAGCCGAACAGGGTGGCCGAGACCATGTTCAGGGCGCCGGCACCGATCCAACTCTGGAAGCCGTACCACACGATGGCCGGCACGGCGCGTACCAGTCCCGGGACGCGGGTACCTGCGAAGCCGAAGGCGCTGCGCGCCTGGACCATGAAGGGGATGCCGTACTTGTAGCCGGCGGCACCATTGATGGCGAGCGCGATACCGATCACGAAGCAGCCGATGGCGATCGCCAGGGTCGCCTGGATCAGGTTCAGCGTGCCGACCACGCTGGAGCCCATGGCGAAGGTGCCGATCGAGACGCAGCCGCCGAACCAGGCCAGGAAGTAGGAGGCCCGGCCCATGATGCGGGTCTGCTGGGGCGCCAGGGATTCGTCCCCGGGAGCCTTGGATATGGTGTTGTCGGGTTGGCCGGCCAGGGTGGCTTGGGCCTGGAGTGGCTCATGACTCATGATGCTTTCCTCGCAAGGGTTGAATGAATTGTTGTTGTCTGTCCGGCCTGATGGCCGGAAGGTGGCTCTTGCGGCGTGCTCGTGTTGTTGGTGTCGTTGGTTTCCTGAGTATCGTTATCCTTTACTCCCGTCCTGGAGGTCGAGGTGTGACAGGTGCTCGTAACGTCCGCTGAAGGGTTTCGGTCGAGGAAAGGCCAGGTCGCCATACTTGCTGGTCTCAAGGCCCAGTCCAGCTAGCGCCTCGGCCAGCTTGACGGCGGCGGTGACACCCTCGACCACGGGCAGTCCCACGGCGTCGCGAATCTGGCCGGTCAGCTTGGCCATGCCGCCACAACCCAGCACGATAGCGCCGATGTTGTCCTCCTCTTTGGCGCGACGGCATTCGGCGATCACGCGATCCAGCGCTGCATCGGCGTTCTCCTCCAGATCGAGCACCGGGATCTCCGCGGCACGTACTCGCCGGCAGTGATGGCGGAAACCGTACTGGTCCAGCAGGTGCTCGGCGATGATCCCGGTGCGCCCCAGGGTCGTAACGATCGAAAAGCGTGTGCTGATCAGGCTGGCCATGTGGAAGGCCGCTTCGGCGATACCGACTACCGGCGCGCGCGTCAGCTCACGCGCCGCCTGTAGCCCAGGATCACCGAAGCAGGCGATGACATAGGCATCGACTCGCTCGCGTTCTCCGGCCAAGACTTCTTCCAGGACGCCTACGGCGCTGATGGCCTCGTCGAAGTGACTCTCGATGGAAACGGGGCCATGCGCTGGTTGTGTGGCGGTGATACGTGTGCCGGGCGCGGCGATATCGCGAGCCGCCTCGCCGATCGTCGCCGTCATGTCGGCGGTGGTATTGGGATTGATGACGCGAATATGCATCGCCTGTCGTGCTCCTGATGTGCCGATTCATTGTTGTGGACAAAAGAATTTGTCTTTGTACACAAAATAGGCGATGGCTTTTACCAGTGCAAGGGGAAAGTGGCGTTTAGTGAGATCTATGTTTTGTTCTATAAAATCAAGATGATATGCGATATTTTTAGGTGTCGTGTAGAATTTGCCCCTATGTGCCAACCAATTGTCGCTAGTTTTTCTCTAGTTTTGTCACCATTTCATATTTATTTTTGTATACAGTTTGTGTGTCATGCCTTTTCTGAGCGGAAAGCGCTGGCGGGGTTGAGCCTCATCATCACGGCCCAAGCCCGTGGCCGAGAGGGTCGTGGTGAGGTCATGGCAAAGGTTGGGGCGCTGGCTGCCCTGGTTTTCTCCAACCCGGCTTGCAAGGGGAGTGGATACATCCTATCTTTTCTTTGTATACATAGTGATGATTGTTCAGCCACAAGAAAACAAGAAGGAAACCGCCATGAGCTCGATATCCAATGATGCCTATCCTCGCGATCTGATCGGTTACAGCCGTACCCCTCCTCAGGCCAACTGGCCGGGTCAGGCGCGTATCGCCGTGCAGTTCGTCCTTAACTACGAAGAGGGCGGCGAGAACTGCGTGTTGCATGGCGATGCCGGGTCCGAGCAGTTTCTCTCCGAGATCATCGGCGCAGCCTCCTACCCCGACCGTCATTTGAGCATGGAGTCGATCTACGAGTACGGCTCCCGAGCCGGCGTGTGGCGTATCCTGCGCGAGTTCGAACGTCGTGGCTTGCCACTAACGGTATTCGGCGTGGCCATGGCCCTAGAGCGTCATCCCGAGGTGGCCCACGCCTTCAAGGAGTTGGGTCACGAGATCGCCTGTCATGGCTACCGCTGGATCCACTATCAGGAAGTGCCGGAGCACATCGAACGCGAGCACATGCGACGTGCCATGGAAATCTTCCAGAACCTCTACGGGGAAAAGCCGCTGGGCTGGTACACGGGTCGCGACAGTCCCAATACCCGCCGGCTGGTGCTCGACGAGGGTTCCTTCCTCTATGACAGCGACTATTACGGCGACGACCTGCCGTTCTGGACTCGCGCGGCGGACAGCCAGGGCGAACTGCACGACCACCTGATCGTGCCCTATACCCTGGACAGTAACGACATGCGCTTCGCCGCCCCTCAGGGTTTCAACACCGCGGACCATTTCTTCAACTACCTGCGCGACGCCTTCGACGTGCTCTATGCGGAGGGTGAAGAGACACCCAAGATGCTCTCGGTGGGCATGCACTGCCGGCTACTCGGCCGCCCCGGTCGTTTCCGTGCCTTGCAGCGCTTTCTCGATCACATCGAGGCTCATGACCGGGTGTGGGTCACGCGTCGCGTGGACATCGCCCGCCACTGGGCCGAGCATCATCCCGCGCCATCGGCACGTTGAAGCAGGTTGCGGGAGGCATTGACGATCCGCAGATGCGTCGTGCCCAACCGGCTTGGGCATGACGTTCTGGCTTGTCTTGCAAACCGAACACCTCCCCGCCTCAAGGCCTTTGTGAAAGCACTATCCAATTTCCGTTGTGGGGTGGGTGAAACTATCCATTCCGCGATGGCTTCTCTCTATAACGCTAAAGAAGCATCCTCCACGGCCGACAACCTATGTGTGGTTCGATTCACACATACATAGGGACATGCTACATGTTGCGCCGAATAAGTCTCCACACGGCCGTGATCGCGGCTCTTGCCTGTTTCGCCCTGTTCGTAGGCACCATTTCCATCCTGGCAGCCATCAGTGACCGGCATGCCAATGCAGCGCTGGAGCGTACTCACTTCTACGACCGGCTGCGAACGGATAATTCCATGGCGGGGGTCATCTGGCTGGATGCTCGGGTGCGCCTCGAAATCGCTGCCGATTACATCGAGCAGGGGCGCACAGTAGAGGCGGACCGGCAACTGGAGATCGTCGCGAACGCCGCGGAGCAGGTAAAAACACTCTTGGACGGCCTGATGGCCGCCCCCCTGGAGGCGGAACGAGGTGAGTCCCTGAGGCAGGAGATGGCGGCTGATTATGCAGCAACGCAGTCGCTGATGCCGCGCATGCGTGAAGCGCTGGAGCAGCGTGACATACCAACCTTCAGGGTCTTGCGCAACGAATTGACTGGGGTGACGGATGCCCTTGCCGTAAGCGCCACAGACTTCTCGGAATATTTGAACTCGTTGTCCGAGATAATGATCGATCAATACGATGCAGAGGGCGATCTTTACGCCTGGATAGACCTCGGCATGATCTTGTTGGCGGCGCTGGTATTGGCTCTATTCTACGTAGGACTGAGAAGGGTCGTCATCCAGCCGGTCGCCCAAGCGGTCGCTGTGGTGAATCGCATGGCCGAAGGCGAACTGTCACACAAGATCGTCACCACCAGCGAGAACGAAATCGGCAAGTTGCTCAACGCCTTGTGCCAGATGCGACTGCGGTTGGTCGACATGATCGGCACGGTGCGAGAGGGCAGTGGTGCGATCCTGGTGGGGAGTCAGGAAATCGCCAGTGGCAATGCCGACTTGTCCTCTCGCACCGACCAGCAAGCGGCAGCGCTCGAGGAGACGGCGGCGAGCATGGAGCAGTTGACCGCCACCGTGGAGCAGAATGCCGACAATGCCCTGCAAGCCAGTGGGCTGGCCCAGGAGGCCACGAGCACTGCCGAGCATGGTGGCGAGGTGGTGCAGCAAGTGATCACCACCATGCGCGACATTTCCGAGGGTTCGCGGAAAGTTGCCGACATCACCGGCTTGATCGACTCCATTGCCTTTCAAACCAACATCCTGGCGCTCAATGCTTCCGTGGAAGCCGCCCGGGCCGGAGAACAAGGGCGAGGCTTCGCCGTGGTGGCGGGAGAGGTCCGTAACCTCGCCGGGCGTTCGGCAACGGCCGCCAATGAGATCAAGGAGTTGATCGAACACTCCGTCGGGCAGGTCAGTCGAGGTTCCGCGCTGGTGGAGGACGCCGGCAAGACCATGCGAGAGGTCGTCATGGCGGTCAAACGTGTCACCGACATCATGGATGAGATTTCCTCCGCGTCTCAGGAGCAGAGCGCTGGCATCGACCAGGTCAATCAGGCAGTGGGCCAGATGGACGGGGTTACGCAGAGGAACGCCGCACTGGTCAAGCAAGCGGCTGCCGCGGCCGCTTCTCTTGAGGGCCAGGCTCAACACCTGGAGCAGGTGGTGGCGGTATTTCGGTTGAACGAACACGAAGTGCAGGCCAGGCGGGGGCTTTCCTCGCAGCCAGCGATGACGCCAGACCGGCCAAGCTCCAAAGAGGAAGAGCCATCTCCGGCCTCCCGCGCCGCAGCACTGCCGTCTGCGTCCGGTACCACCACGAAGACTTCCACCGAGGAAGAGTGGCTGGAATTCTGATGTGCATTGGAGCTTTTCGCTCCTTGAAGCACCGAGAACCGGATGTTCTGGAAACGGCGAACCCATGACTCGATCCAATAACGACGGCAAGCCATTGCAGCGCTCCCTCCTGATGACGGATATCACCGAGCGTACACAAGTGGAACGGAATCCCATTGACGCGCTTGAGCTGGCTGAGGGGATTATCAATGCCATCCCCGACGTTCTGTTCGAGGTGGACCGGGATGGCAGGTACCTGAATGTCTGGACGAAGAACCCGGAATTGCTGGCAGCGCCGAAGGAGGAACTGCTGGGCAAGACAGTCCACGAGGTGCTTCCACCCGAGCAGGCCGTCGATGCGCTGAAGGCCATCATGGAGGCCGACGAAAAAGGGGTGTCTTACGGCAATGTCATCGGCATCCCCCAGCAGGACGGCGAGCACCTCTGGTTCGAGCACTCCCTGGCAAAAAAGCGCGGCGAACAGCCGTCCGAAGACACATTCCTGGTATTGTCGCGCGACATCACCGAGCGCAAGCAAGTGGAACACGCCCTTGGCGAGGTGCGTACACGCCTGCTCAGCGTGGTTCAAGCCATTCCCGACATGGTATGGCTGAAGGACTTGGACGGCATCTTTCTGTTTTGCAACCAGGCGTTCGAGCAGGCAGTGGGACAACGGGAAGCCGAGATCATCGGAGGAACGGATTACGACCTGTTCGAGCCCGGGGAGGCCGCTTGCTGTCGCGAGACTGATCGGGCCGCGATGGCGGCCGGGCGCCTCTGTATTGACGAGGAATGGATCACACATCGCTGCACCGGCCAGCGTGTCTTGTTGGAAACGCGTAAGGTTCCGGTATTCGACGCGGACGGCAGGATGACCGGGGTGCTCGGCGTCGGCTGTGATATCACCGAGCGCAGGCGCATGGAGGAGTCGCTTGCCGCGCGTGAGCGAGAATTCCGTACCCTGGTCGAAAATTCTCCCGACATGGTGGCGCGTTACGATCGCGACCTGCGGCGCCTGTATGTCAATCCGGCTTTCGCCGCGGTACTGGCAGGGGGGGACACGACCGCATTGCTCGGCAAGACGCCTTCGGAAAGTCCGGGCGGGTCGTATGTCGCCATCTACGAACAGAACATGCGTGAGGTGTTCGAGACCGCGAACGGCCGCGAATTCGAATTGACGTGGAAAAACAGAAGTGGCCTCGAACTCTGTCATCTGGTCCGCATGACCCCGGAATTCGCTGAAGATGGCAGTGTGGAAAGCGTCCTCATCGTTGGGCGCGATATCACCGAATTGAGCGCTTCACGCCAGAAGATCCATCAGATGGCCTTTTACGATCCGCTCACGTCGCTGCCGAATCGAGCGCTGTTCAACGACCGCCTGCGACAGATGATTGCCGATGCCTCGTGGCATGGCCAGATGGCGGGTGTGATGCTGATCGATATGGATCAGTTCAAGGCCGTCAACGACACCATGGGTCACTCCGTCGGCGATGAGCTGTTGCGTGAGGCGGCGGCGCGACTCAGTGCATGCGTGCGCAGTTATGACACCGTGGCGCGCCTCGGTGGCGACGAGTTTGCCATCCTG
Organism: Litchfieldella qijiaojingensis; assembly: GCF_014651875.1. Lineage (GTDB taxonomy): Bacteria > Pseudomonadota > Gammaproteobacteria > Pseudomonadales > Halomonadaceae > Litchfieldella > Litchfieldella qijiaojingensis. The sequence continues at coordinate 116,109 of NZ_BMXS01000003.1, forward strand.
CTGCCGGAAATCCGTCACGTTGACGATCTCGCCCGCATCGCCGACAAGGTGCTCGGCAAGTTCGGCGACCACTTCCTGTTGGATGGCAGAGAGGTCTTTATGTCGTGCAGTATCGGCATTGCGGTATACCCCGATGACAGCAGCGATGCCGACGATCTGGTGAGATATGCGGATTCGGCGATGTATCTCGCCAAACGCAGTGGACGCAACAACTTCCGTTACTACTCGAAGGACCTGACGGCCAGCGCCAAGGAGCGCCTGACCCTGGAGTCGGAACTGCGCCGCGCCGCCGAACGCATGGAACTCGAACTGCATTACCAGCCCAAGGTGTCGCTGAGCGACGGGATGATGATCGGGTCGGAAGCCTTGCTGAGATGGTGTCATCCTCGGCTCGGCATGGTGCCGCCCACTCAGTTCATCCAGATCGCCGAGGATACCGGGCTGATCGTCGACCTGGGCCAATGGGTGCTGCGCGAGGCCTGCCGAATGGCAGCCAAATGGAACGCGGAAGGAAAGCCTCCTCACAAGGTGGCGATCAACCTGTCGGCCAAGCAGTTCCAGTCCCAGAATCTGGCCGGGGCGGTGGCCGATATCCTGAACGACACTGACTGCCGTCCCGAATGGATAGAACTCGAAATCACCGAAAGTCTCCTGCTCGACGATAATGGCAAGACACTGGATACGCTTTCGGCATTCAGGTCCATGGGCGTTTCCATCGCCATCGACGACTTCGGCACCGGCTATTCGGCGCTGAGCTATCTGACACGATTCCCCATCGATACGTTGAAGATCGACCGCTCGTTCATCCAAAGCGTTATCACCGACCATTACGGGGCCGAACTCGTGAAAGCCATCCTGTCCATCGCGCGTAGCCTTGGTCAGGAGGTAGTGGCGGAAGGTGTCGAAACGGTCGAACAGGCGGCCTTCCTGGCGGCCCACGGCTGTCAGTTAGCGCAAGGATTCCTCTACAGCAAGCCATTGCCGGAGGCAGAGCTCGCCTCGTTGCCGCAGCATTTCCATGTTAGCCATTCGGCTGCAATGATGGCCAAACCGGAATGTTGAGCATGTCAGTGCTCACCTCTTGGAAGCGCCATCGCTGCGAACCGGCGTCACCCTGACGCTCATCGGTCCGGGAACTGCCGTTGATTGCATGGCTGACCGCATGGGTGTGAAATATGGCGCAATTCCCTTTTGGCAACGCCACGGATAGCCATGACGCCACACATCGGTCAGCGGATCACGGCCCAATACGCCGAGTTGAGTGCTCAGGAGCAGCGAGTTGCGGCCTTCATCCTGGATCATTTCGATGATCTGGCGATGTACAGTGCCGCCGACCTGTCGCGTCTGACCGGGGTTTCCAAGTCCACTGTCAGTCGCCTGTTTCGGCGTCTGGGCTTTGATAGTTACCAGGCCGTCAAGGTGCATGCCCGGCAATTGCGCAGTCTCGGCATGCCCCTGGTCACCGATGCCGATGCGATGCAGGGCGATGATGAGCGTTTCAAGCGCCATCTTCAGCGCGAAGAGGAAAACCTGCGGCGTGCCCTGACGGCAATCGAGCCAGGGGTCTTCGAAGACATCGTGCGTTGCCTGGATAGCGCCCGCCAGGTCGTCGTGGTGGGGTTTCGCAATAGCTACCCGTTGGCCATGCACTGTCGTCAGCAGTTGATCCAGGCACGAGAGCAGGTCAGGTTGGCACCCGAACCCAACCAGTCGCTGGCCGAAGAATTGGTTGGCCTGGGCGAGGAGGACCTGGTGATCCTGTTTGGCTTCCGACGTCGGCCGCGGATTTTTGAAGAAGTCGTAGGAGCGTTCGATACCATTCCCTGCCGTGTATTGCTGATCGCCGATGCGACGGCCGCCGGTTTCGAAAGACAGGTCGATTGGCGGTTGGAATGCCCACTCGACAGCATTTCCGCCTTCGACAGCTATGCCAGCGCAATGAGCCTCATCAGTCTGCTGGCCAATGGCTTGTTGCATCATCGTTTAGCCCAAGGACGTGCTCGTATCGATGCGGTGAGTGAGTTGTATCGGCGGCTGGATGAGCTTTCCTCTTGATGCGCCTTGATGGTGCGTCACCTATCTCTTTCCCACCCTTGGCGCTCCAGGACGGTGCCATGACGATCCCTGTGCCACAGAACCGTGAAGCTCTGGGGCGGCTAATGAATTGATCGACAACGAGTGTTTGGTCTTCTGGCATGCCCATTGCCCTCATATGAAACGAAAGTTTCTCAAGTGTCACCGTTGAGACGTTAGTTTCACAATCCACGTATATAAAGCTATACAAGTAGGTGCTACCACCAGGAGAACAATCAATGAGATATCTGGATCGTGGTTTCAAGAGCATGAAAGGGATTCTCGCCGCTGGCCTGTTTGCTGTGACGAGCTTGGGCGCCGCTGTCGTGAGTCAGCCGGTACAGGCCGATGCCTTGTCCGAGATCGAACAGCGCGGCACCTTGCGAGTCGCCGTGCCGCAGGATTTCCCGCCATTCGGCTTGGTGGGCACCGACCTGCAGCCGCGTGGTTACGACATCGACATGGCGAACTACCTGGCCGAGGAGATGGGGGTGAAGCTGGAACTGGTGACCGTAACCAGTGCCAACCGCATTCCCTTCCTGCAGACCCGCCAAGTGGATCTGGTTATCTCGAGCCTGGGCAAGAACCCGGAGCGTGAGGCCATGATCGACTTCTCCGATGCCTATGCGCCTTTCTTCCTCGGCGTGTTCGGCACGGATGAGGCGGCACCGCTGGACTCGGTGGACGAGCTCGCTGGCATGACCATCGGCGTGTCCCGAGGCTCCGTCGAGGACATGGAACTCAGCGACATCGCGCCCACCGACACGACGATCAATCGCTTCGAGGATAATGCCACCACCATTGCCGCTTTCCTCTCGGGGCAGGTGGACTACATCGCCACCGGCAACGTGGTGGCCGCTGAAATCGCTGAGCGCTACAGCGACCGTGCGCCAACCCTGATCTATCAGCTCAAGGACTCTCCCTGCTACGTCGGCATGAACAAGGAAGAACCGGCTCTGATGGCGAAGGTCAATGAACTGGTCGCCCAGGCCTTGGAGGATGGAACCCTCGAGTCGCTCTCCCAGAAGTGGCTGCACGCTAGCCTGCCCGATAACTTCGGGATGTGAGGACGGACATGGGGCTGACTCTGGACTTCCTCGCACTGTCGCCCTATGTCGGTGAGCTGGCGAGAGGGCTGGTCACCACGGTCGTGTTGACCGTGGTGACCACCCTTTCCGGCCTGATGCTGGCCATCGTCGTGGCGTATCTGAGAGTACATGCCGCCACCTGGGTACGGCGGATCCTGGGGGGCTATGTCGAGCTGACGCGTAACACGCCCTTCATCGTGCAATTGTTCTTCATTTTCTTTGGCCTGCCGGCATTAGGCATCAAGATCGACGCGATCACCGCGGCGTTCCTGGCCATGACATTGAACCTGGCGGCGTATACCGCGGAGATCCTGCGTGCCGGTATCGAGGCCACCGGGCGAGGGCAACTCGAGGCCGCCCGCACCTTGGGCATGTCGAAATTCCAGAGCTATCGGCATGTGGTACTGGTGCCGGCCTTCGCGCGCATCTATCCCGCGTTGACCAGCCAATGCATCATCGTCATGCTCGGTTCGGCGGTGGTCTCGCAGATCTCGGTGTTCGACCTGACCTACGCGGCAAACTTCATCCAGTCGCGTAACTTCCGCAGCTTCGAGGCGTATCTGCTGGTGACGCTCGTCTATCTATTGCTGGCGGTAGGCATGCGTCAGCTCTTCCTGCTGGTCGGTCGTCGGTTGTTCGCCTTTCGGCAAGGAGGGCAGGCATGATCGAGTTCACGCTATGGGATATCGTGCGCAACCTGCTGCTGGCGGCCCGCTGGACCATCGTGCTGTCCCTGATCGCCTTCGTCGGCGGCGCATCTCTGGGCCTGCTGTTCACCGTGCTGCGCCTGTCCGGCAACAGATTGCTAAAGGTCATGATCGGTGTTTACGTGGATGTCTTCCAGGGCACGCCCTTGCTGATGCAGCTGTTCCTGGCCTACTTCGGCGCCGCAGCCCTGGGATTCAATGTCTCGGCCTGGGCGGCGGCCTCAGTCGCGCTGACGTTGTTCACCAGTGCCTTCCTCTGCGACATCTGGCGAGGGTGCCTCGAGGCGGTTCCACGAGGTCAGTGGCATGCCTCCCGGGTGCTGGGCATGGATTATCTGCAGACGATGCGCCATGTGATCCTGCCCCAGGCGCTGCGCCTATCGGTGCCGCCCACCGTGGGTTTCTCGGTCCAGGTCGTCAAGGGTACAGCGCTGGCATCGGTGATTGGCTTCGTCGAACTGACCAAGGCCGGGACCATGCTCAACAATGCCACGTTCGCTCCCTTCACCATCTTCGCGCTGGTGGCGCTGATCTATTTCGCGCTTTGCTACCCCCTTTCCCGTTATTCACGCTACCTGGAGAGACGCCTCTATGACGCTGGTATGCGTTAAGGACCTGCACAAATCCTTCGGTGACCTGGAAGTGCTCAAGGGTGTCGACCTGGACGTTGCTCCCGGCGAAGTGGTGGCCATCATCGGGCGTAGTGGCTCGGGCAAGAGCACGTTGCTGCGCTGTCTGAACCAACTCGAGCAGCACGACGGCGGCAACATCGAAATCGCGGGTCAACGGCTCGACGCCGAGGCCATGGCGCCAAGCGAGTTGAGCCGCAATGTCGGCATGGTCTTCCAAAGTTTCAATCTGTTCCCCCACAAGACCGTGGGCGAGAACGTGATGTTGGCGCCAGTCGTCGTGCGTGGCGTGAACAAGCAGGAAGCGTCGCGAGTGGCCCGGGAAGTGCTCGACAAGGTTGGCATGCTGGAGAAGTTCGATGCCTATCCCGCACAGCTTTCCGGTGGACAGCAGCAGCGCGTTGCCATCGCCAGAGCCTTGGCCATGAAGCCCAAGGTCTTGCTGTGTGACGAAGTCACCTCGGCGCTTGACCCGGAACTGGTAGGTGAAGTGCTTCTTGTGTTGGAAGCTTTGGCCGAGGAAGGCATGACCTTGATCCTGGTGACCCATGAGATGAAGTTCGCGCACGATGTGGCCGATCGCGTCGTCTTTATGCACCATGGGCGCATTCACGAGCAGGGCGACCCCAAGACGCTTTTCAACCACCCCCGCACCCCCGAGTTGCGGCAGTTCATCTCGGCAGTACGTTAACCCGGCGAGCCCACCGCATTCCCGGCGGATGCAGGGTGGGCTACCCTGCGAGCCTACCCTTCAGGTCCAAGCCTATCCTATTCTTGGAATCAAGAGTGGATTCATCTACGGCATGTTTTTGTATACGATAACTTTTGTCAGCTTGCTTTGCCGTTGATCGGGAGCTAATCTGAAAATAGATTCCATATTTCATAAAAACCGTGATGAAAGGACGGATGATGGCCAGCCGAAACTATTACGCGCCCCACGGTGGGCACCCACCCCAAACCCAACTGCTGTCGGATCGTGCGGTATTCACCGAGGCCTATGCAGTGATTCCCAAGGGCGTGCTGCGTGATATCGTCACCAGCAACCTGCCATTCTGGGACAAGACTCGCCTGTGGGTGCTGGCCCGCCCGCTGTCCGGCTTCGCCGAGACCTTCTCCCAATACATCATGGAAGTGTCGCCGGGTGGTGGTAGTGAGAAGCCGGAACTGGATCCCGCGGCGGAAGGCGTGCTGTTCATCGTCGAAGGCGAGCTCTCCCTGACGCTTGCCGGAGAACGTCACCATATGCTGCCGGGCGGCTATGCTTTCATTCCCCCAGGCAGCCACTGGCAAGTACACAATGAGTCGAATGCCCCGGTACGCTTCCACTGGGTGCGCAAGGCCTATGAGTTCGTCGAGGGTATCGAGGTGCCGGAAGCCTTCGTCACCAACGAGAACGACATCGAGCCCACCCCCATGCCGGATACCGAAGGGCGTTGGGCCACCACGCGCTTCGTCGATCCGCAGGACGTGCGCCACGACATGCATGTCAACATCGTCACCTTCCAGCCGGGAGGCGTGATTCCGTTCGACGAGACGCATGTCATGGAGCACGGCCTGTACGTACTGGAAGGCAAGGCGGTCTACCATCTCAATCAGGAGTGGGTCGAAGTGGAAGCCGGCGACTTCATGTGGCTGCGCGCCTTCTGCCCGCAGGCCTGCTATGCCGGCGGTCCGGGACCGTTCCGCTATCTCTTGTATAAAGACGTCAATCGACACATGAAGTTGTCGCTTTTCGGTGCACGCTGATCCCGCGAGGAGAGACATATGCTCGAACTCAAGGCACAGCCGTTGACGCCGGAGGCCTTCGCGCCGTTCGGCGATGTGATCGATACGCGCAGCGCCGACTACTTCCCGATCAACGCCGGTCGTACCCGGCGTTACCACGACCTGGCCAAGGTCGAGACCCTGGGCGAGGAGGCGCGGACGTTGATCAACATCTTCGTCAGCCAGCCAGTCGAGGTGCCGCTCGAGCTCGAATTCCTCGAGCGCCACCCCTTGGGCAGTCAGGCCTTCATGCCACTTCATGAAGAGCGCTTCCTGGTGGTCGTCGCGCCACCGGGCGATGAGATCGATCCGGGCGAAGTGCGTGCCTTCGTCACTGATGGGCGCCAAGGAGTCAATTACCGCGCCGGTACCTGGCATGCCATCCAGTCGGTGCTGGACCGCGAGGGCGAGTTCCTGGTCATCGACCGTGGTGGCCAGGGCCACAACTGCGACGAGTACCCGCTTCCGATACGCGTCACTCTGGCGTGATGCACGGCGCGCCCTGACCGGGTGCGCCTTTTTGCCCTCCCCTCCTAGGCTGACCGGCAGGTTTCCTGCCGCTCGCTCTCCTTTTTCATTCTCTTTGCCATGCCGACATACGGCCATCCTTCTGAAAACTCAGGTGCTTTTGAGTATTTGATATTTTTATTGGAAATATTTTCCACAAAATATTGACAGCATGCTGTGCCCGGCCTAGTTTTGGATACAACAACAATGATCACGTCACCGAGGAGGTATCGTCGTGGCCAGAATGACCGCAGCAGAAGCCGCCGTTCACGTCCTGAAGAAAGAGGGCATCGATGTCGCCTTCGGCGTGCCCGGCGCAGCCATCAATCCCTTCTATGCCGCCATGCGCAAGATCGGCGGTGTCGATCACGTGCTGGCTCGCCACGTCGAGGGGGCCTCGCACATGGCCGAGGGCTATACGCGTACCAAGGCCGGTAACATTGGAGTGTGCATCGGCACCTCCGGCCCAGCGGGTACCGATATGATCACTGGGCTCTATTCCGCCTCCGGCGATTCCATCCCGATCCTGTGCATCACCGGCCAGGCGCCGCGCGCGCGCCTGCACAAGGAAGACTTCCAGGCGGTGGACATCCAGGCCATCGCCGGCCCGGTCACCAAGTGGGCGGTCACCGTGCTGGAACCGGCCCAAGTGCCACGTGCCTTCCAGCAGGCCTTCCACCTGATGCGCTCGTCGCGCCCCGGGCCGGTACTGATCGATCTGCCGCTCGACGTGCAGCTCAGCGAAATCGAGTTCGATCCGGATACCTACGAGCCGCTACCGGTCTACAAGCCAGCGGCCAGCCGGGCCCAGATCGAGAAGGCGCTGGAGATGCTCAATGCTGCCGACAAGCCGTTGATCGTCGCCGGTGGCGGAATCATCAACGCCGATGCCAGCGAGCTCTTGACCGAATTCGCTGAAATCACCGGGGTGCCGGTCATCCCCACCCTGATGGGTTGGGGCACCATTCCCGACGATCATCCGCTGATGGCCGGCATGGTCGGCCTGCAGACCTCGCATCGCTACGGCAATGCGACGATGCTTGCCTCGGATTTCGTGCTGGGCATCGGCAACCGCTGGGCCAACCGCCATACCGGCTCGGTGGAGACCTATACCAAGGGACGCAAGTTCGTCCATGTCGACATCGAGCCGACCCAGATCGGCCGCGTGTTCGGTCCCGACTACGGCATCGTCTCCGATGCCGGGGCGGCACTGAAGCTGTTCGTCGAAGCGGCCAAGGAGTGGCAGGCCGCTGGGCGGCTCAATGACCGCAGTGTCTGGGTCGAGGAGTGTCAAGAGCGCAAGCGCACCCTGCTGCGCAAGACCCACTTCGATAACGTGCCGGTGAAGCCACAGCGCGTTTACGAGGAGATGAACAAGGCCTTCGGCAAGAACACCCGCTACGTCAGCACCATCGGGCTGTCACAGATCGCCGGGGCGCAGTTCCTGCACGTCTACAAGCCGCGCCACTGGATCAACTGCGGTCAGGCCGGTCCCTTGGGCTGGACAGTGCCGGCGGCGCTGGGTGTACGCAAGGCCGATCCCGAGGCGGAGATCGTGGCACTGTCCGGCGACTACGACTTCCAGTTCATGGTCGAGGAGCTGGCTGCTGGCGCGCAGTTCAAGTTGCCCTACCTGCATGTGCTGGTGAACAACTCCTACCTGGGGCTGATTCGCCAGGCCCAGCGCGGCTTCGACATGGACTACTGCGTGCAGCTCTCGTTCGAGAACATCAACTGCCCGGAGATCAACGACTACGGCGTCGATCATGTCTCGGTGGCCGAGGGCCTGGGTTGCAAGGCGCTGCGCGTGACGCGGGCCGAGGACATTGCCGCGGCCTTCGCCGAGGCGCGAGACCTGATGCGTCAGCATCAAGTGCCGGTGGTGGTCGAGATCATTCTGGAGCGGGTCACCAATATTGCTATGGGCACCGATCTCGACGGCGTTAACGAGTTCGAAGAGCTGGCCGAGAATGTCACCGATGCCCCGACATCGATCGCCGCCTTGACCTAGGTTCTGCCCGAAAACTGCCTGCGCTTGGCCATGCAGCGTTAAAAGTCATCTCGAAATGCTCATTTACAACCACGTAAACTCCGCTTTCTCGATGACTTTTGCCTTGCCTGGCCTTCGCTCGCCGACTTTTCAAACAGAACCTAAACTCAACGCACCCGCTATCGACACTAAACCGCAACGAGAGAGACGCTGATCGATGTTAACGATCGATCGGCGTTTCCCCACACAGGAGCAAGCCATGCCTAAATTTGCCGCCAACCTAAGCATGTTGTTCACCGAGGAGGACTTCCTCGACCGATTCAAGGCCGCCGCGGATGCCGGCTTCTCTGGTGTCGAGTACCTTTTCCCCTACGACTATCAGCCGCAGGAACTCAAGGATCGACTCGATGCAAACGGCTTGACTCAGGTGCTGCACAATCTGCCGGCGGGCGACTGGGCGGCCGGCGAGCGCGGCATCGCCTGCCATCCCGACCGGGTCAGCGAGTTCCGTGAAGGGGTTGATCGGGCCATCGAATACGCATCCAGCCTGGGTTGTAAGCAGGTCAACTGCCTGGCCGGCATCCAGCCGGAAGATGTCAGCCATGACCAGGCCCGCGAGACGCTGATCGACAATCTGCGTTTCGCTGCCGACAAGCTGTCGCGCGAAAACATCCTGCTGCTCGCCGAGCCGATCAACACTCGCGATATTCCTGGCTTCTTTCTCAATCGCACCGAGCAGGCATTGACTCTGTTCGATGCGGTGGGCAGCGACAACCTGAAGCTGCAGTACGACATCTACCACATGCAGATCATGGAGGGGGATCTGGCGCCGACCATCGAGAAACATCTGGCGCGCATCGCCCATATCCAGATCGCCGACAACCCGGGACGCCACGAACCGGGTACCGGCGAGATCAATTATCCGTTCCTGTTCGCCCATCTCGACCGCCTCGGCTATGACGGCTGGATCGGTTGCGAATACAAGCCGAAGGCCACCACCCGGGAAGGGCTGGGATGGCTGGATGGCGTGCGCTGACAGGACGTACGGCGCCCGGCAAGCGATGAGCTGTTCCGGCGGCAAGCCTACGCGAGGGCGCTGTGAACCCATCCCTGGGCGCTACATTTGCCATCCCTGGCAAATGACCCTCGCTTCGCCTTGCCCCCGGCGCTCATCTCGCCGGGTGTTTGGAAATGAACGCTAAGTCAGAAATCACCATGACAGTTCGAGAAGGAGAGAGACTATGAGCAAGATCGGTTTTATCGGCCTGGGTATCATGGGGCGTCCTATGGCGGGTCACCTGCTGGACGCCGGCCACGAACTCGTCACCGTGGAGCACAGCAAGCCATTGCCACAGGAACTGGCTGACAAGGGTGCCAAGGTCTTGGCCAATCCCAAGGCAGTGGCCGAAGCCTCCGAGATCGTCATCACCATGGTGCCGGATACTCCGGACGTGGAAGCGGTGCTGTTCGGTGAAGGTGGGGTGATCGAGGGCCTCAAGCCCGGCACCCTGGTCATCGACATGAGTTCCATTGCCCCATTGGCGACCCAGGAATTCGCCAAGCGCATTCATGACGCTGGCGGCGAATACGTCGACGCCCCGGTATCCGGTGGTGAGGGCGGGGCCATCAATGCCGCCCTGACCATCATGGTCGGTGCCACAGAGCAAGGCTTCGAGCGCGCCAAGCCGATTCTCGACGTGATGGGCAAGACCATCACCCATATCGGTGGTCATGGCGATGGCCAGACCTGCAAGGTGGCCAACCAGATCGTCGTCGCCCTGACCATCGAGGCGGTGGCCGAGGGCCTGCTGTTCGCTTCCAAGGCCGGCGCCGACGTGGCCAAGGTGCGCGAATCGCTGCTCGGGGGTCTGGCCCAGTCGAAGATTCTCGACGTGCACGGCGAGCGCATGATCAAGCGTACCTTCGATCCGGGCTTCCGCATCCGCTTGCACCAGAAGGACCTCAACCTGGCTCTGGAGGGTGCGCGCAGCCTCAACCTGGCACTGCCGGGCACCGCCAATGCCCAGCAACTGTTCCAGGCCTGTGCCGCCCATGGTGGCGAGGATTGGGACCATGCCGGCATCCTGCGGGCGCTGGAAACGCTTTCCGGCCACGAAGTCGGTTAAGGAAGATTTGACGTAAATCGTCGCTTCCTTGTTTTTCCTGGTTTGGCGGGCGTCGGGTCGTCGCCCGCCATCAGCCACAGCGACTGCATGTGGCCCTCCGCCGGCGACAGGTCTCCCCTGTGCATGCCATTTCCCTGTCGTCGGTCTTTTTGCCGTGACGCTTTCCGTGAGGAGTTCGTCGATGAATGCCCATGCCCCTTTCACGCCCTTCACCGATGAGGAGGCGTCGCGCCAGTGGTTGATGCGCCTGGCCCAAACGGCGGTAGCCGCCGTGCATCCCGACACCCTATTGCCCGATCGATTGCCCGAGCCTCCGCTAGGCCGCACCGTGGTGGTCGGCGCCGGTAAGGCCGCCGCGGCCATGGCACGTGCCTTGGAAACGGCCTGGCAGCGACATCATCCCGAGGCCGAGCTCTCCGGTCTGGTGGTGACGCGTTACGGCCATGGGGCCGACTGCCGGCGTATCGAAGTGCTCGAGGCTTCGCACCCGATGCCCGACGAGCTTGGCGAGCAGGCCGCCCGGCGCATGCTCAAGGCGGTGCAGGACCTGGGCCAGGACGATCTGGTGATCGCGTTGATCTCCGGTGGCGGTTCGGCGCTGATGACCTTGCCGGCAGACGGCCTGACGCTGCACCAGAAGCAGGCTCTCAACAAGGCGTTGCTGCGTTGCGGTGCGCCGATTCGCGAGATCAACACCGTGCGCCGTCATTTGTCGGCGATCAAGGGCGGTCGCCTGGCCGCCAGCGCGCATCCGGCCCGGGTGGTGACCTATCTGATTTCCGACGTGCCAGGAGACGAGCCAAGCCTGATCGCTTCCGGCCCCACGTTGCCCGATGACTCGACCCCGGCGGGTGCCCTGTCGATTCTTGAGCGCTACGGCATCGAGATCCCCGACAGTGTACGCCGGCACTTGATGGCCGATGGCAGCGCACCGCGGCGTGACGATGCCGGTTTCGCTCGCGACGAGGCCGTGGTGCTGGCGCGAGCCCGCGATGCCTTGGAGGCGGCTCGAGAACGTGCCGAGCACGCTGGTCTGGATGTCAGGATGCTGGGCGATGACCTGGAAGGGGAGGCCCGAGATCTGGGGCGTGCCCAGGCGCGCATGGTGCTTACCGTCCAGGGCGAGAGCGAGCGGCCGTTGCTGATCCTCTCCGGTGGCGAAACCAGTGTCACCGTACGTGGCGACGGTCGTGGTGGGCGTAATGTCGAATACCTGCTGGGACTGTTCGAGACCCTCAAGGGAGCCGAAGGCATCTACGCCTTGGCCATCGACACCGATGGTATCGACGGCTCCGAGGACAACGCCGGTGCCTTGATCGGCCCCGCTTGCTGGACGCGCGCCCGGAGCGCGCGACTCTCTGCCTTGGATTACCTGGCACGCAACGATGCCTACAGTTTCTTTGCCGAACTCGACGACCTGATCGTCACGGGGCCAACACGCACCAACGTCAACGACTTCCGCGCCATCCTGGTGCTGCCGAGGGCCTCATGACAGCGATAACGCAAGCTTCCATCCGCCGCACCAAGATCGTCGCCACCCTGGGCCCGGCCAGCGACCGCGAGGGGGTGCTCGAGGCCATGATCGCCGCCGGGGTCGACGTGGTGCGCCTGAACTTCTCCCACGGCTCGTCCGACGACCATCGCCGCCGCCTGGCCCGGGTGCGCGAGATCGCCGAGCGCCTGGGCAAGAGCGTCGCGGCGCTGGGCGACCTGCAGGGCCCCAAGATCCGCATCGCCCGCTTCCGTGACGGCGCGGTGACGCTGGCCGAGGGCCAGGCCTTCATCCTCGACATGGCGCTCGACGGCGAGGCCGGCACCGCGGAACGCGTGGGCTGCGGCTACAAGCAGCTCGCCGCCGATGTCGCCACCGGCGATCGCCTGTTGCTCGACGACGGCCGCCTGGTGCTCGAGGTCGAACGCATCGACGGCGCCGCCGTGCACACCCGCGTGGTGGTCGGCGGCAAGCTGTCCAACAACAAGGGCATCAACAAGCAGGGCGGCGGGCTCTCCGCCGCGGCGCTCACCGACAAGGACAAGGCCGACCTCAAGACCGCCGTCGACATCGGCGTCGACTATCTCGCCGTGTCCTTCCCGCGCTCGGCCGCCGACATGCAGGAAGCCCGCGCGCTGCTCGGCGCGGCCGGCGCCGAGATCGGCCTGGTGGCCAAGATCGAGCGCGCCGAGGCGGTGGCCGACGCGGCGACCCTCGACGCCATCATCGCGGCCAGCGAGGCGGTGATGGTGGCCCGCGGCGATCTTGGCGTGGAGATCGGCGACGCCCAGTTGATCGGCGTGCAGAAGCGCCTGATCAAGCGCGCCCGCACCCTCAACCGCGCGGTGATCACCGCGACGCAGATGATGGAGTCGATGATCGGCGCTCCGCTGCCGACCCGCGCCGAGGTGTTCGACGTCGCCAACGCCGTGCTCGACGGCACCGACGCGGTGATGCTCTCCGCCGAGACCGCCGCCGGCGACTACCCGGTGGAGACCGTCGAGGCCATGCACCGCCTGTGCCTGGGCGCCGAGCGCGAGCGCATCGCCCAGGAATCGGGGCACCGCATCCACGAGGGCTTCTCGAAGATCGACGAGACGGTGGCGCTGTCGGCGATGTACGCCGCCAACCACCTCGAGGGCGTGGCGGCGATCGCCTGCATGACCGCCACCGGCTACACGCCGCTGATCGCCTCGCGCATCCGCTCGGGGCTGCCGATCGTCGGCCTGGCCCACAGCCCCATCGCCCAGCGGCGCATGGCGCTGTACCGCGGCGTGGTCTCGCTGCTGTTCGATACCAGCGACATGGCGGCCGACGAACTCGACGAGAAGGCCGTGGCGATCCTCAAGGAGCGCGGCATCACGGTGGCGGGCGACCTGATGATCCTGACCCGCGGCGACCACATGAATGCCCACGGCGGCACCAATACGCTGAAGATCCTCGAGGTGAGCTGAAACCGCCATGCACGCCCTGCCCTCGCTATATTGGCGGGGGCGGGCGTCTCGTCTAATGCGTCGGTCTAGCGGGCGTTGAGGGCGGCGATCACTTCGCCGGTATGCTGGACATGGGAGGCCAGCAAGCGGCTGGCCCGCTCGCCGTCACGGGCCTTGAGGGCCTCCAGTATCTCCCTATGTTCCTCGGTCGATTCCTGCCAGCGCCCGATTCTATCCAATGCCAAGTAGCGGGCCCGTTCCAGGCGTCCGAGCAACCGTCGATGGGTCTCCTCGAGCACCGGGTTCCTGGCCCCGGCGACGAGATGCGCATGGATACGCTGGTTGAGTTCGAAATAGGCGTCCCGGTCGCCCTTGTCGAGCAAGCGTTCCAAGCGTTCCTGCATGGCTTCGAGTCGCTTGATCTCGGTATTGGTCATGCGCTTGGCTGCCAGGCCAACGGCCAGGCTTTCGAGGCCGGCCTCGACCTCGAACAGGTGTTCGAGCTCTTTGGCGTCGATCAGTGACACTTGCGCATTGCGGTTGCGCCTCAAGGTCACCAGCCCATCGGCGGCGAGCAACTTGACCGCCTCGCGCAATGGAGTACGCGAGATGCCCAGTTGCTCGCAAAGCTCCGGCTCCACCAGACGTTCGCCTGGGGCGAGGCGCCCGCGTACGATCAGCCGATGTAGCGCCTGATACGCCTCTTCCGCCAGCGAAGGCGTGGTGATGCGCCGCTTCGTCGGCGTGCCGCTGCGAGTGGCGGCACGCCGTTGGCCTGATGAAGAGACAGTGTCCGTTGTCATGAGTTGGGCTCCGTTGCGAGATGCATCACCTTGATTCGAGCTTCATTGTCTCGCCGATGGCTGCTGCATCCAATCCGACCAATGATGCTCGGACATCAAGTATCGGTCGGCTGCCGTCCCACCAGCCGGGCCAGCGCTGGGCCGAGGCCGCTGCATGGCTTCTCCGGTGGCAGGGCGAAGCTGCCAGCCACGGGGGCGGCTATCTCCATACTCGCCATGGCTTGAGCCTGGGTCACGGCGCAGGTTACGCCGTCCAGTGCCGGAACCGGCAGGCGTGTGGCCACCGTACGCGCCAGGCCGGCCAAGGGTGCGCCGGCAAGGATCAACACGTCGGCGCCGTCCTGTTCCACCGCTTGATTCGCCAGGGCCACCAGGCGCTCGCCCTGGTCCTCCTGCACCCGACCGATATGGGCCAGGGGTTCGTCCAGGGCGCGGATGCTGGCCAGGCGTTCGGCGAAGCCATAGGCAGTGATGCATTCGCGGTACCAGGCCTGGATGCGCTGGGAGATGGCGATCACCGAGAAACGGCCGCCATGCTGGCAGGCACTGACCAGGGCGGCCTCGGTCATGCCCACCACCGGGATTGGCATGACTTCACGCAAGGCGGCAAGGCCGGGGTCGCCAAAGGCGGCGACCACGATGGCGTCGTGGTGCGCATGCTGCTCGGCGGCGATCTGCAGGGCGGCGTAGCCGCCGATCAGCGCTTCGGCGCGGGTCTCGATATAGGCCACGCCGAAGGGTGCGGTGGCCAGGGTCAGCTCGGTACCGGGATAGATGCTGCGCGTGGCCTCCGACTCGATCAGGTGGGTCACGTCACGGGAGATATTGGGATTGATGATGAGCAGTTTCATGGCGTGGTGTGCTTTTTCTGTTGTGAGTATCGGCATAAAGAGCCCCCGCCGCCCACCCGTGGTGGGCGGTGGAGGAACGAGGCAAGGGACGATATGGCCGGGTTCAGTAGCCTAGGGCTCGTGGCAGCCAGGTCACGATGTCCGGGAACAGGATGCATAGCCCCAGCACGGCATACTGGAAGGCGATGAATGGCCAGGCGCTGCGCAGCAGTTCGTTGAGACTGATCTTGGAGATGCCGCACATCACGAACAGCAGCACGCCGACCGGCGGCGTCATCATGCCTACCACCAGGTTCATCACGAACAGGAAGCCGAACAGCAGCGGATCGATACCGTAGGCCAGGGCGATCGGTGCCAGCAGCGGGACGAGCATGATGTAGGCGGCATTGGACTCGATGAACATGCCGACCGCGATCAGCAGCGCCATCACCAATAGCAGGAAGATCATCGGGTCGGCGGTCACGCCCTGCAGCCAGTCGGCCAACCGCATGGGGATCAAATCGATGGTGAAGGCAAAGGTCATGGTCGAGGCGAAGGCGATCAGCGCGCCGACCATGGCTGCGGTTACCGCTGCGTTGAACATTGCCTTGGGCAGGTCGGACAGGCGCAGCTTGCGGGTCACGAAAAAGCCGATCGCCAGCGCATAGACCACGGCGATGGCCGCCCCTTCGGTGGCGGTGAAGGCGCCGGCGACGATGCCGCCGACCACCACCACCGGCATCAGCAGGATCGGCAGTGCGCGCCAGGTCTGCGCCAGCACGTGCTTGAGCCCCAGCGATTCACCGACCAGCGGATAACGGCGCCGCATCGCCAGGAAGGTGGCCAGGCCCATGAAGCCCACGGCGAGCAGGATCCCGGGCACGATACCGGCCATGAACAGCCCACCCACGGAAACGCTGGAACCCGCCATCAAGGCATAGACGATCATGGCGTTGCTGGGCGGGATGATGGCGCCGAGGTTGGCCGCGGAGGCGACCACCGCACTGCTGTAGCCGGTGTCGTATTGTTGACGCATGGAAGGCACCAGCGAGCTGCCCAGCGCGCTGGCGCTGGCCACGGCGGCGCCGCTGACCGCGGCCAGTACCATGCCGGCGACGATGGCGACATGTGCCAGCCCGCCCTGAACGCGTCCGATCAGCGAGTTGGCGAAGTCGACCAGGCGTTGCAGGATGCCGGCGGCGACCATCAACTCACCGGCCAGCATGAATAGCGGAATGGCCATCAGTGGGAAGTTGTCGACGGAATGCATCATGCGTTGCGGCAACACCGAGAAATCCATTCCACCGATATACAGGCCCACCAGCGAGGCAAGGCCCAAGGCGAAAGCCAGCGGCATGCGCAACAGTGCGAAGGCGAGAAAGGTAAGGACGATGGCCAGGGTCATGAGCGGGCTCCTCCTTCACTGGTTGGGGGAGCGCTGGGCAGCGGCTCGATGCGCAGTACCTGGGCGAGCAGGTGCAGGCAGCAGTGGCCGGCGCATATCAGCACGGCGATATAGAAAATGGCGGCGGTGATCTCGATGGTCGGCATCAACTCCTGCCATTTGTCGGCCACCGCACCCAGGGAAACCCAGAACAGGATGGCCATCAGCGCCGCGCCGATCAGCGCCATCAGGCGAGCGAGACGCTCCTGCACGACATCGGGCAACTTGCTGACCAGCGCATCGATACCGACGTGGATACCGACCTTGATACCGTGCGGAATGGCCAGAAAGATCGCCCAGACGAAGAACAGCCGCGAGAGCTCGTCGGCTGAGTCGATCGAGGTCGACAGCACGTAGCGGGAGAAGACCTGGGCCGAAACCAGCAGGGTCATCAGCCCCATCGCCATGATGATGGCGTAGTAGGAAGTGCGGTCGAGCAGCGCCAGCGCCATGACGAAGCGGCGCTTCAGCGGGCTGGAGGCACGAGCCTCCAGCCGTGAGGACGCGGGTGTCATGCGTTCAGCTCCGTCAGCACGCTATCGACGATCTCTGCACCGATCTTGTCGCGCAGGTCATCCACGACGCCTTGGGTGGCTTCGCGCAACTCGGCGCGCACCTCGGGGGCCAGCGGCGTGAATTCCATGCCGCGCTCGATCAGCGTCTCGCGGGCGGCGGCATCTTCCTCGGCGGCCTTGGCTCGCTGCCATTCGACGGCTTCGGTCATGGCCTCGTGGATGGCTTGCCGCTGCTCGTCGCTCAGGGCATTGAACTTGTCCAGATTGGCGACCACGACGATGAAGTCGTAGAAGTGGCCACTGTCGGACAAGTATTCCTGCACCTCATCCATGCGGTTGGTGCTGATGATGCTGTAGGGGTTCTCCTGGCCGTCCAACACCCCCTGCTGCAAGGCACCGTAGACCTCCTTGATGTCCATGGACACCGGGTTGGCACCGATGGCGCGGAAGGTGTCGAGGTGGGTCTGATTCGGCTGCAGGCGGATCTTGAGGTCTTGGAAGTCCTCGATCGAGGTGATCGGCCGGACGCTGTTGGTCACATTGCGGAAACCCAACTCCATGTAACCCAGGGCGGCGAAGCCCTTCTCGGCCAGCTTTTCGTCGAGCAGGTCTCCGACTTCGCCATCGATGAGGCGGAAGGCATCCTCGCGGCTATCGAAGGCGAACGGCAGGCTCAGGGCCTCGAGCTCGGGGACGATGCGCGACAGGTAGGAGATGCCGATCCAGGTCCCCATGATGGCGCCGGAGCGAACCTGGTCGATGTTCTCGCCGGCACCGCCCAGTTGCATGTTGGGGAACAACTGGGCACTCAGGTCGCCATCGGTACGGCTGGCGAGTTCCTCCTGGAAGATCTCCATGGCTTTGCTGGACGAATGGTCGCCGGGGAAGTTGCCGCCGAAACGCAGGTTCTCGGCGTTGGCCAGCGAGGGGACGGCGAGCCCCAGGGCCAGCAGCAGGGTACCGCAGTGTCGGGTGAAGCGCGTTGTTGTTGTCATCATGAGAGTGTCCTTGTGTGGGAAGACGGTTATTTCCGGGCCGAGTTGAAACCCAGGAATGAACATAGGTCAGGACACTTAGAAATTCAAAACTTAAAATACTGTTTTTTTAAAAAACAATATAAATCAATATGTTAAAATTTATATATTTGAGAGGTAAGAGAGATAAGGTTCCGCCAATGAGCCGGTGGGTAGTAGGGAGGGACGGAACCTCTTCTAGAGCATCAACTCTGCTGCAGGCCTTGAATGACGGCGTTGCCGGTCTTGCGCATGTGTAGGCTCATGGCGGTGGAAAGGGCCTGTGCATCACGCCTTTCGAGCGCTTCAACGAAGTATTCGTGTTCCTTGGCGGATTCTTCCCAGCGGCCCAACTGCATGTTGGCTGCGTAGCGGGCACGGGTGATCCTGAGCGTCAACGAGGTCTCGAGCTCAAGTAGTACGCGATTGCCGGCGATTTCGCTAAGGCGGCGATGGATTGCCTGATTGAGCTGGAAGTATTCCTTGCGTTGATTGTTGTGATATTTCTCCATCATGCGCTCGTGCATGGCGCGGATCTCGGCGATTTCAGCATCGCTAGCCCGGGTCGCCAACAGGGTGCCTGACAGCCCCTCCAGCACTGCCATCACTTCGAACAGGTCGGCCACTTCCTCGGCGTCCACTTCGGTGACCTTGGCGCCGCGGTTGGGCAGTAACTCCACCAGCCCTTCACTGGCCAGCACCTTGAGCGCCTGCCGCAGGGGAGTGGGAGAGACCTCGAAGGCCTCGCACAACTGCTTTTCGGAAATGCGGCTGCCTGGCTCCAGCTCGCCTTCCAGTACCATCTCGCGCAATCGCTCGGTCACTGCCTCATACAGCGTGTGACGACGCAAGGGCGTAGCGCGAGAAGCCCTGGCGCCATCGACGGTTGGGAATGTTTCGGCCATGCGAGATTCTCCTTGTTCGTGGCTAGCGCTGGCGTACGCCTCGGCCAAGCTGGGTGAAAGCATGCTTGCAAAATTCTACCGCTGTGCAATCCTTGGGTCATCAAAAGAATTTGGAATTCCAAATTCTAAATTCCAAAATCGGAATGCTCCTTCTAAAGAATCACAACGAGAACAAGGAACACGCCTCCCATGAAACGCACCCTCATCGGTATGCTGACACCCTCTTCCAACACCGTGCTGGAGCCCTATACCAGCGCCCTGTTGCAGGACCTGATGCCGTGGGTCACGGCGCACTTCCAGCGCTTTACGGTCAAGGAGATCTCCTTGCGCGACGAGGCCTTGGCCCAGTTCGATCCCGCTCCCTTGCTGGCCGCTGCGCAACTGCTCTGCGACGCCAGGATGGATGTGATCGCCTGGAACGGCACCTCCTCTAGCTGGCTGGGGTTCGAGACTGACCGGCGACTGTGCGCGGCTATCCGCGAGGCCACGGGCGTGCCAGCTACCACCAGTGTGTTGGCCCTGAACGAGGTGTTGCAGCGGACCGAGGTACGGCGTCTGGGATTGGTGACGCCTTACCTCGACGACATTCAGGCGGCGATCGTCGCCAACTACGAGGCCGAGGGTCATGAGGTGGTCGCCGAGCGACACTTGGGCGATCGAGGCAATTTCTCCTTTTCCGAGTACGACGAGGCCACCTTGGCCGGCATGGTGCGCGATGTGGCCAAGTCGCGTCCCGAGGCGATCACCATCCTTTGCACCAATCTGCGCGGAGCCGGCATTGTCGCCGAGCTGGAGCGCGAGCTCGGTATTCCCATCTACGACTCGGTCAGCGTGACGGTGTGGAAGACCCTGTTGATGACGGGAAACGATCCGTCGCAGATCCAGGGCTGGGGGCGGTTGTTCGAGGATCGCCGCCTAGGAGCCTAGGAGCCTAGGACTTTGACTTCACGCGGGCGTCCGCCCGAGACGGTCGATCGACAACAACAAACCAACTGGCAAGAGGTATCGTGATGAAAGCAACGACAATCAAGCGAATCTCCCTGGGCGCTGCAGTCGCTTGTGGCATGGCGTTGGGCGGCATGGCTCAGGCGGAAACGTCGCTCAGGGTGGTAGGCAACTTCTCGGGCAACAAGATCCATGTCGAGGAAGTCGAACGCCCTTTCTTCGAAAAGCTGGATGCCCGCGACGACCTGGCGGTGACCTATAACACCATGGATGGTATCGGTGTCGATGCTGCCGATGCCCTGCGCCTGATTCGTTCCGGGGCCTTCGATGTGATGTCGGTGCAGATTGGCATGGCGTCCCGTGACGAGCCCTTCTTCGAAGGCATCGATCTGGCCGGCGTCTCGCAGACGCTCGACGAGCAGCGTGAAGCCGTCAATGCCATCCGTGACAAGTTCGACGCGCGGCTGCAGGAGCGCTTCAACGCCAAGCTGATGACGCTGTGGCCGTTCGGCCCGCAGATGATGTTCTGCAACGGCGAAATTTCGGGAGTGGAGGACCTGAAGGGCAAGAAGGTGCGGGTCTTTACCCCATCGATGTCACGTCTGGTGCAAGGACTGGGAGCGACTCCCGTGACGCTGCAGTTCAGTGAGGTCTACCTGGCCCTGCAGCGTGGTGTGGCCGATTGCGGGGTGACCGCGCCTACCGCCGGCAATAGCGGCAAATGGCCGGAAGTCACCAACCATTTCGTGCCGCTGCCGCTGTCCTACTCGGTGCAGGGACACTTCATGAACCTGGACACCTGGAACCGTCTCGACGAGACCCAGCAGCAGGAGCTCGAGGCAGCCTTCGCCGAAATGGAAGAGGCGATGTGGCAGGTGGCTTACACCGTCAATGACGATGCCATTGCCTGCAGCACCGGGCAGTCGAGCTGTCGCGATCATGAAGCCTATGACATGACCCTGGTGGAACTCGACGAGGCCTCGCGGGAGCGGGTCAGCGCGATCACCGCCGAGGCCGTGTTGCCGGTTTGGGGCGAGAGCTGCGAGTTGCAATACGATGGCTGCGCCGCGGTGTGGAACGACACGGTCGGGGCCGCCGCGAGCTTGTCCATCGACCTGCCGTGACCGGAAAGCGACGGGGGCCGGGCCCCCGTCGACCAGCGAGAGGCTCATCTCATGTTGACCCAGAAACCATATCGCGCGGCCCACCGGCTGGCGCATGTCGCGGCCATCGCTGCGGGCTATGCCGCGCTGGGGCTGTCGGGGCTGATCACCTTCGAGGTCATCGCCCGCAAGCTGTTCAGTTTTTCCCTCCAGGGCGTCGATGAGCTTGGCGGCTATGTGCTGGCCATCGGCGTTGCCTTCAGTTTTGCCTATGCCCTGCTTCATCGTGCCCATACTCGGGTCGATGTGCTGCTGATGATGCTGCCGGCCGCGTTGCGCGCACCGCTCAATGTCCTGGCGGCAACGCTATTGGCGGCCTTCGCGACCTTCATGCTGTGGCGAGGCGTCGAGACGCTGCGCGAGACCCTGGAGTTCGGCAGTCGCGCCAGCACACCGCTACAGACGCCGTTATGGATTCCGCAGTCGTTGTGGGTGATGGGGCTTGCCGTGTTCGCGGCTTTGGCGCTGTTGCTGGCCGGGCGTGCCTGGAGCCTGCTGCTGCGCGGGCGTGGCACCACCCTCAACCGCGAGTTCGATCCACGTTCCACCGATGACGAACTCGACGAGGCCAGGCATGACTATGCCAACGACAAGCACGCCGCCACCGTCGGGAGGACGCCAGTATGATTGGTGCCATCGAAGTCCTGATCGGCTTTTTCATCATGCTGGGCATGATGGCGGCTGGCTTGCACGTGGCAGTGGCTATCTTCAGTGTTGCCGCCCTGGGGACCTTGCTGTATCTGGGCACGCCACTGCTGTATTCGTTCGGCGATACCTTGTGGAGCACCCTCAACGACTTCCTGTTGACGGCGATTCCACTGTTCATCCTGCTCGGCGAACTGCTGCTGCGCAGCGGCATCACCGAACGCATGTATAGCGCCCTATCGGTGTGGCTGAACCGCATGCCGGGCGGGTTGCTGCATACCAACATCGGGGCGTCGTCGATGTTCGCCGCCATGTCCGGCTCCTCGGTGGCCACTGCCGCGACCATTGGCACCGTGGCACTGCCGGCCTTTGCCGAACGCGGCTACAGCGAGCGCCTGGCGTTGGGCACGCTGGCGGCTGGCGCCACCCTGGGCATCCTGATTCCGCCCAGCATCAACATGATCATTTACGGCGCGATCACCAACACCTCCATCGGCAAGCTGTTCATCGCCGGCATCCTGCCCGGGCTGGCGTTGGCCGGGTGCTTCATGCTGGCGATCATGGCCTTCAGCCTGTTGTGCCCCGGCGTGGCCGGCGAGCGCGAGCCGCGTGTGCCACTGGGCGAGCGAGTCAGGTCGCTGGTCGATCTGTTGCCGCCAGCTTGTGTCTTCGCGATCGTCATCGGCAGCATCTACAGCGGTTGGGCCACTCCCACCGAGGCGGCGGCCCTGGGCGTTGTCGCGGCGTTGATCCTGGCGGCACTGAACCGCAAGTTGACGCTGACCATGCTTCACGAGTGCTTCCTGTCCATGGCGCGCACCACGGCGATGATCCTGCTGATCATCGTGGCAGCGTTCTTCCTCAACTACATCGTCGGCATCCTGGGCATTCCCACCACCCTGACCCGCTGGGTTGCCGACCTGGGGTTGACCCCGCTGGGGCTGATCCTGGCGCTGGTGGTCTTCTATCTGGTGTTGGGCTGCTTCCTCGAGACGCTGTCGATGATGATCGCCACCGTGCCCATCGTGGTGCCGATGGTGGTGCAGTTCGGCTTCGACCCGGTGTGGTTCGGCATCTTCCTGGTGATCATGATGGAAATCTCGCTGATCACCCCGCCGATCGGCATGAACCTCTACGTGGTCCAGGGCGTGCGCGGGCGCGGTTCGATCATGGACGTGATGCTCGGCAGCTTGCCCTTCTTCGCCATCATGCTGGCCTTCGTGTTCCTGATCATCGCCTGGCCGCAACTGGTGCTGTGGCTGCCCAACGCCATGGGCTGAGTCACGCCATACGACAATGACAAGGGAAATCCCATGAGTGACTTCGATACTATCATCAAGAACGGTCTGATCATCACCGCCGCCGATCGCTATGTCGCCGATATCGGCATCAAGGAAGGGCGTATCGCCGCCCTTGGTCAGGCACTCGGCAATGCCGCCGAGATCATCGACGCCGATGGGCTATGGGTGATGCCCGGTGGCATCGACGCCCACTGCCACCTCGACCAGCCGCTCGGCGATGGCGCGGTGATGGCCGACGACTTCCACAGCGGGACCCGCTCGGCGGCCTGTGGCGGCACCACCACGGTGATCCCCTTCGCCGCCCAGCAGAAGGGGCAGAGCCTGCGCGCCGCGGTGGATGACTATCATCGGCGCAGCGAGGGCAAGGCCTTCATAGATTACGCCTTCCACATGATCGTCACCGATCCCACCGAAACGGTGCTCAAGGAAGAACTGCCGGCATTGATCGAGGAGGGCTACAGCTCGTTCAAGATCTACATGACCTATGACGACCTCAAGCTCAACGATCGCGAGATCCTCAAGGTGCTGGCCCTGGCCCGGCGCGAAGGGGCGATGGTCATGGTGCACGCCGAGAATGCCGACTGCATCGCCTACCTGACCGAATTGCTCGAAGCGTGCGGCAAGACGGCGCCCGTCTATCATGGCGAGGCGCACTCGACGATCGCCGAACGCGAGGCCACCCACCGTGCCATTTCGCTGGCCGAACTGATCGACGTCCCGGTACTGATCGTGCATGTCTCGGGACCCGAGGCGATCGAGCAGATTCGCTGGGCACAGAGCCGCGGCCTGCGCGTCTATGGCGAGACCTGCCCGCAATATCTGATGCTCACCGCCACCGATCTGGACCAGGAAGGCTTCGAGGGCGCAAAGTGCGTGTGTAGCCCACCGCCGCGCGACGAGGCTGCCCAGCAGGCGGTGTGGCAGGCACTGGAGAGCGGTGTCTTCCAAGTGTTCTCCTCGGACCATGCGCCGTTCCGCTACGAGGACCCCAAGGGCAAGAAGCTGCACGGCGAAACGGCCTGCTTCAAGCATATCCCCAACGGCATTCCCGGGCTCGAGACCCGGCTGCCGATCCTGTTCTCCGAGGGCGTGATAAAAGAGCGCATCGACGCGACCCGCTTCGTGGCGTTGACCGCGACCAATCCGGCCAAGATCTATGGTCTCTACCCACGCAAGGGCACCATCGCCATTGGCTCCGATGCCGACCTGACGCTGTGGGACAGCCGAGCCCGCACCACCGTACGCAACGCCGAGCTGCACCACGATGTCGACTACACTCCTTATGAAGGGCTCGAGCTTACCGGACGGCCGGTATTGACGTTGTGCCGTGGCCAGGTGGTGTCCCGCGATGGCCGGCTCGCCGGCGAACCGGGGTTCGGGCAATTTCTCGAATGTGGCAAGCCGCAACCGGCGCGGCCGCGTGGCGAAGCCAAGGGGTTCTGAGCATGACTCGCGACGAGATCATCGAAGCCGGTGCCCGGTGCTTGATCGAGGCGCATCAACGTCGGGCTCGGATAGCGGTACCCGAGGA
Organism: Litchfieldella qijiaojingensis; assembly: GCF_014651875.1. Lineage (GTDB taxonomy): Bacteria > Pseudomonadota > Gammaproteobacteria > Pseudomonadales > Halomonadaceae > Litchfieldella > Litchfieldella qijiaojingensis. The sequence continues at coordinate 141,013 of NZ_BMXS01000003.1, forward strand.
TATCCCGCTTGCCGAGCTCGAGGATGCCTATGCCATTCAGGAGCGTGTCTCCGCGACACTGGGTACGCCTTCGGGTTGGAAGTTGGGCGGCATTCGCAGGGGGGAAGTGCCGCGTTATTCGCGACTGTTCGCTGAGCTCAGCCATGACTCGCCGGCACGCCTGGCGCGTCGGGATTTTCACGTGGTGTACCTCGAACCCGAACTGGCGGTAACGTTGGGTGAGGGGATCCCCTCCCGCGGCACTCCTTATACCCTGAGCGAGATCGCCTCGCGGGTGGCGAGCCTGCATGCCGCCATCGAGGTGGTCGACAGCCGCTTCACGAATTGGCCCGAGGTACCGCCACTGTGGCAATTGGCCGATGGGTTGAGTCATGGTGCCTTCGTGCTGGGTGGTGGTACATCGGTCGATGATCTGAGCCGGATGGCCAATGCCGCCTACCACCTGAGCCTGGACGGCGAAGTCAGCATGGCCGGGCGCGGCGGTCACCCCGGTGGCGATCCGGCCCGGCTGCTGGTGGAAATGATCAACGATCGCATTGCCCGAAGCGGCGAGGGCTTCCACGCCGGCGAGGTGATCACCACCGGGACCTTCGAGGGTGTGGTGGAGATGCTCGTAGGCCAGCGGGCGCGGTTGGTATTCGAAGGGATCGGGCAGGTGGAACTGAGGATGCAGTGAAAGGGCTCATGAGCAAGTCAGGATAGCGCTTGTTGTGCCGCTGTGGCCTACGCTTAGGGTATGCGTTGGTGCACAGCGGGGCACAGGGCATGTCCGATTTCCCTATTCGCCTGTTGCTGATCGAAGACAATCCACTCCACAGCCGGTTGATTCAGCAGTTGCTCAAGACCGACACCCAGCTACGCTGTGAAGTCGAAGCGGTGGAGCGTCTGGATGAAGGCCTGGTCCGGCTTACGCGAGGCAAGGTGGACCTGGTCCTGCTGGATCTGGTACTGCCCGACAGTGAGGAACTCGAGACATTATGGCGGGTGCGCCTGGTAGCGCCGCAGGTGCCGGTGGTCATCCTCACCAGCCTGGATGATGTCAAGCTGGCGGCACGGGCCGTGGAGTCCGGTGCCTACGACTATCTGGTCAAGTCGCATCTCAAAGGGGCTTCCCTGGGGCGTGCCGTTCGCTACACCCTGGCCCGGGCGCGTGCCAGGGGCGGCGAGTGGGACTCGCCGATGTTTCGCTTGGCGCAGCAGCAGTTCCTCAAGGCCTCCCAGTACATGGGTCTGGACGACAACGTTCGTCAGCGCCTGCTGTTCCCGCAGCGCGCGCATATGGTTTCCTTCCCTTTTTTCCGCGATGACCACAGCCAAGTGGAGACGGTATTCGGCTACCGTGTGCAGCATGTGCTGACGATGGGGCCGACAAAGGGCGGGATTCGTTATCACGAAGGGGTCGACCTGGGTGAGGTGGCGGCCCTGGCGATGTGGATGACCTGGAAGTGTGCGCTGATGAAGCTGCCGTTTGGTGGTGCCAAGGGCGGTGTGCGGGTCGATCCCACCGCACTGAGCAGGACGGAGTTGCAGCGGCTCACGCGGCGTTACACCACCGAGATCATTGAAATGATCGGCCCGGACAGGGATATCCCCGCGCCGGACCTGGGCACCGACGAGCAGGTCATGGCCTGGCTTATGGATACCTACAGCCAGCAGATCGGTCATGCCGTGCCGACGGTGGTCACTGGCAAGCCGGTGGTGCTGGGCGGTTCGTTGGGCCGCAAGGAGGCCACCGGACGCGGGCTGGTGTTCCTGATCGAGGCCTCGGCGCAACACCTGGGGCTCGAACTCTCCAAGGCAACCGCCGTGGTCCAGGGTTTTGGCAACGTCGGCAGCCATACCGCGCGCTTCCTCGCCGAACTGGGCGTCAAGATCATCGGTGTCGGCGATGTTTCCACCAGCCTCTACCGGCGCGAGGGGTTGTCGGTGAAGGACTTGCAAGCCTATGTTGACGAGCACCGGGTATTGGACGGCTATCCGGATGCCGAGCCGATCAGCAACGCCGACTTGCTGGAGCTTGACTGCGACGTACTGGTGCTGGCGGCGTTGCAGAACCAGGTCACGGTGGAAAACGCAGCGCAGATCAGTTGCCGGTTGCTGGCCGAGGGCGCCAATGGCCCGACCATGCTGGAGGCCGACGATATCCTCCATGATCGTGGCATCTTCGTGTTGCCCGATATCCTCGGCAATGCCGGCGGTGTCACGGTGTCCTATTTCGAATGGGTGCAGGGCATGCAGAACCTGACCTGGACCCTGGACGAGATCAATGGGCGACTGAAGTCGATCCTGCTGGATGCTTTCCGCCGGACGCTGCACCGAGCGCAGAAGGACCGGCTCGATATGCGCACCGCGGCACTGATCGAAGGCGTCTCGCGGGTGACCGAGGCCAAGCTGTGGCGGGGCGTTTTCCCGTAGTCGAAGCGGTGGTGTCGAGTTTATGAGTGTTCCCTCCAATGGCGACGATGGCAGCACACGCAGTAAGTCGGCGCAGCAACAGCCGACCGAGGCGACCTCCGAGCAACCCAGTGAGATAGCGCCATGCTGTCTTCAGCGTCAGCAACTGATCGAGGCGCTCGAGTCTATCTCCGAGGGCTTCACTCTCTACGATGCCAACGACATCCTGGTGGCCTGCAACTCGCGGTTCCGCGACGAGTACTCGGGGCTTCCCGACCTGGCAAAGCCCGGCGTTCGTTTCGAGGACCTGATTCGCGCCGCCGTGACCAGGGAAGTTGTCGATATCGGCGACATGGAGCCCGAAGCCTGGATCGCACGACGACTGCAGCGACGGCGCAACCCGGGCAAGCCGTTCACCTATCGCCGCACCGACCAGATGCAGTTGCGCATCAGCGAACGCCGCACCCGCGACGGTGGCGTGGTGGCCATCTACACCGATATCACCGAGCTGGAAACCCAGCGCGCCCATCTCGAGGCTCAGGTCCAGCTGACCGAGGAGGCCCAGGCCCGCGCCGAGGCGGCGCGCGACCAGCTCACCGAAGCGCTCGAATCCATCGCCGAGGGATTCGCATTGTTCGATGCCGACGACCGGCTGGTGCTCTACAACTCCCGCTTCAAGGAGCATTTCGTCACCCCGGGCGATGTGGTCGAACTGGGGTTGCGTTTCGAAGATCTGCTGCGGGCCGTGGTCGAGCGTGGTCTCACTCCCCCTGGCTATGCGTCGAGTGAGGCGTGGATCGCCGAACGTCTCGCCGCGCATCGCAATCCCACGGGGCCCTATCATATGGTGCGCAGTGACGGCGTCTGCATCCAGATCAGCGAACATCGCACCGGGGATGGTGGCTATGTCGCGGTCTACTCGGACATCACCGAGCTCGAGCAGCATCGCCATCGTCTGGAAGAGCTGGTCACGGAACGCACCGCCGAGCTCCTGGCCACTGCCGAGGAACTGCGCCGCTCACAGGATGAGTTGCGTCGGGCACGCGATCTGGCGGAGCAGGCCAGCCTGGCCAAGAGCGAGTTCCTGGCCAATATGAGCCACGAGATTCGCACCCCGATGAATGGAGTGATCGGTGTCGCCGAATTGCTGGAACGCACCGAATTGACCGAACAGCAAGCCGAGTATGTGGCGATCATCCAGAAGTCGGCGGATACCCTGCTCGGACTGATCAACGATATTCTCGACTTCTCGAAGATCGAGGCGGGGCGGCTCGAGCTCGAATCGGTGGCCTTTCACCTGCGCGACACCCTGGGTGATACGCTTCAGACGATGGCGCTGCGGGCCGACGAAAAGGGGCTCGAGCTGGCGGTGCATATCCCACCCGAAATTCCCGACCGGCTGCTCGGTGACCCGGTACGCCTGCGCCAGGTGGTGGTCAACCTGGTTGGCAATGCCATCAAGTTCACCGAAACCGGCGAGGTGGTGGTCGATCTGCAGCTCGAGGCGCTCCACGAGCGCAGCGCGCGCCTGGCCTTCGAAATTCGCGATACCGGGATCGGCATTCCCGAAGCGCAGCGCCGCAAGGTCTTCGAAGCCTTCAGCCAGGCGGATACCTCCACCACCCGGGTGAGCGGCGGCACTGGATTGGGACTGTCCATCGCCTCGCAACTAGTCGGAATGATGGGGGGGCAGATCGGTGTCGACAGTGGCCCCGGAGGCCGCGGCAGCAGCTTCAGCTTCAGCATCGACTTCGGCCTGCCGAAGGAACGGGACGAGTTAGCCCCACGCCCCATCGGCCTTGACGGCCAGCGCGTGCTGGTGGTCGACGACAACCAGACCAATCGCATGATTCTCGAGGAGATCCTGAGCAGTTGGGGCATGCGGCCGACGACGGTAGCGGACGGGGAGAAAGCACTCGAAGTCCTCGATCGCTCGGTTGACGATCCTTTCCCGCTGGCACTGCTCGACGTGATGATGCCAGCCATGGACGGCTACGAGCTGGCCGAGCGGATTCGCCGACGTCCCGAACTGGCTGGCCTGCCGATCCTGATGCTGTCGTCGAGCGCACGTGCTGGTGGTGCGTCGCAGCGTCGGCGGTTAGGCATCGCTCGCCTGCTGATGAAGCCGGTCAAGCAATCGGAATTGCTGAACGCGATAGGCGAGGCGCTCGGCATCACGACCGGGAAGAGCAAGGTGGCGCCGGTACCGCATGATCGTCCCAGAGGCTCGGCCGCGCGCCGTGTGCTGCTGGTCGAGGACGGTCTCGCCAACCAGCGCGTGGCGATCGACTTGCTGTCCCAACGCGGGCATAGCGTCGAACTGGCCCAGAATGGCGCCGAGGCGGTCGAGGCCACCCGCCGCCAAGATTTCGATGTGGTGCTGATGGACATCCATATGCCGGTGATGGACGGTCTCGCTGCATCGCGGGCGATCCGCGAACGGGAGCGTGACACCGGCGATCACGTGCCGATCATCGCCATGACCGCGAGTGCCACCAAGGAAGACCGCGAGCGGTGCCTAGCCGCAGGAATGGATGACTATGTCACCAAGCCGTTCCGTGCTGCCGAGCTGTTCGCGGCTGTCGAAGGGGAAATGGGAAGCTTGGGCATCCGCCAGCAACAGCAGGAGACTCCGCCAGCCGATGACGAAACGGCACCTGCCTCCCAGGTGGCGCGAGAAGAGGAAGTGCCCTGCCTGGATTGGGAAGGTGCGCTGCAAAATCTCGAGAACAACCGTGTGCTGTTACAGGAAATGGCCGAGCTGTTCCGGCAGCAGGCGCCTGAACTGATGGCGGAGATCGAGACCTCCATGGTCGAACGGGACAAGGTGGTACTTCGTCGTGCGGCACATACACTGAAGGGTGCGGCGCTGGTGATCGGCGCGCGGTCGGTGGGAGCCGCCGCATCGCAACTCGAGAACCTGGCGCGGGAAGGTGAGTTCGATGGTACCGCCGAGGCTTTCGACATCCTCAAGGAACGCCTGAATGAACTCGAGCCTAAGCTCGAGGCGCTGCATCGAGGTGACGAGTCCCCGTGATTGGGCTGGAGGCCCGCCTGGTGCGTTGCCATACAGAAGTGATTTCCTCGTGATCTGCAACGACATGGCCCCGCCATCCATGCCGGGGCCCGGTTTTCATCGACTCCTATATTCTAGCGAGGGGAAGGGGTCGCCGGCTGGGTCAGGGCGGCGTCGGGGGCGTGTTCCATGCGCTCGCGCTCACGGTCGAGAATGGCCAGCGCTTCCTGCTCGGTGATCCGCGATGCCTGGGTCAGCAGGCTGACCGCCACACCGCCGGCCAGCGCCGCCAGTACCGCCGGTATGCTGGGGTTGCCCCAGAAGGCGCTCCAGGACTCGTTGGCGATGACCGCCAGTGAGGTGACGGAGGCGGTGACCAGGGTTGCCACGGCACCTTGCCAGTTGTAGCGCGGCCAGAAACGGCCCAGCATGCCGCACACGAACATCCCGGCCATGATGGTAGCGATCATGCGGGTGATGTAGTTGATGACATTGTCCGAGGTCAGCGCGAAGGCCAGGGCCAGGCCGATGGTGGCTACCAGCGCCAGGCGTGAATAGAGCACCACATGGCGTGCGGCGGGCGTGCGCCCGGTGAACAGCACGTAAACGTCGCGCATCAGCGTCGAGACGCCGGCGATGGCATCCGAGCTGGCGCTGGACATGGTCGCCGACAGGCCGGCGATCAACAACAGCAAGCCGAGCCCGAGTGGCAGGACTTCGGTCGCCAGGAACGGGAAGGCATAGTTGCTGTTGTCCAATTCCGCATTCAAGGCATGGGTGGCCATGCCGAGAATCGCTGGAATGATCGAGAAGCCGAGGTAGAGCACGCCGGTGATCACGAAGGAGCGGCGTACCGAGGCCACAGAATCGCCGGAGTAGATGCGCTGGCGGAACGACGGCGTGGCGAGAACGCCTACGGCGATCACTGTGGCCAGTGACAGCGCCGGCAGGCCGCCGATCTTGCCTATGCCGAGGAAACTGGCCGCGCCGGCATCCATGCTGGCGGTCAACCCGCCGAAGCCGCCGACCTCGACCAATGCCAGTGCCGCCATCAGCAGGAAGCCGGCGAATAGGATCACTGCCTGGACGGTATCGGTCCACACCACGGCGAAGTAGCCGCCGATCACACAATAGATGCCAAAGCCCAGCGCCACCAGGATCCGCGCTGTATCGAGGTCGATATCGGCCATCCACGACAGGTAGAGACCGCCGCCGAGGATATGTGCGCCCAGCCAGCCGATGCAGGCGATATAGATCAGAAGCGCGACCAGGTTGCGCACCAGGCGGTTGGCGCCGACATAGTAGGAGAGTTCCTCGCTCATGGTCATGAAACGCAGCTTGCGTACCGGGGCGAAGCACGCCGCGAGCAACAGTACGCCGACCGCGCCGCCGATGCCATAGAGCGCACCGGCCCAGCCGTTGGCATAACCGAAGCCGACTGCGCCCATGCTCGAGCCGGTACCGACCATGGTCGCCAGGGTGGTACCGATGGTCAGGAAGATGGGAATGCTGCGCCCACCGAGCAGGAAGTCGTCGCCGGTGCCGCGCTTGTGGCGCGAGATCCACCAGCCGAAGCCGATCATCGCCAGGACATAGGCCAGGAAGGCGCCGAGGAAAATCTGACTGTTCATGGTAACCTCTTGTCGTTGTTTGCCCGGTCGTTGCCGCGACCAGTGGTAAGCAATGTGGCGATCGTGCCGGGCTGGCACTTCTCCAAGGTGGCCCGAACGCGATCCGGTGCCGTGTCCCTTGCCGGGGACACGGCACTTCTCTCTCAGGCCCTGTCGGCCCGGAAGCACTTCACGTCGACTTCCACCTTGCAATCGACCACCAGGTCCTGGACGCTGCAGATGCGGGCCGGCGGGTTGTCGGCGAAGATCTCGTGAAACACCTTGTTGAACGACGAGAAATAGCGCGCGTCAGTGAGCACGGCGGTGACATGCACGACGTCCTCCAGGCAGTAGCCGGCTTCCTGCATGATCGCCAGGCAGTTGTCGAAAGCCAGCCGCGTCTGTTCGACGATGCCGCCCTCGACCACTTCGCCGTCGATCATCGGTGTCTGGCCTGAGACGTAGAGCCAGCCGCCAGCTTCCACGGCGCGGGCGAAGGGCAGTTTCTGGCCGCCAGTGCCGACGCCGCCTTCGACGCCGTAGCGGGTGATGCTCATGGGCAATCCTCCATGCGGTGGGTGAGGTGTTGTGAGCGGCGTAGCATGCGCCCGGCATGCTTGCCGGTGGCTATACCATGTCGATAGCCGATCACGCCGTTGACCATCACTAGTTCGATGCCTCGAGCCGGCATGATGGGGGCGTCGTAATCGGCGGTGTCTTCGAGGGTCTCGAGGTCGAAGAGCGTCAGGTCGGCATAGGCGCCTTCGCGAATCACTCCGCGGTCGGTGAGCCCGAAGTTGGCTGCCGAGAGGCCGGTCATCTTGCGCACTGCCTCGCTCAGTGACATCAGGCCCAGGTCACGGCTGTAGCGGGCCAGTACTCGGGGAAAGGCTCCCCACAACCGTGGGTGCGGATGCGGATCGTTGGGCAGGCCATCGGAGCCGACCATCGACAGCGGGTGGGCGAGCACCTGGCGGATGTCGTCCTCGCTCATGTTGTGGTAGACCGCACCGGCCGGTTGCAGGCGCCGTGCCGCCTCGACCAGCGATGCGCCCCAGTCGGCGGCGATGGCCTTCAGGGGGCGCTGTGCCTGGTCGGGATGCGGTTCCGACCAGGTGATGGTGATCTCGATATCGTCGCTGACCTGGCCCAAGTCGAGGGTCGATGAGCCGGCGGTGTAGGGGTAGCAGTCGCAGTGGGCGCGCTGGTGGCGGGCCGCCGTGTCGAGCCGCTCTAGCGCGCGGGGCGCATTTCCCCAGTTGCCAGCCCCGGCGCATTTCAGATGCGAGATCACCAGCGGTACCTCGCCGTGGCGGGCGGTGGCGAAGGCCTCATCCATGGCCTCGAGCAGGCCAGCGAACTCGTCGCGCAGGTGAGTGGTGTAGACACCACCGGCCTTGCCCACCGCTGCCACCAGGGGCTCCATTTCCGCCGTGGGGGCGTGGAAGGCATTGCGGTAGGCGAGCCCCGAACTCAACCCCAGTGCACCCTCGTCGAGTGCCCGTGACAGCAGGGCTCGCATGGCCTCGATTTCGTGCGTACTAGCCGGACGGGCGAAGTCATCCATCACTTGGCTGCGTAGGCTGGTGTGGCCGATCAGGGCGGCGACATTGACGCTGGGCACGGCGTCATCCACGGCCGCGGCGTAAGTGGCGAAGCTGGGATAACGAAAGTCCTCGGCGCGGCCAAGCAGGTTCATGGGGTCCGGCACCTCGCCCGCCAGGCTGACGGGGCTGGCGCTGATGCCGCAGTTGCCTACCACCACCGTGGTCACGCCTTGAGACAGCTTGGGCAACATTTCCGGAGTGCGGATGACGTTGGTGTCGTCGTGGGTATGCACGTCGATGAACCCCGGTGCCAGATAGCGGCCAGCGGCATCGAGGGTGGTCGTGGCCGTGTGCTGGCCCAACTCGCCGATGGCAGCGATGCGTTCACCGAGAATTCCGATATTGGCCCGGAAGGGGGCCGAGCCGGTGCCGTCGAGTACTTGGGCGCCGCGAATCAGTACGTCAAAATGCATGGTCAGTCTCCCAGCGGCTGGCGGTTGTCGCCGCCGCGATGGGCATCGAGGGTGATCTTGAGGCGGCGCAGCTTGTCGCGCGAGCGGTCGCGGTGGCGTGTGGCCAGTTCGAGGGCCAGTACGTCGATGGCGGCCAGCATGGCGTAGCGCGACGCGGAGGGGTGATAGATGAAGTCGGTCTCGCGCGAGACCACCGGCAGTACCACGTCGGCGGTTTCCGCCAGCGGCGAGCCGCTGGCGGTGATGGCTACCACCTGGGCACCGTACTGGCGGGCGATGCGGGCGGATTCAACCATCTCTGGGGTATATCCGGTGACCGACAGCACCACCACCACGTCCTCGGGGTCGAGGGTCGAGGCCACCATGCGCGGTAGCAGCGTCTGGGGGTAGGCGCTGATGGCATAGCCCAAGCGGACCAGGCGAAACTGCATTTCTTGTGCCAGCATGCTGGAACCTCCGCCGGCACCGAACACCAAAATCTGGCGGGCGCCGTCGAGACGCTCCACGGCACCGGCGATATCGGCCTGGGCCATCAGGTCGCGGTTCACCGCCAAGGTCTGGGTGGCGATCTCGTAGACCGCCAAGGGCCCGTCCGCCGGGTCGGCTTCCTGGATGAAGCGACGCCCGGCAGCCAGGGCGCGGGTCAGGCGGGTCTTGAGGTCGCGCACGTTGTGACAGCCCACAGCGCGGGCGAAGCGCGTCACGGTGGCGTCGCTGACGCCGGCGCGGGCGGCGATCTCGCTGATGCTGGCTTCGGTGACGAAGTCGATGTCATCGTAGATCAGCTCGGCGACCTTCTTTTCGGCGTCGCGCAAAGCGGCGAAACTGGCCGTAATGTGCGACAGGATATCGATGTCCTGGCTCACCGTCGTCTCCTCTGGCGGGGGCTTCCAGGTAATATTCGGGAAGCTGGTGCTTGCCTGTGAGAGAAAGTATGTTATTTTCTAACAAATAGTCAAGCGTGTGTGAAAATATCCTTCAAGCGGGTGTCATATGAAGGAAACCGCATGAAAAAGAAGTACGGGAGAGGGTCATGAAAGACGCGACGAGCGCGCCTTGGAGCTGCGACAAGGGCACCATCGAGATCAGCCCCGATCTGCTGTCCGGGGTCAGCTTGCCGGCGGCAGTCATCTTCGAAGGACCGCTTGCGCACAACCTGGAGTGGATGCAGCGTTTTGCCACGGATCATGGCGCGCGGCTGGCGCCGCATGGCAAGACCACCATGACCCCTGCCCTGTTCCAGCGCCAGCTCGATGCCGGGGCGTGGGGCATCACCCTGGCTACGCCACCGCAATGCCGCGCCGCTTTCGCCCACGGGGTGAATCGCCTGCTGATGGCCAACCAACTGGTCGGAGAGGCCAACATGGCGATCGTCGCCGAACTGATCGAGGCGGGGGCCGATTTCTATTGCGTGGTCGACGGTGTTGCCAATGTGCGCCATCTGGGGCGCTACTTCGCGGCGCGGGGCCTGCGTCTGCAGGTATTGATCGAGCTGGGTGTGGATGGCGGGCGTTGTGGTTGTCGCGATCAGGACGAGATCATGGCCTTGGCCGAGTTGGTCGACAGTGAGCAGGCGCTGGTATTGGCCGGTCTGGAAGGCTACGAGGGCGTGGTGTATGGCGACGATCCGGTAGCAGGTGTCCGGGCCTATGCCTGGCATCTGGTGGAGGCCGCTCAGGCACTGGATCACGATGGGTTGATCGAATCGCCGTCACCGCTGATCACTGCCTCCGGGTCGGCCTGGTATGACCTGATCGCCGAAGTCTTCCGCGAGGCGCATCTCGGCGAGCACTTCGTGCCGGTGCTGCGCCCGGGCTGCTATGTGGTCCACGATCATGGTATCTACCGCCAGGCTCAGCGCGAGGTGCTGCGTCGCCGTCCCGAGCTGGATCGGGGGCTCGAGCCGGCACTGGAGGTTTTCGCCCAGGTCCAGTCGCTGCCCGAGCCTGGCTTGGCCGTAATTGCCTTGGGCAAGCGCGATATCGGCTTCGACCACCTGCCCGAGCCATTACGTCGCTACCGGGAGGGCGGCAGCGCCGACCGCGTGCTCTCCGTCGAGGGGTGGGAGGTTACCAAACTGATGGACCAGCATGCCTTTGTGCGCCTGCCCGAGGAGGCATCGGAAGTGGGCAACGGGGAGGTCAGAGTCGGCGACATCGTGGCGTTTGGAGCCTCCCACCCCTGCCTGACCTTCGATAAGTGGCGCAGTATCTGCCTGGCGGACGAGCGGCTGAATGTGGTCGAGGTGATGACGACCTGCTTCTAGGCTATGCCCGAAAACTGGCTGCGCTTGCCCATACGGCGTTAAAAATCGGCTCAAAGTACTCATTTACATGCGTAAACTCCGTCTTTTCGCCGATTTTTGCCTTGTCTGGCCGGCGCTCGCCGACTTTTCAGACATAGCCTTGTGTCTCTCCTGGCTTACCAGGCGATGCCGTTGGCCTTGAGCTGCGAGGCGAAGCGATGCGCCACACGGTTGAGCTGAGCCACGTCGACGCCGGGCAGAAGCCTGCGCGCTTCGGCGAACAGCGGTTCTGCCTTTTCATGACGCCCCGAGTAGATCAGCAGTACCAGAACCCTTTCGATATCCTTGTCGCTATGCAGGGGTTCGGTTTTTCCGCCTTGTGTCCGCTGGCGTGTCCGAGAGATTCGCAATGCGGTCGTCTCCAGTTGGGGAATCGAACGGTGGCCGGGAGCGGCCGTCAAGCAAGGATATCGGCCGCTGTCGAATTTTCTTTAGTCGATAGCCGTTCGTGGCGACAGCCGTGCCAATCGGTCGCCAAACAGGTAGGCGCCGAGAGCGACCAGGATCAGCATGGCACCGGCGATCATCGAGGCAGTTGGATGCTCACCGTTCAATCCCATGCCCAGCCCCAGAGCCAGTACCGGTGTGATCAGGGTGACCAGGGCAACGGTGGCCGCGGACAGCCGCGACAGGATCAGGTAATAGCACAAGAAGCCTAGCAGTGAGCCGAACACACCGAGGTAAAGCACCGCCCATAGCCCACGTGTCGAAAGTGGCATGGCCAGGGGTTCGCCGCTGGTGAACCATAGCATCGCGAAACAGGGCATGCTGAGGATCAGGGCGCCAAGGGTTTGATTGAGCGGCTTGAGGCCGGCACCCACGCGCTGCACGGCAATGCCGCTGCCACTGAACAGGGTTACCGCTGCAACCATCATCGTTAGGGCGCCAAGTTGTCGAGTGCCACTGGACAGCGAGTCGGCGAAGATCACGGCCAATCCAATCACGCCCAGTACACACCCCAGCCAGTGCCAGCGCTTGAGCTTCGTTGCCCCGGGCAAGACCTGCAGGATCAGGCCCGAGATCAACGGTGCCAGACCAAACATTACCGACATCATGCCGGAGGGCAGGGTCAGGGAAGCGCGGTAGCTCAACGCCATGGCACCGAAAATCCCGGGCACGGCGGCGGCATAGCTGGCTAGCGCCCGCGGATGCCAGGCGAGGCGTCCCCCGATGACCTTGAGAATCGCCAGGCCGAGAATCGCGGCAATCGCCATGCGCAGCCACACGCTGCCCACGGGGGCGCCAGCCTCGGCGCTCCACTTGATGGCCAGCGGCGTGGTGGCCCACACCAGTACCACGATCAGATAAGCCGGTCCGGTTGGCATGACATCGTCCTTTGAAGAGGGCAAGACAGCATGGGATAACGCCAGGAAGTTGCATCCGGGCGGGAAATCGTTTGGACGTTAACCATTACCATGAAAAAAGCCGCCGCGTCGAGACGAGCGTGGCGGCTTTTCTCTCAGCTCGAAGAGAAGAGATCAGCTTTCGGCCTGCTCCTTCATCAGCCTGGGATCGCGGCCGATCGGGTGCGGCTCGCCGCGCGCCTTGGCCAATTCGATCTGCTTCTGGCGCTCGCGGGCGCCGGCACGGGTCTTCTCGGGTAGCGAGTCCCAGCAGTGCGGGCAACTCACGCCGGGCTCGTAGTATTCAGAACGCTGATCCTCGGCGGAGATCGGCATGCGGCAAGCGTGGCACTGATCGTACTCGCCTTCGCGCAAGTCGTGGCGTACCGTGACTCGGTTGTCGAACACGAAACACTCGCCGCGCCACAACGACTTCTCCTCGGGCACCTTTTCCAAGTAGTTCAGTACACCGCCCTTGAGGTGGTAGACCTCTTCGAAGCCTTCGTCGAGCATGAAGCTCGACGCCTTCTCACAGCGAATACCGCCGGTGCAGAACATCGCCACCTTCTTGTGCCGGGTCGGGTCGTAGTGCTGGCGCACGTAGTCTGGGAACTCGCGGAACGATTTGGTCTTTGGATCGACCGCACCCGCGAAGGAGCCGATGGCCACTTCATAGTCGTTGCGGGTATCGATCACCAGCACCTCGGGATCCGAGATCACCTCGTTCCAATCCTCGGGCTCGACGTAGGTTCCCACGCGGCGGTTGGGGTCGACGTCTTCCACGCCCAAAGTGACGATCTCCCTCTTCAGTTTGACTTTGGTGCGGTAGAAGGGCGGGATGTCGCAGTAGGATTCCTTATGGTCGATATCGACCAGCCGTGGATCCGCTTGCAGCCAGGCAAGTAACGCATCGATGCCTTCGCGTGGCCCGGCCACGGTGCCATTGATGCCTTCCTCGGCGAGCAGCAGTGTGCCCTTGACGTCGTTGTCGAGCATTACCTGACGTAATGGCTCGCGCAGGGCTTCGTAGTCTTCGAGCGTGACGAACTTGTACAACGCCACGACGACGATTCGCTGGGAATCGCTGGAATGGGTCATGCAGTGTCTCCTGGTTGTCGTCCTCGCAAAGGACGGACCGGGGGGGAACGGGCTGAGGAGGCGTATTTTACGCCAGCGTGAAACGGCGTGCATCCGTCGGGCCGATACATGCCGCCCCCGACGCCGTGAGGGGCGCCGGGGGCGGGATCGTCATGTACCGCGAGGCATCACTCCTCGAAGTTGGTCTCGGAGTAGAGCACGCGCAGGCGCAGGGTGTGGTTGACCTTCTTGAGCGCCGCCAGCGCCTGGGGGCCGTAGGCCTTGTCGACGTCGATCACCACGTAGCCGACTTTTTCATTGGTCTGCAAGTACTGACCGGAGATGTTGATGTCGTTCTCCGACAGCACGTGGTTGATCTCGGACAGCACGCCGGGCACGTTGTCGTGGATATGCAGCAGGCGATGCTTGTCCGGATGCGCCGGCAGAGCCACTTCGGGGAAGTTGACCGAGGTGATGGTGGTGCCGTTGTCGGAATAGGTGATCAGCTTCTCCGAGACCTCGACGCCGATGTTCTCCTGGGCTTCCAGGGTCGAACCACCGACGTGCGGGGTGAGGATGACGTTCTCCAGACCGCGAAGCGGGCTGACGAACTCCTCGTTGTTGCCCTTGGGCTCCACTGGGAAGACATCGATGGCCGCGCCAAGCAACTTGCCGCTCTTGAGCGCTTCGGCCAGTTCCTCGATCACCACCACGCTGCCGCGCGAAGCGTTGATCAGGATCCCTCCCTGCTTCATCAAAGCGATCTGTTCCTTGCCGATCATCCACTTGGTGGAAGGCAGTTCAGGCACATGCAGGCTGACCACGTCGGCACGTGCCAGCAGTTCCTCTAGGCTGCCGACCTGGCGGGCGTTGCCCATGCCCAGCTTGGTGACCACGTCGTAGTAGATGACGTCGAAGCCCAGCGATTCGGCCAATACCGAGAGCTGGGCGCCGATGTTGCCATAGCCGACGATACCCAGAGTCTTGCCACGGGCTTCGTGGGAGTTCTTGGCCGTTTTCAGCCAGCCGCCCTGGTGGGCGCGAGCGCTCTTCTCGGGAATCCCGCGCAGCAGCATGATCGCCTCGGCGAGTACCAGTTCCGCTACCGAGCGGGTATTGGAATAGGGCGCATTGAATACCGGGATGCCGCGCTTGAGCGCCGCACCGAGGTCGACCTGATTGGTGCCGATGCAGAAACAGCCCACCGCCACCAGCTTCTCGGCAGCGTCGAACACGCGCTGGGTCAATTGGGTGCGGGAGCGAATGCCGATGAAGTGGACATCGCGGATCTTCTCGATCAACGTCTCTTCATCGAGCGAGGTCGACAGGTGCTCGATGTTGGTGTAACCGGCATTCAGAAAGTTGTCCACCGCGCTTTGGTGGACGCCCTCGAGCAGCAGGATCTTGATCTTGCTCTTGTCCAGGGAGGTTTTGGCCATGGTCGAATCAACCCTTTCCGCGGCGAAAGCCGCTTGCTAATCAGTATGATATTTCGCCTGTTGGCCTGTCGATGTCGAGAGCAGCGACCCAGGGAGGAGAACAGGAAGGGGCTGCCCGGATGCAGTGGCGAGAGACGCCCGGGGCGCAACAGGGCCACTATCCTAGCACAGCCATGCCGTATCCCGGCGGCATAGCGTGATGAAAATGCTGCGCCGCAAAGATGAACGCCTTGCAAGTGGACACCATTCAGGGCAGACGCACCCCGGGGGGGAGCGTGTATACTGGGCCTCGATTTCTGGCCCGGTATGGGACTCCGGTGCCTATTCTCGAACGGCCCGCACGATGAGCGAGACGCACCATGGCTGACAAGGACACTGGGTTACCCGAGCATGAGGCGCCCCTTGATTTTGCGGCGACCCTCGAACGGCTGGAGGCGTTGGTCAACCAGCTGGAATCCGGCGAATTGTCGCTGGAGGATTCCCTGAAGGCATTCGAGCAGGGCGTGAACCTGACCCGTGATGCTCAACGCCGGCTCGACGAGGCCGAACTCAAGGTGCGCACTTTGGTCGAGCAGCCGGATGACAGCCTGCATGACATGCCCTTCGCGGGGCCAGATGCGGGAGATGCTGGTGAACGCTGATCTCTCGGCGCTGGAAGCGCGTCTGGCGAGTGACCGGGCACGTGTCGATGCGTGGCTCGAACGTCTGTTCAATGAACGTCTGCCGGCGGCGCCGCAACTCGAGGCGGCGATGCGTCATGGCGTGCTGGGGGGAGGCAAGCGACTGCGCCCGATATTGGTGTACGCCACGGGACGTGCCTTGGGTGCCTCGGTCGAGGCGTTGGACGCCCCGGCTGCGGCGGTGGAGCTGATCCATGCCTATTCGCTGGTGCACGACGACCTGCCGGCGATGGACGACGATGACCTGCGGCGTGGCCAACCCACGGTCCACAAGGCCTTCGGCGAAGCGACCGCGATCCTTGCCGGCGATGCGTTGCAGACGCTGGCCTTCGAGGCATTGACGCTCGTCGAGCACCCCCGCCTCGGGGCCCTGATCCGCACCCTGGCCGCGGCCTCCGGACGTGATGGTATGGCGGCCGGCCAGGCGCTGGACCTGGCCGCGGTTGGCGGCCACCCTGATGTCGAGTTGCTGGCCAAGATGCATCGCCACAAGACTGGCGCGCTGATCCGTGCCGCGGTGCGCCTTGGGGCACTGGTGGCCGTGGCCGAGAACGATCCGCGGTTGAGCGCCCTGGATGACTATGCGGCGGCTATTGGCCTGGCCTTCCAGATCCAGGATGACATTCTCGATGTCACTGGCGACCCTGCCAAGTTAGGCAAGGCATCGGGAGCCGACGCGGCACGCGACAAACCCACGTACCCGGCCCTGCTGGGGCTCGATGGTGCCCGTGCCAAGGCTCGCGCCCTGCTCGATGAGGCCTTGGCGTCGCTCGCCCCGTTGGGTGAGCCTGCGGCGCCGCTTGCCGATCTGGCCAGGTATATGATCGAGCGCGACCATTGACGAGACAGATACTTTCATGAAGCTGTTCGACGAAATACCCGCCGAGCGCCCGGCGACACCTTTGCTCGATACTCTCGACACACCTGCCGCGCTGCGAGCCATGAGCCAGGCGCAGCTCTTGCAGGTCGCCGACGAGCTACGCGCTTACCTGCTCTATAGCGTGGGTTGCAGTGGAGGCCACTTCGGTGCCGGTCTGGGGGTGGTCGAGTTGACCGTAGCCTTGCACCATATCCTGGAGACACCGCACGATCGGTTGGTATGGGACGTGGGCCATCAGGCCTATCCGCACAAGATCCTCACCGGTCGTCGCGAGCAGATGCCGCGCATTCGACAGCATGGTGGTCTAGCGGCCTTCCCACGGCGCGCCGAGTCGGAGTACGACACGTTTGGCGTGGGTCACTCCAGCACCTCGATCTCGGCGGCGTTGGGCATGGCGCTGGCGGCACGCACATGCCGCGAGAAACGTCGGGTGTGCGCGGTGATCGGCGATGGCGCGCTGACCGCCGGCATGGCCTTCGAGGCCCTGGCGCATGCCGGTCATGTGGATGCCAACCTGTTGGTGATCCTCAACGACAACGAGATGTCGATATCCGAGAACGTCGGCGGCATGGCCAGCTACCTGGCGCGGATCTTCAGCAGCAAGCCCTATACCATGATGCGCGAGAACAGCAAGAAGGTGCTCTCGCATCTGCCGGGGGCACTGGAATTCGCCAAGCGTACCGAAGAGCATATGAAGGGCATGATCAGCCCGGCCACGCTGTTCGAGGAGATGGGCTTCAACTATATCGGTCCCATCGATGGGCACGACCTACCGATGCTGGTGCACACGCTGCGCAACATGCGTGACCTGGAGGGACCTCAGTTCCTTCACATCAAGACGCGCAAGGGACGCGGTTTCCAGCCCGCCGAGTCCGATCCCATCGGCTATCACGCCATCACCAAGCTGGAGAAGGAGCCCTCGCCGCCACCCAAGGTCGAGTCCAGGCCCCCTGAGCCGACCCAACCGCAAACGAAACCAAAGCCCAAGAAGTACTGCAATGTCTTCGGCGACTGGATCTGCGACATGGCGTCGGTTGACGAGCGGCTGATCGGCATCACCCCGGCGATGCGAGAAGGCTCGGACTTGATCCGCTTCTCCAAGGAATATCCCGGGCGCTATTACGACGTAGCCATCGCCGAGCAGCACGCCGTCACGCTCGCTGCCGGCATGGCTTGCGAAGCCATGAAACCGGTAGTGGCGATCTACTCCACCTTCCTGCAGCGTGGCTATGACCAGCTCATCCATGACGTGGCCGTCCAGTCCCTGGACGTGACCTTCGCCATCGACCGCGCCGGCCTGGTCGGCGAGGATGGCCCAACCCATCACGGTGCTCTGGATCTCTCCTATTTGCGTTGCATCCCGGGGTTGGTGGTGCTGGCGCCGGCCGACGAGGCGGAATGCCGCGCCATGCT
Organism: Litchfieldella qijiaojingensis; assembly: GCF_014651875.1. Classification (GTDB taxonomy): domain Bacteria; phylum Pseudomonadota; class Gammaproteobacteria; order Pseudomonadales; family Halomonadaceae; genus Litchfieldella; species Litchfieldella qijiaojingensis. The sequence goes on from NZ_BMXS01000003.1 coordinate 159,190, forward strand.
CAGTGCCGCCTATCACCATCCCGGCCCGGCGGCGGTGCGCTATCCGCGCGGCAAGGGGCCTGGCGTGGCCGTTCCCGACTCGCTGGATCCTATCGAGATCGGCAAGGCGGAACTCAGGCGCGAAGGCAAGCGTATCGCCCTGCTGGCCTTCGGCAGCCTCAATGGACCGGCGGTGGAGGTGGCCGCGCGACTGGATGCGACGCATCTCAACATGCGCAGCGTCAAGCCACTGGACCGCGATGCCGTGCTGGCCGCCGCCCGTGACCACGACCTGCTCGTGACCCTGGAAGAGAACGTGGTCGCCGGTGGTGCCGGCAGCGCGGTCAACGAGTTGCTGGCGGCGGAAGGGCTATTGTGTCAGGTGCTCAATCTGGGGTTACCCGACGTATTCGTCGAGCATGGCAAACCTGCCGAGTTGCTTGCCGACTGCGGCTTGGATGCCGTGGGTATAGAGGCAGCGATTCATCGGCGCCTGGATTGAAGGTGTTAAGCCACGTCACACCAATGTTACGGTGAAAAACCATGTTGATAGCGACAGTGATTGGGGCAGTGCTGGGATATATGATCGGTGGCCCGCTGGGCATGCTGATCGGGGCGGCACTCGCTTATTGGGGTGTCCAGCGCGTGTTGCGGAAGAGCGTGCTGGGAAAACTGGCCGGAATACAGGCGCAGTTCCTCGATTCCACCTTTGCGGTGATGGGTTGCCTGTGCAAGGCGGATGGCCAGGTCACTCAAGACGAGCTGGAAGTTTCCAAGCAGTTGTGGGATCGCCTGCGGCTGAACGCCGAGCAGCGTGAGCGAGCCAAGGCGGCATTCAACCGCGGCAAGGCGCCCGACTTCGACCTGGACGCGGAACTGGCGATTGTCCGCCGTATCACCGGCGGTCAGCGTGCGTTACTGCAAGTATTCCTGCAGGTGCAGCTGTCGGCTATAGCCGCCGATGGGGTACTGCATCCCGCCGAGCATGAGATGCTGGTGCGGGTGGCGCGAGGCCTGGGCTGCTCGGAGGCGGAAATCGAGCAGATCGAAGCCATGCTGCGTGGCGGCGGTGCCCAGGCGCCGGGAGCCGCTTCCGAGAAGTCGCTGGAGGATGCCTATCGAGTGCTGGGTGTCGATGCCAGCGCCAGCGATGCCGAGATCAAGCGCGCCTATCGCCGCCTGATGAGCCAGAACCATCCTGACAAGTTGGCCAGCAAGGGCTTGCCGGAGAGCATGAGGGAAGTGGCCAAGGAGCGGACGAGCGAGATCAGTAACGCCTACGATCTGATCAAGAAGACACGCGAGCGTCAGGCCGCCTAAGCTTGGTTACAACATCATGATCGGCGTAGCGGTAATCGGCCGCATCAGAACGAGAGTCTTGCTGTCCTGGTGGATATCATCGAGGGTGGGAAATGGGGTGTCGTCAGGCGGGATAAGGCAATACAGCGGTATACACGGCGAAGTAGTGGCAGGTGCTGCCACCGAGTACGAACAGATGCCAAATGGCGTGATGGAAGGGGATGGCGCGAATCGCGTAGAAGACCATGCCTACGCTGTAGGTAACGCCGCCGGCGATCAGCAGGACGATGCTGGTTGTCGACAGGCGATGCAGCATCTCACCAAAAGCAACCACGATTAGCCAGCCCATGACCAGATAGGCGGTCACTCGCAACATGCCGAAGCGGTGTGGCCAGAGCAGCTTTAGCGCGATGCCGCCGAACGTCAGCCCCCAGACCAGTGCCAGCAGCGTCCAACCCAGTGGGCCGCGCAGGTTGACCAGCAGAAAAGGTGTGTAGGTGCCGGCGATCAGGCCGTAGATGGCGCAATGGTCGAGTTTCTGGAAAGTGCGCTTGAGCTTCGGATGTCGGCTGCCGTGATAGAGCGTCGAGGCGGTATAGAGCAGGACCAGCGTGACCCCGTAGAGACTCACGCCGACGATTTTCCAAGGATCGACATCTGCAGCCAGGCTGGCGAGCACGATCAGCGTTATGATGCCGGCGAGGCTCAGTACCGCACCCACCCCATGGCTGATACTGTGCAGGAGTTCTTCGCGAAAGCTGTAGGGGATATCGTCGAGGGGCCGCAGGTCCGTCATGATGAGTTCTCCATGACACGTCAGACCCGCCTGTCGTCAGTCTGTTCCCTAGAGCCCTGGAGCTGAGTTCAACGAGCTTTGAATTTAGGGTGCCGGCGCGGGTTCAGGGCTCGCGGTCGATATCGACATTCGGTGCCTGGGTAAAATCGCCGAGCGCCATCATATGCCCGAGCTTGCCGGCCTTGGTCGCCAGGTACTGCTCGTTGTGGGGATTGAGACCGGTGGTGATCGGCAGTCGCTCGGCGACGGTCACGCCATCGCGGGTCAGCGCCTCGACCTTGCGCGGATTGTTGGTCATCAGCTTGAGCGCGGCGACGCCCAGATGCTCGAGCATCGGCACGCACAGGTCGTAGCGCCGCAGGTCGGCGCCGAAGCCTAGCCGCTCGTTAGCCTCTACGGTATCGGCTCCCTCGTCCTGCAGGTGATAGGCGCGGATCTTGTTGAGCAACCCGATACCGCGCCCTTCCTGGCGCAGATAGAGCAGTACGCCTCGACCCTCGTCGGCGATGCGCTTCAGTGCCTCCTGGAGCTGATAACCGCAGTCGCAGCGCATCGAGAACAGTGCATCGCCAGTCAGACACTCCGAATGCACGCGGCCCAGCACCGGTTCGCCGTCGGCGATATCGCCCAGCGTCAGGGCGATATGGTCCTTGCCGGTGGCCTCGTCCTCGAAGCCATGCATGGTGAAGGTCGCCCAGGGGGTGGGCAGCTTGGAGGCGGCGATGAATCGGATCGTCACAGGGAACCTCGATGATAGACGACGGCGGTGCCGGCAAGTGAAGCGGCCATTCTAGCAGGATCGTACTCGCGACTCACGGCGGCGCCTCACCAGTCGATGAATATTGCCAATAAATGGGGGAAACGAGGACAGGAATCAAGCCGGGTGTGCCATGTTTGGGTACAATGCGGGCAAATTCGCAAGCGGTGTCCCGACCATGGAACTCAACAACGATCGCTTTCTGCGTGCCTTGGCACGTCAACCGGTGGACCGCACCCCGGTATGGATGATGCGGCAGGCGGGCCGCTATCTGCCGGAATACCGCGAGATACGTGGCCAGGCCGGCAGCTTCATGGACTTGTGTCGCAACGCGGAGCTTGCCTGCGAAGTCACCCTGCAGCCGCTGGAGCGCTACCCGCTGGATGCCGCCATCCTGTTCTCGGATATCCTGACCATTCCCGATGCCATGGGACTTGGCTTGTATTTCGAGACTGGCGAGGGCCCCAAATTCCGCAAACCGGTGCGCACCGTGCAGGACGTCGACGCGCTCGAGGCGCCGGACGCCGAGCGCGATCTCGACTACGTGATGAATGCCGTGCGCACCATTCGTGGCGAACTGAACGGCCGGGTTCCGCTGATCGGCTTTTCCGGCAGTCCTTGGACTCTGGCCACGTACATGGTCGAAGGCGCTTCGAGCAAGGACTTCCGGCATGTGAAGACCATGCTCTACGATACGCCGGACACCATGCATCGGTTGCTGGATCTGCTGGCCCAGGCGGTCACCGACTACCTCAATGCCCAGATTCGCGCTGGCGCCCAGGCGGTGCAGATCTTCGACACTTGGGGCGGCGCGCTGTCGACGCCGGCTTATCTGGAATTCTCGCTGCGTTACATGGAGCAGATCGTCGCCGGTCTGATCCGCGAGCATGAGGGGCGTCGGGTGCCGGTGATCCTGTTTACCAAGAACGGTGGCCAGTGGGTAGAACACCTTGCCAGTGCCGGCCCCGATGCCGTGGGACTGGATTGGACCACCGAACTATCCGAAGCGCGGGCCCGTGTCGGCCATCGCGTGGCGCTGCAGGGCAATCTTGATCCCAATGTGCTATTTGCAAAGCCCTCGGCGATCCGTGCCGAAGTGGCGCGCATTCTCGACAGCTACGGTGAGGGGCCGGGGCATGTGTTCAACCTGGGCCACGGTATCAGCCAGTTTACCGATCCCACGCATGTCACTGCCTTCATGGATGCGCTGCATGAACTGAGCCCGGCCTATCACCGCGGGATCGCGCATGGCTGAGCTCGCCTGGCTCAAACGCTGGCACGATCGGCGGCGGTTATGGGCCGTTCTGGCCGTGCTGATTGCGGCGGCGATTGCCATCGGCAGCTTGACACCGGCCAGCGAGATGCCCGAACGGTTGCCGTGGGACAAGTTCAATCATTTCGCCGGCTATGCCGGCCTGGCGGGATTGGTGGGACTGGCAGGAATGCGCCTGGCGGGAACCTTCATCGTGACTGCGCTCTATGGCATCGTCATCGAAACGTTGCAGATAGCGGTACCGGGACGCAGTGGCGGTGATGGGTGGGACATCCTGGCCAATTCGCTGGGCGCTGTCACAGCGGTGCTGGTGTTGTATTGGTTGCGTCGGGGCGTTCTGGGTCGCCAGCGGTAGTCCCCGGCATTCACTTTTGTTCATACGAGGCTCCAAGATGACCAAGTCTCTCGACGCCAACTGGTTCACCGAGGTCAGCAATGGCGACGGTAGCGCCTTCTCGCTGAAAATCATCGAGAAACTGCTTGATGTGCACAGTCCCTATCAGCACCTCGAGGTCTATGCCACAGAGACCTATGGCAACCTGATGGTGCTCGATGGCTGCGTGATGCTGACCGATCGCGATAACTTCCTTTATCACGAAATGATGGCGCACCCCGCGTTGTTCACCCATGCCGACCCCAAGCGGGTGGTGATCATCGGTGGCGGCGACTGTGGCACCTTGCGCGAGGTGCTCAAGCATCCGGGGGTCGAGCATGTTACGCAGATCGATATCGACGAGGAAGTCACCAAGGCCGCGAAGCGCTTCTTCCCGGCCTTGACCGAGTCCAATGACGACCCGCGCGCCGAACTACTATTCGCTGATGGCGTGAAGTGGGTCGACGCGGCTGAGGAGGCCAGTATCGATGTCATGATCATCGATTCCACCGATCCGGTAGGGCCAGCGGAAGGCCTGTTCAAGACCGACTTCCTCAAGCGTTGCCACCGCATCCTCAAGGATGGTGGGGTTATCGTGCAGCAGAGTGAATCGCCGCTCTATCACAGCGGCTCGATCATCCGCGATCTGCGCGAGGGCATGCGCGAGGCCGGTTTCGATAGCGTGGCGACGCTGCCGTTCCCGCAGCCGGTCTATCCTTCCGGCTGGTGGAGCGCAACGCTCGCCGGCAAGGGCTGTGACGTGACCCGCTTCCGCGAAGCCGATGCCAGCGCCACCGACCTGGCACTCGACTACTACACCGCTGAAGCCCACCGGGGCGCCTTGGTGCTTCCGCCTTTCATGCGTCGTTTGCTGGATTGAGCGGATAACGTTTTCCCCATTTTTCAGGCCTTTCCTACGCATGCCCCCTCATCCTGGGATGAGGGGGCATGCGCATTTCGGCGCCAACGAGGCGCAAAGCCGACTTTGTGGGCCCGATCTTGCACTGTCATGGTGTCGTCATGGCCTCGAGATGATAGATGTGGTTGGCAGGATCGACTACACAGACCTGACTTTTTGCTGTATTTCCTGCGTTGAATAAATGTTATCGCCAAGACATCACGCGGATGTAACGGTCTTTGCTAAGGTGCATGTCACATGCGCAAGCATGCACGACTTCCATACCATCCGAGGGAACTACACATGTCGTACAAGAACAACAAACTGGTAATGCTGACCTCCGTTGCCGCCCTGGTACTCGGGGCGAGTGCTACCACCCAGGCCGCGACGCTCGACGATACCCGTGAGCGCGGCGTGGTGCAGTGCGGTGTCAGCGACGGCCTGCCGGGTTTCTCGGCGCCGGATGATCAAGGCGAATGGCAGGGCATCGACGTCGAAGTCTGCCGGGCGGTCGCGGCGGCGGTCTTCGGTGACGCCGAAGCGGTGCGTTATGTGCCACTGAATGCCGTGGAGCGCTTCACTGCCCTGCAGTCGGGCGAGGTCGACGTACTGTCACGCAACACTACCTGGACCACCACGCGTGATACGACTCTGGGCCTGAATTTCGCCGGCGTGACCTTCTACGATGGCCAAGGCTTCATGGTGTCCAAGGACCTGGGCGTCAGCAGCGTGGAGGAACTCGATGGCGCGGCGATCTGCATACAGGCCGGCACCACCACCGAACTCAATGTGGCCGATTACTTCCGTGCCCATGACATGCAGTTCGACCCCATCGTCTTCGACACTTCCGAGCAAACCGTCGGCGGCTTCGAGGCTGGCCGCTGTGACGTCCTGACGTCGGATACTTCGCAGTTGGCTGCGTTGCGTATCCAACTGTCCGATCCGGACAATGCCATGATCCTGCCCGAGGTGATCTCCAAGGAGCCGTTGGGGCCGGTGGTTCGTCAGGGCGACGACCAGTGGTTCAACATCGTCAAGTGGTCGCTGTTTGCCATGCTCAACGCCGAAGAACTGGGCATCAGCAGTGACAATGTCGACGAGATGCTGAATTCCGAGAATCCCAATGTCGCGCGCTTGCTTGGCCAGGACAGCAACTTCGGCGAAGGCATGGGACTTTCGGCCGACTGGGCCTATAACATCATTAGCCAGGTCGGCAACTATGCCGAGATCTACGATCGCAACGTGGGCATGGATTCGCCGCTTCAGATCGAGCGTGGCATCAACGAACTGTGGAACAACGGCGGTATCCAGTACGCGCCGCCGGTACGCTAAGCGTCCCGCCTGGACTCCGGTCGTCATCGACCGGAGCATGTATGTCGACCCCAGGGCCGGATGATCCCGGTCCTGGACCGTCGTGATCGATCCTGTTTGACTCCTGGCGGAGACGTATCCCATGTCTGCTCGACCCAAGGTCCCGACTCAGGGCCCCAAACCACCGTTCTGGCGCGATCCCGCCAAGCGGGCCCTAGTCTTCCAGCTACTGTTGGTGGCGGGTGTCGCGGCCTTCCTACTGACCATTATCGGCAACACCCAAGCCAACCTGGCGGCGCGCGGCATTACCACCGGCTTCGGTTTTCTCAACGACACTGCCGGCTTCGGCATCGTCCAGACCCTGATCGACTACTCGTCGCAAAGCACCTACGGCCGAACCTTCGTGGTCGGGCTGCTCAATACCCTGCTGGTGGGGGGGCTGGGAGTGCTGGCAGCGACCATCGTCGGCTTCATCGTCGGCATCGCGCGGCTGTCGCCCAACTGGTTGATCTCGCGACTGGCCAATGGCTATATCGAGATCTTCCGTAATATCCCGTTGCTGCTGCAGATCTTCTTCTGGTACTTCGCCGTGCTGCGAGCCATGCCCAGTGCTCGCGACAGCATGTCCTTCGGCGAGGTGATCTTTCTCAATGTGCGTGGCCTCTACCTGCCCCAACCGCTGTTCGAGTCCGGCTTCGGCTTGATCCCCTTGGCGTTCGTGGTCGCGATCGTTGCCAGTATCGCGTTGACGATCTGGAACAAGCGCCGTCATGAGGCGACCGGCAAGCGTTTGCCGGCGGGATGGATCTCGCTGGCGCTGATCGTCGGCCTGCCGCTTGGCGTGCTGGTGGTAACCGGCGTCCCCGTGACCTGGGAGGTGCCGGAGCTGCGTGGCTTCAACTTCCGCGGCGGGATTACCGTGATTCCCGAGTTCCTGGCATTGTGGCTCGCGCTGTCGATCTATACGGCCTCATTCATTGCCGAAATCGTGCGTTCGGGTATCCAGGCCATTTCCCATGGCCAGACAGAAGCCGCCCAGGCCTTGAGCCTACCCCAGGGACTGGTACTGCGCTTGGTGGTCATTCCCCAAGCCTTGCGCGTGATCATCCCGCCGCTGACCAGCCAGTACCTTAATCTGATCAAGAACTCCTCGCTGGCCACGGCCATCGGTTATCCCGACCTGGTGTCGGTGTTCGCGGGCACCACGCTTAACCAGACCGGGCAAGCGATCGAGGTCATCGCCATGACCATGGCGGTCTACCTGACCATCAGCCTGCTGGTGTCGATGTTCATGAATTGGTTCAACGCCCGAGTGGCGCTGGTGGAACGCTAGGAGAGGCGCCATGATTCATAACCGCACGATGATCGAAGCGCGTCCGGCGCCATCCGGAACCATCGGGCCCATCGCCTGGCTGCGTGCCAACCTGTTCAGTGGGCCGATCAACAGCATCTTCACGTTGCTTGGCCTCTATTTGCTGTATGTACTGCTGATGCCAACGATCCAGTGGGCATTGATCAATGCCGATTGGATTGGCACCAGCCGTGAGGACTGTTCACGTACGGGGGCTTGCTGGGTGTTCATCAATGCCCGTATCGGTCAGTTCATCTACGGGCTGTATCCGGGCAGTGAGATTTGGCGGGTCAACCTGACCTTCGTCACTTTCGCTGCGCTGATCGCCTGGCTGGCGATTCCCCGGCTGCCATTCAAGCACTGGGTGGCAGCGGTCGCCCTGCTCGGGTTTCCGCTATTCGCCTATTTCCTGCTCTACGGCGGCCATTTCGGATTGGACGTGGTGGAAACCCATCGCTGGGGCGGGTTGATGCTGACCCTGGTGCTGGCCGTGGTGGGTATGGTCGCGGCCCTGCCCATCGGCGTTCTACTGGCGTTGGGGCGGCGCTCGCACATGCCCATCGTCAAGAGTTTTTGTGTGGTGTTCATCGAGTTCTGGCGTGGCGTGCCATTGATCACGGTGCTGTTCATGGCCTCGGTGATGCTGCCGTTGTTCATGCCCACGGGCGTCAGCGTCGATCGGCTGGTACGGGCCCTGATCGGCATCACCCTGTTCCAGAGCGCCTACATGGCCGAGGTGGTGCGCGGTGGCCTGCAGGCGATTCCCCGTGGACAGGAGGAGGCCGCCGCGGCACTGGGCATGAACTACTGGAAGCGCATGGGCCTGATCGTACTGCCTCAGGCGCTGAAGATGATGATCCCGGGAATCGTCAATACTTTCATCTCTCTATTCAAGGACACCACCCTGGTGATGATCATCGGCCTGTTCGACCTGCTGGGCATCGTGCAGGCAGCACTGTCGGATTCGCGTTGGCTGGGCTTCTCGCTGGAAGGCTACATCTTCGCTGGGCTGATGTTCTGGATTTTCTGTTTCAGCATGTCGCGCTACAGCCAATATCTCGAACGCAAGCTGCATACCGGCCACAAGCGTTGAGCAAGCAAGGACAATTCCAAATGAGTGAACAAGCTTCCATTTCCCAGACTGGTACCGAGACCTCGATGGTCGAGATGCGCGGTGTCAACAAATGGTACGGCGATTTCCATGTGTTGCGTGACATCGATCTGACGGTCAGTCGTGGCGAGCGCATCGTCATTTGCGGACCTTCGGGCTCCGGCAAGTCGACGCTGATCCGCTGCATCAATCATCTGGAAGAGCATCAGCAGGGCGAGATCGTGGTGGGGGGCATGCCACTGACTCAGGACGTTAAGCGCATCGAGCAGATTCGCCGACGGGTAGGCATGGTATTCCAGCACTTCAACCTGTTCCCGCATCTGACGGTGCTGGAAAACTGTTGCCTGGCGCCGATGTGGGTGCAGAAGAAGCCGCGCCGCGAAGCCGAAGCACGTGCCATGCAATATCTCGAGCGGGTGCGGATCGCCGAACAGGCGAAGAAGTATCCGGGACAGTTGTCGGGTGGTCAGCAGCAGCGGGTGGCGATCGCCCGTTCGCTGTGCATGCATCCGGAGGTCATGCTATTCGACGAACCTACGTCGGCGTTGGACCCCGAAATGATCAAGGAAGTGCTCGATGTCATGGTCGAGCTGGCCCAGGAAGGCATGACCATGCTCTGCGTGACCCATGAGATGGGCTTCGCCAAGACCGTGGCCGACCGGGTGATCTTCATGGACCAGGGGCAGATCATCGAGGAGAACGCACCGGAGCCGTTCTTCAACCATCCGCAGTCCGAGCGTACCCAGTTGTTCCTCAGTCAGATTCTCGGGCACTAAAATGTTCGACAGGAAGACAAGACGACGCCTCGGCCTTGCGCCGAGGCGTCGTGCTTTGGGGAAGCCGGTGTTACAGCCGTGGCTCGTGGCGTGATGGTGGCTCGGAGACGGCACCAGCGGCGAGATCCAGGGTCGGTTCATCCTGGCGCTGGCGGCGTTTCGGGGTTGCTGGCTGAGTGACGCGAGCCGTCCCGAGTACGGTGTCTTCGGCATCATGGCGTCTGGACGCACTGGTCCAACTGTCATTGGCGTCATGCACAGCCGGGCGGCGATCGAAGGAGCGGGTAATGACCGCCCCGGGAGCGAAACCGGCACGCAGGTTGGCCAGATGGTAGGGCAAGAGCCAGAGTTCGGCGAGCAGCCGAGCGCCTGCCATGGCCAACAGCAGCGTGCCACCCCCCAGGACCAGCTCGGGCCAAGCCCCGGCCCAGCTTGTCTCGGCAAGCCAGGGGGTGCGAGGTGCCAGCCAGGCGATACCGGCCACCAGCAGACTGAGCTGGATGACCAGGTGAGTGAATATCAGGGTGCGTCGTGACAGGGGGTGACGCGGAAACAGAAACTGTCGCATGTGAAGGACCTCCCGGTGAATCGGCACTCGCGATGTTGGCCGGTTGCGCCGACTTCCATGCCGGCGCCACAGATGCTACCCCACTTTATGGAAAAACGGCAGTGGCCAGACCCTGATCGGAATATTGACCGCCGGCTGTACCCTTGCCAATCTCGATAAGGTAAGTGTCGAGGTGGTAGGAACCCAAGGAGCACATATGACGACGTATATCGTGGTGGCGGACTCGGCTCGGGCACGTGTTTTTACCCGCGACGCCTTGCAACTGGTGGAACAGGACAGCCTGGTACATGCCGAAGGGCGCCTGCACGAGGGTGACCTGGTGACAGATGGCCGCGGTGACGTACACGAGTCGACGACTACTACCGCCCGAGCATCGGGTGGCGAGAATGCCGTCTCCAATCACCATGCGGAAATATTCGCTAAGGAGGTGGCTGAACGGATCTATCGAGCGCGCGTCGAAAATCATCTGCAGAAGCTGATACTGGTAGCGCCACCACGCTTTCTGGGGCTCCTGCGCGACAAGCTCGATCCCCCTTCCGGCAAGCTGATCATTCATACCTTGGCCAAGGACCTCTCTAAGGCAAGCCAAAGTGAAATTCAAGAGGCTGTCAGCGACCTGCGCTGAATGTCTTCGTTTTTTGGCTAAAGCCTGAGCCATCTCTGCCGATAGGGGACAACGGTGGCGCGTGGCACCCGCGCGCCGCCGTTCTGGAAAACGCCCCTATCAGCGAGAGTGTTCATGGTTTCCTCCCTGCGTATACGCATCCTGATCGCCACCTTGGTGGTGATCGCTTTGGCACTGGCAATCAATGGCATTGCCAGCTATCTGACCGTGAAGTCCCACAATGATGACCAGGTGAGCCGACAACTGGCGTCCGTGACCCAAGGTCATGCCCTGGCAATCGGTGAGTGGATCGGTGCTCGCACCAGCATGATCGAAGCGGCACGTGCCCCGGTGGCGGGTGACGCGCCTGTCACGGCACTGGTCCAGTTGGCCGAGTCCGGTGGCTTTCTCTCGGCCTACCTGGGCAAGCCCGACGGTAGCCTGATCGCTTCCGATGGGTGGGTGCCGCCCGACGACTATGACCCGCGACAGCGTGGCTGGTATATCGATGCCACCGAGCGCGGTGAGACCATTGTCTCGCTGCCCTACGTCGACGCCAATTCGGGACAGGTGGTGGTGTCTTTTGCCACTCCGGTCGAACGAAGCGGCACGCTGGTCGGCGTGATCGGTGGCGATGTGGTGATTGATGACATCGTTGCCGACATCGCGGCCATTCAGCCGACACCTTCGAGTTTCGCCTTCCTGAGCAGAGGAGGAGAGACACTGATCGCCCATCCCGACGCCGATCTCATCCTGGAGCCCGTGACCCGGCTGAGCGACGACTTGACGCCACAGACGATGGCGGCACTGAGCCGCGATGGAGAGAGACGTGCCATCGATATCGAGGGGCGCGGCAAGCGTCTTGCCGTGGTGCCTATCGCGGGTAGCGACTGGGAGTTGGGCGTGGCGCTCGATACGCGTGAAGCCAATGCTGGACTGCGAGGCATCATTCACACATCTCTGATCACGTTGCTGGTGGTGGCGGCTATTGCCGCGGTGCTGCTCGGCATGTGGCTCAAGCGCTCACTGGGAGGCCTGGTGCGGGCTCGCGATGCCATGGAGAACATCGCCAGTGGCAGTGGTGACCTGACGCGTCGGCTGCCGGAGGAGGGGAGCGATGAAGTGGCGCAGATCGCCTCGGCATTCAACCGCTTCGTCGCCAAGATGGAAACGGTGATGTTGACCATTCGCGACAGCAGTGAGGCCGTGCGCGTCGCCGCCACCGAAATTGCCAGCGGCGGTCAGGATCTGTCACGGCGCACCGAAACCGCTGCCGCCAGCCTGCAGCAGACTTCGGCCTCGATGGAGGAGATCACCAGCACCGTGGAACACACCGCCGAGTCGTCGCGGGAGGCCGACTCACTTTCCCAGTCGGCGTCTTCGGTGGCGACACGCGGTGGTGAGGTAGTTTCCCGAGTGGTCAGCACCATGGATGAGATTACCGATTCCTCGCGGCAGATCGCCGAGATCGTCACGCTGATGGACGGCATCGCCTTCCAGACTAATCTGCTGGCGCTCAATGCCTCGGTGGAGGCGGCACGGGCCGGTGAACAGGGTCGCGGCTTCGCGGTGGTGGCTGGCGAGGTGCGCCAATTGGCCGGCCGCTCGGCCTCCGCCGCGCGCGAGATACGCGCATTGATCGACACCTCGGTGGCCCGGACCGAAGAAGGTGCCGAACTGGTGCGCACCGCCGGTACCACCATGGGGGAAATCGTCGATAGCATTACCCGGGTGGCTGACGTACTGGGTGAAATCACCACCGCTACCGCCGAGCAGAGTGACGGGGTCGGTCAGGTCAATGTGGCGGTCTCCGAACTCGACCGCATGATCCAGCAGAATGCCTCGCTGGTCGAAGAGTCGACCACGGCGGCTGAGCAACTCAAGGATCAGGCGGACCGGCTGGCCACGGCAGTGGGAGGTTTCACTCTCAGCCAGGAGCGGCCATCAAGCATCTCGCCACAAACGTTGCAGATCCGCCAAAAGGAGTATCCGCGCCTCGAGTCGGCCTGAGTGCAGCATTCCTCCCACGCCTGCCCGGCTTCGACCGGGCTTTCTCGACGACCTTGGTTCAGGGAATATAGGGCAGGTCGATCTCGTCGCTGCGCTCGATGCCTTCGGTCATCTGCCGGCACAGGCGCAAGAATTCGCGCATGCCGGTAGTTAGATACTTGTGGCGATGCCAGATGAAGGAAAACTGGCGCCGCAGGTCCAACTCCGGGGTCGGCAATGGTACCAGGCTGCCACGGCGGAAGGCATCGCGTAGCGCCAGTCGCGACACGCAACCGATGCCCAGCCCCGATTCCACGGCACGTTTGATGCCCTCGGTATGCTCCAGTTCGAGCAGGATGTTGAAACGTCCACGGCGGTGCCGGGCGGCATGCTCGAGGGTCAGTCGTGTCCCCGAGCCCTGTTCGCGCATGATCCAGTCGGCGCGCAGCAAGCGGTCCATATCCAACTTGCCGACGTTGGCCAGTGGGTGGAGCGGTGAGCAGAACACTACCAATTCGTCCTCTACCCAAGGCTGCATCACCACATCCTCGTGCTGACAATCACCTTCGATCAGACCCAGATCAAGTTCGTGCTGCACGATGCGTTCGATAATGGCGGCCGTATTGCGTACCTGAAGCCGTACTCGGCTATCCGGATGGCGTTGTAGAAAGTCGCTGATCAGCAGGGTGGCCAGATAGTTGCCGATGGTCAGAGTGGCGCCGACGTCGAGCGAGCCTATTCCTCGCTGGCCGCGCAGCAGTTCCTCGATTTCCTCGGCACGATCGAGCAGGGCTACCGCCTTGGGCAGGATCTGGAAACCTAGTGCGTTGAGTTTGAGGCGCTTGCCGATGCGGTCGAGCAGCTGACAGTCGAATTGGCGCTCGAGCTCGGCCAACGCCGTACTGGCCGCCGACTGCGACAAGGACAGGGCATGGGCGGCTCGCGATACGCTTTCGTGTTGGGCGACGGCGACGAAGACTTCCAATTGACGCAAGGTGTAACGCACGATGGGCTCCCAATGGTCTACATATCCATATTATAGATAAGCTTTATCCATACTACCCATTTAACAGATATGAAATAGGGGCTTAGAATTACCAACAAAGTTAATCAAGCGATGTTATTCGCTAATGGAATATGAAGGAGCCGGTCGTGAGCAAGTTTGCCCTGGAAGAAGTCCTCAGCGTCCATCACTGGAACGACAGTCTATTCAGCTTCCGCACCACGCGTGAGCGTAGCCTGCGCTTCAAGAACGGTCAGTTCGTGATGATCGGTCTCGAGGTGAACGGCAAGCCCCTGATGCGCGCCTACTCCATCGCTAGCCCCAACTACGAGGACCACCTCGAGTTCTTCAGCATCAAGGTCCCGGACGGCCCGCTGACCTCACGCCTGCAGCATCTCAAGGTAGGCGACCAGATCATGGTCAGCCGCAAGCCCACCGGTACTTTGGTCACCGATGACCTGCTGCCCGGACGCAACCTCTACCTGCTGTCCACCGGCACGGGTCTGGCACCGTTCATGAGCCTGATCCAGGATCCCGAAGCCTACGAACGCTTCGAAAAGATCGTACTGATCCACGGTGTGCGCCATGTCAGTGAACTCGCTTACGCAGACTTCATCACCAAGGAGCTGCCGGCTCACGAGTACCTGGGCGAAGAGATCAGCGAGAAGTTGGTCTATTATCCGACGGTTACCCGCGAGGAGTTCCATACCATGGGACGCCTGACCGACCACATCAACAGCGGCAAGCTGTTCGAGGACACCGGCCTGCCGGTGATCGATCCCAAGCAGGATCGCGCCATGATCTGCGGCAGCCCGTCGATGCTCGACGACACTAGCGCCCTGCTCGACGACCTCGGCTTCCAGATCTCGCCACGCATGGGCGAACCTGGCGACTACGTCATCGAACGTGCCTTCGTCGAAAAATAAGTCTTGAAGCTGGAAGAGCGCCGCTTCGCGGCTGGAAGTCATAAGCTAGAAGCTTGAAGAGCGGCGCTCCGCGCCTGGAAGCTGGAAGAGAAAAGCCCCTGCAGAATTGAATTGCAGGGGCTTTTCTTGGTTTGTCATTAAGCTGTCAAGCTCTGCCTAGCTTCGAGCTTCGAGCTTCGAGCTTCGAGCTTCGAGCTTCGAGCTTAGACCGCATCCTTGCCGGTTTCGCCGGTGCGGATACGGATGACCTGCTCCAGTGCCGAAACGAAGATCTTGCCGTCGCCAATTTTTCCAGTATTGGCCACTTGAGTGATGGCATCGATGACCTGGTCGGCCATGCTGTCATCCACCGCCACCTCGAGCTTGACCTTGGGCAAGAAGTCGACCACGTATTCAGCCCCCCGGTACAACTCGGTGTGCCCTTTTTGTCGCCCGAAGCCTTTGACCTCGGTGACGGTGATGCCCTGAACGCCGATCTCGGAAAGCGATTCCCGAACGTCGTCGAGCTTGAACGGCTTGATGATGGCAGTCACCAGTTTCATGGTCCTTACTCCTCGCATCTGTTGTGCGGGCGGCGCACCGAAGCCCCCACATGATCTTTAGCATTGCCGAGCGGTATTGGCTGTCAAGCATACACTGCTCGGGCAAGGATTAAAAAAGGCCCCCCGAAGGAGGCCAGGGGAGCACGCCAGCTCACTCGGTGTGTCGCGATCACTTCTTCGCGCCATTGAACTCGGGATAGGCCTCCAGACCACATTCGGTCAGGTCGACCCCTTCGTATTCTTCCTCTTCGCTGACCCGGATACCCATGATTGCCTTGAGGATCAGCCATACCACCAGGCTCGCAATGAAGACCCAGCCAAAGATGCCGATGATGCCGATGATCTGGGCGCCGAAAGAGGCGTCGGCATTGCTCATCGGGACCGCCAGTACACCCCAGATGCCAGCCACACCATGCACCGAGATGGCGCCGACAGGGTCGTCGACCTTGAGCTTGTCGAGCGTCACGATGGAGGCGACCACGATGGCCCCGCCGATAGCACCGATGATGGCCGCACCCAGGGCAGGGGGCGAGAGCGGATCAGCGGTGATGGCGACCAGGCCAGCCAGGGCACCGTTGAGCGCCATGGTCAGGTCGGCCTTGCGGAACCACAGCTTGGCCAGTACCAGGGCGGCGATCACGCCAGCGGCCGCTGCGGCATTGGTGTTGACGAACACCTGGGCGACGTTGTTGGCGGACGCGGCATCGGACATCTTCAGCTCGGAACCGCCGTTGAAGCCGAACCAGCCCATCCACAGGATGAAGGCGCCCAATGTTGCCAGTGGCATGTTGGCACCAGGAATGGCGTAGATGGAGCCATCCTTGCCGTACTTGCCGGCGCGAGGGCCGAGAACGAGGACACCGGCCAGGGCTGCCGCTGCACCTGCAAGGTGCACGATGCCGGAACCGGCATAGTCGGAGTAGCCGACTTCGGAAAGCCAGCCGCCACCCCAGGTCCAGTAGCCTTCCACCGGGTAGATGAAGCCGGTCATGATCACGGCAAAGGCCAGGAAGGCCCAAAGCTTCATGCGTTCGGCCACGGCACCGGAGACGATGGACATGGCGGTGGCCACGAACACCACCTGGAAGAAGTAGTCGGAACGCATGGAGTAGTAGGGGGCGTCTGCGCCGCCGGCGGTGATGGCATCCAGGGAGTTCTCGACGCCGATCAGGACTCCCAGACTGGGCAGGAAGCCGCCACTGGTGCTGGAATACATGATGTAGTAGCCGATCAGCAGGTACATGGTACAAGCGACGGCGAACAAGGCGACGTTCTTGGTCAGAATCTCGGCGGTATTCTTGGAGCGTACCAAGCCGGCCTCGAGCATCGCGAAGCCGGCGGCCATCCACATGACCAGCACGCCGCAGACCAAGAAGTAAAAGGTATCGAGCGCGTAAGTCAGCTCTGATAGTTCTGTCATTTAATAATCTCCTGAGCCAGCGTCATTCTTCGATGGTTGCGTTGGCGCGAAATCCTGCGTACCCCGGTCCGGCCTGAAAGGAAATCAGACCGCATCGGCACCGCGCTCGCCGGTACGAATCCGGATCACGTCTTCCAGTGGGGTCACGAAGAGCTTGCCGTCACCGATCTTGCCGCTATTGGCAGCGGTACGGATGGCATCGAGCACGCTTTCCAGACGGTTGTCGTCCACGGCGACCTCGACTTTGACCTTGGGCAGAAAGTCGACGACGTACTCGGCGCCACGGTAGAGTTCGGTGTGACCTTTCTGACGACCGAAGCCCTTGACCTCGGTCACGGTGATGCCCTGGACGCCGTTGTCGGCCAGCGCTTCGCGGACATCGTCAAGCTTGAATGGCTTGATAATGGCGGTGATGAGTTTCATCCCAGATCTCCCGTCAATGGCGTGCTATCAATCGGCTTGCGCCTATTGTGCATCAAGCGCAAAGCATGCCATGATCAATAAAGTTCTTTTTAATCAGGTTGTTGGGCGGGTTTCTTCACTGCCCTAACAGCAAGGGGCTGCCATGTCGGCAGTTGAATGCATCGAAATGGTGCGTCGTTGCCGTGTCGGTGCATCAAGTTGGCGCATGCGCTTCGCAGTGCCCTTGCGTATCCTGTAGGAAGTCACATGTCACGGAGCGAGGAGTGATCCATGGTGAACAATGACCGCATCAGCCGGTTGGCGCAGCGGCTTGGTGAACGTCTTCAGGATGCTTCGCATGCTCCTGAGGAGTTGCAACGTGGGGTACAACAGGTCATGCGCGGCGCCTTCGATCGCCTGGAACTGGTATCACGCGAGGATTTCGATATCCTGATGGATGTCCTTCAGCGTACTCGGGCGCGTGTCGAGGCACTGGAGAAGCAGGTTGCGGCACTTGAGGCGACGCTGGAGGCACGGCAGCCGACTGAACGGCCGGTGGTCGAGCATCGCGGCGATACCCCGCCAGCGGAGGATGCTGGAGCGGGAGAAGCGAGCAAACCGCCCTCCCGTGATGATGATTGACCTGGACCGGCTCTCCAACGGCAGGTAGTCGAATCAAGGAAGCCGGTCGCTACCGGGCAATGACTGCGCCACCGCCGCACAGCGGGTAGGTGGCGTGTACTCAGGGATGAATGACAATGTGCAAGGAATGCCGATGACGCTGGCCCTCATCAATACGCGTGCCAGCGTAGGTCTGGACGCCCCCGAAGTGTTGGTCGAAGTCCATTTGGCCAACGGCCTGCCGGGGGTGACCTTGGTAGGGTTGCCCGAGACAGCGGTCAAGGAGAGCCGTGAACGGGTGCGTAGCGCCCTGATCAATGCTGGCTTCGAATTCCCCAATACCCGCCGCATTACCCTCAACTTGGCACCCGCCGACTTGCCCAAGGAGGGCGGGCGTTTCGATCTGCCCATCGCGCTGGGCATCCTGGTGGCCTCGGGTCAGGTGCCGGCCGAGGCGTTGGAAGGCGTCGAATGCCTGGGCGAGTTGGCGCTCGATGGCCGCTTGCGCCCGGTATCCGGCGTACTGCCGGTAGCCATGGCGACGCGTCGTGCCGGGCGTCGTTTGCTGGTGCCGCAAGCCAACGCTGATGAAGCCGCTCTGGCGGGAGACCTGGAAGTCTGGCCTGCCGCTCATCTTCTGGACGTGGTGGCGCATCTGCTGGGACAGACGCGGATCAAGGCGCATCGGCTCAATGTGCCGGCTGCCACGCTCGCTCCATCCACCGATCTGCTCGACGTACGAGGGCAACATCAGGCTCGGCGTGCCCTGGAGGTTGCGGCGGCGGGCGGTCACAACCTGCTGTTCGCTGGTCCTCCGGGAACTGGCAAGACCATGCTTGCCAGCCGTTTGCCCGGTATTCTGCCCGTCCTGACCGAAGACGAGGCCTTGGAAGTTGCCGCCATCCGTTCGGTTTGCGGGTTGCCACTACGCGAACAGTGGGGGCAACGCCCTTTCCGGGCTCCGCATCACACAGCCAGCGCGGTGGCGCTGGTGGGAGGGGGCTCCAAGCCGCGTCCTGGGGAGATCTCGCTGGCCCACCAGGGAGTGTTGTTTCTCGACGAGCTTCCGGAGTTCAGCCGCAGCGTGCTCGAGGTGATGCGCGAGCCGATGGAATCAGGGTGTATTTCCATATCCCGGGCCAGCCATCAGCGCCGTTATCCGGCGCGCTTCCAACTGGTGGCGGCGATGAATCCCTGCCCTTGCGGCCACCTGGGCGATCCACGCCAGCGCTGCCAATGCACCGCCACCCAGATTCAACGCTACCAAGCGCGGCTGTCGGGCCCCTTGCTCGATCGAATCGATCTGCAGGTGGAGGTACCAGCCTTGCCGCCCGAGCAGTTGACCTCGTCCCAGCAAGGAGAGAGCTCGGCAGAGGTGCGTGCGCGGGTGGAGGCAGCGCGCGAGCGCCAGTATGCTCGCGGTGGCCTGAATGCTCATCTACCCGGTCGCGAACTGGAAGCCGCCTGCGCGCTGGGGGTGTCGGAGCGCACTTGGCTAGCCGAGGTGCTGGAGCGCCTGCACCTCTCGGCGCGAGCCTATCACCGCGTGTTGCGCGTGGCCCTGACCCTGGCCGACTTGGCCGGCGAGGCGCACCCCGCCAAGCCGCAATTGATGGAAGCCATCGGCTATCGTCAGCTCGACCGATTGTTGCGCAAGACCTGATCAACCTTCGAGGCGACCACTTACGGCGCGTTCCAGCGCCGCCAGTCGCCCTGGCCTCAAGGCGTCCTCCACGGCGCTGATGCGCAACACATGACCGAGCGCGGGGTGTGGCGGTCGATGAATCAGGCTGCCGGCTTCGAGCAGTTCGCCGTGCACTCGCTTGGCGAGCTCGGTATCGCTCAAGCGTACGGCGACGAAGTTGGTGGCACTGTCGGGAACATCAGCCCCGAGGCCGCGCAACCAGTGGGTTAGGCGCTGGCGGCGGTCGATCACTGCCTGGACATGGGCGCGAGTCTCACCGGAGTGGTCGAGTAGGGTCTCGGCGGCGGCTTCGGCCAGTGATGATACCGCGTAGTGGATACGTACCTTGTGCAGCATCTCGATCGTTTCTGGCTCGGCGATCGCATAACCGATGCGCAGCCCTGCTAGCCCGTGGGCCTTGGAGAAGGTGCGCAGGCGAATCGCGCCGGACCACGCTTCGCCGGCACTGGGCGAGTCGGCATCGGCGCGGAAGTCGTGGTAGGCCTCGTCGAGCAGCAGATGGCAGTCCTCGGGCAAGGCCTTGAGCAGCCGTGTCACCGCTTCATCGTCGTGTAGGTGACCGCCGGGGTTGTCGGGATTGGCCAGATAGACCAGGCGGGCATCCTCGCGGTGGGCGGCCTGGGCCAGGGCGTCGAGGTCGGGTGCCAGTATCCCGGGGCTATCGCGATAGTCGACCTCGACGATTCGGCAGCCTTGGCCTGCAGCGAAATAGCCGAAGGTGGGGTAGGTGCCGGCACTGGACACCACCGTGGTGCCCGGGGTGGCCACAGCGCGCAGCGCCAGAGCCATCAGGCTGTCGGCGCCGGCATCGACCAGCAGGGCCTCGAGCGGCGTGCCGAGCCGTTCGCTCAGGCGGGAACGCACCCCCATGGCTTCTGCATCGCCGTAACAGCGGGCCAGATCGGCCAGTTCGCGGCCGAAGCGTGCCCCCAGTGCCTGATGGGGCATGTCCAGCCCCTCGTTGGAGCCAAGCCGGTACGGGATCTCGCGCCCCAAGCGCCGCTCCAGGGCCTTGAGGCCGGGGAACGGGTTGGTCGGACCGTCGCGGTAGAGGTGATCGGCAAAACGCGGCATGACGAAAGACTCCTGGCGAGATGGACATCACTGCATTGTCGCCGCCCTGGGGGCCGCGATCCAAGCCCCCAGCGCGTCATAGCGCGGTGACGTCGATGGCGCCATTGATACGCTGTTGCCAGCGAGGCGCCTCCTCTCCGGGGCGCCGCAGCGAAAGCGTCAACCGATAGGGCAGCAGGTCACGGTCCGAAAGCGTCAGGCGAGGGCCGTCCGATACCAGTTCGCATTCCAGCAGCCATTGATTGTCCGGAGTGTCGGTTTCCGCCAGAACCGGTGTCCAGTCGAGAACTTGTGGCCCCTGCTGTTGGGCGAGCAAGGCACGAGTGAGATTTTCGTGAAAGCGGTGGCTGTCGATGCCCAGGCTAGTGTCGATCTGCGGAGGGGGCAGCAATACCACTACATCGGTGGTGGGTCGGGTCCAGGCCGGATTCTTCATCACTAATTGCACTGCACGGTCGCTTAGACCGGCCAGGGCCTGACGCATGAGTGACGGTCGTTCCGGGGCACCGGCACAACCGCCCACGGCAAGTATCAATAGAGCCGTCGCTAGCCACAAGACAGCGCGACTCATGATCGTTCGGACACCGTTGGCGGGACACTGGACGGGCCTGGTGGCACTTGCTCGAAGCGGCTGATGAACTCCTCTAGTTCGGTGAACAATACTTGACGAATCGCCTCGGTCTCGTTGACCAGATGGTGGCGAGCGTCGGGATGGCGATGAATGCGGGCGCGGGGGAACTTGTTCTCGAGAACACCGAGATTCCACTCCCAATCCACTGTCAGGTCCTGCTCCCCTTGCAGGATCAGCACGGGCAACTCGCTTTGCGGCAGCGCAAGCAGACGTGGCATCCAGCGCCGCATGGCGGTGATCCAGGCCACCGTCAGACGCTCTGACTGCAGCGGGTCACCTTCGCGAAGGAAGGTGGTGAAATCGCTGTCCGTCGAGTTGGGGCGATACTTGCGTGGCAGGGAACGGATGAAGGGACTAGCCAGCAGGTGCAACCAGCTCGACTGCTGCCAACGCCAAGGGCGAACCAAAGGTGCCAGTAGGGCCAGGCCGGCCCAGTGACTGTCCTCGCCCTGAGTCAAGGCATCGGTGGCCAGAATCGCGGCGCCGGTGCTCTGGCCAATGCCGATCCATGGATGGGGCGCCAGGTCACGCATTTCCAAGTGTTGCTGCAGGGCGGCGAGGCAGGTGCCGTAGTCCTCGAAGTCGTCGATCGAAGCGCGTGCACCGCTCGACAGGCCATGCCCCGGCAGGTCCCAGAGCACCACGCGCCAGCCGCGATCGAGCAACCACTGCAACAGGTGGCGGTAAAGGCCCAGATGATCGAAGTAGCCGTGGACCACAAAAGCGGTGCCATGCGGGGTCGCGGGGGTCCAGACTTGTGTCCAGAGCCGGAAGTTACCGGCTTCGATGAAGCCCACGTGCAGACCGACATGCTTGGCGAGCAACGGCGCCAACCGATAATGGTCGAGGTAGCGGCTGAGATGATCACTCCATGGTTCAGCGCCAGGCATGTTGGCTGGTGCGATGGGCCCAAGGGCCTGCAGTGGTGCGAAATCGGTCATCGAACCCTCCCTATATACCTTCATGCTAGCGCCTAGCCTTGTCTTGGGAAACACTGAATGCATATCCGCCCGTATTCAGAGGCTCTTTCAGTGCATTTCTCCAAGCCATTTCGGGTTGGTGATTTTATCTTTTGGTCGAGCACTGAAGACCTCGGCGATTATTTCGGGTAGCATATGGAAGGTATTTCCACAAATAATAGTGGTCAAAAAACAGCAGAACGACACATAGCCGGCGCGACTCGCCGGTTACAGCGCATCAGGAGATTCTCATGACCGACCGTGTCACCCGCCATCGTCTCCAGGTGGCCTCAGAACTGGACCGTTTCATCACCGACCAGGCCCTGCCCGGCAGTGGCGTGGATGCCGAGGCCTTCTGGGTGGGCGTGGATGCTCTCTTTCATGATCTAACCCCGAAAAATCGCGAACTGCTCGCCGAGCGCGAGCGTCTGCAGGGCGAGCTCGATGCTTGGCATCGTGAGAATCCTGGCCCGGTGCGGGACATGGCCGCCTATCGTGCATTCCTGAAGAAGATCGGTTACCTGGTGGATGCCCCGGCCAAGGTCGCTGCGACTACCGCCAACGTCGACCGTGAAGTGGCCGAACAGGCCGGGCCACAGTTGGTAGTCCCGGTCAGCAACGCCCGCTATGCCCTGAACGCCGCCAACTCGCGCTGGGGCAGTCTCTACGACGCTTTGTACGGTACCGATGCCATCAGCGAAGAGGATGGCGCCGAGAAGGGCACAAGCTATAACCCCAAGCGTGGCGAGAAGGTCATCGCCTATGCGCGCGGCGTCCTCGACCTGGCCGCGCCACTGGCTACCGGTACGCACCGCGATGCCGTAGACTACACCGTGCGCGATGGGCACCTCGTGGTGACCTTGGACGGTGGCCGTGAAACCGGTCTCAAGGACCCCGGCAAGCTGGTCGGTTACCAGGGCGATAGCGCCAAGCCCGATGCCATCCTGCTGGCCAACCATGGCCTGCATCTGGAAATCCAGTTCGACGACCAACACCCGATTGGCAAGACCGACCCCGCAGGTGTCAAGGACCTGGTGGTCGAAGCGGCTTTGACGACCATCATGGACTGCGAAGACTCGGTGGCGGCGGTGGATGCCGAGGACAAGGTCGGCGTGTATCGCAACTGGCTGGGCTTGATGAAGGGCGACCTGGAAGAGCAAGTCGAGAAGGGTGGCAAGACCATCACCCGGCGTCTGCATGCCGACCGTGAGTATGTCACGCCGGAAGGCGGCAGCCTGACCCTGCCCGGGCGGTCGCTGATGTTCGTACGTAACGTCGGCCACCTGATGACCACCCCGGCGGTGCTCGATGCCGACGGCAACGAACTGCCCGAAGGCATCCTCGACGCCGTAGTCACCGGCCTGATCGCCTTGCACGACATCAACAAGGGCGACGGCCAGCCGCGCAATTCGCGCGCCGGCTCGGTGTACATCGTAAAGCCCAAGATGCACGGCCCCAAGGAAGTGGCGCTGTCCAACGAACTGTTCGGACGTGTCGAGGACATCCTGGGCATGCCGCGCGATACCCTGAAGATGGGCATCATGGACGAGGAGCGCCGCACCTCGGTCAACCTCAAGGCATGTATCGCCGAGGCCGCCTCGCGGGTGGTGTTCATCAATACCGGCTTCCTCGATCGTACCGGCGACGAGATGCACACCGCCATGGAAGCCGGGCCGATGATCCGCAAGGGCGACATGAAGGGAGCGGCCTGGATCAATGCCTATGAGCGCAACAATGTCCAGATCGGCCTGGCATGCGGACTGCGCGGTCGCGCCCAGATCGGCAAGGGCATGTGGGCCATGCCCGATCTGATGGCTGCCATGCTCGAACAGAAGGTCGGTCATCCCAAGGCCGGTGCCAACACCGCCTGGGTACCGTCGCCGACCGCCGCAGCCCTGCATGCCCTGCACTATCATCAGGTGGACGTGGATGCCGTGCAGCGCGAACTGGAAGGGCAGGGTGAGCCTGCCCTTCGTGAAGAGCTTCTCGATGACCTGCTCACCGTACCGGTGGCTGAAAACGCCAATTGGTCCGATGACGAGATCCAACAGGAGATCGACAACAACTGTCAGGGGATCCTCGGTTACGTGGTGCGTTGGGTCGAGCACGGTGTAGGCTGCTCGAAGGTGCCGGATATCCACGATGTGGGGCTGATGGAAGACCGCGCCACGCTGCGCATTTCCAGCCAGCACCTGGCCAACTGGCTGCACCACGGTGTGGTGACTGCCCAGCGTGTCCAAGAAGCCCTGGAGCGCATGGCCAAGGTGGTCGACGAGCAGAACACGGGCGACCCCGACTATACGCCGATGTCGGCCGACTTCTCCGCTTCCACGGCCTTCCAGGCGGCTAGCGACCTGATCTTCAAGGGCCGTGTACAGCCCTCCGGCTACACTGAGCCGCTGCTGCATCACTGGCGCGCCGTGCACAAGGCCAAGTAAGCTCGGCTACGGGCTACGGGCTACGGGCTACGGGCTACGGGCTACGGGCCAGTGAACGAACGCCTCCGCCGGGAGACCGGTGGGGGCGTTGTCGTGTCGAGGCTGCGTTTCACGGCGTTGGCAGGCTGTCGCCCCAGTGGCCGAAATGCTCGGCATTTTCCCGTGTGACCAAGTGCGTGGGGAGGCGGATCACTTGGCTCTCCTGAGGCCTGGCCTCGGCCAGGTGCCTCAGGCTCTCGCGAATGGCCGTTTCGGCCATGCGGCGAGGCAATTGCGCGGCAGAGGCGACCAGCAGTGACGGCGTTTCCTTCAAGGCCTCCACACCCTCGGGAGAGCCGTCCACCGAGACAATGAACAGGTTCGTCCATCCGGCCATACGTGCAGCATCGGCCGCCCCCATTGCCGACGGATCGTTGATGGCGAAGACGGCATCCAGGTCCGGATAGGAGCGGACCAGGTAAGTCATGGCCTCCAGGCCTCCACTGTGGGTTCCGCCGCCATTGTAGTCGTCGCTTAGCAATTGGATCCGGGGATAATCGTTCAGCACCGAGCGACAGCCGGCCACCCGGTCGGTGACCGACGATACCGGAGCGCCGTTGATGATCGCCACTCGGCCGACATATCCCAGACGTTCAGCCATGTAGCGACAAGCGACTTCTCCCGCCTGAACGTTGTCGGTGGTCACGCTGACATCCGCCCCATGCGCATTGATATCGACTGCCGCCACCACGATGCCGGCTTGCTGGGCTCGCCGTACGGCCGGGCCGATGGCCTCGCTATTGGCGGCGGCCAGCACGATGATGTCCATGCGCTGTTCCGTGAAGGCATCGACCTGGCGTACCTGACGTGTGAGGTCGTAGGCGCTGGAGCGTACCTGCAGCACCACTTCCCCGGAATATGCCGCCCGCGCCGAGTCACCGATGGCATCTGCCAGGGTGGCAAAGAAGGGGTTGCCGAGATCCGCCATGCTGACGCCGATCTTGAGCGGTTCGGCATGGAGCTGAGTGGCATATAGCGACAGCAGGATGAACAGAAGCTTGCGCATGCGAATTTCCCGATCGAAGGAGGCGACGCCACGGCGGTGTTCGGAGCGGCGATGCGTCGAATCACGCGACGCTGGATTCCACCTCCATCGCGCCGGTCATGATGGCGACGGCGTCGGACATGCTGTGCGTATCCGGTCGGATCACGGCGGCGCGGCGACCCAGGCGGTGTACGTGAATCCGGTCGGCGACCTCGAACACATGCGGCATATTATGACTGATCAGGACGATTGGCAGGCCATTGTCACGCAGTTGTCGGATCAGGTTCAGCACCCGTCGCGATTCCTTGACGCCCAAGGCCGCCGTCGGCTCGTCCAGAATCACCACCTGGCTGCCGAATGCCGCCGAGCGCGCCACCGCCACCCCTTGACGCTGGCCGCCGGAGAGTGTCTCGACGGCCTGGTTGATGTTCTGGATGGTCAACAGCCCCAGTTCGGATAGCTCTTGCCGCGCCTGCCGCTGCATTGCCGCTTTGTCGAGCATGCGGAAGATGGATCCCAGGATGCCCGGCTTGCGCAGCTCGCGGCCAAGGAAAAGGTTGTCGGCGATGCCCAGTGCCGGTGACACGGCCAGCGTCTGGTAGACCGTTTCGATACCTGCCGCGCGTGCTTCCATCGGATTGCTGAAGCGGATTGGCTTGCCGTGCATGCGGATTTCGCCTGCATCGGGGATCACCGCGCCAGACAGGGCCTTGATCAATGACGATTTGCCCGCACCGTTGTCGCCGATCACTGCCAGGACCTCGCCGGGGTACAGATCGAAATCCGCCCGGTCGAGTGCGGTTACCCGCCCATAGCGCTTGACCAGACCGGTCGCCTGCAAAATAGGAGATGAGGTGTTCATGCCGACGTCCTCCGAATCCATTGGTCGGTGGTCACTGCCACGATGATGAGCATGCCGACGGTGAACTCCTGCCACAGCACGTCGACTCCGGCCAATGCCAGCCCGTTGCGGAACACACCGACGATCAAGGCGCCGATCAGGGTGCCGAAAATGGAGCCTCGTCCGCCGAACAGTGAGGTGCCGCCGATCACCACGGCGGTGATGCTGTCGAGGTTGGCGGTATAACCCGCCTGGGGGCTCACCGAGCCGGTGCGCCCGATCAACAGCCAGGCGGCGATCGCGCAGATGATGCCGGCTACGATGTAGACCGACAGCAAGACACGGCGGGTGCGGATGCCGGCCAGTTCCGCGGCGTCCTTGTCATCGCCGGTGGCATAGACGTGGCGCCCCCAGGCGGTCCAGTTCAGTGCATACCAGACGGCGCAGAACATGACGATCATGAGGATCGAACCGTAGGTGAAGCGAGCCCCGAACAGCTCGAAGGCGGTGCCCCCCCATTGCAGTAACGGTGCCGTTGCCTCGATATCCTGCGAGCGAATGGCTTCACTCTTCGAATACCACAGGTTCAACGCAAAGAAGATATTCCAGGTACCCAGGGTGGCGATGAAGGGAGGCAATTTCAGCCGCGTCACCAAGGTACCGTTGAGCAGCCCACAGGCGGCACCCGTCAGCAGGCCGATGGCCAGTGCCAGAGACGGAGGAAGGCCGAAGTCGACGGCCATGCGCCCCATGACCACTGACGAGAGCACCATGATGGCGCCGACAGAGAGGTCGATGCCCATGGTCAGAATGATCAGCGTCTGGGCGATGCCCAGGGTGCCGATGATGGTGACCTGCTGCAGCACCAGTGAAAGGTTGAACGGAGCCAGGAAGCGTTCGCCCACCAGCAACATGAAGGCCAGCACGGATACGATCAGCACCAGCGCCGGTGCCGCCGTCGGGTTGGCATGGAAGAAACGATGAATCCGCTGGCCCAGGGAGAGTGTTTCCACTTCGAACTGGGCCACCTGGCCAGCCGACGATTCCGCCACATGCTCATGGGCGGCAATGCTGTGGGGATCTGATCGATTGGGTTGTGTCATAACTCACCTGCTCATGAAACGGGGCACCCTCGGGCGAGGGT
The DNA here is from genome assembly GCF_014651875.1 of Litchfieldella qijiaojingensis. Classification (GTDB taxonomy): domain Bacteria; phylum Pseudomonadota; class Gammaproteobacteria; order Pseudomonadales; family Halomonadaceae; genus Litchfieldella; species Litchfieldella qijiaojingensis. The sequence continues at coordinate 187,005 of NZ_BMXS01000003.1, forward strand.
GCCGAAAGACAGGGATCATCAGCCCCAGCATTGCTCCAGGCCTTCGCTGGACGAGCGCGAGGATAGCCCCTCCACGGGAGCGTCGGTGATCAGCTCCACGCCGGTGTTCACGAAGTCGAGCCCTTGGGACATGCGTGGTTTCTCGCCGGTGTTGACGTAATTGACCACCGCCTCGACGCCCATGGAAGCCATGCGCAGCGGGAACTGCATCGAGGTGGCACCGATCACGCCGTCCTCGACGTTGTGCACGCCCGGACATCCGCCATCGACCGAGACGATGGTCACGGCATCTTCGCGTCCTACGGCTTTCAGGGCTTCATAGGCGCCGGCGGCGGCCGGTTCGTTGATGGTGTAGACCAGGTTGATGCTAGGGTCCTTTTGCAGCAGGTTCTCCATGGCCCGTCGACCGCCCTCTTCGGAGCCCTGCGTCACGTCGTTGCCGACGATACGCGGGTCGTCTTCGTCGCCGATATCGTTGGGATCGTTGAGGTCGATGCCGAAGCCCTGCAGGAAGCCCTGGTTGCGGGCAACATCCACGGTGATCTCGCTGGAATTCAGGTCCAACAGCGCGATTCTGGCATTGTCGGCGTTGTCGCCCATTCTGGTCCGGGCCCACTGGCCGATCAGTTCACCGGCCTTGAAGTTGTCGGTGGCCAGGGTGGCATCGGCGGCGTCGGCCGGGTTCAAGGGTGTATCCAGGGCAATGACCAGAACACCGGCCTCGCGGGCTCGCTCGACGGTGGGAACGATCGCCACCGGATCGTTGGGAGTGATCAGGATGCCCTGGGCTCCAGCGGACACCAGGTTCTCGATGGCTTGTACCTGAGAGTCGTTATCACCGTCGAAGCGACCGGCGAAGGTGCGCAGCTCGGCACCCCGCATGGAAGCTTGCACTTGCGCGCCTTCGCGCATCTTGACGAAGAAGGGGTTGGTATTGGTCTTGGTGATGAGCCCTACCAGTACCTCGTCGGCCAATACGGCAGGGGTGGCGAGCGTCGCTGCCAATCCCAAGGCCAGCGCGGACAGGGACTTCTTCATGGCGTACTCCTTGATGTTGTTGTTGGACCAGTGACACGAGACACCATGGCAGCGCCCTGCTAACCAACGATTTCAGCACGCGGGGGCAATTTGAAACATTTGTAATATTTGCCGTGAGTCGCCTCAGCGCTCGGTAGAGGAGCTGGCGAAAAAGGCTTGCCATTGCTCGGGACGGATAGGCTTCTGCAGGAAAGCGTCACCCATGGAGAGACCGTACTCGCGCTCGAGTGCCTCGCGCGGCATGCCCGATGCCAGCACGACCGGAATCGCCGGCCAGTGGTGACGTACGTGTTCGCGCAAGTCGACACCGCTGAATGCACCATTCAGATTGACATCGGTGAGAACCAAGCCGGTCACCTTGGCGTGGCGATGCAACCATTCGAGGGCCTGCTCGGCACGCGGGAACGCTGCGACGGGGTGCTGGTGAGCGGCGATAAGGTCGGCTGTCACGTGCCTGACCTCGGCATTGTCTTCCACCACTACCACGGTCCTACCGGGTGGTACCATCAAGGACAGAAGGGGGTGGGGCGTGGCTGTGGATTGCGCCGTGGCGGCCTGTACCGGCCAGCTCAAGCGTACCGCCGTGCCTTGGCCAGGTTCGGACTCCATGCTGAATTCGCCTCCGCTCTGGGTGACGAAGCCATAGACGCTACTCAAGCCCAGGCCGCTGCCCTGCCCCATGGGCTTGGTGGTGAAGAAGGGCTCCAGGACCCGCGCTTGCAGCTCGGCAGGAATGCCCTGACCGGTATCGCTTACGGTGATGACCAGCTTGGCTGTCGCGCCTTCGGTGAGACTGGTGGCGATGACCAACTGACCGCCTTCCGGCATTGCCGCACTGCTGTTCAGTGCCAGGTTGAGAATGGCGTTTTCCAACTGCGAGGGGTCGATATACAGCCGTATGTCCGAGGCCTGCAGCCGGATCACCAGCCGGGTCTGGGCCGAGACGCTGTATTCGAGCAGTTCTTCTAAGCCGTCGATCAGGGCATCGATATCGACCCATTCCGGCTGCAGGTGCTGCTTGCGACTGAACGCGAGCAGACGCTGTACTAACTGCGTGCCCCGTTCGCCGACATCCAGCGCTCGTTCAGTGTATTTGCGTGCACGATCGGATAGGCCCGTTTGCTGCTCGAGCAATTGCAGATTGCCGAGAATCGCCGCCAGCAGATTGTTGAAGTCATGCGCCACACCGCCGGTCAACTGGCCCAGCACTTCCATCTTCTGGGCCTGCTGCAGTTGTTGCTCGATGGTGCGGCGGTCGGTGAGGTCGCTGTACAGCGTCACGAAACCGCCGCCTGGCATGGGCTGGCTGCGAAACTCGATCACCCGACCGTCGTCATAGTGGCGTTCGAAGCTCTGGTAGGCCTGGTGGCGGCGCACGTTGATCGCGCTCATGTCGACCGAGCGATTGGCCAGCGTCAGATTGCGGTGAGGCTGGCGGGTGATCAGGCACTGCACTTCGGCCAGCGGCATCCCGGGCCTGATGCTGTCCTGGGTCAGTCCGAAGATATCCAGGTAGCGGCGATTCCAGGCGATCAAGCGGTCGTCGGCGGAAAAGACACTGAGCCCATCCTGGATCTCGTTGAATACCGTCTCCAGCAGATGTTTCTGGGCGCGCAGGTCATGCCCGACCTGCTCGATGCGACCAGCATGCTCGCGGAATACCTCATAGGCCCTGGCCAAGGCGCCGATCTCGTCGCGCCGGGTGATGGCGATCCGTTTGGGGGCTTCCCCACCTTGGGCCAGTTGCGTCATGTCCTGAGTGACGACCCCCAGATCGCGTACCGTCTTCAGGTTACTCATGTAGTGCAGGATGACGCCCAGGATCAACAGACCGGTCATCAGCATCATGCCGAACAGTACGCGGTTGACCTGAGCGTGCACCGACTGCTGCTGAGCCACGACCTGACGCTGGAGCTCGCTGGCGAAGCCATTGACTTCGTGGGTCAGGCGGTCGGATCCGGCACGTAGGCTAGCCAGTAGGAAGGCTTTCTGCTGGCCGATTAGCGCCAGCCTGGTCGCACTGGCTTCCGCCAGTTCCAGGAAGCGCTGGTAGTCCTCTGCGTGCTCCATCATCGGGTCGGGAGGTTCGGCCAAGGTGGCCCATTGCTCGAGCCACTGGTCGGGATCGCTGAGGCCTTGATACAGCGCTTGCAATATCTGCCAGCGGGTAAGGGAGTGCCTCCCTTCCGGTTCGGTGGCCTGGCCGACGATCTGGGCGACTTCGAATCGGGCCGTCAGTAGATCCTCGCGAATGAAAAGCTCGGTTTCCACCAAGTCGGTCAGGCGCTCGACGTCGGTACGCAGTGCATTGAGCTGGGCTTCCAGTTCTTGTCGGAAGGCGCGATCGCGGATCGAGGAAGCCACCGCCACTAACGACCGGAATCGCTGGGTGAGGCGGTCGCGTTCGATCTGCAACAAGAAGGGTTTGGCGGCTGAGGCGACATAGGGGGCCAAGGCAGCCAGTTGAGCGACTTCCTCGGATAGCGTCAACGCGGTGCGGACCTCCGGCAGTGTGCGGGCCTCGAACTCGCTGACGGCATTACGGGTTCGGGTCAGGCCGAACCAAGCGACCATCACCAGGCCGATCGCCAGTAGTGTGGCCAGGATCAGCGCCAGCAGAGCACGCCGTTGCAAGGTCCAACGTGCCATGCTCAACGCCTGAGCACCTGGGCCCGGAACACATATCCCAGACCGCGTTCGGTCAGGATGTAGCGGGGTTGCTTCGGGTTGGCTTCAAGCTTGCGGCGCAGACGCAGAATCAGTACATCGATACTGCGGTCGAAAGAGTTACTATCGGTGCCACGGGTACGTTCCAGCAGGTTGTCGCGGCTCTGCACATGGTTGGCCGACGATACCAGGCTCTCCAGCAGGTTGAACTCGCCGAAGGTGAGGTTGACCGGCTGGTTGTCAGGGTTATAGAGCATGCGCTCGGTAAGATCGAGCCGCCAGCCGTCGAACCACAGGCATTCATGACCCTGGTCGGCGACGGTCTGGAGGGTCACGCTGAGCTGTTTGGAGCGGCGCAGCAGGGCATGCACCCGTGCCATCAGCTCTCGCAGATTGAAGGGCTTCATCAGGAAGTCGTCGGCCGCGAGTTCCAGGCCCAGGATGCGATCGGTTTCATCACCTTTGCCGGTCAGCATCATGATCGGGACCGGACTGGTCGCCCGAACGTTCCGGGCCACCTGCAAGCCGCTTTCGCCATCCAGCTTCAGGTCGAGCACGATCAGATCCACGGGATCCCTTGCCAGCAGCTCATGCAACGCCTGGCCGCTGGGCAGGGAACTGATCCGATAGCCTGCCTCCTGCAGCGCGTCTTGCAGGACTTCCCGCATGTCGACTTCGTCGTCCACCACGGCAATGTGGTATCTGGTCTGATCCGTCACTGGGATAGGTGTTGTCATTGTTTCTTCCGCCATAGTGCACAACCCTTGCATCGTCATGTTAACGGAAGATTTCGTAAACGCCGCAGCGCTCGACCATAGAATGATTCGGGCGACTGTGCGGAAAGCGTGGCTTGCGCTATCTTGAGGCGCAATATCCACCGTATCGAGCCGCCAGGAGAGCCTCATGCCCGTGATGACCGCCGCCGCCATCGAGGAATTTCTCGATGAGGTCTTTCCTCATCGTCAGGGCACCATCGAAGGCATCGACGACGGACGTGCCACCATGAGCCTGGCCATCGAGGACGAACACCTGCGCCCCGGTGCCTGCGTTTCCGGCCCCAGCATGATGGGACTGGCGGATGTCTGCCTGTATGTGGCCATTCTCGCTCAGATCGGCCCTGAGCCGATGGCGGTGACCACCGACATGAACTGTCACTTCCTGCGTCGCGCGCGTGGCGACCGCGACCTGATCGCCAACGCACGCATCGTCAAGCTGGGGCGACGCCTGGTGGTGGGTGAGGTCCAACTGTTCTCCGCCGGCGACGAGGCGCCGGTGGCCATCGTCACCGCGACCTATGCCTTGCCCGATAACGACTGAGCTCGCCAGGCACACCACGCCAGCGCCAGCCAGCCGAGCATCAGCAGCACTCCCCCGACTGGTGTCACCGGACCCAAGACGCGCGCACCGGTCAGCACCAGCAGATAGAGCGACCCCGAGAACAGCAGCATGCCCGCCGCCCACAGCCCCAGCACCAGGTATTGCCCCTTCACTTCGCGGACCTGTTGCCAGACCAGGATGCCGAGGCAGGCCAGGGTGTGCCAGGCCTGGTAGCGTACGGCGGTTTCGAAGGCCCGGACCAACTCCGGCGGAGTTCTTCCCTCCAACCCGTGGGTACCGAAGGCACCGGCGACGACAGTGACGAAACCGCTTAGGGCAACGGCGATCCAGGCGAGTCGATGAGGCATGTGGCGGGTCTCCCGAGAACTATGGGTTGACAATAGCTGCAAGCATCGCGCATCCGGGCAGCATTGTCGCTCAAGCGCCCCGAACTGGCCGACCCCGATGGGTGACCACCGAAGGATGCCTGACGAGGCGATTGGCGTTAAAATATAGGCCCGCTGCGGAAGCGGTCCGTTTGTGAGGAGATTCGGAGGCAGCCATGCAGATTCAGCTCAACGGTGAGATGACAGCGCTCGACGGCGATGTCACGATCCATGATCTCATCGAGTCGCTTGGGCTGGCCGGTCGACGCATCGCTGTCGAGGTCAACGAGGAAATCGTGCCGCGCAGCCAGCATGGCGACACCCGGCTTGCCGACGGCGACTGCGTAGAAATCGTACATGCCATTGGCGGTGGCTAAATAACCGCGCAAGGAGACGAGATGTCTGAACTGTTCCAGGATCGGCCGCTGAATGTGGCTGGCCGTCAATTCACGTCGCGCCTGTTGGTGGGAACCGGCAAGTACAAGGATTTCGACGAGACGGCGCGGGCCGTCGAGGCCAGCGGTGCCGAGATCGTCACCTTCGCCGTAAGGCGCACCAATCTGGGGCAGGATGAGAGCGAGCCCAATCTGCTCGACGTCATTTCACCCGAGCGCTACACCCTGCTGCCCAACACTGCCGGTTGCTATACCGCCAAGGACGCGGTCAGAACCTGCAAGTTGGCCCGTGAACTGCTCGACGGCCACAAGCTGGTCAAGCTCGAGGTGCTGGGCGACACCGACACCCTCTACCCCAACGTGGTGGAGACACTCAAGGCCGCCGATGAACTGATCCGGGACGGCTTCGATGTCATGGTCTATACCAGCGATGACCCCATCATCGCCAAGGAGTTGGAGAAACGTGGCTGTTGCGCGGTGATGCCGCTGGGCTCGCTGATCGGTTCCGGCCATGGCTTGCAGAATCCGTACAACCTGCGCTTGATCGTCGAGCAGGCCGAGGTGCCCGTGCTGGTGGATGCCGGTATTGGCACCGCTTCGGATGCCGCCATGGCCATGGAATTGGGTTATGACGCGGTGCTGGTGAATTCCGCCATCGCCCATGCCCGCCAACCGGTACTGATGGCCCAGGCCATGCGCAAGGCAGTGGAGGCTGGTCGCGAGGCCTTCCTTGCCGGGCGCATGCCGCGTCGCCAGAGCGCCGAACCCTCTTCTCCTTTCGCCGGCCGTATCAACGGGTAAAGGGTGTATGAACGACCAACGCCACGATACGACTGACATGCCCACCTCCATCGGCGCTCCCCAGGTGCCACTGCATCGCCGCGGTATCAAGAGCTATGTGCTGCGTGCCGGGCGCATGACCGCCGCCCAGACGCGCGGCCTGGAGGAAGTCTGGCCGCGACTGGGGCTGACGCTCGACGACGGGCGCCAGGACCTGGACGCCGTGTTCGGGCGCCAGGCCCCCCGAGTGGTGGAGGTCGGCTTCGGCATGGGGGCATCGCTGATCGAACAGGCCGAGCGCCATCCGGAGACCGACTTCATTGGCATCGAGGTACATGCCCCGGGGGTCGGCAAGCTGCTCGACGAGGCCGACAAGCGTGGCCTGTCCAACCTGCGCGTGTACCGTGAAGATGCGTTGCGGGTGCTCGACGAGTGCCTGCCAGAGGCCTCGATCGATACCCTGCAGCTGTTCTTCCCCGACCCCTGGCCGAAGAAGAAGCATCACAAGCGGCGCATCCTGCAGCCGGCTTTCGTCGAGTTGGTGCGTACCCGCCTCAAGCACGGTGGCACCCTGCACATGGCCACCGATTGGGAGAACTACGCCGAACACATGGCCGAGGTCATGTCCGCCGCACCGGGCTTTCGCAATGTCGCATCCGCCGACACGGCGCCCTATGTTCCGCGCCCGGAGTTTCGCCCCCTGACCAAGTTCGAGGCGCGTGGCGAGCGCCTGGGACATGGCGTGTGGGACCTGATCTTCGAGCGCTGCGTATAGCCAGGCCGACACCGATAATGGCGATACCCATGCCAGCGACCCCCCGAGGTCCCGGGGTCTCGCCGAACATGACCGCGGCCCACAGCAGGGTCACGGGTGGCGTCAGGTAGACCAGCGTCGAGGTCAGGGTAACGCCAAGCCGCCGCAGGCTGGCAACGAAAAACCCATAGCCGCCGAGGCTCGATAGCACGACCAGCCAGCCGATCGCCGCCAGCGTGACCGGCTCGAAAGCGGGTGGAGGCAGGCGACCAGCGCCTTCGATCAGGGCGGCGACCACGAAGATGGCGGTCGCGGCGGCGAGTTGGGCCGTCAGCGTCGCAGCCATCGGCAGCGCCGTTGACCAACGCACGGCAAGTATGCTGCCGAGGGTGACCGAGACCACCGCCAGCAGCGGCAGCGTATACGCCCACAATGGGGTGCCGGTCCCGCGCTCGATATCGTCGAGCACGCACATCAAGACCCCCAGGGTGGCGATCGCCATGCCCGCCCAGCCGCGCGGGGGGAGGCGTTCGCCGAGCCAGGGACCAGCCAGCGCCGCCGCCAGCAAGGGCTGCAGGGCGGCAATCAGGGCAGTCACACCGGCGCTGACGCCGAACTGGATCGCCAGGATCACGCCCAGCAGGTAGCCACCCATGGTCAGGGTGCCGATTCCCGCCTCGCGGAGGACGTCTCGCCAGGCTAACGGGCTCGTTCCTCTCAGTCTCCACCAGAGCCCCACCACCAGGCTCGCCAGACAGAAACGCCAGGCAAACAGGGCCAGGACCGGCATGGCGGCCTCGGTGGCCAGCTTTCCACCGACGAATCCCGAACTCCAGCACACCACGAAGCCCAGGGCGACCAGAGGTGTCAGCAGGGTGGGGGGCATCATCGTCTCTCCCATCAGGCGAAATTCGTCCTTGAGCCTGACCCAGAAAGCGGCTTCAATAAATTGAAATAATCTGTAGAGAGACTTCAATATGGCTGAAGTCCAAGCCTCGGCGCTGGATCTCGAGTTGCTGCGTAGCTTTCAGGTAGCCGCGCAATTGGGATCGCTTGCCGCTGCCGCAGAACAACGGCATCGCACTATCAGTGCCATCAGTATGCAAATCAAGCGGTTAGAGGAAGTGCTAGGCTCGCGATTGCTGGAGCGAGGCCCTCGCGGCGTGACGCTGACCGCCACGGGGGAGGCCTTGTTACAGGAATCGCGGGAGCTATTGCGGTTGCACGACGGGATGCTGTCGCGCTTCACCGGTCGCGGGCTGGGCGGCAAGGTGCGTTTAGGCCTACCGGAGGACTATGCACGTGAACTGCTCGTCGATGTGTTGCCGGAGTTCATGGCGCACCATCCCGATGTCCTGCTCGAAGCGGTCACCGCCACCAGTGGCGAACTGGCGCGCCAGTTGACCCGTTCTCAGCTGACACTGGCGGTGGTGCTGGATCGTCCGCATCCGCTACCGGGAGGGGAGGCATTATGGCAGACCTCGCCGGTATGGGCTGGCCCGCGCGTAGGACGGCTGACTGAACGCGCCAGTGTCCCCCTAGCGCTTCACGAGGTCGACTGTCCGTATCGGGAGCTGGCTATCGAAGCCTTGGAAGCGGCCGGCACGGCCTGGCACGCGGTCTTCACCAGTACCAGCATCCACGCCGTGGAGAAGGCGGTGGAGGCCGGTCTGGCGATCAGTGTGATCGACCGCCAGCGCCTGACGCCGGCCATGCGCGAGATCGGTCGGGACGAGGGCTTGCCGCCCTTGCGGACCTGTGAAGCGCGACTGCATTTCGGCAGACGCATAGAAGAAGCGTCGCGCCCGGCGGTGGAAGCGCTGGCAACATTGCTGCGCGAGCGCCTGCGCGAGTGTGGTCCGTGGCGGGCAGCATCAAGACCAGTGTGATCAAGACAAAAAAACGCCACCCGGTGGATGGCGTCAAAACCAGTGTGATCAAGACAAAAAAACGCCACCCGGGTGGGTGGCGTCAAGACCGTGACTAGCTTGATGAGGAGAAACCATGGCAGAGAACCTGACATCCTCTGCGATGGGTGTGGCACCTGGCGAGCGCCACGGTTTCAAGATAATCATTCTCATTTGTGGCGTCAAGCTAAACGAGAATATTTTTTATTTGTGGTAGCTATCCACCCGTCAAAGATAGCCAAAGGGGCAGCGTCACCATCGCCAGCAAGGTCTGTCCAGTGATCAACGCGGCCATCAGCTCGGCATCGCCGCCGAGCTGGCGGGCGAGGATATAGGCGGATGTGGCGGTGGGCAGGGCGGCGAACAGCAAAGCAATGTCGCGGCTGACCGGGTCGAGCCCCAAGGGCACCGTCAGGGCCAGGACCAGGGCCGGCATCAGCAGCAGCTTGACCAGATTGGCGGTCCATACACCTCCGTTCAGGCGAGTCAGTGCTTGGGGGCGAAGCGCTACCCCAACGGCCACCAGGCCCATTGGAAGCGCGGCGCGGCCCAGCAGCGAGACACTGGCCTCGCTCCAGCCCGGCAAACCGACACCGCTGAGATTCAAGGCGATGCCGGCCACGCATGCCAGGATCAAGGGATTGCGCAGCAGGGCGGCCAGGCTGCGACCGAGACTGGCCGGACCCAAGGTGCCGGCGGCAATGAAACTCATCACGCACAGCACATTGACCACTGGCACCATCAGTGCCACGGCCACCGCAGCCACAGTGGCACCGCTGCTGCCGTGCAGGGCGCTGGCGCCGGCTACGCCGACGTAGGTATTGAAACGCAAAGCTCCTTGGAAGACTGAAGTGAAGACCGGCGCTTCGAGACGCAGCCTCGAACGCAGCCCCCATAGAGCAACGGCGAACAGCAGCATGGCACCGAGCAACGCTATGGCTACGCGTGCTACCGGTACTTGGCTGACGTCGGCGGTGGCCAAGGTGGAGACCAGCATGGCGGGAAACAGCAGGAAATAGATGATGCGTTCTAGCTGAGGCCAGAAATCACCGCCAGGGATGCGTCGCCAACCCAGTACGGCTCCGAGTAGAATCAGCAGAAACAGCGGGCCAAGGGCGTTGTCGACGCCTGTCATGTCGCCTCCTCGTGGTAGTGGCCGAGCTGCGACATCCGTTCGCAGCCCTTGTGCAAGCAAGAGCTGATAAGCTTACCGTTTCAATGAGCTTTCTGGAGTGCTTCTTTCGCCATCATGCCAACTTCTCTGCCACACTCGGACGATGACACCCATCGTTCGCCGCTGCTCAAACTGTTGATCGTGGTCACATTGATCACGATGGTCGTGGCGCTGTGGTATCTCGTTGACTATTACCTGCGAGGCAGTAGCGAAGATGTGACCTGGTACCCGCCGACCAAGCCCTGCGATTTGCAGCAAGGGCCTTGCGAAGCCAGCCTGGGGCTGGATGCCCGTCTCGTCCTGGACATCGAAGGAGAACTTCAGGCGCTGGAAACCCTGCCGGTCGAGGTTCAGGTCGAAGGCATCGAGGCCACGGCGGTCATGGTGGAGTTCGTTGGTCGCAACATGAACATGGGATTTAACCGCTTTCCCTTGACGCTGCAGGAGGAGGGGCGCTTCCGGGGCGATGCCCAGATCGGCGTCTGCACCGAAGCGGTCATGCCCTGGCGAGCGCAGGTGATCATTGAAACATCCGATGGCCGCAAGGGGAGCTGGTTCGATTTCAACGTGAGAAGGAGGTTGTGATGAAGCGTCTGGCTATCTGGGTAAGCCTGGGGGCCGTGCTTCTGGTAGCCGCGGCAATCGGGGTGTGGGCCTTTCAGCAGCAGGCGTCCGATGGCGATGCACCAGTCGGAGGCGAGGTGACCCTGCCTTCCACCCAGGGTGATTTCTCGCTATCACAACTCGAGGACGATCAACTCGCGGTGCTGTTCTTCGGCTATACCTATTGCCCGGATGTCTGTCCAATGACACTGGCCGTGATACGCCAGGCACTGCAGCGACTGGATAACGATCTGGCGGCGCGTGTCGTGCCGGTCTTTATCACCGTCGATCCCGAGCGCGACACACTCGAGCGTTTGGATGAGTATGTCAGCTATTTCGGGGAATCCTTCATCGGTGCACGAGGTAGTCAGGCACAGCTAGAGGACATCGCCGGGCGTTATGGCATTTTCTGGCGCAAGGTGGAGATGGAAGATTCCGAGATGGAATACACCGTGGATCACAGCTCCTCGATGTATCTGGTCGACCGCGAAGGCCGGATTCTCCAGCGGGTGTTGTATTCTCCCAATCCCCACGGCCTGATTGCGGCGCTGGAGAACGAACTGGGAGCCTAGTGGCGTGCCGATTCCACGGGCGGCGCCAGGCCAGCGAGCTGTTCGACCATGTCCATGATGGCGCTTACCTGCCGACCATCCCGCGTGTCATGAAGCGGGTCGGGTTGCCAAGCGCTCTCGGCGTATCCCCACCAGTCCCAGCAGCCTCGGGGGTTGGGTAGGCTGGCGGTGGCCTGGGGATAAAGCACTATCAGCTCGTTGGTGGCAGCCCATTCGTTGAGCCCACTATGCCGTACGAAGGTTTCACCGATTCGTTCACGGCCCATGTCGCAGCCGTGCAGGGCTACCACCAGGCCACATTCGGCACCCTCTTCGCAGACCTTGGGCACGAATAGATAGCCTTGTTCGTCGAAGCTTCGGCCACCGTCGAAGGGGGCCTGGTCGAATGTCCACAGCATACCGGGCCGAGCCCGTTCGGGTGGCTCGAGGTTCTCGTAAAGCCATGACAATGCGTCACCGGCACCGTCTACATCGCATGCCAGTAGATGGGGGCTGCCGCCTTCGGCACAGTCGGCCAGAGTGGATGTGTCGCCTTGGTTGTCTACTGGCCAGCCGTGGCCTGCATTTTCACCCATCTCGAGACGCAACTGTGCGTCGCCGTCGTCAAGCCAGGCGCGATATTGCTCGGCAAGCGTTGCGCCAAGGGTTGGATCGACAGTGGTATCGGCCTCGCCATGCCAGATATAGACACGTTGGTGGGTCAATTCTTCGCGGGGGCCAACCTGGCCGTTGTCCCGATACTCGGCATGGCGTTCGGCCAGGTCGTTAAGTTCAGGAGGGCCAAGGCTGGCTTGCATGCATTGTCTCAGGGCGCGACTCAATGCTCCTTGGGCGCAACCCCAAGGGCCGGCGGCGAATACTCCCAGGCCGTGGAATCGCTCGGGAAAGGCCACCGCCAGTTGTGTGGCCATGTAGCCGCCGGAAGAAACCCCGATGACGCTGATGGCATCGGGGTCGATCGTTAGCACGGGCAACGGCGAGAGCGTTGGATCATCGGCAATGGCTGGGGCGGCGAGCCCCAGCACCAGGCCGGCGATCGCAAGGGAACGCCTCATTCGTTGACGTCGAGCAACTCGACCTTGAATGTCAGGGTTTCGTTGGGACCGATGGGACCCTGACCGCGAGGCCCATAGGCAAGCTCCGGCGGAATGTAGAGCATCCAGGTATCACCGACGCTCATCATCTGCAGCGCTTCCTGCCAGCCTTCGATGACCTGGTTGACACGGAAGCTGACCGGTTCGCCCCGCTCGTAGGAGCTGTCGAACACGGTGCCATCGAGCAGGCTGCCCTCGTAGTGGACCTCGACATTGGAGTCGGCGCTCGGCGAAGCGCCGTCACCCTCTTCCAGTACCTTGTATTGCAGGCCGGAGTCGGTGACTTCGATGCCCTCCTTCTCGGCGTTTTCAGCGAGGAAGGTCTCCCCAGCGGCGAGGTTGTCGGCGGCGAGTTCCTCGGCCTGACGCTGACGTTCGGCCATGGCCTGCTGCTGGAAGCGGGTCAGGGCTTCGGCCATCTCCTCTTCGCTCATGGCCAGATCGTTCTCGGCGTAGACATCCTCGATTGCTTGAGTGAAGGCATCGATATCGAGATCGGCGACGTCCTGCACCAGGCTCTGTCCCAGAGTCACCCCCAGGCTATAGCTGAGCTTGGCTTCTTCGCTTTCCAGTGGCGCGGCCAGGGCGAAGGTCGAAACGCTCAGCAGGGTTCCAAGAGCGGTGGCGGTCACCAGTGTTTTCATGAGGAGTCCTTAACGCGTGAATGTGGTAAACCCTTCGGACTCTATCAGGACTCGTCAGGTTCCGCATCCCACCCATAGTGCTGCGGCTTGTCGGGTGTCATACCACCAAAGTCGGGCACTTGGCCATACTGGCGACTCGTTGGGAAACGCTGCCCAGGATGGAAGCCGTCTTTTCGCCATTGGTACCCTGGGAACCGATCACGATCAGGTCGACATCGCGTTTCCTGGCAAAGCGCACGATGGTATTCGAAGGGCGTCCACCCTTGACGAAGGCCCGTACCTTGCTGGCGCCCAGTTCGATTGCCTCGTGCTTGGCCTGCACGGCGATCTCGGTGGCGTATTCCTTGAGGGCGTCGTCGGGGATGTCGAGTTGCTTGGGACGCACCATCGACAATGATGCCTCGAGCAGGCTGTGGTGCTTGAATACGCACAAGATGTACAGCTCGGCGTCGGTCAGTTTCTGAAGCTCAACCGCTTTCTTCAGCGCTGCCAGGGCCCCCTTCGAACCATCGACTGGTACCAGAATCTTCTTGAACATGACACAGCCCCTTCATGCGGATTTAGTCGGCGAAGGCCAGGTCCCTGAGGAACAGGGCGATCTGTGGGAACATGATCAACAGGGCCGCGGCCAGGATCAACATGAAGACGAATGGTGGGGTGCCCTTGATCACATCGAAATAGGGTCGCTTGAAGATAGCGATGGCGGTGAAGATATCGCAGCCAAAGGGTGGTGTCGCCGAGCCGATCGCCACCTGCAGGGTGATCAGGATGCCTACCAACACGGGGTCGAGCCCCGTGCTGGCCACGGCTGGTGCGAAGATCGGGGTCAGCACCAGGATCACCACGATGGGGTCGACGAACATGCAGGCAACGAAAAAGGCCACGCAGATGGCGATCATCACGCCTATGGGGCCGGCCTCCTGGATGCCCACGGCGGCCAGGATCTGCTGCGGGATATGCGCGAAGGAGATGATCCAGGAGAAGCCGTTGCCCACCGCGACCAGGATGAAGACCACCGCGGTGATCAACCCGGTGGACTTGGCGATGGCGTAGATATCCGGCAGTTTCAGTGAGCGGAAGACCACGAATTCGAGGATGACCGCATAGAGCACACAGGCTGCCGCGGCTTCGGTGGGGCTGAAGATGCCGCCATAGATACCGCCGACGATGATTACCGGGAAGCCCAGTGGCCATAGCGCCTGACGGACGGCGGTGAAGCGCTCTCGCCAACTGGCCTTGGCCTCGGTGGGAACGTCCTTGATGAAGGAGTAGCTCATGCAATACACCGAGAACATGAGCAGGATCAGGATTCCCGGCCCGATGCCGGCGATGAACAGCTCGGCGATGGAGGTGCCCGAGATGACGCCGTAGATGATCATGCCGATGCTTGGCGGGATCAGAAAGGCGATGTCACTGGAGTTGATGATCAGCGCCAGGGTGAAGGAGTCGGAGTAGCCGGCCTTGAGCATCTTGGGGCGCAACGGCGAGCCGACCGCCACCACCGTGGCCTGGGTGGAGCCGGATACGGCACCGAACAGCGTGCAGGAAGCCGCCGTGCTGACCGCCAGACCGCCCTTGATGTGGCCGATGAAGGCCATGACCATGTCGATCAGACGATTCGCCGATTGACCGCGGGTCATGATGTCGGCGGCGAGGATGAACATCGGCACCGCGATCAACGACGCGGGGCGAATGCCGGCCATCATCTGCTGGATCAGGGTGTCCATCTGGCCGAAGCCATTGAACATCAAGTAGAAACCGACGGCTGCCGCGGTGACCAGCGGAATCATCATCGGGAAGCCCAGCAGAAGCAGGACTATCATGGTGGTGACCATTATCGTCGTCATCGAACGTTCCTCCAGGCCGCTAGCCCTGCGTCAGACTTCCGTTTCCGTATCCTTGTACCCGTCGACGACCGAGGTCGAGAGATAGACGTCTCTCGAGGTCAGGTTCTTGATCGCCGTCAGCAAATACTGGATGCCGGTGACCAGGAAGCCGATCGGCGCCCAGACGTAGATAATGAAGATGGGGAAGCCCAGGGCGGGCAGGATGCGTCCCCTGGAATACAGGTCGAGGATATAAATGATCGAATAATAGAGCAGGAAGAACATGACCAGGGAGGTGAACAGTGAGATGACGATCATCAGGGCCTTGCGGCCGCCCACGGGTAGGGCGTCGTAGATGGCCGACATGCGAATGTGGCGACCATGGCGGGCGGCATAGCCGATGCCGGCGAAGGTAATCATGATGATCAGGATGCGGTTGATCTCGCCGGAAAAAAAGATGCTCTGGCCGAACACGAAACGCCCGATGACGTTGGCGACGGTGTTGACGGCCATCAATAACACCCCGAGTGCCAGGATGACCGATTCGATTCGGCTGATGGCGGTATCGATAGTTCCCAGAAAACCAGGTAGGCCCGAGCGATAGTTCTTTTCTGATTCTTCTTCGGACATGAAGCCGCACTCCTTTCCACGAGCCATTCAGCGAGGCCTTTGCCGGGTAGTCGCGATACCCATGCTTCCAAGGCTAATAGAAACGCGCCAGCGAGTGGCGCCAGCCCTCAACGCTTGGTGGACGCTATGACGCTACCGACGAACACGAAGGGGGCAGCGATGGCTGCCCCCCACCACGGCGTCAAAGTATGGTTATTCCTCGTTGACCGCTTCGAGGTCGGCCTTGAACTGCTCGAGCAGTGCCGCGCCATCTTCACCGGTCATCTCGAGGAAGGCTTCCTCGACCTGCGGGGCGCGCTCGCGGAAGGCCTGGATCTGCTCCTCGGTCAGACGCGTGAAGGTACACTCACTGCAGTCTTCCTTGATCTTCTCGAGTGACTCCTCGGCCAGGCCCTGGATATGCTCGATAGTATGGTCGTAGGCCGCCTCGGATGCGTCACGGATCAGTTGCTGGTCTTCCTCGGGCAGGCCATCGAAGAAATCCTTGTTGGCCATCATGGCGGTGGTGAACCAGCCATGGCCGGTGAAGATCAGGTGAGGCGACACTTCATACAGGCCACCGGTCTGGATCCAGAAGAGAGGGTTCTCCTGGCCGTCGATGATGCCGGTCTGTAACCCACCGTAGACCTCGCCCCACGGCAGCGGTGTGGGAGTGGCACCGAAGGCGTTATAGGTCTCCGCCAGCAGCGGGTTGGTCATCACGCGGATCTTCTTGTTATCGAACCCACTGGGGGCGGTGATCGGCTCATCCGCGGTGACCACCATCTCCCCTTCCGGGTACATCTGCAGCAGTTCGAGGCCATGCTCGGCATAGAGCTCGGGGAACATCTCGTTGATGGCCTTGCTCTCCTCGAAGAACTCGAGAACGGTTTCCGTGTCGGTGGGCATCAGATAGGGGATGAAGAATATCTGAGCCGCGGGAATCAAGGCGCCGGTGAAACCGGGCGACTGGTTGACGAACTGCAGGATACCGCTCTGGGTCTGTTCCATGAGGTCGTCGGATTCGCCCAACTCGCCAAAGCGATAGACCTGTACGGTATGGTCGGAATTTTCCTCGACATATTCCTTGAAGGCGACGGCGAAGACGTCCTGAACATCGCCCTCGTATTCTTCGTGGGCATAACGCCAGTTATCGGAATAGGCCGCAGTGGACATGCCAAGTACCAAGGCACCCACACTGGCGGTGGTCAGTAGCTTTTGTACCTTCATTATTCTATTCCCCTTAGCCATATAATGGCGATGGATTGGAGCCTGCGTTTGGTCTGAATTACAGGAAAATCAATAGACTCTGCTTAATTGAGGCTAGCGTGGCTCTGTGGGGGGGTCAAGGCGGGTTTCTAGGGTTTTCAAGGCCGATAGTTGGGATTTTTTCTGCACTGCCAGCCGTGAAGCCAAGTATTTTGCCAAGCAGGGGGGCTCTTTGCCGAACGAGTGAATACCATTGCCATGCTCGGCTAGCGTTTGCAGTCGTGACAGGGTTTCCCGCTCCGCGGCAAGCTCGGCGTGCTTTAAATGCTGGCGTACGTCGGCTACCCCCCGTTTCTGCTGTGCCTCGGCCTTGAGCGTGCGTCTCAGCTGGCGCAGTGGCACGGTGACCTCGCGCTGCCAGCGGCGGATTTCCACCAGGCCTTCGGGCTCGCCGGTAACCATCAGGCCGTGATGATACAGCCAGCAGTGCCACAGCAGTTCGCAGACATCCACGCCGGCTTCGTCCTGCAACCTCAAGCAGGCTGCTTCCACTCCCGGGCGCGCATACAGCGCCAAGGCGAAATCCCACAGCCTGTCCGCGGCGAGACGGGGCCGCAGGGTATCGGACAATGAGGTAGAATCGCTGTTCATGTCACGGCTGTCGACCAAGTGATGGCAGCCCTCACGCACTGCCGAGTGGAGCTTGCATGATCGCACTGCGCCAGGTTGCCCTGCAACGCGGCACCCAGACCTTGCTCGAGAATGCCGAACTGACCCTACACGCTGGCCACAAGGCCGGCATCGTCGGCCCCAACGGTGCCGGCAAGTCGAGTCTGTTTCAGCTATTGCTTGGCGAACTGGCTCCGGACAAGGGTGAGGTGGAGATGTCCGGCGGACAGCGCATCGCGCATATGGAACAGGAGGTGGCGGCGCTCGATCGCGCCATCGTCGATTACGTACTCGACGGCGACCGGGAGCTGCGCGCCACCGAGCGTGCACTTCAAGAAGCCCAGGCCGGCGGCGATGCCCATCGCGAAGCGGAGCTGCACGGCCACATCGAAGCGTTGGACGGCTACAGTGCCCGGGCGCGCGCGTCGCAGTTGCTCGTGGGGCTGGGCTTCGTGCAAGGCGACCTGGAGCGTCCGCTGTCCGATTTTTCCGGTGGCTGGCGCATGCGTGTCAATCTGGCGCGTACCCTGTTCATGCCCTCTGACATCCTGCTGCTCGACGAGCCGACCAACCACCTTGATCTCGATGCCTTGCTATGGCTTGAACAGTGGCTGATCCGCTATCCCGGCACGTTGCTGCTGATCTCCCATGATCGCGACTTTCTCGATGCGGTATGCGATTACATCGTGCACTTCGATCAGGGCCGGCTGGTGACCTACCGCGGCAACTACACCGCCTTCGAGCGTTCCCGGGCGGAAAAGCTCGCCCAGCAACAGGCCGAGGCTGCCAAGCAACAGGCGCGGCGCGAGGAGATCGAGCGCTTCGTGGCGCGTTTCCGCGCCAAGGCAACCAAGGCACGCCAGGCGCAGAGCCGTCTCAAGATGCTCGAGCGCATGGAAACCATCGCCGTGGCGCACGTCGACTCGCCGTTCCACTTCACCTTTCCGGCTGCGGACAAGACCTCCAATCCCTTGTTGGTGCTCGACGAGGCGTGTCTTGGCTATCGAGGAGAAGAGGGTGACCACGCCCAACTCGACCACGTCAAGCTGACCCTGTTGCCCGGGCAGCGCATCGGCCTGCTGGGACCCAACGGCGCTGGTAAATCGACGCTGATCAAGTCGCTGACCGGAGGGTTGCCACTGCTGGCCGGCAAGCGGGTTCCCGGCGAGAACCTGGCCATCGGCTACTTCGCCCAGCACCAGGTCGAGGGGCTGGACCTGTCGGCGACGCCCTTCCTACATGTGCAGCGCCTGTCACCCACGGCAAGCGATCAGGAGATCCGCAACTTCCTGGGTGGCTTCGGCTTTCACGGCGACGACGCGTTCGGCGAAGTGGGATGCTTCTCCGGCGGCGAGAAGGCTCGCCTGGCCCTGGCGTTGGTAGCGTGGCAGAAGCCCAACCTGCTGCTGCTCGACGAGCCCACCAACCACCTGGATCTGGAGATGCGCGAGGCATTGACCGAGGCCTTGGCTGGTTTCGAAGGCACGGTGATCGTGGTCTCTCACGACCGCCACCTGCTGCGGGCGACGGTCGACGAGTTCTGGCGTGTCGCCGACCATCGCGTGGCGCCCTTCGACGGCGATCTAGACGACTATCGCGTCTGGCTCAAGGCACGCCTGGAAGGCGAGCGCCGCGAGGCACGCCAGGACAAGGCCGAACGCCAGGAAAGCACGGGCATGCCGCGTGAGGACCGCAAGGCCGCCCGACGGGCCGCCGCCGAGTTGCGCGAGAAGTTGCGTCCGCTGAAACGCGAGCGTGATCGCGTCGAGGCCGAGATGACCAAGGTGGAAGCCGCCTTGGAGGAGGTCGAGACATGTCTTGGCGATGCCGATCTCTACACCGAGGAGTCGCGCAAGGACGAGTTGACCGAGACACTGGCCCGCCAAGGGGAGCTCAAGTCACGCCTCGACGCGTTGGAACAACAATGGCTGGACGCCGAGGAAGCGCTGGAGGCGGCCGAGCTGCGCTCGGAGCTGTAAGCTTGAAGAGCGGCGCTTCGCGCCTGGAAGTCATAAGCTAGAAGCTTGAAGAAAAACCCCTGACGCTAGCTTCTGGTGGCAAGATGTTGCCTTCGAGCTTCGAGCTTCGAGCTTCGAGCTTCGAGCTTCGAGCTTCGAGCTTCGAGCTTCGAGCTTCGAGCTTCGAGCTTTCAGCTTTCCAGCAGAAAGGTGACGGGGCCGTCGTTGATCAACGAGATCTGCATGTTGGCGGCGAATTCGCCGGTCGCGACCTGTGGCCAGTGTTCCCGGGCCTTGGTGACGAGGTAGGCGAACAGGCGTTCACCCTCGGCGGGCGGGGCAGCACTGGAGAAGCTCGGGCGCAGGCCCTTGCGGGTATCGGCGGCCAGGGTGAACTGCGATACCAGCAACAAACCACCGTCGACCTGTCGCAGGTCGAGGTTCATCTTGTCCTCGTCATCACTGAACACGCGATAATGCAGCAGCTTGTGCAGCAGCTTGTCGGCGCGCGCTTCGCTATCGCCCTTTTCCACCCCGACCAGCGCCAGCAGGCCGTGGTCGATGGCGCCGACAGTACGCCCCTCGACCTCGACACTGGCCCGCTTCACTCGTTGAATCAATGCGCGCATGACGTCCTCGCCCCCTATGGTTCAGGTCGAGAGGGTAACATGACGCAAGGAGGCCAGGCTGCTACCAGGCGCGGCACACCATGATGTCGCAGTGGGGTTCGGCCAGCAGTTGCTCGGTGAGTTGCCCCTGGCGCCCAAGCTGTCCGCGACTGCCGAGTGCCAGTAGGTCCGGCGGCTGACGCCGTAGGCGGTTCATCAGCACCTCCAGCGGGTCGCCCTGCTCCAGCTCGAGCTCCAGGTCGGGAACGTCGTCGAAGTCGGCCATCATCTGTTCGATCTCGCGTTCGAGCTGCATCCGCAGGCGCCCGACTTCACGGTCTCGCCAGCGGGCGTAGTCACTGTCCGAACCGAGTTCGCGCTCACCAGGGATGTTCCAGGCGTGCAGCAACGTGAGCTTTGCCTCGGGGAAACGCTTGAGCGTCTCACGCAGGGTGTGGCGGCAGGTTAGGGAGAAGTCCACCGGGACCAGGATATCCTGCCAGTCCTGAGTGGCGGGATGGCTGACCGATAGCACCGGACAGGGAGCGCCACGCAACACCCGTGCCAAGGTGGTGCCGCTTACCAGGTCGGGCTGGCCGCGCTTGCGATGGGCGCCGAGCACGATCATGTCGACCTCGCGTTCATGGGCTTCGCGAATGATCTCGGCGTACGGCGCGCCGGCCACGGTCTGGATCAGCGACGCCGGGGCGGGGAGGGCGTAATCCTCGCGGATGTCGCTCATCATGCTTTCCATCTCGGCCACCACCGCTTGCTCCAGGTCGTGCAGTGCCTGGCGTGGCAGATGGGGGTCGAGCACGTGGACCACATCCAGGCGGGTGCCGGTCTCATAGGCCAGGCGGATGGCTCTGGCGAAGGCGGCGCGATTCTCGGCAGACAGGTCGCAGGCGAACAGCAGGGTCTTGGTCATGGCGTTTCCCTCCCTCGTGGAACTGCCGGGTGATTGCCTGTGCAGACAAGTCGCTGCGTGGCACGCCGCTTGACGATTCATGCAGTGCCACATCCGGCACCACGAATCCGTGAAATCGGGAAGTTGGTCACGCAGCCTTCAGCATGGTGGTCTGGGGGAGGTACTGCAAGATGGATTGGCTACCACCAGGCATGAAAATGGTGCACTGGGCCATGGCCATCACCGACAGTGAGCCGGTGACTGGCTTCCAGTGCGTCGCTGAGCCAGTGTTTGGCACGTTCCACCGCCGCAGGCAGGTCATCATTGTGCGCCAGGCAAGCCGCGATTGCCGAGGACAGCGAGCAACCGGTGCCATGCAGGTTGTCGGTCGCGATGCGCGGGCCGTCCAGCCACTGTGCCTGGCCGTGGCTGGCCAACAGGTCTGGGCAGCGTTCACCGTGCAGGTGTCCGCCCTTGAGCAGCACGTGCTGGGCCCCCAGCGAGGTCAAGGCGGGCAGCAGGGCCTCCATGGCATCGGGGGAGGTGGGCGTCGGCGAGTCGAGCAGTACCGCCGCTTCGGGCAGGTTGGGGGTGATCAGATCGGCCAGTGGCACCAGGATCTCACGCACTGCCCGGATGCCGGCATCGTCGACCAGGATATCGCCGCTCTTGGCGACCATGACCGGGTCGAGCACGATCCATCGGGGCCGGTGGCGGGTCAATGATTCGCGGATCGTCTCGGCGACGTCGCGGCTTGCCACCATGCCGATCTTCACTGCGTCGATGGCCACGTCGTCGAACAGAGTCTCGAGCTGGGCGGCAATGAAATCGGCCGGTACCGGGTGAACGCCGGTGACACCGCGGGTGTTCTGGGCGGTCAGGGCGGTGATCACGCTGGTACCATAGGTACCCAATGCCGAGAACGCCTTGAGGTCGGCTTGGATGCCGGCGCCGCCACTGGGGTCGGAACCGGCGATGGTCAGGACATTGGGAATCGAACGGGAAGCGGATATGTCGGTCATTTTGGAGTCGCGGAAACGGTCATCGGTGAGCTGGACCTCTAGCCTACTACCAGCGACCCTGCCGCGGCCATGCTGAGCCTGTTCGCGGTAGCGCTAGCCAGTGCCACATTGTTGCCCGGCGGCTCGGAGGTATGGTTGGCACGGCTATGGTGCCTCGGCGAGTCAGTCTCGATGCTATGGCTAGTGGCAACCGCCGGCAATACTCTTGGGAGCTTGATCAACGTATGGCTAGGCCGCTATGCACGGCATTTTCAGGACCGACGCTGGTTTCCCGCCTCGCGTGAGGGAATGGCGCGGGCCGAGCGCTGGTATCATCGCTTTGGCGAATGGAGCCTGCTGCTTTCGTGGGTGCCGGTGGTCGGCGATCCGCTCACGGTACTGGCCGGTGTCTTCCGGCTACCCTGGTGGCGGGCCGTGCTTTTGATCGCCGTGGCCAAGGGGGCTCGCTATTCCCTGGTGCTATGGTTGACCGAGGTGTGGTTGGTACCCCTGTGTTGACCGGCACAGAGGCATCTCTGACAAATCCCGCCTAATCTCCTACTCTCAAGGCAGCCGTCCCCTATCGGGAAAGCGGGGGCGTCTGCTGATGAAACCCGACCCGGTGACATGTAGTGACACACATGGGCCGGGCCGATGGCCCAACGAGGAGAGGCATGAGCCAAACCGCCACCGCATTGATTGCCGAGCAATGGGCGGTGGGGGTGTTCGTCCTTGCCGTCCTGACACTGTGTGTTTTCACGGCCGGAGTCGCCAGCCTGTTGGGTGGGCGCAGTTGGGGACGTGCCAAGTCCCTGCCTTTCGAGTCTGGCGTTGTCGGGGCGGGCAGCGCCCGACAGCGCTTTTCCGTCAAGTTCTACCTGGTCGCGATGCTGTTCGTGATCTTCGATATCGAAGCCGTATTCCTGTTCGGCTGGGCTGTCGCGGTGCGTGAGGTAGGTTGGTCCGGCTTTTGGGGAGCGGCTGTCTTCATTCTCATCCTGCTTGCTGGCCTGATCTACGATAGCCGTGTCGGGGCCCTCGACTGGGCGCCGCGCCGCCGGCCACCCGGCCCCGCCACTTGACTTGGCATCTTGGGCAGAGCATGACATGTCTCGTGCTGGAGGAGTCGGATGCACTATACCCTGACGCGTGCCGACGATATCTTGGCGACCGATGCCGCTGAGACGGGAAATGCACGGTATCCCCTCGGCGAGCGTCGCCGTGTCGAGGAGCCGATGAAGGAGCAGCTCGAGCGCAACATCTTCACCGGCAAGCTCGAAGAGGTTCTTCATGCCGTCGTCAACTGGGGCCGCAAGAACTCCCTGTGGCCATACAACTTCGGCTTGTCGTGCTGCTACGTGGAGATGACCACTGCCTTCACTGCCCCTCACGACATCGCCCGCTTCGGATCGGAAGTCATTCGCGCCTCGCCACGCCAGGCGGACTTCATGGTCATCGCTGGTACTGTGTTCATCAAGATGGCACCCGTGATCCAGCAGCTCTATGACCAGATGCTCGAACCCAAATGGGTGATCTCGATGGGTTCCTGCGCCAACTCGGGGGGGATGTACGACATCTACTCGGTGGTGCAGGGCGTCGACAAGTTTCTGCCGGTGGATGTTTACGTGCCGGGTTGTCCGCCACGCCCGGAGGCTTTCCTGGAGGGCCTACGCTTGCTGCAGGACTCGATCCAGGAAGAGCGCCGACCGTTGTCGTGGGTGATCGGCGACCAGGGTATCTATCGCGCCGAGCTGCCCTCGCGGCGCGAGACGCTCCGTGAGCGCCGCATCCACGCTACCGAACTGCGCACACCGGATGGCGTCTGAGTCAATAACGGCACCGTCATTCATCGTCAAGCAGAAATGGAATGCTACCGATGAGTCAGACCACGTCGACGACCGCTGCGTCCAGGGAGGGCGTGGCGGACGGCCCCATTGTCATTGCTCTCAAGCAGCGCCTCGGTGAACAGGGGGTCCGCGAACAGGCCACCCTGACCGGCATGCCGGTGGTGTGGATATCGCGCGATGCCCTGTGTGAGGCGCTAACCTTTCTGCGCGACATGCCAGAACCCTTCGAGGTGCTGTTCGATCTGTCGGCGATCGACGAACGTCTGCGTACGCAGCGAGAGGGGATGCCGGAGTCGGACTTCACGATCTTCTACCACTTGCTGTCGGTGTCGCGGAATCGCGATGTCATGCTCAAGGTCGCGCTGCGCGAGGGCGATCTGGAGCTGCCCAGCGTCATCTCGCTGTACCCCAATGCCGACTGGTACGAGCGCGAGGTGTGGGACATGTTCGGCATCGTTTTCCGTGGCCACCCACACTTGTATCGCCTGCTGATGCCACCGACCTGGCAGGGGTATCCGCTGCGCAAGGACTATCCGGCACGGGCCACCGAATTCGATCCCTATACCCTGACCGTCGAGGGCCAGGACAGGGAGCAACGAGCGCTGCAGTTCGACCCTGAAGCGTGGGGCATGCGTCGCGAGAGCGATGACACCGAATTCATGTTCCTCAACCTCGGTCCCAACCATCCGTCGGCTCACGGCGCCTTTCGCATCGTACTGCAGCTCGACGGCGAGGTGATCGTCGATTGCGTGCCGGATATCGGCTACCACCATCGCGGTGCCGAGAAGATGGGTGAGCGTCAGTCATGGCACAGCTATATCCCTTATACCGATCGTGTCGATTACACTGGCGGAGTGGTGAACAACCTGCCTTACGTGCTGGCAGTGGAGAAGCTCGCCGATATCGAGGTTCCGGATCGGGTCAATACCATCCGCGTGATGCTGACCGAGCTGTTTCGCATCAACAGTCACTTGCTGTTTCTCGGCACCTATCTGCAAGACCTGGGGGCGATGTCACCGGTGTTTTACACCTTCACCGACCGCCAGAAGGCCTATGAAGTCATCGAGGCCATCACTGGGTTTCGCATGCACCCTTCCTGGTTTCGCATCGGAGGGGTGGCCCAAGACCTGCCGCAGGGATGGGATCGGCTGATGCAGGGATTCCTCGACTGGATGCCGAAACGGCTGCGCGAATACGAGCGGGCGATGATGGACAACGCCATCGTACGCGACCGTACCCGTCACATTGCCGCCTACACCACTCAGGAGGCGCTCGCCTGGGGGGTTACCGGCCCCAATCTACGCGCCACTGGCCTCGATTTAGATTTGCGTAAATGGCGCCCCTATTCCGGTTACGAGCAATTCGACTTCGAGGTGCCGGTGGCTGCCAATGGCGATGCCTTCGATCGTGGCTGGATCCGTATCGAGGAGATGCGTCAGAGTCTGCGCATCATCCAGCAGTGCGTCGACCACATGCCCGCCGGCGATTACAAGGCCGACCATCCGTTGACCACGCCGCCCCCTCGCGAGCGCATGCTCGAGCACATCGAGACCCTGATCACTCACTTCCTCCAGGTTTCCTGGGGACCGGTGCTCGAGGCCAACGAGTCGCTGTCGATGATCGAAGCGACCAAGGGCATCAACGGCTACTACCTGACCAGTGATGGCAGCACCATGAGTTATCGCACGCGCATCCGTACGCCGAGCTTCCCTCACTTGCAACAGATTCCGATGGTGATCCGAGGGAGCTTGGTGTCGGATCTGATCGCCCACCTGGGCAGTATCGACTTCGTCATGGCCGACGTGGACCGCTGACCCATGAATGAGAATGCGCATCTCCTGGCAAGCGATGGCGACGGCTTCATCCTGGACCCCGAAGACCTTCGTGCCATTGAACATGAGCGAGCCCATTACGAGCAGCCGCAAGCGGCGTGTATCGAGGCGTTGAAGATCGTCCAGCGCCGGCATGGCTGGGTGCCGGACGGTGCGATCGTCGCCATTGCCGAGACACTGGGCATCGGACCTGCCGAGGTCGAGGGCGTGGCGACATTCTACAGCTTGATCTTTCGCCAGCCGGTGGGGCGTCACGTGATCCTGATCTGTGACAGCAGTTCGTGTTTTCTCGTCGGCTACGACACGCTGCGCGAGGCCCTTTCCAGCCACTTGGGCATCGGTTTCGGCCAGACCACCGCGGACGACCGCTTCACGCTGTTGCCGGTGTGCTGCCTGGGCGCTTGCGATGGCGGCCCGGCGTTGATGATCGATGACGATACCTACGGCCCCGTCGCCGCAGAGGACGTGGCCGCATTGCTGGAGGACTATCCATGACGGCGAACCGTTACCGCTGCCGGCTTCATCAAGCGGCGCACGAGCGTCGTCTCGAGATGCACCCGCTGACCTGGTGGCTGCGCGATGATGGTGAACGCGTTGGCCTCGATGAGTACGTCGCCAAGGACGGCTATGCCGTCGTGCGCCAGGTCCTGGGGTATCAACGTCCCGACGAGGTGATCGAGACCCTGAAGGCGGCCAATATTCGCGGCCGGGGCGGTGGCGGTTTCTCGGCGGGGGTCAAGTGGGGCCTGACGCTCAAGGGCGAGGACATGCCGCGCGGTTACCTGGTGTGCAATGCCGACGAGATGGAGCCCGGCACCTTCAAGGATCGGCTGCTGCTTGAGCAAGCGCCGCACCTGCTGCTCGAGGGCATGATCCTCGGCGGCTACGCCAACGACTCCTGCTTCGGTTACATCTTCCTGCGTGGCGAGTACGTCACGGCGGCACGGGCGATAACCCGGGCGATAGAGGAGGCCCGGGCTGCCGGCTGGCTGGGCCGGGACATCGCCGGTAGTGGCTTCGATTTCGATATCGCCCTGCACACTGGTGCCGGTCGCTATATCTGCGGCGAGGAAACCGCGTTGATCAATTCGTTGGAAGGCCAGCGCGCCAACCCGCGAGCCAAGCCGCCGTTTCCCGGCCAGTCCGGCGCCTGGGGCAAGCCCACCGTGGTCAACAATGTCGAAACGCTGTGCAACGTGCCGGCAGTGCTGCGTTTCGGTGCCGAGTGGTACCAAGGACTTTCCGGGGAGCGCAGCGGCGATGGCGGTACCAAGCTTTACGGCGTCTCGGGCAAGGCGCACCGCACCGGGCTGTGGGAGCTGCCCATCGGCACCACGGCGGGTGAGCTGCTCGACCGTGCCGGCGGCATGCGCGACGGTCGCTCGCTAAAAGCCTGGCTACCTGGCGGCGGCAGCACCGGATTCCTGCTACCCGAGCATCTCGATCTGGCGCTGGACTTCGACACCATCGGCAAGACCGGCAGTCGTCTGGGCACTGGCCTCATCACGTTGGTGGCCGACGACCAGAGCATGGTCGCGCTGGTCCGCAACCTGGAGAAATTCTTCGCCCGCGAGTCCTGTGGCTGGTGCACACCATGCCGCGACGGTCTGCCGTGGACGGTCAAGCTGCTGCGTGCGTTGGAGCGTGGCGAAGGCCGGCCGGGGGACATCGAATTGCTCGAGGAACTGGCCGAGGATCAGGGGCCTGGCAAGACCTTCTGCGCCCATGCACCCGGTGCGGCGATGCCCCTGGCGTCGGCAATCGAATACTTCCGCGATGAATTCGAACGCGGTATCGCCCGCCCGGGCAAGGATGACGTGGTGCCCGACGGGCCGCTATCGACGAGCGAAGCATGAGGCGAGTCGGGGAGTGACGGTGATGGCGACGATACAGGTAGACGGTCGCAGCTACGAGGTCGATGGCAAGGACAACCTGCTTCAGGCCTGCCTGACGCTGGGGTTCGACCTGCCGTATTTCTGCTGGCACCCGGCGCTGGGCAGCGTGGGGGCGTGCCGCCAGTGCGCGGTCAAGCAGTACCGGGACGCTGACGATACGCAAGGGGCGCTGGTCATGGCCTGCATGGTCCCCGCCGCCGATGGCAGTCGAATCTCGATCGAGGACGAGCAGGCCCGCGAATTCCGCGCTAGCGTCATCGAATGGCTGATGGTTCACCATCCCCACGACTGCCCGGTGTGCGAGGAAGGCGGCCACTGCCACCTCCAGGACATGACGGTGATGACCGGTCACAGCCGGCGCCGCTATCGCTTCCGCAAGCGTACCCATCGCAACCAGTATCTGGGGCCGTTCATCGCCCATGAGATGAACCGCTGCATCACCTGTTACCGCTGCGTGCGTTTCTACCGCGACTATGCCGGCGGCGAGGATCTCGGTGCCTTCGGTGCCAACGACAACGTCTACTTCGGTCGTCACCGCGAGGGCGTGCTGGAGAATGAGTTCTCCGGCAACCTGACCGAAGTCTGTCCCACCGGCGTATTCACCGACCGCACCCATTCCGAGCGCTATACCCGCAAGTGGGACCTGCAGTTCGCACCGAGCGTCTGTCACCAGTGCTCGGTGGGCTGCAACATCAGCCCGGGCGAGCGCTATGGCGATATCCGCCGCATCGAGAACCGTTACCATGGCGAGGTCAATCGCTTCTTCCTGTGCGACAGGGGACGCTTCGGGTATGGCTACGTCAATCGCGACGATCGCCCGCGCCGCCCCGAATGGCACGGCGAGACAGAGGAAACCGTCACCCTCGACGTCGACGAGGCCCTGGATCGCGGTGCCGATGCGCTACGCGAGGCGCGGCGGGTGATCGGCATCGGTTCCCCACGGGCCAGTCTGGAAAGCAACGACCAGCTACGCGAACTGGTCGGCCAGGCCAACTTCTCCACCGGCATCGCTGAGCGCGAGCAGGTCTGCCTGACGCGGATGCGCCGACTCAACCGCGATGCCGGACTGCCCACTCCGACACTGCGCGATGTCGAGTCGCACGATGCCATCCTGGTGCTTGGCGAGGACCTGATTCAGAGCGCCGCCCGGCTGGGGCTGTCGGTGCGTCAGGCGGTGCTGGCGCGTCGCGAGCGCTTGGCCGAAGCCCGTGGCATTCCCGCCTGGAATGCCGAGGCGGTAATGACCCTGGCACAGGATGCGCGTCATCCGCTGTTCGTCGCCTACCCCACGGCCACCGGCTTGGACGACGTCGCCGATCGCTGTCTGCGTCAAGCTCCGGATGATATCGCTCGCCTGGGCTTCGCGGTGGCCCACGCCATCGACGTGAAGGCGCCCGCCGTCGAAGGGATCGACGAGAGCACGAAAGCGACGGCCGAGCATATTGCCGAGACATTGTTAGCGGCAAAGCGCCCGCTGGTGATCAGCGGTGGCTCGCTCGAATCGACGGCGATCATCGAGGCCTCCGGCAACATCGCACGTGCACTGGCGACCAGGGGACGGCGCGGCGGCCTGATGTTGGTGCGTCGCGAGGCCAACAGTACCGGCGTGGAACTGCTCGGCAGTCGGCCACTGGAGTGGGCGCTCGATGAGTTGACCCGTGGCGCTGCCGATGCCGTGGTGGTGCTGGAAAACGATCTCCATCAGCGCTTGCCGAGTGGACGTGTGGAACGGGCCTTATCCGCCGCCAGGACGGTGATCGTGCTCGATCATCAGCGCACTTCGATCTGGGAGCGTGCTGATCTGGGCCTGCCGGCGGCCAGCTTCGCTGAGGGCGATGGTACCCTGGTCAGCCTCGAGGGACGGGCACAGCGCTTCTTCCAGGTGTTCGAGCCACGCTACCACCGCCCCGAGACACGGATTCATCAGGGCTGGCGCTGGTTGCAGGCGCTGCGCGCTAGTCTCAAGCGCCGCGCCGTACCCGATGTCACGCTCGATGCGGTCACTCGTGATTGCGCGCGCCACCACCCCGCGCTGGCCGGTATCGTCGAAGCCTCGCCGAGTGCCGACCAGCGGGTCAGCGGCCTCAAACTGGCCCGCCAGCCGCACCGCTATAGCGGGCGCACGGCGATGCGTGCTCACCTTGATGTCAGCGAGCCGCGTCCCCCACAGGATCCCGATACGCCCTTCACGTTTTCCATGGAGGGTTATTATGGCTTCGACCGACCACGCCGGGAGGTGCCCTTCGCCTGGGCGCCGGGCTGGAACTCACCCCAGGCCTGGAACAAGTTCACCGACGAGGTAGGTGGTCATTTACGCGGTGGCGATCCTGGCGTCAGGCTGCTGGAACCGACAGAGGACATCGGCGACTACGTCAACGAGATACCGCCACCCTTCACATCTGGCGTCGGCGAGTGGCAAGTCGTGGTGTTACCTCGCCTGTTTGGCGGTGAGGAAACGTCGTCACGGGCGACACCGATCATGGCACGTGCGGCAGCCGTGAGATTGCACTTGTCGGAGGAGGATGCCCGGCGGCTCGAGGCCGAGGAGGGCGACACACTGGTTGTGGAGACCTCGCTCACGAGGCTGTCGTTGCCGCTGCGGGTCGACACGACGCTGCCCAGTGGTTTGGTGGGAGTACCGGCGGGGTTGGAGGCAGCGCTGGTCACGGGAGATCGTGCGTGGCTCTCGCTGGCACCCGAGGGAGAGGAGGAACCCCCATGAGTTGGCTGACACCGATGGTCATGGAGGTTCTCATCGCCATGTCGCAGGCGCTGGTGATTCTGCTCGGCGCGCTGCTGCTGGGGGCCGTGATGACGGTAGTCGAACGCCGCCTGCTGGGCCTGTGGCAGGACCGCTACGGACCCAATCGCGTCGGGCCCTTCGGTTCGCTGCAATTGGTCGCCGACATGATCAAGATACTGTTCAAGGAGGACTGGATCCCGCCGTTCGCCGACCGCGCGCTGTTCGTGCTGGCCCCGGTCATCGGCATGGCATCGCTGCTGTTGGCGTTCATGATCATCCCGCTGACTCCCAACTGGGGGGTGGCGGACTGGCACATCGGGTTGCTGTTCTTTTTCGCCATGGCCGGCATCAACGTCTACGCCGTGTTGCTGGGTGGCTGGTCGAGCGGCAACAAGTACGCACTGCTCGGTGCCATGCGTGCCACGGCACAGACACTCTCCTACGAGGTGTTCATGGGGCTGTCGCTGATGGGCGTGGTGGCATTGGCCGGCTCGTTCAACATGCGCGATATCGTCGCCGCTCAGCAGGGGCTGTGGTTCATCGTTCCCCAGTTCTTCGGTTTCTGCACCTTCTTGATCGCTGGCGTCGCGGTGACCCACCGCCATCCCTTCGATCAACCCGAGGCCGAGCAGGAGCTGGCCGATGGGTACCACATCGAGTATGCGGGAATGAAGTTCGGCATGTTCTTCATCGGTGAATACATCGGCATGGTGCTGGTCTCGGCACTGATCGTGACACTGTTCTTCGGCGGCTGGCTCGGTCCTTGGCTGCCGCCCTTCGTCTGGTTCGCACTCAAGACTGCGGCATTGCTGGTGCTGTTCGTGCTGTTACGCGCCTCACTGCCGCGCCCGCGTTACGACCGCATGATGAGCTTTGGCTGGCGGGTCTGTTTGCCGCTGACGCTAATCAATCTGCTCGTGACCGGCGCCGCGATCCTGTTGCTGGCGCCGGCCGGCACCTGAACCGAGGAGGCTCGATATGTTCACGTCGCTGATCTCCGGAACCTGGTCGCAATTGCGCACGCTCGGCATGGTGTTCCTGCATGCCTTCCGCAGACGCGAGACGGTCAATTACCCCGACGAGGAGGTCTACCTGCCGCCGCGCTTCCGGGGGCGCATCGTGTTGACCCGGGACCCGGATGGCGAGGAGCGCTGCGTGGCCTGCAACCTGTGCGCCGTGGCCTGTCCGGTGGATTGCATTGCGCTGGAGAAAGGCGAAAAGGAGGACGGCCGTTGGTACCCGTCATCCTTCCGCATCAACTTTTCGCGCTGCATCTACTGCGGCATGTGCGAGGAAGCGTGCCCGACCTCGGCGATCCAGCTCACGCCCGACTTCGAAATGAGCGAGTACCGTCGCCAGGATCTGGTCTACGAAAAGGAGGATTTGCAGATCGACGGGCCCGGCAAGGACCACGATTACCACTTCTACAAGGTGGCTGGGCTGGCGATAGCCGGCAAGGACAAGGGGCAGGGCCCGGATGAGGCAGCGCCAGTCGACGTCAAGACGTTGCTGCCTTAGGCCGCTTTCCGACTGGTTGTACCCAACGATATGGCCTTGAAACCGAGCACTCTGCTGGTTAGCCGTCGGAGGAGGGAAAGATGGAAGTCGCCTTCTACTTGAGTGGCCTGGTCGCCGTGTTGGCGACGCTGAGGGTCGTGACCAGTATCAATCCGATACATGCGCTGCTGTATCTGATCGTGTCGCTGATCGCCGTGGCCATGGTGTTCTTTGCTCTCGGTGCGCCTTTTGCCGGGGCGCTGGAGGTCATCATCTATGCCGGGGCGATCATGGTGTTGTTCGTGTTCGTGGTGATGATGCTCAACCTGGATGAAGGCGTGGCCGCCCAGGAACGTGCCTGGTTCAAGCCGCGCATCTGGCTGGGGCCGGCCGTGCTCTCCGCCATTTTATTGCTTGTGTTGGTCGCAACCCTGTGGCGTGGCGATATCGGTCTGGTGATCGAGGGCGAAACGCTGACCGCCAAGGCCGTGGGTACTGCGCTATTTGGTCCCTGGCTGATCGTCGTCGAGCTGGCGGCGATGCTGCTGCTGGCGGCGCTGGTCACCGCTTCGCATGTCGGGCGGTCGCAGTCGCCGGATACGAGGGGTGACGAGTCATGAACGGAGTACCGATGGAGCATGGTCTGGTGCTGGCGGCCATTCTGTTCGCGCTGGGCCTGGCAGGGCTGATGTTCCGCCGCAACATGCTGTTCATGCTGATCAGCCTGGAGATCATGCTCAACGCGGCGGGGCTGGCGTTCATCGTTGCCGGCATGGCCTGGGGGCAGGCCGAGGGCCAGGCAATGTTCCTGCTGGTGATCACTCTTGCTGCGGCCGAGGCCAGCGTTGGGTTGGCACTGTTGATCCAGTTGTATCGCCGATTCAAGACACTTGATATCGACATGGCCAGCAGGATGCGTGGCTAGGCTGGCTAAGGGAGGCACCGATGACGTTGCTGTTGCCGCTGACTTTCCTGCTGCCCTTGGCCGGTACGCTGATACTGGCGTTTTCCCATACTCGGTTGGGTGAGCGAGGCAGTGCCTGGGTCGGGGTGATCAGCGTGGGTCTGGCGGCCCTGGCCACGGCGCTGTTGGTCCACCAATTCCTTGGCATGCCCGAGGCGCGCGGCGTGACACTGTGGACCTGGATAGCGGTAAGCGACTTCCAGCCGACCTTCGGCCTGATGCTGGATGGGTTGTCGCTGACCATGCTCGGCATCATCACCGGCGTCGGCTTGCTGATCCATTGGTTCGCCGCCTGGTACATGCACGGCGAGGAAGGCATCACGCGGTTCTATGCCTACATGAACCTGTTCGTGGCCAGCATGGTGCTGCTGGTGCTGGGCAACAATCTGCTGCTGCTGTTTCTCGGCTGGGAAGGCGTGGGGCTGTGCAGCTACTTGCTGATCGGCCATTACTACCATACCGCCGCCAATGGCTGGGCGGCGTTCAAGGCCTTCATCGTCACCCGTATCGGCGATGCCTTCCTGGCCGTCGGGCTGTTTCTGCTGTTCCGTGAACTGGGCACGCTGAACATTGCCGAGATTCTTCAGCGCGCTCCCGAGCTGTGGGCCGCAGGCGATCCCATGGTCGAGCTGACGGCGCTGCTGTTGCTGGGAGGCGCGCTGGGCAAGTCGGCGCAGTTGCCGTTGCATACCTGGCTGGCCGATGCCATGGCCGGCCCCACTCCGGTGTCGGCGCTGATCCATGCGGCGACCATGGTTACCGCCGGGGTATATCTGATCGCACGGTTGCATGGCGTGTTTCTGCTCGCTCCGGATGTGCTGTTGCTGACCGGTGTCATTGGTGCGCTGACATTGCTGGCAGCTGGTTTCGCCGCCCTGGCGCAGACCGACATCAAACGCGTGCTGGCCTATTCGACCATGAGCCAGATCGGCTACATGTTCCTGGCGCTCGGGGTAGGCGGCTTCGAGGCGGCGATCTTCCATCTGATGACCCACTCCTTCTTCAAGGCGCTGCTGTTCCTGTCCGCAGGGGCGGTAATCGTCAGCTGTCATCATGAGCAGGACATACGGCGCCTGGGCGGGTTATGGCGTCGCTTGCCGTTGGCCTACACCGGGTTCGTGGTGGGAGGCGCGGCGCTGGCGGCGCTGCCGCTGGTCACTGCCGGCTTCTACAGCAAGGACGAGATCCTGTGGCAGGCGTTGGCATCGGGCCATGGGGAGTTGCTGCTGGCAGGATTGCTCGGCGCGCTGTTGACCTCGCTATACACCCTGCGCCTGATCATCGGCATCTTCCACGGCAATCCGGGCAGCGATAACGCTCGCCGTGCCGAGGCAGGGCGCGGGCTGGCGCATGGCCTGCCGCTGATCGTGCTGGTGCTGCTGTCGACCTTCCTTGGTGCCTGGTTCGAGCCGCCACTAGTCGAGGTGTTCCCCGCCCCCCACGAGGGTGGCGAGGGTTGGCACCTGGCGCTCGAGATCATGGCCAGTGGCGTTGCATTGGCAGGCATTGCACTGGGAGCTTGGCTATTCCTGCGACGGGGCGCATGGCTTGCCGACGTCGCTTCGCACGGTTGGGGGGCCAGGTTATGGAGGCTCTGGCATCACGCCTGGGGCTTCGATGCTGGCTACGACCGGCTGCTGGTGCGTCCTTATCGTGGCTTGGTGGAGTGGCTGCGAAACGATGTCGTCGATGCGGTGGTTGGGCTCGTCGCTCGGCTGGCGTGGTGGCTGCACGTGGGATTGGCACGAACCCAGACCGGCAAGCTGCGCCTCTACGCTGCCTCGATGGTGGTTGGAGCCACGCTGATGCTGCTGGTGATGGCGTTGGCGACGTAGGACGCATGGTCCTGTGGCATAGACAAGGAGAGTGACGATGACAAGCCTGCAACGGCAAGGAGTTCGTAACCCATGGCGTTGGTCTGGTTGATCCTGATCCCCTTCGTCGGTGGCCTGCTGTGTTGGCAGGGTGAGCGTTGGGGCGAGCAGTCCCCGCGCTGGATCGCCCTGGGCACCATGCTGCTGGTGCTGTTGATCACACTGGGCTTGTGGTGGTATGGCGATTATCGGCTGCCCCCCGGCGCCGAGGCTGAAGCCGTGCCTTGGGCCATCGAGTGGCGCGCAGCATGGATTCCGCGCTTCGGTATCGAGGTGCACTTGGCGCTGGACGGCCTTTCGCTGGTGCTGGTTGCGTTGACCGGCTTGCTCGGCGTGCTGGCGGTGTTGTGCTCGTGGCATGAGATCGGACGCCGGGTTGGCTTCTTCCATCTCAACCTGCTGTGGATCCTCGCCGGAGTGGTCGGCGTCTTCCTGGCCATCGATCTGTTCCTGTTCTTCTTCTTCTGGGAGATGATGCTGGTGCCGATGTACTTCCTGATTGCGCTGTGGGGCCACAGCGGTTCTACGGGCAGGACGCGTATCGGCGCGGCGACCAAGTTTTTCATCTATACCCAGGCCAGTGGTCTGCTGATGCTGGTGGCGATCCTCGGCCTGGTCTTCGCCCATCACCATGCGACCGGCGAATACACCTTCAGTTATGCAGCGCTGCGCGAGACGCCTCTGTCCGATGAACTGTCGACATGGCTGATGCTGGGCTTCTTCTTCGCCTTCGCGGTCAAGCTGCCGGTGGTGCCCTTCCACGGCTGGTTGCCCGACGCGCATGCCCAGGCACCGACCGCCGGCAGCGTGGATCTGGCTGGCATCCTGCTCAAGACCGCGGCCTACGGCATGCTGCGTTTCGCGCTACCGCTGTTTCCCGAAGCGTCACAGGCGTTCGCCCCGGTGGCGATGGGACTGGGATTGGTAGGTATTTTCTATGGCGCGCTGCTGGCTTGTGGCCAGCAGGACATCAAACGGCTGGTCGCCTACACCAGCATTTCGCACATGGGCTTCGTGCTGATCGGTATCTATGCCGGTAGCGAGTTGGCACTGCAAGGAGTGGTAGTGCTGATGGTGGCCCATGCCTTCTCGACCTCGGCCTTGTTCATCATCAGCGGCCAGATCCATGAGCGCCTGCATACCCGCGATATGCGCGAGATGGGCGGCTTGTGGGGGCGTATGGGTAGCCTGCCGGGGTTCATGTTGTGTTTCGTGGTCGCCTCGCTGGGCATGCCCGGTACCGTCAACTTCGTTGGTGAGTTCATGATTCTGTTCGGCAGTTTTCCGTTGGTGCCATGGGTGGCGGCGATCGCCAGTGCCGGGCTGGTACTGGCAGCGATCTATTCGCTGCTGTTGATGCAGCGGGTGCATTACGGTCCTCCACAGGGTGAGGGGCGCTTTGCCGATCTCGATCGTCGTGAATACGCCATGATGCTGGGGCTACTGGCACTGGTACTGCTGCTTGGGCTCTTTCCTCAGCCGTTGCTCGAGACCTCCGGTGCCACCATGCACGAGGTGCAGCGGTTATTCAGCGATGCCTCGGCATTCATGTCTTCCACCGAGCCGATGGGGGACTCATGACGTTGACCATGACGCACCTCATGGCGCTGTTACCGCTGATCGTGGTTTGTGCCACAGCGATCACGGTGATGTTGGGTATCGCCTGGCGACGCCATCATGGAGGCACGGCAGCGGTCACTGTCATAGGAATCGTATTGACCTTGGCGATGTTGCTGCCGATCTGGACGATGGCACCGGTTGAGGTGCCATTACTGGTCGTCGATGGTCTGGCACTGTTTGCGGGCGCGATGATTCTGATCTCATCGCTGACTTGTGCCGCTCTGGCATATGTCTATCTGGACAACTACCCCGGCCCCCGCGAAGAGTTCTACTTGCTGCTGTTGTGCGCCGCAGCAGGAGGCATGGTGCTGGCGGCAAGCCGGCATCTGGCCACGCTGTTCGTCGGTCTGGAGCTACTATCGATGCCGCTCTACGGCATGCTGGCCTATGCCTTTTCCGAGCGACGTTCGCTGGAGGCTGGCATCAAGTACTTCATCCTGTCGGCGGCGGCCACTGCCTTTCTGCTATTTGGCATGGCGCTGCTCTACGCTCAGGTCGGCCGTCTGGACCTGCCGGCGGTGGCGGCGGTGCTCGGCGAGCGTCCCACGGCCTGGGGGCTGGCCGGTATCGGTTTGCTGCTGGTCGGGCTGGGCTTCAAGTTGTCGATCGTACCGTTTCATCTGTGGACACCGGATGTCTACGAAGGCGCCCCGGGGCCCGCCGCGACATTCCTGGCCTCGGCGAGCAAGGTGGCGGTATTCGTCGTGTTGCTGCGCCTGGTGCTGTCGACACCAGCCTTTCAGGATGACTGGCTGCGGGGCGTGCTCGCGGTGCTGGCACTGGCCGGCATGCTGGTGGGCAACCTGCTGGCCCTGGTCCAATCGAACCTCAAGCGCCTGTTGGGATATTCGTCGATCGCTCATTTCGGCTATCTGCTGGTGGCACTGGTGGTTGGCGACGGATTGGCCACAGAAACCAGTGGCGTCTATCTGCTCACCTATCTGGTGACCACATTGGGCGCCTTCGGCGTGGTGACGTTGCTCTCAAGCTCCTATAGTGGCGAGGATACGGCGGCGTTGCACCATTATCGAGGCTTGTTCTGGCGGCGACCCTATCTCACCGCGGTGCTTACCGTGTCCCTGCTGTCGCTGGCCGGCATCCCTTTCACGGCTGGCTTCATCGGCAAGTTCTACATCATCGCGCTGGGCGTCGAGGCCGAGCGCTGGTGGCTGGTTGGCGGGATCATCGTGGGCAGCGCTATCGGCCTTTACTACTACCTTCGGGTGATGGTCACCCTCTACTTGGTCGAACCTGGAATGCGGCGCCGCGATGCGCCGCGTGACTGGGGAGGGCGTGCCGGCGGCGTGGTCGTGCTGGGATTGGCGCTGCTGGTCGTGATGCTGGGCGTCTATCCCGCGCCGATGATCGAGTGGGTGAGGTTGGTGGAGCACATCACAGTTAGGTAATGTGCCGGCCCACAAGAGCCGGCACGGTCTGCTGCTTCACAGCACCGACGGCAGCCAGGTGGCCAACCCCGGAAACAGCGCCAGGGCGCCGAGCATGGCGAGTTGCAGCAGGATGAAGGGAATCACTCCCTTGTAGATCGCTGAAGTCGGCACCGAGTCCGGCGTTACGCCGCGCAGGTAGAACAGTGCGAAGCCGAAGGGTGGCGTGAGGAACGAAGTCTGCAGGTTGACGGCGATCATGATGCCCAGCCAGATCGGGTCGACACCCATGGCCAGCAGCACCGGGCCGACGATCGGCACCACCACGAAGGTGATCTCGATGAAGTCGAGGATGAAGCCGAGCAGGAAGATCACCAGCATGACCACGACCATGGCACCGACCACGCCGCCGGGCAGGGAGTCGAACAGCTCGGTGACCAGTTCTTCGCCGCCGTAGGCACGGAATACCAGCGAGAACAGTGCCGCGCCGATCAGGATCAGGAACACCATGCTGGTGACCTGGGTAGTGGTCTGTACTACGGCCTTGAGCGTAGGGCCATCGAGACTGCGTTTGGCCAGGGCAAGCAGCATGGCGCCGAAGGCGCCCACAGCCGAAGCCTCGGTGGGCGTGGCGAAACCGCCAAGGATCGACCCCAGTACCGCGACGATCAATGCCACTGGCGGCAGCAGCCCTTTGAGCAGTAATGGCCACAGGCTGCCCTGGTGGTTCATTTCCTGCATCAGCTGTTGGCGGTCGGCGGGCGGGGCCAGATCGGGCCGTGCCCAGGCGGTGATGGCGATGAACACGATATAGGCCGCTACCAGTACCAGGCCGGGGACAAGGGCTCCGATGAATAGGTCACCGACCGACAGGGTCTTGGGGCTCCATACGCCCATTGCCAGTTGGGCTTGTTGGTAGGCGGTGGAAAGTACGTCGCCGAGCAGCACCAGGGCGATCGACGGTGGGATGATCTGCCCCAGGGTGCCGGTGGCGCAGATGGTGCCGGTGGCGAGTGCCGGTGAATAGCTGCGCTTGAGCATGGTCGGCAGCGATAGCAGTCCCATGGTCACCACGGTGGCGCCGACGATACCGGTCGAGGCCGCCAGCAGCATGCCCACCAGGGTGACCGAGATGCCCAGGCCCCCGCGCAGGGCGCCGAACAGTAGCGCCATGGCGTCGAGCAAGGTTTCGGCGACCCGGGATTTTTCCAGCAGCACGCCCATCAGCACGAACAGTGGCACCGCCAGTAACGTCTGGTTGGTCATGATGCCGTAGAAGCGGTTGGGCATGGCCGACAGGAAGCCCGCATCGAATGGCACGGCCATGCTCATGGACTCCAGTACCAGGCCGAAACCAGCGAAGGTCAGGGCGGTACCGGCCAGCGACAGCGCCACTGGATAGCCAAGCATGAGAACGGCACAGACGGCGGCGAATAGCAGGAGCGGCATGTAGTCGAGCACGATTTCCACTACTACAGCACCTCCTCGTGCTCGTGTGTGGGTTCGGCGGGCAGGCGACCGCGCAGAATCAGGACTTGGCGGATGGCTTGGGCGATGCCCTGCAGCAGCAGTAGCGCCATCATCAGCAGGATCAGGGACTTGACCAGGAACACGATGGGCAGGTTGCCGTCTGGGGTGCGTTCCAGGATCGACCAACTACTCAACACGTAGTGCCAACTTGCAAAGGCGATAAACAGCGCCACTGGCGTCAGCAGCAGCAGGGTTCCGCCAAGATCGACCCAGGCGCGACCGCGCGGGGATAGGCGGCGATAGAAAATATCCACCCGAACATGGCCGTCGTGCTTGAGGGTGTAGGCGGCGCCGAGCATGAACACCATGGCATGCATGGCCATCACCGACTCCTGCATCACGATGCTGTGCATGCTGAAGGCGTAACGCATCACAACGATGGTGAATTGCACCAGCATCATCACCAGAACCAGCCAGGCAATGCTGCGGCCGATGATGTCGGTCAGGGCATCGAGCCGGGTGAGCAGGGCCGGCTCGCGAGTCACGCGATTCATGAGGCCTCTCAAGGTAACCTAACGAAAGCGCGCATCATCGCCGATTGAACGCCAACCGTCATCCCTTGTGTTCAACATTGGACGGAGAACTGTGCTTGCCAGGGTGCAAGAGTGAGGTCAGCACCTTCTGGCAGGCACTTGGCAATTGCACGTCGACGGCGATCGGCAGATGGTCGGAGAAGAGTTGGTCGAGCACCCGCACGTCTCGGGCGACCAGTGAGTTGGAGAGCAGGATATGATCGAGTGCGCGGCGAGGTTGCCAGGAAGGGTAGCTGAGCAACGGGCGCACCGGGTGCAGGGGTAGAGACGTGCAGAAGCGCGGATGCGAGTGAAGCTGCTCCAGTGTGCAGTTGAGGTCGCCCATCACCACCACGTGTCGCAGGGGAGTGATGATTTCGCTCAGGTAGTCGAGCTGGCGAATGCGGGCACGATGGCTCAGCGCCAGGTGCGCCACGAACAGGTGCAGGGCATCCTCGCCATCGCCGTAACGGGCATGGATGGCACCGCGTCCTGGCAAGGTACCGGGCAGCCGGTGTTCTTCGATGCGTGTGGGGTGCAGGCGCGACAGCAGGCCATTGCTGTGCTGGGCGACTCGTCCCAGGTTGCGGTTGAGTTGCTGGAAGTGATGGGGAAAGCCGGCGCGAGCCGCCAGGTATTCGACCTGGTTGACATTGCCGGAACGAAAGCTGCCACCGTCGACCTCCTGGAGGCCGACGATGTCGAACTTGCCCAGCACTTCGCCCACCATGTCGAGGCGGCGCAGGCGCTTTGGGTGGGGCAGGAAATGCTGCCAGCTCCGCGTCAGATAGTGGTGATAGGCCGAAGTCTGGATGCCGACCTGCAGGTTGAAGGTCAACAGGCGCAGATGCCCGGTATCCAGCGCCGAGTGGATACCCTCCGCTCGGCCCAGTTTACTGATTCCCGTTGTCACGAACCTTCTCGATCAGAGCACTGGCGATCTGTGGCATGTTCTCGAGGCTACCGGCACTCGAAGGTGTGATGACATAACGACCATCAACGATCAGCGCTGGTACTCCCATCAGTTCGTAAGCGCGCATGCGGGCATGGGCCTGATTGACCTGGCTCTTGACGCCAAACGAGTTCAAGGCCTTGCGGGCTTCCTCCTCGCTCACGCCATAGTCGCTAAAGAAGTCGGCGACGTCCTCTTCTTCGGTGAGTCTGCGACCATCCTGATGGATGGCATCGAAGAAATCTTCATGCGTGGCCTCGAGAATGCCCAGTTCCTGGGCGGCATAGAAGGCGGAGGCATGCTTGTTCCAGTCGCCACCCATGGTGGCAGGCAGGCGATAAAAGGTTACGTCTTCGGGCAGCTCGGCAACCCAGGCGTTGAGCGGGTCTTCCAGGTTGTAGCAGTGAGGGCAGCCATACCAGAAAGCCTCGACCACCTCGATTTGGCCTTCTTCTACCTGGGTGGGCACCGCCTCGTTGAGCACCTTGTAGTGCTCGCCCTCGACCAGCGATTGTGCCGAGGCCAGGGAGGACAGACCAAGACCGGCGAGGGCGATAACCAACGTCTTGAACATGCGAAAAGACTCCTTAAAGGGCTCGAAGGGGATGGATATCCATGGAAGGTAACAGGAAACGACGCGCTCGGGCAGGTCATCGCGCGAGGTTTCATGACGCAGGCTTTGAGCGCGGTGAGTTGGCCATGGTTCCCCGGTTCATCGTTGAAAAAGGTAGAAGGCGGCCAAAGCCGCCTTCCGGGATCATCTCGTCATTGCGGGGAATCAGTGCAGGCCGAAGACGTAATTGGCAACGGCCTCCATGTCGGTGTCGCTCATCTTGGCAGCGATATCTTGCATGATGGCATTGGGATCGTTGCTGCGCTCGCCCGAGGCAAACGCCTGCAGAGTCGAGACGACGTATTCGCGGTGCTGACCGGACAGTGCCGGATAGACGGCGGTACCGATGCCCTCGCCAGTGGGAGTATGGCAAGCGGCG
This sequence comes from Litchfieldella qijiaojingensis, assembly GCF_014651875.1. GTDB lineage: Bacteria > Pseudomonadota > Gammaproteobacteria > Pseudomonadales > Halomonadaceae > Litchfieldella > Litchfieldella qijiaojingensis. The sequence goes on from NZ_BMXS01000003.1 coordinate 228,766, forward strand.
CAGGCCGGGATGCCCTTGGCCATGTCACCGGCACGGTACAGTTCGCGGCCATGCTCTACCAACTCCTCGTCGGGGTTGGCCTGCCCCAGGTTGGGGTCTTGCTGTGAGAAGAAAGCGGCGACGTCCCAGGCGTCCTGGTCGGAGAAGTCATCGACCTGGCCAGCCATCTGTGGCACGTTGCGCTCGCCATCGCGGATGTCCATGATCTGCTTGGCCAGGTAGGAGGCCTGCTGGCCCGCCAGGTTGGGGAAGGTGCCGGAAGGGCTGATGCCTTGCTGGCCGTGACAGGCGGCGCAGGTTTGGGCCTTTTCGCGCCCCGCGGCGGGGTCGCCTTCCATTTGCGCATGGGCCACGCCGATGGCGCTCAAGGTCATTGCCAGGCTTGCCAGTAACTTTCTCATCGCTAATCCACTATGCCTTTGATTGTTGACCGGTACGTACCCTGGGTGCCGCCCGTCGTGGTGAGCACGCGTGATGGCGCGCGGTTCGCTGTCGGCGAGAGCACGGTGGTACACTAGCGTGCCCCAGGTCGCGGAAAAAATACACTGTATTATAACGATTCACCCGGATGAGGTGAATGTGCCCGGCCTGCCGCCTGAGTCTTAACCGCTGCCAGGAATCCCGATCCCCATGTCGCGTCTCAACTACCAGACCGCCCGCTTTCTCACCAGCGCGCCGACACTGACAGAGTGTCCGCCAGACCAAGGGGCAGAAGTCGCCTTTGCCGGGCGTTCGAACGCCGGGAAATCCAGTGCGATCAATGCCCTGACGCAGCAGAAGGCACTGGCGCGCACCTCCAAGACGCCGGGACGCACCCAACTGATCAATTTTTTCTCGCTGGGCGAGGATACTGCGCGGCGACTAGTGGATCTGCCAGGCTACGGTTTCGCCAAGGTGCCGGAGAAGGTCAAGCTCGAGTGGCAGCGCCACCTCGCCGAATATCTGCACAAGCGCGGCTCGTTACGTGGGCTGGTGTTGGTCATGGATGTGCGTCACCCGCTGACCGAGTTCGACGAGACGATGCTGGGCTGGGCCGACGATAAGGAAATGCCGGTACACATCTTGTTGACCAAGGCCGACAAGCTCAAGAGCGGAGCCGCCAAGAATGCCCTGCAACAGGTGCGAAACCGGCTACGCGAATGGGAAGATCTGGTCAGCATCCAGTTGTTCTCGGCGCTCAAGCGCCAGGGAGTCGAAGAGGCTCACCAGCGTTTGGACGATTGGTTGCTGCGCGAGGATTAGTCGCTGGAGAGCGATCCCAGTCGGTTTAGCAGGTCGGGCAGTTCACGAACATGGCGAAGGCGGTAGACACCGGCCGGCAGCGCTCGTTCGGGGTCGTCGTGGATATCGATCCAGGCCACGCGCATGCCCAGTCGACTGGCCGGCAGTACGTCCTCGCGCCATGAATCACCGACATGCAGCGCGCGTGACGGAATGCTGCCGAGACGCGCCAGTGCGGCCAGGAAGGGGCGCGCATCGGGCTTGGGCGCGAGCATCTCGCCGGCAGCGATCGTTACCGGGAAGTGAGTCGCCAAAGGTAGCCGAGTCAAATCGGCATTGCCGTTGGTGATCGCCGCCAGGCGATAGCGACCGCGCAGGTTCTCGAGCAACGCCGCAACCTCGGGATAGGGACTCAGCCGGTGGCGCAGGTCGAGAAAACGGTCGATGGCCGCCGCCGCCCACATCCTGGCAGCGCTGCGAGGCAGACCGTATTCTTCGAGAAGCTCGGTCAATGCCTGCTCGCGAATCCAGGTGAAGTCTCCGCGTCGCAATGGGACGCGCTGGGCCAATTCCAGGCGCCGTGCCTGGTAGGCACTCAGCGGAAAGCGCTCGCTGTAACGACCCTGTCGGTCTAGATGCGTGCCATGCCAGGCAGCCAGCGACTCGTCGAGCCAGGCATAGTGCCCCTTTTCGGCATGCTCCATGACCGGGCGGTTGTCCCACAGGGTGTCGTCGAGGTCGAAGGTCAGGGTGTCGAGCGGGGCATGGGGGGACATCGGCTAGTCTCAGGGCGTGGAATCGTCGTTGGGCGGGCTGCGTAATACTTGGCTCATAAGCTGGCATATGTGCTCGATGAAATCAATCCACTGAATGCATGACTAATATTGAGATGGGCCTGGTCGTAATTCGACCAGGCTTGCATCTTGCCTGGCTCGTTATTGGTTTATTTGCTTCAATGTGTTGGCAAGGGATTTTCTCTCGATCTCTGCGTAGATTTCTATCTCATCGTTAACAGAAGCTCCCAGGTGCTTTTCGAACTCCGCCTTGTTGGGGTTGCCTTCATACATGGTGTTGGCTTCTTCTCCAAGGTTTGAGCGAAATATACCAGCAGCGCTAACTGGCAGAAAATCTTCATAAGTTATAGGTGTCGCTGAAACAGCTCCTGCCTGAATCAAGTCTTCCAGATTGTCGGAGTTTTTAACTCTTATAGTCTTTTTGTTTGCGTCAAAAACTGGTTGGTAATAGAAAAATGCCAATCCATTTTTTCTCAGTGTTTCTTCATCGTCAGGGAACTCGGAGAAGACATCTCTCAAGTTTTTCTGATGCTCGTTGTTATCCGTTCTACTTCCCTGGGGTTGGGATTTACGTAGCAGATGATCGTATAGCTCACGCCCTTTTTTGGTAAGCGCGGCCCCTCGTTGTTCAATCTCTCCGAACCGAGCAGTATGACTGCCTTGCTGATCTCCTGAGAAGTTAACTGGCTCATCTAGAGCTTTGAAGCTTGTTTGTCGCAATAGGACAGGGCAATTCCTGCGCGGGGGGCCTTCAATGATGGCTTTCGGTGAAATGCCATGTAAAGGCATCAGCCTTTGTACCTCATCAATGTTCAGCGTGCGAGGGGTCAAGTGGTTTATGTGAGGGCCTCTAAAGCATACCACATCCGCTATCAGGCGATGCTCGGCATGCAATGCTTCATAAGTGTCTTTGTCTACTGTCGAATCGCTATGCCAGCGAAAGGTTTCCAATGCCTCGGCAACGAATTCTTCGGCTTGCTCTAGCCTAAGCCCGTTATTCCTCTCATGCGTCTCAATGAGCTCTATTGTCCGCTTTGTAAATATGTTCCTTGACGACAGAATTTCTGACGCTATTTCTCTGAGTTTTTCGTCCTCGATGAGCTCAAGGCGTAGCAGGGAAGTGAATACCCGAAACGGGTTTTTCTGCAGAGACTCTTCGGTAATCGGCCGAAATGCTGTGGAATGTACTGGCACCCCCGCCTCGGTAAGGTCATAATATCCGACGGGGTACATACCCATCACTGCAAAAAGGCGACGTAGCAAGGAAAGCTCTTCGGCAGTTCCTACTCGAATGGCGCCATGTCGCTCGACCTCTAAGCGATTAAGCTCACCGCTTTTCTCCATTCTCAAACGTAGTTCTTCATTGTTCTCTAGCTCGGCACGGTTTACCTGTGCTACCAATTCAAGAAGATTGGCATATAGTGGCACTTCCTTTTGATACATTTCAGACATCGCTTTTGAAAACATGTCTCGTATCAGCTCGGGTGATACATGATGATTGCTGAGCATCGTTTGCCTCATCGGTTATACGTTGTTACTCGGTTTCCCGAGCCTTATGCATTGCCAATATTTCCTGCAACGTCCCCAAGGCTTGCTCGATTTTGAATAGACCTTCTGACAAGTGCTCTTGCGAGATGGTCAATGGAGGGAGTAACCGCAGGACATTGCGTTTCCTGCCGCTAGGCATCAGCAAGACACCCGCCTGCCGAGCTGCACTCAGCAAGGTGGCTAAATGTTCGGCTCCCGTGGCATTGAGAGTATCTTCGAAGACGATGCCCCGCATCGAGCCGATACCCGTCATGGGGCCCAACATTGGGAAACGATTGCTTCTCTTCCAGCGGTCATGGGTTTCCAGAAATAAAGACTCTTGGGTGTTCTTCCATTGGGCGAGGTTGTCATCGCTCATGACTTCCATGACGACTTTGGCTGCGGCACATGCAACGGCATTGCCGGAATATGTTCCGCCAAGCCCTCCTTTCGGTAGCGCATTCATCAGGCACTCACGTCCAGCCACGGCCGCCAGTGGGAGCCCCGAAGCCATGCTTTTCCCCATCAGCAACAGGTCGGGTTCGATGCCTAAGTGAGTAAAGGCAAAGCGTGTACCGGCTCTTCCAAATCCTGATTGGATTTCATCTACGATCAGAACGATTCCTCGCTCGTCGCAGACCTTGCGCAAATGCTTTGCAAAGACATGATCGAGTAAACGAAAACCGCCTTCACCCTGGACAGGCTCGACGATTATGCATGCGACCTCTTCCGATGAAATCTCGACCTCGAAGAGCCTATCCAGTGCCTGAATGGCCTCTTGAGTACTGGCTCCATTGTCAGGACTGGGAAAGGGCAGGTGATAGACAGGGCCTGGAAGTGTTCCCAGTCCGACCTTGTACGGACTCACCTTGCCGTTCAAGTTGAGCGCTGCGAGTGTTCTACCATGGAAACCACCATCAAATGCAATCACGGCCTGTCTGCCAGTGGCAGCCCGAGATATTTTCAAGGCATTTTCCGTGGCTTCGGCACCAGAGTTCGTCAGCATGCAGGAAAGCGAATAGTCAACCGGGATAAATGACTGCAACGCCTCTGCAACATCTAAATATCCTCGATGAGGAACAGCATTGAATGCCGAGTGCATGAGTTTGTCTATCTGACTCTTGGCGGCAGCAGTAATAGCAGGATGGCAGTGACCCAGGTTAAGAACGCCTATGCCACCGACAAAGTCAATGTAGCGTTTCCCGTTGTTATCCCATACCTCAGCATTCAGCCCTTTCTCAAGAATGATTGGATGGATTATTCCCAAGGACTGGCTAACTCCCGGTTGCATGCCTTTTCTCCCCAAGTATTGTCGTGTCAGGCCATATAGCTCATATCAAATCAGATGGGAACTGTGCAGCACAAACGAAAAAAAACACCTACAACATTCCAAAATTTCATGGTGGAGTGGTGGGTTGCAAAGTTCCATGACACAAAAAAGCCCCCCTAGGAGAGCCCTTTGATATTCTATGAATTGCTAAATCAATATCTTGAGGCACTGCCCTGCATGGTAAAGGGAGAAGCCAGTTTCATAAGCGGCTTTCCATAGTTGTTTTCCTGAAATCGGCCGAGATGGCTGAATCTTGAATGGCAGGAAATGATCATCACTGTTGATGATGTAATGCGCGAACCCTTTCCCTACCACCGTTCCTGTAGTAACACCACGTCCGTTGTAACCGGTGACTGCCAATATTCCTGGAGCAGGTTCGAAAATTCTAAGAGTGTGATCGGGAGTGAAGGCGATTCTTCCTGTCCATGTACACTCCCATTCCACTTCTCCAAGCTGAGGGAAATAGTGTTCCCTCACACGGTTGGCCCAGCACTTTATGTATGACAAGGGTTTGCCGTCACCACGCCCCAGACTACCCAGGATCAACCTTCCTTCGCTATCTCGGCGAATGCTGCTTAGTACGGTGCGTGTATCCCATGCGCCCTGGCGTTCAGGCAGGATATCGGGAAGGATATCTTCCGCTAGCGGGCGGGATGCCACTTGGAAAAAGTATCCGGGGAAGAAGTTGTTGCGTACCTGATTCCACGTATCTTCAGTATATGCATTTGTCGCCAGTACGACCCTTTGGGCTGTGATACTGCCCTTTGGTGTAATGGCTCGCCAACCATCCCTGCATTTCTCCAACCGAACGACCGGGCTCTGTGTGTAAATGTCCGCTCCGGCCGACTGAGCCGCGCGAGCCAACCCTCTTGTGTATGCAGTAGGGTTCAGTGTGCCTGCTCGACGATCGAGAAGCGCTCCCTCGATACGTTCGGTACCGGTCAATCTTTGGCAGTCGTCGCCCTCGATAAGCTCTACAGGAGCACCGCGATTTTGTAACTGGTCACGGCGCCTTGTCAGCTCCTTGGCTCCTTTGGCGTTGTGTGCCAAGTGCAGTGTGCCGGTGCGCGTTGCATCACACTCTATATTGTGAGCTTCAATTATGTTGAAAACTTCGCCAGGAGCACTGCCAAGAATGGAGTTTGCTCTTTCTCCATTTTCCTTGCCAAGCGTTTTGACAATATCATCCGGTGGAATCCAGAGACCTGCATTTACCAGCCCGACACTGCGTCCCGAGCCACCGCTGGGAATTTCCTTGGCTTCGATGAGTGTAACTTTGACACCTTGCTCGGCCAAGTGAAACGCAGTAGATAAACCTGTAATTCCACCTCCAATGATACAGACATCGGCATCCTGCTGTGAGTCAAGTGTGGAAGAGACGATAGATGATTCGCGGGATGTGGCTTCCCATAAACAACGTATTTCCATAAAAATAGGCCCCTTTCCAAACGACGATATTGGTGCTTGCCCATGACTACCAACCAGACTGCCAGGACAGTTGCCAATAGTGGCAGAAAACCCAAAGTAACCCTGGGGTTTTACCAACTTGTACACTTTGCATGAGACCTACCTTATTATCTTTGTCTCTTGAGTCGAGGGGCCCTGGACTCGTTAGAGCCCAGGGGAGGTATGGTTTATCAGTCGAACTTTATGCCTTGGGCCAGTGGAAGCTCACGAGAGTAGTTGACCGTGTTCGTTTGACGGCGCATATAGCTCTTCCAGACATCGGATCCGGATTCACGCCCGCCACCGGTTTCTTTCTCTCCTCCGAAGGCTCCACCGATCTCGGCGCCACTCGGACCAATGTTGACATTGGCAATGCCACAGTCACTACCGACAGCGGATACGAATGTTTCGGCTTCTCGCACATCGGTAGTAAACACGCAGGAAGACAGGCCCTGAGGCACGTCGTTGTTCATGGCCAAGGCGTCGTCGAAGTCGCGGTAACCCATGACATACAGGATGGGGGCGAACGTCTCGTGCCTGACCAGGTCGTCCTGTTGCTCGACCTCGACGATGGCAGGGGAGACGTAATAGCCGTCGGGGTAGGTATCGGCCAGATGACGCTCGCCGCCAAAGATTTTGGCACCCTGCTGGCGCGCGCGCTCCAGAGCGGACTGCATCTGCTCGTAAGCCTGGGAGTCGATCAGCGGGCCGACCAGGTAGCCTTCCATGGGGTCGCCGATACGGATACCGGCGTAAGCCTTCTTGAGACGATCGACGACCTCGTCGCGGATGGATTCGTGAACGATCAAGCGGCGAAGTGTCGTGCAGCGCTGCCCCGCAGTTCCGACCGCAGAGAACAGAATGGCACGCACCGCCATGTCCAGATCGGCGCTGGGCGCCAGGATCATGGCATTGTTGCCACCCAGCTCGAGAATGCTGCGTCCGAAGCGGGCGGCGACACGCGGCGCGACCTCTCGGCCCATGCGGGTGCTGCCGGTAGCGCTGATGAGCGGGATGCGAGGGTCATCTACCAGACGCTCGCCGGCGTCTCGGTCACCGATGATCACCTGACTGAGGTCTTTCGGGGCGTCGTCGCCGAACTCTTCCATGGCGCGTTCCAGCAAGGCCTGGCAGGCCAGGGCGCAGAGCGGCGTCTTCTCGGAGGGCTTCCACAGCAGGCTGTTGCCACAGACCAGGGCCAGCGCAGCGTTCCATGCCCATGGCGCTACCGGGAAGTTAAATGCGGTGATCAGGCCGATCGGACCCAGTGGGTGCCAGCTTTCGCGCATATGGTGACCGGGACGCTCGGAAGCGATGGTCAGACCGTAGAGCTGGCGTGACTGACCCACGGCCAGGTCGCAGATATCGATCATTTCCTGAACTTCACCCAGCCCTTCCTGGAGGATCTTCCCGCACTCCCAGGTGACCAGCCTGCCCAGATCTTCTTTATGATCGCGTAGCTGCTGTGCAAAGAGTCTTACCAGTTCACCGCGACGAGGAGCGGGCACTTTCCTCCAGGCTTCGAAGGCCTGCTGGGCTTTGGCAATTCGCTCCTCAACAGCCTCAGCGCCTTCAAGCGACACTTGTCCCATGGCGCTACCGTCAATGGGAGTTCTAACCGTGTAATTCCCATTCTGGTACAGGTCGTGAGATACACCGAGGCGCTTCATGATAGAGTCTATCATTCTTTCTCCTATCGTTCTTGTTGACGCGTGAGGGGTCCGGCTCAGTATCGATGGGGATCTTGACCTCGGGCAAACGACGTTTAAGATAGACATCATTCCTAATTTTCATGAATCGGGTTTTCGCATGAGTCGCAGGCACTTACCCTCACTGTCTTCCATGCAATGCTTCGAGGCGTCTGCTCGCCATTTGAGCTTCACTCGCGCGGCAGAGGAACTGAGCCTGACACAAAGTGCCGTGAGCAAGCAGGTGGCTCAACTGGAAGCCGCGCTTGAGCATAAGCTGTTCAGACGTGTGAGAAAGCGGCTTCAATTGACCCCAGAGGGCTCCTTGTATTTGACGGAAGCGCGCAAGATTCTTGCCCAGGTCGAGATGTCGACTCGGTATATGCTGTCTTACGGTGGAGAGAGTGAGGTGCTTAATGTCACCACGTTGCCTACTTTTGGGGCGCGATGGCTGATACCGAGGCTTAATGGTTTTAGATATTCGCATCCCGGGATATATCTAAACATCACCAATCGTGTGGAACCGTTCGACATGGAGAAAGAGCGGGTGGATGTTGCTTTCTTTTATGGACATGGAGCTTGGCCAAAGACCGAATGTGTCAAAATACTCGATGAAGAGGTCGTGCCTGTATGCTCGCCTTCAATCGCTCCGCAAACCCCTTTTGATGATCCCTTGCAATTGACGCAACTCGTCTTGTTGCAGAGTGCCACACGGCCCGAAGCTTGGCACGATTGGTTTGATGCACAAGGTTATTATACGGAGCATAGCTATCATGGGCCTCGCTTCGATACCTTCTATATGGCGATTCGAGCTGCCCAGGCGGGGTGTGGCGTCGCTTTGATTCCAAGGTTCCTGGTGACCGAGGAGTTGGAGGAGGGGAAGCTGATCATTCCCTGGCATTTTTCTCTGAAAAGTCGTGATGCGTACTATATGGCTTGCCCGGAAAACATGGGAGAGGTCACCAAAGTGAAGAGCTTTATGGAGTGGATAACTGCCAGGATCGATGGTTAGGCTCTGTCTGAAAACTGTCTGCGCTCGCCCATACGGCGTTAAAAATCAGCTTAAAATGCTCATTTACACCCACGTAAACTCGAGTGCGAGCCCAGTCCGTTTTTCGCTGATTTTTGCCTTGTCTGACCTTCGCTCGTCGACTTTTCAGACAGAGCCTAGGCTTATTTCTTTTTCTTTCGCGTTTCACTGCGCCGCGCACGAGGGTGGGCGGCATCGTAACTCGCTGCCAGGTGCTGCCAATCGAGCCGGGTGTAGACTTGGGTCGTCGACAGGTTGGCATGACCGAGCAATTCCTGGACGGCGCGCAGGTCCTGGCTGGATTCCAATAAATGGCTGGCGAAAGAGTGCCGCAGTCTGTGTGGATGCAGGTGTTCGGCCAACCCTCGCTCCTTGGCGAGGTGTGCCAGGCGCTGCTGGATGGCGCGGTGCCCCAGGCGCTGACCGCGTACTCCGACGAATAGAGCGGTTTCGCCGTTAGCCGCCAATTGACCGCGGACCTTCAGCCAGGCATCGAGCGCCTCTTGGGCGCGACGGCCGACCGGCACCTGACGCGGTTTGCTGCCCTTGCCCATCACTCTTACCCGAGGCCCCTGTAGCTGGCCGAGATCGAGTGCCGCCAGTTCGGCCAGACGTAGCCCGCTGGAGTAGAACAGCTCGAGCATCGCCTGATCGCGGCGTGCCAGTGGCGAGTCGTCATGCGGTGCATCCAGGAAGTGTGCCAGTCGGTCGACATCCAGTGGATGAGGGAGGTGCTTGGGCTGACGCGGGGCCTGGGTCAAGCTGACAGGATTGTGGGACAAGCGTCCATGACTTACCAGATACTCGGCGAAGCGCGATAGCGCCGCACGGCGCCGGGCCAGGCTGCGCGGCGCTAGCCCGCGCGAACGCTCGCGGCCAAGGAAACGGCGCAACAGGGCGGTATCCAGCGCATGCCAGCCGGGAAGGTCCAACTCGATGGCGAAGGTGACCAGGGCGGCCAGGTCGCGCCGGTAGGCATCGAGCGTCGCCGGGCTGGCACTTTGCGTCAGGTCGGCGAGAAAGGCCTCGATATCGGCCTGTAGGGCCGACTCAGCCATATCGGGGTTCTGCCAGCCGTACCAGTAAACGAGCCACGACCTCGCCCAGGTATTCGGTGAAGAGGGTGTCGAGGCTGGCACGAAAATATTCCGGATCGGGGCTGGCCAGCACCAGGTAACCTAGCGGCTCACCAAGGGTCAGGCGGGTCAGGGCGCAGGAGCCGGCCTGCTCCGGAGGCGGAGCATGCGGTAGCAGGCGTTGCCAGTCGGTGCGGCTAAGGCGTGTGCAGCGGCTGGTGCGCCCGTCCAGCAGGGCGGCCAGCCGCAGGCCAGCGGCGTCGTCGAGCACCTGACGTGGTGGCTGTGGCGGGTGTGGCTCCCGGTCGGTCAGCGAGGCTGGGCACCACAACGCAATCGCTGGGGTGCGGAAGCGCTCACTGAGCTGGGTGGCCAGCGCCTGGCCCAGGGCGTCGTTGTCCTCGGCTTCGAGCAGGGCAAGCACCAGTTCACGGGTCCGACGATACTGAGCCTCGTTATGGCGCGCCGAGTCGAGGAGTTGCTCGAGACGCCACTCGGCATTCTCGGCACGTGCGCGCAGGTCATGGATCAGGCGCTCGAGTAGCGAGGTGACACCACGAGCCTCGGGATGCGGCACCTTGAGCTGCTGCAGCAACCCTTCGCGGCCGACGAAGAAATCGGGGTGCCGGGCCAGCCATTGGGCGACCCGGTCGGGATCCAGTGTCTGGCGAGGTTCGGGAGCCTGGGCACGGGGCATGCAGAGTTCTCCTGTCGCTGGGGTGGTGCGCTTAGTTCAGCGCCACCCGTCCATCGAAGACACGTTCGGCGGGGCCGGTCATCTTGAGGCTGGTACCGTCTCCGCCCCAGGTGATGGTCAGGTCTCCACCACGCAGGTGCACGGTCACTGGGCTATCGAGCAGGCCTTGGCGAATGCCGCAGGCCACCGCGGCACAGGCGCCGGTGCCACAGGCCAGGGTCTCGCCGCTGCCGCGCTCGAACACCCGCAAGCGGATTTCATGGCACGAAACGATCTGCATGAAGCCGGCGTTGACCCGCTGTGGAAAGCGCGGGTGAGCCTCGATCAGCGGGCCAAGATGCGCCACCGGTGCCTGGTCGATGTCATCCACGCGCAGCACTGCATGAGGATTGCCCATCGAGACCACGCCCACCTCCAGGCGCTCGCCGTCGACTTCCAGGGCATGCCGGTCGCGGTCTTCCTCGGCTTCGAAGGGCACTGTCTCGGGAGCGAAGCGCGGTGTGCCCATGTCGACGGTCACCCGGCCGTCATCCTCGACCAGCAAGGTCAGGGGACCTCCGGCAGTCTCGACACGGATCTCGCGCTTGTGCGTCAGGCGCTGGTCGCGCACGAAGCGGGCGAAGCAGCGAGCGCCATTGCCGCAGTTTTCCACCTCGCCGCCGTCGGCATTGAAGATCCGGTAGCGAAAGTCCATGTCCGGATCGAGCGGCGGCTCGACGATCAGCAACTGATCGAAACCGATACCGAAATGGCGGTCGGCCAGGCGGCGGACCTGTTCTTCGCGCAGCCGGGCGCGCTGTGTCACCAGGTCGACGACCATGAAGTCGTTGCCCAGGCCATGCATCTTGGTGAAGTGCAGCAGCATCACTCGGCCTCCGCCCCGTCGCTGGGTAGCAAGGACTCTCCGGCCCACAGGTCTTCGAGACGCTCGCGCCGGCGGATCAGGTGGACGCGGTCGCCATCGACCATTACCTCGGCTGGGCGCGGGCGACTGTTGTAGTTCGACGCCATTACAAACCCATAGGCTCCCGCCGAGCGTACCGCCAGCAGGTCGCTCGCGGCAATCGCCAACTCGCGGTCCTTACCCAGGAAGTCGCCGGTTTCGCAGACCGGACCGACCACGTCGAAAGTTTGCGTCTCGCGTGGTGCGCGGGTATCGACCGGCAGAATCGTCTGCCAAGCTTGATACAGCGCGGGGCGGATCAAGTCGTTCATGGCCGCGTCGACGATGGCGAAATTCCGGGTCTCGCCGTGTTTCAGGAACTCTACCCGGGTCAACAGCACTCCGGCATTGGCGGCGATCGAGCGCCCCGGCTCGAACAGCAGCGTCAACTGGTGTTCGCCGTGACGCTGAGCGAGCCGCTCGAGCAACGAGGCGGCGTAATCGAAGGGGGCCGGTGGGCGTTCGTCATGATAGGGCACGCCCAGGCCACCGCCGAGATCCAGGTGCTCGACCTCGATGCCGCGCTCCTTGAGCCGGTCGAGCAGTACCAGCAATCGGTCGAGCGCATCAAGGAACGGAGAGAGTTCGGTGAGCTGGGAGCCGATATGGCAGTCGATTCCCACCACACGCAGGTTGTCCATGCCGGCGGCGATTTCGTAGACCTCGAGCGCCTCGTCGACGGGAATGCCGAACTTGTTGGCCTTGAGCCCGGTAGAGATGTAGGGATGAGTGCGCGCGTCGACGTCCGGGTTGACGCGCAGCGAGACCGACGCCACCTTGCCCTGCTCGCCAGCGACGCGATCGAGCCGTTCGAGCTCGGGCAGTGACTCGACGTTGAAGCACTTGATGCCGACGTCCAGCGCGCGGGCCATCTCGCCTTCCTGCTTGGCGACACCCGAGAACACCACCTTGGCGGGATCTCCGCCGGCAGCGAGCACTCGCTCCAGCTCGCCCTGCGAGACGATATCGAAGCCAGCGCCGAGGCGAGCCAACAGGCCCAGTACCGCCAGGTTGGAGTTGGCCTTGACCGCATAGCAGATCAGGTGCGGGTGGCTGCCCAGCGCCTCGGTGTAGGCGCGGAAATGCCGCTCAAGGGTGGCCTTGGAGTAGACGTAGCAGGGAGTGCCGAAGCGCTCGGCGACATCGGCCAGGGGCACGTCTTCGCCAAACAGGACACCGTCGCGGTATTCGAAATGATCCATGCTCAGTTCTCGTCTTCGCTGTCGCTGGCGGTGTCACCACCGCCTTGGACGTTTTCGTCGTCCGCGTTCTCACGCGCTGCACCGGTGCCGTAGCGTTCCGCGGCTGCCTCGTCGCCGGGCAGATAGAGCGGACCCTTCTGGCCGCATCCGGCGAGCATCAGCAGCAGGGTGGCGAGCATGACCGGCCAGCGCATCTTAATTTCCCCCGCGCAGGGCTGCCAGAGCATCCCGGGCACGTTGTGCCGCGGCGCGCACCTGGTCGGGAGCGGTGCCACCGATATGGTTGCGCGCGGCAACCGAACCCTCGAGCGTCAGCACCTCGAATACATCGGCCTCGATCACCTGGGAGAACTGCTGGAGTTCGTCAAGACTCATCTCCGAGAGGTCCTTGCCGTGCTCGATACCGTAGGCCACCGACTGGCCGACGATTTCGTGGGCGTCGCGGAACGCCACTCCCTTGCGCACCAGGTAGTCGGCCAGGTCGGTAGCGGTGGAGAAGCCCTTGCGCGCGGCCTCGTACATGTTCTCGGCCTTGGCTTCGATGGCCGGAATCATGTCGGCGAAGGCCTTGAGGCAACCTTGCACGGTGTCGAGCGTGTCGAACAGTGGCTCCTTGTCTTCCTGGTTGTCCTTGTTGTAGGCCAGCGGCTGCGACTTCATAAGCGTCAGTAGGCCCATCAGGTGGCCGTAGACACGCCCAGTCTTGCCGCGTACCAGCTCCGGCACATCGGGGTTCTTCTTCTGTGGCATGATCGAAGAGCCGGTGCAGAAGCGGTCGGGCAGGTCGATGAAATCGAACTGGGCGCTGGTCCACAGCACCAACTCCTCGCTCATGCGCGACAGATGCATCAAAAGTACGCTGGCGAAAGCCGTGAACTCGATGGCGAAGTCGCGGTCACTCACTGCGTCCAGCGAGTTCTCGGCCGGGCGTTCGAAACCGAGCAGTTCGGCGGTGACATGGCGGTCGATGGGGTAGGTGGTGCCGGCCAGCGCGGCGGCGCCTAGGGGCATCACGTTGACCCGTCCCCGGCAGTCGCGCAAGCGCTCCTGGTCGCGAGCCAGCATCTCTTGCCAGGCCAGCAGGTGGTGGCCGAATGTGACCGGTTGCGCAGTCTGCAGGTGGGTGAAGCCCGGCATGATGGTATCGGCCTCGCGCGCTGCCAGTTCGATCAGGCCCTCGCGCAGACGCGTGAGTTCGGCGTCTACCGCGTCGATGGCATCGCGCAGGTAAAGGCGAATGTCGGTGGCGACCTGGTCGTTGCGCGAGCGGCCGGTGTGCAACTTCTTGCCGGTGATCCCGATCTTCTCGGTCAGCCGTGCCTCGATGTTCATGTGCACGTCTTCGAGCTTGACCGACCAGGCGAAGGTGCCGTTGGCGATTTCCTGGTCGATTTCCTGGAGCCCGGCGATGATGGCGTCGCGTTCGTCATCGCTCAGTACTCCAACCCGGGCCAGCATGGTGGCATGGGCAATGGAGCCCTGTATGTCGTGGTGGGCGAGGCGCTGGTCGAAATCCACCGAGGCAGTGAAGCGCTCGACGAAGGCATCGGTGGGCTCACTGAAACGCCCGCCCCAGGACTGATTGGTTGGCTGCGGCATCGAACTGGATATCCTGCATTGTTGCTGTAGGGATGTTGCAGGGAAGTGTACCAGAGTCGGCCCGACAGGCGAGGGTGGAAGCAGGAGGACATGCCAGGGTCGTGGCGGGCATTTTTCCTAGTCCGGCGCGTGCATTATGATAGGGGATCAACCGAACCCAGACAGACCGCCCACAGGGGGATCATCGTGCTCGCCGACAACATCCTGCGTATCGCTACCCGCAAGAGCCGCCTGGCCCTTTGGCAGGCCGAGCATGTTCGTGACCGTCTGCGGGCGATACATCCTGGGCTCGAGGTGGAACTGGTCGCCATGTCCACGCGTGGCGACAAGATCCTCGACACCCCGTTAGCCAAGGTGGGCGGCAAGGGGCTGTTCGTCAAGGAGCTGGAGGAAGCGATGCTCGACGGGCGCGCCGATATCGCCGTGCACTCCATGAAGGATGTGCCCATGCACTTTCCCGAAGGACTCGGGCTGTCGGTGATCCTCGAGGGCGCCGAGCCCACCGATGCCTTCGTCTCCAACGACTATGCCTCGCTCGACGAACTGCCCCAGGGCGCTCGCATCGGCACTTCGAGCCTGCGTCGTGGCTTGCAGATGCGCGAGGCGCGCCCCGACCTGGAGATCCTGACCCTGCGCGGTAATGTGCAGACGCGACTGGGTAAGCTCGATGCCGGCGAGTTCGATGCCATCATCCTGGCCACTTCCGGCCTGCGTCGCCTTGGGCTCGGCGAGCGGATCGCCATGGAGCTGCCCCCCGAGGTATGCCTACCGGCCTGCGGCCAAGGGGCGCTGGGGATCGAGTGCCGCACCGACGATGCTGAACTGATCGCCATGCTGGCACCACTCGATGATCCCGCCACTGCCACTCGGGTGCGCGCCGAGCGCGCTATGAATACGCGCCTGGACGGCGGCTGCCAGGTCCCTATCGCCGGCCACGCAGTGTTCGAGAACGATGGCCGCACCTTGTGGCTGCGCGGCCTGGTGGGCAACCCCGACGGCACCCAGGTGTTGCGTGCCGAAGGTCGGGGGGCGGCCAGCGAACCGGAAACGTTGGGCGTGCGGGTCGCCGAGGACCTGCTCGAGCAGGGCGCCGGCGAAATCCTGGCCCAGGTCTACGGCGACACCTGAATGAATATGCGGCCACGGGTCCTGATCACACGACCGGGCAGTCGAGCGATGCCACTGGTTCGCGCTATCGAAGCACTGGGGGCCGAGGTCAAGCCGCTCGAGATCATGCGTCAGGAGCCCTTGGTCGAAACCCAGGCCATGCGCAATGCTTGGCTGGACTTCGATCAGTTTTCCAAGGTGGTGGTGGTCAGTCCTTTCGCCGCCGATTGCTTGGCCGAGTCGCTGGACCGTTATTGGCCTCAGTTGCCGGTGGGCCCGCACTTCTATGCCGTCGGTCGCGCCACCGCCGAAACGCTGCATGAACGGCTGGCTGTGCGTGTGCGCGTGCCGCCGCCCGGCCCGGAGGATACCAGCGAGGCGTTGCTGTCATTGCCCTCGCTGCAGGCACTCGACGAGCAGAAGGTCCTGCTGGTGGCAGGGGAAGGTGGCCGTGCATTGCTGGCCGAGACACTCGAGACGCGTGGCGCACGTCTCACGCGTCTGGCACTCTATCGGCGTGTTCTGACACCGCCGGATGAGACCAGTGCGCGCATGCTCTCCCGTGGAGATTTCACCGCCTTGGTGGTGAGCAGCGGAGAAATACTCGATCATCTGGCAGGATGGTGTACACAGGCGGCGTTGAACCAACCGCTAATCGTTTCCAGCCAGCGTTTGGCTACACTGGCCGGCAGCCTGGGATTCGCCGATCTCCGCGTGGCGCAGGGCGCCACGCCGAACGCCTTGGCGGCGACAGTCGCCGAGGCCTGTGACCTGGATGGTGCCGATATCGATCATGACGATCTTGACAAAGGCTAGCGATAGATGAGCAAGCAACCACACGATCAGGACGAACAGCAGGCGCCCGGCGGCGCAGATGCCTCCCGCTCGGACAAGGACGAGTCGACGCCGGCACCCACCGGGGCTCCCGAAGCCTCCACGCCGGATTCCCCGGCTCAGGCCTCGAAAGCCGAGAAACCACAGCGTTCGCGGTCGCGTGGCCGTCGGGGTACCAAGAGTGCCGCGGCCAATCAGACGGCGTCCGGCTCAGTGGCGTCGAAGGAAGGTGTCAAGGGGAAAAGCAGCGATAAGCCGTCGTCCAGTGGCGATGACACGCCCTCAGGCTCCGACAAGAAAACCGCGGGTACCGGCAAGCCCACTGCCGATACGAATGACAAGCGCAAGAAGGAGGCAGAGACGGGCAAGGCGCCGCCTTCGAGCGGTGGCGATGCATCCGGCGGCGGCACCTCGGGAGAAGGTGGCCAGAGCGGGAAATCGCTGGGGGTCGCTGCCTTGGTGCTGGTGGTCGTGCTGGCGGTGGCGGTGGCGCTGCTCGGTTGGTTGGGCTGGCAGCGGCTCGAGACGCAGCAGCAGCGTCTGACGGACATCGAGGCCAATGCCGAGGCCATTGCGGATCTGGAGTCGCGGCTTGCCTCCAGCGAGGAGCAGCGTCAGGCGGCACTGGATAACGCCTTGGCGTCGTTGCGTGCCGAGTTCAGCGACTATCGCAGTAATGTCGACAAGACCCTTGATCAAGTCCTTGATGAGCTGTCCAGCCAACAGGAAACCGACGAGCGAGAGTGGTTGCATGCCGAGGCCGCCTATCTACTGCGTCTGGCCAACCAGCGCCTGCAGCTCGAGCGCGATGTCGAAGGCGCAGCCGCACTGTTGCGCACCGCGGATGAGCGCTTGCGCGATGCCGATAATCCGGCCCTGGTGCCGGTGCGCCGGGAAATCTCATCGGAGCTCGCGGCTCTGGACGCCGTACCGCGTATCGATCGTACCGGCCTGTATCTGGCCCTCAATGCCCAACAGCAGCAACTTGCCCGGCTACCGCTCAAGCAGGATGTCGAAGAGATTGCCGCACAGCCCGGCGACGATACACCGCCTCGCGGTGGTTGGCAGCAGCAGCTTGCGCGCTTTGCTGGGGAGCTCAAGGAGCTGGTCACGGTGCGTCGCCATGACGAGGCGCTCGAGGCGCTGATCACGCCGCAGCAGGAGGCCTATCTGCGCCAGAACGTGCGCTTGGTGCTCGAGCAGGCCCAACTGGCCTTGCTTCGCGAGGAGCCGGAGCTCTACCGGGCCAGCCTCGACAAAGCGATCTCCCTGGTGCGCGACTACTATGCCGCCGACCGTAGTGGTGTCGAGGCCACGCTGAGGCGTCTGAACGAACTGCGCGAGGCAGCGGTGCGTCCCGAACTGCCGGACATCAGCGGTTCCCAGCAAGCCTTGGCCACTTTCATCGAGCGCCGCTTCGAGTCGTCTTCCAAAGGTAGTGGGGGAGATGAGGCATGAGAAAGCTGATCCTCCTCATCGTTTTTGGCCTGGCCGTCGGGGCGCTGTTCGGCCAGTTGATGCATTCGTTGCCCGGCTACTGGCTGGTTCGGGTTGGCAATACCTCGTTCCAGACCTCATTCTGGTTTGGCCTGATCCTGCTGTTGGCGGCCTTCCTGATACTGCACTTCGTGCTTCGGGCGCTGATGCGCATGCGCCACCCGGTGAGTCGGCTCAAGGTGTGGAACAGCCGCACCCGTCATCGTAATGCCATGAAGCGCACCGTACGCGGGCTGGTGGCACTGGCCGAGGGGCGTTGGAAGCGTGCCGAGAAATCCCTGGTCAAGGCTGCCAACGATTCCAGCACGCCGCTGGTCAATTACCTCTCGGCAGCACTGGCAGCGCATTATCAGGGGCGCTATGAGCAGGCCGATACCTTGCTCAAGCGTGCCCACCTGAGCACTGAAGGTGCCGATACCGCGGTGGGGATGGTCCAGGCGCAGTTGATGCTCGACCGGCAGCAGTTCGAGGAGGCCCTGGCCACTCTGACTCGGCTCGACAAGCAGCTACCGAACCACCCACAGGTGCTCAAGCTGCTCAAACAAGCCTATCTGAGCGTCAACGACTGGGATGGTCTACGGCGATTGACGCCGCGTCTGGCCCAACAGCAATTGATTGCCCAGGAAGAACGCCAGGAACTCGAGCAGCGCGCCTATCGCGAGTTGATCGTCCAGGCGGCGCGCAATCCCAACGATATCGAGCGGGTGCGCAATCTGTGGGCCGACATGCCAGATCACCTACGCGGTGACGTGGAACTGGTGGTGTTGTATACCGAGGCCTTGGTGCGTAGCGGCGAAGAGGGGATCGCCGAGCGCCTGCTGCGCCACTCGCTCAAGGAACACTGGGATTCGCGCTTGGTACTGCGTTACGGGCTGCTCAACGTCGATGCCGCTCGCCAGCTGGTCTATGCCGAAAAGTGGTTGCAGGAGCGCCCCAACGATCCGGATCTGTTACTCACCTTGGGGCGGTTGTCGCTGCGCAATGCCTACTGGGGCAAGGCTCAGGAATATTTCGAGGCCAGCCAGCGCCAGCGTCCCAGTGGCGTGGTCTGCGCCGAACTGGCGCGGCTATATGCCAATCTCGGCGAGCACAACAAGAGTCAGCTCTACTATCGCCAGAGCGTGGAACTGCTCGACAAGTCGCTGCCCTCGCTTCCCCAGCCCAGCGACATCAATCGCTGAGCCTGTTTTTTGCTCTCCTGGGCGCCGAAAGGCGCCCTTTTTTGTGATAGGGCTGTATTCACATCTCAAATACGTAACATCAGGTTTCGTTGTTGTCCGATCGGTCAAAAATTGCCTACGCTGTGCTTGTGACCAAAGTTGACCAATAGGTCAAATCCCTGGCGCTCACAAACGTGCATCCATTCCAACAACAACGGGACCACACCATGGAACAGACCTCGACCGTTCGTCATGAGGCCTCCCCCCATTCGGTCGTCGCACCGGCTGCGGGAGAAAACTGGCTGGATACCTACTTCGGCGTGAGCCGACGAGGCTCGAGCCTGCGTACGGAGATCCTGGCCGGGATCGCGACCTTTCTGGCCTCCATGTACATCATCGTCGTCAACCCGGCAATTATCAGCGCTGCCGGGATTCCCTTCTCGGCGGCGCTATCGGCCACCGTGCTGATAAGTTTCATGAGCAGCCTGGCGATGGGGCTCTATGCTCGCAACCCTATCCTCGTCGCCCCTGGCATGGGGATGAACGCACTATTCACCTATACCCTGGTATTGGGAGCCGGTCTCTCCTGGGAGGTGGCACTGGGCTGCGTGTTCTGGTCCGGTGTACTGTTCGCGCTGCTCGCCGTGTTCAATGTGCGCAAGGCGATCATCGAGGCGATCCCGGCGACCCTGCGTTACGCCATTACCTGTGGTATCGGTTTATTCATCACCTTCATCGGATTCAAGAACGCCGGCTTCATCGTCGCCAGTGAGGCTACCTTGGTGTCGCTGGGCAGCCTGGATCCGACGCTGATCACCTTCTTCGTCGGCATGATGGCCACGGCGATCATGGTGATCCTGCGCTTCAATGGCGCGCTGATCCTGGGGATCGCCTTCACCACGCTGCTGGCTGCGCCCATGGGGCGCCTGTGGGGCGAAGAGGTTCTGGTGGAATGGAGTGGTCTGGCCGCCTGGCCCGATTTCAGCGCAGTGATGCAGGTCGATATCTGGGGGGCGCTGAAGGTTGCCTACCTGCCGTTCATCTTCGTGATGCTGTTCACCAACTTCTTCGATGCGCTGTCGTGCTTCATGGCGCTCTCCGAATCGGCCGACCTCAAGGACAAGGACGGCAATCCACGCAATCTCAAGCGCTCGATGACCGTCGACGCCTTTGCCTCGATGATTGCCGCGCCGCTGGGCACCAGCGCCGCCCAGACGTTCATCGAATCCGGGGCCGGCGTTGCCCAGGGCGGGCGTACCGGCCTGGTGGCAGTGGTCATCGCGGTGCTGTTCCTGCCGTTCCTGTTCCTCTCGCCACTGCTGTCGCTGGTGCCGGGCATTGCCACCGCGCCGGCGCTGGTGCTGGTCGGGCTGTTCATGCTGGCGCCGGTCAGCAAGATCGACTGGACCCGCTACGATCAGGCGTTCCCGGCATTCCTGGCCATCATCCTGATGCCGTTGACCTACTCGATCACCCTTGGAATCGCTTTCGGTTTCCTGAGCTTCGTGCTGATCAAGGCTTTTACCGGCCGCATCGATGAGATCAAGCCGGCAATGTGGGTGTCGGCCGCGTTGAGTGTGGTGATGCTGGTCACCACGCATTGACGAGCCGATATGATCCGGTAGCGTAAGCAAATGGGGCAGCCATCCGGCTGCCCCGTTCGTTGCATGAGCGAAGCTCAATCCTCGTCGAAGTCGCCCTTGAACTCAGGGTTGACTTGGGCACGTGGATCGTCGCTGTAGTCCTTGGACTCGACGGCGGGCCGAGGCTCCTGGGCGACGCGAACGCGCGCCGGGGGAGCGGTACCGTCCTTGTCTTCACCGAAATATAGCGTGGTATGCGGGAAGGGAATCTCGATACCGGCGGCATCGAAATGCATCTTGACCAGGCGGTTGTAGGCGCGCCCGACGGCCCACTGGTTACCTGGCGTGGTCTTGATGCGCACGCGGATATTCACCGAGCTGTCGGCGAGAGCGGTAACGCCAGCCACCTCCAGTGGCGCCAGCAGGTTCATCTTGTGCTCGTCGTCATTGGCCAACTCATCGAAAGCTTCACGCAATCTGACGATAGCCTCGTCGATATTCTCGCGATAGGCAATGCCATATTCGCCGACATGGTAGGCGAATTCACGCATGAAGTTGGAGACGGTGTCGACGCTGGAGAAGGGGATGATGTGGTAAGTCCCCGACAGGTCGCGTATGCCGACCGAGCGAATGCTCAGGCGCTCGGCCGTACCGGTGATGCCGCCCACGGTGACCACGTCGCCGGTGTTCATGGCATTCTCGACCTGGATGAAGATGCCGGTGATGATGTCCTGCACCAGTTTCTGGGAGCCGAAGCCGATCGCCAGACCCAGCACCCCGGCACCGGCGATCAGCGGGCCGATGTTGATGCCGAGTTCCGAGAGCACGATCATCGCCGTCATGGTGACGATAGCGATGGCCAGGGCATTGCGAAACAGGCTGAGCAGGGTCTTGGCGCGTGCCGTCGGTTCTCCGCCTCCCGTCTCGGGGCTGAGGCGATGTTCGATCAAGCTGGCGAGGGCGAGCCAAATGGCGGCCGCCACAAGGAGAATCACGGCAATGCTGATGACTCTGCCGGCCAGGTTACGGCCGGCCTCGGAGGCGTACCAGGCGCTCGCATCGAAGGCCCCCCAGGCGCTCAGCACCAGCATGACCACGATTACCAGAATGATCGCACGGATCACCCGCAGGGCATTGGGGATGTAGGAATTGAGCCGCTGTTCCAGCTTTGGCAACTTGTGGCGCAGGTCTTCGGGCAGGGTGATGCGACGACCGATGGTCTGGGTCAGCAGACTCGACAACAGCACGCCCACGCCAATCGTGATCAGGGTCTTGAGGGTGGCCAGCATCACGAATGGCAGCGCATCTTCGGGCCGGGTCAGGGTAACGACCAACACCATCAGGAAGTAGAGAATCGCCAGCCAGTGCCAAATACGTGCGAACAGGCGCAGCGAAAGTCGCGATGCGTTCATGGTCGCCATTTCGGCTTTCGCTTCGATGGCCCGGCGGACCTTGAGGCGGTTCTTTATCACTACGGCGACGGCATAGACGAAGGCGCCGATCATGATCAGGGTGCCGATGCCTTGTCCCAGTGCCGGTGAAACGTAGAAGTTGATCAGCGGCACGACGACCAGCAGGCCGTAGCCGACAAGGCCGATCAAGCGCGCGATCCAGCGATTCCAGTAGGAAGCATCGCTGGCCGAGATTGGTAGCAGGCGTAGGCCGTCGTAGCGCGACGCGAACAGCATGCGAATAGCGGCCTTGAGCAGTTCGATGACCAGGAAGGCGTTCAGGAACAACGAGGCGCGGGTCGAGAGTTCGCCGGTCTCTCCAATCGCGAAGGTAGCGATCAGGTTGCCACCGACATAGGCCAAGGCCACGATCACCACATCGATCACCGCGGCTGCGACCACGGCGATCACCAGGCGCAAGATGGGCGTAAGCCCCGTCCCTTGTAGCGACCATTCGTTGATACGGGTGAAGCCCCGCTTGGCCAGGCGGCGAAAGCCCAGGAACAGCGCGAAGGTGGCAATGATGACCAGTGCCAGATTGAAAGCCGCCTCGGTGAAGGCGGCCATATCGAAGGTGGTATCTCTCGCGGTGGCCTCACCACTGAACAACGCGCTGACGGCCTTGAGCATGTTATCGAGTTGCCCACCGATATTGCCGGCGATATGGCTGGTGGCTTCCGCCAGGCGCCGCGGCAGCGACGCTTGTTCAGCGGGCTGGTCGCTGGGAGCCGATTCTGCCCCCGCTTGTGGCGCGGCATCTGCGGGGGCATCGGTGCGTGCCGCCAGGCTACGCAGGTGCTCGATCAGCTCGTTCCGGGCTTGCTCGTTCTCGAGTAGATCGGCCAGCGTGGCGTAGGCGGGAGGCTCGGCGGAAGGGGCATCGCTCTGTTGGGCCTGTAGTGGAAAGCTGATGGCCAGCAAGACCATCACTACCCAGCTTGCCAGCAGACGAATAAGGCGGGATTGAAGCACGCTTCGACCTCCATGAATCGGCGTGGGACGGTGGGGGTGAACGGATGTAAACGTCCCCCCGCTTGGCACCCTTCGGTGGGTACTATCGTACAGGCATCATTATACAGATGCTGTACATTTGATAATGCTTATACCAAATTATAGTGAAGAATACCTAAGCACCACCCTTTGACCACCCAGGAAGGGTGGTTATTTTTTTACTGATCGTCGACGTCAGTCGTCTTCGTCTTCATAGGCGACCAGCGGCGAGTCTTCGTCGCATTCGGGCTTGTGTTGGAAGGTTCGGGTGACATCGAGTAGACCCAGGTGCTCGATGGTGCGGCGTCCCAGCAACATCGGATAGAGCATGTTGCCGCGGTTGCGCAGGCTGAAATCCTCCTCGTACAGCGTATCGCCGACACAGATCGTCATGATCACTGTAGGGCGCCGGGACTCTCCGCCGGCACCGCGCAGGATCAGCTTGCGGTTGACTTCGCGCTCCAGTACTTCGGACGTAACCTCGCCAGTTTCCTCGTCCTCGAGTTCGAGGCGGAAGCGCACCCACTCCTCGCCGTCCTTCTGGAAGCGCTCGATATCACGGGCGTCTAGCGAGGAGGTCAGCGCTCCGCTATCGAGCTTGGCCTTCACCTCCACGCCCCAAGGCTCGACGGTTGCTTTTTCCACCCAGCCGAAGACCTTCCGCTCGTCGTCGGCCTGGGCCAGGGAAGCGGCACACAGAAGTAGGGCAGCAGCGCCAGCGCGGCGCAACCAGCGGTATCCCTTGTGATTCACGGCGATTCTCCTCTACGTGGAGTACAGCAACCTAATGCTTGAGAAAGGAGGAATGATTCCATCCAACTGTGTGGGGTGGCAAGTGGGGAGGGGATTCCCCACACACGCGATTCTCGCTAAGGCCATGGCTGAACCGCTGCTAAGCTATGTGTGTGGTTTCGTGCAAGCCACAATGACTGTTCAGATGGGGAAGCCGCCATGAGCGAGAGTACGTTCGATCCGGCACAGGGGACGGAGGCGGACCGTCGGGGTTGGGACTCCGTGGCCTATGGCTGGAAGAAGTGGGCGCCAACCATCGAGTCGGCCGCCCAAGTGATCAACGACCGGCTGGTGGATATGGCGCAACTCGGCGCCGGACACAAGGTGCTCGACATTGCCACGGGCTATGGCGAGCCTTTGATGAGCATCCTCGAGCGGGTGGGCCCCAGCGGAGTTGTGGTAGCGACGGACCTTTCGCCGGAGATGATTGCACTTGCCCGTGAACGGGTCGCCCAGGCTGGCATGACGAATGTCGCTTTCTACGCGTGCAACGGTGAGGTACTGGAGATTCCGGAAGCCGATTTCGACGCCGCGCTGTGCCGGTGGGGATTGATGCTGATGGCCGACCCGGACGCGTGCCTGGGGCGAGTCCATGAGTTATTGAAGCCAGGTGGTCGCGTTGCCATGGCGGTTTTCAGCGAGCCCGCGAAGTCGCCGTTGCTATCGATTGCGGGCGCGACGGTGCGCCGTGCGGTCGGTGTCGGGCCGCCGGATCCTGACGAACCGAATATTTTCCGTCTTGCCGACAGTGCGGACCTTGAGCGGCGGTTCCAGGCGGCAGGCTTCGATCAGATAGCGCTCGAACAAGTCGCCAGTGAATGTGTCCACGATTCGCCCGATGCCTACGTCCACTTCCTGCAGGATGTCGCCCGGGACATCGTGAGGCTTCTCGAAGGCCTGTCGCCCGAGAAACAGCAAGACATCTGGCAGGCTGTCGCCGAGGCCGTGAAACCCTACCAGGCCGCAGATGGCCGTGTTCATCTAGGCCTGGAGTGTCACTGTATCGCTGCACGCAAGCCGCATGGGGCCGAGGACGCCTGGTGAGGGTCTGGACCGGAAGAGCCTATACCTCAATCATTAATCATTGGTTGCCGTAGAGGCACGGGTGATGAGCAGTCCAGCGTATGCTGACTGCGTTACGTGTGGTGCCTGCCGCTCACGGGGTTGGTGGGTAAACGAAAAAAGCACCCGTAGGTGCTTGATTCGTCGACATGTTTGGTGGAGGCGGCGGGGATCGAACCCGCGTCCGCCGGCACTCGCCCATTGGCTCTACATGCTTAGTTCCGTCTTTTGTTTTAGCGTTACTGACTCCGACGGGCAGGATCCAGCAACGCGAGCCTTCTTAAGTTTAACGATTGACGCGAAGGCGTCGCCAACCGCGATCCCATCACTTTGCGCTCGTCTCCCGTCCACGATGAATGGGCACATCGCTTCCGGGCCAGGCTAACTACCAGCAGTTTTTAGGCTGCCAGAGCGCCCTGAGCGTAGTTTTCGTCGTTTGCGACTATTTAGTCGTGATGTTGGATTTACGAGATACATCACGCTCTCGGCATGCACCTCAGGGGTTGTCACCGGCGTCGAAACCATGTCGCCCCCTTAGAACGTCTTCACTATACCAGATGGGGGGTCTGCAGCGCCAGTTCAAGGGCTCGCCCGCTCACTTGTTCTCGCGCATGATGCGTGCCTTCTGGCGGTTCCAGTCGCGTTCCTTCTCGGTGGCGCGCTTGTCGTGCAGCTTCTTGCCGGTGACCAGCGCCAGCTCGCACTTGACCAGGTTGTTCTTCCAATACAGCTTCAACGGCACACAAGTGTGTCCCTTGTCCTGGGTGCGAGAGAAGATCTTGGCGATCTCCTTGCGGTGCAGCAGCAGCTTGCGGGTGCGCGTCGGATCGGCCAGTTCGTGGGTGCTGGCGGTGCTGAGCGGCGTGATATGACTGCCCAGCAGCCATGCCTCGCCGTTCTTGACCAGGATATAGGTGTCAGTGAGCTGGGCTTTACCCGCGCGCAGGCTTTTTACCTCCCAGCCCGACAGCGACAGCCCCGCCTCGAAGGTCTCCTGAATGTGGTATTCGAAGCGTGCCTTCTTGTTCTGGGCGATGACGTTGCTGCTGGGCCCTTTGCTCTTGCCTTTCTTGTTGGCCATGAAACCTCGTTGATCGATATGCCGGATGGCGGCTACCCCTTCGAGATGGGGGGAAGCGTGGTACCATTCAAGGCTTGACGAAATAACCGCCCATGATACGCCCAAGGCCTTGTAAAGTCAGCGGAGAGGTACATGCCAACGGTCAATCGGTCCGCCCTGGTGCGGCACTCCCCCCAGGCGATGTTCGACCTGGTCAATGATTTCGAGCGCTATCCGGAGTTTCTGCCAGGGTGTCGCAGGGCACGGTTGATCGAGCAGGATGAGGCTCATCTGATTGGTGAGCTGACGCTGTCCAAGGCGGGTGTGGAGCAGAGTTTCACCACGCGCAACGATTTGTATTCGCCGGAACGGATCGAGTTGTCGTTGGTTCGAGGCCCCTTTCGTCGCCTGCGGGGGCGTTGGCTGTTCACGCCGATGGGTGAGGATGCCTGCAAGGTGAGCCTGGAGATGGAGTTCGAGTTCGCCAATCGACTGCTGGGCATGGCCTTCGGCAAGTTGTTTCAACAGGTGGCGGGGCAACTGGTGGAATCTTTCACTCGCCGAGCCGATGAGGTCTATGGTCGCTACTGATCGGGAAGAGACGAACCAGGCATGCCTCGAGGTGGAGGTGGCCTTTGCCTTGCCTGAGCGGCAGAAGGTCGTGCCGTTGACGGTACCGTCAGGCACCACGGCGCGACGAGCGGTCGAGCTGGCCGAATTGACGCGCTACTTCCCTGAACTGCCCGCGGAGACGTTCAGCGAGGCGAGCTTGGGTATCTTCGGCAAACTATTACGTGACCCCGACCGCCATGAGCTACAGGCGGGGGATCGCGTCGAAGTCTACCGCCCGCTCAAGATCGACCCCAAGGAAGCCCGCAAGCAGCGGGCCTCAGGCCGCCGCACTTAGCGCCTTGGATGTCCTTGCAGGCGGATCTTCGCCTTATGGCACTGAGGTCGGGGTGCCTGGCCTTTCCGCCTCGGGCGACAAAGCGGAGTCTTCCGGTCCGGCGCCTGCTGGAGCCGGACCCACCCCCTCGACTGAAGGGAGTTCGATGTCGCTGGCCAGGTCGCCTTCAGTGGTGATGTTCACCAAGCGATCGTTGGCGAAGGTGAGGGTCACGCGTCGTTGTTCTACATCCCCGTAGGCCTCGTCGAGACGGTACAGGTAGTCCCACTGGTTGGCACTGAAGGGAGCCTCGAGTAAGGGACTGCCCATGACGAACTTGACCTGTTCACGTGTCATGCCCGGTTCGAGTTGGGCGACCATCTCTTGTGTCACCAGATTTCCCTGGGGCAGGTCACGCTTGTACACGCCAAGGTAACTGCAGCCGCCAGCCAGCGACAGCACCAGGGAAAGGGTGACCATTTTAATCAGCTTTTGCATTTGCGTCCGTTCTTCACTATCGTTGATTCGGTCGATGATACCCGACCCTACACGTCACTGCGAAGAGCAACCATGGCTGATCAGAACCATGAATTGCGCAAGGCGGGTCTGAAAGTGACCCTGCCGCGCGTCAAGATCCTTCAGATACTCGAAAATGCCCCCGAGCAGCATCACCTTAGCGCCGAAGATGTCTACAAGGCGTTGCTGGAGGCCGGGGAGGATGTCGGGCTTGCCACCGTATATCGCGTCTTGACACAGTTCGAATCCGCCGGCCTGGTGACACGCCACAACTTCGATGGCGGGCACGCTCTCTTTGAGCTGTCACAAGACGAACACCATGATCACATGGTGTGTCTGGAAAGTGGCGAAATCATCGAGTTCTACGATGAGGCCATCGAGCGCCGCCAGCAAGAAATCGTCGAGGAGCACGGCTACGAACTCGTCGATCATGCGCTGGTGCTCTATGTGCGTCCCAAGGGCTCCAAGGCGACCCGGCAAGAAGGCATCAAGAAGGGCTAAGAGCTAGCGCGGCCTTAGTGATGGGCGTGTTGGCTGGCGTCCAGCATTTCCCGTGCGTGGGCCAGGGTGCGGTCGGAGAGCGTGACGCCTCCCAGCATGCGGGCCAGTTCGCGCACGCGACCGGCGCTGTCGAGTAGCGACATCCGCGTCAAGGTGGTCTTTTCCTGCGCCTGCTTTTCGATATGCAGGTGCTGGTGAGCCTGGGCGGCGACCTGGGGCAGGTGGGTGACGGTCATCACCTGGCCGTTCTCGCCCAGGCGCCTGAGCAACTGGCCGACGATCTCGGCAGTGGCCCCGGAGACACCCACGTCCACCTCATCAAACACTAGGCTGGGAATGGTCGAGTGGCTGGCGGCCACGACTTGGATGGCCAGGCTGATGCGCGATAGCTCGCCACCGGAGGCGACCTTGGCCAAGGGTCTGGCCGGTTGCCCGGGGTTGGCGCTGATCAGAAAACGCACACTGTCCAGGCCGTTCGGTGCGGGGGTGTCGCGACTCTCCACTTGTACCTGAAAACTGGCCTTGCCCATGGCCAGGAATGCCAGTTGCTCCTGTACTGCCTGGCCGAAGCGTGTTGCCGCCTCACGGCGCGCTTCGCCGACGGCTCTGGCTTGCTGACGCCAATCTTCGCGTAGCGCTTCGACCTCGGAGGATAGCGTCTCGAGGTTGTGTTCGCCGCCCTCCAGGGCGGTGAGTTCGGCTTGGAGGCGCTGGTGTAGCTCGGCGAGCTCCTCGGGCATTACGTGATGCTTGCGCGCGATACGGTGCACTTCGCCCAGGCGCTCCTCCACCCAGGCCAAGCGCTCGGGGTCGAGTTCGGTGGTGTCGACGAATCGGTGCAGTTCGCGTGCGGCTTCCTCGATCTGGATACGTGCCTCGTTCAGCATGCCCAGCGCCTCAGCAAGAGAACCACGGTCGCTGCCGGGCAGTGGGCCGAGCCGCTGCGTCGCCTGGGTTAGCAGGTGTAGGGCGCCGGCCTCGTCATGGTCGCAACATTCCGCGGCGAACTGGGCTTCGCGCAGGGTTTCCTCGGCATGAGCCAGTTGCACCTGCTCCTCTTCCAACGCTTGCAGCTCACCCTCGGCCAGCGCCAGTTGGTCGAGCTCCTCGACCTGATAGCGCAGCAATTGACACCGTGCCTGGATCTCCTCGCCGTCTTCACTGAGCCGCTTGAGGCGGCGGCGCTTGTCCTGCCACTGCCGGTAAAGCGTCGTCAGTTCGTCGACCGACTCGGCATGACCAGCGAAGTCGTCGAGCAGGCGTAAATGGGTTTCCTCGCGTAGCAGCGCCTGATGCGCGTGTTGGCCGTGGATCTCGATCAGGTGCTCGCCCAGCGACCTAAGATCCGACACGGTCGCCGGTTGGCCGTTGATCCAGGCCTTCGAGCGACCTGCGGTGGTGACCACTCGGCGCAGCAAGCAGTCATCGTCGGGCAGCTCGCGCTCGCTGAGCCAGGCGCGCGCCTCTGGCAAGTCGGCAATGTCGAAGCGCGCAGAGAGGTCGGCACGTTCGGCGCCATGACGCACGCTGCCGGCATCAGCGCGCTCCCCCAGGCATAGACCGAGGGCGCCGAGCAGGATCGACTTGCCGGCGCCGGTTTCGCCGGTGATGGCGGTCATGCCGCCGTGCAGCTCCAGGTCCAGGCTATCGACAATGGCGTAATCGCGAATCGCAAGCTGCACCAGCATGGCCACCTCCAGGCATGACACCCGTGCAACACGGGGTTCCCATGAAAATGTCGGTTCTGTGTGTTTATACAGTAGTTAGCATAACCCTTCAATCTTCAGTTGCAACGGATTGTCCATGATCCCTTGAGATTCATGGGGGTATCCCCATATACCCTGAAACTCTCGTCGTAACACCGTTTTTCGTTAAGCCAAATGTACGTCGAAGACGGCCCGGTGCCGTTTTCGTTGTTAGGAGATGCTCATGGCCAAAGAACCTCAGACGCCCGTCGAAGAGGAAGTGGAACGCACCGAACGTGAAGGCGAGCCCCAGTCAGGGCCAGTGGAAGGTGAGCTGGAAGAGGCCGATGCGACCGAAGCCGCCGAGGAACGGACAGCGGACGCCGAGAACCTGGCCGAACCCGAAGCCGAGGTGCTGGCCGCGCGCGTCGAGGAGCTCGAGCAGAGCCTGGCCGAGGCCAAGGACCAGACGCTGCGTGCCGCCGCCGAGGCGCAGAACGCGCGCCGGCGTGCCGAGCAGGATATGGACAAGGCACGCAAATTCGCGCTGGAGAAGTTCGTCAAGGAGCTGCTGCCAGTGGTCGACAGCCTCGAGAAGGCGCTGGATGCCATGCAGGAAGACGCCAACGAGACACATCGCGAAGGTGTGGCGATGACACTGAAAATGCAGCTCGATGTACTGGCCAAGTTCGGCGTCGAGGTGATCGAGCCTGAGGGCGAACCGTTCGATCCACAGTATCACGAAGCCATGGCCATGGTGCCCAACCCCGAGCTTGAGCCCAACACTGTGATGGAAGTGATGCAGAAGGGCTATCTGCTCAACGGTCGCCTGGTACGCCCGGCCATGGTGGTGGTGAGTCAAGCGGCGAGCTAACGACACGAAACGGGGGTTGGACTTGAAATGGTCGTGGCAACCCCCACATAGACGTCAATTCCGCGGTAAATGCCGCAAAAAGTGAATCAGTGACACGAATTTCGAGGATTTCCTATGGGACGCATCATCGGTATTGACTTGGGGACGACCAACTCCTGCGTTGCTGTGCTCGACGGCGACAGCGCCAAAGTCATCGAGAACGCCGAAGGTGGCCGCACCACACCGTCCATCATCGCCTACACCGATGATGGCGAGATCCTGGTGGGCCAGGCGGCCAAGCGCCAGGCGGTCACCAATCCCAACAACACCCTGTACGCCATCAAGCGACTGATCGGCCGTCGTTTCTCCGACGATGTGGTGCAGAAGGACATCAAGATGGTGCCCTACAAGATCGCCGAGGCCGACAACGGCGATGCCTGGGTGGAAGTGAAGGGCAAGAAGTTGGCACCGCCGCAGGTCAGCGCCGAAGTGCTGAAGAAGATGAAGAAGACGGCGGAAGACTATCTGGGTGAAGAAGTCACCGAGGCGGTCATTACCGTACCGGCTTACTTCAACGACTCCCAGCGCCAGGCGACCAAGGATGCCGGCCGCATCGCCGGTCTCGAGGTCAAGCGCATCATCAACGAGCCGACCGCGGCGGCGCTGGCCTATGGCATGGACAAGACGCGTGGCGACAAGACCATCGCCGTCTATGACCTGGGTGGCGGTACCTTCGACATCTCGATCATCGAAGTGGCCGACGTCGACGGTGAAACCCAGTTCGAGGTGCTGGCTACCAACGGCGACACCTTCCTGGGCGGCGAAGACTTCGACATGCAACTGATCAACTACCTGGTCGATCAGTTCAAGGCCGACAGCGGCATCGACCTGTCCGGCGACAACCTGGCCATGCAGCGCCTCAAGGAAGCCGCCGAGAAGGCCAAGATCGAGCTGTCAAGCGCTCAGCAGACCGATGTCAATCTGCCTTACATCACCGCCGACAACACCGGGCCCAAGCACCTCAATGTCAAGGTGACCCGTGCCAAGCTGGAGTCGCTGGTGGAAGACCTGGTGCAGCGTTCCATTGGGCCGTGCAAGACCGCACTGGCCGATGCCGGCTTGTCGTCGTCCGAGATCGATGACGTGATCCTGGTCGGCGGCCAGACTCGCATGCCGCTGGTGCAGAAGAAGGTCGCCGAGTTCTTCGGCAAGGATGCACGCAAGGACGTCAACCCGGATGAAGCCGTGGCCGTGGGTGCCGCGATCCAGGGTGGTGTGCTGGGCGGTGGCGTCAAGGACGTGCTGTTGCTTGACGTCACTCCGCTGACACTCGGCATCGAGACCCTGGGTGGCGTGATGACGCCGCTGATCGAGAAGAACTCGACCATCCCGACCAAGAAGACTCAGACCTTCTCGACCGCGGACGACAACCAGACGGCGGTGACCATTCACGTGCTGCAGGGCGAGCGTAAGCAAGCGAGTCAGAACAAGTCGCTGGGCCGCTTCGACCTGGCCGACATTCCGCCGGCGCCGCGTGGCGTGCCGCAGATTGAAGTCTCCTTCGACATCGACGCCAACGGTATCCTGCATGTCTCCGCCAAGGACAAGGCCACCAACAAGGAGCAGTCGATCGTGATCAAGGCCTCCAGCGGTTTGACCGAGGAGGAGATCGAGCAGATGCAGCGCGACGCCGAGGCGCATGCCGAAGAGGACAAGAAGTTCGAGGAACTCGTGCAGTTGCGTAACCAGTCCGACGGCATGGTTCACGCCGCGCGCAAGACGCTCGAGGAAGCCGGCGACAAGGCCAGTGCCGACGAGAAGCAGAAGATCGAAGCCGCGATCTCCGATCTTGAGGAAGCTATCAAGGGCGATGACAAGGATGCCATCCAGGCCAAGCTGGATGCCTTGACCGAAGCTTCCGGCGCGCTGGCGCAGAAGATGTACGCCGAGCAGGCCGAGAGCGCTCAGGCGGGCGGAGACGACGCTGGCGCCGGCGAGAAGAAGAAGGAAGACGACGTGGTCGATGCCGAGTACGAAGAAGTCAACGACGACCAGAAGAAGCAGTAACCACGACGTCAGATGCTAGGGACGACGCCAGCGCGGGGGCAGCATGACTCCCGCGTTGGCGTTTGCGTAGCGCCGATAGGAGGCGGACAGATCCATGTCCAAACGTGACTATTACGAGGTGCTGGGCCTGGAGCGCGGAGCCGATCAGAAAGAGGTCAAGAAGGCGTATCGGCGGCTCGCCCAGAAATATCACCCCGACCGCAATCCCGGTGACGAGACCGCGGCCGAGAAGTTCCGCGAAGTCTCCGAGGCCTACGAGGTCCTGGCCGACAGCGAGAAGCGAGCCGCTTACGACCAGTTCGGTCATGCCGGGGTCGAAGGCCAGGCCGGTGGCTTCGGCGCGGGCGGTTTCGGTGGCGCTGGTGCCGGTGGCTTCAGCGACATCTTCGGCGACGTGTTCGGCGATATCTTCGGAGGCGGTGGCGCGCGGCGCAGCCCCAATGCCCCGCAACGCGGCTCGGACCTACGTTACAACCTCGAGCTCGACCTCGAGGATGCCGTGACCGGCACCACCGTGGATATCCGTGTGCCACGCCATGTGGAGTGCGAGCGCTGCGATGGCAACGGCGCCGAACCGGGTTCCACCAAGGAAACCTGCCCGACCTGTGGCGGCCATGGCCAGGTGCGTATGCAGCAGGGCTTCTTTGCCGTGCAGCAGACCTGTCCGACCTGTCATG
Organism: Litchfieldella qijiaojingensis; assembly: GCF_014651875.1. GTDB lineage: Bacteria > Pseudomonadota > Gammaproteobacteria > Pseudomonadales > Halomonadaceae > Litchfieldella > Litchfieldella qijiaojingensis. Next base: position 262,040 of record NZ_BMXS01000003.1, read on the forward strand.
GCAGCGGGCAGATGATCAAGGTGCCCTGCCACAACTGTCATGGCGAAGGGCGCGTGCGCGAAACCCGCACCCTGTCGGTGAAGATTCCCGCCGGCGTGGATACCGGCGACCGCATTCGCTTGAACGGCGAGGGCGAGGCTGGTCTCAACGGCGGCCCGCCCGGAGATCTCTACGTGCAGGTGGCGATCAAGCCGCACCCGATCTTCCAGCGCGACGGGCGCAACCTGCAGTGCGAAGTACCGATCAACTTCGTCGACGCGGCGCTGGGCGGCGAGCTCGAGGTGCCGACCCTCGACGGCCGGGTCAAGCTCAAGATCCCGCCCGAGACACAGACCGGCAAGCTATTCCGTCTACGCGGCAAGGGCGTCAAGCCGGTGCGCGGTGGTCCCCCTGGCGACCTGCTGTGTAAAGTGGTGGTGGAAACCCCGGTCAAGCTCAACGAGCATCAGAAGGAGCTGCTGCGCCAGTTCCAGGATAGCCTCGGTGAGAGCAATAGCCACTCGCCGAAGAAGAGCAGCTTCTTCGACGGCGTGAGGAAGTTCTTCGAGGACATGAAGCCGTAACAAGGCGGTGATGTCTCATTGAGACAAGAAGCCCCGAGATCCAGTAGTCGGATCCGGGGCTTTGCCTTTACGGGGTCCATATCAGCGAATATCGTCAGAGTAACCCTTGTGTTAAGGACAAGCGGCATGACTCGCGACACCATCGTTCTGGGCGCCGGCATGGTCGGCACATCCATCGCCTTTCATCTGGCACGTCGGGGGCGCTCAGTGGTGCTGGTTGATCGGCGTGCGCCGGGTAAGGAGACCTCATTCGGCAATGCCGGCATCATCCAGCGTGAGGCAGTGCGGCCACATGCCTTTCCCCGCGACATGGCCACGCTGCTTCGGGTGCTGCCCAACCGACGTATCGACATCCGCTATCGCCCCCAGGGCATGCTTGCCGCGGCCGGGCCGCTGTGGGAGTACTGGCGGCACTCTGCGCCACACACTTATGCCGTGATCGTCCCTGAATATGCCTCGCTGATCATGCGCTGTACCGAGGAACACCAGGCCATGATCGAAGCGGCGGGTGTCGAGGCGCTGGTGCGCAAGGAGGGCTGGCTGGAGGGCTTCCGCACACAACGCGTCTTCGATGAGCAGCTCGCCATCGCACGGGATAACGAGGCTCGCTTCGGGGTGACGTATCAGGTGCTGGATAGCAAAATGCTCAAGGCCAAGGAGCCGCATCTCTCCGATGAGTTGATCGGTGCCATTCACTGGACCAATGCCTGGACGGTGGTCGACCCCGGAGGCCTGGTACAAGCCTATGCACAGGCATTCGAGGCGTTGGGTGGACATATCGAGCAAGCCGAGGCGCAGCAACTCGAGCAAACAGCCTCCGGCTGGCGGCTGACCACCACCACGGGCAGCCTGGAAGCCGAGGAGGTGGTGCTCGCCGCCGGGCCCTGGTCGCAACGCTGGCTGCGACCGCTGGGGTATCGGTTGCCGATGTTCCCCAAACGCGGCTATCACATGCATTACGCGATGCGTGATGTGGGCTGGCTTCATCACTGGTTGATGGACTTCGAGTCGGGCTTCCTGCTGGCTCCGATGCAGGCCGGCATCCGCCTGACCACGGGAGCCGAGCTGACCACCCTTGAAGGGCCGGCACGCCACGGCCAGCTCGATGCCGCCGAAGTGGTGGCGAGGCGACTGCTTCCCTTGGGGGAGCGGCGTGATCCCGAGCCATGGAGAGGCAATCGCCCCTGCATGCCGGACATGAAACCGGTGATCGGGCCCGCTTCCCGGCATGCCGGGTTGTGGTTCGCCTTTGGCCATGGCCACCAAGGGTTCACGCTCGGCCCGGTGACGGGACGCTTGATTGGGGAAATGATGGATGGCGAACCTCCCGCTGTGGATATGGCGCCATTTCGTGCCGAGCGCTTCGCTGACGCCTGAAGCTGCTGGTATTCCGGTGTCCGGGCGTCATAGTCTAAGGGTTGTTTTATCGATGGGAGTGGATACCGCCATGCCGATTTCCCGAGCCGAGATCGCCACCGATTCCGGGGCGAAACTGATCGATCGCCTGTGCAAGCACTGGGCCCACAAGCTCGATGTCGAGAAGAGCGAAGGGCAGGCACGGGTGACCTTCGAGGCGGGCACCTGCCTGATGTACGCCAAGGATGGCAAGTTGACCGTGGCGCTCGAGGCGTTGGACGACGAGAGCTTGGATCGCCTGGAAGAGGTGGTGGATAGCCACCTGGTGCGCATGGCGGGCAAGGAAGACCTGGATATCGTCTGGGAAAACTGATCGCCCGTGTCGCGTGGTAGGCAGGGCGCTTCGTCTCGAGGCCAGGGAGCGTCCATGCGCGTTACGTCTGCCCCACCCAGTGCCCGTCAGGCCCATCTGGGCATGCTGTTATGGGCGATGCTGGTGGGGCTGTCGTTTCCTGCCGTAGGGCTGGTCAGCGAGGCGCTGCCGCCGCTGTTGCTCACTTCCCTGCGTTTCATCATCGCCTCCCTGGCCTTGTGGGTCCTGGCCCGTCGGGCGATGGACTGGTGGCCGAGTGGCCGCTCACTTGCGCTTTATTCCCTGATGGGGCTGTGTCTGGCAGGTTTTTTTGGCGCCATGTTCTGGGCCGCCCATCATGCCACGGCACTGTCGATGGCGACGCTGTTCGTCAGCGTACCGTTGCTGGCCTTCGTGTTGGGGCTGTTCGCGCGAGTCGAGCGCCTGGCCTGGCGGTTGCCGGCGATTCTGGCGCTAGGCGCCTTGGGGGCGCTGGGTCTGGCCTGGGCGGAGTCGCGATATGGCGGTTCCGGCATGCGCTTTGGTCGGGGCGAAGCGGTGTTCTTCATGGGCTGCCTGTCTTCGGCGCTGTATCCGGTGCTCAGCAAATGGGGGCTGTCGCGGGGATGGCTGTCGCAATCCGCGGCGGCACGTACCTTCTGGAGCCTGGCGATTGGGGCCCTGTTGATCGGACTTGCCGGGTTGGGGCTGGAGCCTGTGGCCAACCTGGCGGTGATGACGGGTCGCGATGCGCTGCTGCTGATCTACCTGGGGCTGTGCTCCAGCGCGCTGACCTTCTGGTTGTTGCAACGGGCCACGGCGGCGCTGACGCCTGGGGCGGTGACGGCCTACAACTATCTGGTCCCTTTCGTATCGATGCTGTTGCTGTTCATCCAGCAGCCTGGACAGATCGGCTGGGTGTGGCTTCCCGGCAGTGGCTTGGTGCTCATGGCCATGGCCCTGCTGTTTTGCAATGGCCGGGCTGCCTCCTGAGGTTTGGCGCTAGCGACAGGTTAACCGGAGATGGCATCAGGCGGAATCGTCACCCGGGGGCAGGCGGCACGAATCTCAGCGTAGAGGGCTTGCAAGTCGTTGCTGTGGCGCCGCGAGAAGTGGAAGGGTATCAGTCTTTCCACCCGGGCTGCCGCGGCGATCTCGCCGCAGGCTCGGGCAGTAAGGTGTCCAGTGTTCGTGGCTTGGTCCGCCTGGCACTGGCGGAAGGGAGCTTCGCAGATCAGTGTGTGCGCCTCACGGGCCAGATCGATCAATCGCCGGCGGTTGTCTGGTGTGTCGCCGAGGTCAGTGGCATACACCAGTCGCAGCCCCGGCTGCATCAACAGGAGCTTTTCTGCCAGCGTGTCCACGCGTGCGGTGCTGCCATCGGGCAGTGCGATCATGGCGTCCGGTTCTTCGGTCAGCACCTTGTGCTTGAGCTCACCGAGCCAGGGCCCCGGTGGCCAGCCGTGAGCGATCAGGCGTTCCTTGCGCACATTGACCTGGGTGCAGGGCTCGAAGGCGAAGGCAAGCACCGGTGTGCCATGATCCAGTGTCACTGCGCGCACGCGAAACCAGGGCTCCTGGCGCAGGATGCCATCGATGACCGGCTGCGACGGCAGGGGCGTCGGGTTCGCCTGGCCGGCTGCAATACGGTAGCGTCGCAGTCGCTCGCCATGCAGCTCGCCGACCTCGAAGCGTGGTGCCTTGTTGCCCACCCGGTCCCAGAGCACGCCGCGCACCATGCCGGCCAGGTGCTGGGCGAGTCCCGGTGGGCCATACAACCGACAAGGAGGGAACTCCCCTATTCGCGAGCGCAACAGCCAAAGGAAGCCGGCGACATGGTCGAAGTGGGCGTGACTGATGAATACATCGCTGATCTGGTGAGCGAGGCGTGCCGGCAAGCGGCCGACGTCTCCCAGGTCGAATAGCAGACTGCGCCGCTGATGTCGCAAGCGCAGATGCAGCGCCGGGTCGCCATAGACGCCATTCACCAGCGTTGCTATCGCCATACCGAGGCGTATCACCGGGTGAGGGCCGCCATTGCCCGTCAGTCGCCGGGATGACGCGACCAGCTCGGGAGGAGGGCGCTCATGCTCGACGGGCTCGCGATGTTGGCGTGCGGTGGTCAATTGCCCATCCTGGTTGCGCTGGGCATCGCGGATCGCCACTGCTCTTACTGGTCGCGTCGGCAATGCTGCGCGTATCCGCAGCCGTGTGCCGTCCAGTGCAAGCACTTCCCCCAGCGCCAGGGTGTTCCGCGCGGCATCGAGTAGGCCAATCTGCCGGCCACGCCAAGCCTCGGGAGCAGAGCGCGGCGGAGGTGTGCCGAGCACCGCCAGGGTCGCCAAGTCCAGGCTCTGCTCGACACCATCCTCCAGGTAGGCCTCCCAGATGGCGGTGCGATGCTGTGCTCGGGTGAGCCGCCCGGGGTAGTGGGCCTGCGGATCGGCGTCCAGGTGCAGGGTGGCGAGGCCTAGTGCACGGCACTCTTCGGCGAGTGGTGGCGCTACGCCTGGTGGTGCCAGTACGACCAGGGCCTGTGCTGCGCTGGCATCAGCCAGGGCCGGGAGCAGTTCGGCGCCAGCGGTGCCACGTACCACGCCGGGAGGATCGATCAACAGCGGCCAGCCATGGCTGGCGCTGGCTAACCGTCGTACCGCCTCGGTCAACGGTAGGCGGAAGCGAGCGGCATCCAGAGTGCTCAACGCCTCGAGGTGTTGCAGCTCCCACTGGCCCTGGTGCCAGTACCCTAGGCTTGCCGCCCCGGGAGGCCCGAAGGCGGGAGATCCCGGGTCGGTGCTCAGGCAGTGGCAGGAGCGCCCCAGGGCTTCCAGTGTGGCGGCAATTCGCGCGGCAAGAGTCGACTTGCCACTGCCCGGGGCGCCCGCGAGCAACACTCGCTGATGATGCTCGAGCAGGGGCAACAGGGGGTGGTCTTGGGGGAGTGGGGAGACTTCCGGCCACATGGGGCGCTCTCCTTTGCCTATAAGGCAAGTGTGGCCAATTTCGTGGCGACCGCCCAAGAGCAGGCCTCCGTGACTCGCCCGCCTTTGGTATACTGCCGTCATTGTCAGACTATCGAATTCAGGAGTTCGCATGACCCGCACCGCAGCTCGTATTGCCATTATGGGCGTCGCTGGCCGCATGGGCCGCACTCTGGTCGCCGCCGTGGAACAAGACCCTGACGCCACCCTCGCCGGTGGGGTCGTCGAGTCGGGCAGCTCACTGGTTGGGGCGGATATCGGCGAACTGGCCGGGCAGGGCAAGCTGGGCGTATCAGCGGTGGGGTCGTTGGCCGAGATCGTCGATGACTTCGATGTGCTGATCGATTTCACCGCGCCACAGGTGACGCTTGCCAACCTGGCCTTCTGTGCCGAATATGACAAGCGCATCGTGATCGGCACTACCGGCCTGAACGACGAGCAGCTTGCCGAGCTTGACGGCTATCGTGACAGGGTGCCGATGGTCTTCGCCCCGAACATGAGTGTCGGGGTCAATCTGAGCCTCAAGCTGCTCGAGACCGCCGCCAAGGCGCTGGGCGACGAGGGTTACGACATCGAGGTGATCGAGGCGCATCATCGCCACAAGGTGGACGCGCCCTCCGGCACGGCGTTGAAGATGGGCGAGGTAGTGGCTGGCGCCTTGGGGCGAACCCTCAAGGAGCACGGCGTGTTCGCCCGCGAGGGGCAGTGCGGGCCGCGTGCCGACAAGGAGATCGGTTTCGCGACGGTGCGTGCCGGCGACATCGTCGGCGAACATACGGTGCTATTCGCCACCGAGGGCGAGCGTATCGAGATCACCCACAAGGCGAGCAGTCGCATGACCTTCGCCAAGGGCGCGGTGCGTGCGGCACGCTGGGTCGCCGGGCGCGAGGCGGGACGCTATGATATGCAGGACGTGTTGGGCCTGACGGACTAGCCTAACAGGAGCAAATCCTGTAACATCCCCAAAATTTTGGCCGGGCGCCGGGTGTGACATCCGTGTTAGCGCTTGTTGAGTCGGGCCACAGGCATTCCGAGCGAATGACAACAAGCGGGATGAAACCGGTCTTCATCGGGTTTCGTCCCGCTTTTTTACGACTCGATCCCGGCACCGGCCAGGTGATTCACCCGTCGGATGAGAGGTAGTCTCGTCGGACGATCTCACAAGAGCATGGGAGGAAGTTGCGTTGAACAGACCCGCGATACTGGCCTTGGAAGATGGTAGCGTGTTCCATGGCACGGCCATCGGCGCCGATGGGCAAACCAGCGGTGAGGTCGTGTTCAATACGGCCATGACCGGCTACCAGGAGATCCTTACCGATCCCTCCTACACTCGACAGATCGTTACCCTGACCTATCCGCATATCGGCAATACCGGCGTCAATGACGAGGACGTCGAGTCCAGCACCATCGCATGCGCCGGCCTGGTGATCCGTGACTTGCCGCTTCTGGCCAGCAGCTTCCGTAGCGAGCGCTCGCTTTCCGCTTACCTGAAGAGCCAGAATGTGCTGGGCATCGCCGATATTGATACTCGTCGCCTGACACGCATCCTGCGCAACAAGGGCGCCCAGAACGGCGCTATCCTTGCCGGGGCAGAGGCCGAGGGTGAGGATGCCGTCACGCGTGCCCTGCAGGCAGCCCGTGATTTCCCGGGGCTCAAGGGCATGGATCTGGCCAAGGTGGTCTCCTGCCGGGCACCTTACGAATGGAGCGAAGGCGAGTGGTCGCTGGGAAGCGGCTATGCCGATACCAACGGTGACCGTCCCTACCATGTGGTGGCCTACGACTACGGCGTCAAGCGCAATATCCTGCGCATGCTGGCCTCGCGCGGATGCCGTCTGACCGTCGTTCCAGCACAGACTCCCGCTGCCGAGGTGCTGGCCATGAGCCCGGACGGCGTGTTCCTGGCCAATGGTCCGGGCGATCCCGAGCCCTGCGACTATGCGATTGCCGCCATCCGCGAAATCCTCGAGACCGAGATCCCGGTATTTGGCATCTGTCTCGGTCATCAGCTGCTGGCGCTGGCCAGCGGTGCGTTCACGGTAAAGATGAAATTCGGCCACCATGGCGCCAACCATCCGGTCCAGGACCTCGATACCGGGCAGGTGATGATCACCAGCCAGAACCATGGCTTCGCCGCCGACGAGGCGACCCTGCCGGCCAATGTGCGGGCCACCCATCGTTCGCTGTTCGATGGTTCGTTGCAGGGTATCGAGCGTACCGACCGCCCGGCCTTCAGCTTCCAGGGTCACCCGGAGGCGAGCCCCGGCCCGCGCGATGTCGCGCCGCTGTTCGACCGCTTCGTCAAGATGATGCAGGAACGCCGCTGAGCGCGCGTCACCGTCAGATCGTCCGTTTTTCACCGAATTAGCCGCGGGAACCGTCATGCCCAAGCGTACCGACATCAAGAGCATCCTGATCATTGGCGCAGGCCCGATCGTCATCGGCCAGGCCTGCGAATTCGACTATTCCGGCGCCCAGGCGTGCAAGGCGCTGCGCGAGGAGGGTTACCGGGTCATCCTGGTCAACTCCAATCCGGCGACCATCATGACCGACCCGGTGATGGCGGATGCCACCTACATCGAGCCGATTACCTGGCAGGCGGTGGCCAAGATCATCGAGGCCGAACGCCCCGACGCCCTGCTGCCGACCATGGGTGGCCAGACCGCGCTCAACTGTGCCCTGGACTTGGACGAGCACGGCGTGCTCGACAAGTTCGGCGTGGAAATGATCGGTGCCAACGCCGATGCCATCAACAAGGCCGAGGACCGTGACCTCTTCGATAAGGCGATGAAGAACATCGGCCTGGAGTGTCCCAAGGCCCAGGTGGCGCACTCCATGGACGAGGCCTGGGAGATCCAGGGCGAGCTGGGCTTTCCGGTGATCATTCGCCCGTCCTACACTATGGGCGGTTCCGGTGGTGGCGTGGCCTACAACAAGGAGGAGTTCGAGGAGATCTGCACCCGCGGCTTCGAGCTCTCCAACAACCATGAGCTGCTGATCGACGAGTCGCTGCTGGGTTGGAAGGAGTACGAGATGGAGGTCGTTCGCGACAAGAGCGACAACTGCATCATCGTCTGCTCGATCGAGAATTTCGACCCCATGGGCGTGCACACCGGCGACTCGATCACCGTGGCGCCAGCGCAGACGCTGACCGACAAGGAGTACCAGATCATGCGCGACGCCTCATTGGCGGTGCTGCGCGAGATCGGCGTCGAAACCGGTGGCTCCAACGTTCAGTTCGGCGTCGATCCCGACACCGGGCGCATGGTGGTCATCGAGATGAACCCGCGAGTGTCGCGCTCCTCGGCGCTGGCCTCCAAGGCTACCGGCTTCCCGATCGCCAAGATCGCCGCCAAGTTGGCGGTTGGTTACACCCTGGACGAACTCTCCAACGACATCACTGGTGGGGCCACGCCGGCATCGTTCGAGCCATCGATCGACTACGTGGTCACCAAGATTCCGCGCTTCACCTTCGAGAAGTTCCCGCAGGCCAATGACCGTCTGACCACCCAGATGAAGTCGGTGGGCGAAGTGATGGCCATCGGCCGTACTTTCCAGGAGTCGTTGCAGAAGGCGCTGCGTGGCCTGGAAACCGGCAATGATGGCCTCGATCCCAAGGTCACCAGCTTCGACGAGGAGGCCCTTGCGCATATCAAGGGGGAGCTGCAGACAACGGGCGCCGAGCGTATCTTCTTTGTCGCCGATGCCATGCGTGCCGGCATGAGCGTCGACGAGATCTTCGCCTTGACCAACATCGACCGCTGGTTCCTGGTTCAGCTCGAGGACCTGGTGCGTACCGAGTCCGAGGTCAGCCAGCGCTCACTTTCCGAGTTCGGCACCCGCGAGTTGTTCGTACTCAAGCGCAAGGGCTTTTCCGACGCGCGCCTGGCCAGCCTGCTCGGTGTTGCCGAGAAGGAGCTGCGCAAGACGCGCCAGAAGCTGGGGATCCGGCCGGTTTACAAGCGTGTCGATACCTGTGCCGCTGAGTTTGCTTCCAGTACCGCCTACATGTACTCCACCTACGAGGAGGAGTGCGAGGCGGATGTCAGCGACCGTCAGAAGATCATGGTGCTGGGCGGCGGGCCAAACCGCATCGGGCAGGGCATCGAGTTCGACTACTGCTGCGTGCATGCGGCACTGGCGATGCGCGATGACGGTTACGAGACCATCATGGTCAACTGCAACCCGGAGACCGTGTCCACCGACTATGATACCAGTGATCGCCTCTACTTCGAGCCGGTGACCCTGGAGGACGTACTGGAAATCGCCGACAAGGAGAAACCGGTCGGTGTGATCGTGCAGTTCGGTGGTCAGACGCCCCTCAAGCTGGCCCGCGAGCTCGAGGCCGCCGGCGTGCCGATCATCGGCACCACGCCGGACGCCATCGATCGCGCCGAGGATCGCGAGCGTTTCCAGCAGATGATCGACAAGCTGGGTCTCAAGCAGCCGCCCAATGCCACCGCGCGCAGCTTCGAGGACGCCTTCGTCAAGGCCGAGACCATCGGCTACCCGCTAGTGGTGCGCCCCAGCTATGTGCTGGGCGGTCGGGCCATGGAGATCGTCTACACGCCGAGCGAGTTGGAAGGCTACATGACCCATGCGGTCAAGGTTTCCAACGACTCGCCGGTACTGCTCGACCACTTCCTCAACGCGGCCATAGAGATCGATATCGATGCCGTCAGCGACGGAGAGCAGGTGGTGATCGGCGGCATCATGCAGCATATCGAGCAGGCTGGGGTGCACTCCGGCGATTCCGCCTGCGCCCTTCCGCCCTATTCCCTGCCGGCGGAGGTTCAGGACGAGATGCGCGATCAGGTCAAGCGCATGGCCGTGGAGTTGGGAGTGGTTGGCCTGATGAACGTACAGCTGGCCTGGCAGGATAATGAAATCTACGTCATCGAGGTCAACCCGCGCGCCTCGCGCACCGTACCCTTCGTTTCCAAGTGCATTGGCATCTCGCTGGCCCAGATCGCTGCGCGCTGCATGGCCGGCAAGACGCTGGCCTCCCAAGGCTTCGAGCGTGAGATCGTGCCGCACTTCTACAGCGTCAAGGAAGCAGTATTCCCGTTCAACAAGTTCCCCGGCGTCGATCCCATTCTGTCGCCGGAAATGAAGTCCACCGGCGAGGTGATGGGCTCGGGTGCCACCTTCGCCGAGGCCTTCTACAAGGCCCAGTTGGGTGCCGGTGAGGCAATTCCCGCTCTCGACGGTGAACGTAAGGCCTTCCTTTCGGTGCGCGATCCGGACAAGATCGGCGTTATCGAGGTGGCGAGATCTTTGTTAGGATTAGGGTTCAGTTTATGTGCCACTCGTGGGACTGCGGCCGCGCTCGAGGCTGCCGGTCTGGCGGTGGACGTCGTCAACAAGGTCTATGAGGGCCGCCCGCATATCGTCGACATGCTCAAGAACGATGGGGTGGCCTATATCGTCAATACCACCGAGGGTCGCCAGGCGATCAGCGACTCATCGGTAATCCGCCGCACTGCTCTCGCCCGCAAGGTACCTTATGCCACGACGCTGGCAGGTGCCCGGGCAGTGTGCATGGCATTGGAATACGGCAATGAGATTACCGTGCGGCGGTTGCAAGACTTGCATGCAGGAGCGACACAATGAACAAGGTCCCGATGACCGTCGCAGGCGAAGCCAGATTGCGTGAAGAGCTGGAGCGACTCAAGGGAGTCGAACGTCCCAAGGTGATCAATGCGATCGCTGAGGCGCGTGAGCATGGCGATCTCAAGGAGAACGCCGAGTACCACGCGGCTCGCGAACAGCAAGGGTTCATCGAGGGGCGAATCCAGGAGATCGAAAGCAAACTGTCGACTGCGCAGGTGATCGATGTCACCAAGCTGCCCAGGACCGGCAAGGTGATTTTCGGTGTGACCGTCGAGCTGTTCAATCTGGATACCGACGAGGCCGTGCGCTATCGCATCGTCGGTGAGGACGAGGCCGATATCAAGGCAGGCAAGATCTCGGTAACCTCGCCCATCGCCCGTGCCCTGATCGGCAAGGAAGAAGGGGATGTGGTGATGGTCAGGACTCCCGGCGGTGAAGTCGAATACGAGATCGGCGGGGTCGAGCACCTCTGAGCTACGAGCTACGAGCTAAAAAAAGCCCGCGACATAGTGTCGCGGGCTTTTTGTGAAGCTGCTCGATATTCGATATTGCTCGCGGTTCGGAGCCCGAGGCTCGATGCCGGCGCACCAGCGCCTAGTGGCGCCCGTGGTGGTTTTCGAAACGCTTGATATTGGAAAGCTTGGGGTTGGCCTTGGGATTGTGACGGTAGAGCAACGCTATCTTGCCGATGGTCTGCACCCGTTCGGCACCGCTTTTGGCGATCAGTTGGTCGAGAACGATGGCGCGGTCGTCTCGCTCGGTGATGGCCAGCTTGATCTTGACCAGCTCATGATCGGTCAGGGCACGCTCGAGTTCGGCCAGTAACCCCTCGCTGACACCGTTCTCGGACACCGTGACCACCGGGCTGAGATGATGGCCAATACTACGGAATGCTTTCTTTTGTGCCTGTGACAAGCTCATGGTATCGTGACGTTTCCTGTTGCACTGAACGCGTCATGGTACGGTGAAAGTTGCAACGGTGAAAGCGCCATCCGCAGTCTTGATGCAGGCTCCCCCCGCAATCTTCGTGATTCCCGGTTTAGATACGCAGGTGATGTTGTGGCTCGTGCCTCCCGCTCCAGCAAGACTTCCGCGCCTCGCCGCGGTTCCAGCAAGAGCGCTGCCAGTAAAACCAGTGCCGGCTGGCTCAAGGAGCATTTCGATGACCAGTATGTGCAGCGCAGTTGGCAGGATGGCTATCGCTCGCGTGCCAGCTACAAGCTGCTCGAACTCGATGCCAAGGACAAGCTATTCAAGCCGGGCATGACGGTGATCGACCTGGGGGCCGCCCCGGGAGGCTGGAGCCAGGTTGCGGCCGAGAAGGTCGGTGATCGCGGAATGGTGATCGCATCCGATATCCTTGAGATGGAGGCTGTGGCCGGTGTGACGTTCATTGCCGGCGACTTCACCGAAGACGTGGTGCTCGACGCCATTCTCGCCACCCTGGACGAGAGGCCGGTAGACCTTGTGATGTCCGATATGGCCCCCAATATGAGTGGTATGGCCGCCATCGATCAGCCTCAGGCGATGTATCTCGTCGAGCTGGCCCTGGACTTGGCGCGTCGGACACTGGCACCTGGCGGCCATTTTTTGGCCAAGGTATTCCAGGGTGAAGGATTCGATGACTTCCTGGCGGAGCTGCGTGACAGTTTCACCAAAGTGGTTACCCGCAAGCCGGGGGCCTCGCGCGCGCGTTCACGCGAGGTCTACCTGCTGGCGCAAGGATTTCGAGGCTAGACGCCGACGGCCGATAGCGATGGACTAACGAGACGATAGCCGGACACGTGGGCCGAATATGGCAAAGTGGTCGAGGCTGGCATGGATGGCTGAACGCCCACTTGTACTGTAGTGTCGAACCACTAGGCTCGTTTAGTAGACCGATTTTAGCAATGAGGGTACTCCCTTGAATGACATGGCGAAGAACCTGATCCTGTGGTTGGTCATCGCAGCGGTGCTGCTGACGGTGTTCAACAACTTCAGCGTCGACAGCACGCCGCAGACGATGAACTACTCGCAGTTCGTCCAGCAGGTACAGAATCAGCAGGTCCGTAGCGTGACCATCGATGGTTACACTATTACCGGTGAGCGTACCGATGGCTCTCATTTCCAGACCATCCGGCCTTCGGCGGAAGACCCCAAGCTGATGGATGACCTGTTGTCCAACAACGTCACTGTGGTCGGTAAGGAACCCCAGGAGCAGAGCCTGTGGACTCGGCTGCTGATCGCCAGCTTCCCGATCCTGATCATCCTGGCCATCTTCCTGTTCTTCATGCGTCAGATGCAGGGCGGCGCAGGTGGCAAGGGCGGGCCGATGAGCTTCGGCAAGTCCAAGGCCAAGCTGCTGTCCCACGATCAGGTCAAGACCACCTTCGCCGATGTCGCCGGCTGCGACGAAGCCAAGGAAGAAGTCGAGGAGTTGGTCGACTTTCTGCGCGACCCAAGCAAGTTCCAACGCCTGGGCGGGACCATCCCGCGTGGCGTGCTGATGGTCGGTCCGCCGGGGACCGGTAAGACCTTGCTGGCCAGGTCGATTGCCGGTGAGGCCAAGGTGCCGTTCTTCTCGATCTCCGGTTCCGACTTCGTCGAGATGTTCGTCGGTGTCGGTGCGTCCCGTGTGCGCGACATGTTCGAGCAGGCCAAGAAGCAGGCGCCGTGCATCATCTTCATCGACGAGATCGATGCCGTGGGTCGTTCGCGTGGTGCCGGCATGGGCGGCGGCAACGACGAGCGCGAGCAGACCCTGAACCAGTTGCTGGTGGAAATGGACGGTTTCGAGGCCAATGAAGGCATCATCGTCATCGCCGCCACCAACCGTCCCGACGTGCTCGATCCGGCGCTGTTGCGCCCGGGCCGCTTCGACCGCCAGGTTACCGTTGGCTTGCCGGATATCCGTGGCCGTGAGCACATTCTCGGTGTGCACCTGCGCAAGGTGCCGCTGGCCGAGGACGTCAAGCCCCAGTTGATCGCGCGAGGCACGCCGGGCTTCTCCGGCGCCGACCTGGCCAACCTGGTCAATGAGGCGGCACTGTTCGCGGCGCGTCGCAACAAGCGCCTGGTCAGCATGGAAGAGCTGGAGCTGGCCAAGGACAAGATCATGATGGGCGCCGAGCGCAAGTCGATGGTCATGTCCGAGAAAGAGAAGCGCAATACCGCCTATCACGAGTCGGGCCACGCCATCATCGGTCTGGTGATGCCCGAGCACGACCCGGTGTACAAGGTCACCATCATTCCGCGCGGACGGGCCTTGGGCGTCACCATGTTCCTGCCGGAAGAGGATCGCTATAGCCTCTCGCGTCAGCAGATCATCAGCCAGATCTGCTCGCTGTTCGGCGGCCGTATCGCCGAGGAAATGACGCTGGGGCCGAACGGGGTGACCACCGGGGCTTCCAACGACATCAAGCGGGCCACCGAGTTGGCACACAACATGGTCGCCAAGTGGGGCCTGTCCGATGAGATGGGGCCGCTGATGTACGACGAAGACGAGTCGCACCAGTTCCTTGGCGGACCGGGTAGTGGTGGCAAGCTCAAGTCTGGTGAAACCACCACCAAGCTCGACAAGGAGGTGCGCCGGATCATCGACGAGTGCTATGCCAAGGCGCGCCAGATCCTCGAGGACAACCGCGATAAGCTGGACGCCATGGCCGAAGCCTTGATGATGTATGAGACCATCGATGCCGATCAGCTCAAGGACATCATGGAAGGCCGCAAGCCACGTCCGCCCGAGGGCTGGAACGATCCGAGCGGCGGCACCCCGGCGGCCGATGAGCCGAAGGCCGATTCGCCATCGAGCGTGCCGGAACCGGCCGATGATGGCGACGAGGAAGAAGATGAGGACGGCCCGCGTCGTCGGCCTTCCGACCCCTTGGGAGGGCCAGCTGGCCACTGACAAACCGGATGTCCGTCGTAATGAAGGCGCCCTCTGGGGCGCCTTCTTGCACCTTGGCTGGGTGCTGATTACAGTGGGCGTTTTTCTTGAGAGGCACCTGCCGCCGCACGATGGCGCAGTGGCAGGTGTTTTCCATCGGCAGGATCCTGCTCCATGACTGACACTTCGACAGCGGCCCCCTTGCATTGCGGCCGGCATCGGCTCGACCTTTCCTATCCCCGGGTGATGGGGATCCTCAATGTCACTCCCGACTCCTTCTCGGACGGTGGCCAGCACACCGCGATCGACGATGCCCTGCACCATGCCGAGAGGATGCTGGCCGAAGGTGCGGCGATCATCGACGTGGGGGGAGAGTCGACTCGTCCTGGCGCTACACCGATTTCTCCGCAGCAAGAACTGGATCGCGTGGCTCCGGTGGTCGAGCGCCTGGTGCGCGAACTCGATGCGTTGGTTTCGGTGGATACCAGTGCACCGGAGGTGATGCGAGAGGTGGCTCGCTTGGGAGCCGGCATGCTCAATGACGTGCGTTCACTACGACGCGAAGGTGCCCTGCAGGCTGCCACCTGTAGCGGTTTGCCGGTGTGTTTAATGCACATGGTCGGCGAGCCGGGGGACATGCAGTACGCCCCACACTATGATGTGGATATCGAGGAAGCGGTGCTGACCTTCCTCGACGAGCGGATCGCCGCCTGTGAGGCGGCCGGTTTGCGCCGTTCGCGCCTGATTCTCGACCCGGGGTTTGGCTTCGGCAAGACGGTCGAGCATAATCTGCGACTGCTTAATCGCATGGATCGTTTGCAGACACTGGGGCTGCCCCTACTGGCCGGGATGTCGCGAAAGAGCATGATCGGCAAGGTGCTGGAGCGACCTGTGGAGGAACGCTTGGCCGGTGGGCTGGCATTGGCTGCGCTGGCTGTCGAGCGTGGCGCCCGGATTTTACGTGTTCACGATGTTGGGCCCAGCGTGGATGCGGTCAACATGACTTGGGCCGTTCTACAGGAAGGCTTGGAGCCATGACAAGACGTTATTTTGGCACCGACGGCATTCGCGGTACCGTTGGCGAATATCCCATTACCGCAGATTTCATGCTCAAGCTGGGTTGGGCCATGGGGCGGGTGCTCGCTCGAGATGGCCGGGCCAAGGTGTTGATCGGCAAGGATACCCGGATTTCCGGCTACATGTTTGAATCGGCTCTGGAGGCGGGCTTGTCCGCGGCAGGTGTCGACGTGTCGCTGTTGGGGCCGATGCCGACACCAGGCATCGCTTACCTGACGCGCACTTTCCGGGCAGATGCGGGGATCGTCATTTCGGCCTCACACAATCCCTTTGCCGACAATGGCGTCAAGTTCTTCTCCGCCGAGGGCACCAAGCTCGATGACGGCATCGAAACGCGTATCGAGGAAGAGCTCGACAAGCCTCTGACCACGGTCGCCAATGATGCGCTGGGTAAGGCGGTACGCATCAACGACGCACCGGGACGCTATATCGAGTTCTGCAAGTCGACGATACCCGACCGGGTCAGCCTGCACGGACTCAAGATCGTGCTCGATTGTGCCCATGGTGCCACCTATCACATCGCCCCCAGCGTGTTCCGTGAGCTGGGGGCCGATGTCAGCCTGGTCGGCGCCACCCCCGATGGCCTGAATATCAATCAGCAGGTGGGCTCGACCCACCCGGCCAGTCTGCGGGCGGCGGTGATCGGGGCAGGCGCTGATCTCGGTATCGCCTTCGACGGTGACGGTGACCGGGTACTGCTGGTCGATGCCGATGGCCGCGAAGTGGATGGCGACGATATCCTGTACCTGATCGCGCGCGACCGTCATGCGCGCGGTGAACTGGGCGGCGGTGTGGTCGGCACCCTGATGTCCAATTTCGGTCTGGCTGCGGCCTTGGAGGAGATGGGGGTGCCCTTTGAGCGCGCCCAGGTCGGCGACCGTTACGTCACCGAGCGTCTCGAGGCCAACGGCTGGCAGTTGGGGGGTGAGTCCTCGGGACACATCGTCTGTGGCCATGTGCAGACCACCGGTGACGGTATCGTCTCGGCGCTGCAGGTGGTGGCGATCATGGTCCGCGAGGGTGTGCCGCTGGCTCGGCTGCTGGAGGGGTTCGAGAAGGCTCCTCAGGCATTGGTCAATGTGCGTTTGCCCTCCGATGTCGACCGTGCCGCGTTGATGGCCAGCGACGACCTGAAACGTTCCGTGGCCGCAGTGGAGGCCGAGTTGGGCGACGAGGGGCGGGTGTTGTTGCGGCCGTCGGGCACCGAACCCCTGGTCCGGGTGATGGTCGAAGGGCGGCCGCACCTGGATGTCGCTGGCCTGGCTCAGCGTATTGCCAGTGACGTCGAAACGTTACTGGCATGAGTTCTTGCCCCCGTGTTGGTGGCGCAGCTATCGAGGTTGGGACGTGCGCGGTTGCTTCGGTTGCCATGTCCTGGTTGTCATGCTAGGAGCGCTCCTATACCATTTCGCTCCATCTTGAGAGAGGACCGCTTATGCGAACGGCACTGATTGCCGGCAATTGGAAGATGAACGGGTCACTGGCGCTGGTCGAGCGCTTTGCTCAAGCCTTTGTCGAGACACGCTTGCCGGCAGGTGTCGAAGTGGCGCTGATGGTACCGTCACCTTATCTGGATGCGGCCCGGGGAGCATTTGGCGGTACGCCGGTGGCAACCGGGGCGCAAACGCTCCATCCGGAATCCAATGGTGCCTTCACCGGCGAAGTCAGCGGTGCGATGCTGGCCGAACTCGGCGCTCGCTATGTGTTGGTCGGTCATTCCGAACGACGCAGCCTGTTCCACGAAGACGATGCTGCGGTGCTGGCACGGGTCAAGGCCGCACTCGTCGCGGATCTGACACCGGTCCTATGCGTTGGCGAGAGTCTTGAAGAGCGCGAGGCAGATCGTACCGAAGCCGTGGTGCTGGGGCAGGTGACCGCGGTTCTCGATGCTCTTGAGCCCGCAGAGCGAGAGCGGCTTGTCATCGCTTATGAGCCGGTATGGGCAATCGGGACCGGCAAGACCGCCACTCCCGAGCAGGCGCAAGCTGTGCACGCTGTGATCCGCTCCCGACTCAGGGAATATGACGCAACGTTGGCCGAGGGCATGCGCCTGTTGTACGGTGGCAGCATGAAGGCGGCCAATGCTGCGGAGTTGCTCGTGCAACCCGACATCGACGGCGGCCTGGTAGGCGGGGCTTCACTCAAGGTCGACGATTTTCTAGCCATTTGCCAGTCAGCAGGTTAAACCCATGCAAGTTGCCATTCTCATGATCCATGTGGCGATCGCCATCGCCTTGGTCGCTCTCGTCCTGCTGCAACAGGGCAAGGGGGCAGAAGCTGGTGCCGCCTTTGGGGGCGGTGCCTCCCAAACCGTGTTCGGTTCACGTGGCAGCGGCAGTTTCCTGTCCAAGCTTACCGCCGTGCTTGCCGCATCCTTCTTTGCGACCTCGCTGACTCTGGCCTATTTCGCCTCCCAAACTGGCGAAGCCCCCGAGGCCGGAATCCCGGATGCGCGCGTGATCGAACAGCAAAACGGCGTGCCTACCCTTGACGAAGAGGCAGGAGACGTGGATAATGCCGCGCCAGTGCTGGAGGAAAGCAGCGACTGACGTCATTGCTTTTCCAACGCGCTCCCCGATGCCGAAGTGGTGGAATTGGTAGACACGCTATCTTGAGGGGGTAGTGACCTTATGGTCGTGCGGGTTCAAGTCCCGCCTTCGGCACCAACTGAATGCCGCCTGTCAGTGGACGTTCAGCGCAAGATTGGCATGCCGGCGATGCTACGTTTTCTTGACGAAATCGTGAGTCTCTCTTATAATCGCCGACCTGTATGATGCGGGGTGGAGCAGTCTGGTAGCTCGTCGGGCTCATAACCCGAAGGTCATCGGTTCGAATCCGGTCCCCGCTACCATTTCGCCGAAGTCATTGCCTTGTCGAGGGGCCTCGGTGAGTGGTGTGAAAGGTTTCTTGTAAAAGGCCCCTTCCAATGAAGGGGCTTTTTGTTAGCAGCTCATCTGTTGACCGTTCAGGTGTTAACAGCAATGCCAATCAGCCACCTAGCTTTTTCATGAACTCCTGGTCAGGTGCCTGATGCAACGGCTGTAGGAGTCTTCGTCTGTGGCAATCAAGGACGCGGCGCTGTATGCGCTCATCGAGCCAGTGGTGACATCCATGGGCTTCGAACTCTGGGGAATCGACTATCTTTCCCAGGGAAAACATTCCCGACTGGTGATCTACATCGACAGCTCCGAAGGGGTGTCGGTGGAGGATTGTGCCAGTATCAGCCGACAAGTGAGCGCCGTGCTCGATGTCGAGGATCCGATCGCTGGCGAGTATCGCCTGGAAGTGTCCTCACCTGGAATGGACCGTCCGCTGTTCACCCTCGACCACTTCGCGCGCTTCAAAGGCCATGTGGTTGCCCTCAAGCTGCGCACACCCTTCGAAGGTCGGCGCAAGTTCCAAGGGCTGTTGGCTGGGATCGAAGGTGACGAAGTGTTGTTGCAACTCGACGGCGAAGAGTACTGCTTTCCCATCGATACCATCGATCAAGCGCGGATCGTTCCGCAGTTCGATGCTTAAGGACTGGTTTTCAGGCGAGGCAAAGGCATGAGCAAAGAGATTCTGATGGTCGTTGATGCGATCTCGAATGAAAAGGGCGTGCCCCGTGAAGTGATTTTCGAGGCGGTGGAAGCCGCCCTGGCAAGCGCGTCCCGCAAGCGTTTTGACGGCCAGGAAGTCAGTGTCCGGGTCAAGATCGATCGCTCGACCGGTGATTACGAGACCTTCCGGCGCTGGGTGGTCGTCGAAGACGACGAATTCGAGAACCCCGATGCCGAAATCAAGCAGTCGTTCGCCGAGCGTCGCGATCCACCACTGGGCTTGGGCGACGTGGTCGAGGAACATATCGAGAATGCCGCCTTCGGGCGCATCGCGGCGCAGACCGCCAAGCAGGTCATCGTCCAGAAGGTGCGTGAGGCCGAGCGTGCGGAAGTCGTGCGTCAATATGCCGAGCGCGAAGGCGAGCTGGTCGCCGGCATCGTCAAGAAGACCACACGTGACGGGTTGATCATCGACCTTGGTGATAACGCCGAGGCGTTCCTGCCGCGTAGCGAGATGATTCCCGGCGAGCGCTATCGTTTGAACGAGCGTGTACGGGCGTTGTTGACCAAGGTCGATGCCGAGGCGCGCGGTGCCCAGCTCATTCTGTCGCGGACCTGTCCCGAGTTGATCATCGAACTGTTCAAGATCGAGGTGCCAGAGATCGCTGAACAGCTCATCGAAATCAAAGGCGCAGCCCGAGACCCTGGTTCACGGGCCAAGATCGCCGTCAAGACCAATGACAAGCGCATCGATCCGGTGGGTGCGTGCGTCGGCATGCGTGGCTCGCGCGTGCAGGCGGTGTCCACCGAGTTGCGCAACGAGAGGGTCGACATCATTCTGTGGGACGACAACCCCGCGCAGTTGGTGATCAATGCCATGGCGCCGGCGGATGTCGCCTCGATCCTGGTCGACGAGGATACTCACTCGATGGATGTCGCCGTCGCGGAGGACAATCTTGCCCAGGCAATCGGGCGTAGCGGGCAGAACGTGCGGCTGGCCTCCGAGCTGACCGGTTGGAAACTCAATGTGATGACCGAGGCAGAGGCCGAAGGCAAGCGCGAGCAGGAGATCGACAGCCTGGTCGAGCATTTCATCCAGCATCTGGAGATCGACGAGGAACTGGCACGGATACTGGTCGATGAAGGTTTTACCTCACTCGAGGAAATCGCCTACGTACCACTTGAGGAGATGCTCGAGATCGAGGAGTTCGAGGAGGAGCTTGTCGAGGAGTTGCGGGCGCGCGCCAAGGATGAACTGCTGAATCTGGCGATCGCTTCCGAGGAGCAGCTCGATGGCGCACAGCCCGCCGAAGACCTGCTCGAGATGGAGGGGATGGAGCGCCACCTGGCTTACATTCTGGCCAGCCGAGGCATCGTCACCATGGAGGACCTTGCCGAGCAGTCCGTCGATGATCTCAAGGACATCGAGGACGTGGACGAGGAGCGCGCTGCGGCACTGATCATGACTGCCCGTGCGCCTTGGTTCGAGAGCGAACAGTAAACAGGTCACGGGCTCAGGAGGGTCGTAATGTCAGAAATGACCGTTAAAGATTTTGCAGCCAAGGTGGGGCGTGAAGTACCCCGCCTGCTGGAGCAGATGAAGGAAGCGGGTCTGCCGCACAAGTCAGAGGCCGATGCCGTGTCCGAGGAGGACAAGCAGTGCCTGCTCGACCACCTCACTAAAAGCCATGGCGGCGGTCGTGGCCCAAAGAACCGCATCACTCTGACGCGCAAGACCAAGAGCCGTATTCGCACCGGTGAACGCGGTAAGACCATCGAGGTGCAGGTACGCAAGAAGCGCACCTACGTCAAGCGCGCTGAAGAAGAACAGGCGCCGCCCGAGCCCAAGGTCGAGGAGAGTGGCCCTCGTCAACTGGTGGGCGATATGGCCGACTCGCAGCAGGCTCAGGCCGAGGCGGAAAAAGCCGCTCAGGCTGAAGCCAAGGCAGCCGAGGAGCGCGCGCGCGAGGAAGCGGCCAAGGCCGAGAAAGCCAAGCCTGAACAGGCCACGTCGGCACAGCCCGAACCGGTTCCGGAGCCCGAGATCCCGGTTCCGGAGCTCGATGTCGTGCAGCCGGCCGATGAACCCCCGGCTCCACCCAAGGAGGGACGGAGCGATCGCCGTACCGCACCGCCCAAGAAGGCTGCGGCCAAGAAAGGTCGTCATGGCGTGCGCGATGATGACGATGATCGCAGTGAGCGCGATGAACGTCGTCGCGGCGGCAAGAAGGTCAAACGTGCCGAGCGGCGCGGCTCTCGCCGCGGCGGCCGTGACAGCGGTGGCAAGCACGGTTTCCAGAAGCCGACCCAGCCGATAGTACGCGAGGTATCGATCCCTGAGTCGATCAGTGTCGCCGACCTGGCCGACAAGATGTCGATCAAGGCCAATGAGGTCATCAAGACCATGTTCACCATGGGCGCGGCGGTGACCATCAACCAGACCATCGACCAGGACACCGCGGCCATCGTGGTCGAGGAGATGGGGCACAAGCCCAAACTGGTCAAGGACGACGCGCTGGAGACCGAGGTGCTCGAAGGCATCTCCTACGAAGGCGAGGAGATCACCCGTGCACCGGTCGTGACCGTCATGGGGCACGTCGACCACGGCAAGACCTCGTTGCTCGACTACATCCGCCGCACCAAGGTAGCCACTGGCGAAGCCGGGGGCATTACCCAGCATATCGGTGCCTATCACGTCGAGCACGAGAATGGTGACATCACCTTCCTTGATACCCCGGGGCACGCGGCCTTCACCGCTATGCGCGCTCGTGGTGCCCAGGCCACTGACGTGGTCATCCTGGTGGTAGCCGCCGATGACGGTGTGATGCCACAGACCATTGAGGCCATCGAGCACGCCAAGGCGGCCGAGGTGCCGATGGTGGTGGCTGTCAACAAGATCGACAAGCAGGGCGCCGACCCGGACCGGGTCAAGAACGAGCTATCCCAGCATGGTGTGATCTCCGAGGAGTGGGGTGGCGACACCCAGTTCGTGCATGTTTCGGCCAAGACCGGTGAAGGCATCGATGAACTGCTCGAGGCGGTACTGCTGGTGGCCGAGGTGCTCGAACTCAAGGCAGTGCCCGAGGCCCCCGGCAAGGGGGTGGTGGTCGAGTCGCGTCTCGACAAGGGGCGTGGTCCGGTGGCCACGGTGCTGGTCCAGAACGGTACCTTGAAGCGCGGCGATATTGTGCTTGCCGGTCTGCATTACGGCCGGGTGCGGGCGCTGACCAACGAGCTTGGCAGTCAGGTCGAGGAAGTCGGCCCGGCGATGCCGGTGGAGATTCAGGGGCTCGATGGGACGCCCGATGCCGGCGATGACTTCATGGTCGTGGCCGACGAGAAGAAAGCCCGCGAGGTTGCCAACTTCCGTCAGGGCAAGTACCGCGAAGTGCGCCTGGCGCGTCAGCAGAAGGCCAAGCTGGAGAACATGTTCAGCCAGATGGGCCAAGACGAAGCGGCCAAGGTCAACATTGTCCTCAAAGCCGATGTGCAGGGCTCGCTGGAAGCAATCAAAGGCGCGCTCGAAGAGCTGTCCACCGACGAAGTCCAGGTTTCCGTGGTTTCTTCCGGGGTCGGTGGCATCACCGGCACCGATGCCAACCTGGCGCTGGCCAGTGACGCCATTGTGATCGGCTTCAACGTGCGTGCCGACGCCTCGGCCCGCGAGATCATCGAGCGCGAGGGGCTGGACCTGCGCTATTACAGCGTCATCTACCAGCTGATCGACGAGGTCAAGCAGGCCATGAGCGGCATGCTGGCACCGGAGTGGAAGGAAGAGATCATTGGCGTGGCCGAAGTACGCGATGTCTTCCGTGCTCCCAAGATCGGCGCCGTGGCCGGCTGTATGGTGGTCGAGGGCACCGTCCATCGCAACAAGAAGATCCGCGTGCTGCGTGACAACGTGGTGATCTTCGAGGGCGAGCTGGAATCCCTGCGTCGCTACAAGGATGACGTCAACGAAGTACGTAACGGCATGGAATGTGGTATCGGCGTCAAGAACTACAATGATGTCCAGACCGGTGACAAGATCGAGGTCTTCGATCAAGTCAAGGTCGAGCGTAGTCTGTAAGCCGCCGAGGAGCGACGCCGATGCGTGAGTTCAAGCGTACCGACCGGGTCGCCGATCAGCTCCAACAGGAGCTGGCGGTGTTGATCCAGCGCGAGATCAAGGATCCGCGCCTGGGCATGGTGACCGTCAGCGGGGTCACGGTCAGCCGTGACCTCGCCTATGCGGACGTCTATGTGACGCTGCTCGGGGAGAACGACCTCGAACGGATCCGGGCCAATCTCAAGGTGCTCAAACGTGCCGCGGGGTTCCTGCGTACCCAGGTTGCGCGCCGCATTAAACTGCGTCATGTGCCGGAATTGCGCTTTCATTATGATGAGACCCTGGTGCGCGGACGGCGCCTGTCGTCACTGATCGAGGAGGCGGTCGCCAGCGATCGTGCTCGTCACGAACATGATGGGCCGCAAGGCGACGAGGACGAGGATACTCACTGATGGCACGTCGGCGTCGTGGCCTGCCGGTAAGCGGTGTGCTGTTGCTCGACAAG
Organism: Litchfieldella qijiaojingensis; assembly: GCF_014651875.1. Taxonomy (GTDB): domain Bacteria; phylum Pseudomonadota; class Gammaproteobacteria; order Pseudomonadales; family Halomonadaceae; genus Litchfieldella; species Litchfieldella qijiaojingensis. Next base: position 285,939 of record NZ_BMXS01000003.1, read on the forward strand.
CCCCAGGGAATGTCGAGCAACCAGGTATTGCAGCGCGTACGGCGGCTTTTCCAGGCCCAGAAAGCCGGGCACACCGGCACTCTGGATCCGATGGCCACTGGCCTGCTGCCGATATGTTTCGGCGAGGCAACCAAGTTCTCTTCGCATCTGCTCGAGGCTGACAAGGTCTATCGTACCCGGGCCCGGTTGGGCGAGGTCACTGATAGCGGCGATGCCGAGGGCGAGGTGGTTGAACGACTGCCGGTGCCGCCGTTCGGCGAAGCCGAGCTGCGCGATGTATTGGTACGCTTTCGTGGCGAGATCGAGCAGGTGCCGCCGATGTACTCAGCCCTGAAACACCAAGGACGCCCGCTCTATGAACTGGCCCGGCAGGGCAAGACGATCGAACGTGCAGTTCGGCGCGTGAAGGTTTATGATACGCGCCTTCTTTCGCACGACGATGCCAGCTTCGAGTTCGAAGTGTCGTGCAGCAAGGGAACCTACATTCGCACTCTGGCCGAGGATATCGGCCGGGAATTGGGCTGTGGAGCGCATATCACCGCGCTGCGGCGGCTCAAGACAGGGCCTTTCGAGGCCGACGGTATGCACACGCTGGAAACCTTGGAGGCGTTGCCCAACCAGGCCGCTCGTGAAGCGTTGCTGTTGCCGATGGACGTGTTGGTTGCTCACTTGCCGGTGATTACCGTCGAGGACAAGCAAGCTTGCCGTCTACTGCACGGCCAGCCGGTTTGCGCCGAAACCAACGGTCTGACGCCTGACAGCCTGGCACGACTCTACCGTGACGAGGCCTTTCTGGGCCTGGCTACGGTCAAGGCGGTGGGGGAAATCGCTCCCCGGCGCCTGCTGGATACCTCCGCCGCTACCGGCGGTGCGTGAAGCAACCCGCGATTCGTCGCCCAAGGCGGCGTATGGCAGGCGTGGAGACTGCAAATATGCGTGGTCTCCGACATTCATCACTCAGGCATATTGCTTACTGGAGAAACAGATGGCACTGACCGCTGAAAAGAAGGCCGAGATCGTCAAGGAATTCGGCCGTGGCGAAAACGATACCGGATCCCCTGAGGTTCAGGTGGCCCTGCTGAGCGCTAACATCGATGGCCTGCAGGATCACTTCAAGACCAACAAGCAGGATCACCACTCGCGTCGTGGCCTGATCCGCATGGTCAACCAGCGTCGCAAGCTGCTCGACTACCTCAAGCGCAAGGATTACGAGCGTTATCAGTCGCTTATCCAGCGCCTCGGCCTGCGTCGCTAAGGAAAAGGGTAATTCGTTACCGCGAATTCCTCCGTCTCCTGCTGGATGTTGAACGGGCAGCCCCTCTTGGGGCTGCCCGTTCTTTATTATGCGCAATCGGTAGCCCTGGCCCGACTGAACTCCTAAAATGGTCACCGAGTCAAAAACGACCCATACATGAAATCGACAAGTTGAAGGATGTTACCGTGAATCCGGTCAAGAAAAGCTTCCAGTACGGTCGTAGCACCGTCACTCTCGAAACGGGCCGAGTCGCTCGTCAAGCCACCGGCGCCGTTCAGGTGACCATGGACGACACCGTGGTGCTTTGCACCGTGGTCGGCAAGAAGGAGCTCAAGCCAGGCCAAGACTTCTTCCCGCTGTCCGTGCACTATCAGGAAAAGACCTACTCGGTAGGCAAGATTCCCGGTGGCTTCTTCAAACGCGAAGGACGTCCCACGGAGAAGGAGACCCTGACCTCACGGCTGATCGACCGCCCGATCCGTCCACTGTTTCCCAAGGGCTTCATGAACGAGGTGCAGGTCATCTGCACCGTGTTGTCAGCCGATCGCAACCATGATCCGGACATCGCCGCGATGATCGGCACCTCGGCGGCGCTGGCCATCTCCGGACTGCCGTTCAATGGGCCGATCGGCGCCGCTCGTGTCGGCTTTACCGAGGATAATGGCTACTTCCTCAACCCCAGCGTCGAGGAGCTTGCTTCTTCCGAACTGGACATGGTCGTCGCTGGCACCGATAAGGCCGTGCTGATGGTCGAGTCCGAAGCCAAGGAGCTCTCGGAAGACGAGATGCTGGGCGCGGTACTTTATGCTCATCAGGAAATGCAGATCGCCATCCAGGCCATCAACGAACTGGTCGCGCAAGCCGGCAAGCCCAAGTGGGACTGGCAGCCTCCGGCCGAGAACGTCGCGCTCAAGGATGCCATCAAGGCCGGCTTCGAAGCCAAGGTCGGCGATGCCTATCGCATCACCGACAAGATGGCTCGTCAGGATGCCCTGGCCGAGCTGAAGCAGGCCGCCATCGAGCAGCTCGTTGGCGAGGATGAAGGCCAGTTCGATGCCGACGACGTGGCCGGTGCTTTCGCCAGCCTCGAGAAGCAGGTGGTGCGTTCGCGTGTGATCAATGGCGAGCCGCGTATCGATGGTCGCGATCACAGGACTGTGCGCCCGTTGGACATCGGTGTCGGCGTACTGCCCAAGACCCATGGTTCGGCTCTGTTCACCCGCGGCGAGACCCAGGCGATAGTTATCGCCACCTTGGGCACGCTGCGTGACGCCCAGTTGATCGAATCCCTGGAGGGTGAGCGCAAGGATCGTTTCCTGCTGCACTACAACTTCCCGCCATACTGTGTCGGCGAAGCTGGCTTCATGGGTGGTCCCAAGCGCCGCGAGATTGGCCATGGGCGCCTGGCTCGGCGTGGTGTGCAGGCCATGTTGCCCGAGGAAGACGACTTCCCCTATACCATTCGCGTGGTGTCCGAAATCACCGAGTCCAACGGCTCCAGCTCGATGGCCTCTGTGTGTGGTACCTCGCTGGCACTGATGGATGCCGGGGTGCCGCTCAAGGCGCCGGTAGCGGGCATCGCCATGGGCTTGGTCAAGGACGGTGACAAGTTCGCCGTGTTGACCGATATTCTCGGCGACGAGGATCACCTTGGCGACATGGACTTCAAGGTGGCCGGTTCCGCTGACGGTGTCACCGCCCTGCAGATGGACATCAAGATCGAGGGCATCAACGAGGAAATCATGGAAACGGCGCTACAGCAGGCCCATCAGGCGCGCCTGCATATCCTCGGTGAGATGAACCAGGTGATCAGCCAGAGCCGTAGCGAGATCTCCGAGAACGCGCCGTCGATGGCCACCATCAAGATCGATCCGGAAAAGATTCGTGATGTGATCGGCAAGGGTGGCGCGACCATTCGCAAGATATGCGAAGACACCGGTGCGTCCATCGACCTCGACGACGATGGTACCGTGCGGATCTATGCCGAAGACAAGGCTGCGGCCAAGAAGGCCATCGACACCGTTCTGGCGATCACTGCCGAGGCCGAGATCGGCAAGCTCTACAAGGGCAAGGTGGTGCGTATCGCCGACTTCGGTGCCTTCGTCAATATCATGCCGGGCACCGATGGCTTGGTGCATATCTCGCAGATCGTCCCAGAACGGGTCAACGATGTGCGCGATTACCTCAACGAGGGTGACGAAGTCATCGTCAAGGTGCTCGATATCGACAACCGTAACCGCGTCAAGCTCTCGATCAAGGAGATCACCGCGGAAGAGAAGGCTGCCTTCGAAACGGAGACCGTCGATACCCAGTTGTAAGTGGTAAGTTAGAAGCTGAAAGAACGACCGCCCCCATGGCATCGCCATGGGGGCGGTTTCGTTAGGCTTTGCTTTCGAGCTTCGAGCTTCGAGCTTCGAGCTTCGAGCTTCGAGCTTCGAGCTTCGAGCTTCGAGCTCAGCGTTCGATGGCTAGCGCAACTCCTTGCCCACCACCGATGCACAAGGTGGCCAGACCTTTCTTGGCATCGCGGGCGATCATTTCGTACAGCAAGGTCACCAGGATACGGCAGCCGGAGGCGCCGATGGGGTGGCCCAAGGCGATGGCGCCGCCATTGACGTTGATCTTATCGGTATCCCAGCCGAGTTCCTTATTCACCGCCAGCGCCTGGGCGGCGAAGGCTTCGTTGGCCTCGACAAGGTCAAGATCGTCCAGGCTCCAGCCGGCCTTCTCCAGGCAGCGGCGCGTGGCCGGGGCCGGACCGATACCCATGATTGCCGGGTCGACAGCAGCGTTGGAATAAGCTGCAATCCGCGCCAGCGGCTCGAGGCCCAGGGCCTTGGCCTTCTCGGCGGAGCAGAGCATGACCACGGCAGCGCCGTCGTTGATCGAGGAGGCGTTGCCGGCGGTAACGCTACCGTCTTTCTTGAAGGCAGGTTTCATGCCGGCCAGCTTCTCTGCGGTGGTCCCGGCGCGCGGCCCCTCGTCGGTGTCGAATACCAGCGGATCACCCTTGCGCTGCGGAATTTCCACAGGAACGATCTGGTCCTTGAACCTGCCGCTCTCGATGGCGGCGCTGGCCTTCTGCTGTGAAGCGGCGGCGAATTCGTCCATCGCCTCGCGGGTGATGCCGTACTTCTCGGCCAGGTTCTCGGCGGTGATCCCCATGTGATAGTTGTTGAAGCTGTCCCACAGGCCGTCATGCACCATGGAGTCCAATGCCTTCCAATCTCCCATGCGCTGGCCGGTGCGTGAGTTGGGCAGCACGTGCGGCGCGAGCGACATGTTCTCCTGACCGCCGGCGAGGATCAGCTCGGCGTCACCGCAGCGAATCGCTTGGGTAGCCAGGTGCAAGGCCTTCAGCCCGGAGCCACACACCTTGTTGATGGTCATGGCGGGAACGGCGTCGGGAAGGCCGGCCTTGATAGCGGCCTGGCGTGCCGGGTTCTGCCCAACACCTGCGGTCAGCACCTGGCCGAGCAGCACCTCATCGACCTGGTCACTGGCGACGCCGGTACGCTCGAGGATGTCCTTGATGACGAGTGCCCCCAAGTCACTGGCGGGAATACCGGCGAGCGACCCGCCGAAGGTGCCAATAGCGGTGCGGCGAGCCGCGACAATCACCACATCTTGCATAAGAGACTCCTCGATACTGATCTATGGACCTCCTAGCATAGGAGAGTTTTGTGCACCGCGGCAACGCCAAATCGATGACATGCCGGTAATTCGGCATGCTCTCAATCAGTGGTTTTCGTACCAGGAGCGTCGTCAGGCAAGCTGGACAGGAATCGCATTACTGGTATGGCTTACCGTGTTGCCTTCCTGAAGATAGACCAGCGCCGGTTGGTGGTCGTCCAGCTCGGCCTCGCTGTAGTGGGCGTAACTGCAAATGATCACCCGGTCGCCGACACTAGCTAGATGAGCCGCTGCACCGTTGACGGAAATGATCTTCGAGCCTTCTTCGCCGCGAATGGCATAAGTGGTGAAGCGCTGACCATTCTCTACGTTATAGATCTGGATCTGTTCATTCTCGCGGATTCCCGCCATGTCGAGCAGGTCGCCGTCGATGGCGCAGGACCCTTCGTAGTTGAGAACGGCATGGGTGACGCGGGCCATATGCAACTTGGCCTTGAGCATGATGGTATGCATGGCGTTGGTTTTCCTTTCTTCGTTCCACCGCACTAGCGCGGCAGGCTGACGGACAGGTTATCGATCAGGCGCGCCGGCCCCAGGTGGGCGGCGACGAGAATCACCGCTTCACGGCTCGATTCATCGAGCGGTGCCAGGTCGTGGGCACGGCGCACTTCGAGATAGTCGGGCTTGAAACCGCGCTCGACAAGGCGTGTCAGAGCGGCATCGATGGCCTGCTGAGGGGGGTGGCCGTCCTCCAGGGCATCCCGTACTTCGCACAAGGTACGGTACAGGCCAGGGGCCTTGCCACGCTCCTCGGCGTTGAGATAGCCATTGCGGGAGGACAGCGCCAAGCCATCGTCGGCACGTACGATGGGTACGCCGACGATCTCGATGGGGAAATGCAAGTCGGCCACCAATTGACGAATCACCGCTAACTGCTGGTAGTCCTTCTCGCCGAAGCAGGCCACATCGGGCTGGACCAGATTGAACAGCATGGTGACGATGGTTGCCACGCCGTCGAAATGGCCGGGGCGACTGCCGCCACACAACCCCTCGCTCACACCACTAACCCTGACATGGGTCTGGACGTCGAGTCCACGAGGGTAAAGGGTGGCGGTATCCGGAGTGAACAACAGGTCACAGCCGGCCGCTTGCAGGCCGGCTTGGTCCGCAGCCAAGGTGCGCGGATAGTTGTCGAGATCCTCGTCCGGCCCGAATTGCAAAGGGTTGACGAAGATGGTGGCCACCACAAGATCAGCTCGGGCCCGGGCCGACTCAACCAGGGCCAAGTGTCCAGCGTGCAAGTTGCCCATGGTGGGGACCAGGGCAATGCACTGTCCTTGACGCTTGGGCCCATCGAGAGCCTGACGGAGTTCGGCGATATCGTAGATCGTTCGCATCAGAAGCAGTGCTCCTCGGCGGGAAAGCGCCGGGCCTTGACGTCTTCATGGTAGCGGCGGAACGCCCCCGGAATATCGCTGGCCTCGGCGAGGAAGTTCTTGACGAAACGCGGGGTGCGGCCATGTGTGACGCCCAGTACATCGTGCATTACCAGGATCTGGCCATCGACATCCGGGCCCGCGCCGATGCCGATCACCGGGACCGATACCGCCTCGCGCACCGCGCGGCCAAGGCTGGCCGGTACGCATTCGAGCAGGATCACTGAGGCGCCAGCGTCAACCAGGGTACGTGCATCGGCGACGATTTGCTCGGCACGTTCAGCCTCGCGACCCTGGACCTTGTAGCCTCCGAACTGATAGACAGACTGCGGTGTCAGGCCCAAATGAGCGCATACCGGCACTCCTCGACGCGTCAGCTCGCGAATGCCGTCAGCCATCCAGGCTTCGCCTTCCACCTTGACCAGCTCTGCCCCTGCTCGCATCAGCTCGCCGGCATCCAGCAGCAGGCGTTCCTGGCTGGCATTGCTCATGAACGGCAGGTCGACCATCAGCAGGCTCGTGCCCTTGCCGCGCGCTACACAGCGAGTGTGGTAGCAGATGTCGTCCAGCGTGACGGGCAGGGTGCTGTCATGGCCCTGCAGTACCATCCCCAAGGAGTCGCCGACCAGCAGGACCTCTATACCCGCATCGCTTGCCGCACGGGCGAAGGTGGCATCGTAGGCGGTCAGGCAACTGAACGTTTCGCCGGCGCGCTTGCAGGCTTGTAGCGTGCTCAAGGTGACCGTTTTCATAGGCGTTCGATCTCGTCGTTCTCATACGGACGGCATTTCGGATTGGCTCCGAAGCCGCCATGGCTGGCCCGAACTGTTACATGGGTTGTTACCGCTGACGCAAGGAAGTGTGGATCGGTAACAAATTTCGGGCAACTCTACCTTTAGGGTAACAGCACCCGCAAGTCGTCCTGTGGATGGTCCCGCGCCAGGCTGGCGATGTCACGTCCATCGGGTAGACGCAATGTCGGCGCCACTTCGGCCAAGGGCACCAGCACGAAGCCGCGGTCGACCATCCGCGGATGGGGAACGCGCAAGCGGGGGGTATCGATATGGGAGTCGTCGTAGAGTAGCAGGTCGAGATCCAGCGTGCGGGGCCCCCAGTGACGCAGACGCTGGCGGCCATGGCGCTGTTCCAAAGCCTGAAGTTGGTCGAGTAGTGCCAGCGGCGATAGCCGGGTGTCGAGCGCGGCGACGGCATTGACGAAATCGGGCTGGTCCTGAGGGCCAACCGGTCGGCTGGCGTACAGGCTCGAGCGGGCAACCAGCTGGCTCAGTGGCAATCGATCCAGTGCCATCAAGGCGCGTTCGACCTGATCGCTAGGTGAATCGAGATTGCTGCCCAAGCCGATGTAGGCGCGGTGGTAGCGGCTAGTCATGGTGTCCCATGGATGACGAGGTACGACGCCGACGCTTGCGTGGGCGGCGCTTGCGACCGTTATCTGCGCCCGAAGGGTCGCTGCCGTCCAGCTTGCCCAGCATGCGATGCTGTTCATGATCATCGGCGTTCTGGAAGGCATTCCACCATTGGCCAAGGCCTGGATCGATCTCGCCGGCTTCCTCGCGTAATAGCAGGAAGTCGTAGGCGGCTCGAAAACGCGGATGCTCTCGCGTCTGTATGGCGCGTTTGCCGCGACGCTTGGGCAGGCGTAGTTGCAGGTCCCAGATGTCGCGCATCGGCAGGCTGAAGCGCTTGGGGATCGAGATGTGCTGCAACTGGCGTGACACGGCTTGTTGCGAGGCGGCTTGTAGAGCGGGGATGGGAGGCATGCCTTCAGCTTGAATATCGTCCATGCGCCGCGCCACGCCGGGCCATAGCAGGGCGGCGAAGAGGAAGGCTGGCGTCACCGGCCGCTCTTCGCGGATGCGCGTATCGGTATTGTCCAGGGCTCGTTCGATCAGAGACTCGGCCCAGGGGAGTTCCGCCATGGCCTCATAGGCTTCGGGAAACAGCATCGCGAAGAGACCATAATCGCGCAAGGCATGGAAAGTATCGACGGCATGGCCAGCCAGGAATAGCTTGAGAACCTCGTCGAACAGCCGTGCTGGTGGAATCTGCAACAGCAGCGGAGCCAACTCGCGAATCGGAGCCTCGGTGTCGGCGTCGAGCCGGAAGCCGAGTTTGGTGGCGAAGCGGATGGCACGCAACATGCGCACCGGGTCTTCGCGGTAGCGAGTCTCTGGGTCGCCGATCAGACGCAGGGTGCGGGACTCGATGTCGCGCACGCCGTCGGCCCAGTCGTGAATCGAGAAGTCGGCGATGTTGTAGTAGAGAGCGTTGACGGTGAAGTCGCGGCGCAGAGCGTCTTCTTCGATGTTGCCCCAGACGTTGTCGCGCAGCAGCAAACCATGTTCGGATTGGTGTGCAATGTGCTCGCCGTGATCGTCGCCCGGTTTGCCACGAAAGGTGGTGACCTCGATGACTTCGCGGCCGAAACGCACATGCACGATGCGGAAGCGGCGGCCGATGATGCGCGAGTTGCGAAACAGATCTCGCAGTTGCTCCGGGGTGGCATTGGTGGCGACATCGAAGTCCTTGGGGGCCTTGCCGAGTAGCGAGTCGCGGATGCAACCGCCGACCAAATAGGCCTCGAAGCCTGCGTTATGCAGACGATAGAGTACCTTCAGGGCTGCTTCACTGAACAGCTTGCGTGAAACGGGATGATCCTCACGGGGGATGATGCGAAGGCCGGGTCCGTCACCGGGGCCATCCTGGCTGCCGAGAAGTGTCTTCAATCGTTCACCGGGGCGTTGGAGAAAGCGGGTAAATCCTTTGAACATGCAGCGATATCGACTCGCTATGCTGTAAAACACCAAGTGTAGCCGACCGCCGACACCTTGGGAACCGCTGTGTAACCGTTAGCGCGCACGAGAGAGTGGAAGGCAAGGGCCAGATGCAGAAAGGGGAGGCCAGATGGCCTCCCCTACAAGCATGCATCCAGCAATCCATGCTGTTGATTTTTCTTCGTGATGGCGCATCGCCCTGAATACGCACCACAGTCACCAAGAAGTGATCAGGCAATCAGCATTCTTGTTGTTGTCGATCTTCCCGAAGGCGACCGTCTCGTATTCAAAACAATAATCCAACCACGACGGTAGGGTATCTACCTCCCCTCGGCATGTTGTTGTTGTTGCCGAGGATGCATCTCTGACGGGCCTGTTCTTGTTGTTGCCCGCTCGGGATGCGTCGCGTCCTGAGTCGTTTCCGGATCTTCGACCGTGTTGTTCTTGTGGCAGTCGAAGCTGGGCGGTGCGGCGTTGTTGTTGTTCGCGCCTTGCGCATCGCCCCATCTGGATCCCCCGGTGGCTTTGTTTTTGTTCTGAAGCCGGGGCAGCGCCATGGTGTCACCTTGTTGTTGTTGGAGGTGGCCGATGGCGTCCGGATGTTTGTTTTTCTTGGTATAGGTATAGCAGACCTTGTGCCACGCCTGATAAAGTCCTTTTTTTTCAATTGTTTGTGTTTTTTCTCTTGAGTTCCCTCTGATATGGGGGACCGGTGTGTTACCTCCTTTGAGCCATCGCGGGGCAGTTACTGTGTGAGATGGTAACAACTGGTGCGCCAAGGCCTGTGTTGGCCACAAAAAGATGCCCGAGAGACTGGCTCCCGGGCACTTAGACCATGGTCGGGTTGTCCGTGGGCTGGTTAGCCTGCACGGCTACGAGCGCCCTTCTTGCGAGGGATGCCGAGCCGCTGGCGGCGCTCCCACAAGCACTTGCGACTGATCCCCAATTTCTGAGCCAGCTCTGTCTCGCTCATTTGGTCCTGGTGCTCGAGGACGAAGTGCTGGAAATAGTCTTCCAGCGACAGGTCCTCCTCGCTGGGGGGATCGTCCTGCGTGCTGGCTACGCTGCGAGGATGGGGTGTGGGAGGTGTTGGTCGGAGGGGGGCTTGAGGGCGCAGGCCCAGGTCATCGGGATGAATCAGGTGACCCTCGGCGAGGATCACGCCCCGTTCGAGGGCGTTTTCCAACTCGCGGACGTTGCCGGGCCAGGGGTAATCACGGATCTCGCGGCGTGCGGCACGAGAAAGCTTGAGGCCTTCTCTGGCGTGGCGGCGACAGGCACTCTCCAATAGTACATCGGCCAGTTTGAGGATGTCATCCTCGCGCTCGCGTAGCGGTGGCAAGTCGATCTGCATCACGTTGAGACGGTAATAGAGATCGAGGCGGAACTCTCCGCTCTTCGAGAGCGCACGCAAGTCGCGATGGGTGGCGGCGATCAGTCGGATATTCACGTGCCGGGTCTCCACCGAGCCAATCTTGCGAATCTCACCTTCCTGCAGAACGCGCAGCAGGCGAGCCTGGGCGTCCAAGGGCAGTTCGCCGATTTCGTCGAGGAACAGGGTGCCGCCATCGGCGGCCTCCACCAGGCCTGTGCGAGCGGCACTGGCACCGGTGAAGGCGCCCTTTTCGTGGCCGAACAGTTCGGACTCGATCAGTGTCTCGGGGATGGCAGCGCAGTTGACGCAGATCAACGGCGCACGAGCGCGCTGGCTCTGGTAGTGGATGGCGCGTGCGACCAGCTCCTTGCCGGTACCGGATTCGCCTTGGATCAGTACCGTCACATCGGCCGGGGCGGTCTTGCGGATACGGGTATAGACAGTCTCCATGGCCGGGCAGTCGCCGATCATGGTTTGAGCGGTGGCAGCAGGAGGCGTTTCGCCCTTGGGGCTAGCCTTATGACCGTACTGCGCCAGAGTCTTGGCCACGGTGTCGAGCAATTCATCGTGATCGAAGGGCTTGGCGATATAGTCCACTGCACCTTGCTTCAAGGCATCCACCGCTGAGCGCATGCTGGCATAGCTGGTCATGATCAATACCGGCGTAGGCGCGGCACGCTCGATCATGGCGGTGCCTGCCTCACCGGGCAATCGCAAGTCGCTGATCACCAGGTCGAAACGTTGGGGGTCGAGGGTTTCGGCTTCGGCGACCGAACCGGCCTCGCTGACCTGGTAGTCATGACGCTCGAGCAGTCGCTTGAGGGCGCTGCGGATGATGGCTTCGTCTTCAACGATCAGAATCCGGCTCATCGCGGTTTTCGCCGTCCTCTCTAGTCGTGGGCAGCCACATGTAGATGCGGGTGCCGCGTTCCCGCCCGAGTGGCGGTGAGTCGATATGAATCTGCCCGTGATGCTCGGCAATGATGCTGTAGACCAGTGGCAGGCCCAAGCCAGTGCCCTCTCCCGGGGCCTTGGTCGTGGTGAAGGGCTCGAAAAGGTGATCGCGAACCCGGGCATCGATACCTGGCCCCTCGTCGGTCACTGTCAGCGAGACACCCCGGCCTTCCGGTTCAGCGGCAACGACGACTTCTCCCCCTTCCGGGCTGGCATCTCGGGCGTTGCTCAACAAGTTGACCAGCACCTGGATCAAGCGCTGGGCATCGCCTTCGACCGTCAGGTCGGGCGGACACTGGTTACGATAGACTACATCCTGACCCGAGCGTGCCAAGTGAATCAAGTGCAAGGCCTCTTCGGTGACGTGGTGCAGCGTGACCGGTGCGAAGGTCGTGCCATGCACATGTCGGCCGCCATGTGCGAAGCCGACCAGCGAGCCGACGATACGTGAGACGCGGTCGGTGAGTTGCTGGATCTGATCGGCGGTTTCCAGAAGATCGGGGTCGTCGGTGTCGTAGCGCAGATTCTGGGCCAACGAGGAGATGCCGGTGATGGGGTTGCCGATCTCGTGGGCGACACCGGCAGCCAGTTGGCCGATCGAGGCCAGCCGAGCAGCATGTACCAGCTCGTCTTCCAGCCATTTCATCTCGCTGTGGTCCTCGATCAGGATCACGGTGCCACCGCGTTCCTCATCGCCATTGCTCAGCACGGCCTTGTGTAGGGTGAGGTAGCGTTGCCCCTTGGCCAGCTCCACCGGTTGCTTGTAAAGGTGGCTGTGTGGTCCGGCGAGGACGCGTCCCAGCAGTTCGGCCCAAGGTGCCGGCAGGCTATTGCGCCGGGAGCCGATCACACTGGCTCCGTCGATGCCGCTGAGTTCGGCCAGGGCATCGTTCCACATCAAAAGCTCGCCATCGTCGCCGAAGGCGCACAGCCCGATGGGCAATTGGGCCAGAGTGCGACGATGGTAGCGACGCAGGCCATCGAGCTCGCGTGCCAACCCGGTGAGCCGGGAACGATAGGCCTCCAGCCGGCTCTCGACGAAGTGGATATCGTCGGTCGCGGCCTGGCCGTCACGGCGGTAGGGCAGGAATCTGTCGACGATGTCCTGAGCCACCGAGGGGCCCATCAGCCCCGAGAGGTTGGCCTGAATCCGGTCGCGCAGGCGACGCAAGGCATAGGGTCGGCCGTCGTGTGGTGACATGTGCAGTGCGCCCAGAGCGCGATCCACTTCCCGGTTGGCAACCTCTTCGCCCAAGGCTTCGGCCAAATGATGCTTGAAATCCTCGCCACTGCTGGCCATCAGCGGCAGACGTTTGGGACGAATCACCGCGTCCACCGAGCATGCCTCGGCAGCCGCGCGTTCTCCTTCGGAGGTGCGCGTCGCCAGTGACACGAGGATGAAGGTCAGGATGTTTGCCGCCAGGGCTTCCAGTGCGACGGCGTACCACACCGGGGCGCCTTGGAGAGCCTCCAACCCCGGGGGGATGACTACCAGTGCCGGCATGCCGGTAAGCAAAGGAAGCCACAGGCCCAGCAGCCAGATCAGAACGCCCATCAGCAGGCCGGCGACCATGCCCTTGCGGTTGGCACCGGGCCAGTAGAGCACGGCCAGCATGCCTGGCAGGCATTGCGCCATGCCGACGAACGACGCCAGGCCAAGGGTGGTCAGGTCATGATGGACACCGACGGTACGGTAGAACAGCCAGCCACCGAAGACGACGGCGGCGATCAGCGCCCGGCGTAGCCAACGCAACCAGCGATAGAGGTCCGGCTGGTACGCTGGAGGGTGGGCCACGAGTACCAGATGATTGAGGATCATTCCCGAGAGAGCCAGCGATATGATGATCAGGGTACCGCTGGCCGCGGCAAGCCCGGCAAGGAAAGCCAAGGTGTCGACCCACCAGGTGTCGGACAGTCCGAAGGCCAGATAAGCAGCGCCGAGTCCTGACTCATCGGCACCGATGCGCTGTGCCCCCCACAGGATCAGTGGTACTGGGAGGGCCATCAGCAGCAGGAACAGCGGTAGACTCCAGCCGGCCTGGAGCAGGGCGCGTCTCGATAGCGTCTCGGCAAAGGTCATATGAAACATGTGCGGCATCAGGAAGGCCGCAGCAAAAAACAGTAGCAACAAGGTGCGCCACTGCCCAGGGTCTAGATGAGTCACCTCCGCTTGGCGTGCCAACCCCGGCCCGTCGAGCCAGGCCTGCAAATCGGCGGGGCCATCGAAGATCCCGAACAAGGCCACCGCTCCAAGGATCAGCATGGCGGCCAGCTTGACCAGGGAGTCCAGGGCAATGGTGGCCAGCAGCGTGTCATGGCGGGCGTGCAGGCGCGTGTGCCGGGCTCCGAACAGAATCGTGAACAACGCGATCAGCGCGCAGAAGACCAGTGCCAACATGCTTGGGGAGGCGGCACCGGTCATCAGGTGGATGGCATCGCCCATGGTTTGCACCTGCAGGGCCAGCAGTGGCAGCACGGCCAGGGCGCTGACCAGGGTCACCAGGGTGCCGACCCAGCGCGAACGAAAACGAAACGCAAACAGGTCGGCGAGCGAGGAGAGCTGGTAGGTGCGCGTCATGCGCTGGATCGGCAGCAACAACACAGGCGCCAGCAGAAAGGCCCCAGCTACGCCGAGGTAGTAGGCCAGGTAACCGTAGCCAACCTGACTGGCCAGTTCGAGGCTGCCGTAGATTGCCCAGGCGCTGGCATAGACGCCCAGTGCCAGCGTGTAGACGGCGGGATGGCGCACGAGGCGAAGCGGGATCCAACCACGTTCGACCGCTAGTGCGCAGGCGAACAAGAGAGCCAGGTAGCCGGCGCCGAGGAGGAAGACGCCACCCAGACTAGCGTTCATCCAGTTTCCTTTTCTGCTCCAGCCAGATCGACAGAGCGATCAGCACCCCCCAGATCACGAAGGGGCGATACCAGGCCGTTTCGGGGCTCGACCAGCCGCTCATCAGCAGCGGCGACAGCAGATAACCGCCGAACACCAGAAACAGCATGATGCGGTAGACGTACATGGGAGTCCTTGCGCGCTTGAATACTCCGAGTTTAACAGTCTCGCTGTGTGACTGGTTGCAGCCGTGTACTGTCCCACCTCTCGATGGCGGCTGCGAGTTGCTCGGCGACGGGTGCCTGCTGTTGCGATTTCTCTACCGGCTGGTCGAGCGCACGCAGAGCACGATACAGCAGTGGTCGTACCTGGTCGTCATCGCAGGGCAGTGCCGGAGCCAAGTTCTGCTTGGACAGCTTCTTGCCATCGCGACCGACGATCAATGGCAGGTGCAGGTAACGTGGCTCGGGAAGACCGAGGGCCTTTTGAAGCTGTCGCTGCCAGGGCGTGTTGTCGAGCAAATCGGCGCCACGGACCACGTCGCTGATACCTTGATCGGCGTCATCGACCACGACTGCCAGTTGATAGGCCCAGAGACCGTCCTTGCGCTTGAGGATCGTATCGCCGAGTTCAGCCGGATCGAAGGCCTGTTCGCCCAAGAGGCGGTCGTGCCAGATGACCGGACGCAGTCCCAGGTCGCTGCGTAACCGCCAAGCCTGGGATTTGTGTGGCGCTTGTGCGCCGTCACGACACCACCCGGGATAGATAGGATGCTCTCGCCATTCCCGGCGCGAACAACTGCAAGGGTAGACCAAGCCGAGCTTGCCCAGGCACGAGAGCGCCTGTTGATAGGAGTCGCTCCGGTCGTGCTGATAATGCACCGGCCCGTCCCAGGTCAGCCCAAAGGCCTCGAGCTGGCGCAGGATGGTGTCGCTGGCGCCTGGTGGGCAGCGAGGTGGGTCGATATCCTCGATGCGCAACAGCCACTGGCCGCCGGCATGCCGAGCGTCGAGGAAGCTGCCCAGTGCCGCGACCAGCGAGCCGAAGTGAAGCGGGCCTGACGGTGTAGGAGCGAAACGACCGCGATAGTGACTCATAAGCAGTTCGAGTACATGGAGAAGCATACGCGAACGGGCACCCTGAGGTGCCCGTTGCGCAGTCGGGGAGGAAGGGGCTGCATGATGCTGGCCTTTTATCCGCCGAGCTGTTTTTCCTTGAGTTCGGCCAGCGTCTTGCAGTCGACGCACAGAGTGGCAGTGGGGCGAGCCTCGAGACGGCGAATGCCGATCTCGACACCACAGGCCTCACAGAAGCCGTAGTCTTCTTCGTCGATCTTGTCGATGGTTTCGTTGATCTTCTTGAGCAGCTTGCGCTCGCGATCGCGGGTCCGCAGTTCGAGGCTGAAGCCCTCTTCCTGGGTGGCCCGATCCGCTGGGTCGGCATAGTTGTTGGCGTCTTCCTGCAAGTGGCGAACCGTACGGTCCACCTCTTCCATCAACTCCTGTTTCCAGCCCAGCAGGATCTGTCGGAAGTGCTCCAACTGCTTCTCGTTCATGTACTCTTCACCCGGCGCCGGCTCGTACGGGGTGAATTTCTTAGGCGCTTCCGTCTTCTGTTCTGCTACTGGCATGGGGCTGCCTCATTACTTACAAG
Organism: Litchfieldella qijiaojingensis; assembly: GCF_014651875.1. GTDB lineage: Bacteria > Pseudomonadota > Gammaproteobacteria > Pseudomonadales > Halomonadaceae > Litchfieldella > Litchfieldella qijiaojingensis. The sequence continues at coordinate 301,873 of NZ_BMXS01000003.1, forward strand.
TGACTGGGGCCGATGCCCGGCCGTTTCCGATCATCAGCGAATCGCGCGATGTGAGGTGATTCGTGGTGACCTGATGTGGGCGCGGCCTCACCCGCCCAGAGCCCTGCTTATTTAGCGAAAAAACGCCCACATTGCAACTGCTGAAATACATGTTTGAGCTGAAGCAGGACATGCGAAGCGGGTACAATGTCGTCTTTGACCGCAAAAGTTCCTCTAGGGTGCCGCAACGAGGCTGCCTTGTCGTCATACAGCCATCAGGAGCAGGAAATGCGTTTCAGTTCGCGAGTCGAGCGTGTCGAGGGCTTTCGTGTAATGAGCCTGCTGGAAGAGGCGCAGGCACGCGAAGCCGCGGGCCACGATGTCATCCATCTGGAAGTCGGCGAGCCCGATTTCGCCACGCCCGAGGCGATAGTGGCGGCGGGCCGGCAAGCCTTGACCAATGGACACACGCGATACACGCCTACCGCCGGTCTCCCGGCGCTGCGCGAGGCGATCGCCGGACATTACGCGAGCCACTTCGATGCCGACATCGACCCAGGCCGGATCATCGTCACCCCCGGGGCTTCCGGGGCACTGCTGTTGGCTAGCCAGTTGCTGGTGCAGCGCGGCGATCGAGTGCTGATGGCGGACCCCACCTATCCCTGCAATCGGCATTTCATGGCCTTGGCCGATGCGGAGCTGGATACGGTGCCGGTGGGGCCGGATAGCGGCTGGCAACTTGATGCCGCCCTGATCGCCGCTCATTGGCAGCCGACGACGCGTCTGGCAATGCTGGCGACGCCCTCGAATCCCACGGGGCATATGCTTGATAAAGCACAACTTGCTGCGGTAGCCGACACAGTAAGGCAGCAAAGCGGTCATTTGCTGGTCGACGAGATCTATCAGGGGCTGACCTATGACATCGAGCCATTATCGGCAGCAACCGTTGCACCCGAAGCATTCGTGGTCAACAGCTTTTCGAAGTACTTCGGCATGACCGGCTGGCGTCTGGGGTGGCTGGTTGCGCCCCAGGCCGCCGTCGAACCACTTACCCGCCTGGCACAGAATGTTTTCCTGGCCGCACCGACACCGTCTCAGCATGCTGCCTTGGCGGCCTTCACTCCGGAGTGTCGGGAGGAGCTCGAGAGGCGCAGAAGGGAACTGCAGCGGCGTCGCGATGTCCTGCTGGCGGGGTTGCAACGGCTGGAACTGGCTCCTTCCGTGCCTCCTCAGGGTGCGTTCTATGCATGGTTGGATATTTCGCGCTATAGCCATGACAGTCAGGCATTCTGTCGGCGTCTCCTGGAAGAAGAGAACGTCGCCATCACCCCGGGGATCGATTTCGCCGTGCACGGTGGTGAGTGCCATGTGCGTATCGCTTTCACCAACGACGTGGCGCGTCTCGAGGAGGCCATGAGTCGCCTCGAGCGCTTCCTGGCCCGGCAATAGCGAGGAGTCCCATGGAATACCCTACCCTGGTGCCGGGCATCTTGCGGCGCCGTTACAAGCGCTTTTTGGCCGATGTCGAGCTCAGTGACGGTTCGCAGGTGGTGGCGCATTGTCCTAATACCGGCTCGATGCGTGCGGTCAATGTGCCCGGCTGCCGGGTATGGCTATCACCGAGCGACAACCCCAAGCGCAAGCTGGCCTGGACCTGGGAACTGATCGAGCTTCCCCAGGACGATGGTGCGACCGCCCTGGCCTCGGTGCAGACTGGGCGTGCCAATGCCATCGTCGAGGAAGCGCTGTGCACTGGCGTGGTCGAGGAACTGCAGGGTTACGCTGAATACCGGCGCGAAGTGAAGGTCACGGGCGCGCGACTGGATTTTCGCCTCGATCGGCCCGGCTGTGCCAGTGCCTTCGTGGAGGTCAAGCAGGTGACCCTCAAGGAGGCCGATGGCCATGGCTACTTTCCTGACGCCGTCAGCGAACGGGGACGCAAACACTTGGAAAGCTTAGCCGAATTGGCCGAGCAGGGGCAGCGGGCAGTCCTGCTGTTCTGCGTGGCGCACACCGGCATCTCGGATGTGGCGCCCGCGGCCCACCTCGACCTTGCCTATGCCCAGACGCTGCGGGAGGTTGCGGCTCGAGGTGTCGAGGTGCTGGCTTACGGATGCCGGCTCGAGTTCAAGGGGGGCATGCCACGAGCCATTCGGCTGGCCCGACGATTGCCGGTATCGCTGACCCGCCAGGTAGGGCAGGTTCTGGGCATCGCGACATAACGCCGCGCGCCATCCATGTCGTCAGGGAGGTCTGGTCATGCGTCGACGCGAGTGTCTCAAGGGATTCGTCGCCCTGGCGGCGTTGGGCATGATACCCGCTGCCGAGGCCGAGATCGAAGCAGTGCGTCCGCAGGGGCGCGTGCGCGACCTGCGAGGCGGTATCTGGCTGAGTGAGCGGGCTCTGATGGCGCGATTGTTTGAGGCTCGTGGGGTGATCGTTGGTGAGCGGCACGACAATCCCGAGCACCATCGGCTGGAACGCTGGTTGATCGACCGGCTGGCAAGCCGCGGGCAATTAGGCGGGGTAGCGATGGAGATGCTCGACCCCAGCCAGCAGGCGCGGCTGGAGAGCTACTCGGCCGCCGAGCTGCTGGCGCTGCCTGAGGCTGATTTACGCAAGTTGCTGCAATGGAACGAAGGGTGGAACTGGCAAGCCTATGGCCCGATAGTGCGACGAGTACTCGAACTGGGGCTGGTGCCGCGTGCAGCCAACATTGGGCGCCAGGCTATCAAGGAACTCGTAGCTACCAACCAGGCACCGGCATTGCCCCCGGCGGTGGCTGCCGTCCACCGCCGGATCTTGATCGAGGGCCATTGTCATCTACTCCCCGAGAATCGGCTTGATGGGATGCTGGCCGCCCAGGTGGCCCGTGACAAGGCCATGGCTGCGGCATTGGCGGCGTTACCGCCCGTGGCGGTTTTGATCTGCGGTAGCGGCCATGCACGTCGTGACATCGGAGTGGCACTACATAGCGACGTGGCACCTCTCTCGCTGGCCTGCGTCGAGTTGGCGCCAGGCCAGAACGACTGGCGTTCGGCATTGCCTGCCGGTGTCGATGGCGTGCCACCCTATGACCTGGCCTGGTTCACGCTCCCCGTCGAACGAGGTGACCCCTGTGAGGCACTGCGTGAGCGCGTGGCTCACGATCAGCGGTCAATGTAGAAGCGCTGGACGAAGTTGATGCTTGCCGGCTCCTGGTTGCGGTCGTAAGTCACATTGAGGTTGAAGCGCATCGGTTCGTCTTCCTGGATCCGGAAGGTCGCCAGATGATAGATGGCGTCATCGTCACGTACGGTGCGAAATGACAGGCTCTGGAGTTGGCCGGCGAGATTGCCGACGTTGCCATTGACCGTGGCGTTGACCGGGCGGGTCGAGCCATCCTCGAGTTCCTCGCGCACGCTAATGTTGAGCAGTGCCTGTATTTGGCTGCGTTGGATATCGTAGGCTGCGGCGACATCCGCGGGTAGGAAGCTGGTATTCACCGCGCTGTAGTGAATCTGATAGTTGCCCACCTGCTCGAATTGCTGTGCCGATACCAGGCCCGCACTCAGCATCAGCAACAGGCCAAGTCCCCAGGCGAGAAAGGTGCTTCTTGTGGCCATGGTTTTCTCCCCTCCTCGAGTCGCTCGTCGATTTATTTCCACGTTCCCCTGTCGACTACCGGCCGCGGCTGACGCGGAAGATGGCCGTTTCACCGAACAGGTTAGGCCACCACCGTGAGCTCCAGTGACCTTCGTGGTCGCCGTTGCCCACAGCACGGTCACTGATGATCAGACCCTTGTCACGGCACAGGCGTTCAAAATCGTTGAAAGTCGAGAGATGGATGTTGGGAGTGTCGTACCAGGCGTGAGGCAGCGACTTGGATACCGGCATGTAACCCTTGAAGCCCAGATAGGCGCGGTGGCGCCAATAGGCAAAGTTGGGGAAGGTGATGATGCATTCGCCAGCCACGCGCACCATTTCGTCGAGCATCCGGTCAGGGCGGCGCAGAGCTTGCAAGGCCTGGGTCATGATCACCAGGTCGCAGGCGTTATCATCGAAGTTTGCCAAGCCTTGATCGAGGTTCTGCTCGATGACATTGACACCGCGCGCGATGCAGGCGGTGATGCCATCGGGGTCGATCTCCAAGCCATAGCCGGTGACGTTCTTGTCGCGAGCCAAGGCTGCCAGCAGGGTGCCGTCGCCGCAGCCCAAGTCGAGCACATGGGCGCCTTCTGGCACCCAGTCGTGGATGAGTTCAAGATCGGCGCGCATCAAGTGTCCTCCAGGCCGAGGTCGCGGGCTACGCGACCCATGAAACTGGCGAATACTGCCTGGTAGCGGGGCTCCGGCAAGAGGAAGGCATCATGGCCATGTGGTGAGTCGATACAGGCATAACTCACTGGTTTGCCGGCCCGGATCAGTGCATCGACCAGCTCGCGGGAGCGCAAGGGGGGGAAGCGCCAATCGGTGGAGAAGCTGACCACGAGAAACGGGCAAGTTGCCGGTGCTACCGCTGCCGCCAGATCACCGCCATGGGGGGCGGCCGGGTCGAAATAGTCCAGGGCCTTGGTCATCAGCAGGTAGGTGTTGGCGTCGAAGGAGGTCGAAAAGGTGTCGCCCTGATAGCGCAGATAGGACTCGACCTGGAACTCGACGTCGTAGCCGAAATTGAGATCGTCGCTGCGCAAGTCGCGGCCAAACTTGGTGCCCATGGCGTCTTCGGAGAGATAAGTGATATGGCCGACCATGCGTGCCAGCTTGAGGCCGCGTCGGGGAACCGTGCCATGCTCGGCGTACCAACCTTCATGGAAATCAGGGTCGGAGCGAATCGCCTGGCGTGCGACTTCGTTGAAGGCGATATTCTGTGCCGACAACTTGGGAGTGGCAGCGATGACGACGGCATTGGCGATACGCTCCGGATAGGCCAGGGTCCACTGCAGGACTTGCATGCCTCCGAGGCTACCGCCGACTACGGCAGCGAAGCGATCGATGCCCAGGCGGTCCGCCAGCCTGGCCTGACTGTGAACCCAGTCACCGACGGTCATCATCGGGAAGTCCGGACCCCATTGGCGTCCAGTGTTGGGATTGATGGCGCAGGGCCCGGTGCTGCCGTGACAACCTCCCAGATTGTTCAGCGACACCACGAAGAAGCGGTCGGTATCGATACTCTTGCCGGGGCCGATATGGGCATTCCACCAGCCGGGCTTGCGATCCTCGCGGCTATGATAGCCAGCAGCATGGTGATGTCCCGACAGGGCATGGCAGATCAGTACGGCATTGCTGCGACTGGCGTTGAGCTTGCCATAGGTCTCGTAGACCAGGTCGTAGGCCGGTAGTGTTCTACCACAGGCCAATGGTAGTGGCTCGTCGAAGTGAGCCGTCTGCGGCGCCACCAGGCCGACCGAATCGCAGGGGAGCTCGGGCATCGGGCTATCGTTGTTCACGGATGTTGTTGTTCCCGTCGTTGTCATGGCGGTACTCACAGGCCGACCAGAGCACCGGATACACCGGCGGCCCGGGTCAGGGAGCCCACTACGAGACCATCGACGATGCTAATGGCGATGAACACCACGATCGGCGATAGGTCGATCATACCAAGCGGTGGGATCACCTTACGGACCGGGGCCATGATCGGTTCGACCAGTTGAAAGATCAGTAGCGCCGCGGGGTGACTCGCCTGCGGCGCAACCCAGCTCAGGATGATCATTGCGATCAGGGCGAAGAAATAGATCTTGAGGATAGCGTTGGCCAGTGCTGCCACGGCACCGATGGCTGCACCGACGATGGGGGGAACCCCGTAGCCGGCGATCTGCAGGATGACGATGATGCTCACGGCCTTGATCAGGAAGCCAGCGGCCAAGGTAGCGAGATCGATGGTACCGATCGGACGTAAAAACCCCTGAAAGGGGCGGACCACCGGCTGGGTGATCCTGACCACCGACTGACTGATAGGGTTGTAGTAATCCGCACGTGATGCCTGCAGGAGGAAACGCAGCATCAGCAGCAGCAGGTAGATATTGATCAGTGTGTTGACCAGCAATAAGCCGGCACTTCCCAGTTGACTGCCCATGGGGGCTCCTCGTGACTGAATGGGGCTAACGTTTGCCGAGCTCGTCGGCCATCTCGCGGGCGCGCTCGGCACAGGCATCCGCGGCGTCGAGGAAAGCCTGGCGTAGGCCGGCCTCTTCGAGCACCTGGATAGCACGTTCCGTAGTACCACCGGGCGACATGACATTGCGCTTGAGCTGATCCGGGGACTGATCGCTCTGTTGAGCCATGAGAGCAGCGCCATAGGCAGTCTGCTGGGCGAGTCGACGGGCAGTGTCCGCAGGTAGCCCCAAGCGTATGCCGGCAGCCTCCAAGGCTTCGAAGATCAGGAAGAAATAGGCTGGAGCGCTGCCAGCGATTGCCGTAACTGCCTCCAACTGTGCTTCGTCATCGACCCACTCAGCCAGGCCTACGGCTTGCATCAGGGTGGTAGCCAGTTCGCGTTGGGCGGCTGAAACGCGCGGGTTGGCGTACAGGCCGGCGGCACCCGCACCCACCAGTGAAGGGGTGTTGGGCATGCAGCGGATCACCGCCAGGCTCCCGCCCAACCAATGCTCCAGCGTCTCGGCAGGCAGGCCGGCGGCAACCGACACGATCAGCGGCTTGCGTGCCTGGATGACCTCGTGCAGCTCGGTGCAGACGCTTTGCATGACTTGCGGCTTGACCGCCAATACCACCACATCGGCATTGGCTATGGCAGCACGGTTGTCGGTCTGGGTATGAATGCCGTAGCGGCTGCGCAGGGGGGCCAGGTGCTCGTCGCCCGGAGATGTCGCGGTAATCGCCTCTCGTGGATAGCCGCTCTCGATCATGCCGCCGAAAATGGCGCTGGCCATATTGCCGGCTCCGATGAATGTGACTTGGCTAGCCATGCATATTGTCCTCTCGTCCTGGGCTTTGAATGATGAAGTGTGCCAGAAACCGTCGTTTATTGGCGCGCCCCGAAGATGGCAGTTCCCAACCGTACCAAGGTGGCACCTTCGGCGACAGCCGCTTCCAGGTCATCGCTCATGCCCATCGACAGGGTATCGAGCGGCGCTTGGGGATAATGTTCCCGCAAGGTTTCCAGCGCTTGGCGCAAGCGAGCCAACGGCATTCTCTGCTCGGCCAGGGTCGTGGCGGGGGCGGGAATCGCCATCAGGCCGCGTAGTGCAAGTCGTGGCATGTCGACTACCGCCGAGGCTAATGCATCCAGTTGCTCGAACGTGGCACCCGACTTGCTGGCTTCGCCACTGACATTGACCTGCAGGCAGACATTCAGTGCCGGCAGATGAGCGGGGCGTTGTTCGCTCAGCCGCTGAGCGATCTTTTTGCGATCGATGCTGTGGACCCAGTCGAAGCATTCGGCCACGAACCTGGTCTTGTTCGACTGCAAAGGCCCGATGAAATGCCACACGATATCCGTGAGATCGGCCAGTTCTGCCTGCTTGTGGAGTGCCTCCTGCAGGTAGTTCTCCCCGAAATCGCGCTGACCATGACGATAGGCCTCGCGAATCATGCTCGCGGGCTTGGTCTTGCTGACGGCCAGCAACTGCGCGGCATGCTCGTCCCGCCCGGCATCGCGCAGGGCTGCGGCAAGGCGCGCGCGTGCGGCGGCGAGTGTTTCGGAAAGTTCAACCTCTGTCATACTGAGTCGACCTTAGTAGGGAGCAGGGAACGCATGGATATTACCGAACTGCTGGCATTCTCGGCAAAGCAGAACGCCTCCGATCTGCATCTCTCGGCGGGGTTGCCACCGATGATTCGCATCGATGGTGACATCCGCCGGCTCGATATGCCCGTCATGGAGGATCGTGAGGCTCGAAAGCTGATCCACGACATCATGGATGACTGTCAGCGCCGCGACTATGAAGAACGGCTCGAGGCCGACTTCTCCTTCGAAGTGCCCGGCATTGCACGCTTTCGTGTCAACGCCTTCAATCATGGACGGGGGGCCGGCGCGGTCTTCCGTATCATTCCCTCCAAGGTGCTGACCATGGAGGAGCTGGGGCTGGGCGACCCTTTTTGCCGCTTGACGTCTCTGCCGCGCGGGTTGGTGCTGGTGACTGGGCCTACCGGTTCGGGCAAGAGTACCACCCTGGCGGCGCTGATCGACTTCATCAACGAGACCCGTTCCGACCACATCCTTACCATCGAAGATCCTGTGGAGTTCGTGCATCGCAGCAAGCGTTGCTTGATAAGTCAGCGTGAAGTGCACCGCGACACTCGTGGTTTCGCCCCGGCACTGCGCAGTGCGCTGCGCGAGGATCCGGACGTGATCCTGGTCGGTGAAATGCGTGACTTGGAGACCATTCGCCTGGCGCTGACCGCGGCCGAAACCGGTCATCTGGTATTCGGCACCCTGCATACCACTTCGGCAGCCAAGACCATCGACCGCATCATCGATGTATTCCCCGGCGACGAAAAGGCCATGGTGCGCTCGATGCTCTCCGAGTCGTTGCAAGGCGTGATTTCCCAAGTCCTGCTCAAGCGTATCGGCGGTGGGCGGGTCGCCGCTCACGAGATCCTGGTGGCAACCCCGGCGGTGCGAAATCTGATTCGGGAGGACAAGGTGGCGCAGATCTATTCGACCATTCAGACCAGTGGCAGCCTGGGCATGCAGACTCTGGATGCCTCGCTGGCACGCCTGGCCAGCGATGGCGTGGTGTCGCGTGAGGACGCACAGGCCAAGGCCAGGGGCGTGTAGCCGTCCTGACTCCTCTGAGAGAGTTCAAGGCGCGTAAATGCCTCCCAGCACTCGAAGCCCCGAAGCTCCGGTGACCGAAGAGAGGTTACCGGACAAGCCCGCCAGGCGGCGATACGCCAGCCAGGCGAAGGCGCCCGCTTCCAGCCAGTCGGCGGGCCAGCCCCAGTCGTCGCTGGGTACCAGGGCGGTATCTGGCAAGTGGTATGCCAGGCGCGACAGCAGGTCGGCATTGTGAGCCCCTCCACCACAAGGAATCAGGCTGCTGGCTGGAGGCGCCTGGCACAGCTCTCTGGCCATTTCGACCCCTAGGGCGACACTCGTGGCTGTCAGTTCGGCCAGGGTCGCCTGGACATCCTGTGGTGCTTCATTGCCATTCAAGTGGCGCTCTAACCAAGGTAGGTGGAACACTTCACGACCGGTGCTGCGTGGCGGCGGTTGATGAAAGAACGGCTCGCGCATCAGCGATTCGAGCAGGGGGGGATCTACTTGGCCAGAGGCTGCCCACTCACCATTCGCATCGAAGCGCCCGCCGCGATGGCGACCATGCCAAGCATCCAACAGCACGTTGGCTGGCCCGGTGTCGAAACCAAGAACCTCGGCTGTCCTGTTCTGCGGGGGCAACAGCGTCAGGTTGGCAAAGCCTCCCAGGTTGAGCACTAGGCGCCACTCGGTTGGATCACGAAACAGGGCGTTGTGGAAAGCCGGGGCCAGAGGAGCGGCTTGGCCGCCGGCGGCCAAGTCGCGACGGCGAAAGTCGGCCACCACTTGGCAGCCGGTAAGCTCGGCGAGCAAACTGGGGTTGTCGAGCTGATAAGTGTAGGCCGGGCCGCTAGGAGCATGCCCATAGGGCGCGTGTTCGATGGTCTGACCATGACTGCCGATGGCAACAATGTTATCGCGCGATGTGGCGCTGGTCTCGAGCAGGCGGGCCACGGCTTCGGCCTGCAGGCGACAGAAACTGTCTTCCGCTGTAGCCAGTTCGGCAAAGTCGGCCCGCTTGGCATGGCATAGTGCAAGCAGCCGGTCGCGCAACTCATCGGGGAAGCCAATCGCTTGGGTGGCCAGCAGTTCAGGGGGGCGTGACGACTCGCATCGCACCAGAGCTGCATCAATGCCATCGAGGCTGGTGCCTGACATCAGGCCGATGAACAAAGGCATGCTTCCCTCCCTGGCGCCGTCGGCGCTCAACCGTTATGCACAAGACATGCTACCATCTTGCCCCAATCGAGAATCCGTTTGGTGACAAAACCGCTTTGAGTGGAGAAAGGGTACGATGACCGATGTCGCTAACGCGCTGGCCCTGTTGCAGCGTGGCACCCATGAAATCCTGTTGGGAGACGAGCTGGAGCGAAAGCTCGCCTCCGGCCGCAAGCTGCGCATCAAGGCCGGCTTCGACCCCACCGCACCGGACCTGCACCTGGGGCATAGTGTTCTGCTGACCAAGATGCGCCAGTTCCAGGAGTTGGGGCATGAGGTTATCTTCCTGATTGGCGACTTCACCGGCCGCATTGGTGACCCGACCGGCAAGAATGTCACTCGCAAGCCACTCACCGAAGAGGAAGTCAGGGCCAATGCCCAGACTTATCGTGAGCAGGTGTTCAAGATCCTCGACCCGAACAAGACTGAGGTACGCTTCAACGCCGAGTGGTTCTCCGCCATGAGTGCTGCCGACATGATCGAATTGGCGGGTCAGAGTACCGTGGCGCGCATGCTGGAGCGTGACGACTTTGAAAAGCGCTACAGGTCGGGGCAGTCGATCTCTATCCACGAGTTCCTCTACCCACTGGTGCAGGGCTATGACTCGGTCGCGCTCAAAGCGGACGTCGAGTTGGGCGGTACCGACCAGAAGTTCAACCTTCTGATGGGGCGCGAAATCCAGAAGCACTTTGGTCAGGAGCCGCAGGTGGTGATTACCATGCCCTTACTGGAAGGGCTGGACGGCGTGCAGAAGATGTCCAAGTCGCTGAGCAACTATGTCGGCGTCGACGAGGCTCCCGGCGTCATGTTCAACAAGCTGGTGTCCATGCCTGACAGTCTGATGTGGCGCTACTTCGAGTTGCTGTCACTCAAGGGCAATGAAGAGATCGGGGCCCTCAAGCGTGATGTTGAACAGGGTGCCAACCCCCGCGACATCAAGATGGTCCTGGCCCGTGAACTGATCGGTCGCTACCACGGTGAGGAAGCTGCGGCCCATGCCCACAAATCTGCCGGCAACCTGTTGACCGAAGGCGAGCTTCCTGAAGACCTGCCCGAGGTCAGTGTCGATTTCGAAGGTAGTGCCCACGCGCCCATCGCCGCCGTGCTCAATCGCTGCGGGTTGACCAAGAACAGTGCTCAGGCCAAGGACATGCTCGGCAATGGCCGGGTCAAGGTCGATGGTCAGGTGGTCGAGCGCGATCACCTGCTGGAAACCGGCAAGAGCTACGTGATCCAGGCAGGAAAAAAGCGCTTCGCCCGAGTGAGTGTTAGCTGAACGACTGCTTGATGGATCGTTCGGCGAGTTTTTTTGTCAAAGATTCTTGTAGAGGGGCGCAAGAATCCGTAAAGTACGCATCCGCTGCCGGCGACGGGCAAACGTTGCGGGCGGTGGTGAGTGGCCGAAGTGGCTGTTTTCGTTGGGCTTTTTCGGATCGTTTGGGCGATTCGGGGTTGCACGGAAGCGGC